>CAWDSU010000009.1:0-23716 GCA_963805035.1 uncultured Methanoregulaceae archaeon | reverse complement strand
TTCAGATCCCACTACAAAAAGGATACACAAATCATCTAGATTTTTCGTCCGGTTTCTGATTAATTCTGGTGGGTTCGTTGACCGCATGATCCATATTGGGGGGAGGGTACCCCCACCTACACGCACACAAGGGGAGGGGGGTGACCCCCTCCTGGAAAAATAATGGGTGGGGGGGTGATCCCCCCTATCAGGCTAAAGAGGGGTGGGGGTACCCCCCCACCCCCCTCCCCCCTCCGGCCGCATACGATATACCAGTTCCGTCATGAGTTCCACGCGAAATGCAGGATTATACTGCTGGAACCATGAGGGGGTACCCCCACCTGCACGCACAAAGGGGGAGGGGGGTGATCCCCTCAAATGGGATCCCCCCTATCAGGTCAAAGAGGGTGAGGGGGTACCCCCTCACCCCCCCTCCACGTGGGATCAGCGCATGCACATCCTTTATCATGCCGCCCGGCAATCGGGTGAATATGGTAACAGAAGAGAAACCGGACAGTCAGGAACGACACCGGCACCACCGGCACGGCGGCCATATGCTGATCCCCGCTGGTGTCCTGCTAGGACTCGGGATCGGGCTGCTTGCAGGATACCCGGGGCCTGGCGTGCTGATCGGTCTGGGGCTTGGATTTATCGGGTCTGCTGTCCTTGCATTGCAGCGATCAGCCCCGCCGGGACTGAGGGTATGACCGCCCCCTCACCCCGCCCCGCATAGGTCTTGTCCTCATCGGTGCCTTTTTGGTCCTTGTTGGCATCGGTCTTGTCTGGGCACCGCCAAGATTCTGGCCCGTGATCGCTGCACTCTTCCTGATCCTCCTTGGGCTTTTGTTCCTGTTCCGGGTCTTCATTCACCGGTAAGAGTGAGGGTATACCTTTTTTTAGATCGAAGTTGGTTCAACCGTGTCTAAAAAGAACCATAAACGAACCAGAGCCTGGCCTGCCGTTTTTCAATACGCGTGATATTATGTCCGGGCACGCGGCCGGAAGAACACAAACAGGAGGATGGCACCGGCACAGGCGCCGATAGTCACCGGCACCGGCAGGGGGGTGAGGTTCCCCGGTACAAGCGAAACCGGCTTTGCAAGCAGGATCGTGCTCGTGACGGGCTGGTCCGCGATCACGGTAACCACCGTCTCGGCTGGGACGTAGCCTTCAAGCGTTGCGTTGACCGTATGGTTACCGACAGAGACCCTGTACTGCGTGACCGGCGAGAGGCCGACATTCGTGCCATCAAGGGTTATATTTGCTCCTTCGGGAGTTGTGTCGATGACAAGGGTCCCGGTCTTAGGCTTGAGCGTGGCGGTCACTTCCGTGGTCGCGCCTGCCTCAACCGTTGCCGTTGCGGAGAGCGGCTCGTAATTGAACCGGGAGAAATTCACCAGGTACGTGCCGGGAGCGAGGCCGGGAACACTCAGCGGCGTCCGTCCCTGATAATTACCGTTGATAACCACCGAGGCATTGTCCGGAACCGAGCTGATGTTAAGCGTGCCGGGGACTACAACCGGGGTGATGTCGGGAGAGGTGGACGACGTGCCCATAGTACCGATGCCGGGTGTGCCCAGAGCAACCGAGATTGTACTGTACTGGGCCTGGTTCAGGTTCGAGAGGTCGTTGGGGCCATCGACCGCCCAGACCGTGTAGGTACCGGCATCGAGCCGTCCTCCGAGTGAGCCCGTATCCCAGTCATATTTCCAGTGATCGTTACTATCCACGCTGACCTCGGTAAACCCTCCCTGGTCGGCCCGGCTGTAGATATTATCCAGCGCGACGCCATCTGACGGGAGGTTTGGCCCGGTCAGGAAGAGGTAGACGGTCGAACTGGTATAACAGTATCCCGAGAGCGGAACTGTATCTCCAAGATATGTCTGTATCAAACCATTTGCAGCTGCCGCACCCGTGAGCACAAAGAGGAGGAGAAGTCCACAACACAGGATCCGATACTTCATGATTGTATATCCCAAAAAAAATTGTTTTTATCTACCGTTCACCCTTGAACGAACGGGATAAAATAATGATTTCAGGCTGGTCCTCCATTATGCCGTACTATTCGTTGTATTTACCGTGGTTGTCGCATTGGATGAAAGGGGCAGGGTGGGGAGTGGCGTAAGCACAGGAGTCGGGGTTGGTGTCGGGGTTGCGAGCGAATACTGAAGATCTATATTTCCTTTGGGGGTGGTAGTCGATATCGTTTTCACCGTTATGCCGTTATTGTAGAGAATTACTTTCAGTTCGTCACCCGAGCCATCCGTCTTCTGGATGGATACGGCAACCGTCCCGTCCGTAGTAGGAATCCTGTAGAAGTGGTCACCGGTATCCGACACTCCCTGCTGCATACCCGGTGTGCCTATGAGACCGGAATAGGTCTTGTCGTACGTGATCTCGACCCAGACACCTGTTTGCGGGACCAGTGACTGCGGTGTTGTCGGCACGGCAGCTATCGTCACGACCGTGGTAGGCACTGCGGTGGGCGTTACAGTCGGTGTGTGTATCGTTGTGGTCGGAACGGGGGTAACGACCGGTGTCACGACTGCGGTCTTGTGTAGGGTGTTCATCGCTACAAATCCCCCTGCCACAACGAGGAGGATGATGACTATAATAATAATTGCAGCAGCAAGAACTTTTCTGCCCCTCTTTCTGGGCGCTTCGGGCACAGGGGGAAGCGGAGGCACCGGCCATCCCGGCGGTGATGACGGTGCATCCTGTCTTGTTCCTGCGACAGCTGCAGCTGCGGCTGCAAAGGCATCTGCCGGGTTCGCCGGTTCAGGCACCGGCTCTGCCTGTTGTGCCGCTGCCGGTTCAGGCACTGCCGGCGCAGCTTCCGTGCGGGGCACTGAGTCCTCGATCAGGGGTTCGATAGAGTGGATGATCTGTTCGATGGGCCGGCCCTTGCGATCACCCGGCCCGGAAGCGACCGCCGGGGCCATAGTGATCTGCCCGGGTGCAGCAGAAACTGCCATATCCTCTCCCGGGACGACAACCTTGGTACCGCACCGGTTGCAGAATGTCGATCCTGGGGGGATGCGGTTCCCGCACCTGCCGCAGAAAGACCCTTCCGGGAGCGACGTAGTCTCAACAGGTTTTGGGGGCAGATGGCTGGTATCCACCGTGATCTTTTTTATGGGACTGGAAATCTCGATCTTCTTTTTTATCCCCGGAGAACCGGTATGGTCCTGCCGGGACTCACCCGGGACCTGCGTATCCGTCACCATATCCGCCGGATGCGATACCGTATCGGCGACATATCTCTTAAGGGTCTTCACCCATTCATCAGCCTCGCGTCTGCGCTCGCCGGCAGTCTGCCTCGCAAAGGTGAGCGCCACCTCACGGGTATCCGCCGTGTCGGTCAGGACGGTAAGTGTAATGACCGGGTCGCGTATGGCATTCTCTCCCGCCGTTACGTTCCGTATCGTTACCAGCGGTATCTGCTGTGTTGGGACAGCATTCTTCTCGCTGTCAATGATGATGAGACGTCGATTGGTGAGCACCAGTTCGAACGGCACGGATTTTACCTTGACAAGCTGTGCCGTCAGAACAATGGACTCATCGCTTTTCAAATCGGGATAGCCCATAATTACCACGTTCTCTACTATACTCTTGCATTACCTTTAACAAATAAGTATTTATCAGATATTTTTATTTTTGATAATAAAAAAGAGGAAAGGCACTCAAAGGCACTCACGATCGTTCATGTAGGGCCGGAGTACCTCCGGGATCGTCACCGATCCGTCCCGGTTCTGGTAATTCTCCAAGATGCACCGCAGCGCCCTTGATGTTGCGATGGCGGTCGAGTTGAGGGTATGGACATGCTGCTTTGACTCGAAATTTTCCTTGTCCCTCACCCGGATATTGAGGCTTGCTGCCTGGTATGAAGTGCAGTTCGAGCAGGAGACAACCTCCTTATAGGCATTCTCGCGGGGCATCCATGCCTCAATATCGTATTTTTTTGCGGCAACCGTGCCAATATCGCCGGTGCAGATGTTGACCACGTGGTAGGGAAGATCAAGTTTGCAGAAGATCTCTTCGGCATTTGCCAGCAGTTCCTCGTGGATCTGCCATGAGTCCCCGGGCCTGCAGAAGACGAACTGTTCGATCTTCGTGAACTGGTGGACGCGGAAGAGTCCTTTTGTATCCAGCCCGTGAGCCCCGATCTCCCTGCGGAAACAGGGAGAAAGGCCCGCAAGGCGCAACGGCAGGTCTTTTTCCTCAAAGATCTCGTCCTGGTACATAGCGGCAATCGGGTGCTCGCTGGTCGCGATCAGGTACACATCATCGCCGTCGATCTTGTACATGACCTTTTCGAAATCGTCGAGATCGGTGACCCCCTCGTATGAGCTGCGGTTGATCATAAACGGCGGGACGACCGGTGTAAATCCTTTCTTTTCGAGCAGGTCAAGTGCAAAGCGCTGGAGTGCAAGGTCCAGAAGGACGAGACGGCCTTTCAGGAAATAGAATCCTGCGCCGGAGGTTTTGGCCGCCCGTTCGAAATCGGCCCAGCCCCGGTCAGCGGCCAGCTGCCCATGGTTCCTGACCTCGAAATCGAACGTACGCGGTGTACCAACACGACGGATCTCCACGTTTCCGGTATCGTCTTTTCCCTGCGGCACGCTTTCGTGCAGGACGTTGGGGAGGCGCATGAGCCGGGTGCGGATAAGGTTTGAGATTTCCTCCTGCTCGGTGTCATTATCCTTGATTTTTTGGGGCAGGCTGGCGGCCTCTGCCATCAGCGCCCCCGTAGCTAAGCCGCTTTTTCGTGCCACGTTGATGTCCCGGGCAATCGTATTTCTCCGCCTGCGCAGTTCATCGGTCTGTACTTTTAACTCACGGGAACGTGCATCCTTTACGAGAATTTCGTCCACCCATGCAATCTTCTCCGGAGCGTTTCGTTTTACAAGATCGGCTTTAACGATCTCCGGGTTTACCCGTACAAACCTGATATCCAGCATCTGGCGCACCTTACCGGCAATCCCCGGCCTTCCGGACCGGGCGATCCTCTGGTCACTTTTCGCGTTCCTATACTAGTGTATTACCTTTTACTTTATTATGCTTCAATTAACGCGTGGGATATTCCGGGGTGATAGTATGCACTACTGCATGTCCCGGGGGTATTTTTGTTTTAAACAGCCCGATCTGGATTTCGTTTGCGTAAAAGCGACAAAATTACGCCAATGCGAAGAATTACGGGCAGAAATAATCCCAAAAATCAAAAAAACGCCTGTCTGAAGCGATATTATTATATGAACCCGGCATCCATCAATTAGACATCAGGGGGCAGGGTGTATACCCGCGCCTTTCAACTGCCATTCAGATCGAATGGGGGGATGACTGACACAATGCACTGAATGAAATTGTTAGTTCGCAGGTGTGTTATGGATTTTTTGTCGAGGTTCTATTTTAACTACCGGAGAATTATCAAGACCATCCAGATATACCTGTTACTGGCCGGTCCCGGTCTTATCGTCATGATTGCTGACAATGATGCCGGTGGTATCACCACGTACGCGGCAACCGGGGCAAAGTTTGGGTATAACCTCATCTGGTTCCTGATCCTGCTCGGGCCTGTCGCGTATTTTGTCCAGGAGATGACCGTCCGGCTGGGCGCAGTGACCAAGCACGGTCATGCCGAGGCTATATTTTCCGCGTTTGGATCGTTCTGGGGCTGGTTCTCCCTTCTGGACTTGAGCCTCGTGAACTGGCTGACGCTTGTGACCGAGTTCATCGGTATGACTGCCGGGCTCTCCATATTCGGGATTCCTCCTATGCTCACCGTAATTATCGTAGTTGCCATCATGATGGCCATTGTCGTCTCCGGCCGGTACTGGACCTGGGAAAAGATAACGATGGTGCTCTGTCTCGTTAACCTGATCTACATTCCCGCAGCGTTCCTCGTGCATCCTTCGGTAGACCAGGTCATCCATAACGGCTTTATCCCCAATTTCCCGGGCGGCTTTAACGGAGAGCTGTTCTTTTTCCTGATGGCCAATATCGGGACGACGATCGCACCCTGGATGATCTTCTTCCAGCAGAGTGCTGTCGTGGATAAGCAGATGAAGGAGAAAGACATTCCCTGGGGAAAATTTGATACGGTGGTCGGGGCATTCTTCACGGTCCTTGTTGCGGTTTTCATCATTATCGTGACCGGGACACTGCTCCATGGCATGGATGTGGAGAGCGCCGCACAGGCCGCGGCAATCATGATGACTACGCACCCGTGGGTGGGAACCCTGCTTGCCATCGGCCTCTTTGATGCAGGATTCCTGGGAGCGCTCTGCATAGCGCTGACAAGCTCGTGGGCATTCGGGGAGGTCTTCGGGTGGGCACACTCCCTGAATTACAAGGTAAAAGAGGCCATCTGGTTTTACCTCTTTTACTTCTTCGCGCTGGTAACTGCAGGCTCTGTGGTCCTTATTCCCGGGGCGCCCCTCGTGCTCATCACGCTCTTTGTCCAGGTCGTTGCAGTTACCCTGCTGCCAGCGGCACTGGTATTTTTAATTATCCTTCTCAACAACGGGGATATCATGGGGAAATACAAAAATACTCTGTTTGACAATATTGCGAACATAACGATAGTCACATGCATCATTGTCGTCTCCTCGCTGTACGGCATCAGCACGTTGTTCCCGAACCTGTTCGGGTAGGAGGCGGGGGCAGATCATGGTATTTTCCATACAAAACGGCATCATAGAACCGGTTAAAACGGTCTTTGCAAACGGGGTGGCTGCGGTTGTGGCCATCAACAGGAAGTATGCACATCCCAGGATCACCATGTCCCCTGCGGTGAAAGCATCCCTCCTGCTGCTCAGGCTGTACCTGCTCTTTCTCGTGATACTGCTTGCCTACAAATTCTATACAATAGTGACGGGAGCCTGAAATGACAAAAAATGAGACAGCTGCAGGGGCGGCAAAGACCGCAGACCGTGAGATCTTCTTAAGCGAGATTCTCAGTCTCCCGGTCATGCTCAAGGGAAAAAAGATCGGGGCGCTCAGCGACCTGATCATCGTAGAGACCACGCTGATCCCTGAGGTGAAATCGCTCTATGTCAAGCGGTCGTTCGGGTACCCAAGCCTGATTATTCCTTGGGAGAATATCCAGGAGCTCGCGGAACACCGGATCGATATCGATATCCCGGGTCTTGAGGCCTACGAGGGAACCCCTCCCGAAGATGCCCTTCTCCTCAAAGACTACGTGATGGACAAGAAGGTTCTCGACCTTGAGGAGAGCGAAGTTGAGGTGGTGTATGATATACGCCTCGTCCTGCGGAACAAAAAACTCTACGTCACCGATGTTGACACGGGAAAGTCCGCACGACTGAGGCGGTTTGGCCTGGGGAGGCTCACAAAGATCGTCTCATCTGATGCCAAGGATGACCAGATGATCTCCTGGACCTACATCCAGCCGCTCCCGACAAATATCGGGAGTTTCAAAGGCGACGTGAAGCTCAAGGTGCTCAAGGAGAACCTCGCAGAGATCCACCCGGTGGACCTTGCGGATATCCTAGAGGAGCTCGATCACGACCAGCGGGTGGCGGTCTTTACCTCGCTTGAAAACGAGCATGCGTCCGATACCCTCGAAGAGATCGAGCCCAATGTCCAGCGGGATATCATCGCATCGCTCGATATCGCAAAAGTGGTTCCGCTAATCACCACCATGACCTCTGGCCAGGCGGCCGATGTCCTCTCTGCGATTCCTCATTCCCAGGCCGAGGACATTCTTGAGGCCATCAGCCCCGAGATGGCAAAGAAGGTACGGGCGATTATGGAGCGGCAGGAGGAGAAGGTGATTCATTACACCACCCAGAAGATCCTCAAGTTCCTCCCGGAAACGCTGGTCGAGTATGTACAGAACGATTATCCAAACCACGCACGGGGGAAAGATGTCATCATGTACATCTACGTGGTGGACAAAAGCGAACACCTGCTGGGTGTTGTCGATCTCAAGGAACTGCTGATCGCGGACGACAAGTCATCCCTTGTCGCGATCATGGCCGAGAACGTGATCACCCTTAACACCGATAGCACGCTCAAGGATGCCTCGCGGGAGTTCGAGCGGTATGGTTTCCGGGCCTTGCCGGTCACCGATGACGAGAACCGCCTTGTCGGCGCCATCCCGTACCGCGATGTGATGGACCTGACCCATCACTTCCTCGAATAAAGCAAGAAAGAGGTTTTATGTTTTGTTTTTCGTTCCTGATCGACCTTTCCGGCCTCCACGGATACATGAACGGGCAACGTCGTATTGAGTGAATGTCCATGAGTGGGGATTGCGATGCAGACCGCTGGGAGAACGATTATTCCCGGCGGGGTCGGGTATGGGGCGGGGCGGTGCACCACCTGCCGCAGCTTGGTGCCGGCGAACGTGTGCTCGAACTCGGGTGCGGGAACGGGAAGTCATTTTCGGCGCTCGCAGAAACGAAATGCGATGTCGTTGGCATCGATTTTTCCCCTTCCGCTGCGATCCTGTGCAGATCCCTCACCCCCCGGAACACACTTACGAATATTGCCCTTGCCGACATCCGCAGCCTGCCGTTTGAGGACGCCTCGTTTGATGTTGTGTTTGCTTTCCACGTGATCGGGCACCTGCCATTGAGCGGACGTATCCGTTGCGCCGGGGAATCGGTCCGGGTGCTCAGGCCGGGAGGCGCACTGTATTTTTCCGGTTTTTCTGTTGAGGATTTCCGGGCAGGCACCGGCCTCGGGACTGAGCCGGGCACATTCGAGCGAAAAAACGGGATTGCAACTCATTACTTTTCTGAAAATGAAGTGCAGGCACTGTTCTGCCCGTTAATGCCCGGTGAGTGTGTCACCCGGCGCTGGATGATGAAGGTGCGTGGGCGACAACTTCCCCGTGCAGAGATCCGGGCGACCTTTAAAAAATCCCCCGAACATTAGGACATCACACCGCATGTTGTAAGATCGGAAAGGATTATTAATGGCCATACGACGTTCCTTTTTCTCGACCCCCCATACCCAAGGCCGGCAGCCTTCCGTCTGCAGCCTTCGGGACCTTTGTCGTGCTCGGCATCTTTGTGATCCGGTCACGGCGTTAAAAAATCCCTTTCTTTTCTTTTTGTGATGAGTCTTATCGCAGGTCATACCGAAAATCAGGGAGATGCAGACCGGGCGTGCGGTGCCTTATGTTGATATAGGCCGTTTGCCCCATATCTGTACTATCCATGATAGAATCGCTCCCCGGCCTCCTCTTTCATCTCGACCAGCACCTTGCCGCAGTCGTGCACAGCTATGGTTTCTGGACATACCTGCTGCTTTTTGCCATTATCTTTTTTGAGACCGGTCTTGTTATCGCCCCGTTCCTCCCCGGGGACTCCCTGCTCTTTGTCGCCGGTGCGGTCGCGGCCAGCGGCATCTTAAACCTCAACCTCCTGATCGCAGTCTTTATCCTCGGGGCTGTCTGCGGGGACACGGTCAATTACTGGCTGGGCAGCTATATCGGTCTGCATATCTTCAGGGAGCGGTTCCCGAACTTTGTAAAAAAAGAGTATCTCGACAGGACGTACTCCTTTTACGAGAAATACGGCGGTGCGACCATCTTTGTCTCCCGGTTCGTACCGGTGGTCCGGTCGTTTGCGCCGTTCCTTGCCGGTGTCGGGACGATGGAGTACCACCGGTTCCTCTTCTATAACGTTCTCGGCGCTGCCGCGTGGACGCTCGCCGTGGTCCTCTCCGGCTATTACCTTGGCAGGCTCCCAATCGTAAGAGAGAACATGAACCTCCTCCTCCTTCTCGTGCTCGTGGTGACTGCAGGTACAATCCTCCTCCTTCTTGCCGGGCTCATCGGTTCAGTCTGGCAGAAGAAGAAAGAGGAAGGGCGGCAGTAACCTTTTTCGCGTTTTCCCGGCTTTTATGTCACCCACGGTAATGTGGGGAGGCAGTTTGTAAAAAACGGGGACGTGTGGCGCAGTTTTCGTAAGAAAGCACCGGGTCAACTACCCCTGTCCGGTGAACCCGCCCTTATTTTTCGCACGTGACCGTCATACCGTTGTTGTCGACCTTTGTGGCGATGGCAATTTCCAAACCGATGGGTTTGAGTATCTTCTGGATCGCCCTGCGGTCCTTATCCGTCACGATTGCAATCGACGGCCCGACCGAGCTCATGCCGACAAACTCAAGATTTGCCTCGCGGAGCATGCTCATGTACTGGTAGATCCGGTAGCTGTGGTGTTCCACCTCGGCCCGTTTGGAGCCACGGAACTCGATCTCCCAGACCACATCGCCGACCTTTTTGAGGTCGCCCCGTTCGAGTGCCGGGATGAAATCCATCATGAGGAAGTAGGCCTTGAGCTCCCGGTCCCGGTAATCGAGGGTCCGCGCCCGGTTCATGAGGAGGTCGAACTCTTTTGTGCCGGCCGAGGAGATGTCCGTAGGCGGTACCACGATAAAGACGTTTTTTCCTTCCGCAAAGGTGTGATGGTACACGAGCACGAGCTCATCCCCCATCACTGCCATGCCCCCGTGGGTGCTTGCCGCCGGCCCGACCCCGGTCTCGAAACCGAACGCGATGGTGCCGTCGGCGGTCTCCTCCACGTAGTTATGCCCTATGAGCGTCCGCAGTTCTGCATTGGAAAGCGGGGTCCCGACTGCCTCATTCAAGGCGGTTGCTACCGCGATCATCACGGTGCTTGTGGAGCCAAGGCCGACATGCTTGCGCTCATGGTCGGTCGCCTTGATCTTAAAACCGCCGCTATAGCCGACTGCCTTGTTGAATACCGCCACGAAGTTCTCAATGATGGCCGACCGGTCGTAATCAATCTCAAGGCCCTGCCGAGTGCATTCAACTTCTGCGGTGCAGTAGCACTGGATGGCAAATCCGATCCCCCCGCCCCCGGCATGATCCGGGGCGAACCGGTTCATATCAAGGACGGAGAGGTGGATCCGGGCCGGCGCCTTTACCACTACTTTGCCCTTTTTTGGGCGCAGCCGGTAGGTGTTCTTCTCAAGGCCGAGCGTTTTTGTGACCTCCCCGGGAAGGAATGACCGGAATTCATATTCCACAAGATCGAGATCGCCGCCGCGTATCATCATCACTGGCATGGTCTGTCAGTGGTTATGATCTCTCCCGGAACGAAAATGTTTCGCTCCGCATCCGGTCGTGAAGTGGGCCGGGAACAGGATCCCGGTTATCGCCGGCTACAGCATCTCCCTGTTCGCACCCTCCGGCATAACCTCTCTCTTACTAATCTACATTCCTGGCGTTACAGCCAGTGTACCGGAACAGGTGGGTATCCTGCGGGCACAAGGAAAAAAACTGCGTCCGGGTCAGACTATACCGGGGGCGTCCCCGCAAAAATCCCCCCTCGTCGTCGGCCACAGGTCTTTGTTATGTTTCACGAAAAGAAAAGTTTCTGCCGGTTTTATATCCCTGAAACGGGTAAACGGTGGTACATAGGCGGCGTTTTCAGGAAAAATTGCAGGAGAGGGGTGAGCATGCAGAAAAAGACGGTGAAGGACGTGGAGGTCCGTGGAAAACGGGTGCTGGTGCGGGTGGATTTCAATGTGCCCCTTGACCCGGACGGGAAGATCGAAGACGACAGCCGTATCCGAGCATGTCTTCCGACGATTATATACCTCACCGGACACGGTGCCCGGGTCATCCTCTGCTCCCACCTGGGCAGGCCCCATGGCAGAGTGGACATCCGCCTCCGGCTGGAGCCCGTGGCCCGGTGCCTGTCGGACCTCCTCGGGATACCGGTCGAAGCGCTGAGGGGGGCTGTCGGCCCGGGGGTGGAGCAGGCAGTGTCCGCCATGCAGGACGGTGATATCGTTATGCTCGAAAACCTGAGGTTTTACCCGGGTGAGGAGGAGAATGATCCCGGTTTTGCCCGCGACCTCTCGTCTCTTGCCGATCTCTTTGTGAATGACGCTTTCGGCGCGAGCCACCGTACGCATGCATCCATCGTCGGGATCGCCTCACACCTCCCCTGTGTTGCGGGTCTTCTCATGGAAAAAGAGATAGAGCAGCTGAGCAGTCTTTTTGAGGATCCGCCCCGGCCTTTTGCACTTATCATGGGTGGGGCTAAAGTGGAAGAAAAGATCGGGATTCTCGAAAATATTATTCCTCACGTGGATCTCGTCCTTACCGGGGGTGGGGTTGCGGCCGCCTTTCTGCAGGCAAGGGGGTATTCAGCCGGAAGTTCGCCGTCGGATCCCGCTACTCTCGTGCTGGTAAAAACCATTATAAAAATTGCAGAAACCTTTGGTGTCCGGATCCTGCTGCCTGAAGATGTCGTCGTTACGGCAGGACCAGAGCCCGGCGGGGCATACCGCAGAGCATCATCTGACAGGATCCCCGCTGGTTTCAGGATCGCGGACATCGGGCCGCTCACCATTGCAGGATATACCCGTGAACTTCAGCGATGCCGGACTGTGGCATGGAACGGCCCTCTGGGGATATTTGAGATCCCGCAGTTCTCAGAGGGGACAAAAGCCATCGCAGCAGCTCTGCCGGCCTGGATGCAATAACGGTTATTGGCGGCGGGTCCACGGCAGAAGCGGTAACGCAGCTGGGCCTTGTCCCGAAAATGACTCATGTCTCCACCGGCGGGGGCGCCTTCCTCCGGTTCCTCTCTGGGAAGACCCTGCCCGGCCTTGAGGTGCTGGCGGACAGAACGGGACAGGACCCCTCATAAGGAATTTTTTTAGTCCGCTCGCGCTCTGGAAAAACCGGAAAGATTCCGCCCACGGGATCTTTTTGCCTGTCCCGGTTACGCGGGCGTCGTGCTTATCCGGCTTCGATCTCCATCGATGGATCGGTGTCCCTGACGACCCTGAGAACTTCTGCCAGCCGTCTGTCCCTGCCGGCCTCCGTGTCTGCCTCAAGGTTGAGCCGGATAAGCGGCTCGGTGTTGGACGATCTCAGGTTAAACCACCATGTCGGGTACTCTATGGTGAGACCGTCGAGAGTTTCGGCCTTCGCATCAGCAAAAGTATCCCGGAGGGCTTCCATGATCGTATCCCTGTGGCTGACACGTATGTTAATCTCACCGGTTGAGGAGTATTTTTTGAGTGGCGCGATAAGCTCCGAGAGCGGCCGTCCTTTTATCGAGAGGAGGTTTGCCATCTGGACCATGGCAAAAATGCCGTTGTCGCAGAACCCGGTATCACGGAAGTAGTAATGGCCCGAGAGCTCTCCGGCAAACAGGGCATTCTCCTGCCGCATCTGCTCCCTGATGAACGCGTGGCCCACCCGGCAGCGGATTGCACGGCCCCCGTGTTGTGTTATCGTTTCGGCCACCACCCTGCTCGAACGCAGGTCGTAGAGGAAGGTCGCGCCCGGCACGTGTGCGAGATAGGAGGCTGCAACCAGGGCCGTTACGAGATCGGCAGGGATCCGATCCCCCCGCTCATCGACAAAGATGCACCGGTCTGCATCCCCGTCAAACGCTACCCCGAAGTCCGCGCTGCTGTCCCGCACAATGGCACGGAGTTCGTCAGTAGCCGAGTTCAGGAACGGGTTGGGGCCATGGTGCGGGAACCGGCCGTCGGGTTCAAGGTTAAAGGCTACCGTGGTAAGGATAGGAAATTTTGAAAAGAGCGGTCGTACTTCCGGTCCCGCCATCCCGTCCCCGGCATCGATAGCGATCGTGAGGGCCCGCGGATCGCGGATGAATCCGGCCACCATATCGATATAGGCTCCGGTCAGGTCCCCGGTCCTGTAGTGTCCGGCAGAAGGTGCAGGTCCGGGTCTCCCGGGCCTCTCCTCAACCATATGCTGGAGCGCCGGAAGACCTTCGTCTCCGGACAAGGGGATCGCCTCCCCGCGGCAGAGCTTGATGCCATTGGTTGACGGGGGAAGATGGGATGCGGTGACCATGGCCCCGCCGTCGAACTTTCCCTTGATAATGGCATAATACAGGAGCGGGGAGCTTGTCATGCCAAAGTCGGTGACGCTGCCTCCGGCCCCGGTATATCCCCGGTTAAATGCGGATGCAAGGGCAGGCGAGGAGGGACGGCAGTCCCTGCCAACGGCAACCGTGCCGCAGTTCATGAGGGTCGCAAATGCCGCCCCGATCTTTTCAGCAACCGTTTCGTCAAGTTCGGCCGGGTACGATCCCCGGATGTCGTACGCCTTGAATATGCCGGTCAAGTTCATCCCCCACTCATTTTCCGGTCCCGGCCTGGTCAGCTACCGATTCAGTCGCGCGCCGGATCTCATCGGGGTCGCCGAGATAGGAGTGGCGAACCGGGCGCAGGGCATCGTCCAGTTCGTAGACCAGCGGGAAACCGGTCGGGATGTTGAGCCTGGTGATCTCGTCGTCAGGCACATGATCGAGGGTACTTGACCAAGGCACGGATGCTGTTGCCGTGGGCTGCGACGAGGATCCGTTTCCTCTCCCGCACCGCCGGTGCGATCGTTCCGTTCCAGTACGGCACCACCCGTGCGAGAGTATCTTCCAGCGATTCGGTTGCCGGCAACGCTTCCGGCCCCATGCCGGCGTACCGGGGATCGAACCGGGGGTGCCGCGGATCATCGTCTGCGAGCGCCGGAGGCCTGACGCTGTACCCCCGCCGCCACAAGAGGACCTGTTCCTTGCCGTACTTCTCAGTCATCTCCCGTTTGTCCAGCCCCTGCAGGGCGCCGTAGTGGCGTTCATTCAGGCGCCACGAGTGGTGGACCGGGAGGTACATCAGGTCCATATCATCGAGAACGATCCACAGGGTCCGGATCGCCCGGCGGAGCATGGAGGTGTAGCACACATCAAACGAGAGGCCGGTGTCCGCGAGGAGTCTGGCGGAACGCCGGGCCTCCCCCCTTCCCTTTTCTGACAGGTCGACATCGGTCCAGCCGGTAAACCGGTTCTCCCGGTTCCAGGGTACTCTCGCCATGACGGAGCAGGACTATGGTGAACATGGGAAATCCTTATAGTATAATCTGCGTTCCCGGATTAAAAGAACGGCGATGCCCGGGCTGCCCGACAAATGGCCTGCATGATTTTTCAGAAATTCACCGCATATCGTGTATTTGCATCAGGAACGCACAAGTGAGATTTCATGTGCATTTCCGGACATCAGCGTAGAAATTTAAAATGTTGAGCCGCCTGATTTGGATCTCCTTGAAAATAAAAAAAAAATAATCCTTATTTCGGTGTCGGCCTGTCGAAATAGATACTCTTTCCTGAGGCAGAGAGCGGGATTGCATAGGCCGCAGTGCAGTCTTTTCCGAGAAAGCCCAGTGCCATCGCGATCGACCCGGCCGAGTACATGATCCGGTTGTCCACGTTATGGATCTGGGCGGTCTTGGCCGCCGAACCGACCGCGATCCCGAGGTCTGCCATTCTTACCGCGCAGTTGGGGCCGGCAAAAGGCGTGGTCCGCTTCTTTGCCGCGCCTGCTGCCTTTGCAAAGGCCGCACAGGAAGGATACCCGCAGGCCCCGCAGTTGATCCCGACAAAGGCCTTTCCACGGGCGCCAATCACGATACACGCATCGCTTGCCGCGACATTGCCAGCGTCGCGCAGGAAGAACCCGACGCCGTTTTTCCTGCCGTACTCAGTCATTGCACGGGAGAGTTTTTTCTGCTGGGCGGCCGTGAGCACCGCGATAAGAATCTCGTCCTGCCCTTTTGCCTTGGGTGCAGTCCGGGCCGCAAGTGCCATGAGCCCGGCAACTGTGGCTACTGCCTCTTTTTCTGCAGTCATACGGGAATATGGGAAACTGCACAAAGATAAAACGGTAGGTTGCCGGCAGGAAAAAGGGACCGTGCAGGAACTACGGCGAGACCCGGAACGCGATGCCGTCAAAGACGGCTACCGTGCGCTCTCCCTCGTACACGGTGACGCGGTATGTCCCGCAGGTGCCGTTCGACGCGACACGTTCGGCAACCGCGACGAGCCGGCCCCGGGCTGGCGCGAGGTAATGGATATGGACGGAGACTGCCGTGTGGTGGGAGGTCCCGCAGTTGGAGGCGATCCCGAAGGCATGATCGGCAAGCGCAAAGATCGCACCGCCGTGGGCTACACCGTGAGGGTTGCATTTCCCGTCACAGTCCATCTCCACCCGGGCATACCCGTCCCACGCATCGGTGATATGCATCCCCAGCAGCCGGCCAAACCCGCTCTCCTCGAACTCAGAGATGCGTTCTTCCACGGAGACCGGTGCGGGTTCTTTTGTACGATCCTGCAGCCCGGTCATAACTGTCCTGCGCAGGACCGGTAGCCAGCCGGGCCGTCACTTGTTGTATTTTTTCTGGGTATAGGCATACTTATGGGACTCCCCGCCGTGGGCGACAATATAGAGCCACTCGTACAGCGACTTGAACGTCCCGTACTGCTGGTACCGGCGCATCGAGAACCCGACCTTCAGCCTGCTGTCAAACCGGATCTTCCCTTGGTCCTTCATGCGCATGGCGATTTCGAGGTCGTCCCCTGCATCAATGCAGCGGTACATGCCGGCCTTCACGAACGTATCTTTCCGGAACGCCGTGTTGCAGCCGAGGGTATAATAGAAGGTGCGGCTGTCAGTACCCGATCCTGGAGAAGGTGTTTGCAAGGAGAAGCGAGAAGTGGTTCCCGATGCTGTCCTCGATGGGGTAGACCGGGCCGTAGATCTGGACAACCGCCGGATCGGTAAAGTCCTTTTTTATCCGCCCAACCCAGTCCGGCGGGAGGATGCAGTCGGCATCGGTCGAGGCGATAATCTCTCCCTTTGCCGCCATCACGCCATCGTTTCTCGCCCCTCCGACCTTCTTGCTGGTCTGGATAAAGACCTTGTCGGCATACTTCCGGGCAATCTCGCAGGTCTTGTCCGTTGACCCGCCATCGACGACAATAATCTCGTACTCGTCCCTGCTGACAGTCTGATGCGAGAGCGATACAAGGCACTGGGCGATGTTCTCCTCTTCATTGAAGGAGGGGACAATGACCGAAATCATGCGTTATGAAAAACTCCTGTACTTTTTTTAGGCTCGCGAAATGATAAGCGTGATGCAGGGTGCAGAATTATTTTATGCCGGCTATGTCTTTACGAAGTCCAGCACGCTCCTGATGCACCCATCCATGTTGAGGTACTCGAACTGGGAGAACCTGCCCACGAGCGGGATGCCAATCTTCCGGCAGTAGTCCCGGACGACTGCAATATTCTCCTGGTACTGTTTATCGTATACCACGTAGGCAAACGGCTGGCGTTCCACTGATGAGAAAACCACCTGATCCGGCGCGATAAGGCCCATACCGGTTAGTGTGGTGGTGACCTCATCAACAAGTTCTTCGTCGCTCATCCGGTCTACGGGATCGCCCGGCTGGAAGGTGATCTCGGCAAGGATCGCACTGCAACCTGCCGGTGCCACATGCCGGCTGTACTGCGAGGGAAACGAGACACGGTTGGTCTTCCCGAGTGCCGGGTCAGGGATGTAGAGCCAAGAGTAGTCCGGCACGCTCCCATGGATGCCAATATTGACGCAGACAAGCGAGTTGTACGTGAGTGCATTGCAGGCCTTCCTGACTTTTTCCGGCACATCATCCAGCGAGGCAATCAGGTGCTGGACTGGGATCGTGGAGATGATCCGGTCAGCCCGAATCATCTGCACACCATCGCGGATGAGCCAACGACCGCCCTGTTTTCTGATCGAGCGGACCCGGAAGCCGGTCCTTATGCATGGTTCGACCGGTTGCGCAATCGCTTTCACGAGCGCCTCGATGCCGCCATCCAGCGGGTACGAGAAGACTGACTGGTGGGTATACCCTTCAGTGGGGATGCCGATCGCGGATTTGATCACGTCATCGACCGGTGGCCGCGGTATGCGCCCGTCCACCCAGTGCAGGGACATGTTGTCCGTGGGATACTTCCAGATCTTCTCATTATACGGCACCATGTAGCACTCGGCTATCCCTTTGCCGAAGGTATAATAGATCCAGTCGCGGAAGGTACGGGGAGCGGGAAGTTCACCTTTCTCCACGGCCACAAGGGTTTTCACGAATTCGCTGATGCAGAAGAACCGGTCTTCGGCCGGAAGATCCGAAAGACCGTTCTCGAAGGGATATTTCACGTACCGGCCCTTGTAGAAGATCTTCGTGTTCCGTGCATTCTCCTGCATGTTATCCGCGATCATCTCCCGCATGAAGGAGAGGACCTCGGTGTCCCGCGAAAAAATGATGTGCGAGCCGCCGGTATCGAAGGTAAAACCATCCTTGGTACGGGACCGGCAGAGCCCGCCATAGACCGGTTCCGCCTCGAGGACTACGAGATCCGTGCCCCGTTCGTACAGGAGCCGGGCCAGCGTCAGGCCGGATAAGCCGCCCCCGAGAATTGCCGTTTTCACTGCCCAGATCTTGGCGGGCAGGATTTATAAAAATGCACCGTTACCCGTAAAAAAAAAGTGGCTGATTTACCGCTTTGAGATGTACCAGCCGGTCTGGGTTTCGTCAAGAACCTTATCCGATGTCTTTGCGGAGAACATGCTGACGACATACATGGCCACAACTGATATGACCAGCGGGTAGAACGAGAAGTGCAAGGGGATATTCCCAAAGTTATAGCCGAAGAGGGTGATCTGGAAGTAGTTGAGTGCCCCGATCACCACGGCTGAAACAAGCCCGAGAAGCATGCTCGCAAGCGCCCCGTCCCGGGTGGCACCCCGCCAGTAGAGACCTGCAAGGAACGGGACTGCAAAGGTAGCAAGCATGATCCCGATTCCCATCCAGATGAGGCTTGCAAGCGCAGCCGGCGGGCTGATCGCAAGGATCATCGTGCCGATGGCGGAGAGTACCACGACCACCTTGGAAAGCAGAACGACACTCTTATCGCTTGCATTTGGTTTGAGTATCTTCTTGTAGAGATCCCAAGAACACATCGCACCGATGGTCAGCATCAGCCGGTCAGTCGTCGACATAACGGCCGCAAGCACGATCACCGCGAAGATCGCCCAGAGGGCGAGAATCGGGAGCGAGTACTGGATACCGTAGAGGATGATGAAATCAGAGGCATTCGAGACTGCGGGCAGGGTAAAGACGCCGCCTTTGACCATCACGAGCCCGGCAAGGCCGGTGAATTTTAAAAGGTACATGGCTGCCCCGTAGATAACGAATGCAACGAGCGGTGCCCACTTGAAGTACTTGACATCCTTTACCGCGAGCACGTTGTTGATCACGTGAGGGGCACAAGCAAGGCCTACCATGAGCATGATCGCAAACGAGACGATATAAGCAGGAGTGAAGGCGCCGCTGGGCATCCACGGCATGACAAGGTTCGGGTTGATGGTCGCGAGTACCTCATTGACATGCGTAAAACCACCGGCATAGTAGATGATGATCGGAGCCATCACGAAGATTCCGACGATAAGGATGATCGACTGGATCAGGGACGCCCAGGCAACCGCATACAGTCCGCCAATGGTGGTATAGATCATGGTCACCAGAGTCGCAATGAGGAGCGCGAGCCATAGGGGGATCGCAAAAAGCCACATCAGTACGATCGAGATGGCCGTGTACTGCCCAACAAGATAGATGAGCGAGACGATGATGCCGGCGACCGCAGAGAGCGAGCGCAGCGCCGTGGGGCTCTCGTACCGGTGGGCAAGGTAGTCCTGCACGGTCATGTACCCTGCAGTTTTTGCCACGTTATGGAGTTTGACACCAAAAAAGATGATGCAGAACCCGATCGAGAGCGGAACAAAGATCTCTTCCCACATGGTCGGCCAGCCAGCCCGGTACCCGAGACCCGAGACCCCCAGGAGCGACATTCCCGAGCAGACCGCACCGATCATGAGGAGGATAAAAACCCAGAATCCGAGAGAGCGGCCGGCGATTAGATAATCTTCAGCGGTCTTGATCTTCCGCGAAGCCCATGCGCCGATGCCCAGCATAAGCAGGAAATACAGGGCAACAACAACAACGGTGATAAGATCCGCCATTTAGTCATGCCCCCCGAAGGTCAGGCCCCAGTACAGCAGTGCGGCAAAGGCGATAACGGTCACGCCGCCGACAGCCACAATCGTAATATCCGGCAATCCAAACATAATACCTTGTTTATTTGCAGCATGCTAACATATAACAAATTCGAAATGTAACGGGGGCAAACTAATCGTGAAACACAGAGTAAAAAAAGTGTAATATGGGAACCTTATTTACTGCTTGTCACGGTCTTTGTGCCACGCAGGATCCCGATCCGCCCGGTCCGGATCAGCTCCTTGATCCCGAACTGGCGGAGCAGCTTCTCTATTGCATCGATCTTATCGGTATCTCCTGCTATCTGGAGGATCACCGACTTTGCGCCGACGTCCACGATCTGGGCCCGGAAGATGGTTGCGATCTGCATAATCTCTGCACGGGTGGTCCCCTGGTCTGCGGTCACTTTAAACAGCGCGAGCTCCCGCTCGACCCGCTCGCTGTCGGTCAGGTCAGAGACCTTGATCACATCGATGAGCTTGTTGAGCTGTTTCATTACCTGTTCGACCTGCGCGTCGTCACCGATCACGACGATCGTGATCCGGCTCATGTCCGGTTCCTCGCAGGTGCCCACCGCAAGGCTCTCGATGTTAAAGCCGCGCCGTGAGAAGAGGCCGGTGACCCTTGAAAGGACCCCGGCTTTATTCTCCACGAGAATAGACAACGTGTGCGCTTTCATGATGGCGGATGCCCCCCGATCATCTCGTTGATTGCAGCACCGGCCGGGACCATGGGAAACACGTTCTCCTCCCGCTCGATCCTGAAGTCGAGCACGAACGGCCCGTCATGGTCCACCGCGGCCCGTAAGGCCGGCATCACTTCATCGCAGGACTCCACCTTGATTCCCTCGATGCCATATGCCTGTGCAATCTTCACAAACTCCACCGGCGGAAGTTCCGTGTACGAATAGCGCCTGTCGTAGAAGAGCTCCTGCCACTGGCGCACCATGCCAAGATACATGTTGTTGAGGATCGCGATCTTCACCGGGATGTTATACTGTGCTGCCGTGCCCATTTCCTGAATATTCATCTGGATGCTCCCGTCGCCGGCCACATCGAAGACCGGCACATCGGGTCGGGCAAAATGTGCTCCGATGGCCGCGGGGAAGCCGTAGCCCATAGTGCCAAGGCCGCCGGACGTGATCCATGTGCGGGGATGGCGGAAGCAGAAGTACTGGGCGGTCCACATCTGGTTCTGGCCCACCTCGGAGACGATAACCGCGTCGCCTTTGAGTAATTCGTTCATCTGCTGGAGGATGAACTGCGGGTGCAGGCATCCGTTCTCCTTCCCGTAGCGCAGCGGATGGTGCTGCTTCCAGTGTTTGATCCTCTTTTGCCATGCCTCGCAGGCATTCTTCTTTGCAAGGCCGGC
Organism: uncultured Methanoregulaceae archaeon; assembly: GCA_963805035.1. GTDB lineage: Archaea > Halobacteriota > Methanomicrobia > Methanomicrobiales > Methanospirillaceae > Methanoregula. Next base: position 2,456 of record CAWDSU010000009.1, on the reverse strand, counting down.
GATCACATCGGTGAGCACTGATTTTATGTCACCGACAATCGGAACGTCCACCCGCTTGTTCTTCCCGATCTCGGCCGGGTCGATATCGATGTGGATCACCTTTGCATGCGGTGCAAAGGTTTCAATCCTTCCGGTAACCCGGTCGTTGAACCGGGCGCCGATGGCGATCAGGAGATCGCACTCGGTAACCGCAAAGTTCGCGTACTCGGTTCCGTGCATGCCCAGCATGCCGAGGTTGAGCGGGTGGTCGCAGGGGATGCACCCAAGGCCCATTAAGGTCGTCGTGACCGGGATGCCGTGGGCGGATGCAAAACCCACGAGTTCCGGCGAAGCATTGGACGAGATCACGCCGCCGCCTGCGTAGATGAGCGGGCGTTCCGCGGCCGTGATGAGTTCGATGGCCTTATCGATCTGGCGCTTGTGCCCCTTGTAGGTTGGGTTATATCCCCGGAGCACCACTTTCTCCGGCACCACCGGTTCTTTTACCGAACGGGTATTCACGTCCTTGGGGAGATCGATGAGCACCGGGCCCTGACGGCCGGTGCCCGCAATATAGAACGCCTCTTTTACCACACGGGGGATGTCAGAAGTCTCTTTGACGAGGTAGTTGTGCTTGGTGACCGGCATCGTGATGCCCTGGATATCCGATTCCTGGAAGGCGTCGTTCCCGAGCATCGTGGTCGGGACCTGGCCGGTGATGGCGACGACAGGGACCGAATCCATGTAGGCCGTGGCAATCCCGGTGACCAGGTTACAGGCACCGGGCCCCGAGGTGGCAAGGCATACCCCTACACGGCCGCTCGCTCGTGCATAGCCGTCCGCGGCATGCGCTGCTGCCTGTTCGTGCCGTACCAGGATGTGCCGTAATGGTGAATCATAGAGTTCATCATAGATCGGCAGCACTGAGCCGCCAGGGTAGCCGAACAATGTATCGACTCCCTCGCGCTGCAGTGATTCGATGAGGAGTTTTGCCCCGGTCTTCATGTTCGTTCCTCGAGTAGTCTGTTCATTCCGGCGATCATCGCCTCGACGCTCGCCATGATGATGTCTGTGCGGGCGCCTCGTGAAGTAATTATCTTCCCGTCTTTACTTAACCTTACGGTCACTTCGACCAGTGCATCTGTCCCGCCGCTGATTGCATCGACATGGTACTCTTCGAGCCTGATATCCCCCACATCGGCCACCGATTTTGCGAGCACCTGCATCGCGGCATCCACCGGCCCGTCACCAGTTGCCGCGCCGGTCATCTCCTTTCCTTTCACGTCGAGCGTGACCGATGCAGTCGGGATCATATTGCTCCCCGAGACCACGGTGAACTGCCGGAGCTTGATGGTAGGTTTGCACTCCATCGCAAGCACCGTATCGGCAACGGCCATGAGATCGGAGTCGCTGACCCGTTTCCCCGAATCGCCGAGGTCCTTGATACGCGCAACGATCGCTTTGAGTTGCTGTTCGTTCGGTGCGTACTTCATCTCGTGAAGCGCTGCTTCGACGGAGGCTGAACCGGAGTGTTTGCCCAGCACGATCCGCCGTTTCCTCCCGATCTGCTCGGGCCGGATGGACTCGTAGGTCGCCGGTTCACGGATCACCCCGTGCGCGTGGATCCCGCTCTCGTGGGTAAACGCCATCTCCCCTACGATCGCTTTGTTGACCGGCAGCGGGACGCCCGTAAGGCGCGAGACAAGCGTGGAAAGGGCATAGATCTCCTCTTTTTTAATCCCGGTCGGGTATCCGTAGAGCACCTCAAGCGACATCACGAGTTCCTCGAAAGGCGTGTTCCCTGCCCTCTCGCCAAGTCCGTTGACCGTTACATGGGCACAGGTTGCGCCGGCTTTTAAGGCCGCAACCGCGTTTGCGAGCGCAAAGCCGAGGTCATCATGGCAATGGATGGAGAGCGGCGCGATCCCGGAAAGCGGTGGGATGAATGCCGCGCACTTCTCGGGCGTGAGCACGCCCACCGTGTCGCAGAAGCAGAGCCGGTCGGCCCCGCGATCAACGCCTCCGGCAAAGACCTCCCTCAGGAAACCTTGGTCGGCCCGTGACGCATCTTCTCCCGATAGTTCCACGGTGAGGCCCCGGCTCTTCGCGTACTCCACCGAGCTCCACGCCATCTCCGCGACCTGCCCACGGGTCTTGCGGAGCTTCTTCTCGATGTGCAAGTCGCTTACCGGGATCACGAGGTGGACCGAATCAGCACCGTTGTCCGCGGCATAGTCGATGTCGGATTTTATGGCCCGCACAAAGGTGCAGGTCTCCACGGGAAGCCCCGCATCTGAGATAAGCCGGATAGCGTCCTGCTCCCCGGCGGATGCTGCGGCAGAACCGGCCTCGACCACATCGACACCCACGTCTGCAAGCCTGGTCGCAATCTCTAACTTCTGGTCCGGGTTTAACGATACACCCGGGTCTGTTCCCCGTCCCGTAACGTGGTATCAAAAAAGCGCAGTTTACTTGCG
>CAWDSU010000008.1:0-368118 GCA_963805035.1 uncultured Methanoregulaceae archaeon | reverse complement strand
ACAGAAAAGTGCGAGGGATGGGATTCGAACCCAAGAACTCCTACGAGACTAGGCCCTCAACCTAGCGCCTTTGACCTGGCTTGGCTACCCTCGCCCATTTTTTTGAGATGCACCACGATTTCATACCGGAATCCAGACAAAGGAACGGTTCTTTCCGCCTTTAAAATCCTGCCGGCCGACCCCGTTTTCGTGCCATAACAAAAAGGTTGTCTATCTAAAAGAATGTTATGGCAGATCCCGCCTCCCGCACGTCAGAACAGTATTCCGGGAACCGGCCCGGCAGCCAGCAGGGATATGCATACAGGCAGCTGCACGGGATCTCCCCGTACGGCCAGCTGTTCCCGGTAAAAGAAGATATGCCCCGGTAAAAAGTAGACCATGCGGGTGCCCTGCCCATACTTTTGTATACGTTGATGGCAGAGGGTAAGCATAAATGTATATTTAAATACGTTATACCCGGTGCATGTATGTGGTCTGATATCATCCGCGAATTTGCGGACTCGCCGTCACAGGGCCGTGTCGTGCGTTTCCTCCTCGAAAACGGGTTCGGCGTCAATGGGGAAGGGAGGATCTGCTGCAACGGCATCGAGATCCCGGCCACTTCCGTTGCAAAAGCGATCGGCTCGGATCGCCGTGTCGTGGACTCTACCGCCCGGCGCATTCTCGATCGCCCGGTCCTCAGGGAAATCTTCCTCAACATGAGGGCCACCCCGGACCTGAGCCGGGTAGCAGAATCCCTGGGGTTTTCGGTCATAATCGTGATGCCCAAAAATGCGAGCGAGCGGGGTATCGTGGGTGCCGCCGTCCGCGTGCTCTCCCATCACTCGCTTGCGATCAGGCAGATCTTTGTCACCGACCCCGTGTTTTCCGAGGACCCAAAACTGGTGATCATTCTCGAGGACCCGTTGCCTGCCGGCGTGGTTAACGAGATCCGCGCCCTCCCGCAGGTGAGAAAGGTCATCATATAAAAAATTTGCACTGGAGAAAACCTATTTTATGAGATATTATTGCCCCCCTTCGAGCCAACCCTGCCCCCGTTGGGGGCGGGGGCGCATGTGATGCCTCGGTATTACCCGTACAAGAAATTTCCTGTGCTCTTTGTGGTGCAGGTAATACGACACTATCGCTAACCGGGGCGCCGTGAGCGGCGGGGCGGAGCCCCTGGAGCGCCAGGTAATTCTTAATGATTTCTCCAGAGCCGAAAAATTGTTATAAATTGATCGGATTCTCACCGGAACAAGGGAACCTGATAAAACAGGTACGAGGGTTCCCCGCCATGAAGGCCCCTCCGGGGCACGGCGGGGCAAGGAAGTTTTTGTAGTATTAGAGAGGCTTTGATCCGCCGCGGGGGCGTCCCTTTTTGGTGCGGCGGCTTTCATCGTTTCACGTGTGGAAGGGAACTATCTGCTCATTATATCGGAATGATTCGGGTTTCACAGGAAATATTCTGACCCGGATTACTGCGTGAGCAGCTCCACCTCGTTTGCCAGCCGGTACATCCGTTGCCGGATCCTTTTTGGCAGGTGGATGGCAGAGGCAATGCTTTCATCGATCGATACCCGTGTGGAACCGGCGATCAGGTTGTCTGCATGAGTGACGATCTTCTCCTCGATCGTCCGTGGCATGCAGTCGCGGGGGAAGAGCCCCAGGAGTGTACACTCATCCGCCGTCAGCCCGGCACCGGTGTGACACTCGACGATCCGCGCTACACGCTCGGGAAAACCCTTTTCGCGCAGGAGGTCCGCCCCCCGCTGCGCATGGCCGATCGAATGCGTGCTCCCCCTGCCGATATCGTGCAGCAGGGCCCCGGTGATGACAAGAGCAGGGTCGGCGAGAGCACACCGCCGGGCATACTCCTCCGCACAGGCGCAGACCGCCCTGCAATGGAGAATCACCTTCGGGCTGCACCCGGCACTTTTAAGCAGCTCGATGCAGCGATCCCGGCGTTCAGGCATGGCCGAGTACTTTTTTCATGCTCTCGATGCGCTCCCGGAGCGCTTTGACGAGCATTTCGTTATCGAAATGGCCAAGCGGCAGCTCGCAGTTCGGGCACTTGAAGTCGCCACCCATGGCCTGGGAAAAGGTATAGATATCGTGGCAGTCCTTGCAGATGTAAAAATCGTTTTCCTCCTCGAACTGCACCCGGTGCTCGAGTTTGCCAAGGACAATCTCCATATCATCCCGGATGGAGTCGTGGATATGATCGATCCGGAGTCGCCAGAGATAGGTCAGCCATCCGGTTTCGTTGTTCTTGATCCTGTGATATTCCGCAAGCCTTTTCTCATAAAGCGTATAGAGCGTGTGGCGCACGGAGTTCAGGTTGATCCCGGTGCTTGCGGCCAGATCCTCGTCGCTGTGCTCTCCCTCCTTGGGGAATTTTTCCAGGAGATTGAGCCCTTCATCGCCAATCAGCCGGTGAATATATGCCCGCATCGCCGGATTATTAAGAACTTCTTCCACAGGATCCATCAGCGAATATATTGTCGGACAGAGCTGATATTTTTATCCAGCGCAGCAAGCGCCTCGCCGCGTGTCCGGCCCGTTCCGGATACGCTCACGATTGCCTGCTCTTCTTCAAAAAAAGTCCCCGGCCACGGGATATCTGAAACAACGGGAGCAAGTGCCTTTAAGTCCGCTTCAAGGGTCAGGTCGCGGTCGGCAAAGAGAATGCGCCGTGCGGCATACTGCTGCGCCTGCGGCGCTTCCGGAAGTATTCCCGCGCAGGCGCTGACATGGAACCGGAAGAGGTTGCAGGCATATGCGGCCTCAACGGTATCAAGCGTTCCCTGGAAACGCGGGTTCACTTCAATGACCCGGGGTGTATCGCGACCGATGACAAAATCGATGCCAAGAGTCCCCGTGCAGCCGCTTGATGCGGCAATCTTCTCGGCAAGGGCGATCATCCCGGCGCATGCGGGGTGGTCAAAGGGGGTTACCGACCCGGAGAACCCGAACGCAGATGTGCCGTTTTCCCGGAGGATCTGTTCGTTTACGGCGATTGCCCGGGCCTTGTCGCCGTTTGCGACGCAGCAGACGCTTGCAGGGATCCCGTCTGCCACCTGCTGGCGGATATAGGGTACGTCCGGGTAGAGGGAGGCCCAGCGCTTTTCCTCACCGGCATCATGGAGCACCGCGTTCCGCCACCCTCCGGCGCCACGGCGTGGTTTTGCCATCACCGGGTATTCACCGTCAGCGGCAATGCGGGGGACCGGGACTTCCAGATCCTCAAAAAAGCGCTGCATCTCCATCTTGTCGAGGAACCGGCCGACCCGTTCCCGGGGTGTCCCGCAGAGCGGGGCCGGGAAGGTCAGGTCTTCGGCTCCCGAGGTCGCAATCACGAGATCAAAGGAATACCGGCGGCACATCCGGTCCACGGTTCCGGGGAGGTCGTCGAGATCCCGAAACGGCATCCGGTCGCGTGTATACCAGTACAGGTCCTGATCGCAGAAATGATCCACCGCACAGACTTCGTAACCGGCAAGAGCGGCAGACTGCGCCACATGGCGCGTGGCAAATCCGGCAACAAGGATCCGGCCTTTCACAACTCCTCCGTATGTTTCCCGGCACGGGAGGGGACAATCCGGATCTTTGCCCCGGGAAATTCCCGGGAGAATTCCACCCCCTCATAGAGGTGATCCAGGAAGAGCGCGAGGCTCGAGATCTCCGAGTGGGGCTGGCCGGTCACGGCGACATTGTAATCCGCGAGGCCGTACATCTCGCCGGGCACTTTCTCGGCCCCGACGACCACGAGAAGTTTCCCGCACGGCCGGATCTCGCCGATGATATCGGGCAGGTTGATCCCGTACATCGTGAGGTGGACAACTTTCCCCCCGGCAGCCTTCCAGTCCCGGATGCAGGCGCGCCACCTGACATTATCCTCGCAGAAGAAGTTCCCGCCCCACCGGTCCGCTACGTCAAGGACACTCTGCACGACGCCTTTGTCGCCCGCGGCAAGAAACATCCCCGAAGCCCCGAGCGCCCGCCCGGTCAGGGCGACATGGGTGGTCACCCGCTGGTCGCGTTCAGGACGGTGGCCGATCCGGAGTATTGCCACTTCTTTTCCTGTCATGTCAGTTTTTCCTTGCTTTTATGACGCCGTTTTCAATAACGTACGGGAGCGTCCCGTCGTTTTTTGTATGGCATTTTACGAGCGCCTCCCCGACCGAGAGGGGCCGTATCTTTCCACCGGTCCGGTCGATAAGGAGATAACGATCGAGCCGGTCCAGTGAGTCGGCAACGACGGCTGTATCCAGTCCGCTTTCACCGGCGAGGACCTCCACGGTAACCTCACCCTTCTGCGCAATGAGATGATAGACCAGCCAGTCTGCATCCTCTTCTTTCACCTGTACTCATTCCCGCTCGTCCAGATTATAGTTTAGGGTATATTTGCTCTGTAGAAATCCTTTTTTTAAGAGAGAGACAGCCCCGTTTACGCCAGCCCTGCCCCAAAAGGGGGCGGGGGCGTATGCGATGTCCTTTTAGTATTACCAGTGTCGGGGTGCTGTGAGATCCCGAATTCATTTCACTAAGTGTTGGCCGGGTAAAACCACGTCTGGTGCATCAAAATTTTTCGAATTACGAGGGTGACCCCCGATTAAAATGAAGTGTTCAAACAGCATTCTTGCCCGAGCAGAGGCCCCGACGAGGCGGCCGAGCGACCCCCAAAGGGGGTGGGCTTGCTCATTTTATTGAAAGTTTTGTGAAATTATTTCGGGATAGGACACCAGTGTCGGGGTGCAGACATGAGTACAGATAATACAACACTATCGCTCGCCGGGGGATGCCAAAGTGGCGGGGGCAGGGCTGGCGCAAAAGAGGGGCATCCATGAGAACAGGAAATGAGGCGCTCAAAGGTGACTATACCCTCGTTTATTGCCGGCGGATATTTAGCCCGTCACCGCCAACTCTGATCCCATGGATACAGAAAATCCCGTCCCGTCGTTTCCCGAACTGGTCAGGATCGCGGACTGCCTGCTTGAGGAGAGCGGCGAGGACGAGGACGCACTCGTGCGCCGGCTGGAGACCCTGCCCGGAGCGGTAAGAAACGAACTCCTGGTCTCGGATCTCTTAAACGCGTGGCAGGTTTTCTATTATTTCTTCCGCACCGTGCCGGACGAACTGGTGCGGGAACGCCTCGAACTTGAACCTGCATCGTCGCTTGCCGACGGGGTGGAAATTGACGAGATCGAGCTGCTGACCCGGGTATTCCGGGTAAAGGACGGCCTGCCGGAGATTATCGTGACCGATGGGAAAGACCCGCTGAAAACATTTTCCGGTGCAGGTGCGATGGCAGACAGCAGTTCTTATATCGAATCGACGTTATAGCCGGTCCCCGGCAGTAATCAGCTGTTCGTCGACCCGGGCCGGGACGACGGGCGGGACCCGGCCCCACGGTATGACCGTCTCTCCCAGAATGGCAAAGACTCCCTGAACCACGCGGGGGTCGAGCTCCTCAAGGATACTCCTGTCACCAGTGCGTATCCGGTTGCAGACTGCCGTTGCCCACGCGTCGGCGATAAGGGGATCGGGCGCGAAGATCGTGACCGCGTCAGCGACCCCGAACGAGATGGACGGGCCGACCGTGGCTGACGAGGTGCAGATGCCAAACGGTTCTTTTTGCGGCGGGACGACAAAGGCGATTTTGTCGGAGAGCGGGGCGGTCCCGGCATGCACGCCCACCCGTACGTCCCGGTCGCTGACAAGGGCAATATCCCCGCCGTTATCGATCACCCCGAAACGGGCACCGGCCCCGACCATGGCCCCGATCCCGGCGGCTGCAATGGCACCCGCAACGGTCGCCATGGGCCCGACACCGGCAGATGCGGCGGCGGCAGCCATGTGCCGGATCAATGGCTCGTCCGTGTCCGGTTCGTAAGGAAAAAACGTACCTGCAAAAAAAGGGTCGCGGGCGATATAGCCCTCGAGTACCTGGCGGGCGGCGATCATGCCCTCCTTCGCTGCTGCCGCGTGGGCGGGTGTCTCTGCGAGGATCGCCGCAAAGGTCTCCCGGAACAGGAACGGCTCGCGGATCATAGAGGTAATGACAGCGCCTTGTGCGGGCACGCGTCCACGCATTTGCCGCAGAGCACGCACCGCTCTTCCGCGATCGCAAGTTTCCACTCGTGGTCAAACGAGAAGACCTCGCGGGGGCAGATGGAGATACAGGCGCCGCAGTCCACGCACTCGCTGGTGTCGAGGGTGATCCCGTGTTCGAGCAGTCGCACGGTCGCCCCGAGCCCGGTCATGGTCTTCCGGATCAGCTGGCACTTGTCGTCGGGCACCTCGATAAGCGCCTCGCCCTCCGAAGAATCGATCATGGCCCGTTCTACATTGATGAGAACGCCGGTGTCCTTTACCGCCTGCGCGATGATCGGGGCGTTCCCCTTCCCCCGGGAAAAGTTCACGAGCAGTTTCATTTCAGCCACCTCCCGCCGAAGAGTTTCCCGAGATTGATCGCGGTAAGCATCCCGATCACGTGCCGGTCCTTGTCGACAACCGGCAGTGCGCTGATGTTATTCTGTTCGAGTTTCCGGACCGCGATATCGACTGCCTCGTCGGTCGTGGTCGTCACCACTTTCTTTTTCATGATGTCGCCCACGGTGCTCGCCTTCCCCGGGTTTGCAACGGCCTTTGAGATATCGAACGTGGTCACGATGCCAACCAGCCTGCCATCCTTCCCGATGACCGGCAGGTGGTTGGTCTCCCCTTTGAGGAGTTTCTGGGCTGCCGTGCGTATCTCCTCGGATTCCCCGACACTTACGACCTGCCGGTCCATGATGTCCATCACGCGCGGGCCTTTTTTGCTCTCGTGCATCGGGTGCACTTTTTTGGTATTGTCGATGGGCCGGGTGGGCAGGGCGAGCTGCATGGCACCCTTCCCGATCCAGTCTTTAAGTTCACCGGCAACCTGGCGCGCCCGGCGATAGCTCGACAGCGACGAGGTCCGCACCTGCTCGCCGTTGATCCCGACAGACCCCGATCGCAGTTCCTCGTAGGTCACGCTCCGGACCAGGGGCCGGTTGCGGCTCGGCACGCCGTAATCGATCAGGTCGACCGAGATATCCTTATCCCGGACTGCCGTTGCCCGGACCACGTCGAGGTCGAGCACCGGCAGCGGCACCCCCAGCCCCACGTACAGGGTAACACCGTAGCCGGTCATGGTCGCGGCGCGGAGGTACTCGGAGGACATCTCCTTGAGGTTCCCCGTGACCATCAGCGTCCCGAACCCGCCTGCCGGTGAATGCTGCGTTCCCTCACCGATCACCATGCCCTGCGCGCCGCACAAAAAGATGGGGACGCCGCTCCCGATCAGCCGGAGTTTGGGGTCGTTCGAGATAGGGTTCAACACGCCCGCACCCGAGTAGGTGATATTCCCGGTGTTGGGGAGGAGCGTTCCCATGTAGGTGTGCAGGAGCCGGTCGGTCGTGTTCGTCGCCGCGTTGTACCGCTGGTAGGCGTTCCGCGGGTTGCACATGATCGCCTGGTTGAGGTTTTCGAGAAGCAGTTCGGTCGTGATCGTCCTGCGCGGGTAACAGTCGGTGCCCCGGGAGGTCGCCCGCAGTTCCACCGATTTTCCCGAGACCAGATCTTCGAGCACGTGGGCCCCGCCGTACTGCTCTTCGAGCGTATCCGACTGCTGGGTCGCGCCGATATACGTATCGACCGCGGCAAGGCCCCCGTAGGCTTCGACATCGTTGAGCCAGATCCGCTCCATCCGGATGGGCGGTTCCGAATGCCCGAAATTCAAAAACGCGCCCGAGGAACACATCGCACCAAACGTACCGGTGGTAACCACATCGACTTCCTTAAGCGCGCCTTCCTCACCCAACTCGTCAACGAGGCCGGGCATCTCCTCTGCGGTGACGACACGGGCACTGCCGTCACGGATGCGCTCGTTGATCTGTTCGATGGACTTGTGCATGCCCGGGAATATCGTTTTATGAATATTAAAACTCACTGTTATTACTTAAGGTAATAAACGGTATATATCCCCGGCCAGCGAAACTCCCTGTATATGCACACGCGTGCCTTTGCAGATGAGATGGAAGCACTCGCCCCCCCGGCCCTTGCCGAAGAGTTCGATGCCGGAAGGATCGGGCTCGTGGTGGAGGGAAGAGCGGAGATCGAGAGGATCTGCTGTGCCCTGGATGCCACGCCAGCGGTAGTCCGGCAGGCGGTCGCATCCGGTGCCGATATGCTCGTCGTCCACCACACGCCGATCTGGACACCGCTGACAACCCTTACCGGGCCCACCGCTGCCCTGATGCGCGAGATCCTCGCCGGGAACCTGAACGTGTACGTGATGCACACGAACTTCGATCACGCGGCCGGCGGCGTCAACGATGCGCTCTCCGAACTCCTCGGGCTCTCCGACTGCGCGCCGATGTCCCTTGGCGTGGTGGGCACCTGCACGCTCCCGCTCCCGGAGATCTCCCGAAGGCTGGGCGGGATGCTCCGGGTCTGGGGCAACCTTATTTCATGCAGGAGGCTTGCGGTCGTCGCCGGCAGCGGGTTTGATCTTTCCCTCATGGCCGAAGCACGGCAGCTCGGGGCCGATGCGTTCCTCTCGGCAGAGATGAAACATTCGGTGGCCCGGGCCGCCCCGCTTCCCTGCATCGAGTCGACCCACTATGCGCTCGAAGCGCCGGCCATGAAACGCCTCGCGGGACAGCGGGGCTGGCAGTATATCGACGATCCTCCGCTCATGTCTGTGTGCCCATGAGCGATATCTGGCAGCAGCTGCGCGAAAAAAAAGCACTGGATGACATGCTGCGCGCCGGAATTGTCGCTGAGTCCGGGACGAGGGGCACCAAGGCACTCGACGCCGTCGACCGTAACCGGGTAAAGAAATATCTCGATTTCTTTGTCGTCACCGGGTCGACCGGCGAACACGTGGTCTCTGAAAATGTCTGCACCTGCCGGGACTTTGCCTTCCGGCAAAAACCCTGCTGGCACCTCATTGCGGTCCGGATTGCGGAGGCGACCGGCTCGTTTGAGACCATCGATGCATGGTACCAGGAAAACTGGAAAAACAGGGGCACCCCACGGCAATAACCATCACGGGACCCTTGACTATACCGGCAGTACGTGGTTTTCATGCCCGGAAAAACCTCACTTATGGAACATACATCACGGTCTGGTGGGCCCTGGAGAAATCATTAGTTTTTTATGCTCTGTAGAAAACCTTTTTTTTAAGAGATACAGCCCCCTTACGCCAGCCCTGCCCCCAAAGGGGGCGGGGGCGTAAGCGATGCCTTTGTCGTACCTGCATATGAAACATCCATCATTCCATCTTTGTGGTGCAGGTAATACGGCACTATCGCTAGCCGGGGGATGCCTCTGGCGTGCGGGGGCGAACGGCGACACCTGCCGATGCCCCCAAGAACGTTAAGAGAGATATTTTGAGGATTTCTCCAGAGCCGTTTGGTGATACCTACAAGGACCGTGAGATCCGATCCGCGCGCTCCAGCCGTAATTGTTCATAAAAGAGAGAATGTGAAGGATGTATCCAAAACAGCCCCGTCCGGTGCTGCTGCGTAATCGGAACTAAAAAAACGATATCGTTGTGGCTCATCAACGTTGACTATTTCAAAAGTCCCGGCAACGCGACAGGACCTGTCGCTTTACGACAAAAGCAGCCAGAAAACCCGTGACTTTAGTCACGGGATAAATGGCGTCTGCGTATCGAGAGAGAAAAATTAATATTAAGCAACATCATACATAATTGGCATAATGCTTAAAGCGTATCAGTACAGACTGTATCCGACAAAGGCTCACACGACGGTACTGAACCGTACATTTGACCTCTGCCGGAAAGTCTATAACAATACGCTGGCATTAAAACGAGATTCTTGGGATTATGACGTCAAATCAGTCAGTTTATTTGAAACGAACAAAGAATTGACGATTTGGAAACAAGATTATCCGGAATTATCATCGGTATATTCTCAGGTACTTCAAAATGTTCAGGTCAGAGTTGACCTTGCGTTCAAAGCCTTTTTCCAACGAGTGAAGAAAGGTGGTGACAAGGCCGGGTATCCCCGGTTCAAGTCGTTCGGGCGGTACGATAGCATCACCTACCCGCAAATGGGATTCTCCCTCGATGTACAGAACCAGATGATATTTGCATCAAAGATTGGGAAGATCCGAGCGTTGATCCATCGACCGATTGAAGGTACAATCAAAACTATGACGATCCGGCGATCCTGTGCCGGGAAGTGGTACGTCTCATTTGCCGCCGAGTATGAACCGGAGATCAAGGTACACTTCCGGTGAGGAAGTAACCGGTATTGATCTCGGATTAACCTCGTTTGCTACGTTATCAAATGGGGAAAAGATCGAGAATCCCCGGTTCTTCCGGAGAGAAGAACAGGCACTTGCCAAAGTCCAACGCCGGTTATCGAAGGAAGAAAAAGGTACGCCGGAACGAGCGAAAAGGCGGTTGATCGTCGCAAAAGTTCACGACCGGATCGCCAACAAACGTAAGAATTTCATTCATCAGGAAAGTCGAAAACTCGTTGACCGGTATAAACTGATAGCATTTGAAGACCTGAAAATCAAGAACATGCAGCAAAATTCTCATCTGTCGAAGTCAATTGCAGACGTGAGTTGGGGTATGATGGTTCAGGCGACTACGAACAAAGCGGGAGAAGCTGGTTCTCTAGTTGTCCTCGTTGATCCCAAAAACACTTCTCAGTTATGTTCACGATGCAACCAGATCGTCAGAAAAGAGTTATCAGATCGCGTGCATTGCTGTCCGTTTTGCGGATTGACAATGGATCGTGACCAGAACGCTGCAATAAATATTATGAGACTGGGACTACAGTCTCCGGCTGCGAAAGCGACCTAGATGCCCACGTCTTTTGACGTGGGAGTAGTCACCACAGGATAACCTCCACCTCACTGCCCCGTTCCAGCCCTTCACACCCGGACGGGATACGGACGAGCCCGTCGCTTGCGACAAGGGTGTTGAGCAATCCCGCCTTGCCAAAGACCGGGTAGGCGATCCCGTCCTCCAGCCGGACACGGAAATACTCCTCGCGGCCCTTCTGGGAGGGGATACTGTCGTCCAGCGTGGCTTTCGTGGTACGCAGGGAGGCCTTCTTTGTGCCGAGCATCCGGTCGAGGAGCGGGCAGACGATTACGATAAAAACAACAAATGCCGAGGCCGGGTGCCCGGGCAGCCCGAAGACAGGTTTTCCCCCGATCCTGCCGATAATGGTCGGTTTACCGGGAGCGATGGCGATCCCGTGGACCAGCACCTCGCCCCTGCCGGCAATGACGCGGGCGGTCATATCCCGGTCATCCTTGGAACTTCCTCCCGACAGGAGGACGACGTCGCACTCCAGAAGGGCCCGGGAAATGGCATTTTCGAAAGCCCCGTGTTCATCGGGCACAATCCCGTAGTTCCGGGGGGTGCACCCGTACCCGCGGAGGTATGCGGCAAGCATGGGAGCATTGGCATCCCGGACCTGCCCCGGCCCGGGAGTTGCCGCAGCCGGCACGAGCTCGTTACCCGTGGAGATGATCCCGACCACCGGTTTCTTCGCTACGGTAACCGAAGTCCTGCCGCAGGCTGCAAGCACGCCGGCATCCCGCGGGGAGAGCCTGCGGCCCGACGGGAGAACGACCGCCCCGCGCCGGTAATCGTCATCATGGAGCAGGACGTTCTCGCCGAATGAGACGGGGCGCTTTACCAGCACCGTATCGCCGGTTTCATCGGTATACTCCATCATGACAACCGCACTGGCTCCCGCTGGGAGGACGCCGCCGGTCGGGATATACACGCAGGTGCCGGCGGTGACCGAAAGCGCGGCATCCGCATGTCCCATGGCAACCCTTCCTGTACACCGGAGGAGTGCAGGGATCGCCTCGCTCGACCCGGCCGTATCTTCCGCCCGGACAGCAAACCCGTCCACGACCGACCGGTCGAAGCCGGGAATGTCCTCTCCGGCGATCACATCGGCACAGAGTACGCGTCCCGTTGCACGATCTGCCGCAATCTCCTCAGTCACGGGGTCCGGGGCTATCCGGACTGCGGCGGCAACCGCTTCCAGGACGGCGACGACGGAAAGGAACCTGCTCATGGGAAGCAGCCCGCCGGGCAGCCCGGCAACCGGATCCGGTCCTTTGTTCCATACGCGCCAGCTGTACCCGTACATTCCTTGGCTTTGCAACCCTGCAAAATACCCCGGGAAATGCGATCCGCCCGGTCGTGCCTGCTTCCAGGGATGCCATCCTGATCTTCTCCAGGCTCATGATTACCTGTTTTGGTTTACTTGTTTATGGGTTTACTTCTTTTGTATCATGTCAGCCGGCGTGGTGGCTGTGGAGAAAGGTCGTGAGATACTGCTATCCTGTGACAAGGGACAGCCCCATGGGATCACGTGAAGGAGAACGGGAAGGGGGCATAAAAACCCAGCCTTTCCGCCAGCGATCGGCCCCCGTCCTGCCCCCCTGCGGCAGCACAGGAAGGGCTGTGCACCTAAAAGTACTTTTTTTGTCCGACTTTATGTGCAGAATCAGGACGGTATGTGCAAAATCAATAACTTTATAGACTATTTCTAAAGCAGTCAGGGCTTTATACGGTGAGCTCGTCGCCAGCTTTCATCAGTACGACCTTAATCCCCGGCGCGGCGGAGATCATCTTCTCTCTGAACCGCGTGGGGTTTGCCCGGTTCTGGTGCATAGGCACGACGACCTTCGGCCCGATGGCGATTGCCGCCTTCACGGCGTCTTCGATGTTCATTGTCACCAGGCCGCTGACGGGCAGCAGCGCCACGTCAACCGGCCCCAGCGATGACATCTCCGGGATAAAATCGGTATCGCCCGCGTGATAGATCGTCATCCCGCCCACGGTGACGAGGTAGCCGACACAGGCGTCTTTGCCGTGTAAAAGATGACGAATAAACCCCTGATTATAAGCAGCCACTGCCCTGACCCTGATCTCTCCCATAGCGATCTCATCACCGGGTGACATCGTATGGATATTCCTTCGAAGTGTTCTCGCACAGGATGACGGGCCCGCTATCGTCGTATTATCGCGACAAAAGTCCCCTACCGCCCGCCGGTCGCAATGATCCATATGAGCGTGGGTCAGGAGGATGAGATCGGCCTGATCGCCTGGCACAGCGCCCCTTTTTGCCATGCGGACGTAGGCAGGGTCAATATGAGCGACACGGTCGCCCGCCCTGATCTCGAACCATGACTGGTCAGACAGCCGCTTGATAGTCACCGACATAACCCTAATCACCATGCCTTTGATCGACGGACAAAGTTAAATAGCATCCGCTCGGGTTGACACGGTTTAGAAAAAATCGGGCTGTCTCGCATGGACTGATCGTTTGAAGGAAACTTTGCACCAAATGTATTTTTTTTTTAACGACATCAGGTGCAGGATCGACTTTGGGTGCAAAGCCCAAAGGAAGCAAAGACTTTAATGCGATCCGGCGGATTTATCACTGTTCGCGACAATATCCCCGCTTCGATGACAAAAATCCCCTCACTGCCTGCACTGGTTGTGGCCTGTGAGGGGATGCGCGTAAAACTGCCCCGGTGACCCTGGGGAGATCAGGTCGACAGGGAAATAACCCGCAGACAATCGTTAAGCCCGGCTGATCATGACCTCGCATTTTTTTCTCCTTTCCGGCCCTGTTACGGGAGAGCGGCTTTCGTGGTTCGGGGAGTCGCTCAGGTTCTACTTTATCCAGATCTATCCTGAGTCCCTGATGTTCCGGGCCACGACAAAGAGCCCGGTGTTTACCTTCTACCTCACCGGGGATGCGCTCGCGAGCCTTGAAAACCCCGAGACCCGGCAGATCTGGTCCGCGATCCTCTCCCTTTCTGCGGTCAGGATCATCTGCGACCGGCAGGAACTGGATCTCCGCGGGATCTCGATCGAACACCTCACGATGAAAAATCCCAACCAGGTAACAGACCAGAACAGCCTTTTGCACAACAACCAGCCGTCATTCTGGAACGATGTGGCAACGGGGGTCCGGCAGAA
Source organism: uncultured Methanoregulaceae archaeon (assembly GCA_963805035.1). Taxonomy (GTDB): domain Archaea; phylum Halobacteriota; class Methanomicrobia; order Methanomicrobiales; family Methanospirillaceae; genus Methanoregula. Next base: position 354,113 of record CAWDSU010000008.1, on the reverse strand, counting down.
CAGGCCGCCCCTTCCGCCGGACTCGATCGGCTGGCTCCAGGTCGAGTCGCCGTACATGCACCGGTCGGCATGGCACGGGCTGCGGTTCCTTTTCTCTGCACTGGAAAACCGGTTCTCGGTCGAACTGTACGCCTATCTCGACGGCATTCACCTGGGGCATACCGGACAGGGCCCGACCGAGTCGGAGAATATCGGCCGGGGCCTTCTGGAACTCTGCGACCAGGCGGGAAAATCGGGCCTCACCTGCCGGATCCTTGCCTGCAACCGGAGTGCTGCCGCACGGGGTTACCGTACCTGGGACGACGGGAAGGGTGTCATTGTCTCAGTCTGCGCCGTCAGACCGTTTAAGATCCGGGACCTGAACGTCATGATTGACCGGTTCGAAAAGAGCCACATCATCCTCTCGGAAAATTCAGGTTCCATCCAGTTTCCCGGGAAGGGATCCGGTCCCCCGTTTGACCGGGCAGATCAGAATACCACCGCCCCGCCGGTCACCATCCTCATCACGCGAAGCCCGTACAGCACGGAGCATGCCTACGGGGCGATCGCGTTTGCCGTGGCATGCGCCCACCAGGGGATCCTCACCCGGGTGGTCTTCCTGGAGGACGGCGTTTACGCGCTGACGGGAAAAGAGAGCTTCTGCCCGGACTCTGCCGGGTTTAACATCCAGGACCTCATCAACGCGGTGGCCGGCAATGAAAACCTCTACCTGTTTGCGCTCACGCCTTCGTTCCAGAAACGGGGCGTAACGAGAAACAAGAACCTGAAGGCTGTGCTGGAAATCGGCTATCCGGGCCTCGGAAAGATCCTGTTTTACCTGCCGGGGAATGTGCTGATGGATCACCAGCGGGTGCTGATATTTTAAGAGCGTCTGCAGGATCCCTGCACACCCGGCATTCCTGACCGGAATCGCAAATATATTCCCTGCCGCGGATCATGACCCGTGCATCTGCCCGTCCCTGCGCCGGGCGGGGCAACTCCAAAAAAGACTGTTCCTGCTCTGGAGAAAAACTTTTTTAAAAGAGGCAGCCCCCTTACGCCAGCCCTGCCCCCAAAGGGGGCGGGGGCGTAAATGATGCCTTTGTAGTACCTGCACAAGAAACATTCCATCTTTTCCATCGTTGTGATGCAGATAATACGGCACTATCGCTCGCCGGGGGATGCCTCTCGCGTGCGGGGGCTTTAGCCCCCAAGAGCGTACTTACACATCTCGTTCCAGGATTTCTACGGAGCCGTTTTTCCGGTAAAATATGGACAGGCAGGGATCTTCATCCGTCCGTTTCCTCATCGGAAATTCTTTTGCCTTCGCGGGGTAAACGATAGATGAATGACAGATACGCCAGTACGCCGGACTGACCGTCCGACCGTGTCGGACGCTGTGAGTACTGTTCCCGGGACGGGGTTACCCGCATCGTACGGTGTCACCGGGTTACGACCTTACCGGAAGTTCTCCTGGTATACCCCACGGACGTGCTTTTGATGCTCGAAGAAGAATACCAGCTTGACTATTTCAGGAAGCAGGGGCTGACCCGGAAGATCTGCAAATCCTGCGGTTCTGCGTTCTGGACGCGCGACAGTTCCCGCGTGAACTGCGGCGATGCGCCCTGCGAACCTTACACATTCATCGGGAACCCCGTGTTCACCCCCCATACGATCGACGAGATGCGCGAGGCATTTCTCTCCTTTTTTGAAAAGAACGGGCACACACGCATCGAGCGCTACCCGGTGGTCGCACGCTGGCGGGACGATATTTATCTCACCATCGCTTCCATCGCTGACTTCCAGCCGTTTGTGACCGGGGGGGTTGTCCCGCCGCCCGCAAACCCGCTCACCATCTCCCAGCCCTGCATCCGGTTAAACGACCTTGACTCGGTCGGGAAGTCCGGGAGGCACCTGACCACCTTCGAGATGCTCGCCCACCACGCATTCAATACCCCGGGCGAGGAGATCTACTGGAAAGACCGCACGGTCGAACTCTGCGACCAGTTCCTTGCCTCGATTGGCGGCGACCTTAAGAAGGTCACGTACAAGGAGCACCCGTGGATAGGCGGCGGGAACGCGGGGCCGAGCGTCGAGGTCATGATCGGCGGCCTCGAGGTCGCGACCCTGGTCTTCATGAGCCTCGGCCGGCAGAAGACCGACCACCCCGGCTACGACCTCAACGGCGAAAAGTACTACCCCATGAAGCTCCGGATCGTCGATACCGGGTACGGGCTCGAGCGGCTGGTCTGGGCATCAAAAGGTTCCCCGACCATCTACGACGCGGTTTTCCCCGACATGGTCAGCCGGGTCATGAGCTCGGCCGGGATCTCGCACCTGCTCGAAAACAAGGACTATACGAAGATCCTCGCGTTGAACGCGAAGTTTGCCGGGCTCATGGACATCTCCGGCTCCAACCTCTTTAACCTGCGGAAGAAAGTGGCCGCCGCTATCGAGATCTCTCCCGAAAAACTCGACCGTATGATAACACCCATCGAGAAGGTGTACGCGATTGTCGATCATACCCGGTGCCTTGCCTATATGCTCGGCGACTGCATCGTGCCCTCGAACGTGCGGGAAGGGTACCTTGCCCGGCTGGTCATCCGGCGGACGCTGCGGATGATGAACGAATTCAAGATGCAGGACTCCCTTGCCGATCTTATCGAAGAGCAGATGAAGATCATCGGCACAAAAAAATTCGAGCAGGATGTCGCCATCGTCCGCGAGATCGTCGACCGGGAGGTGGAAAAGTACGCGGTGACGCTCGAACGGGGGACCCGGATCGTCCAGAAAGTCGCAAGGACCTACAAGGCGAAAAGCCAGCGTGTGCCGCTTTCCGAGATCATCACCCTGTACGATTCCCACGGCATACCCCCCGACATGATCAAGGATATTGCCGGCAGGGAAGGGGCAGTCATCGATCTCCCGGACAATTTCTATTCCCAGATCGCCGACATGCACTCCGAATCAAAGAAGGAGGCGGTCGTCGACAAAACCGCGGGCTCTGCCGAACGCGTCCGGGGACTCCCCCCGACAAAGAAACTCTATTACGAACAGCCCGGGGATTTCGAGTTTGAGGCGGTCGTCATCGACTTCTTCAACGAGTACGCGGTGCTCGACCAGACGCTCTTTTACCCGGAGGGCGGCGGCCAGCCGGCAGATACCGGCAGTCTCGTCGGTTCGGAGAGCATGGCACGCGTCGACGACGTGGTCAAAATCGGCGAGGTCATCCTCCACCATATCAGCGGCGGCGTCCTGCAGCGCGGCGAGCGGGTCAAGGGCATGATTGACGAGGAACGGCGCTCCTCGCTGATGCGCCACCACACGGCCACCCATATCCTCCTCCATGCCGCAAAAGAGGTGCTCGGCGTCCACATCCACCAGTCCGGGGCGCAGAAAGGGGCCGAGAGCTCCCGCATCGATATCCGCCACTTCAAGCATATTACGCCCGACGAGCTGCACAGGATAGAGATCGCGGCAAACCGGATGGTGATGGCCAACCAGGCAGTCGAGATCTCGATCGAAAACCGTACAAAGGCCGAGCAGCTCTACGGGTTCTCCCTGTACCAGGGCGGGGTGCCGCAGGGAAAAGATATCCGCGTGGTAAAAGTGGCCGGGGACATCGAGGCGTGCGCAGGGACGCACTGCCGGAGCACCGGGGAAGTCGGCGTGATCAAGATCCTCCGGGTCGAGCATATCCAGGACGGGATCGAACGTATCGAGTTTGCGGCAGGGACGGCAGCCATCTATTACCTGCAGCACCTTGAAGAGATCGTCACCTCGTCGGCGGACATCCTCTCCGTGCAGCCCGAGAACCTTCCGCCCACGGTCACGCGGTTTTTTTCCGAATGGAAAGACCAGAAAAAAGAGATTGAGCGCATGAGCCGGAAACTGGTGGAACTGGAAATAAAGACGATCCAGCCCGAGACCATCGGCGGGATACCGGTGGTCGTAAAACGCATCGATCTCGCACCGCGCGAACTCGCGACGATCGCCACCGCGCTCTCCGAAAAAGGCGGGGTTGCACTCCTTGCCACCCCGGGTGCTTCCGCACGGGTCGTCCTTGCTTCGGGCGATCCGCGGGTAAACGCCGGGGAGATTATCGGGCAGGTGTGCAGTCTCCTTGGCGGCAAAGGCGGCGGGAAACCCCTGATGGCACAGGGGGGCGGGCCGGACGTGGACAAGCTCGACCTTGCCCTGAACGTAGGGCGCGAGCGTATTATCGCGGCGCTGAAGAAGAGGTTCGCCATGACCGGGACCGTGGTGGTGCTGGAGCCGGGCGATGAACGGGCGCAGAAGATCGCAAAAGCCATGGCGAGCCAGACGGCAAACGATATCCTCACCCTCCTTGCCACCGGCCCAAGAAGCCTGACCGATATCACCGAACAGCTCAGCATTCCCCTCACGACCACGAAATACCATACCGGAAACCTGCTCGATGCCGGCCTCATTACCGTTTCCGATACCCGGTACAGCATCAAGGGCCGGGAGGTCAAGATGTACTCCCTCACCGACCAGCTCCTGATCGTTGCGCCAAAACAGACCAATGTCCGGGCCCTCCTGCTCAAGTACAGCGCTCTCTTTGCGATCGTCATTGCCGGTACGGTCGCAGTCCTCGCACTTGCACCCCTGCTCTCCCTGCAGGCAGCGACCGGGGCGGCGCCCGTCATGGCGCCCCGGGTGGGGTCGGAAGCCGGGCTGTACACGGCAAATGCCATGGCCGGTAACGGCGTGGTGCAGGAACTCTCCCCCGGTCCTGCACTTGCCTTCTTCCTCGGCGGGGTTTTTGTCATCTTTATCCTGCTCTGCTACGAGGCTTGGCTCTGGAGGAAGAGGCGTTCCGTTTAAGAGCCTGCCGCCCTGTCCTGCGTGACCGTGTGCCGGCGGGCGGGCAGTGCGGTCTTCCCGTGACCTCTAGTCGACAATCTTCTGTACCGTGATTGATATACAACGCCCTTTTTCTCGTGTATTATACGTGATTGCACCCTTGTTCCCGGACGTGACCGTGATTTCGGGGAACATATCCAGTGCGGCATATTTGCTTGTACCGATAGTAAACGAAGAGTTCGGCAGATTGTACGTATGGGATGGTGACTGAAACGCGAACCCCGACGCATTCGAGGAGAGGGAGCATGTATCCTGTGAGCCGTCCAGCCAGTTAATGAGAACTGCCGTTGCATTTACCCCGACCTGCCCTTTAAGAGATACCGTTGAATCATTGGGCATTATTTTGAAGGGTGTCCTGTTATCAGTGACCACGGTAAAATCCGGATCGAGCTGGGGTACGTCTTTCGCCGGGTTTGCAGGTGCTGGCCGGGTTGTCAGGGTTGCCTGGGGAGTACTTTCCGGAGAAGGGGAAGCCTTACCTGCCGGGGTTGACTGCGGGGGATTGACCGAATCTGCAACGCCTTTGAGCGCCAACCCTGCGACAAACGCTGAGATCAATATCGATTGCGAGAATACCGGATTGCCCTGCTGCCCCTGGATGAGGAGAACACCGGCAATTCCCCCTTCAACCAGACCCACTAAACCACCCAGACAGAAGTTTCCCGTACTATCCGTACTGGGGAGCATGTATTTGCCCTGGCTTTGCACGATTTCATGCGCCAGTCCACCTACTGCACCGACACAGACCACGACAAGGATAACGATCTGGTAATAGGCGCCTATTCCAATGAGGATAAAAATACCAATAATCGCAGCCACAGTGTAATGATAGTCATCTCTGTCAGGTGCTGACGTATTCCCTGCACCAGTTGAATTCGCGGGTTTTGTATCTGTCATAAGATCTACCTCCGGTAGATAATTGATGAATAACCGTGTTCACGTAAATATAATTTTCGTCAAGATATGTAAAAAATGATAAAAATAAATTTTATAATCTGATTGCCCGGTTCTGTTTGTGCAATGCATTGAGAATACAAAGGACCACACGGAATATTTCTCTCAAATTTTCAGCCACGGCAGCCTTTTTTTTGAAGAATACCCGCCCGTGATCAGCAGCATCTCGCCAGCAACCGGGTATGGGAACACGACGGTCGCCTTCACCCTGACCGGGAACTACTTCGAGCCCGGTGGGACCACCGTGAAGTTCCTGAGCCAGACTACCGGCGCGACAGGTTCCGTGAATGTGCTGAACCCGGCGATATTGAGTATCGCGCCCACGCAGATTGTCGGCAGTGTCACCATCCCGTACGCCGCAACCATGGGCCTCTGGAAGATCAAAGTCGCAACGGTTGATGGCGGCAGTTCCCTCGATGCGAACGCCTTCAGGGTGGCATAACCCCACCACATCCCCGTCCCCCTTTTTACCGGAAGGAACACCGGGCAGGGTCGCGGGGATGTGCACTCAAGGCTTTGCGCGGGATAACCACGGATAGCACCTGCGCGCCGGGTTGCCCCGGGCGGGCTGCCGGATTTTATTCAACATTGTGCTCCGTGAACGGAAATTGCTGGGGATTCTGCCGGTCCGGTGAATGGCGCTGGTTTAATGGTTGCAGGGAATACTGGTCTCTCGAAAGATCGTCAGGAAGATTCTCCTGAACGTTTGTGGGAACTTCGGCACGTAGTGCTTCCTTTCCTGCCATTGCGGCGGGCCGAAAACCGGAGATGACCCGGTACCTGCCGGGGAGGGAGGGGCCTTGTGCTCTCTCATGGCAATACAAAAATCGTATCGTTTTTATAATACAAGTGCTCTATAGATTATTCCTGTATCTGATAACCAGTAACTATCGCGATCATCCATGTCAGAAACCAGCATCCCCCGGCATATGCAGGCAATATCGGATATCGCCGTCCCCAGTCCCGTGACCATCCCGCCCCGGCTGGCGGCTGATGCCGAGGATATCGCCAGGCCGGCGACGTCTGCAGCTGCTACCTCCGGACCTCCGGCTCACCGGGGTTTCTGTGGTTATCCCGGCCTATAACGAAGAACTGGTCATCGGCTCTGTCGTTCTGAAAGCCTGCAGATATGCCGAAAGTCATCGTCGTCGATGACGGGTCACAAGACCGGACTGCGGAAGTCGCAAAACTCGCCGGGCCGATGTCATCCGGCTGGACTAGGATACCGGCAAAGCCTATGCGCTTCTCCTCGGGCTGAAACGTGCGCGGGACCTCGGGTGCACCGCAGCCGTTACCCTTGACGGTGACGGCCAGCACACGACCGATGATATCAGCCGGGTTGTCCTGCCGGTCCTTGACGGGAAAGCCGATCTTGTGATCGGCTCCCGGTTCCTGGAAAAGAAGAACGGGGTCCCGGCGTACCGGCGGGCCGGGCAGAAGGCGCTCGATATCTTTACCAAGGTCGGGTCCGGCTATGCCTGCACGGATTCCCAGTCCGGGTTCCGGGCGTTCTCGAAAAGGGCGCTTGCGAACCTGGACTTTGTATCGCAGGGATACGGGATCGAATCGGACATGATCGCACATTTCGTAAAATGCGGGCTTGTCATCGGGGAAGTCCCGATCGCCGTGAGGTACGAAGTCCCGCACAAGCATAAGATGAACCCGCTGGCGCACGGGGTTTCCCTATTGGCGCACCTCATCAACATGATCAGTTACCGCCGGCCCCTGATCGCGTTCGGGATACCGGGATTCATCCTCATCGTGGGAGGGCTGATTAGCCGAGCTCTGGGTATTTTCCGAATTACGCATGACCGGGGTTTTCCATGACGTTCTTGCTGTTGGCAGCGCATTTGTCCTGTTACTGGGGATGCTCCTGGTGGTTGCCGGGCTGATCCTGAACGTCCTTGTCCTGCGTGTCAATGAAAATCACCACACAACAGATATAAAAAAGTAATATCCGTGCCTAACGGTGTACGGATGAGAGGTTAGCATGGAGACACAGCGGATTCTTGTGACCGGCGGTGCCGGATTCATCGGCACCAACCTTGTGAATGAACTGCGATCGCGGGGGCACAGCGTGATTGCGGCTGACCTTTACAATACCGAACGGGATTCCTACATCCGGGCAGATGTCAGGAACTACCGCCAGCTGGAGCGTATATCAATACATACAGCTGAATCCGCGGATCATCATCTCAATGGCAACTCGCTGGTTATTCCAGCCTATGAGGAGGTCACTCTCGGGTCTGTTGTCCTGCAGGCCCTGCAGTACTCTGACAAAGGTTTCACTAAATGATTGCAAACATTTCAATAATTGGCTCACGCGGTATTCCGGCTAAATACGGCGGTTATGAGATTTTCGCTCAGGAAATATCAAAACTACTGATCAAACAGGGATTTACAGTAACTGTTGCTGGGGAGTATCAGGGTCCAGATGCAATTAAACAATATTATGGTGTAAATCTTTGTTATTTCCCCTTTAAATGTACGGATAATTATTTTTTAAGGAAAGTATACGAAGTTTTTAATGATATTTATTTTATGATAACATTATCCAGAAAAACGAATGTTCTGTATTTGCTCGGCATGACCACAAGTTTTGCATTAATACTTCCAAAAATCCTAAATAAAAATCTTAAAATTATGGTCAACATTGACGGTTTAGAATGGAAACGCTCAAAATTCAATATATTTGAGAAAACATTTCTGAAAATTAATACGATTATTGGAATGAGTTTGGCCGACACAATCATAATTGATTCCAAGAGTCTTATACATCATATTCCTCAACCTTTTCTGAAAAAAACTCAGTTTATTCCATATGGTGTTTATCCATTCCCATTGGTACTTGGGATATAGAGGCTCTTGAAATGCACCTCAAAAATAAATCACAACTTCCTCATCTGGCTCCGAATACATATTGGCTAGTAGTTGCAAGACTTGAACCCGAAAACAATATTGATACAATAATTGAAGGTTTTTTGTTGAGTAACTCGAAAAAACCATTGATTATTGTGGGAAATTTTAGTGGCAACTCTTACAAAAAGCAGATTGAAAGTCTGATGAAGGTAAAAATGAATAATTCAAATGGCAATATTTACCTGACCGGTGCAATTTATTGCGATAATTTACTTAATATGCTTCGACAAAATTGTTTTGGTTATATTCATGGACATTCTGTAGGTGGAACAAATCCTTCATTATTGGAAGCAATGGTTATGAATAACATCATAGTAGCTCATAATAATGAATTTAATAAAGAAGTGTGTGGAGACCTTGCATTATACTTTAGCAATGCCGAAGAATTAAAAAACAATGTTGAATTAATCGAAGAAAAATATGATGATTTCAAAGATTGGAAATATCGGGCGTCAAACTATGTTTTAAAAGAATATTCATGGGATGAGATTGTTGAAAAATACAAGTTCAAATTCTATGAACTAATGAATAGGAAGTAATTTCATTAGGACTTATACAGTTGAAATTTCGGTTTTGTAGAATCCCTTAATGATAACCAGAACAGAGAATGAAATCATCAATCTTGAGAGGTTAAAAAGGATCACTTTAATTTTAATCTCTTTAACCTGGGGCTAATATTTCCTAGCTTTGAAGGATTCCACGAACTTTCTTTTCAGGATGGAGAGCATAGTTTCCGGTTTCTCAAGGACAAGAGTTTCCGGGTCGTTGAAGTGTTTTTGAAGAACGAAAGCCGGATTGAAAGCCGCGTATCCCCATGCTCATTTCACCTTGTTTGTTTGTTTATGCTGCCACTGAATGGCACCTCAGGGTAAAACTCAAAGCGTTGGGTCAACCATGAACCCCGGTTGAAAAACAGGTTCAGAATCCAACCATGAAAATGGAGAATTACTTTTTTTAAGAGACTGGCTGAAGTTATTTTCTCCATTAATTCACGAAGCAAACAGTTTATCATTAATCTGGAGGACATAACATTTGGGGCATTACACAATTTTATGGAGCCAGCGTTTAGAAATTATTATTTATGAGGGGCTCATGCAAAATGTAGGTTCAATTATGAATCTAATTCTATAGCACCAGTTTTCAATAAAATGCCATCAATTACCCCTCTTAAAAAATAATGCAGATATTTGTATCGTCGTTTATATAATATAACCGCAATACTTTTGGGGAATTCAAATAAAAAAAAATAGGGTAAAAATACAAATATGAATTTTTTTTTGCATGTTTACTCATAAAATAAAACATATTGCGAACAAAATAGTTAGTTGAAATACAACTCGCATTGGATTAGAGAAAAAGTTCTTGTCAGATTTTTGATTTATAAACATATCTACATTTATACCCGGCATCTAAACCTCGGAAACACCAATCGGTTTCTTCCCAGTAAAGGAAAAATTTTGGATCCAATAATCCAATTTCTTTTATTACCCTCTTTTTACAGAGTAAGCAGAGATCCCCAATATAATCTAAATCTACATTCTGATTATATCTAGATGAATCTTTTTTCCCCCTTCCAACATTGTATGCTAAACCCGTCAACAGATTTACTTTTCCACCTCCAAGAAACTGGATGGTGGTTTTATTATGATAGAAATAGACTTTGGGCCCAAAAAATCCTCCTTCCCTATCATTCTCTGCGTAATTCACTAACTCGCTTAAAAAGGATTTTTCAACTGTCGTATCATTATTCAATAGTAAGAAATAATCCGGATCAAAAAAATCTTCAGGCCAATTTTATCCCGATATTATTTCCCTCAGCAAATCCATAATTTTGGTTATTTTTAACAAAAAACAAATAACATTTTAATATATCATCTTGTAGATCTTCTTTCCTATTTTCATGATTATAACAACTTATCTCATTCATAGTAATACGTGATTTTAAGTTTAAAATTTACACATTTCATCGTATTTTCACAATAATTATCAATATGTTCAACTGAGTCATCGGTTGAAAAGTTATCAATTAATATAATTGAGTAATTTGGATAATCATTCCTGAATAAAGAGTCCAAACATTCCAATGTGTCTCGCCATCCATTATAATTTAAGACAATTATCCCTACTTTGGGTTTTATCATCCGAAAATCCTCCTATTTCTTTTTAAATCGTCCAATCTATTGATTATATTCAAATATGTTTTATTTTGATATTCTCTTGAGTAATTTGTGATATCAATATCATTCATACGAATTTCATTAAGATTGCCATCTTCCCATTTTTTATATAGTTTATTTAGTACTATTAGAATTTCATCCGATTGATTGCCACTTGTAATGCCCAATTTTAGATTTTTAATTATTTTTATAAAATATGCGGATTCTGTTGCGCCAATTCCAAAAATTGGTTTGCCGCTCCTGATATAATCAAAAAATTTCCCAGTTAACATATATTTAGAATCTGACAATCTTGTATGTAAAACCAACAATACATCACTTTCCAGCATATACTTATAAAGATTCTTGAGTTGCTGAACTCGGGGGGATAATCTCTAATAAATTTGGATACCTTTTTTGAAACTCATTGAGTGAATGAAGATGGTATTGAACCAACAAATCGAATTATGATATCTTCCTTATGACGGAAGTGTTGATCGCATGAAAAAACTCCGTTGATCTGTATAACTTCCGCACTCAAAAGAAATACTCCCCGATATATGAAATGGTAAGTTTGCTATTCTTTTTTTGATTGATATTATATTTTTTTTCAAATTCACCTTAATCACTCGTCTGTCCTGAATATCCATTCAATATGACTTCGCATTTATTTTTATTTATATCAAAATATGAAATAATATCAAGTTTCATTGGTTCATTTAACAATACAATAAAATCTCCAGTGTCTAATATTTTTCTTTCAAAATATTTTGCAATTAACGATGAATGGTTAATATTCCAAGGATCACGATAATCAAGGATTATGGGGACCCCAGGAATTTTTGATTTTATGAACGGCGCAAAATGAAAAAGTGCAAATGCTTGCTGGCCCAGAAATGATGACCATTTCAATTGAATCATCTTTAATTTTTGATACAATAGCATCTCTATTTTGTAAATAGAATAAAAAACCCGAATATCCAACAAAATACTGTATCCAACGGCTCGTAAAACAATAATTTTTCGGGTAAACCCATGCATTTCCTAATGATTTCTTTAAAATGATTTCGGAATTTTCACGAATGATTTTTGGGTAAACGATTGAACACGTTTATTCTTTGAGTTTTTACTAATTCGGGGGGAAGTGGGATGCTGGTTGAAATGAATTAAATGAATCAAAAGTCCCGTCTTCGTTACCAGATTTGTGACAGACATCGACCAAATAACCCGAATTGGTTAAAAATTCGGCAAGAAAATAGATTCGCTGACATGCCCCCCATTGGGGACAAGATGGTATCATCTGATAAGTAATTATCAGCACCTTTTCATGGTGTAGTATCCTGAAATAATTTCTCATTGATCTTTGTTTCGGAGAACTTGAATGTTTCATCAAAGTATCAACCGAAAACTCTGATGCCTATACCTCGGATAGTCTCTTGAGGCAATCTTCTCCGGAAATACGAGTTCTGTCGATTTCGAAATTCTCGAAATTCGGTGGTTCCGATCAAATATCTTTGACGGTCGGATCATTCCTTTACGGCCAGTCCTGGGCATTCAGTGCTGAATCTACTTTGACGGTCTTTTATGGGAAAACACCCTGCGGATACATGAATTTGTTCTGTCCTATCTTGATCTCGAACGATGGGTGGATCAACTGCCTGCCTGGGCAATTTTGCATTCGCGATCAAATCGCAATACGGCCCGCGATGGTAATTTCTTGGTCAAGCTTCAGGAACAGGTCGGGTCCAATGAAGTGATCAGCCTTCTCTGCCCATGATTCAAAAAGAGTTTATCCCACTTGTTAATTTTCATGCGAAAAGCCTGTGACCGCGCGGGTGCTCATAAGTGTTTTAAGACCAGAAGATACTGGCATGCTATATAAGTATAAATCAGTAAAATGAGGGAGGGATATGAATAAGTTTAGCCAGCTTCAGTGTGACACTTTTCAGTTATAATTTCCCGTAATTTCCCTTTCCGATTATAATAAAATTACTGTCATATATCTTTGCATTATTGTTTGTAACTTCTTGAATATAATTGTCATTTTCTGTTGATTGAGAAAATGAATTATATTCGCCCTCTTGTTCGTACCGGGGAAAAATAATCCATATTTTAAATAATAGTTATATCGGAGAACATAATAGCCATTATTAGGATTGTAATCCGGATAAAAATTATACCCTATATAATATGGAATTTGAGTATCTTTTATCCCCGCGAAATCATTTATCTCATATAGTCTCTCCACGTTATTATCTGTATATAGGTTTGTGCCGTCTGGAATATTGGATTGAATGAATTGAAATCCTGGATCTCCCCATTGTTAAAATACTGAGGTAATCGTCCCAGATTGAATTGGGTACATCCACCCCCGGTTCGTCGTAATTTGAGCAAATAACGACATTGTGAAGATTAGACTCACAATAAATATTTTAGTGTAAATTTTTTGTTGTTGTGAAACATTCAGTAAATAAAAAAAGACACCGAAAGTGAGAATAATTACAATAAAAGGCATGGAAAAATATATGAATCTATCTAGTCTAAACAGGCTAACTATTCCATATAATGTTTGTAATGGACTTGGCACAAAGAATATAAATAAAATCATTGCCATTAAAGCAAAAATAATTGTCAGTTTGTCCGCATTCTCTCTATAATACACTACACCAATTCCAATAAATATGAATAAGGCATAAAGGGGCCAATCGAGATGGATTGAAAGAAAATCAAGGATTGGATTTCCAAAGATTGTTCCAGTATTAATAATTATTGAGAAGCCTTCCGCTGATGTAGCCGATGAGAATACTAATTTTAGAAATGACAACTATTTTGTGATGTGAAAATCCAATAACTAGTCGCTATTACAATAAACATAAAAAATATTTTCATATAATTTTTGGGAAATATCCCCGTAACAATGTATACTGAAATGCCCAAAATAAACAATACTGCAAATATATTAAAAATTGAAACATGATGGACTATAATCGTATAAATAAAAAGAATTATTAAAAGTATTAAAATTTCAAGTTTTTTTCCAGTATAATCATTTAGATAGACTTTCATTAAAATATATAATATAATTATAAACCCGATATAGGCACATCCCTGGGTTATTAAATTTATACTGTGATCTAATACAACATAATTAAATGAATAAACCAGAGAACAAAATAATGATATTTGGCTTGAATGGGAAATTAATTCCGTAATTTTGTAAATAATCAAAATTGGCAGGAGCGAAAGAATTATTGAAATTGTTTCCAAAGATAAAAGCATATCAAAATTTGAAATTATAGAAAATTCTGCAAGAAAAATGTGATACAAAGGAAATTTTGAATAATCAAAGGATACTTCCGCCGGAAATCACATGAGATAATATTTTTGTTAATTCAGCGAACTTCAAATGGATTAATGTATCAGTGCTCCAAAAATAGAGTGGATAATTTACAGTTAAAGAGTAAATAATATTGAAATTTACAAGAATGATACAAAGTAAAATTGTATATTTATTATAATCATTGGAAAAAATTTGAATTGCTATAATTGCATATAATAACGAAATTAAAATAAAGTAATACCAAGGGCGAGTGGGATTTAGTTTCAAGGAAACTATTGATAAGACAAACAATAAAATAAAACCGAATATAAACATTTTTTTGTGAGATTTATAACAGATAATATCTTTTATACAAAGTTTATGGTTTTTGGAAATAAGCAGATAAGCAGAAGCAATAAATAAGGGTATTGTCACATAAAACATTTTAAATAAATAATCATATCGATTGAAAAGAACACAATATAATGTGCCTAAGAGGGGGCTAATCAATCCAATTATTAAGAAATATTTTCGAAGTAGATTAAATAATTTGAGGATTACTTCCATTGATAGTTTCTCTATTAAAATTGATTATCTAATGTATTTATTTATATCTTTAGTATCTCCAATTTTGTACAATCCTAAAACTATTCCTATTTGATCTTTATGCGGTAATAGAGCAAGAATGTTTCATCAACTCATCCAGCCAAAACTATAATTTTAGAATGCATTGGTTCTTACAATTTCTAATATGGGGTGGTATACTACAGAGCAATTTATTTAATTTGCAAAGCTAAAAGAATATGAATGAGATATAATTCGATTATTGTCGATTCCATTTCTTCCATTAAGTCGTGATATCAAAGTAAAAAAAATTGTTGATACACTAATAGAGAATAATTTTGAAGTAACATTATTAATTTGGGACCGTGATACATCATTAAAAAATTATGTTTTAAACAAGAAATTAAATATTTTGTCTTTCCCCCTCTCACTTCCTTCTGGAAGTTTAGCACTCATTTTCTATTTACCGGTTTGGTGGATCTTTATAATATACCAATTATTAAAGAGAAAATTTGATGCAATTCATTCAATAGACTTTGATACATTTTTACCCGCAATAGTAATTTCAAAATTAAAAAATAAGATGATTGTATATGATATATTTGATTTTTACGCCGATACTCTTAATTCCCCGATATTACCGCGAGTATGCAGACAAATAATTAAATTATTGGATTGTTTTATAATGCAATTTGCTGATAAAATAGTAATCGCGGATATTGCCAGGTTGGAACAAATTGACTGTAGATCGAAAAAAGATATTATCATTATTACAAACTCGCCAAAAGAAGAAATTGTTGATCCGACATTCAAACATACAGATCCCAATAAAAAATTTACAATATTTTATGGGGGTGGTATCAGTCAAGATCGAGGAATTGAACAAATTATTAGTGCTATAGAAGATCTGGAAGATGTAAATTTGATCGTTATGGGAAGTTGTTCAAATAGGCTATATCAGCAAAAAATAACGGAATTGGCCAAAAAAAATTGCAATATTGAAATTTTCCCCCATCCGTGCCCCATGAAATTATTATGAAATATACTTTAATGGCAGATTTGCTATTTATATTGTATGATCCAGCAATTCCAAACAATAAATTCGCCAGTCCAAACAAACTTTTTGAAGCAATGCGATGCAATAAACCAGTTTTGATAAACGATCAAAGTTCAATGACCAATATTGTTCTTCGAGAAAATTGTGGTATCATTGTATCATATGGCAATATAAATCAAATAAAGGAAGCAATTATCCGGTTGAAAGAGAATGCAAACCTCTGTCAGCAATTAGGATTGAATGGTGGCAGGGGATATGAAAAAAATTATAGATGGGGGATTATGGAAAAACGATTGATTTCGCTCTATAATAGGAAAACAGAAAAAGAATAGGGTATATTACCATTTTAACTCCCCAGAACTTGTAACCAATTATTATCTATCAACCTTTATGGTTGAATACGATTACATAGATGAGAAGTGTTTGGATATTAAAATAGAATAATAATGAGGAATCACTATTCATTAAGGAAGTGGGATATTTTTGTCATGCGGATTGGAATGATTTTAGAGGGTGTTTTTCCACCAGATATTCGAGTCGAAAAAGAAGTCAGACGTCTTCTTGATAATGGATATGAAGTATTTTTACTATCTACATGGAAAACCGGATTAAAATATGAAGAAACAATTAACGGATTACAAATTTCCCGAATTGTTATGAATGATCATTTAATTAACAATATTTTTAATGATGCCGGATTCCAGTTTATTTTTTATCCACCCCGGTTGGAAAAAAAATATCGAACGTTTTGTCAAACACAATAAAATTGATATTTTGCATGTTCACGATCTTCCTTTGGTTAAAACAGGTTTGATGGTTGCAAAAACAAATTCCATCCCCATTATCGCAGATTTACATGAAAATTACCCTGAGCTATAAAAGAATGGAGAAAAGAATCTCGATATCGTTCACTCTACGTAAAAACAATCGAATACCTTTTATCACCTTCACGATTTGAACAAATGGCTGGGTCAATTCTTTCCCAGGTAAACCATATTATTGCTGTGGTTGATGAAGGAAAATCGTGGTATTCTTGTAAATATGGTATTCCGGAAAACAAGATTTCTGTTATTATGAACACCGAGGATCTCGAATATTACGATTCAATATCAATTCAGAAGGATCTCGTTGAAAAATTTCATGATGCCTTTGTCATTTCCTATATTGGCGGCTTTGGTCCGCACAGAGGTATTGACAATGCGATCAGAATGATGCCCTATGTTATTAAAACAATACCCCATGCAAAATTACTTCTTGTCGGTGGGAAGGGTTCACCGATTTTCGAAAAGACAATGCGAGATCTCTGTGCGAAATTAAAACTTGAAAATCATGTTGAATTTACCGGTGGGTTAATTTTGAATTAATACCCACGTATATCGCACTCAGTTCGGTCTGTTTAATTCCTCATCATACCAGCGGGCATACGAACTCTACAATTCCTCATAAATTATTCCAGTATATGGCAATGAAAAAACCGATTGTGTCGACTGACTGCACTCCATTAAAGAGGATCATTGAAGAAACGCAGTGTGGAATTGTAGTACCTTCCGGTGATGCCGAATCTATGGCAGACGCAATCAAAAAAATTTACCATGATCCAGTTTTTGCCCAAAAGATGGGTGAAAATGGGAGAAGATCGGTAGAGACAAAATATAATTGGAAAAATGAATCGGATAAACTCATTGAAATCTATAAGAGGTTTGAACGGTGAAAACATATCACCAATCCGTACTGGCCCTTGATCAGTGGATAGAGAGAAATGGATGGACGGGATATGATCCCTATGACATTAAGGGGTCCCAGATTATTTTATGGATGAACAGGGTCCGGGTCTTAATCACCTGAATTCAGATTTCATTGAATATTTTCCACGATTGTCGAGAACCCTTTATCGAATAAAACCCGCATATAACGCCAAAGCGATGGCTCTGTTTGCCCGCGGTTATCTGAACCTGTACCGTGCTTCCGGAAAAAGAAAATTATCTCGATAAGGCACGGTATTGTCTGACATGGCTCACAGAAAATCCCAGCCGGGGTTATTCCGGTCATTGCTGGGGGTATCCGTTTGACTGGCAATCACTCATTTTCATCCCGAGGGGCACACCATCTGGAGTTGTTACATCACAGGTTGCCCATGCATTCATCGATGCCTACGAGATTTTACACGAAAAAAGATACCTTGACATAGCGAAATCCTGTTGTTCATTTATCCTTCATGACCTGAAAAAAGACATCATTAATTCTGAATCGTTGTGCTTCAGTTATACCCCAATTGATACCTATCATGTCCACAATGCAAACCTCTGGGCTGCGTCTGTACTCATCCGCATGTGGTCTCATTCTCATGATGTGATATACAAGGAAACCGCGCTCAAAGCATACAAGTATACCCTGAATAATCAGAACAGCGACGGTTCCTGGATTTACTGGGGACCGCCGGATAAATATAATGCCGTTATTGACAATTATCACACTGGATTTGTGCTGGAGTGCCTGAACACTGCCCGGAGAGTGCTGGGTGATGAGTGGATGTGGGAAGATGCTCTTCAGAAGGGATTAGACTATTACATGACAAATCTCTTTCTAGATGATGGGACACCACGGCTGATGGATAATGCAACATATCCGATTGATATTCACAGGCTGTGCCCAAGCGATGATTACTTTTTCAGAACTATCTGATTTTGATTTCCAGTTAAAAGAGATGACACAAAAAGTTGCGGACTGGAGCATTGTTAATATGCAGGATTCATCAGGGTATTTTTATTATCGTAAGTACAAGAACCGGACAAATACAATGCCGTATATCCGCTGGGGGCAGGCATGGATGTTGCGAGCGATGAGTAATCTGTGAGGTGATAATTATTAGCCTTATAAACAAATTGGTTCCAAATGCTGCAAGAAAATATTTAAATCAAATGTATTCGAAGGTTCCATTTCCATATATCTACGGTATAACATTTGTTAGTTATTATAATTGGTTAATGAAGACACAGTGGTTACCCATAAAAGACCTGGAGGAAATCCAGAATAAAATGCTAATAAAAATAATTAATTATTCTTATGAACATGTTCCATATTATCAAAAGTTATTTAAAAAATTAAAATTGGATCCAACCGAAATAAAATCAAAATATGATTTAAAATTATTGCCTATTCTTACTGAAAAAGATATAAGGAATAATTATAGTGACTTACTGGCAAACAATTCCCAATCTTATGCGCCGATAATTAATCATACAAGCGGTTCAACCGGAATCCCTTTAAAATTTCAACTTGATAAAAAAAATTGGATAATTGAAAAAGCATTTGTTTGTAGACATTGGTCTTGGATGGGGTATGACCCAAGAGAAAATCAAGTTATATTGCGCGGCAAAGTCCCAGATAATGGTACCTATTATAAAAATGACAATAATTTGTTTTTATCCTCATTTAATTTGAATAATTTGTCTGTTAAGGGATACGTTGAAATGATTGATGATTTTAATCCAAAATTAATCAGAGGTTATCCATCAAGTCTATTTTCATTTGCAAATTTATTAAAAGAACAAAATATTTGCCCCAAACCGCAAATGGCAGTGCAAACGTCATCTGAAACACTATTGCCATTTATGCGAAAAAATATAGAACATATCTTTAAATCTAAGGTTTTTGATTCTGTACGGAAACGGTGAACATGTATCGATGATAACAGAATGTGAAAAGGGAAACTATCATATTAATCCTGAATATGGAGTTGTTGAAATTATTAATGAAAATGGTGATGAATGTAAAGAAAATGAACCTGGAGTTATGATTTGCACAGGCCTAAATAATTTTTCAATGCCATTAATACGATATAATATCGGGGACATAGTTATCCCCTCCGATAAGAAGTGTTCTTGCGGAGAAAGAACTCCCACTTGTAAAATCAGTTGAGGGGAGGATGGATGATATAATTATTACTTCCGATAACAGGAGTATTCCAGCTTCCGGAAATGACACTTGCTTTTGAATTCTGTGAAAATATTGAGCAATGTCAAATAATTCAAAACAGTGTCGATGATATTTATTATTAATATAATTAAGAAACCTGCCTTTAGCACTTATGATTATACATTTATGATTACAGAAGTAAAGAGAAGGGTGGGTGAAGCGATGAAAATTCAAGTAAATTATGTAGATTCATTACAAAAAACAAACGCTGGAAAGGTTAGATTTGTTATATCGCGAGTTGGTGGTATGAAGGAATAATCTTAAACTATGCTCTCTCGGCGATATTACTATCGGGCCAATAATTTATCTGCATCAAACTCAAAAATAATACTGATTGTGGTAGTATGAAACAAATAATGGTGGACCCAAAAGAAGGAACGATTATATTAGAGGATGTTCCTGCGCCTCTATGTGATGAAAATAAAGTATTAATTCACGTAAAATATTCGTTAATTAGTACGGGGACTGAATTAGCGGCTTTTCGACAAACTGATGAACATGATAGATCTATCTTAAAAAAAGCATTAACCGATAAAAATTTTCGCGAAAGAGCCTTCAATTATGTCAAAACAACCGGTATTAAGAACAGCATTCATACTCTTTTAGCAGATAACGATAAACAAACATTCCAACCAACCGGATATAGTGGTGCTGGTGTCGTACTTGAAGTCGGAAAAAATGTTGTTGGTTTAAGTATTGGTGATAAAGTAGCTTATGCTGGTGTAAGTCATGCTGAAATCGTTTGTGCACCAAAAAATTTCGTTATAAAACTTCCTGATGATTTGAAATTAGAGGAAGCAGCATTCACCCCCTTGGGTGGTATTGCAATTCAAGGGGTCAGAAGAGCAAAAGTAGAATTTGGAGAGACGATATTAGTAATTGGATTAGGTTTAGTAGGCCAATTGGTCAATCAACTCTTACAAGTTGCCGGTTGTCATGTAATTGGGAGCGATTTATCTGAGAAGAGGATAGCACTTGCTCAAGAATTTGGCTTGGAAAAAGGGATTATTGCAAATAAGGATGACTTTGAAAAAGAAGTTTTGAGATTCACTGATCAAGTCGGAGTTGACGCAGTTATAATTTGCGCTCAATCTAGGAGTGACGTAATTATCAATCAAGCAATGTCGGTGTGTCGCGAACATGGAAGGGTAGTGGTTGTTGGAGAAGTTGGCTTAAATATTCAAAGAAAACCCTTTTTCCTTAATGAATTGGAGTTAAAAATTTCAAGAGCATATGGGCATGGATGTAACGATCCAGATTATGTTCAAAATGGAATTGATTATCCAATCGGATTAGTTAGATGGACTGCTAATCGAAATATGAAAGAGTTTGTTAAATTATTAAGTCTGGGAAAAATTAATGTTGGAAGACTGATTAGTAAACAATTTGACGTAATGGAGGTTCAATCTGCATTTTCGACATTGTTGAGTAATGATGAGGATGTAATTGCTGTTGTATTGAAGTATAATCAATTGGATTTAATACATCCGATATCAAGGATTCAAAAACATCAAAAAAAGAGGTTGGAAAAGGCAAAGATAATATAAACATTGCAATTATTGGAACCGGAGGAATATGCAAGGGATTTCATTTACCCAATTTGAAGAAAATAAACGGAGCCAATATTTATGCTATTGTTAGTAGAACCGGGATTAATGCTAAAAATGTGGCAAAAGAATATAATGCAAATTATTGCACTACAGACTATAATGAAGTTTTAAGCGATAAAAATGTAGATTGTGTTTTGATTGCTACGCACCACAATTTGCATAAAGAAATGATAATAGCATCTGCCAATGCAGGGAAACATATCTATGTAGAAAAACCCATGGCAATGAATTATGAGGAGATTAAAGAAATTATGAAAACAGTCAGGGATACCGGTGTTATTATGACTGTTGGAACAAATCGAAGATATTCTCCAATAAGCGCTATGGCGAAAGATGTAATTAAACGAAAGGGAAAACCCGCAGTAATTAACTATAGATTAAATACAACTGCTTTGCCGCGGGGTCATTGGGTAAATGATCCCATCGAAGGGGGTGGCAGAATCATTGGAGAGACCCCTCATTTCTTTGATTTAATGTATTGGTTATTGGATTCGGAAACTGTACAAATACAGGCGGAATCTGTTAATAATAAGGAAAAGAGTTTGATAAATAATAATGTTACTTCCAATATCAAATTTGCCGATGGTTCTATTGCATCTTTAACTTATTGTGATTTAGGCAATTCAATATTTTCAAGAGAACGAATAGAAATATTTGTTGGAGGAACTGCCGTTGAAATAGACAATTTCCGAGAGATTAAAACGACCGATGGATTCTATAAAAAGTATGATTATGCAAATATAGGACTATATGAATCTTTAGAAAATTTTATTCAGGTTTTACAAGGCAAGAAAAAGTTAGAACTTGGAGTCGAGGATGGAGCAAGAATCAACAATTTGCGCCCTAAAAGTGCTGGATTCATTAAGAGAGAATCAATCGGTGGATATTAATTTAAATGAATTTTATCAATCGTTATGAACAAACTCTATATCATCATTTCAACTGATGTTGAGATATCCTGGGTCTTTAACATTTTTACATAAAGAACCCGTAGATGAGACAAAGTCTATGATTTATGGGAAAATCGGAAATGATTATTTTGGCTATTCCAAAATTATTGAGATTTGTAAGTAGTGATGGTATAAATGCTCACATTTTTTTTGGATGTTTTTGAATATAAACGATATGGAGAAAACAATTTTAAAAGTATTTGCCAGAAAATAATTAAAGAGGGAAATGATGTTCAATTGCACATTCACCCCAATCGAGGTTATGACGAAAACAGGGTGCGGGTACCGGAAGAATATTCACAACAAGAACAGATTAAAATCATCGATGGAAGGTAAAGAATTAATTAAAAAATGGACCGGGCATATATCTCTATCGCGTATTCGTGGAGGCAAGTTCTTATTCAATTAATGATGATACAATAGTTGCTCTAAAGACAAATAATATTCCAATAGATACAACCATGTTTTTTGGGAATCCGGAAATGTAAATTATCGTTTTCAAAGAATAATGTCATCGCAAAAAAAGGAATTATTGAAGTTCCCGTTACAATATTTAAAAGGAATGTCATGGCTTTTAATATTATTTTTAAGAGTAGTTATATAAAAACAGATATTAACTGGGCAACGTTGGATGAACTTAAGTTTTTTGTGAAAATGGCCAAAAAAAATAATATTCGCGTTATGAACCTCTTCATGCATAGTTATTCTGCAATGAAATTCGATAAAAAATACATTACATTCAAACCAAATAATATGATTGTGGATAAACTTAACGCGTTTTTCCAATTCCTAGGACTCGATAATACGATAAAAGTAGTGACAATGAGGGAATTTTATGATGCCTATCAAGAGAATCCAAATGAATTTATCGGAAGCTATGAGTTACCCGAATATGTTGTTCAAGCAAATGCCGTTTATTTAGTTAATTGGATCATAGGGAAAATAACAAAAACAATATCGCACTCTTGATAGTATTCCTTTCAGTGCTATAAATGTGAAAATGTCTTATATCGAGCCGGAATCATTTTTTTCAAAACTTACGTCGAATTTTATACATACAATTAAAAGATGGAGTCAGGGACCCATATCTAAAATTCTTTTCCGTATGGGGGCATAAACTTTGTAGCCCCCATAAAATATACATAATTTCCCACCGAATCTTAGTTTAAACCGTTTTATACCCCACCCTTTGGAATTTTTCTCGCGTGGTAAAGTTGCCCCACCGAAATCATACCAATTATAGCCTTCATTTTTTGCAATTTTGATTATTTCCCAATGAAGCAAATTAGATGCACCTTTGGTTCTCTCGTTGGAGTCTCCATGCAGATAAGTAACTGTATTTCCATGAAATAACATAAATGCGGAAACTCAAAATATCACCATTCTCCTTTGCAAAAAAAATGCGACACCTATGACTGGGATTTAAATTATCCCATATGCCTTTTAACCTCTCATATGACGGACCTTGTCCTTTGGATCGGATATAAGTAATTGCCGATAAATTATAATAATCAATTAAATTATTTGTTTCCTCTATGCGTATCCCTGCTGTGCCTGGGCAGACCTAATCATATTACGATGTTTCTTATGAAGATTATCCCATATTGTATCTATTGGTTTACTCAAATCTAGTATATGAGATCCATATTTAATTATGTTATTAAATTTATTGATTAAAAAGAAGTTTTTGTCACACCATCTAGATGTAACAAGATTATATCCATCAATATAAATAATATTTTCTTTTTTAGCGTAATTTTCGATCTCTTTCCATACATTATTAATAATATCTTCTCTCATCTCTTTTTTAATTATTATAGGTTCACTCTGAATGATTAATTTATTTGTAAAATATGAAATGTATTTCATTTTAAAATGAAAAATTAAAAAACCTCCACACCATCCACCCTCATTTTCTTTAGCAATGAAAAATAAGGGTTCAGTCGTTTTATTTTCAAAAAATTTGGCCCATTCATATGTTTGGAAAACGCTCCCAGAATGTGCTATTTCACTCCATTTTGTCACATCAAGTTCGTCCCTTTTATAAATATCAACTCTCATTATCTCCTCTATAGCGTTTTATTGTTATTTTAAACTTTTTGGTCGAAATCGACATTTTATAAATCAATTCTTTGATTCAATCGCCAGGATTTCGTTATTTATCACATTTATCATATGAGTTATTTCCTCGTCTGTTATCATTGGATTTACATCCCACATTAATAATGAATCTCGAATCTTTCTTATATTTGAGGAATCTTGTTGATTCCACCAATCCTGATATGCTGGCCAGATTTGACGCAGAGATAGTCCCTCAATTCTGCATTTTTTTACAATCTCATTTAAATTTC
This sequence comes from uncultured Methanoregulaceae archaeon, assembly GCA_963805035.1. Taxonomy (GTDB): domain Archaea; phylum Halobacteriota; class Methanomicrobia; order Methanomicrobiales; family Methanospirillaceae; genus Methanoregula. The sequence continues at coordinate 329,392 of CAWDSU010000008.1, read as the reverse complement.
CTCCGAAAATTCAGAGGAATCATAGAATAGACATTTTTAATATTGCTTTTATCTATGTTTTTTAAATAAGAATTGTTCGTGGCACTGGAAATATGAGAACATATCTTTATTCGTCTCATATTTAACAAATCTAGTTTTTTAATTTGAATTCTTCCAACAGAAGCAATAAGGGGATTCATTTTTAAATTTAAGCAAACCTTCATATCTTTTAAATGCCCCCGATTATTTACATTTACTTGGTAAAATCCGATGCAATCTTGTTTTGTTTTTATAAATTTTTTTATCAATGACTCTAATATCAAAGGAAATGAAACTAAAAAATTCGGAAATTTGATTAACCAGAATTCAAACTTGGCTCGATGCATTCTGTCTCTCACTAGTTGCTTGTTGTTAATTTCCACCCATTAATAAGCATCATATAGAAATCGCAAAAACTTTGGAACAATGTTCTTTGACCCTCGTTTTTTAATATATCCATTGCGTTTTCATACAACCGTCTGTTGTTTGTGGCCAACACACCCCCTTGAAAATTTAACATATTTTTCGTCAGAGAAAAAATTGAAATATCCCCAAATGTTCCAACTTTCATACCATTATATTGGGCACCTAACGAGTGGGCACAATCTTCATAACGAATATATTCTTTTCTTTTGCAGATTTCAATATCTTATCCATATTTGAGCAGGGTTTTCCATAATAATGAATAATGATAATAGCCTTTGTTTTTTCAGATATATGTTTTTCAATATCCTTCAAATTCATTTCCAAGGTTTTAGGATCGACATCAATGAAGACAGGCGTAGCACCTGCAAGGCAAACTGCATCCCTTACAACACTACAGGAGAATGAAGGTAACAATACTTCTTTATCATTAATTTCCAACGATCTTAATGCAAGGTATAGTGCGGTTCTTCCATAACTGGTTCCAAGTGCATAACGGACTCCAATATATTCTGAAAATTCTTTTTCAAACGTCTTGATATCATTTTTAAATAATCCTGTAATAAGCGCAGAAAATTCGGATAATCCTAAATATTTCATAACCCCTCCCTTTTAAATTTTTCATATAAATATATATATACACAAAAAGAAAAAGCCATTGAGATGGCGCTTGCTTCAGCTGCTCCGATCGCACCAAATAATGGAACTAGAATAATATTAGTTGAAAATTGACAGCCGGTCATTATAAAAGATGCATTTCTCATCCACTTACCTTTTTTTTATCTCAATAAACATATTAAAGGGTTGATACATCCCTTGAAAAGAGGCAGCTATGGCTGGAAGAGGAATTAGATTATACGCTGGTAAAAATGCATCGCCAAAGAGGATATGAATAACGAATTTCCCGAGTAATATGAGACCTATTATACAGACAACAAGCCAAATAAAATTAACGAAGATCACTTTTGTGGTTATCCTTTTTTGATCAACAAAATCCGTAAATTTCGTTATCGCCAGCGATTGAGAAAAATTGACCATTGGCGACACTATGTTCGTCGCCAAAGAAAAAAAACCGAGTTGTGTAGTATTTACAAATATTGCGATAAATAATCCACTTAATTGCGATGATGCTAGATCTATACACTGACCTAAATATAAATGTTTACCATATATTCTGGTCTTCTCTAAAATTAATTTGATATTTTCAGATAAATTTTCAAATGAAGGTCGTAACAAAATAATTATAATGATAATAGTGATAGCGGAACTAACCAAATTAATGAGAATAAACTCAAATGGATCAATTTTTTTAAAATGCATAAGAATTAATGCCAGACAAAGGTAGAGTATATTCGGTATGACTGTAAATAAGGATAACAAACGGATCTGATTTAATCCTCTGCAAAGAAGGGGAATTATGATTGTAAAAGGAAGAAAAACAATAAGGATCGAAACATAGCGGAAAATCCACCCTATATTTGTGTGCATAAGTCCATCAACGTAAAAACTTGAAATAAATATAAAAACTGCGTAACAAATCCCAACAAGGAATGCAAAAATCACGGAGGCGCCGATTAATTCCTTTTTCTTTAATTCATCTTTGGTTTGTGCGAGTAAAAGACCTGCAGAACTAAAAAGACCGAAACGGAAAAATATTACCGTAAAACTAGTAAAAGTAAAAAAACAAGCTAATATCCCATAATCCACAGGACCAAGTGTTCTAGTATTTATTATTCCTATTAGAATTCCTGTGCCCAATAGGAGAACCTGGGCTGAAAATAAACTTAATGTCTGAATGCCCCTTCTACTAATGAGGTCTTGCTTTATCTTCAGTATTATTGATTCCAACTTTATCATTAAAACACTCAATTTTTTTTTCTTCGTTAATTTTCTCCCAAAAATTTTACACAAAATCCCGCATGTTTCCAAATATTTTTATTAAGAATATGGCGAGTGTCAAATACATTTTTAGATCTCATAACTATTTTCGAGGGGTCGATTGTTTTGAAAAAGTCATGATCCGTTAATAAAACAATACAATCGCTATTTTTTAAGGAATCCTCTAAATCCATTAAGGGATAATCAAATTTAGTGACATATGGATCGAAAATTTTTATGTTCCATCCCTCTCGTTCACTTAATCGTAAAAATTTTAATGCCGGAGTTTCGCGTGTATCCCCGGTGTTTCCTTTATATGCCACACCAAAGACTGTAATTATGGGTTGGGCAATATGATCTGTTCCCACTAATTTTTTTACTCGGGAAAAAACAAATGAGGGCATATTATCATTAATTTCCCGTGCTGTCGTAATCAAAGTCGCATTTACGCTACTCTCCGTTAAAAACCAAGGGTCAACAGCAATGCAATGGCCTCCGACACCTGGTCCCGGAGAGAGAATATTCACTCGCGGATGTTTATTTGCCAGATTGATTGCATCCCAAACCTCAATTCCCATCTCTTCAGATAGGATTGCAAATTCATTGGCAAGGGCAATGTTGACATCCCGGTAAGTATTTTCCATCAGTTTCACAAATTCAGCAGTTCTGATCGTCGTCGTAAACAGCTTCCCCTTGACAAAAGACCGATAGACCCGTTCAGCAAATTCTGCAGACTCTTTGTTAATACCCCCGATAATACGGTCGTTGTTAACCATCTCATATATCGTCTTCCCCGGGATGGCACGTTCGGGACAGTGTGCCAGAAAAATATTCTTACCAACTTTTAATCCGGTTTTTTCAATAATCGGAACAGCAAGTTTTTCAGATGTTCCCGGAGTAATGGTAGATTCAATAATAATCAGGTTCCCCTTTTCAAGAACCTCAACAATGGTTTCCAAGGCCTTTTTTACAAAACCAAGATCTGCCATTTTAATTTCTTTATCAAAGGGAGTCGGCACACAAATGAGAAAAACATCGGAAGGGACCGGGTTTAATGATGCTTGCATAGTTGATTTTTTCAACAGTGCTTCCATCTCGGGTTCATTAAATGGGAGAATTTTTTGATTAATTTTTTCAACTGTTTGGGGATTAATATCACAACCATAAACCATATGATCTTTAGATAATAACAGTAGCTGTCGGCAACCCAATATACCCAAGACCGATTACACAGATTTTCACATTATCTCCTCAATTCTCTATAAGATCAATATTTTAGAAGGATAGTTGTGAGGTGGTTCGATTAATATTTTCCGATGTAATAACAAATCGGAAGATGGACAAAACGAGGGTAATAATAATCTATTGAGAGATTAATTTGTCTTTACAGGATATAAAAGAGAAACAGAGTAAATATTACAATATTACTCCGATAATTTCCCGGATACGCTGAGAGGCACCTGACGGATATAATTCAAGACGTGGATTAGTCGGAAAATTTGATAAAATCGATATCTTAATAGGATCTGTGCCTGTTCCAGCCAGCACATTCCATCCGGCCTCGACCGTCTCTACCCATTCGGTATTTTCCCGGAGGGTAATGCAGGGTACGCCCAGCATGTATGCCTCCTTCTGCATCCCGCCGGAATCGGTGAGGATCTTCTGTGCAGATTCCATCAGACGAATCATATCGAGATACCCGAGAGGGTCGATCAGATGAATAGTGTCCGGCAGATTTGCAAGGAGCCCGTATTCCTGAAGATACTTCCGGGTCCGGGGATGGACCGGGAACACAACCGGTACACCGGCATCTCCGACCGCCCGGATAATACTGGTGAGGTTTTCCCGGTTGTCGGTGTTGCCGGCCCGGTGTACCGTCAGTACGCAATAGGCCTTCCCTGTAAGCCCAAGCGTTTCAAGGATGCGGGATTTTCTCTGCGCAATGTCCCGGTTGTATGCCAAGGCATCGGCCATCACGTCACCGACAAGATGGACGCCTTTTGTGATCCCCTCGGCTGCAAGATTATCGACAGAGGTCTGTGTCGGACAGAAGAGAAGATCGGAGATATGATCGGTGACAACCCGGTTAATTTCTTCCGGCATCGTGCGGTCGAACGAACGCAATCCCGATTCTACGTGCGCAACCGGGATATGCAGCTTTGCAGCGGCCAGCGCCCCGGCAAGAGTCGAGTTGGTGTCACCATAGACGAACACGAGATCGGGCTTCTCCTTCAGGAGCACATCCTCCACCCGCATCAGGATCTCACCGGTCTGTTTCCCGTGCGACCCGGATCCGACGCCAAGGTTGTAGTCCGGCCGGGGGATCTCCAGTTCATCAAAAAATATTTCGGACATCTCCGGGTCATAGTGCTGCCCGGTATGGACGAGGATCTCCTCATGCTCCTTCCGGAGCTCGCGCGAGACCGGGGCGCACTTGATAAACTGGGGCCGGGCGCCGACAACAGAAATAATCTTCATGAGACTTCAATCCGGAACGGATGACCGTTCTTTTCCCGGTAAGACATTTGTTTATCAGTTTTTATCTTAATCTGTTATCCATATTCTGTGTATGAAAATATGTATAAGCCTCCATACATGAGAAAAATTATTCCATCAGGCAAAATATATTTAAATTGCATTGATCATGAAAGGCATCATCCTCGCTGGCGGATACGGCACTCGTCTCTATCCCATTACGAAATCGATATCAAAGCATCTCCTGCCGGTGTATGACAAACCGCTCATCTACTACCCGCTTTCCGTCCTCATGCTTGCCGGGATCCGGGATATTCTCATTATCTCCACACCTCGTGATATTTCACACTACAAGGGGTTGCTGGGGGACGGGCGCCAGATTGGTATGTCCTTTACGTACGCAGTCCAGGAAAAAGCCGGCGGCCTTGCGGAAGCATTTATTGTTGGTGAAAAATTCATCGGAAAGGATCGCGTGGCCCTTATCCTCGGTGATAATATCTTCTATGGGCAGCACTTCTCCGAATTATTAAGGAACGCCGGCACTCTGGAAAAGGGTGCTGTAATATTTGGCTATTATGTAAAAGATCCGCGCGCGTACGGGGTGGTAGAATTCGATGCAGAACAAAAAGTTATCTCGATCGAGGAAAAACCAGTAAAACCCAAATCAAATTATGCTGTGCCGGGATTGTATTTTTATGACAATTCCGTTGTGGAAATTGCAAAAAGCATTACACCCTCGACCCGCGGGGAACTGGAGATCACCGATGTAAACCGGGTGTACCTTGAGAAAGGAGAACTCAAGGTCATACCATTCGGGAGGGGTATGGCCTGGCTGGATGCGGGTACGTATGATTCCCTTCTGGAGGCATCGAATTTTATCGAAGCTGTCCAGAACCGTCAGGGACTCTACGTGGCATGTCTGGAAGAGATTGCCTATAACCAGGGTTATATCAATAAAAAACAGTTGCGGGAACTTGCCAAAGGTATGATTGCCACGGAATATGGGCGGTATCTCATGGATATTGCAGATAAGAAATGAGACGATCAGGTTATCATATTAATCATTGAAAAGAAAGTTGGAAAACGATAATTGAGATCGATAATTGAGATATCTAGGGGAAATTCAGGCACAGGGGATATAACGATCAAAATATTTTAAGACTGACGGATACGTACTACTTATTGAGTTGCTCGAATGGGAACGCTGACGAAAATCCCTACATCAATACCGGAAGTTTTTTTAATTGAACCGAGAGTTTTTTCCGATGCCCGTGGTTTTTTCTTTGAAAGTTACAGCCGTCGCGATATGGAACGGATCGGGGTTCCCTATGAATTTGTCCAGGACAATCATTCTTCTTCAGCAAAAGGGGTGCTTCGGGGGCTCCACTATCAGAGCCAGCACCCGCAGGGAAAACTCATTCGTGTCCTGAGAGGATCGATATATGATGTGGTCATCGACATCAGGAAAAATTCTCCTACGTTCGGAACGCCAGTCGGAGTTGAAATCTCGGCAAAACATCATCGGATGATATGGATCCCGAAAGGATTTGCTCATGGCTTCCTTGCTCTTGAAGACCACACGGAAGTACATTACAAGACCACCGATTTCTATTACCCGGAATATGATGCAGGTATCCGCTGGGATGACCCGGATCTCGGCATTTCCTGGCCACGGGAACGCTATGGCATCTCTTCAGTCAATATTTCGGATAAAGATGCCCGGTTGCCGTTGTTCAAAGAGATCGATTCGCCGTTCGAATATGGGTGTATATTACCATGAAAGTGCTGATAACCGGTGCAAACGGACAGCTGGGCCAGGATATCACGCGTCTCTGCAAGACAAAAGATATTCCCTGTTACGCCGCTGATTCAAAGGTCCTTGATATTACCAGTAAAAAACGCGTCGATGAGATGATCCGGACGTATTCCCCGGATGTTATCATTAACTGTGCAGCCTACAATGCCGTAGATCTTGCCGAAAAAGAGTGGAAAAATGCATTTATGGTAAATGGTTTTGGTGTAAAAAACCTCGCGCTTGCCGCAAATGAACAGGGATCCATCCTTGTGCATTATTCTACGGATTATGTCTTTGACGGCAAAAGCGATCGCCCTTACACTATTATTGATCCCGTGCACCCTGTTAACCGATATGGCGAGAGCAAACTTTTCGGCGAGCAGGTAGTCCGTGACCTTTGCAACAGGTACTACCTCATCCGTACCTCCTGGGTTTTCGGCAAAGGAAAAACAAACTTTGTCCTTAAAATGCTGGAGTGGTGTCAGGGAAAAACGGAGATCCCGGTAGTAGATGATCAAATATCTGCCCCAACGTATACCGTTGACCTGGCAAAAGCTTACGCTTGACCTGATCTCCACGCGATCGTTTGGACTCTACCACATCACGAACTCAGGCAATTGTTCCCGGTACGACTGGGGCCGGTATATCGTTGCACAAACCGGATGGAACGGGACCCTGCATAAGGTAAAATCCGATACCTTCAGGACCGCTGCACAGCGCCCCGGATATTCGGTGCTGGATACCTTTGGAACAGAGGAAACACTGGGGTATACGCTCCCCACATGGCAGGATGCAACCTTGCGGTACCTGAAAGAGATAGGAGTGATCCCATGAGGCTTTTGGTAACCGGTGTTGCAGGTTTTATTGGGAGCAATTTTGTATACTCCTGGCTCTCCCGTCACAGTTCGGATGAGATAATCGGTCTGGACAATCTCACGTACGCAGGCAACCTGCACAATCTTCAATCCCTTCCGTTGGATCAGAAAAAAAGGTTCACTTTTGTAAAAGGCGACATCGGGGATTCCGGCAAAGTGCAGGAGATCCTGGGAGATAATCCCGTTGACCGTATCGTTAATTTTGCTGCAGAGTCACATGTTGATCGCTCAATTCGCGATCCGCAGGTTTTCCTTCGCAGTAACATTTTAGGTACAGCTAATCTTCTCGATGCTGCACGGGTGGCCTGGAAAAAAGGAGAGGACTTGCTGCCGGGAAAAAAGTTCCTCCAGATATCCACGGATGAAGTCTATGGATCACTTGGCCCGACCGGATACTTTACCGAGAACACCCCTCTTGACCCCCACAGTCCGTATTCTGCCAGCAAGGCATCTGCCGATCTTCTCGTAAAGGCCTATCATGATACCTATGGGATGCCCATCCTTATCACCCGTTGTTCGAATAATTACGGCCCCTACCAGTTCCCGGAAAAACTGATCCCCCTCATGATCGACAACGCATTACACCATCAGCCTCTGCCGGTCTATGGTGACGGAAGACAGATCAGGGACTGGCTCTATGTTGAGGATCACTGCCGGGCAATTGAATGCGTACTTGAATCCGGGAAACTTGGGGAAGTGTACAATATCGGCGGCAATAATGAACGATATAATATTGATATTGTCAAATTCATCCTAACTGCGCTTCGACAGGAAACCGGGGATCCGGATATCAATGAATCCCTCATTCGGCATGTAAAGGATCGTCCGGGCCATGATCGCCGGTATGCTATTGATTCCACAAAAATCCAGACAGAATTGGGATGGAAGCCTATGATATCTTTTGAGGAAGGGATCCACACAACAATTCGCTGGTATCTGGATCATCACGACTGGATGCAGCAGGTGATGTCGGATGAATACCTAAAATTCAATGAAGAACATTACCTGAAAATGTAATCGGTTATTCGTGTTTCTGTGCGGTTTTAAAAAAAGTCCGGATGTGCGGCAGGTGAAAACCTGCGCGACCATCAGCAGGTCTCCCTATCCAGGCCCGACAACGCGGACTGTTTATTGAAGAATGATTTTATGAGACCGTGCCAGTGACTTTAAGCATATAATACTGTTTTTTTATCTTCGTATGCAACAAGAGAAACTTGTATCGGACGGGACAAACTGTCCTGTCATATTCAAAAAAATGCCAGAACCGGTACCGGAATGTATTTGGGGAGGTGTACCTGACAACACACTACAGGATCAGGATATTCCCTTTCAGGATGAGAAGATATGATTCTCCAGTATATTGAAAAAGCCCTCTCGCATGCACGGTACGAGATTATTGAAGATCTGAATCCCTATTACGGTGAAGTGCCGGAACTGCCCGGGGTCTGGGCAACCGGTCCAACACTGGAAGAATGCCGGAAGAACCTGATTGACGTCATCGAAGGCTGGATCATTGTCCGGCTCAAACGAGGGCTCCCGATACCCCCCATCGATAATTATACTATCGATGATGTAATGAGGATAAAAAAACGGTGTCGAAGCATAAGGTAACACCGGTCCCGTGGAATGAACTTGTCCGTAAACCCGGGAAATCAGGGTTTGAGGGTCCATACCAAGGGGGGAAACATCCTTACATGATCAAAGGGGAATTGGTACTCACCATCCCAAATCCACATCCCGATGATATTTCTGTTGATCTTATAATGCGTATCATCCGTCAGGCTGGCATTCCACGCGAGGAATGGCTGAAAGATTGAACCGGGACCGGGCGCCGACAACAGAGACTATCTTCACACCAGAGGATAAGGAAGTAATCGGTTATTCGTGTTTCTGTGCGATTCAAAAAAGTCCGGATGTGCGGCACGTGAAATCCCTGGTTGCATCTTCATGCCAGTCGATATGTCCGGCTGACATGCGGTGAGCCCTTTTGTCGCGTACCCGTTTCCGCTGCTTTCGTTTTGATGTTTTCAGTCTCTGGCGGGTCACCGGGACCCCCCGGTCCCCTGCTCACGACCCTCCGTCGGAGAAATCCGCCCCTGAATCATCGTTTTCCTGCAAAACAGGGCCCGAAAAACCGTCCGATTCCGACCTCTTCATTGGCGGGCCGCCATGGCCCTTTTCTTGGCAGATCTCCCACTCGGACAGACCCAAAGTATGCCCAAAACCAAAACTCACCCGTTTTTGGAGGTAAAATCGGGGAGCGATATGGGGGTATTTTCCCAAAAAAACCTCGTATTGAAGACTTTCAGATCAGGGTCAAATCCGGGCGTTTTGCGGGGTTTTCCGGAGCGTGAATCCGGCAATCGGAGCCCGATACGGGCTTGTTTTCCCGGTGCAGACATCCCCTTCCGGGCCCGGAACAAGGCTGGATCCGGGGGATCAGGAGAGACCCCAGAGGAAAACGAGAGAAACGATCCGGGTGTGGCGGATGTCCCGGCCAGATCGAACGATCGTTCAACTTCTCTTTGTCCGGTATTTTCTCTTTGTGATAAATGCGAAATCTCCCGGGAAATTCGCGAAACGCACTCCATCAGATAAAAAAATCGTGAACGTACGGATCGCTATGATACGATATACTGGAAGGCAGGATCTGAACTCCATCAGATAAAAAAAACCGGGAACGTACGAATCCCTACACAGAAAAATCCTTGTTCAGACTTTTCTGCAAAAACTTGCTTTGGAGAAAACCTTTTTTTAAGTGATACAGCCCCCCCTTACGCCAGCCCTGCCCCCACGGGGGCGGGGGCGTATGCGATGCCTTTCGTATTAACTGCCCCGGGGTGCAGACATGAGTACAGATAATACGGCACTATCGCTCGCCGGGGGATGCCTCTAGCGTGCGGGAGCGAAAGGCCAAAAAGAGCGTTCTTACAAATCTCATTTTTAGGATTTCTACAAAGCAAAGTTTTTTTACTCAAATACTCAAAACGGGGGTGGTCCTCTATGACAAAAACAAAAAACGATCTGATCCATGCGTGGTGTGAGAAGGGCCGCAGGGATGCAGTTACCAGTATTATAAGGCAGTCTTTCGTTCGGGTTCCAAGCGCAACTATTATCTTTTATTCCCCACCATTATAACCTGGTAAATAATTGATCCGGATGTGATGATATGTCCTCAATCAAGACCTACGCCATATATAAGAATGGTACGCTGGTACTTGAAGATCCGGTGAATCTGCCTGATCATGCCCGGGTTGAAGTTGTGATCCGGAAAAAGTTTTCAGAGTTTGTCAAAAAATTCGGGGAACCTGAGGCGAAGGAAGAGGTTGATCAACTCCTCCAGACGAACCGGAGAAGAAGACCGGATGCCTGATTTTTCTTCCTGTGTGCTGGATACCTCTGTTGTTATAAAGGCACTGTTCTCACCTTCACATCAGCATGCAGGAACTACGTATGCCCGGGAAGTAAAGACACATAAGGTATGCATATCGCTGCTGTCAGTCCTTGATGTGCAGGGAATTGAGGTTTTTATTCCCCGATGCGGTCTCATCGAGATTGCCGCTGTATCATCCAGGCTCGCAGATCAGCATGCTGCGGAAGAGATCTGCAGTGAAGTAGAAACCAGTTTTACACTTGTACCGGAAGAACGCATCATTCAAACCTGCTAAAAAAATTGCTCTTGAAGAAGGATGTCCCGGTTTTGACACATATTTTCTTGCAATTGCCGGGCAGGAATCAATTCCTCTTTTTACCGATGATCTGGGGATGCATCGGATCTGTGAACGAAGAACGATCCGCTCCTGGCTGATGCGTGATTTTGTTCCGGCGTCGGTATTTCCTAAAACAAAATAAACCGGGTCCCCCGGAGACTTCTTCTTCGCGTCAAATCAAAACCCCGGCCATCCGAAAAATGCTTCCAACCGCATCATGTTAACGGCACTATCGCTCGCCGGGGGATGCCTCTAGCGTGCGGGAGCGAAAGGCCAAAAAGAGCGTTCTTACAAATCTCATTTTTAGGATTTCTACAAAGCAAAGTTTTTTTAAAAGAAACCGTCCCGCACAGGGGTGACCGTGAAGAGCCCCGAACGTGTTGCGGCGATTTTTATATGGAGATCGGGAAAAAGGAATATATAACGAGTGCGCGTAACTTCGTGAGAGAAGAAAACCCATGAGCCTGGCAACAACCGGATCGGAATCGCTTGTACCAATAACAACGCTCACCCCTGCACTTGTACAGGAGATGGTGAAACGGATAGTCGGTGCCGTCCATCCTGATCGGATTGTTCTCTTTGGATCCTATGCTTATGGAATCCCCAACGAAAATAGTGATATTGATATTCTTGTCATTATGGAAACGGATCGTCCCCGCCATAAACGGTCGGTCATTCTCAACCAGGTTCTTGCAGGACTGATTATCCCAAAAGATCTCCTTGTTTACACTCCCGAAGAAGTGGCCGAATGGAAAGATGTGCCCCAGGCATTTATTACTCAAATCCTCAAAAAGGGGGTGATCCTCTATGACAAAAACAAAAAACGATCTGATCCATGCGTGGTGTGAGAAGGGTCGCAGGGATTTTGTTACTGCCGGTAATTCACTTCATGGGGATAAAGAAATTTTTCCGGATATTATATGTTTTCATTCGCAGCAATCGGCAGAAAAATATCTCAAGGCATATCTTGTTTTTTTGGATCAGGACTTCCCAAAGACACATGCACTTGAAGACCTTGTCCTGCTGGCTTCCGTTAAAGATCCGGGATGCAAAAAACTCTTCACTATTGCAAGTGAGTTGAGCCCCTATGCCGTCGAAATCCGGTATCCCGACTCCATTTCACCCTCGGTACAGGATGCCCGTGAAGCCGTACAATCGGCAAATGCGATCATGACCTATGTACTGGGAATGATCAAACTGAAAGAATAATGAAGAGATTCACCTGCATAGGAGGATACCGCTGATAACTTGATACGGCATCGGAGATACCTGATCAGCACGATGGATGATGAGGTCCGTCTCCTTCGTGATTGAAGTGGCAGAATAAGAGGCACAAGAAGAAGTGTCTGTTGAAGTGTGGTTAAAAGAAAAGATCGGATTATAACCGGCTCAAGCTGCCCCCGGTACGTGTGCTTTGTTCCCCCATGTTCTTTTTCCGGGTGGGCGTCAATATCCCTTTTTCCAGCCGGCGCTCTTTTGACTCTTTGACCGGAGCGATCATGGTACTGTATCATTTCAGATGAGGGGAATAAGATGACTGCCCGGTGAGACTGTGGGCAGATATACCGGCTTTGTTGGGTTTTTCTTAAAAACCCTGAAAAACTCATTCAGTAAAATTTAAATCAGATTATGCTCCTCTGGAAATAGTCAAATCATGGAAAATTCGGAGATCGAAAACGACATCGAGGCCTACGCCCCGTTCAGGTACACCATCTCCATGATCAATGTACGGTACTGGACTGTCCGATGCCTGATCTCTGCTCTCATGGAAGCCTGGGGAATCCAGAAAATGCCGCAGCCCGCCGTGCACGACCATTACCCTGACGGCAAAGGAGTCCACGGCTTTGCGGAGCTGGTCATCCCTCCTCTCTTCTATCTCTCCCCGTTCTTTTCGGACCCGCTTTTTTTAAGCCGCAGCCCGGGCATCGTGACGTCTGGCCTCTGGAAGATCTAAAAAGGATAAGTCCTGCACCCTGGTAAAACTGCTTCCGGGTGCTTTTGAATCCTCATCTCTTCCTGCAGAATAGTCCCGGCGACGCCTAATGGCTTGCGGCTTTTTCTCATGCGGGTATAAAAGCGGCCGGAATAAAAAAGGCCGCTTTTCACCCTTTTGGATCGTTCTCTGAACATACCTGATTCCAGAGTATAATGCATGAACACATTTCCCGACGTGACATACAAAAATTTCCCGGAGTCACCTGCACAGCACCCGTTTCTTTTCACCGGTAAAAAACGAATTTTGCAATGCCGGATGCCGGCCCGGCCGCTTCCCCGTCCCGGACCGGGTCAGAGGACCCTCCCGGGGTGATCGTATGATCGGCACAAGCGGGGGCCTGATTGAAATCCATGCGCTCCTGATCCTCAAATCCTTTGCAACCCACGTGCTTCCCGCACGGGCGGTGGGGCTCTCCCGATCGTTTTGCGATATTGTCGGTATGATCCAGGGTGGGAGGATGATCGGTGTCAAACTCAAACGATCGGTCTCTACCCCTCTCACTCCCGGCGAGGTCGGGAAATGTTTTGGATCTGAAATCTCTCTTATGAAGTCCTGCTGCTGCAAAAAACCCGTGCGGCTCGAACTCTGGGTCGCTCTCTCCGGGGGAAAATGGCAGTTTTTCGAGATCACCGGGGAAGGTGTCCGGGAGGTGGAGCATGCCGGCCAGCCCTGATCGTGCGAAGGCACCGGCCCGGGTCCCGTCGGTCCCGCTCTTCCTGATCCCCAAGGTGATCCAGGAGCAGATCAAAAAGAAAGGAGAATCGGTATTTTCCATCTTCGTGGAACGCAGGCTTCACCACCAGTACCCGGATCCGGGTCGAGACGTTCTTCGAGCATTCCCACCGGGCACGACGGGAAAAAAAGGAAACGCCGGAATCGACCGTTCAGGACGTGCTGGATGTCTGATTCCTCTCTAAAGGAGCAGCTCGCGGTGGTGAACCGTGGAAGGGCTGCTCCGTGATGCAGTAGCCCTGCTCCTCTCCCCCGGAAAAGTCGCCGAAGTGCGGGCGCTTGCTGACAAGCATACCCATTCCGGGTATTTTTCCGACCTGAATGCACTCATCCGGGCGGTCGAACCGCTCGATACCGACACTTCAGTCATTGGTACCTACGTCAGCTTAAACGACGTGAACCCGGCGCTCCTCGCAAGGCGGGCAAACCGGATCAAGATGCGCCTGTCCCGCCACGACGCAACCACGGGCGACGCGGATATCTTGCGGAGACGCTGGCTTCCCATCGACATCGACCCGAAGCGCCCGAGCGGAGTGTCAAGTACTGATGAGGAACACGGGCTTGCGCTCGCAAAGGCCGGTGAGATTGCCGCGTGGCTCGCGTCTCTGGGTTTCCCGGCGCCGGTCACCGGGGACTCCGGGAACGGGGCCCACCTGCTCTACCGGATCGATCTCCCCAACGATGAACCGGCAACGCTCCTTGTCAGAGGCTGCCTTGCGGCGCTCGACGTCCTCTTCTCGGACGACCGGGTGAGCGTGGATACGGCAAACTTCAACGCCTCCCGTATCTGGAAACTCTACGGCACGGTGTCGCGCAAAGGTGACGATACTCCGGAGCGGCCGCACCGGAGGAGCCGGATCATTGCAGCCCCGGACGTGCCGGTGGTCGTGACGGCCGGACTGCTCCGCGACCTTGCGGCCCGGCTGCCGGACGAGGCACACGCACAGGCGGCCGTTCCAGTGGAAACAAAGGGGTATAAAAATATTTTGAATTTGCCGGATTGGCTCCGCGAACATGGTATCGTGGTAAAATCCGAAAAGCCCTATGCAAACGGTTTTTTGTACATTCTCAACCAGTGCCCGTTTTCATCGGCCCACAGGGACGGGGCATTTGCGATCCAGTTTGCGAACGGTGCGGTCTTTGCGGGATGCAAACATACCTCCTGCGGCGGGGGAACGCAGCGGTGGCAGGAACTCCGCGAGCGGTACGAGCCGGGCCGGGCCGGGAAACAGACGTGCTACGAACAGGTCCAGAGGACGTGGAAGAAAGACCGGGCCGTTGCCAAGGCACAACGCGGGGGACCGGCCGCTCCACCGGAGCCGGTAAAGAAAACGGTTTTACCTCCGCCCTCCGACCCGGCAGCACCGGCAAACCCGATCACCGGGCCCGGGCGCTCGAAGTCCTCACCCGCGGAGACCCGGTATCATTCATGCTTGCCGCCTTTGCACAGGAGCATGTCGGCGACGAGATCCTCGCACGCTGCATGATCCTCTCGATGGCATCGCAGGCGATAAAAAATTCCGACGGCCTCCACGTCTCGGTCACCGGCGACTCCGGCAAGGGGAAATCGCATGCGTTCAAGAAGATGATGCGCCAGGTCCCGGCCCGGTACAAGGTGAGGGGCACGATGAGCAACAAGGCGCTCTATTACATGAAGGACCTCGCACCCCGCTCGGTGCTGGTGAGCGATGATACCGGGCTCTCGGACAGCATCCAGGAGATCCTGAAAGCCGCCACCTCGAACTTCCACGAGCCGGTTACCCATACGACCGTGACAAAGGATCTCGCTTCACGGGTCTGCACGATCCCGGAGCGGTGCGTCTGGTGGATCGCAAAGAAAGAAGGGACCGGCGACGACCAGGTGGCAAACCGGATGCTCACCTGCTGGATCGACGAGTCCCCGGAGCAGGACGCACGGGTGCTCGCCGCAAAACAGGAAAAGGAGTGCCGGGAGCCGGACACGCTCACGGACGAGACCGACGAGCTCCTGACCTGCCGGGCGATCTGGGAACACCTGCACGACCAGACCCTCTGGGTCGTGATTCCCTTCTCCGGGCGGGTCCGGTTTAACGCCATCACCAACCGGCGCAATCCCGATATGCTGTACGACCTCATCAAGAGCCACGCGGCGTTGTTTTTCATGCAGCGCCGGCAAAAGGTCGCCAGGGATGGCACTTCCTGCGTGTACGCGGACAAAAAGGATTTTGCAGCGGCAAACGAGGTGTTTTCGCTCCTGAACGGTACAGCCGGAGGGCAGGAATCGAAGATGACCCGGAGGGAGGCCGGCCTGCTCGCCGCCATCCGGGAGGCGGACCAGCCTGAGTACACCATCCAGAACCTCCAGCGGCTGACCGGCTCGTCGTACTCCGGTATTTACAAATCCCTCAAGGGATACGAAAGCAGGGGGAAAAATTACACCGGCCTCCTTGAAAAATGCCCGGCGCTCTCGTTTACCGACCGGACAATAACAACGCCCGGGGAGGACGGGAACACGGTGCGCCGCCGGACCGAGGCGTACGCGTGGGACCGCGAGCTCTACCGGCAGTGGAACGGCGGCGGGTCGTGCTGGCTCGATCCCGGCCCGGACGGAGGGGATGACGGGGTCACCGGGTCGTTTGCTGCAAAACAGCAGGTTTCCTGCACATTTGCTGCACCTGCAGCAAACAAAAACGGTGCGCCCTGCGCTCCCGGTTCCTGCACCGGAGAGGATATTGATAATAATTTTGTACAAGGATCAGGAAGTTTGCTGCAATCCGGGAATTATGGAGCCGTTCGTGAACCGGATGGTATGGCAGCACAGTCACTGTATTCTGCTGCACGTGCAGCAAAGATGGATCGAAAAGCGGAAAAATGCACCGGTTTGGCAAAAGAGAGATACCCCGTGCCCGGTTCTGTTGAAGCAAATGCAGCAGGCGTGCAGAAATTACCGGAAATTGCAGCAAAGAAGCACCCGCTCCGGAGCATCCGGGCAAAAGACTACAAGAAACTCGATATCCCGGAGCCGAAGACCCCGTGTTTTGTCTGCGGGAAGAAGGGTGCGTGGTTCGTAGAGAAATTCACGAAGGAACGCCGGGCCCGGGAGAAAGACCAGCAGGACGCCCGGCGGCTGTGCCGGTCGTGTCATGCGGCAGCAGTCAGGGCAGAGCAGGAGGCGAGCATGGCCCTGCCGGGGACATTCGATCTCGCGAAGATGATGCGGGTGACCGCAGATCTCGGGAAGTGCCCGGTCTGCGGTGTCGCAAAGGTGGAATGGATTGATGAGGAGAGCGGCGTGATGCTGTGCGGGAGGTGTTATGCGAGGGAATCGGATTCCCGTCACAAAAAAATTCCGGATGCCTGAAAGGGACACCTCTCTATCGGCGGCTGCTCCTTCTCCTGCTTTTTCTCCATAAAGTAGCTGACAATCCCTGCCAAAAAGAGGATCGCAATACCGGTAAAGAGGAACAGAGTGGATTTGCCATCATCAGCGCTTCGCTGGGCCATGACATCGGGCGGGGCATACGTTGACAAGCGAAGTGGAGTCCGCCCGTACGGGGAGCGAGAAGTGCAGAAAGGAGAAGGCCGGCAAGCTCCCGGGCCCGGGACCTGACAAAGGAGAGCGTGAGATTTTCCCGGTTCGTCAGATCTTTTTCTCCTGCTGTAACGAGCGGGATTTCCTGTGGAACCTTACCAGGATAAACGTAACAATACCGGCCGTGATGAGGATAACGATCCCGACGATCACCAGCGCATACTGTTGGATTACGCCGGAGAGCGAGTTTGTGACGATAACGGGCAGGGGTGGGGGGCCATACACGGGCGTGGAGGAGAAGTCCGCCCTGACGGGGGCAACAACAAGGGAAAGGATAAGCCCAAAAAGACCCGGGGCTCCCGGGAGAAAACGGGAAAACGGGCGCTTTTTCCACCATTCCATATATTCATATAAAAATACCCGGGATAAATGGTTAATGGCAGGATCGTTGGGAAAGAGGATCAAGACACGGGCCCTGGTAACCGGTTTTTGTACCATGAGGGACCTCGGGAAGACGCTCCCGCCAAAAACGGTCATCTGGGAGTGCACGCGAGCCTGTAACATGGCGTGCATCCACTGCGGTTCAGGAGAGCCGGGCCCGGCCTGCAATGAATTGTCCACGGAGCAGATTTCGGGAATAGTCCGTGAGCTTGGCAGCATGGGAGTGCGGCGCTTCCTTGCCACCGGCGGGGAACCGCTCCTGCGCCCGGACATTCTTGACGTGATGGAACAGGCAAAGGCCTGCGGCCTTGAAACGGGTTTTTCTACAAACGGCGCCGGTATTTCGGAGGAAAATATCGCACGGATCGTCAGGGCCGCCGACTCCATCCAGGTCAGCGTTGACGGGACACAAACAACCCACGATACGCTGAGAACGTGCCCCGGGGCCTTTACCGGCGCATTACGGGCCCTGGACCTGCTCAGGGGGCACCACTGCCGCCAGGCATGCATGACCTCGATTGTCTCGCCGTTCAACATCCACGAGCTCGACGAACTCTACCGGCTCGCCACGGCCCATGCCGATATCTGGCGGATCGGGACCGTCATGCCGATCGGGAGGGCAGGGAACAACAAGGCCCTCTTTTTGTCGGGAGGCGAGCTCCGGTCGCTCCTCGCCTTTACCAGTGCAAAGATGAAGGGCCGGTTCCCGGTTATCATCGGGGAGAACCTCGGGTACCTGGGCGATGAGTACCGACAATACCATCCACCGCCACGATTTCTTCTTCTGCGGGATCGGGACTCTCTCGTGCTGCATCGGGGCGGACGGGATGGTGCGTGGCTGCCCCGAGCTGCCGCCGGAAGCGGAGTATATCGCCGGTGACGTAAAAAAAGATTCCTTTGCGCATATCTGGGAGACGGGTTTTTCGCGGTTCCGCCACCGGGTCCCCGCTGACCTTCCGGCCGGGTGCAGCGACTGCCGGGACCTGGACCTCTGCCGGGGCGGGTGTGCAGTGATGGGCCGGGCAGGGATGCAGTGCACACGGGATCGGGTAAAAGAGTGACGTTTTTTTTACTTCAATCGAATATAAATAAATATTTATACTGAATATTCATGGTATGACCAAATGGAAGACGATCTCGGTCTCTCTCTTTCTTTTGAGTATTTTCATCTTCGTCGTCTTCTCTCTTGTACAACTGACTCCCATGTACGGCCCGCCCGATGAGATGGCACGGGACACAACACGGAGGCTTCAGGAAACGGCCCTTGTACCTGTCTGCCATCGGCATTCTCATTGTGGGGAGTATTGTGAGTTATCTTGTAGGATGGAAACAGTCACGGGCCCCTCACAAAAGAGAATGATACGCTGGATACCGGATGTGTACCGTGATGGCCGATAACCTGTGGAATACTCCCCCTGCTTCCTTCTTGCCGTGTAACAGGATAACAGGCAGGTGATCGATGGTGAGGAACGGGCTTGTTCGTTATACTTCCCTGCCATTCCTGGTTATGTTGTGCCTCTTTTTCCTATTTGCTATCGGCGGAGCGGTAACTTCCGCGACGATATATTCAACCGATAATAGTTCTTCTACTGCTATCCAGGATACAATTTCGAAGATGAATAATGGTGACACCCTCATCCTGGACCCGGGAATCTACCGGGAGAACAACATCACGGTTTCACGTGATATCACGATTAAAGGAAATGCATCTCTACAAGGTTCCTTTGCAAACACAATTATCGACGGTATGAACGAGGGCCGGATCTTTACCCTGGCTGGTGATTGCTCTTTTATTATTGACAATCTTTCGCTTGAGAACGGGCGTTCCCCGAATGGTGCACCCGGAGACGAAGTTTACGCAGAGAGCGGGTCGGTAACGATAATCTCATCCGCCTTATCCGGTTACTCGTCCGGCAGGGCCGTCTACGCGCGAAATGGAACAGAGACCGTAATCAACAGTTTTGACCTCGGCCAGCTTTCCCAAAACGTGATGGTTCCCACCACTATACCCAGCCCCTCCCTGCCAGCCTCGTCTCTGGGATACTGCATGCCGGTTCCTGGGCGTGGACTGACGGTAAACACTTTACAACCGGTGTTCATCCGGGGTAACCCGGTGGAGGTGTCGGGAACTGCATGGAACAGCGTCAGTTCCACGGTTAATATGGAACTTTTGCCAAACTTCACGTACGATGCGCAGGGACAGAGGGTATACGGGGCTGGTGCAGGATATGATATTCTTCCATCTCCTGAAAATAATCCTGCTTCCTACTCCTTTGGTTTCGAGACAGATGACAAGCCGCCCGGTTCGTATACCGTTAAAGTTTCCCTCTGGGAACGGAATGTGTCAAGCCCGGTCCCTGCGGTTTCCTGTAGTACACCACCGGAGATTTATCCCATCGTTCTCGTCAACCCTGAGCCGGATTCCATGATCCGCCTCTCTGGTGCCAATTATTCTGCAACCGCAGGGAATATCATCAGCCTCAACGGGACCACCGAAATCCCGGAAGGGGGGATTATCGAGGCAGGTCTGTTCCCGCCAGGGTCGTGCGGGAGTACGTGTGTTCCCGATCAGAATTCGGGGAACTTTATCTCGTACACTTCGGTAAAAGAGGGGAATCCATCCGGACCGGAAACGTTCCAGCTCTCCTTTGATACTACCGCGTTTTTACCCGGTACATATGACCTCGTGGTATCGGATAAGGACCATCCCCTGTTCAATTCCGTTCGACCTCTTGTGCTCCTTCCTCCATCCCGGCCCTACCCGGCCATCAACTGTTCTCTTCTCGTATCCCAGGAGGTACCTGGATACGTGCAGATCCTTCGGTATACGTCTCTGATCCTGTATTTGTGATAAACGGGACGACCAACCTTCCTGAGGGGTCCGGGCTCCAGCTCACAGGAATCCCCTTCTGCCAGTTACATACCTGCGACATCATAGGCGAAGGTTCCGGCATGGCCAGTGAGAACCTGTCCCGGCAAACTACGGTTCGTAGTACTTCTGACGGAACGGCCAATCGTTTCCAGT
Source organism: uncultured Methanoregulaceae archaeon (assembly GCA_963805035.1). Classification (GTDB taxonomy): domain Archaea; phylum Halobacteriota; class Methanomicrobia; order Methanomicrobiales; family Methanospirillaceae; genus Methanoregula. The sequence goes on along the minus strand of CAWDSU010000008.1, from coordinate 308,513 downwards.
TTATCATTGATGGAACGGGGATCCAGATGCCATCCGAGATGGTAATCAGCCTTGCACCTGGCTCATCCGGATGCGTGAGCGGTAACGTGACGGTGCCATCGGTTACTGTTTCCCCGCCATCATATTATGCATACCAGGTGACAGCACCGGATATACGAGAGTTTGAGGAGGCGGAGGGAACAGTTGCGATGCTGTCGGTTATCGATCTTTTTGGGGCCTGCATTCTTATTGGTCTCTATGTTTTCCTCAAGGATCCGGACAAGTCTTAAGGATCGGGGTGCTGATACGTTGTCGGGACGCGAGGCACCTGCCGTATATGAATATACCCCAAAAATCCTGAATTTACATAAGTTTTACCCTAAAGTCCCGTAAACATATCAGACCCCTCAAAACAACCCCTTATTCTCCTTTTGGTTCAGTCACGGCTAAGTACTCCCCGCCCCCAATCCTTTTTACCCAACGGCGCCCGAGGGTGGAGTAAAAGACATGACTGACTTCGTTATAAGCAGCGAAACCAAGCGTGCGGTTCGGAAACTTACGAACCCGATCGCGGATGTGGCGACATTCAACACCATCGTCCAGTCCATGATCACCGCGAACCCATTCGGGTGTGTAGCGTATATGACCGCCGGCGAGAACCATCCCGCCGTTGAAAAGACCAAGGAAGTGTATACCGCGAGAATCGTGTACCAGGACGACGATGCCAACATCGTGGGCACGGGAACGCACAAGTTCGACAGCCTCGCCGGTTTTTCCACTGGTGCAACCGCCCTGCTCGGCGCTGCGGCCCTCACGTCCGCACACGGGGGCACGGCCGCCCATGACACCGATGGCGACACGTATTCCGTGACCGTCAAGTGCCACGATCCGAATGGCGAGATCTTCGGTCTGGTGTTTGCCCGGGACCAGGTAACCCTCTCGTCCTACGAATCTGAAGATATCCGCACCAAAGTCGAGACCTGGGCCGACAGCGTGCCGGAACTGGCCTAACCTATCGCCATGACGGCAGGACACGGGAGAGAAGACCCATAGCAGGTATCCTCTTCCTCCCTCCTGACCGTTTTTAAGCGGAGGGCCTTTGTATGGATAACGAACTTTTAGGGATTGTTGCCGGGACAGTGCTCCCGCTCTATCCCCTGCTGTTTGCCATCTACCAGAAGATCGGCAGATACGATGAGATCGTCGAGGAGTTCAAGAAACTCCGGGACGAGCACCAGCATTACAAGGAAACGTATCATGGAACCTGAAGCCGTAACGCAGGAAATGAAGACACGACCGCCGGTCGCAACCGTGACCGGCCTGTACCGGGGCACCTTTGCCGGGCTTGTCCCTCTTACCGTAAAGACCCCGCTCACGCAGGACCAGGTGCGCCGCAACCCTATCTTCTACGAGCTCGACCTCAACTATGAGCGGGGCGACGAGAACCTGATCATCGACGTGATCTACGACAACCTTGCGCCGCGCCGGTTGCAGGACCTTTTCCGGGGAACCGATATCCCTCACGGGATCAGGTTCTGGCCGGACTGGTTCGACATCCCCCCGTATGACGAAATCCGCGACCCTGATGGCCACCGGGTGTACCCGCGTGCGCCGGGCATCCATACGGTGCAGATCCGTACGGCTTCCCGGAAGTTTGCGCAAGAAGGGAGAAGCCGGGATTTCAGCCCGGAGAAGGGAGGATCCACAAGCCCGGTCTTTGAGATTATGATCGCAGGTGAAGAGAATGTTCGAGAATGAGATACAGACCCGGTGCGCCATCTGCGGCACCGGGATTCTTCTCGGTGCCATCTTTCTTGTCGCGCATTTCCCGGTTATCCTGCTGGTCGTGCCGGTCGCGGTGCTCTTCCTCGGCCTTGTTGCCGACCCGGAGGAGACGCACGCGGTCTGGTACGGGATGCTTTCCACGCTCTGTGTCTTTGATTTTTCTGTACTCACCGATGCCGAGAAGGAGACCTCCGCGGAGAAAAAGCACTACTTCTGGTTCGGCGAGGTCGGGATGGCTGCCGTGCTCGCCGGGATGTTTGCTGTACCGGCCGGGTACTGGCTTGCCGGAAAGACGGATGTGAGCCTCGCGTTCACCGGTGCTGCGGTGGTGTTCCTGCCGCTGTTTGTGTTCATGCCGAAGGTGATCCGGTATGGCATGATGGCAGACGCCGATGCGGTGATTGATGCGTTCGGGAAGAACGAGCAGGTGAAAAAAGTGTTCTGGGCAGTGTTTATGGTGATGGCGTCGCTTGTGCTGGCCCGGATCGCAGGGCCGGAATCGGCGCAGCAGGTGATCGGGAGGATTATGGGGATGTGAGCAGGGCCGCCAGCACAGAATGAGGATAGGGAACGCCATCGGATGGGATCTTTGCGAGCCCAAAAAAAAAGATCGTGAAGATGACCATGGTCAGGACGGCTGGAGGACCGCCCGGGCAATCTCAAGGCCCGGCACCACAGATGTTTTTCCCTTTTACCGGTACCACGATATTGTCTCCTGTAAACCGGTTTTTACCGTATACCGGGGTGCATACCCGAATGCGTCCTGTGCACGGGAAATATCTGCAACCGAATCACGGACATCTCCCTCAGCAGGAGACCCGAACGTAACCGGGACGGTGATACCGCTAATCTCCATAATCATCTCTGCCAGCTCCCGCAGGTTGATCTGTTTTCCGCAGGCAATGTTGAATACGCCCTGTTCTCCGGATTCCATAGCCCGGATGTTTGCCTGGACAACATCCTTGACATAGACAAAATCCCGGGTCTGGCACCCGTCCCCAAAAATCACGAGAGGGCAGCGATTCAGAGTGTTGGCAATAAATTTTGAGATAACTCCCGAGTAAGGGGAAGACGGATCCTGCCGTGGCCCGAAGACATTGAAGTACCGCAGGGCAACGCACCGGACTCCATACAGCCGCGAGAACACCGAACAATAATATTCCCCGGCCAGCTTTGTTACCGCGTACGGGGAGAGCGTTTCAGGAATCATGTCCTCCCGCTTGGGCAGTTCGGGACGGTCCCCGTAGACAGCAGCCGATGAGGCAAAGACAACGTTCTTCACCCCGCAGTCCCGTGCAGCGGCAAGGACATTGAGGGTCCCGGTCAGGTTGACCTCGTGGGATTCGGCAGGATGGGTAACAGAATACGGCACCGATGCGATTGCCCCTTCGTGGAAGATCCCGTCCGCACCTTCGAATGTTTTCCGGAGCAGGGGAAGGTCCGTGATGCTCCCGTTTGCAAAGGAGACGTTGTCCTTTTCAAGGAACGGCGCAGATATTCTCCATCTTCCCGGAGAACAGGTTGTCAAGGATAACAACCTCGTGTTTCTGTCCTGCCAGTCCTTCAACGATATGGGACCCGATGAACCCGGCCCCGCCGGTGACGATGTATTTCATGATATCGGCCGTATTGAACGCTGATTCTTAAAACCAGTCTCTCACAGGTATTTGCGTTTCTTTTTATAAATAGCCGTTTATCGGATTTGAAGGATTCTCTGGCAGGAAACAAGCACACGCGGGAGATCCAAAAACAAAAAAAATGGTTGAAAAGAATTGCGTTGCGTTTCATCGTCTTCCTGGTCCCGGAAGATTCCTCTCAGCGTATCCTCCGACACCGTGACAAGAACCTGAAATCAGAATATATTTATAGAATAACTCTGGTAGGATCAACCGGGGAAATTTATGGATCTCAAAGGACTTACGCTGGAGAGGAAGATCATCATGGTAATGGCAATAATTATTGTTATTTTACTGGTTGTTATCGCTTATCCGGCGTTTGTGAAGGTTTTTTCCAAGAGCACCGCCGGTAAATCAGCAGTACCCACAATAAAACCAACAATAAAACCAACGATAAAACCCACCCCGGTTCCAACGACAATACCGACAACAAAACCTGTCACCCTCCCAATGACAACCCAGACAATAAAGCCTGCGACATAGGTATCTGACAAAAAATCCGGTAGCCCTGGCGAACTTTTTTTAAGAAAATCTGATAACCTCGGTGAACTTTTTTTGGAAAGTCCGGTAACCTTGCCGGGCTTTTTTTTTGGAAATCCGGATTACACGGACCGGGTATGCATGCATTTTGAGGATAATGACCATGCACGCCATGGCGATCCCGGGAATACGTTCGCGTCCGGTCAGGAGCGGATCGCATCAGGATCCGCATGCTTTTTTAGTAATTCCGGCAAAATCCGTAATCTTGCCGTGATAATCGCACCCGGATGAAAGAAAGGGCAATGCCTGCGAAGGAGGATACCGGCCGCATAGGATATTGTTCATTCCTGTACCGGGACTCATCAGCCCTGCGCCCGGGCGATCAAAATTATTCTCATAACCTCAGGAACAATGGTGAAATTCTCATCTCTGGTAAAGACGGTATGACATCATTCCAGCGTGCGCCGGTAGGTAACAATTCCGAGGATAATCATCGCTGTGGAAAAGATCAAAAGGGCGATGAGATCCTGACCGATCACGTTAAGACCCTGGTTCCTGAGGACGATGCTCCGCAGGGCATGGATGCCGTAGTACTCGGGATTAATTATCGTGATCCAGCGCAGCCATCCCGGCATTCCGATCACCGGGTAGAAAGCACCAGAGGTCATAAACAGGATCAGGTTGAGAAACGCGATCACCGACTGGTACTCCTGCTGGACCGAGAACCGGGATGCGGCGGATACAACGAGGCTCGTAACCCCGACACAGACGATAAGGATTACCAGCAGGACCAGCAAAAACTCCTGGAAACTCTGGAGGGTGAGACCCGTGACCAGCAGATCGATCCAGAAGATGGTAAATCCCGCGATGAACGCCCGGACGGTGCCACTTCCGATAATCCCCATGATGATACTGGTGCGTTTGACCGGCGTGACCAGGTACCCTTCGTGGATACCGTTCTCCCGGTCCTTGATGAGCGCGATCCCACCACCAAACGAGGTGGAAGTAAAGATGGCCATCATGATCACGGCCACACCGAAGAACTGGAGGAACGTGATGTCCCCGTAGATCTTGTTGATAACGACCGGGTTCTTCGCCCTGAGGTCAAGCAGGACCTGATCTACCGCCGCTTCGACCAGCCGGGGGTGTTACGGAGTCAGAACTATCGACGTAGACTCGTACCTCATTGTCGTTTGTAACCGATGACGGGAAAACGATCACGGCCGATATTTTCCCGTTATTCAGGTCCTGTTCGGCCTGGACCTCGTCAGGGTAAACCGTCACATCCAGAAGTTTCTCTGCATCGTTCTGGCTTCCCTGATTGATGTGGTTGAGCTGGTATGTGGCGCTCGTAAAGAGCGGCGTGTCGTTGTAGGGCGGGGCTTCCTGTACGACGCCGACCGGGACGTGGCTGAGGGTGCCCCCGAACGCATTCCCGAAGACCACGAGGTACATGACGGGTATTAAGAGCGTCATCAGGATAATGAACGGGCTGCTCAGGAACTTCTTGATGTCCCGTTTGAAGATCGCAAGGGTGCCCCGCAGTATCTTGTGTATCACGGCGATCGCCGCCTGTCTGCCTCGCCACCGTCTCCCCTGCCGTTCAGGGAGATGAAGATGTCCTCAGGCAAAGGGGAACGGATCGGGATGAGGGTGATGACGTACTGCCCGGATACGGCAGGGATGGCGGGGATGAAGCGGCTGTCGTTCATCGGTGAGATTGTTACCGGATGTTCTGCGACCGAAACCGCGTTGGCAGGATTGAGGTTCCGGATCGCCTCTGCTGGATACTTAGCCGCGGGTACGATTCGGAGATTGTCCATGTTCCTGGTATGAGCATTTGACAATATTCAATATATATACTGCCGGGAGAGGAGTCCTGTCGCATTATCGTGGCATTTTAATAGTGCAGAGAGAATCTGCCCGTTATTGATTTCATAAACAGACAGGATAGTCAGGAACTGCTTTCTGGCGAATAAATTCAGTCCTGTAAAAACGGCCGTTTTTTTAAAGATTCATGTTTATAAAATGAATGTCGGATTCTGTTTGCGTTTTCGGGCTCTGCAGAAAACCTGTTTTAAAAATTATGCGCCCCCTTTACGCCAGCCCTGCCCCCGAGGGGGCGGGGGCGTATGCGATGTCCCTGAGTATTACCTGTGTTGGGATGCAGACATGAGTACAGATAATACAACACTATCGCAACCGGGGGATGCCACAAGCGTGAGGGGGCGGAGGCATTGCAAAAAGCCCCCAGGAGCGTGAAAACCTTTGTCAAAGGGCTATTTTTAGATGATTTTTGTGTAAAATTAAGGGCTAAAATAGCACATTACCCAAAAATAATTTCAGCCGGTTCGCTCTTCGTGGACTGACCGCCGGTGTCTGTCTGGACGATCAGCTCCCATGAGAAACACCGCACGGCCCCCGCCCCGGGGGTAAATGAAGGAACGGCACCGGAAAAAGAGATTTCAGGTCGTGAGCATGTCCTGGATCGTCGTAAGGTCCATGCCCTTGGATATCTTGCTGCCGTACATGAGCTGGACGGCCTGCCAGTCGATCGTGCTCATATTGACCACGTTGTTGGGCTGCGAATAAAAAATACTCGTCGGGTACTTGCCGGTCTCTCCCGGGAATCCCAGGTAATAGAGCACGCCGCGGATCACGTAGTGGTCCCGCTCGCCGCTGGCCAGATCCGAATTTACGTAGATCATGTCGGTACTTGACGAGTAATAGATGGTCTGGCGGTAAATCGAGCAGATGGTCCCGTTACTGTTCGTGTTTATGATCGGCTTGGTATTCACACTGCTGTAACTCGTGTCACTGGCAAGCGCCATCATTGAAGAACCCGGCAATAAATCTACGACGATATCGCCTTTCGGGCCTTCCACCGGCGCACTCGGCAGCAGGAGCGACATGGAGTGGGCATTGAACTGCTGGTCGAAGGCACTCAGGACGGCCTCGTCCGCATCAGTGTACATGCCCGTTATACCGAGTTTGGCTGACGACGCCATGATCTTGGAGATCGTCGGGTCATCGGGGCCGAATGCGATATCGATGAAATGCTGGTTCACCTGCGTCGTCGTGTAAACCACGGGTGTCGGCGTTGGTGTAGGGGTAGCCGGAGTAGGGGCCGGTGTCGATTTGTTCGCGGCAGCAGCGGGTGAGGGCGTGGCCGTGACCGTGGCGGGAACCTTTGCCGGGGTGGCCGTGGGCGTTGCACGGAGGGTGACGTTCACCGGCGGCGGGGATGTACCCTTTGTCGTGTTTTCCGACACAATATAGTCTGCAATAACCACGCAGCCTGCAAGGACCAGGATGAGAAGGATCCCGGTTAATATTTTTTTTCTCTTCATCTGTCATTACATCATAACGGCTGTGAAAATAAAAACGTTCCCGAATTATCTTTCCGGCGGATGAATGGATCGTGCCCGTCCGTGGTCAGGCCCGGACCTCCCGGGGCATGCACGGTCCATGGTCGCGGACCCGCGCGGGCCCGGGGGAACCGCCGCATCCCGTTTGCACCCGGAGCATGCGGGGAAAGCCCGGTCATATCCGCTGCACGGTAACGTCCGGTGCGGCAGGAATAAACGGAGGGATCGCATAAACGTGACCCTCCCGTTCCTCACCGTGAACTCCTTTCCCGGTGTGCCCCCGTCACGGAAAAGAAAAAAGAGATCCGATCCTGTTGCCCGGGAGATCCTGTATCGCCGGTCCCGGGGCGTGGCGTGTTATTCGTTCCGGCCCGAGGTCGCCAGTACCCCGGCAAAAAGACCGAGTGCGACCGAACCGATCACGATAAGACCGTCCGGTATGGTTTTCCCGTACAGGGTAAGGATCACCATGCCGATGACCGATACCACGACAAATATCCCCAGTACCGCATAAAACCACCGGTAAAAATTCCGGTCATCGTGATGCGGGGAATAACTGAGGTAGTGGGCGATCTCCTTTGCTTCCGAAAGGGACGTTTTTCCGGGATCTTTTCCCATGGATCGTAAGATATCCTCAATCCGCTGGACCTCAGAAACCGTGGCACCGGAGACATTCTTGCCGGGATGGGAGGACGCCTCTTCGGGGGGGGACACGGGTGAAGTGCTGGTAAATGGTTCTGCCATACGTAAAAGTACGTTATCACTGAGGATACCTAAAAAGATAGCGGGAGACGCCGTATTGCCGGATCGTTCGGGGGACCCGGTGAGATCCCGGGATGAATACCCTTCACGGTGCAGGCCCGGTGCTCCCTGCCATCACGAGCGACCCGGCCAGCAGACCGGCGGCAATGGCCCCGAGCGCGAGCATCCCCGCCGGGATCTCTTTTCCGGAGAGGAGAAGAACGATGCCTCCTGCGGCTGCCACGGCAACGATGGTGCCAAGGAGCGCAAGGGTCAGGTACTCACCGGCACGGTTGTTTTGGTCGCCAGCCGGCGGGAACGCCCCTGCAATCTCCCTTGCCGAGGAGAATGAGATCCGGTCCGGGTCTTTCCCGATCAGCCGGACAAGGTATTCCATGCGCTCGATCCCCGTGGCTGCGGGAGACGGTACGGGGCTCTCGCAGGCAAGATCCGGTTGTTCCGGCACGGGGGTGGCGCTTTTCAGAGCTGCCTCCCACCGGGCCATGAGGATCGCGGCGAGCGCGATCACCACAACGGTGAAGGCATCCTGCTCGGCGCCGCTGGCAAGACCGGTCAGGGAGATTTTCAGGAAACCGTAAGCGAGCACGACCCCGCAGGAGACCCAGAGCATGATCCCTGCGCACTTCAGGAGCGTGCCGAAAACTTTTTTGTGGCGTACTGCGGCAGCGGCGAGGGGGCCCCGCTGCCAGTAGAGCACCAGGACGCAGGTACAGAGGATAATGAGAACCCATTCCACCGGGTTGTAAAGATCCGTCAGCAGCAAGTCGAAGAGGTAATCCGGTGGCTGCACGGCCTGTGCCGGGTACGGGCCAAGCAGGGGATAGAGCCACCGCACGGGCTCCGTCCACATGGAATCGAGGATCTGGTGGGAGAGGATCCCGGTGTCCAGCGCAAGGACGAGCGGGGACCTATAATATTTCCAGAGCAGGAGCCCGGCCACCAGCAGGATCGCAAAAACGACCAGGTTGTGAAAAAGGAACCTGCCGTTCCCGCTCACGGCGGGAAGCAGGATATAGTTGAGCGGTTTATCGACAATGTCGGGAAGGACTGCCCCGATGACGCACGGGACGATCCACCTGCGATCGTGGAGGAGATCGGCAATGAGGAAACCGAGGATAATGCCGGTGACCAGGTGGAAGAAAAAAAACATGGTTCTCGCGTACCTCTCTATTTGACGGGACGGGTTTTTATTGTTGATGTTCCCCGCATTTTCCCACCGGCGCCCGGGAGTGAGGGGGCCATGGCCTTTTTCCTTTGGGAGAACCGGAAAAGTGCTCGGGGTCCTCGAGGATGGTTCTAAAAAAAAACCCGGCACCAGCCATCATTTCCCAAGGCCCGCCCTGCACCGTCCCGGGGGAGGGGTGCGGGTTTTTTGCAGGGATACCCGGGACAAATGCCGGGGTGACCGCCGCGTACCCGGAGGCCGGGTCCGCCGGGGCCGGGGACATCAAAATACCGTCTGTCTCACAAAAATGCCCCTTCGCGATCTTCCTCCGGGATGAATAAGCGTTGCTTCGTTAAGGGATACCCTGTCTGTTTATCCCCGGCTGGCGGACAGTCACCGGACGAAAAAAACGCATGCATCCTTGTCCCCTTCCGCGGGGTATATATGGCACCCCCGTGACATAAAATGTAAAAATTGTTCGGGGATGATGTTGTGAACGGCACCGGTTCGGCAGGGTCATGGCACAACGCCCTTGACAAGCTGAAACTCCCCGTATTCGTCTTTCTGATGCTCACGGGCATTTTTCTTGAAAGTGTCGTGCATTACCAGTTCGGCATTTCGACCGTGTATACGCATTTCTATTACCTGGTCATCGTTATTGCCGGGCTCTGGTACGGGAGAAAGGCGATAGGAATAGCCCTCTTTTTCGGGGGTCTCCAGGTTGCCGTGAGCTGGGTCCTGGAAGGGACGATCCCGCTCGATGCGCTGATCCGCGCCCTGATGCTCGTCATCGTAGCAGTTATTGTCGGGACGGTCGTGGAGCGGATGAAGAGATACGAGAAACAGATGCTCGTGCAGAACCGGGAACTAAAAGAGGTAAACGCCCAGCTCGATACCTCCCGTCAGGCATTCCTGGTCGCGAACAAAAAACTCAAACTGCTCTCCAGCATCACCCGGCACGACATCAGGAACCAGCTCACGGCGCTGCTTGCGTACATTGAACTCTCAAAAATAACGGTGCAGGACCCTGAACTTAAAAAGACCATCGGCCAGGAAGAGATCGTGGCAGGCAATATCCTTCGCCAGATCGAGTTTACGCGGACATACGAGGATATCGGGGTCAGGGCCCCGCAATGGCAGAACGTGGCAGAGCATCTCTCCCATCTTTCGCCGCCGGCCGAACAGGCCGGTGTGCAGCTCTCGGTTTCGACCGGCGGTCTCCAGGTCTATGCCGACCCGCTCCTGGAAAAAGTGTTCGAGAACCTGATCGACAACTCGCTCCGGCACGGCGAACATGTCCGGAATATTGAGGTCGGCTGCGAGAAACGGGGCACCGGCCTTGTCCTCCTGTACAGGGATGACGGCGCCGGCATCCCGGATACGGAAAAAGAGAAGATCTTCGAAAAAGGCTTTGGCAAAAATACCGGCCTCGGGTTATTCCTGATCCGCGAGATCCTTGCGATCACCGGGCTTTCGATCCGGGAATGCGGGCAGTACGGGAGTGGCGTGCTTTTTGAGATCCAGGTACCGGAGGGCGGTTTCCGGTTCGGCTGAAAAAAATCTCAATTGCGGCCGGGACCTGACCGGGTACCAGGCTGTCCGGGCATACGCCGCCGGGGGGTATGGCGGAAACGGCCCCTTGGAGAGGAAAATGAGCGCCCGGGGTGCGGCCATGGCGGCACCCTTTGAGCCACCCCTGCCCCCGTTGGAGGGCGCATGGCGCATGTGATGCCCCGGTATTACCTGTACAAAAATTTCAGCTCTGTAGAAAACCTATTTTAAAAATTATGTGCCCCCTTTACGCCAGCCCTGCCCCGGTAGGGGGCGGGGGCGTATGCGATGCCTCCGTATTACCTGTGTCGGGGTGCAGACATGAGTGCAGATAATACAACACTATCACAACCGGGGGATGCCACAAGCGTAAGGGAGCTTTAGGCAAGGATTGCCGTGGACCTGAAAGAGCGTTCTTATAAATCCCATTTGGGATTTCTACAGAGCCAAAATTTCCTTTTGTTTTTGTGTACAGGTAATACGACACTATCGCGAACCGGGGCGCCATGAGCGGCGGGGCGGAGCCCCTGGAGCGTCAGGTAATTCTCAACGATTTCTCCAGAGCAAAAAATAGTAATCCGGACAGACGTTCCCCGTCCCGTGCGGGAAAAAGTCGTCCCCTTACCCGTTCTGCGGCGGCTTTTCTTCAGGTGTTTTTCCCGCCACGCCGCCCCCGATGACAAAGCCGGCCTTCCTGAGCAGGTAGTACGCGGCCGCAAGCCCGACAATGATGATCCCGATCCCGATAAGTTCGACCCCGTCCGTGGCTGCCGGGTCAAGCAGGATCACCTTCCGTGCGATCGCGATAATCGCGAAGGAGCATGACAACCTCCACGTGGATCACATTCTCGGTGATATAGGCCTTCATGGTATCGAGCAGTTCCACCGTAATGAGCACGAGCAGGAACGAACCGAGCACCGCGACCAGTTCGCCATTTCCGAGAAGCCCCGGGGGAACGTTGGCCAGGCTCATCGCAAGCAGGTAGACCAGTTCACCTATCGCAGATACCAGCACGACGGCAAGCAGGAGAATGAGGACCGTATAGACCACGCGTTTAAAATTTTTCGATATATTCAAGCATCATGCATCACCCCGGGGGATCAGGTCCGGTTGCGCAGGGTCGTACAAACGGACCACGTCGCCGATCACGATGACCGCCGGCGGTTTTACACCGGCCTGCCGGGCCAGGTCGCCGATAGTGGATAAGGGCCCCGTCGTGACCCGGCGGTCCTTTCTCAGCCCGCGCTCGATAATTGCGACCGGGGTGTCCGGTTTTTTGCCGTTTGCCACGAGGGCCCGGGCAATATTTTCAAGGTTTGATACCCCCATCAGGATCACGATGGTGCCCCGGCTCTGCGCGAGCAGTTTCCAGTCCAGTGCAGGTTCGGGTTTCGCCGGGTCCTCGTGGCCGGTCAGGATGGTCACCTGCGAGGCATACTTCCGGTGCGTGACCGGGATGCCTACCGACGCGGGAACGGCAAGCGCACTCGATACGCCCGGCACCATCTCGACCGCGATGCCCGCCGCCCGCAGGGTCTCGCACTCCTCGCCGCCCCGGCCAAAGAGGAACGGGTCTCCCCCCTTGAGCCGCACGACGACGAGGTCTTTTTGCGCCCGGTCGACCATCAGGGACTCGATCTCGTGCTGTTCCCGCGTGTGCCGGCCGCCGAATTTCCCGCAGTCGATCTTCTCGGCTTTTTCCGGGAGGGCAGAAAGGATCTCCTCGCCGGGCAGCTGGTCGTAAAAGATGACATCCGCCGCGTCGATAATCTCTGCTGCCCGCTGCGTGAGGAGCCCCGTGCCGCCCGGGCCGGAGCCCACGAGATAGACTTTACCGGTCATAAGGAAATCCCGAGGGTATGATACGCATCCGCGATCAGGTCGCCGGCCCGTGCCCGCAGGGCATTCCCCTGCACCCGCGCCTCGTCGAGCGTCCCGATGTTCTTTTCGATACGTTCCGTCCGTTTCCCGTCCAGCGAAAGGACTTCGGCGATCAGGTGCCCGCCCCTGCAATAGATACCCATGGGCGTAAAGCACCCGGCACCCACCTGTTCCATCACCGCCCGCTCGATCGCCACGTCCCTGCGGGTCTCCGGGTGATCGAGTGCGGAGAGCAGTTCCATGAGCGAAGGGTCTGCACGGCTCACCACCGCGACGGTGCCCTGGTTGGGGGTAGGGACGAACTTTTCCGGGGGCAGGCGCTCGCCCGGGATCCGGATACCGAGCCGGGAAAGGCCGGCCTCGGCAAGGACGATGGCGCTGTACCGGCCCTCGTTGAGTTTCCTGATCCTCGTGTCGACATTTCCCCGGAGGTCTTTTACTTCCAGGTCCCGGTCGTGGCGCAGGAGCTGGGCCCGGCGCCGTGTGCTCGACGTGCCGATGACGGTTACTGCCGAGACCGGGCCGGAAAAGGCAAGGAAGTCGGCAGGGGAATCGCGGGGGAGGATTGCTGACGTCACCAGGCCCGAAGGGCGGATCGCCGGGATATCCTTCATGCTGTGCACCGCACAGTCGATCTCGCCGCTGAGGATAGCATCGTCGAGCGCCCGGACAAAGACACCCTGCTTTCCTATCGCGTGGAGGGGGACGGCGGTGATCTCATCGCCCTGCGTGCTGATGATCTTCTGCTCGGCCTCGATACCCAGCGCACGGATCTTTTCTATCACGGTTCCGGTCTGGGCGAGCGCGAGCCTGCTGCCCCGGGTGCCGACCCTCACCGGCATGCGGCATACCCTCCTGCGATTGCCTCAAGATCTTTACCCGTATGCGCCACGGAAAGGAAGTTTGTCTCGAACTGTGAGGGAGGAAGGAAGATCCCTTGTTTCAGCATCTTCTGCCAGAACCGGGTAAAGGCCGCCGTGTCGCACTCTTTTACCTCGGTGTAGTTCTGCGGGGCATCCGGCCTGAAGAAGTACTTGAACATCGACCCGATCCGGACAAACGATCCGCCGGTATTTCCCTTCCCGGCAAGAGACTCCCCGATACCCCGGGTTTTTTCCGAGAGATCCGGATAGACGGAAGGGTGGTCATGCAGCCAGCGGACGGTCGCGATCCCGGCAGCAAGCGAAAGGGGGTTTCCCGAGAAGGTGCCGGCCTGGTAGACCGGGCCCTGCGGCGCTACCATCTGCATGATCTCCCGCCTGCCGCAGAATGCGCCGATCGGAAGGCCCCCGCCGATGATCTTCCCGAGCGTCGTAAGATCGGGCCTCACGCCGAACATTACCTGGGCCCCGCCGATGCCGAGCCGGTAGCCGGTGATCACCTCATCGAAGATCAACAGGACATCGTGGGCTCTGGTGATCTCCCGTACATCCTTGAGATAGCCGTCTTTCGGGAGCACCGGCCCGATATTCCCGGGCACCGGTTCGATGATGAGTGCGGCGATGCCGGCATTTTTTGCGAGCAGGGTCTCGAGGGCCTCCGGGTCGTTGTAGGGCAGCTGCCGGGTGTGGGCGACGAGCGCCGCAGGGACACCGGCGGAGTCGGGTACGCCCATCGTGGTCGCGCCCGAACCGGCTTTTACGAGCACCGCGTCGTGGGCGCCATGGAACCCCCCTTCGATCTTCACGATATCGGACTTGCCGGTAAATCCCCGGGCGAGCCGGATCGCGGCCATCGTCGCCTCCGATCCGCTCGACACGAACCGGATCATGTCCATGCCCGGGTGATCCCCGGTGATAAGCCGGGCAAATTCCGGTTCGAAGGGGGTCGGCGTGCCGTAGAGCCAGCCCTTTTCAAGCTGGGCGGCAATCGCTTTTTTTATTTCAGGATGGGCATGGCCGAGAAGAAGGGGGCCGTAGGCCATGCAGCAGTCAATAAGCGTTTCGCCTTCAACGGTTGTAAGATGCGCACCCGCTGCATGCGCCGTGTAAAAAGGGGAGGGTTTTATTGCCCGGACCGGGCTTGAGACGCCGCCGGGCATCAGGTGTTGTGCTTCGGCAAAAAGGTCCCGGCTCCTCATTTCAGCCACCCGGACGCATCGCAGGCAAAATAGGTGATGATGAGGTCGGCCCCCGCACGCTTGATGCAGGTAAGCGTTTCAAGGACGGTCGCTTTTTCGTCTATCCAGCCGCGTTCAGCCGCCGCCTTTATCATCGCGTATTCCCCGCTCACCTGGAACGCGGCGACCGGGAGGCCGAGCGTCGCGATCTCGGCGAGGACGTCGAGGTAGGGGCCGGCCGGCTTGACCATCAGGATATCGGCGCCCTCCTCCAGATCGAGCCGGGACTCGAGGAAGGCTTCGCGGCCGTTTGCCGGGTTCATCTGGTAGGTGGTGCGGTCGCCAAACGAGAAACCGGACTCTGCCGCCTCACGGAACGGGCCGTAGAGGGCGGATGAGAACTTGGTCGAGTACCGACATGATGAGCACGTCCTCGTACCCCTCGTCGTCCAGCGCAGTCCGTATGGATCGCACCATCCCGTCGAGCATGCAGGACGGGGCGACGATGTCGGCGCCGGCCTCCGCATGGCTCGCTGCAATCCGGTTCATGAGAAGGAGGGACTCGTCATTGAGGAGGTCTTTTCCGCCGCAGCGGTTCCCGCCCACGATCCCGCAATGCCCGTGACTCGTGTACTCGCAGGCGCAGACATCGGTGATGACGACCATCCCGGGGCATGCGGCCTTGATCCGGCGGACCGCCTGCTGCACGACACCTTCGGGGTCGTAGGCGCTGGTTGCCGCCTCGTCCTTGTGCGCCGGGATGCCAAAGAGGAGGACCGCCTTTATGCCCCGGTCCCATATCTTCCCGGCAATGCCCGCGATCCCGTCTATGGGGTACCGGAACTGCCCGGGCATGGACGCGATCGGTTTTGGGGTCGTCGCGGTCTCATCCACGAACAGGGGTGCGACGAGATCGTTCCTGGAGAGGGTGGTCTCACACAAAAGCGGTTGGATCGTGCGGGACCTTACCCGCCTCATTCGTCGCTGGAGAAACATGCACACCATACCTCGAACGTAGATGATAACAGATTGCAGATGCATCGTATTTATGGTTATATTATCCGGGTCGCCGGGACTCGTTCGCATACCGGGAACCGGCGGCAACATCTGTTCCGTTCCCGGGTCTGCCACGGTACCCGGGCAGGGACTCTTACTCCCCGGGCTTTCAGGGTATCGTTCGTACCTTTCCCATCTGCGCAAAGGACGCCTGCCAGCGCCCGGCACACCGGCCCCCGGAGCGCCAGCGTTTTTGGTCCCTGAACAGGATTACTTTTTCGATCTGAATTTTAAAACTGGCTTTGTAGAAATTCTAAAATGTGAGATTTGCAAGTACGCTCTCGGGGGCTAAAGCCCCCGCCGCGTGGGCACCCTCTGTTGCGATTGTGCCGTACTACCAGCACCACAAAGATAAAAAAGAGGGATGTTTCTTGTGCTGTGCAGGTAATACAAAGGCATCGCATACGCCCCCGCCCCCTTTGGGGGCAGGGCTGGCGTAAGGGGGGCGCATAATTTTTAATATAGGTTTTCAACAGAGCTGAAATTTTTGTACAGGTAATACTCAAAGAACATCGCATACGCCCCCGCCGCCTTGGGGGCAGGGCTGGCGTAAAGGGGGCACATAATATCTCATGAAATAGGATTTCCACAGAGCCGTTAAAATGACACTATACCCTTCTTTTTTACCGGGAACCGGCCGGTTCAGCCGGTCCGCTTCATGACGACCCGGTCTTCACCGTCGCCAAAATAGTCAGGCCGGAACGATTCCTGCACGAACCCCTCGGCCCGGTAGAGCTGTATCGCGGGCGTGTTCCCCGGTGCGACGGTAAGGCAGATCGTCCGGACCGATCGCTCCTCCAGCGCACCGATGACTGCCCGGAGCAGCGCAGTCCCGACCCCCCGGTGCCGGAACCCGTCCCGCACCATCATGCGGAGGATCCAGGCCCGGCCGGGATCGTCCTCTCCGATGGCTCCCACCGTAAAACCGGCCACCTTGGTCCCGGATACCGCAACCAGAAAGGTCGCGGGGGAGAGCACGGCCATCTGGCGGACAAAGACGGCCGACCGGTAGGGTTCATGCACGCCTGCGACCTCGAGCCCGGTGACTGCGGAAAAATCCTCGTCCCGGTACGGCCTGATCACGAGTTCGCGTGCTGCGGTCTTCGGCTTGATGGATACCACCGGCCCGTCTTTTTCGCCCCGGCCCTTACTCGGGGGTATCCCCGCTTCCGGGAGTTACCGCACCGGTCGTTCCCCGGGTGAGGGCCTGCACCAGGGCTTCAGCAGCGCCGCGATCACCCTCTTCGGCGCATGCCCGGATCGACGCGGTCGCATCCGTGAGGATCTTTTTGGTGAGCACCCGGGTCAGGTCATCGATCACTTCCCTGGTCTTGTCATCAGCGCCGCCCAGCCGGCCGAGTGCCCTGTCCCGCTCGCGCA
This sequence comes from uncultured Methanoregulaceae archaeon, assembly GCA_963805035.1. Taxonomy (GTDB): domain Archaea; phylum Halobacteriota; class Methanomicrobia; order Methanomicrobiales; family Methanospirillaceae; genus Methanoregula. The sequence continues at coordinate 291,370 of CAWDSU010000008.1, read as the reverse complement.
TCCGCACGGCCTCCGCCCAGGAATGCAGGGCCGCGATGCAGTCGTCGGCGGACTTCCGGTGCAGCTGCCTGATGAAGAGGTCCAGTTCCTCGTTGACAAACGCCTCGGCCCGCTCCGCCTCGGCCCTGCGGGTGCTCATGGTCTGCTCGTTTACTTCCCGCAGGTCATCTATCGTAAAGAGGCGGACGCCGTCTATTGCTCCCGCCCCTTCCTCGACATCCCGGGGCTGGGCAATGTCGATGAGGATAAGCGGGCGGGGATGGCCTTCGACCGGCCAGCACCGGGCATTCATCGCCTCTTTTAAGTCTGCCTTGTGGATGACCGGGTGCGGCGCGGACGTGCACGAGATCACGACGTCCGAGAGGGTGATATAGTGGTACATTTCGTTGAACCGGACTGCCTTCCCGCCGATCTTCTCCGCGAGCTTGACCGCACGCCCGAACGTCCGGTTCGCGACATACATCGCGGTCAGCTGCTTTGCCGCAAGCGCCTGTGCAACGAGGAGACCCATCTCGCCGCTCCCGATCACAAGGATGTGCCGGCCCTTAAGCGTCCCGAGTTCTGTCTCGGCAAGGAGCACTGCGGCAGACCCGACCGAGACAGCCCCCCGGTTGATCCGGGTGTGCCTGCGCACCCCGATTCCCACGTGGACGGCCTTGTTGATGCAGAGCGCGAGAAAACTGCCTGCAGTCCCGGCTGCTTCCCCGTCTGCCAGCGCTTTTTTAAGCTGCCCGATGATCTGGTCCTCGCCGACAATCATCGATTCGATGCCGGCGGCAAGCGAGAGGAGGTGGCGGAGGGCGTCCCGGCCCTCGATGAGGAAGAATCCTGACCGGCCCTGACCGGCAAGGAAGTCCCGGAGCGCCCCGGCGTCCCCTTCGACAATCACCTCGACCCGGTTGCAGGTCTGGAGGAGGAGGACGCCCCGGAACCTCCTGCCGGCAGCTTCAAGAAATGCCGGTTCGTCGCCGAACCGGAAGGCTTCGAGCGCCATCACGTTGGCAGTGTGGTGGCTGACACCGGCGATCGCGATCCGTGCCACCGGTCCGGTCATACGAGATACCTCTCGCATACCCGTTCCCATGCACGCTCCTGCGATACCGGAAGGAGGGTCCAGACAAGTTTGTCGCGGAGCACTGCGGAGAGGATCCTGCGCCGCTCGGCCGGCGTGGTCTTTTTCTCCCTGAGTGTTTCCCTCAACCGGTGCTGGAGCACAATCATCGCATCGAGGGCAGGATACTTTCTCTCGATCTCCTGCCGGAGGAACCGGGAGACCGCCGGGCTCTCGCTCGCAGTGCTGATCGCGATCGTGTAGTGCGCCCCCATCGTCATCGCCGGGATAACCACATCGCCGGGCATGCCGTCCGCGCTGTTGAAGAGCACGCCGTGCTCCCGGCAGAGCGCCCCGATCCGGTCGTTCTCTGCCCGGTCGGAAAGCGCACCGATGACAAGGAACGCGGGCGCGATGATCAGGTCGAGCTCTGCATCCGTCGCCGCCCGGGTATCGAGCGTCTGGATCTGGACCGGCAGCGCCCGGCTGGCCGGCGAAAACGTCCTGCTGACCATGAGGACTTCCGCCTCTTTTGCGAAATACCCGGCCTTGCGTGCCGCTACCTCTCCTCCCCCGAAAACGACCACCTGTTTTCCCGTGCACTCCACGAAGAGGGGAATCATTGATCAATAGATAGAGCGATTGCGTTACATTAAGATATGGCATCCGGATCCGGGACAGCGGGTGTCCAAAAAAAGAATGGCTCCGGGGGCAGCGCCCGGTAAATACGCCCGTATTGTGCCCAGAGTTCGATATACTTAAATTCTATGAGTGACCACACTTTAGAGCGCACTGCGCCGATAGTGTAGTGGTTATCACTAGGCGTTGCCAACGCCTAAACCCGGGTTCGAGTCCCGGTCGGCGCATTTTTCTTATTTTGTTGCTTTGAAGGGACGAGGCAGTGCGTTCTCTTTTGCTCTTTTCAAAAATAACAATTTAAGAGTTTTATCTTAAAATTAAAAATACTGAATTACATTACGATTTGTGGCATTGCAAATCTGTTCCAAGATAGTAACCTGTATTACAACCGACACATTGCCCATTTATGCACGCACTGTTGCTGTTGCAGTAAGTATTTACACCACAAACCGGGTGGCATAAACCGTCATTCCCAAGAATATATCCCGCATTACATCCACGACATTGACCATTGACACACACACTGTTACCTGTACAGTAGTTTATTGCCCCCGCCACAAACCGGGTGACATTGCAAATCTTGGCCCATGATATAACCCAAATTACAGCCTTCGCATTTATTATTAATACATACTGAATTTGCGGAACAGATCTGATTTGAACCACAAAACATGTTTTGTAAATCTTTTGGGCTGGAATAATCCCATCCATAAAAATACAGAGGATTATCACTTGTACAAAAATTTGTGTCAGGGCACACTAGGAAACCACCAGTCGTTTCCATGGCAACCCATTGATCTGGAGTGACTTCGGCCATAACCCAGACATGGTCTGCATCTTCAATAGTCGAAACCTTTTGGTTTACATTACCTACTTTGAGTTTAGCTGTAATTCCTTGAGTTTCTACCATATCCCAAACATCTTGTGCCATCTGAGCGCAAACATACATTCCAGATAACGTGTATGTGTGAGTTGCATGATAATTCTCGACAATTTCCTTAATTGCGGCCATGTTCTCCTGATACAGACTTTGGGGTGTAGCGTTCGTAGTTACATAAGTTCGAGGAATAGTAGTTTGAGAAGTAGTAATTTGCGATACGCTATTTTGAGAGACACTTCTATTAGATAAATCCGTACATCCAGAAGAAAAAATCGCAAATAGAACAAAAAATAAGAGTATAAAAGGATAAATAAAATCTTTAATCCTTTTTATAATTTTGAATACCATGCTAATCAGATAATTTCAAGTTGGGCCAATAAGCATTTACAATTGTCGTTTTTTTTCCGAATCTTCGACTTGACATTGTCATCAACCAGTGGTAGTTGAATTGTTTTTTTACTTCGGATAAAATCAACCCAGTACGCAAAGAAGTCCCGGGAAATCCACTTTATACAATCCTCGTACTTGTTTGGTAAACTTCTTTACAGCATGTTTCCAATCCCGGACCATCCCGCGCCGGATTACGCGAACAGCCAAAGATCATTTGGTTAAAACGATTCCTCCCCCTCCCTGCTTCGCAGGGAGTCGCTCGGGCGCCTCGTCGGGCCCTCGCTGGGCGTGTGCATGTACGGGCGCCCGCTCTTTTCATTGCACCCCCGCCCACCGAATCCGATCCCGCATCAGGATCCCGGTAAATGCGTAGCGCAAAACCCGACGAGGCGTTTTGCGCGTAGGGCATCGTTACAATTTTCCCAGAATTGATTAGGTTTTGTCGGACTCGAAAGCAGGGCATCCCTTTGGTAACTTCCGCGGATCCGGGTCAGCCACCCGTACCCGGGTCCGGACAACCCGAAAACCAAGCGTTTATCTGGATTCGTCCCGAACAGTCAATCTACAGATCCAGAGGCTGAAACGAGAATGAAACCGATATCACTCCTTATGGTGCTTGCCGTCATTGCGATCATGGTTCTTGCCACCGGCTGCACCGGTACCGCACCGGCCGCTGCCGGCCCGGCACCAGCAACTCCGGCAATGCCGCAGCCGGTCTCCATTGCCAATACACCGGTCCAGTACAAGGACGTGAATGGCGTCCGGCTGGCGTACTGGGAATGGGGATCCGGCGAACCCGTCCTGCTCATCGAAGGATTCTCCAGTGAGGTCGCAAACGACACTCCCACGCAGGCCCCGTGGAACGAGACATTCCTTTCGATCCTCTCCTCGAAATACCATGTCTATGCCTACGATCACCGGGGAATGGGGTACAGCAGCATGAACAATGTGACCCCCACGATCCCCATCTATGCCGATGATGCCGCCGGGCTGATCAAAGCCCTCGGGTACAGCAGCATGAACGTGTACGGTGAGTCCATGGGCTCGTCGACCGCGCAGCAGCTGGTCATCGCCCACCCGGAGCTTGTGCGGAAGCTGATCCTCGATTCCAACTCGTACAGCGCAAACATCCCCGAGTGCCAGGTCCTGCACTCGACCCTCCTCGAGGTCGCAAACGACACGAACGCGAGCCCGGGCCTCCGTGCCGAGGCAAATGCGAACCTTGCCTTTAACGGGACCTGGAACGGCCTTGCCGGCATCAACAAGACCGTCATGCTCGTGGTCGGCACGGGTGACGTGATCACGCCCCAGGCGGTCTCGGTCCAGATGGCCGGGCAGATCAACGGCTCCTGGCTCGTGAGGTTCCAGGGGCTCCCCCACATCGGGAACCGGAATGCACCGGTCCAGTATGGCGAGAACGCGGTGTACTTCCTCGATACAAACGAGTCGCCGCTTGCATCCCCGTAACGGTACGGGGGCCAGCCGGGATTTTTTTTACTATGGATCCGGGTCCCCGGTCAGGGTGACCCGGATCGTTACCCGGTGAGCTGCACTCACCCGGGGCCCTCGCTGGGCAGGTGCGTGCCCGGGTGCTCTTCCTGATCCGCCGCGGGGGCGTCCCTTTGGGGGCGGTGGCACTCATCGCTCGTGGGGGTGTTGGGGGCATCACCCCCATAATAAGGATCGCCCGGTTCGCAATCTCATGACTTCTGGTGGGTGCCCCCCACCCGGGCCGGCTCTGGAAGAGGAGGGTGATCCCCCTCCCAAAAAACATGGTGGGGGGCAGGCAGCCGGTCTCCTGTTCCTGATGAAAGATACCGCCCGTGAAAATACTTTAAAATATCCCGGCTGTGCAAAGGATTGTGAGGCTGCTTTTGGTATGGCACTGACAACCGATCAGGACAACGCGGTACTGGACAGGATTATCGGCAAACGACGGTCCCACAGGAGGTTCACGCAGGAGATCCCACCGGATGCGATGGTTGAGGGCATCATCCATGCCGGTCTCCATGCGCCGTTTGCCGCAGCGGCAATCGGGAACAGTGAAGATTATTTCCGGAGGTTTGTCGTCGTACGGAAGGGTTCCCGGGCCATGAAAGAGCTCGTCCCGCTCGCTTTTAACACGGTCGAAGCAATGGCAGGCGACCTTGAACGGGCGGCAGCAGGCAACCCGGGGCTGCGGGAACAGGCCGCCGGGTTCATGAACAGGCTCGCGGCGATCAAAAGCATGGGAATGGTGCCCGGTATCGGCACAGCTCCCTTCTATATCGTAGCCGCAGAAAAGAAGGGGTTCCCGCCCGTGGAACAACTATCCCTTGCCCACTGCATGGAAAACATGTGGCTGAAGGCAACGGCGCTCGGTCTTGGGTTCCAGATCGTTTCCGTCACGGCGCAGATGGCAGATAATTCTGAATTCTGCCGGATCATCGGGCTCGAAGCCGGGAAATGGGCACTCATGGGGTGTGCCACCGGATACCCGGCCGACACGTTGTCCCCGTCAATCCGGCCATCGGTCAGGGAAGTTACCGCGTGGCCGGAGTAACATGGGCAGGACCAGAGAGGGGGTGCCGGGGCTGTTCCCTCAGGTATGCCCGGCCATCCATGACCGTGCATTCCCGCATGATCAACGAAGATTACGCAACCGGCCATGAATCTGAATTCTTTGCAAATCCTTAAAAAATAGAGAGAAAACATGGGGGGAACCCCGAAGATTATTTCTTCTTGGGGGCTGCCTTCTTTACGGCGGGTTTTTTTGCTGGGGCCTTCTTTGCGGCCGGTTTCTTTGCTGCAACCATCTACTCTACACCTCCCACCGGAAAGGGTTATAATTTTCATTATTCTACGAATACATAAATATTTTGGTCAAAATGGAATTTTCCTGCCTAGAATCACTATAAACCGCATCTTTGTCCTGCGCAAAACCGGAGTAATTGGAATAGAACTGTTTTTACAGGCAATCAATAGCGAAATGCGCAATCCTCATAATCAAAGCCTGTTTGCCAAAAAAAGGCGCAATTGAGCATGGTTATCACAGGATACGATATGCAGGGAAAGGAAAAACCCGCCCGCACCACGAATTTTTTTAAAAATACGCGCCCCGCGCTTTCATCCGGTCCCGCGTATTTTAAAACAGCTGATAAAAGGCAATCTTTATGGGAGGGCATTGACTCATCCCTACTGATGACGCGGCAGTTTATCGTTGGCGTGATCGGCGGATTTCTGGGCACGGCAACCGCGATATATGTGATCTGTGTTGCCGGTTCCCCCGGGATGACCCTCTCCGGGGTCCTGGCAGCACTTTTTTCCAGCCTCGGCCTGATGGGTGCTGCGATAGCAAACACGGAAACCCGTTTTGCCGGCTGGATGCTGCTCTCTTCTACCGTCTGGATCGCGCTGTCGGTCCCCCTTGCCGGCACACTCTTTCTTCTGTACTGGTATACGCCGGCGATCGTCGTCCTCGGGACAGCCGCAGTGCTCTGTTTTATGGAGCCGGAAGAGGATGATGAGCCATCAGAGGAAGGGGACTCCTGACAGCAGGCCGGAATCTCCCGTATACTCGTCCGGCATCCCCGGAGTAATCCGGCACGTGAGATTCAAAGGAAAAATGGGCTCTGGAGAAATCCTCAATGGGATTTGTAAGAACGCACTTTTCAGGTCCCCGGCAATCCTTGCCCAAAGCCCCCTCACGCTTGTGGCATCTCCCGGCTGGCGATAGTGTTGTAGTATCTGTACTTATGTCTGCACCCCGACACAGGTAATACTCAAAGGACATCGCATACGCCCCCGCCCCTTCGGGGGCAGGGCTGGCGGGCGCATACGTTTTAAAATAGGTTTTCTCCAGAGCACTATTTTTGGAAGATTTTTGTGTAAAAGTTAAGAGCTAAAATAGCACATGACCCAAACGATTATATCCGGTCTTCCTGTTCATCAGCTGACGGCAAAGGGGCCGGCACGGCCGTGCGGCAGACGACACCGGTGGCGATCCGGTTCAGGATGACAACAAGGACGAGCATCAGGATCGCTGCAAGGGCAAACTGCAGGTATTGCATACCGCCCACCGTAAACCAGGCAAAAATACCATAGCAGATCCCGGCCGCAGTAACGAGCGCGGTGGCGAGAATGCCTGCCCGAAGGCCGGTAAAGGACCTGCTCCGGATATCCGGGAAAAGCAGCAGGCCGATAATACTGATCCCCCCGAACCCGATGGCCGCGAGGAGCAGGACATACAGGAGCGCGTCGAGCGGCCATACGCTCATGGTGCCGCACTCCGGTGAACCTGGGAGATCCGTATGGTGGTCGCAAACACGATGCATGCAAGCAGCCCCGCAAGCAGGTACTATAATCAGGTCACCGGCCGAAACCGTCAGGGCCAGAGCCCCCGCGCAGGCAAGGGTGGCTGCCACGTTGACGGCGATCAGCCGGTCATTCAGCGTCGGGCCGGGAACGACACGCAGGTACTGCGCAGAACGCGAGGATAAAAAAACAGACTGCCGCAAAGAGCCAGATATCGACCATCATCCTTAAATCACACTCCGGAAATTCCGGTATGCCCGGGTCCCATGCAGCCGGGTATCACCGTATCAGAATGGAGAGCCGGGCCATATCAAACCTCCCGCTGTTTTTTGTAAGCCTTCCCATCCCCGTTAAAGGATGATGCAGGGGGGCCTGCCGGAAGCGAACTGCGCTGGAGTGTCTATTATTTTATAAGAACAAACGCGAACAGATGTGGGAATGCGCCCCTCCTATCTCGGCAGGATCCTCCTGCGCTGGTGCGACCAGTGCCATACGCCGGTCCTTGCAAAAACCTGTGCTGCCTGCGGTGCGGCCACCCGCGAGGTACCGCTCACGCCCCCGGGAGACGCACGACCGGCATTTCCGGCCGATATTGCACTCATCAACAGCACCTTCGATGAGCATTTCGGAGCGCCGCTCGTGCCTGAGGGCCAGCTTGTCCTCTTAAACAAGGTCCCGGACACCGACCGGATGGAAGAGATCGTGATCGGCGGGGGGATAGCCGGCTCCCTGCGGTATATCCCGGAAGAACGCCGGTGGGAGCCCATCCCGCGGCCTGAGGCATATGCCCTTTTCCATCCTCGGAAACGATTTGTCGTGGTCGACGACAGCGCTGCGCCGTTCATCCGCGACCAGGGGATGAGCGTGCTCCGGCCCGGCCTTGCCTTTATAGACGACGCCATTTGCGCCGGGGACGAAGTGTTCGTCCTTTCAGAAAGCGGCGGGTGCATCGGCGCAGGCAGGGCAAAGGCCGGGGCAGAGGAGGCCCGGGCCATGGCAAAAGGCCCGATTGTCCGGAACCGCAGGAACGTCCCTTCCCGGATCGTGCCCGGGGAGGCAACATGGCAGGACGCGGTCCGGTCGAATGCAGGCGCGATAGCGCAGGCAGAAGCAGAAGCAGTGCGTTTCGTCAAGGACGTCGCTGCCGTGTACCCCCTCCGGCCCACCATCTCATACTCCGGGGGAAAAGACAGTCTTGCGACACTGCTTGTCGTCAGGAAAGCGCTCGGGAACGTCCCGCTGCTCTTTGCCGATACCGGCCTTGAGTTCCCTGATACCTACGCGAATGTTGAGGCGGTGCAGCAGAAGTACGGGGCAGAAGTCATCCGCACGGCAACCTCCGGCAAATTCTTCGAGACCCTTGAGCGCCAGGGGCCGCCGGCGGTCAACGCCCGCTGGTGCTGCAGCGTCTGCAAGCTCCTGCCGGTCGCAGAGACCATCCGGTCGACCTGGGGCGAATGCCTCTCCTTTATCGGACAGCGCCGGTACGAGTCCCTTTCCCGGGCCCGGAGCGACCGGGTCTGGAGGAACCAGACCGTCAAAGTCCAGGTGTCTGCCGCGCCGATCCAGGACTGGACCGCGCTCCATGTCTGGCTCTACCTTTTCCGGGAAGAGGCGCCCTACAACCGGCTTTACGAGCACCGGCTGGATCGGATCGGATGTTTCATGTGCCCGTCCAGTGATATGGCATTGATCCACATGATCGAGACCGACTTTGCCGGTCTCTGGAGCGGGTGGAAGGAACGGCTCGGAGCGTGGCAAAAGAAGCAGGGGCTGCCCCCTGACTGGATCGACAGCGGGGCGTGGAGACTTAAGGAGGGCGTACATGGGAAAGAACGTCACCATCATTGATTATGGCCTGGGAAACCTGCGGAGTGTCGTTCGCGGGGTCGAGGCGGCGGGGGCCCGGGCCATCATCACCGGGAGTGCGGAGGAGATTGCAGCGGCTGACGGCATCGTCCTGCCGGGTGTCGGTGCCTTCCATGAGGGCATGGACCAGCTGGGGCCGCTCAGGGAAACAGTCTGCGCCGCCACCAGAGAAGTCCCCCTCCTTGGCATCTGTCTTGGCATGCAGATGCTCATGGACTCAAGCGAGGAGCACGGGACGCACGAGGGACTCGGCCTCATCCCGGGCCGCGTGCGCCGGTTCCCCCATGTCCCGGGAGTGAAAGTGCCGCACATGGGCTGGAACACCATCCGGCTCACAAAGGAGAACGACCCCCTTTTTTCCGGTCTCCCGCATGAAATGTACGTGTATTTTGTTCACTCGTATTATGCCGATACGACACCGGAATATACCCTTACTGCGACGGACTATATTCTCCCCTTTGCCTCGTCCATTGTCCGGGATACCGTGTACGGCGTGCAGTTCCACCCGGAAAAGAGCGGGGCTCTCGGCCTGCGGCTGCTCAGGAATTTTATTGACCTGATCTGACGGGTCCCTGACAGACAGGGGGGACGTGGGCCGGAAGCCTCTGCCCGGCATGGGGGAATCTTTTTAATTCCGGGGATTCGACCAACTAGGCATGAATAAGTTTCTGTGTGTCCCCTTCCTGCTTCTGCTGGTGCTGGTGGGATCGGTATCAGCCTATAACATAAACCTGAATTGCTCTCCGCTTACCATCCCGGTCGGCCAGACCATAAAGTGCTCAGTTGATTCTAATTTCCCTGCCGGCACCAGTTTCAACCTGAACTTTTACCAGAAAAAGTACACGGCGACACTGATCTCCAGCAAGGCCATGACCATCCAGCCAAACCAGCTTACCCAGTATGCGCTCTTTGACACCACGGGGCTCCCGGGAGGCCAGTATGATGTTGAGATTGCATGGAATGGTGTAATCTCAACGGGATCAGATTCCGTGACCGCGCAGATCCTCATGCTTACTGACCGCTCCGGCGATCTTACCATTACCTCACCGATCACCCAGGATCTGGCCGATGCCCTCGTGATTGCAGGCTCCCTTAAGAACGGGGGGAACGACGGCATACAGATACAGGTCGACGGTGCATCGGCTGGCCGGGTATTTGGTCCCCAGTATATCGGGACGACGAATAATATCCAGAACGGTGCCGGCGTCTTCTCGCAGAAGGTATCCGTGACACAGCCCGATGACTATACGGTCAAGTTTGCTGATACAAACGGTGCCATCACCACCATCACCTTCCACGTTGTTGCCCCGACCACGGCAACGACCATCCCCACGGTTACAACCGTATATACGGTCAGAACCACGCAAATGGTCACTTACACGCCGATTCCTACCCCCACCAGGTCGCCGCTCCCGGTTGCCATCGTGATCGGGGCGCTCGGGATCGCCCTGCTTGTCGCGGTCAGGACACAAAAAAGACCATAAAACAGATCATCTCACGATATTTTTTTAGGCAGGACCGGAATAACCCTGCGATTGCGAGGTTACTTCCCTTTTGTAACCCCCTGTGAGATTGTGCCGGCAACGGTCAGGCAGGGGTTTTAGGGATACCATCCGGGGGAAAAATAAACCCGAACTCCGGGAATACGCTGTCAAAATTATTTCCTGCCGGAACATGCCGGGTGCCTGCGTGCGTTTCCCACAGTCCCGCAGGTAAATAAAGACAACCCCGGGGAAGGACCGGTGTTCCCCGGGGCCGGTCCCTGCCACGCGTTACTGGTGAATGATTATCCCGGGGGAAATCTCTCATGATGCTCATACCAGGACAGACCGGGGAAAATTGCTGTGCCAATTTCTGACCCGCCACAACGGCGGCGACAGGCACGAGAAAAAATCCCCCGGAAGCGACAGAGTGTGCCGGTATCTCCCCGGATGCACAAATCGTAACTGCCGGATCAGGGCAACGCCCGAAAATAAAAAATTCTAAAAAAAAACGAAGGTTTGCCCTTACCGCCGCATCCGGGCGAAGAGCACGAGGCCGATTGCAAGCGCTCCGGCCACCACCGTGCTGTCAAGGGGTGCGCCGGTCGGGGCGGCAGACGGTGAAGCTGCCTGCGCGATCGACGCTATCCTCGGTGCGCTGGTATCCTGCACGAGCGGTGTCGGGGTCGCCTGTTGTGCAGTTCCCGAGGCCGCGGGCTGGATGGTGCTTTCGGGTTTGTATGCCATCAGGGCATAGATACCGGCACTGTCAATATCTGCGTCAATGGTCCCGGCACCGGGAGTGCTGGGTACGGAGGTCCAGGCGCCGTTGCTGTACTGCCCGATGAAATAGGCATAGTCATTCCCGGATGAGGGAGCGGCAAAGGAGAGCGTTGCCGGCGGGTCGAACGAGAGTGAGTTCGGGACGATGGTATAGGCGCTGCCGATCGCGAGCCAGGTGTCCGGGACATTCGTTTCGCTCACCATCATGAGCGCGGCATAATCGACATCCTGCGCCGTCAGGGAGACCTGCTGGTCCGCAGAATAAAAGGTGGTTGCTGCGGGTGCCGCGGTCGTGGCCCCGGGTGTCAGGGCAGCGGTGGCCGTCGCCGTGGTGGTGGGTACGGCCACGCTTTCCTCCGGAAGCGTCTCCGTGGTTTCCGGTACCGTCGTTCCGGTAGCCGGGACAGTCGTGGTCACAACAGGCGCTGCCGTGGTCGCGGGAGTGGCGGACGGGATCCCGCTGCCGATGACTACCTCCGTGGGTGCCAGCACCTGGTTGTTGTCAACGAGCGCGGTGACCCAGACTGCGCCATTGGTGATTCCCTGGACGGTAAACGTGATCTGGGAATTCGAAGGGCCGTATTTTTTACCCTCAAGGTTCATCTCTGTGGTCAACAGGGTGGTACCAGAGCTTACCGGGCCCTGGAGCTGGAGAAAATCATACATGCCGCTGCTGATGGTATAGGGCTGGGGCGGGAGGATAAAATCCCCGTTCGCATCGGCAGTATCCATGACACTGTAGGTTTTCCCCCCGCTCGGCTTGACGGAAAATGCGGTCGCGGTGGTGCCGTGGGTACTGGCCGAGACCGTCCCGCTCTTTAACGAGAAGGGCATATTGAAATTCTGGGTCTGGAAAAGGGCCATGCTGCCGGGAGTGACCGCCAGTTTCCCGTCAATCAGGAGGTTGAACTCGGAACCGTCATTGAGACCGGAGATGGTGATGGTAATCTGCCCGCCCGGGTTCAGGACCGCCGGGCTCTCCGTGATCGTGACCGCAGAGGCCGCAGCGATCACACAGGCGAGAAACAGGAGCGCCGCAATGAGCGCTAACCGAACAGATCGTCGCATAACTGACACAATATACGATACGTGGCTGAAAATGATAAATAGTTGCCGTGCGGGGAAATTCACGGCATCAGGGGGATTTCCCGGGAATGGAGGAGGGATAAAAGCTATGAGGGAAAAGACCGTCAGGAACCCGGGCCGGTTTTTCTGCCCGTTTTGTAAATCCTAAAAAAAGATCAGGCGGTCTTCAGGTCCGTTTCCTGAAAGCAGAATAGAATAATTTATCATAGTATAGTATATTATTTTAATCATACTCAATGTGCAGGAGGCATTACGCTATGGCGAAAAAGATGAAAGGAATAAAAGTTATCTGTTTGTTATTGCTGCTGGCACTCGTTGCAATCGCAGCACCGGTTTCAGCAGTAACGCTGACGGTCACCCTCAACAAGACGTACCAGTTCCAGGGTGCGGATTTATCGACTGTCAATGTAATCGACCTGGGCAATCCCGCGCAGTCACAGGTCGGGATTCTGACCACGGCAGGAGCTGGTTCCGATGTCCAGATGATCCAGGCGCCGCAGATCACCTCCCTGGAGCGCAACTTTACCCAGATGTCCGGGAGCTCCAACGGGAACATCTTAACAATCATCGGGAACCAGGATTCAACGATACCCTTCCAGTCGACAAACTACCCGATATATATCCAGCCAGAGATACCGACCATCGGGGTAACCGTACCCGGGCAGAGCGGTAACCCGGTTGTGTTAAAATACACCCCGGGCTCGGCCAGTGGTAATGGTTTGGATTCTCTCCTCTCCTCTGTCGACGCCAGGTTCCTGTATAAGAATGGCGGTATCCTGTATGAGAATTCATCCGGCTATTTCGCTGAACCCGCGACAGGACCCAATCAATGGGTGTTTAATACGACGAACCTCCCGGTCGTCCTGAACCTGAACAGCGTGAACCTCAATGGCTTCACGGCACTCAGTTCCCAGTCCCAGTTGTTAGGAACATTTTATCCGGAATTTAAGGGCAGTACCCGGAAAATATTATGCCGGTGCACTCACCTTCGATAATAGCTCACAAACCGCTACGATCGATGCCCTCTCCCAGGTCGTTTTCCTGAAAGGACCGACGCCAATCGTCTGGGCAGATTCGTCCGGGTCACGCAGCCTCCCGATAACCTACGTAAAGGGCCAGGGTGGGAATGTTACCCTTTCGTTTGGCAGTTCAACTCCTATAGGCCTTGCAAATATCACGTATATGTTTATCAATTCCACAACCTCGTATTCGCTGACCCAGACCATCGATACCCAGCTGCTTGCCCAGTCGGCGTCGGATAAATGGACGTCCCTTGCCTCCAATTCCCCTGTCATCGAACTCCTGTTCAAATCGATGCAACTGGATACCGATGACGCCTATACCTATAACCTCAGCGCAGCCGGCCAGACTACTTCCCCCATGCTCAATACGTTCTCCACCATTGCCATCACCCCGGGCTATGGTATCGCCTCCATAAACCGCGGCCAGACTATTACCATACCGGCAGCGGCATTCGGTTCGCTCAACAATGGCATGTACTATGTCTACCTGATGGGGACGGACAAGGACAATAATATCGTCGCACTCTCCCAGGGACAGGTTTCCGTCCAGAGCGGGAGCACGACACCCCTGTTGCCACCGACCATCGGCAGCATATCCACGGTTTCCGGGTACCAGAATACAACGGTCAACTTTACCGTGACCGGCACCAACTTCCCTGCACAGTTCGGCACGGGCGGGGTCACCGTGAGCCTGAACAAGATACTGAACACCTCGATTACCGCCACGCTGACATCCGTGACCAGCACCACGATCACCGGCAGCTTCGCAATCCCGTACAATGCAAATGTCGCCGGGCCCTGGGACGTTGTCGTCGCCACGCAGAATGCCGGGGAAGCCGTCAAGGCCGGTGCATTCACGGTGAACGTGTACCCGACGCCGACAATCACCACGGTACTGCCTGCCGCAGCAACCCAAAACAGCGTGATCTACTTCACGGTGACCGGGACCAACTTCCAGACGGGAAGTGCCATGACCTCGGCGAACTTCACGTACGGGGTCGGAGCCGGGATGTTTATTAATGCAAATAATATCACCATTAACTCCGTGACCCCAACGAGTATCAACGGTACGATGGCGATCGGTCTCTATGCGCCGCCGGGCAAGTGGAACCTGACCGTGACAACGGTCAACGGCGGGACCTCACTCGTCAAGGCCGGTGCACTTACCGTGAGCCAGAACAACCAGCCGACGATTACCACGGTTCTGCCTGCCGCGGCACTCCTGAACAGCACCATCTACTTCACGGTGACCGGGACCAACTTCCAGACAGGAAGTGGCATGACCTGGGCTAACTTCACGTACCTGACCACAGCCGGGATATTCAACAACGCAAATATCACGATCAATTCCGTAACCCCGACCAGTATCAACGGTACGATGTTTATCAATACAACTGCCCCGGCGGGCAAGTGGAACCTGACCGTTACGACGATCAACGGCGGGACCTCACTCGTCAAGGCCGGTGCACTTACCGTGAGCCCGGTCCCCCTGCCGACGATTACGTCGGTCCTCCCTGCCTCGGCATACCTGAACAGCACGATCTACTTCACGGTGACCGGGGCAAACTTCCAGACAGGAAGTGCCATGACCTCGGCGAACTTCACGTACGGGGTCGGAGCCGGGATGTTTATTAATGCAAATAATATCACCATTAACTCCGTAACCCCGACCAGTATCAACGGTACGATGTTTATCAATGCAACTGACCTGGCGGGCAAGTGGAACCTGACCGTTACGACGATCAACGGCGGGACCTCACTCGTCAAGACCAGCGCGATGACGGTTGCACAATTCCCGGCACCGACAATCACCTCGGTCACCTACCCGCCCGGGAACATTGACACCACGGTTCTCTTCACCATCACCGGGACGAATTTCCAGGCTGCCGGTAAAACAAACGTGACGATCTACAATGATATCACAAGTACTGTGCTGCCCGTCACCGTAATCTCCACGACACCAACGACCATTATCGGCAGTGCCACGGTATCCAGCTCAGCACCGGCCGGCGCCTATAACGTCAATGTGACCACCACTGACGGAGGCACCGCCCTCAAGCCCGGGACATTTACGGTTGGTTACCTGGCAATACCGACCATTACGTCCCTTTCAACAGTTTCCGGGTACCTGAATACCACGGTTAACTTTACCGTAACCGGGACCAACTTTGAGCAGGGTGCGGGCAAGACCAGTGTCAATTTCACGAACCCGATCGCCAGCGCGACCCTGACCCCGCTCTTCAATGTGATCAGTCCCACCCAGATAACGGGGAACGTCTCGATACCCTCTAATGCAGCGACGGGTTCATACCGGCTTGACATCACCACCCTCGACGGAGGGGTCGTGAACAAGCCCAACGCATTCACGGTGAACGTGTACCCGACACCGACGATTACCACGGTTGTACCCGGCACGGCATACCTGAACAGCACAACCTACTTCACGGTGACCGGGACCAACTTCCAGACGGGAAGTAACATGACCTGGGCGACCTTCACGGTCGGGACGTTTAACAACGCGAATAATATCACGATCAATTCCGTGACTGCGACCAGTATCAACGGTACGATGGTTATCAAGTCCCGATGCAACGCCGGGCAAGTGGAACCTGACCGTGACGACGATCAATGGCGGAACCTCACTGGTCAAAACCAGCGCGATGACGGTTGCACAATTCCCGGCACCGACTATCACCTCGATCACACCGGCGACGGGGACCAAGAACAGTATCGTTCTCTTTACCATCGTCGGCACCAACTTCGAGCCGGCGGGCACATCGGTAACTATCAATGAAGACACATCCGGCACCGTCCTGAATGCAACAATTATCAGCATTAAACCGACAACCATTGTCGGCAACGTCACGATTCCGGTGACTGTGCCGGCCAGCGCCTATCGGCTTCAGGTGACCACGAAAGACGGAGGCACCGTCAGCAAGCTCCAGGCATTCACGGTCAACTACCTGCCGCTCCCGGTCATGACAACCCTCACCCCGAATAGCGGGTACCTGAACACGACGGTTCCGTTCACCCTGACCGGGAACTACTTCCTGAGCAGCGGAACGACCGTGATGCTCAGGACCACGGGTCAGACAATAACTGCTATCGCGCCAAGCTTTGTGAACACAACCACATTCCAGAGCAGTTTCACCATTCCCTACAACGCACCGACTGGTTCCTACACGCTGTATGTCGTAACAAGCGGCGGCGGATTCAACAGTAAACCAAACTCGTTCACGGTCAATCCGTATCCCGCACCCACAATCGGCACCATCTCGCCGGTATCCGGGTACCGGAACACGACGGTCGCTTTCACCCTGCCCGGCACCAACTTTGAGCCTGTCGGGACCAACGTGACGTTCCTGAGCCAGACTACAGGAGCGCCGGGTTCCGTTAATGTGATGATCCCGGCGATATTCAGTATAACGCCCACGCAGATTATCGGAAGTGTCACCATCCCGTACACTGCCACCCTGAACTCCTGGAAGATCAATGTCACCACGGTTGACGGCGGAACAACCAGCAAAGCCAGCGCGTTTACGGTCAATGTCCTGCCGGCTCCGACTATTGTGTCGTTTGTCCCCAGTGCAGGGGCCCGGGGAACGAGTGTCTTCTTCACCCTGACCGGTACCAATTTTGAGGCCAATGGAGGTACCAACGTGACAATTAACTCTACGACCAACTCCCTGCCCGTAACACTTAACGCGGTGTTCCCGACATTCATCACCGGTACGGTAACTATTCCGTCAGGTGTCTCTCCAGGAACCTATACGGTTTACGTGGCCACCGCTGACAGTGCGACAGTGGCGAAGTCCACGGCGTTGATGTCCTTCAAGGTCGTATAAGCAAAAACAATTCCCCTTTTTTACCGGTTGAATGTGACATAAGATCCGGCAAGGTCATCCTCACGAAAATATCACGATGAGGTATAGTCCTGCAGGGAAAGCCAACGGTGTTCTCCGGCCGCAGGTGCAAAAAGATCGTGAAGGGTGTAAACTGCCCGACGTAAAAACCGGTTCATTAAACTGAACCAGAAATAGTGAAAAAGTCTCTCAATTGTTAATCGGCCGGATCATTGCTCCGGACAGGAATATGCAGTCCTGTCGCATTGCGGGGATCGCCATAACAGCGGGAGCGTTCCCAAAGCCCCCGGGAGTGCCCGGAGGGATGTATGGTAAGAAGGGTGCAGGTAAAACCGGGTGTAAAAATAATAGCTCTCGTAAAAATCCTTTTTTAAAAGAGATGACAGCCCCCCTTTGCGCCAGCCCTGCCCCCAAAGGGGGCGGGGGCGTAAGCGATGCCACGGTAGTACCTGTAGAAAAAATTTCCTGTGTTTTTTGTGTACAGGTAATACGACACTATCGCGAACCGGGGCGCCATGAGCAGCGGGGCGGAGCCCCTGGAGCGTCAGGTAATTTTTAATAATTTCTCCAGAGCAGTAAAAAGAGCATAGTACCGCTCATAAAAATCAAGATCCTAAAGTATCCAGCGCGGTAAACTCATGATCCTGTATACCGGCAGGGTCACCCGCACTCCGGACCGGTCTTTTTTCCGGTCAGGATCAGGTGACCTGTCAGGAGTGCGCTACACACAAATACTACCACAGACAACCAACCTTAAGACATGGAGCGGATGCAGCAGCCATACGACACGATTATCGAGGCATTCGCTACCCGTAAGGTCCCGTATGATATCGCGGCATGCTATGTCTGGCTCGCCGGGACCATCCTCTCGATATATCTCCCTGTCGTAAATGAGACATTCCTGCGGGTGGTCTTCGGGATACCGGTCATCCTTTTTATTCCCGGTTACGCCCTGATTGCCGCGCTCTTTCCTGCCGCAAAAGACCTTGGCGGGATCGAACGCATTGCCCTTTCATTCGGGCTCTCCATCGCCGTGGTACCGCTCATCGGCCTTGCGCTCAACTACACGCCGTGGGGGATACGGCTTGACCCGATCGTGACAAGTCTTGCGGTTTTCACGATCTGCATGTGTCTCGCAGCCCAGTACCGCAGGGCATGCGTCCCGGCCGCGGAACGCTTCACGGTCCCGTTCGGTGCAATCCAAAAGGCACTGACACGGGAATTTTTCCCCAAAGAGACCACCCGTCTCGACCGCATACTCTCCATCGTGCTCCTTATCGCAATCCTTGCCGCCGTCGCAACAACCGTCTACGTGGTTGTCGTGCCAAAAGAGGGGGAGAAGTTTACGGAATTTTTCATCCTTGGCAGCGACCGGAAGGCAGCAGATTATCCCTCGGAGATCATGGCAGGACAGAACAGACTCAATGTATATCGGTATCGGGAACCATGAATACAAAAACATCACGTACACGGTCGAGATATACCTTGAATCCATGAGGTTTGATGAGAAAACCAATACCTCCGTGCTGGGGGCGATGGACCGGATCGACCGGTTTACAGTGCCGGTCCCCGATAACCAGACGGTCGTTCTCCCCTACAGTTTCACCGCAAAAAAGACCACGTACAACCGTATCGAATTCCTGCTTTTTAACGCGACCGTACCTGGCGACCGGGTCCAGGGCATGGACCGGATCAACCAGAGCTACCGCGACCTGCACCTCTGGATCACCGTCACGCCGCCGTTACGGTAAGAGAGTGAAATCTGCCGTCACCGACTGCTGCCCGGCATCCGGACCGCAGCGCTCCACCTGCACCACCGTACCCAGTCCCTCGGCAAGAAGACAGGCAATCAGGCTGCAGACCGGGCAGGGGTGGGTAGTACAGCACCGCGGGGATTCCGTGGCGAGGGTCATGCACCCGCCAATCAGCCGGTAACCTTCCATCGTCACGGTGAACGTGCGCTCCCCCCGCTCAGTTCTCACCCGGTCCGCAACCTCGAGGAGGTCCACGCCGGCTTCGCGGATGAGGTCGGAAAGCGCATCGGGATCCGAAGGTATGGCAAGCTGGTGGTGCTTCCGGAGCTCAAGCAGAAGCGGCTCACCGGACGGTACGGTCAAAAGACCGGCAGCACCCGGCCCTGCCACAAACGAATTCCCGGAGACTGATATGGCTTCGCCGTCATAGTCTGATACCGGGTTGAACTGCACGGTACGTGTCCGGCCATCCTTTCCTGCAGGGAGCATAACAGCATTACCCGAGATCCCGAGATCGGCGCAGGCACGGGCAAGATTGATACTGCCCTGGACCGGAAGCAGGCTCACGTACCGGATATCAAGCGGCTCGCCACTCGACAGGGTGGCAAGGAAGACGCCGGTGACCAGGCACACCAGGGCTGACAGTACCACGGCCGCAGTCGTAACGTCCCGCTGGTTGGTGATGAGTGCGAGAGTTATAAGGATCACTGCAGCGCAGACGAGCACCAGGGAGGCGCGGTAATACGGGTTAAGTCGGGGCAGGCTTCACGGTACCGCTCCGGTATACTTTTTCCTCAACTGGTAATTGCGGATGTCCTGGAAGAACAGCACAAGACCGGCCCCTGCTGCAAGCAGAATGAGCGGCACGAGCACGTGGTCTGACACCTGGATCACGGCAGCAAGAACCAGCGTGACGCAGCAGAAGAGCATGAATACGCCGAAATCATCCTTCCCTTCAAGCATCCCCAGTTCCAGAAGAACAACCCCGGCGAGCATCCATGCCGTAAACAGTCCCGCCCAGATCGTCAGTGCCCCGCACGCAAGAACAAGGATTTCGCCGCTGCAGGCAAGATAGAAGATCCTCCCGTGCCAGTGAGGGACTGCAAAAAGGAGACCCCCGACGGGGATAAGGAGGAGAAGACAAAGATAGCCTGCCGTTGAATGAGCGGTAACCGCGGCACCAAGAGCACCGATGACCATGAGCAAAAAAAAGCCGGGTTTTAAAAAAGCGCGGTTCATGCAAATGCCTCCATGGTATCGGCGCCGAGCCGTGCCTGGTAGAATGCCCGGAGCGGGGGCTCTATGGTGCCCGGCATCCTCACATGCACCCGGATTTTTGCCGTTTTGGCCTGCCTCGCGATCTGCCGGAGATGACTGATGTCCCCGGAAAACAGCGAGAAGAGGACGAGCTCATCTGCCGTAAGCGAGGACAGGGCCCGGACGACCTGGGCGGTAAATGCGTACATCTTCTGGTTCTGGAGCGTTGTTCCGTAATACGCCCGGAGCGAGCCGAGGAACCGGAGCGTTTCGGCATCAGGAGTTGTCTCCTGCGCTGTTTCTATCGCGTGGATCTGGCTGCGCAGGTCGGACCTGTCAGCAGCGCGGTAGAAATGGACCGTGCGTTCGGCCGGGTGCATCCACTCCCGCAACACCGATATACAGCGCTCGAGGTCTTTCTCATCCGCCATGAGGTTGAGGATATTTGGCCCGGAGACCACAAGGACCGAGACGTACTGGTACGTCCTGATGGAATATTCGACCATCCCGGCAACCATCGCCACCATCCGATCAAATTCAGCAGGGGGATAGGGCGCACCACGCCAGGGCAGATCCACGATGATCAGCGGGGGCAGGCTCATCACCCCGGTATATTCCCTTACAAAGAGCTTGTCGTGCTTTGCCGAAAGTTTCCAGTCGATCCTGCGCAGGTCATCGCCGGCATAATATTCCCGGAGCGCCCGGATGCCAAGCCCGGAAAGAACACTCATCTTTTCAATCTCCCGGGTCTCGATGGAGACACGCTTTGATGAGGGTTCAAACATGCCGGTAGGCTGCACAAACAGGGAAGGGCCGCAGAACCGGTCTGCCACAAGGTCAATACTGTCCTCAAAAAAGAGGTCGCTTACCCGGAGGGTGAGCCCGGAAAAATGCATCGTGCCATGCATGACCGCGGTTATACGGTAGGAGAGCCGGAGGTTCTGGGAGGACGGCAGGGCATCTGCGGCAAGGGACGTAACACCGTCCTGGACTGCCACGCTCGCGGGGATCCTTTCGGTGACCCCCACCTGCATGCGGGGAGGGACCGTGACGGTGACGGTGGTGGTCACCTGGATGGTGGCGCCCCTCCGGACAAGGGAGCGCGAAAGGGATCGCCCGACATCAACGGAACGGACGATGCTCCATTGGCGGCGATAGAAAAGAAGGTACTGCCCGCAAAGGGCACACAGGAGGGTGCCGGCTGCAAAGAGGGCTGCCATATTATCCAGAATGAACGCACCCGAGAACAACAGCACCGCGAGCAGGCTCAGTCCCTGGGCGCACCGTTTCAGACGCACAGCTCAGAGCACCTCGACCTTGTTTAAGATCTCCTTGAGCACCTGAGGGACCGTAAGCCCTTCAACTTCCGCCCCGCGGCCGAGAAGGATCCGGTGGCCCAGCACCGCGGGTGCAATCTGTTTGATATCATCAGGGATCACGTAGGTCCGGTTCCGGATCGCCGCCATTCCCTTTCCCCCACGGACAAGGGCAATCGAGGCACGGGACGACGCACCCAGGTCGATATCAGGATGCGTCCGCGTTGCAATGACAAGGTCCCGGATATAGGCGAGGACCGGTTCCTCCACGGTGATATTACCGACGACCTCGACGTACTGCCGGATGGTCTCCGGCGACAGGAGCGGTTTTATTGTCCGGGAATAGGAGTCCCAGTCAAGCTGGTTGGAATGGACCCGCCTGATGATGCTGAGTTCGTCGTCGGGATTCAGGTAGGAGGACGTGATACTGAACATGAACCGGTCCCGCTGCGCCTCGATGAGCGGGAAGGTGCCTTCGAATTCAAACGGGTTCTGGGTTGCGATAACGAAAAACGGGATGGGAAGAGGCATGGTGATGCCATCAATGGTAGCCTGCCGTTCGCTCATCGCCTCGATAAAAGCACTCTGCGATTTTGGGTTCACGCGGTTGATCTCATCAGCAAGGAGGATGTTGGTGAAGATCGGGCCCTTGCGCAGCACAAACTCCTTTTGCTGCTGGTCATAGATGCGGACCCCGATCATGTCGGCGGGCTGCAGGTCGATAGCCCCCTGGATGCGGTTAAATTCGCATCCCGTCATGATCGCGATGGACTTGGCGATCGTCGTCTTTGCGGTTCCGGGCACCCCCTCGATCAGGATATGCCCTTCACTGAGGAGGGCAATGAGAATAGAGTCGATCAGGTGCCTGTTGCCAACAACAAATTCTTCCACGTTCCTGTTGACAGCAGCGTATAACCGGGAAATCTCCAGGACCTTGCTCTCGATTGCTTCGCGCTCCATTCCGTCACCTACAGAATTTTCTTTCTCCACATCCATGCAGCGATCAGCACCAGGAACCCGAAGAACAGTACTTCCAGTATAAATTGGGTTCTTATTACATGAAATATTCCGCTCATCCCTTCCGTGTCCTGGGTGCGGGAGTTCATCTGGTCGATGAGCACCGTGCCCTGGTAATTCACCAGATTATTGATCAGGCACTGGTTACCCCACGTCCCGCCGAAGTCCTGCATGGAGTTGATGAAGATACTCGGATCTGAAATGACGACGATCCTTCCCCGGCTGATCTCTTCTGCGGAAATAACCGGAAATTGTCCCATCTCTTCATTGGCATCGATCCGCCGGTCACCGTTGGTGTCGACCCAGCTCAGGATGGATGTCATCATCAGGGGCTCGCCCCCGTCGAGCGGCGCAGCACGGTCCATGATGAGCGCTCCGCAATTCTCCACCGGACTTGCGTTCCCGTCCGGGTAAACGACAATGGTGTACGGGTCGGCATACTCCCGGTCGATGCTGGAAAGGTTTCCGCCAGGGATCGTGATCCGGCTCCCGATCCTCCGCAAAATTTCGCCGCCCGTTCCGAAATCATCAGCAAGGACGATGGTATTCCCCCGGTCCAGGAAGGCCTGGTACGCCGTGATCTCCGCCCCGGTCGGGGAACGTTCCGGTGCGATGATGAGCAGGAGCGCGTTATTCTGGTAGGGAGCGAGCTGGGTGCGGTCCAGGATCATCACCGTATGGTGACGGTCCAGGTCGGAAAAAAACTGTGACGTGCCGTTCCAGTTCGTATTATAGCGGGAGAACTCAAGGTTGTTCGAAGTAAGATGAGCGGTCAGGATCAGGGCAGCCATAAGAAGAACAATCCCGACAACCCAGAATGCAGCCTTAATGGTCTTCACCTTCCAGATGGGTCGCCGTATTCTTCATGCCGGCCTCAAATTCAGTCTGCACGGTTGCGGACCGGCATCCCCCGTACCGGACCCGCTCATAGACATGAACAAACGACGAAAACGGCCCGCAGTAGGGTTTTTTTGTGCACGCCTGCGAGAGTTCACGGGGAGTCAGGGCGGTATGCCGCTGGATGTGCAGATCCTGGGCAATACGCTCCGAAAGCCCGAGATAGACAACCCTCGCGGCGGCACTCAGGTCCCCATCCTGCAGGATATGTGCGTACCGGGCAAACAGGGATTCAGGGTACTGTATCGGCACCGGCCGGTTCGCCCGGCCTCTCCCCAAGGGAGGAAACTGAGTCCGTGAGAGCAGCCTCTGGAGAGCCGGCCGGTTCCGTCAGGCCGGGAGACGGTGTGGCAGGAGTACCGGGCCCTCTCCTGCCGGACATCTGCCTGAGGTAGTACCACGCACCACCGGCAGAGAGCGTAACTATCCCGGCGACCAGCAGGATCATGATGATCAGCAGAAGCGGGAATGCCGGCAGGTACTGGATCGACACGTCCACGACCTGAGGCATACTCTCGGAAGGATGGATCGGGTACCCCTCCCCGCTGAACCGGGCAACCACCGTGTGCGGGCCGTCAGGGAGCCGGAGTGTTGTGTTGAACCCGCCATTGGCATCAGTTGTTGTGTTCATCATATGATTCCCGTCCCAGATCAGCTCAACCGGGGCAAAGCTGACCGGGTGGTTTGCAATAACGCTCCCTGTGCAGGAAACATCCCCGCCGGGGGTCGCATTGCTCACTGTGAGGTTCGTAACAGAATCGACAGGTACGACGGTCAGGCTCCGGCTGTCAGACCGCGTGAGACCGGACTGTGCATGCAGGGAATGGGTGCCGGCAGGGATCCGATCTATCGGCACCTGGAGAGCAAAGCTCCCTAGTGCATCGGTCGTTACGCTGGATACCGGGGTATTATCGAGATACACGGTCACCTGTTTCCCCGGCGTACCATGGGAGAGATACCCGAACATGGTAAAAAAATACCCTGAGCATGCAATTGAATCGCCGTACATTCCCGTGCCCGGATACGCTCAGGAACGAGAGCTGGGCACTCGTGTAGATGGGAACCGTCACCTGTTCCTGGGGCACCGCATTAATGTCTTTTACATACGCGTCAAATTCCTTCAGGCTCTCTTGCTGGGAGGAGACGTCAAGGCCCTGTTTTTCGCTGATTTCAGTGACAATTTTTGTTTCAGCCTGGTACTGGGTATATATCCCCTCGATCTTTTTCCGGAGCGCATCACCCTGAAGCTGAACGGCAACGAGCCCCCCCTGGTTGTTCTGGTCGCGGTACTGGATCTCCAGATCCTGCAATGCATTCAGGGAGACAGAAGAGTTCATGAGGCTCTGCAGGAGTTCTCTCTGCCGGGCACTGCTTTGTGATAATTCCTGGATCTCGCTCTGGTTCATGTCAAGCGTGACGATCAGGCTGTTTAATCTGAGGTTGCTCTGCGAAAAGAGTCGAGGTCGCGGCGTGCATCGTCAATATCATGAATCCGTATATTGAGGACAACAGGCCCGGAATAACCGATCAGGTCCTGCTCCAGGGGAAGGACATCGGTGGTGCTGTTCCAGGTCTGCTGCGTAAGTGCCTCAATGTTATCATGGAACCGGGACGAAAACGCACTCTGCTCCAGGGAATAAAGAACCGGAGTGGAGACAAAAAAGACCAGTCCCCCGATGACCGCAAGGGCCAGTACTGCAAGGACTACATACCGTTTATCGGCTGTCATTTCGAGAGGATCTCCAGAATTTTTTGAGCGACAATGCCACCGAAGAGAACAATGCCGGCGGCAACCAGGTATTTTATATACCGGAGATGGGAGGGAAGAGAGAACCGGGTGTCCATAAGTTCAACGATAACAAGGATCCCGATCAGCCAGAGGACAAAAAAAATTTCAAGGTCAACCTGCTGGGCAAGGAGCATAAAAGCGCAGATGACCACAAGCCAGATGAACATGATAATGGCGGCAAGAACCTTTTTTTTCATCTGATCTATACATAATTATGATAGTCAGGCTATACATAATCTTCTTATACGGTATCAGAGGGAATCATCGGAAAATGTCCCTTGGGCATCATCTGAAAAAAAAGAGAAACCCGTATAAGGTTTGATTTTATATATGGTATCCGGAGAATAAGGAATGAAACGTATGTACATTGGTACGGGAACCTGCGTCCTCATCGTGATCGTGTTCGTATTGATTGCAGGTTGCGCTTTCCTGAATCCGGGAAATACCCCGGCCCAATCTGCAACACAAGGATCGACACCGACCCTGACACCGGCACCAACCGCTACGCTGGAAGCTACACCGGCAGCACCGGGAGAGACACCGGTACCGACTGCCACCCTGGAAGCCGCACAGACATCGGCAGGAGAAACAGCGGTACCGACTGCCACCCTGGAAGCCGCACAGACATCGGCAGGAGAAACAGCGGTACCGACTGCGACCCAGGTGGGAGCCGCACAGACAACACAGGCAGGGGCCGTTGTTTCAGTTGTACCCACGCAGCAGACAGCTGTGGCATCAGTAGCAGATACCTGCGCGGATACCGGGGGCCACATCTGTCTTGCGGACGAGACCTGTTCAGGAGACCTGATCAGTACCACGGATTCATCGAGGTGTTGTGCAGGAACCTGCATGATTCCATCGTATGCAACCACCCCCGCACAGAATGCAGTTACCCCCACACCGGTTGCCGGGGGCACCGTGGTAATATCAAACACCTGTGCAGGTATTGGAGGCACGATCTGCCAGGCAAACCAGACCTGTAATGGAGCCATCGTAACCACAACAGATTCGTCACAATGTTGTGCAGCAAGCTGTGTATAACGACGTAAAATTCTGGTAATTTCACAGTAAAATTTTTTTTTAATTCCCTCATTTTTTACCGTGTTTTGTTCTTCGTTCGTCGGCATTTAAACCGGCAAAAAATAGTGAGTGGGATTTTCCAGGACCTACGATGGTTATGGTTTCCCTGGTCTTATGATTGAGGTCGGCAGGGCAAAGCATCGCTTTGATATCTTTAGCCATCCGGAAACGTAGTGCGATATCCTGATCTCACTAAAAAACGGGTTTATGAATTGAGGGTGTGGCTGATAGCGGGGATGCTGATCTGGTTTGAGAATTCCTCAGAATATCCGTCCGGAAAGGTCACGCGGGTAATCTCAGGAGAGAAGTCCGGGTTGACGAGCGGGGCAAACCAGTATTGGTTCAGGACCTTTTGTGCGTCGGCAAACGAGAGTGCAGGGGTTTTCATCGTGACCGTGCCATCGTGATCCTGTACTGATGCAAAGCCATGCACGACGACCTGCGACTCTCCCGGGTTGGCAACAAGCACATCAACGGGTTTTTTATAATTGTTCTCCAGTGCTGTCTGGAGCTCCTGCCCGGGATCTGCAATGTGCATGAAGACTGCGAAATTCTCGAGCCAAGAGAGCTGATAGGTAAAGGTGATGACAGCATCATCATTCTGTTGCACCGCGATGTCAAGACTCTTCGCCGTGAACGCTTGTGCAGGGCATATAAAAAAACAGATAACAAGCAAAAGGATACCTGCGGGAATGAGTGAACGCTTCATATAATCACTTTTGCAGCTATTGGGGGTTTTTGTGTAATAACGTTTCTGATAATCCGGATGATACAGGAGGATACAGGGATGTATCCTGGCGATGGCCGGCTTTAAAGTAAACCTCATTTTATTACAGGCCAGAAAAAAAGTCAGCACCCCATCGTATCACACCTTTAGGCAGAGGCGCCGACCGGGGGAATGTCCTTGGGGTTGAATTCCTGCAATTCCCACTTTTTTTTAATATTATACTATGTTTGGAGTATATTTTGATGGAACAATTTTGAAACTATACAATATTCTGTTTCTCTCATTTGTTGTGCGGGGGATTTCTGATGTATCTTCGGGACTCTTTCAATACTACTCAGTTGTCGACTACGAGGGTGGAACGTTTTTTGAATCTCACCAACGTACCAGAACTAAAAATCAATTCGAAATATTTAATTATTCATTTTATATCATTCTACGTTATCCTAAGTTAGTTTGAACTACCCCGGGGATAGCCACAGCGTCAGCATATCAGGATTTCAGTATTCCGCTTCTCGGGATGAAGGTGCCTTATTAGAAACGGAGCTGGAAATCATGGACTGCAATCTTCAAACAATCACGACGTGGAATGGATTATCAGGTAAAAAGTGGGGCCTTACGAATGAAAATAAAAAAAGAACCATAAGGATAATTAATCCGGGAATTGTGGTTATCCCGATTCTTGTGCTTCTCCATCTGATCCAGACAGGTGCTATCGATACAATATCCAAAAAAACGAGTGTGAAGACAAACAAAATTCGCGAGAATCCTGGTTACTGGTATAAGTATGGAAAATTCTCTATTCTTGTCACGGGAGTTATACTCGCTCTCTTTTTTATTCCTGTGGTAAATGCACAAGCCCCGACAGCGGCGTTCAGTGGGACGCCGACAACCGGAATAGCTCCGCTTGCCGTCACCTTCACGGATCAGTCGACCGACAGCCCCACCGGCTGGGCCTGGTATTTCGGCGACGAGAATTACTCGGCACCATGGACGGAGTTGACGTCGAATGCCGGGTGGCTGGAACGGTTCCAGCACGCCAGCGTGGCGTTGCCGGATGGCAACATTGTTCTCATGGGAGGTTATGCCCAAAACGCTGTTTTCGGTGATGATACAAACGACGTGTGGCGTTCAACCGATGGCGGTGCGACCTGGACGGAAATGAACGTGACTTCTCCCGGGTGGAGGGAGAGGTCTGATCACAGCGCCGTGGCACTGCCGGACGGTCATATCGTCCTGATGGGGGGTACACTCAGTTACCGCTACGGGAGCATCCCGGTGAATGACGTGTGGCGGTCGACAGATGAAGGCGCTACGTGGACAGAGATGAACGCGAGTGCCGGCTGGACACCACGATATGAACAGAGCGCCGTGGCATTACCGGACGGCAGCATTGTGCTGATGGGCGGCAATGATGGAAACGACGCAACCGGCGGCGTCAGGGATGATGTATGGCGGTCGACGGACGAAGGTGCTACATGGACGGTGATGAACGCGAGTGCCCGGTGGGCAGAACGGGCCCTTCAATCCAGCGTGGCATTGCCGGACGGCAGCATCGTCCTCATGGGCGGTCAGAGTGGGTATGGCGAATATTGGGATCCTGGTTACAATAGCCTTTACAACGACACGTGGCGGTCGACGGACGGAGGTGCCACGTGGACGGAGATGAACGCGAGTGCGCCGTGGCCGGCACGAAACGATATCAGCAGCGTTGCGATGCCGGACGGCAGCATCGTCCTGATAGGCGGAACCAATGGCAGTCCCCCCTGGTACAGGGACATGTGGCGGTCGACAGATGAGGGCGCAACATGGACACAGCTCCCGGATGCCGGGTGGCTGCCGCGGTATGATGAGAGCAGTGTAGTGACGCCCAACGGGACCATCGTCCTTACGGGTGGTTTTACCAACTGGGCGGACGGCTTTGGCTATCAGAACGACGTGTGGAGCCTCAGTACCGCCGGTTCATCTGACCAGACCCCGTCGCATACCTATACCATGCCCGGGACGTACAGCGTAACCCTGCAGGCATCCAACGCCTACGGATACAACAGCACGCAGAAAACCGGATACATAATTGCTACAGGATCAGCGCCGGTCGCCGGTTTCTCCGCAACCCCGACCTCCGGCACGGCCCCGCTGGTGGTCCAGTTCAACGACACCTCGACCGGTTCCCCGACCAGCTGGAACTGGAGTTTCGGTGACGGGAAGTGGTTCAATACCACCGACGCAGCTTCCAGTAACGTTACGCATGTCTACTGGAACAGCGGATCACCTGCAGCCTACCTGCTGGTGACGAACAGCGGCGGCAGCAGCACATCTTCCTCCCAGACCATCACGGTCAGCCCGGCATTTACCGGCCCGGCGGCCATGTACCGTGCCTACCCGAACAGGAACGGGACCTGCCTGAATGGTGGTATCATGCCGACAGGTACCCTGAAATGGGTAAATGCTTCGAGCAATGCCACCATTGGCGGTATGAAGTCCAGCCCGGCGGTTGCCGACGGCGTGGTCTATATCGGGAGCAATGACGGCAACATCACTGCATGGAACGCGACGACCGGGGTGATGCTCTGGAGCTTCACCACCTCGAATGCAGTCCGGTCCAGCCCGGCGGTTGCCAATGGGATCGTCTATGTCTCGAGTGCTGACTGGTCCCCGAATACCAATCTCTATGCGCTGGACGCGGCGACGGGACACGAGGTCTGGAACTATTCCATCTGGGGTGAGGGATCCAGCCCGGCAGTCGTTGACGGTGTGCTCTATATCACGGAGCTGGGCGGGAATGTCTATGCACTGAACGCGGCAAACGGGGAGCTGCTCTGGACAGATGCGACCTATCTCATGGGGATGGGTTCAAGCCCGGCGGTGGTAAACGGGTCGGTCAACGGGACGGTCTTTATTACCGGGGGCTCGTTCAACCCTGACAGCACGACGGTCTTTGCGTTGAAAGCAAAAGATGGTACAATGCGGTGGCAGCAGACATATGACGGGCATACCCAATCCACACCCGCGGTCTCCGGTGGCATACTCTTCCTTACGCGGGGATACAACCTGACCGCCCTCGACCCGAAGGATGGGACCATACTCTGGAGCAATGTGACGGATACCGATCCGACCGCGACCATCCTCTCCAGCCCGGCGGTGGCCGGCAGCAGGGTCTATGTCGGCAGCAATGACGGCAACATATATGCGCTGGACGCGGCGACCGGTATCAAGCTCTGGAACTTCACCACCGGGGATGCAATCTGGTCCAGCCCGGCGGTGGCAGATGGTGTCGTCTATGTCGGGAGCAATGACGACAATGTGTACGCACTGGATGCAGCAACCAGCGCGAAACTCTGGAACTATACCACCGGGGGCCACGTGGAATCCTGCCCGGTGATCGACAACGGGACTGTCTATGTGGGCTCTGATGACGGCAACATATATGCGATCGGCAGTGGACTGTCACCGGCACCAGTGCCCGGCTTTACCGCGACAGTGACCTCGGGTGCCGCACCGCTGCCGGTCACCTTCACGGACACCTCCACGGTGACTGGCAGGGACGATGTGGAACTGGTCGTTCGGCGACAGCACGTGGTTCAATGCCACCGTCAGCTCCAACCCGGATCACACGTACACTATCCCGGGCACCTACACGGTGACCCTGACGGTGACCAATGCATCCGGCAGCAGCACCGCGACACAGGCAGGGTATATCCACGTCACCTCCGGCGCACAGCCGTTTGCGGCGTTCAGCGGGACGCCGACAACCGGGCAAGCTCCTCTTACCGTCACCTTCACGGATCAATCGACCGGCAGCCCCACCGGCTGGGCATGGTTCTTCGGTGATGAGAATTACACGGAGCCATGGACTGAGGTAAACGCGAGTGCGGGGTGGACGCCACGAGAGGGGCAGAGCAGCGTAGCGACACCGGACGGCAGCATCGTGCTGATGGGTGGCTCGACCACCGACATCATGAATTCGCTAAATAATGTCTGGAGCTCCAAAGACGACGGCGCAACGTGGACGGAAGCGAACGCAAGCGCCGGGTGGCTGCCAAGGGTGGTTTTCAGCAGCGTGGTGATGCCGGACGGCAGCATCGTCCTTATGGGGGGTAATAACCTGCAGAGCAACACCAACAATTACCTGAATGACACGTGGCGGTCTACCGATGAAGGCGTGACGTGGACCGAGGTGAACACGAGTGCCGGGTGGTTGCCGCGAGTCGCTCAAAGCAGCGTGGTGATGCCGGACGGCAGCATCGTCCTTATGGGTGGTTATCATTATCCATCTCTCCCCGATTACCTGGATGACGTCTGGCGCTCCACCGATAATGGTGCAACGTGGACTGAGATAAATGCGAGTCCCGGGTGGTCGGCGAGAAAATATTCCAGCAGCGTGGTGATGCCGGACGGCAGCATCGTCCTGATGGGTGGTTGGGACAGCAGCGGTTATAAGAATGACACGTGGCGGTCTACCGATGAAGGCGCAACGTGGACTGAGGTGAACGCGAGTGCCGGGTGGCTGGCACGATATGGTCAGAGATCTTCGATGATGCCGGACGGCAGCATCATACTGACCGGCGGTGCGAACAGCGGGAGTCTGAATGACACGTGGCGGTCTACCGATAAAGGCGCAACGTGGACCGAAGTGAACGCGAGTGCCAGGTGGCCGGCAAGAGATTACACGACCAGCGCGGCAATGCCGGATGGCAGCATCGTGCTGATGGGAGGTTTAGGCAGCAGCAACAACCCGCTGAATGACGTGTGGCGGTTCAGCCCAGTCGGCTCCTCTGACCAGAGCCCGTCGCACATCTACACGACACCAGGGATCTACAATGTTACACTGCAGGTATACAATTCCGGCGGTTACAATAGCACGCAGAAAGTGGGGTATATTACTGCAGCAATCCGGCCGGTTACCAGTTTCACTGCAAATAGAACACATGGCATCGTCCCGGTGACAGTTCAATTCATGGATACCTCAGGCGGGTCACCGACAGAATGGAACTGGAGTTTTGGCGACGGTACCTTCTCTCTGCTCCAGAACCCGGTTCATATGTATACTGGTATCGGCACCTATACGGTCAGCCTGAATGCAACGAATGGCTGGGGAAGCACGATGGCAACCGTGACAGATTATATTATTGTCAATGGTCCAAAGCCAATCCCTGATTTCTCGGCCAATGTCACCCTTGGCCCGCCACCTCTGCCAGTCTCGTTTATTGATCAATCATCGAACACCCCCACCGGCTGGGCTTGGTTCTTCGGAGACGAGAATTACGCGGGACCGTGGACTGAGGTGAACGCGAGTGCCGGGTGGTCGCCACGAGGGTTCCAGAGCAGTGTAGTGATGCCGGACGGCAGTATCATACTTATGGGTGGCGAGCTCGGTGCCACCGGTGCCCCCAATTATAACGACACCTGGCGGTCCACAGATGAGGGCGAAACCTGGACCCAGTTGACCGCGAGCGCCCCCTGGTTGGCACGATGGGAATCCAGTAGCGTAGTGATGCCGGATGGCAGTATCGTGCTGATGGGTGGTCAAGGCAACAGCGGCTTTTATAATGACGTGTGGCGGTCGACGGATGACGGTACGACATGGATAGAAGTGAATGCGAGTGCCGGGTGGTCGCCACGAAGTGGTCAGAACACTGTGGTGACGCCGGACGGCAGCATCGCACTGATGGGCGGTTGGGACGGCACCAACTATTACAATGACGTGTGGAGGTCAACGAATGAAGGTGCAACGTGGACAGAAGTGAACGCGAGTGCCGGTTGGACCGCACGACATTATCAGAGCAGTGTGGCGACACCGGACGGCAGCATCGTGCTAATGGGCGGTTCTACCAATTTCGCCGTAACCGGTGCAATGAATGACGTGTGGCGGTCGACGGATGACGGTACGACATGGATGGAGGTAAACGCGAGTGCCGGGTGGCTGCCACGGGTCGCTCAAAGCAGTGTGGTGATGCCGGACGGCAGCATCGTGCTGACGGGCGGTCAGTTGAGCGCCGGCACTTGCGGGAATGATATCTGGCGGTCGGTGGATGACGGTGCGACATGGACGCAGATGATCCCGAGTGCCGTATGGCCGGTAAGAGCGGCTCAGAACAGTGTGGTGATGCCGGACGGCAGCATCGTGCTGACGGGCGGTTATGGCAGCTACAGTTCTCCTTATTATAACGATGTGTGGAGGTTCATGCCCGCCGGGTCATCGGCACAGAACCCCTCACATACGTATACGTCTACGGGAACCTATCAGGTAGCGCTTCAGGCATACAATGCCGGCGGATATAACAGCACGAAAAAGACCGGATACGTCACGATAACAACAGCTGTTAACTGGGTGTGGCCCGGGAAAACGGTATTCACCGGTGAATCCGGGCTCGACATCAGCGCATGTATGGCCGGAAACACCACCATCGCGTGGTGGCCGGCAGGAGCAGATATAACCTCCACGGCTCCGGCGACAACGATCAGTGTCGGCAGCACGGTCCACAACTTCGCAGTCACACCGGCTCAATTTGCCGGGTATACCGGACCCTGGTACAGCTACGATGGGCTTCCCGGAACACCACTGCCCGGCATTCCAGATTGCGAATCCGACCGTTGATGTCACGATCCGGGACATATCCACTGGCGGAACTGATGTAACCGGCAAGACCGTGCCGGTTGGCGACGAGCTGGGATTTGAGATCACCACTAGTACGGTCAATATCACGGCAGAGAGAAACATCCCCGCAGTCCCAGTCACCATTATACTCACCGGCCCGGATGGCCGGAATATTCAGACCCTTGTCAACAAGGGGGGAACGGTCAATTCCCTTGCCAATATCACGGTCCCGTCATCTCCCTATGATACCGGCGGATTCTGGAACTCCGGGAACACTACGTACCGGGCCGGTACCTACACAGTCCAGGCGGAAGCCACCCTGAACGGGATGCAGGACACGAGCCTGAACCGGACCGTAACCCTCTCCACTACTGCCGGCGGGGTCACTCCGCTGCCGGCCATCACCTCCCTCACCCCGGTGAGCGGATATCTGAACAGCACGACTGCGTTCACGATTTTCGGGAAAAACTTCGAGCCGGGAGCCGGCAACACCACGATCCAGTTCCGGAACCAGACGACCGGTGTCATCCCAACGACACTGACGAGCGTCACGGCCACGCGCATTGACGGCACGATCGCGATCCCGGCGAACGCAAGCACGGGCTCGTGGAATATCCTGGTGTCGACGGTGGATGGCGGCGTAAATATCACCATGAATGCATTCACCATCGGGAACATCCCGAAACCGACCATCCTATCGGTGGCACCGACAACAACGTGGTACCTGAACATGACGGTCCCGTTCCTGATAAACGGCACAAACTTCGAGCCGGGCCTGACAACAGTCGCATTCTCGTACCCGACCAACGGTACTGCACTGAATATAACGGACGGGTTCACGGTGAATACCGTCACGGCAACGACGATCAATGGAACTGTTGTGGTCCCGTTCAGTGCCCCGACCGGGTCGTGGAATGTCAGTGTGACAACTGCTGACAATGGTACTGTCTGGAAATCCAATGCGTTCACGGTGAAACCATTCCAGCCAACCACGATTACGTCCATTACTCCGCCTGGCGGGAACCGGAACACCACCGTTCTTTTCACCATCCTCGGGACATATTTCCAGCAGGACGAGACGACCGTGACAATCTATGAGGACGTCACGACTCCTGAGGTTGTGCTGCCCACCACCATACTCAGCATTACGCCAACGATGATTATCGGCAGTGTCCAGATTCCCAATACAACTCTGAGCGGATCCTATGACCTCACGGTGACGACGGCTGACGGGGGCACCGCCAGAAAGCCCGGGTCATTTGCGGTCGGTATCCTGTCAATACCGACCATTACGTCCCTTACTCCCGTCTTCGGGCAGCTGAGTACCGACTGTCGCGTACTCCATAACCGGCACCAACTTCCAGCCGGGCCAGACGACCGTAGCATTCGTGAACCAGAGCACCGGCGCGACCCTGGCTGCAACCTACAATGCGACCAGTGCCACCCAGATCACCGGCAACATCACGATACCCTCCAATGCACCGACAGGCCCCTACCGGCTCGACATCATTACTGCTGACGGGGGGGTCGTGAACAAACCCAACGCATTCACCGTAGGCTATTTCCCGGCTCCGACCATCACGTCCCTTACCCCGGTCTCCGGGTATCAGAACAGTACCGTCATGTACTCCATTGCCGGGACCAATTTCGAACCGGGCCAGACGACCGTAGCATTCGTGAACCAGAGCACCGGCGCAACCCTGACTGCAACCTACAATGTAACCAGCCCCACCCAGATCACCGGCAACGTCACGATACCCTCCAATGCCATGGCCGGGTCGTGGAATGTCAGTGTCACGACCATTGACGGTGGTACTGTCTGGAAACCCTCTGCATTCACCGTGAAACAATTCCCGGCGCCGACTATCACGTCCATTACACCGGCTA
Organism: uncultured Methanoregulaceae archaeon; assembly: GCA_963805035.1. GTDB lineage: Archaea > Halobacteriota > Methanomicrobia > Methanomicrobiales > Methanospirillaceae > Methanoregula. The sequence goes on along the minus strand of CAWDSU010000008.1, from coordinate 255,694 downwards.
CGGGAACCAAGAACAGTGTCGTTGCATTTACCCTCGCCGGGATCAATTTCGAGCCGGGAGGCACATCGGTCAGGATCGTGGAAGACACGTCAAACACCGTCTTCACGCCGTCACTTCTCTATGTTACACCAACAACAATTGTCGGCAACTTCACGATTCCGGTGAATGTACCGGCCGGCCTCTACCGGCTTGAAGTGACCACGGTTGACGGTGGCGTCGTCAGCAGGTTCCAGGCATTCACGGTCACCTACCTGCCACTCCCGGTCATGACATCCCTCACCCCGGATTCCGGATACCTGAACAGTACGGTTCCGTTCACCCTGACCGGGAACTACTTCCTGAACGGGGGAACGGTCGTGATGCTCAGGACCGTTGGTACAACTATTAATGCCACGCCCTACCTGACCTGGGTGAACACAACTACCATCCAGGGCAGCTTTGCCATCCCCAACACTGCCGGAACCGGCCCCTACACGCTGTATGTCATCACGACCGGCGGAGGGTTCAACGGCGTATCGAACGCATTCACGGTTGGCAGCTTCGCAAAACCGACCATCACTGCAGTGACACCGGCAACATGGTACCGGAACGCGACGGTCCCGTTCCAGATCACCGGCACGAACCTCGGGCCGGGCCTGACGACCGTAGCATTCAATTATCCGTCGGATGGAACAGCGCTGAACAGCACGGTTGTGGTGAATAACGTCACGGCAACGACAATCAATGGGACGGTCGTAGTCCCGTATTCCGCACCGACCGGGACATGGAATGCCAGTGTGACGACCATTGACTATGGCACAGTCTGGAAGCCCAATGCATTCACGGTCAGCAATTTCCCGGCTCCCACGATTACGACTATTACCCCCAACTCAGGGTTCCTGAACACGACCGTCTCTTACACCATTACCGGCGGTAACTTCCAGCCTGGCCAGACCGCCGTGGTCCTGAGCAACCCGGTATCCGGCGAACTGGCCACAACGGTCTACTCCGTCACACCCAGCCAGCTCGTTGGAGGTGTCCAGATCCCCACCTGGGCAGCTATCGGTGCATGGAGGCTCAACGTGACGACCCTTGATGGGGGCCTTACGAGCAACCCCTCCGCATTCACCGTCAGCAAATTACCGGTACCGTCCATCACCACCTTCACTCCATCAACGGCGTACCAGAACATGAATGTCTCCTTCGTCATAACCGGCAATTACTTCGAACCCGGCGGGATCACAACCGTGAACTTAACCAAACCTGGCCAAACTGATATCCCGACTACCCTGACATCCGTGTACCCGTCATCGATTACCGGGACCGTTGCCATCCCGGCAGGGAACACGACAGGGTCATGGAATGTGAACGTGACAACGCTTGACGGCGGCACGTGGACAAAAAGCAATGCAATCTCCATCCTGTAACTCTTTTTTACCTGAAAGAACAACAGGGCAGGACCCGTGTTATCGTTCCCTTAATTGTTATTAAAGGAACGATGTAAAATCCAGAAGTTTAGAGAATTTTATACCAGTAAAACCGCCGAAAAAACCGGGCCGGAAGCTGGCTGATGACGAATACACTTTTCCGGTATTTGAGGGAAGAAGGGAATTATTTTTTTTCGATTTTATTGAGGATATTGTCCAGCCGTTGGGTGAGGATCTCCAGTTTCTCTTCTGTTGATTCGATTTTGAAATTGCCGACGGCAAACCAGATCATCGTGCAGGCTACGCCGATCATGGCAACGGCAAGCATAAACGCATCCGAAGTCATTATGGTGTTGATGTTGGCTGCGATCATAAGGAGACTGAAAATAATGAGATACACACTTATACAGAGGATCAAACCCAAAAAAATGAGCTGCGCCCAGTTCCGCGTCCCGATTTTTTTCTCCTGCCAAGGGAACATGGTATTACCGCCTGATAACTGTAAGATTTGTTAAAGATTTAATGCTATATATAATTGGCATATACAGGTCCGCCAGAGCCTGTACCGGGGGAGAGGAGATATTTTCGGCAGATATAATAACTGCAAAACCGAAAAACGAAATATCTGAAACAACGGGATGTACCAACCATCGGATTCCGGGTGTGAAAGAACATGATGAAACCATACCGGCACAGTGCACACAGGATCCTCTTCATCCTGAGCATTTTTTTCAGCGTGGTTTTCGTGATGGGTATCTGTGCGCCGGCCAATGCCGGACCCCCACCTGCATATGTGGCCCACCCGGCAATTACGAATATTTCATCACAAAACACGGATTCCGGAAGGGTTTCTCAGGTAACGCATACGGAATCCATTTCAAACGCAAAACCGGTTACCTTCACCAACGATCCGGTTACAAAGCGTTCCTATGTAAGCAACCATATAATCGTCCGGTTTAAATCCCGGAATGATAGTGGTCTCTCCGTTTCAGCTGATAAAATACAGATGGCCCATGCAAAAGTCGGGGCAAAGGTACTGAAAGATTTTAGCGCCGGGGGACTTACCGGGATGCAGCTCGTCCAGCTAAACGGGACCGATGTACAAACAGCGATTAAGGAATACCAGTCTGATCCCAATGTCCTGTATGCAGAGCCGGATTATGAGATTTCAATTACCCGGGATGAAACCGGCCCGGCTGTCCTGAGCACGGGTCCTTTACAAATTGCTTCGATCCCCAATGATCCCGGTTTTTCCCTCCAGTGGGCTCTCCACAATACCGGACAGGATGTTGAAAATACTCCCGGGACGCCGGGTGCGGATATTAATGCAACACCTGCATGGGGTATCTCAACCGGATCGAACACGGTCATTGTTGCGGTGATTGACACCGGGGTGAATTATACCCTGCCCGATCTCTCGCCGAATATCTGGACAAACCCTGTTGATGGCTCCCATGGATGGAATTATATCGCTGGCACCAATAATCCGCTTGACGACTATGGGCATGGCACCGATTGTGCAGGAATTTTGGGTGCAGTCGGGAATAATGGCATTGGCATAGCGGGCGTAGACTGGCATGTGCAGGTCATGGCCCTGAAGGCGTTTGATTCTTCGGGGAACGGGCTCGACTCCAATGCAATTGCCGCTATCCAGTATGCGGATGCACATGGCGCGTCCGTAATCAGCAACTCCTGGAGCGGTACTGTTTCTGATCAGGCCATGGAGGACGCGATCGCTGCATCCCCGGCCGTGGTGGTCTCTGCAGCGGGAAACGATGCCAGCGATAATGACAACATCCCCCATTATCCTGCCTCATACCCGTCTGCCAATATAATCAGCGTTGCTGCAACGGATCAAAATGATAACCTTGCATCATTTTCAGACTATGGCCCGACTTCCGTAAACCTTGCTGCCCCGGGTCTGTACATTTGGGGTTACGGGAAATATGGCGAAGAAAGTTATTGGAGTGGAACCTCGATGTCAACTCCCTTTGTTTCCGGTGTCGCTGCGCTGGTCAAATCCATCAACCCGAACCTGACGAATGTTCAGATCAAGAACATCATCCTCAACAATGTTGACGTGCTGCCTTCGCTCTCCGGAAAAGTCAGCACCGGCGGGAGGCTGGATGCCTATAAGGCAGTACGTGCAGCCGCAAATACCGTAGTTCCTCCAACCGTGAGCGGGATCTCACCGTCATCCGGCCCGGCTGCCGGCGGCACCGTGGTCACCATCACCGGGACAAGCCTTACCGGAGCGACCGCGGTATCCTTTGGCGCCACCGCAGCAACCTCGTTCACGGTTATCAACGCTACAACAATCACCGCGACCGCACCGGCCCATGCAGCCGGGACGGTTGATGTCACGGTCACCACCCCCGGCGGCGTATCCCCAAAGTCACCAGCCGCTCAATACACCTATACCGCAGCCCCGACCATCACCACGGTAACCCCGTTAACATGGTACCGGAACGCGACGGTTTCGTTCCTGATCACCGGGACGAACTTCGAGCCCGGCCAGACCAACCTGACATTCAGTTATCCGTCGAATGGTACCGCACTCAACAGCACAATTGTGGTGAATACGGTCACGGCAACGACGATCAACGGGACGGTTATAGTACCTTTCGGCGCACCGACCGGGACGTGGAATGCCAGTGTGACGACCGTTGACGGGGGCACAGTCTGGAAACCCAGTGCATTCACCGTCAGTAATTTCCCGGCACCGACCATCACCTCGGTCACCTACCCGCCCGGGAACATTGGCACCACGGTTCTCTTCACCCTGACCGGGACGAACTTCGAGCCGGGCGAGACGACTGTGACCATCTACAATGACATCACGAATACCGTGCTGTCCCCCACCGTCCTCTCCACGACGCCAACGACCATTATCGGCAGTATCCAGATTCCCGGTTCGGCACCGGCTGGTGCCTACAATGTCAATGTGACCACCGCGGACGGGGGCACCGCCAGCAGGCCCGGTTCATTTACGGTTGGCTTCGTGGGAATACCGGCCATCGCGTCCCTGACCCCCGTCTCCGGGTATCAGAACACCACGGTCAACTTTACCGTAACCGGCACCAACTTTGAGCAGGGCACGGGTAAGACCATGGTCACGTTCACGAACCAGACCACCGGCGAGATCCTGACCCCCGGTTTTGTCAATGTGACCAGCCCCACCCAGATCAGTGCCGGCATCACAATACCCTCTGGTGCAGCGACGGGCCCCTACCGGCTCGACATCACCACCGTGGACGGAGGGGTCGTGAACAAGCCCAACGCATTCACGGTAAACGTGTTCCCGGCACCCACGATTACCTCGGTTCTCCCTGCCTCGGCATACCTGAACAGCACGATCTCCTTCACGGTAACCGGGACCAATTTCCAGATGGGAAGTGCCATGACCCGGGTGAACTTCACGTCAGGATCGTTCGATAACGGGAATAATATCACGATCAATTCCGTGACCGCGACCAGTATCAACGGCACGATGGGTATCGGTCCCGATGCGCCGCCGGGCAAGTGGAACCTGACGGTGACAACGATCAACGGCAAGACGTCACTGGTCAGGATCAGCGCGATGACGGTTGTGCAATTCCCGGCACCGGCCATCACCTCGATCACACTGGCCACCGGAACCAAGAACAGTACGGTTTTATTCACCCTCGCCGGGACCAATTTCGAGCCGGCGGGCACATCGGTAACGATCGTTGAGGATACGTCCGGCACCGTCCTGAATGCAACACCCATCAGCGTCACACCGGGAACGATTGTCGGCAATGTCACGATTCCGGCGACTGTACCGGCCAGCCTCTACCGCCTCCAGGTGACCACGAAAGACGGGGGCACCGTCAGCAAGCTCCAGGCATTCACGATCACCTCCCTGCCGCTCCCGGTCATGAATACCCTCACCCCGGCGAGCGGATACCGGAACACGACGGTTCCGTTCACCCTGACCGGGAACTACTTCCTGAACAGCGGAACGACCGTGATGCTCAGGACTGTGGGGACAACAATACCTGCCACGCTGACCAGTGTGAACACAACCACAGTTCAGGGCAGATTTGCCATCCCCCCCGGCACTGCCGGGACCGGATCCTACACGCTGTATGTCATCACGGCCGGCGGGGGGTTCAACAGCAAACCGGGCGCGTTCACGGTCAATCCGTTCCCCGCACCCGGGATCGGCGCCATCTCGCCGGTATCCGGGTACCGGAACGCAACGGTCGCCTTCACCCTTGCCGGCACCAACTTCGAGCCCGGTGCAACCACCGTGACGTTCCTGAACCAGAGTGCGAACCAGAGCGTTGCCGGGCAACCGCCTGCCGTCATTGAGATGGATCCGACAATATTCAGTGTCACGTCCACGCAGATTGTCGGCAATGTCAGCATCCCGTACAATGCGACCCTGGACCTCTGGAAGATCAACGTCGCCACGGTTGATGGAGGAACAACCTCCAGACCCGGCGCGTTTACGGTAAGGTAGAGTTAATCCCGGTTCCTTCACGGTAATGCAGGAAATACGAACTTCACCCTCCCGCAGATGCAAAAAAATCTCCCCGTGCCGGTTGGTTATTATCCCGTATCTTATATTCTATAATCACCATATCTTTTTCCCGACAGACATCCAAACGCTGAAACGAGAAGGGGATGGTGCTGCAGAATGGATGACCCGGAACTAGGCAGTGACGAGAAGGTGCTCGCCCGGGCGCAGATGGTTCGTGTCAAATCGATAGTGATTGAGGCGGTCCTCACCAGCAGGCGGATCATCCTGGCAGACAAGATCAAAGGTCTTCTCCCCAGGAAAGAGATCCCGCTTACCACGATAAAAATCGTCAAACCGGGTGAAAATGCCATCCGCGAACAGGTTATTACGTTCACGATTCTCACGAACACCGGCGATACCCGGCAGATGGTCCTCACCTTCTCACGCGAAGGCGGAGGAAGCCGGAAGAAGGAACGGGACGAATGGATCCGGTTGATAAACGACCAGCTCACCTCCCCGCTCGTGCAGGGTATTCCCGACCGCGAACCGGTACCAAAAGCCACCGAATATGCAGCAGTGCCGAAGAGCATGGTCGCAGGCCCACCCATCACACCGGCACCGGGAGCCTCCCCTGGCAGTTACTGCACCCGGTGCGGGAAACGGGTGCCGGACGGCTCATGGTTCTGCAATTACTGCGGCACGAGGATCGAGGTACCGGATGAAAGGCCTCCGGCACCGGCGCCCCAAACCCCTGCGGCCGCTATAAAAAAGGAGCGCCCGATCGATCAGGAGATACATTTCACTGAGCCGCTTGTCAGAAGATCCATGGAAAAAGTACCGGCAGATTCGTTGAGGGGGGTTCCACCCGATTCCCCCGCCAGACCCCCCGCACCACAGCCGTGGACTCCGGCTCCGGTCCCTGCAAAACCGGCAGGAAAGCGGTTTATCACCCGGCTGTTCTCACCCAAAGAGGTCCGTCCCACGCCGCCCGTACCGGAGTATATGACGACCGCCACGCCGCAGGAGCAGCGGAAACCGAAGAGTAAAAAGAAGGTGGTTATCGCTATCGGCATCATAGTGATCGTCCTCATCATCGTGGCGGCGGTCGTGCTCGTGCTGCCAAAAATTATGAGCGGAAGTACACAGTCGGCCGGCTCGGCCGGCACACCGGTGACCACGACATCGGCGTCTGCAGAAACTGCAGCACCGGGCATGACACCGGCAGCAACGGTCACGCTACAGTCTCAGCAGACTCCTGTGACAGTACCAAAGACCTGCGCGATAATCGGGGGCGTCATCTGTTCCTCAGACGAGACCTGTACAGGAAGCATGGTCAACACCACGGATTCATCGAGATGTTGTGCAGGCGCCTGTGTTTAAGCCCATCTTTAGTAAAATACACCCGGAGAGGAGGAAGTTGCCCCACCGCGGGTCACCCGGGGTACACCGGAAGTATCAAAGACCCGTGAGAAGAGGGGATCCCCGCTCTTAAGTTCAAATACGCATTTTTCCGTAACGATCGGACTGTAACAAGCATTAATACATTAACACAACAAAATTTTCAGAAGATGGGCGACGCACTGCCAGCCGGCGGGCCGACACAGGACGAAGTGATGGCGATCTCGTTGTTCAAGATGGGACTCAGGGCAAAAGATACCCTTCTCGATCTCGGGTGCGGGACCGGCAAGGTCTCGATTGCCGCAGCCGGCCTCGTACAGAAAGTTTATGCGGTCGACCGGCGCCCGGAAGCGATCGTGTACGCAAAGAACGCAGCAAGGGCTGCCGACCGGACCAATATCGAATTTTTTTCCGGGGAAGCACTCGATTTCCTCGCAACCGCTCCGCTCTTCGACTGCGCATTCGTGGGCGGCTCGCAGCAGATCGAAACGATCCTGCCGATCCTTTCCGGTAAAGTCCGGCGGGTCATTGTCGTCAATGCAGTTCTGCTGGGCACGCTTGCGACCGTGACAGCCACGATGCAGCGACTGGGAATCTTCCGCGAAACCGTGCATCTGCAGGTCTCCCGTTCCCACCTGCTCGGACAGAGCATGATGTTTGTGCCGATCGATCCGGTATATATTATCGTGGGGTCGGGTACCGCATGCTCGTAGGCCTTGGTCTTGGGCCGGGAAACCCGGAACTGCTGACGCTCCGGGCAGTGCGCATCTTAAAGGAAGCGGATACGGTCTTTGTTCCCGGACGAATCGCAGCAGACCTCGTCGCACCGTACCGGGACTGCGTTGTTCTCGATTTCCCGATGACGGATGACGAAGGCCGGATCCGGGAATGCCTTGAGCGCAATGCAGCACGTATTGCACCGGTGGCAAAAGACGGCCTTGCGGTATTCGGGATTCTGGGCGACCCGAACTTTTTTTCCACGTTCTCCCGGCTCTGCGGGATCATCGCGGAGCATTATCCCGGTATCGAATGCAGCACGGAGCCCGGGATCAGCTCGATTACCGCTTTCGCTGCCGCCGCCGGGGTTCCGCTTGGCGGGGGATTTATTGTGTCCGATGGCGGGGACCCGTCTGCCCTTATCCGGCTCAAGGCCCGGCACCCGCGGGAAATAATCGCCGGTCTCAGGGCAGAGGGATACCGTGAGTTTATCCTCGTCGAACGGATGTTTTTTCCTGACATGAGAGTATACCGTGGCGATGAGATCCCGGAAAAGAGTGATTACATGAGCGTGTTGTATGCGAGGCGCTGAAAATGGCAACAAAAAAGAACGCCCCGGCGCCGAAAGTCTGGTTTGTGGGTGCCGGCCCCGGTGACCCCGGGCTTATCACGGTCAGGGGACAGGACCTGGTGAAAAATGCCGATGTCCTGATCTATGCCGGGTCGCTTGTCAACCCGGTGCTTGTCGATGCCTCGCGGGCTATAATAAAACTTGACAGCTGGGGGATGCACCTCGACGAGATGGTCGAAGCAATGGTGCAGCATGCAAAGGCCGGGGAAAAAGTGGTCCGGCTCCACTCGGGCGACCCGTCGCTCTACGGTGCGATCGTCGAGCAGATCGAAGAACTCGAAAAGCGTGGCGTGGAGATCGGGATCGTGCCCGGTGTATCGTCCCTTTTTGCTGCGGCAGCGGCGCTCGGGACCCAGCTGACCCTCCGGGGAGTCTCGGAGTCTGTTATTGTCACCCGGCCGGCAGGAAAAACACTCGGTGAAGACCAAATCGGGGCATTCTCGCGTTTTAACGTTACCATGGTGATCTTCCTTGGCACGGAAAAACTTGCGGAGATCACCGGAAAACTCGCCTGTCCCCCGGATACTCCTGCCGCCGTTGTCTACCATGCGTCGTGGCCGGACCAGAAGATCGTCCGGGGCACGGTAGCCGATATCGCCGCCCGGGCGAATGCAGCCGGCATCGAACACACAGCACTCCTTCTTATCGGCGGCGTCGTAGGCGCTGAAAAGAAGGGGCATATCAAATCCTATCTCTATTCATGACCGACACCGTGGTGATCGCACTGCCCCGCTTTATCCGGGACGCAAACCGGATTGCAGAATTTCTGGGAGCAGACGTTCTTGAATACCGGGCAGGGTGCTTTGCCGGCATTTTCCCCCGGGCCCGCCGGATAGTCGCGCTGATGTCCATGGGGATCGTGATACGCGGCATTGCCCCGCATCTCACCGACAAGTGGACGGATCCGGCAGTAGTTGTAGTCACCCCGGACTTTCGCTACGCGATCCCGCTTATCGGGGGCCACCACGGCGCAAACGAGCTTGCAGGGGAACTGGCCGGGCTCGGTCTTGTCCCGGTGATCTCCACGGCAACAGAGGCAACCGGCCGGGATTCCGTGGAAGCCATTGCCGGCCGGTCCGACTGCGGTATTGTCAACCGCGATTCGACACGTGCGGTCAATGCCGGGATACTGGACGGGACCACAAAGATCTATGCCATCCCGGGTCCCGGGATCGTGATTGCCGGCCCTGACGTGTCGATACTCCTGCACCGTGGCGAGTATGCGGTCGGGATCGGCTGCCGCAGAGGGGTGACCGCCGGTGAGGTGGCCGCAGCCGTCCGTGCAGCTCTTGCGCATGCCAAAATCGCACCGGAGGAAGTAATGATCTTTGCCACGACAACAAAAAAATGCAATGAGACCGGCCTTTGCGATGCGATTACCGCAATTCCTGCCAATTTAATATTCCTTGACGATGACACTATTAATGCGCAGACCCCCCCCACACCGTCGAGAGCAAAAAAGATCGGCCTTGTCGGGGTAGCAGAGCCGTGTGCGCTTGCGGTTTCAAAACACCGGGAACTGGTCATGAGAAAGAAAGTTTTTGGGAAGGTGACTATTGCCATCGCCCGCTGAAAGCCCGTCAAACGGCCTCTGGATTGTCGGGATCGGCCCCGGGCGCCGGGAATACATGACCGGCCGGGCAATCGACGTAATCTCCCGTGCAGAATATGTCATCGGTAACGACAGTTACCTCGAACCGCTCCAGCCGCTGCTCACCGGCAAACAGGTAATACGGAGCTCGATGGGAAAGGAGGTCGAGCGGGCGCAGAAAGCCATCGGGCTCGCACGATCCCATACGGTTGCCATCGTCTCCGGGGGGACGCCGGTGTCTATGGGATGGCAGGCATCGTTCTCGAGGTGCTCGAACATTCGGGTGCAGATATCCCGGTGGAGATCGTCCCGGGCGTGACCGCTGCAAACGCTGCCGCATCGCGTGTCGGCTCCCCCCTCTCCGGGGATTTTGCCGTCATCAGTCTCTCGGACCTTCTTACACCGCTTGAGGTGATTGAAAAAAGGCTCGATGCGGTCTTCTCGGTCGGGATCCCGGTCGTGATCTATAACCCCCGCAGCCACGGCCGGCCACACAATTTTGCCCTGGCAATCGGGCATGCACGAAAATACTACCCGGCCACGGTACCGGTAGCCGTGATAAAAAATGCCCTCCGCGAGGGTGAGTCCGATCCTGTCGTCACGACGCTGGGGGAGATCGAAAGCGTCATCGATCAGATCGACATGCACACGACGGTTATCATCGGCGGGAGCGAAAGCAGGATAGGGAGGATGGGTAAGAATGCCAAAGGAATCATCACGCCACGGGGATACCAGCACAAGTACCTATATTGATCCGGGCGCAACCACGCAGGAGGCGTACGAGATCTCAAAGACCTCGCGTACGCTCGCACGAAAGATGGTAGGAAACGAAACGCCCGACGACCGGGTGCGCCAGCGATGCTCGGTGGCGGTCGGTGACTTTGCGATGGCGGGCCTGATGCGGTTCAACGAGGATCCCGTCTCTGCCACGATCCGGGCGCTCAAAAACAAAGCCCCGATCATAACCGATATACGCATGGTGCAGGCGGGTATCCAGAAGAAAGGGCACGGATCGGAGATCCTCTGCGCACTTGACTTCGGCGGAGACATTGCCCGGGAGCGGGGGATCACGCGAAGTTCCGCTGGTTTTCTGGCGCTTCGTGACCGGCTGGGCGGTTCAGTTGTCGTTATAGGAAACGCCCCGTCCGCCCTTCTGACGGTCTGCAATATGATCAGGGACAACTGCCGCCCGGCGGTCGTAATCGGAACACCGGTCGGTTTTGTCAACGCGGCGGAATCAAAAGCCGTTCTGCGATCCATCAGCATTCCCTCCATTTCGACGGAAGGGACACGGGGGGGCACTCCTGTCGCGGTCGCGGCTGTCAATGAATGCATCACCATGCTGATCGAGGAATCCGCGTCATGAGGGATCCGGTCACCGGTTTTGAATATCCCGCAAGCTGGCAGCAGAAGGTCACCGATCCACGGGAACTCGACCCTGTCGGGCAGGGTTTTGCCGGTACTGACCGCATCGGGTACCATCCTCCGGCGCGGGTATACGACCGGGACCACGGCCGCTGCCGCATGCAAGGCGGCGATCCTCTCGCTCTCCCATGACGTGTCCCGGGTCACCGTACGGCTTCCCTGCGACCTGGTGGCTGCCGGGATACCGGTAGAGGCACATGCCGGACATGCATCGTGCAGGAAATATGCCGGAGATTATCCCGCGGACGTCACGGCAGGCATCGAGTTTCTGGCAGAGGCCGCTGCCACTCCTGAGGGACTCACGCTCGTACCGGGACCGGGGATCGGGCATTTCTCCCGGGACACGCCCCGGTACCGGAAGGGCGCACCGGCGATAAGCGAAGCGCCGCTGGCCTGCATCCTCGCAGCGATGCAGGAGGCCCTTGACGTTACCGGTCTTTCCGGAGTCACGGTCACACTCTCGATCCCTGAGGGGGCCCGTGTTGCACAAAACACCCTCAACCCCCGGGTCGGCGTCACCGGCGGGATCTCCGGTACTCGGTACTACCGGGCTTGTTGAGCCCTGGGACGACCATCTCGGTGAATCGGTCCGGGCACGGCTCTCCGGCACAAAGAACGTCGTCCTTACGACCGGCCGGGTCGGGCTCCGGTATTCACGCCTGATCTTTCCTGACCGGGAGGTCGTGCTCGCAGGCGGCCGGATCGGGGAGGCCCTGTCCGTGGCGCAGGGTGACGTGATCCTCTGCGGGCTTCCTGCCCTGATCTTAAAATATATCGAGCCCCATATCCTTGACGGGACAGGATATGCGACTGTGGAAGAACTGGCCGCCGCACCGGCATTTTTTCCGGTCGCGGCGCCGGTGCTTGCAGCATTCAGGAAAAAATATCCCCGGGTAAGGGTGGTTCTTGTGAACCGGGACGGAAAGATTATCGCGGAGAGCCCATGAAGATCGTAGGCGTCGGGTGCGGGCCGGGCATGCTCACGGAGCAGGCGGCGCAGACCATCAGGGCAGCACGTTTTATCTACGGTTCCAGCCGCGCCATCGAAATGGTAAAAAAACTGATCCCGGAGAACTGTACCGTGCGATCCATCAGCGATTACCGGAACCTCTCGCAGCTGCCGGACAACGCGGTCATCCTCTCGACCGGCGACCCGATGCTCGCAGGCCTCGGGTACCTGCCCGGAGAAGTGGTGCCCGGCATCTCGTCCCTCCAGGTCGCCGCCGCCCGGCTTCACATCTCCCTCTCCCGGGTTGCCGTAATCGTCGCCCACGGGACTGGCCACGAGAAGGCAATGCAGGAGACGGTCGATGAAATCGGGCGCGAAAAGATTGTTTTTCTCATTGCGGACCCTAAATTTGACGTGCCGGAACTGTACCGGCGGCTGGGAGCGATGGGGCTTACGGTCCCGGTCAGGATCGCAGTCTGCGAAGACCTCGGGTACCCCCTCGAGAAGATTTTAACCGGCGACCTGCTTGCTCCGCCCCTCCCGGATGCGGATCTCTATTCGCTCGTCATCGGGCAATTCTGAAAACTGCCGTCAACACCAGCCCGACAAATGTTTTCCTTTTCCGGCCCGGTACCTCGCTGCAGAGGGGAGGGGGTCGGGCGGCGTCACACGGGATGATGAGCACCCGCGTACTGATGGTGCTCAAATGTCCGCCCAGCAACGTTCACGCCAGCCTCATGGGGATACAGGTACTATTCGTTGTATTTACCGCTGTCGTTGTATTGGATGTAAGAGGCAGGGTGGGAAGAGGCGTAAGCACAGGAGTCGGGGTTGGTGTCGGGGTTGCGAGCGAAAACTGCAGATCAATTACCCCTGATGGTGCGGTTGTCGATACCGTTTTTACCGTTTTGCCGTCATTGTAGACGATGACTTTCAGTTCGTCACCCGAACCATCCGTCTTCTGGACGGATACAGCAACCATCACGTCAGCGGTGGGGATATTATAGAAGTGGTCGCCGGTATCAGTTACATCCTGCTGGGTATTCGGTGTTCCAACCCAGCCGGTGTAGTTCCTGTCGTACGTGATCTCGACCCAGACACCTGTTTGCGGGATGAGCACCTGTGTTATTTGCGGCACCGGTATCGTAGTTACTGCTACAACAGTCACAACCGGGGTTGGTATCGGTGTCGGCACTGTCGTAACCGTAGTAGGCAGTGGCGTCGCCACCGTCGGGACAACGGTAGTTTTCTGCAGGTTTTTCATGACTATAAATCCCCCGGCTGCGACCACAAGGATCACGATAATGATAACTGCGGCAACAAGAATTCCCGAACGTATTTTCCGTGGTGCTGCAGGTACCGGGGGCTGGGGTGGGACTTCAGGTGCGGCGGGTTCCGGTTCTTCACCGAACTCCGGGGTGCCATCAGCAGCCGGCGGCGTTTCAGTGGGAGGGGCCGCCGGGGGAACCGTTTCGGGTTCAGGCACTGCCGGCGCAGATTCCGTGCGGGGCACCGGGTCCTCGCTCCGGGATCCTATCGAGTGGATAAGCTGCTCGACGGTCCAGCCCGTATGGTCATCCGGCCCCGGAACGGCCGCCGGGGCCGTAGCAATATGCCCGGGTGCGGCGGAAGCTGCCATCTCATTTCCCGGGACAACAACCGTGATCCTGCACCGGTTGCAGAATGTCGATCCGGGGGGGAGGCGGTTCCCGCACCGGTAGCAGAAAATTCCTTCGGGTAGCGGCGGAATCCCGACAGGCTTGGGGGCAGATGGCTGGTGCCCATCCTGATCTTTTATGGGGCGGGCAGTTTCGATCTTCTTTTTTTCACCGGAATCAACGGTATGTTCCTCTCGGGGTTGCCCGTGGACCTGCACACCCATCGCCATATCCACCGGCGACGATACTGATCCCGCGACATATTTTTTCAGGGCTTTTTCCCATTCATCAGCCTCGCTCCCGTACTCGCCGGCAGTCTGCCGGTCAAAGGTGAGAACCATCTGCCGGGCGTCGCCGGTTTTATTGACAATCGTGAGCGTGATAACCTGTTCGCGGGCGGCATTTTCCCCCGATTTGACGTCTTTTATCGTGGCAAGCGGAATAGTTTTCCTGGGGAGAAGACCTTTGATCTTGTCTATCAGGATAATCCGCTTGCTGGTAAGCATCCCCTCAAACACTACCGATTTGATACGAACCATCTGCGCCCGGGCAAGCACCTGCTCGTCACTGCCTAATTCCGCATCGTCCATTCTCCACCACCATCCCTCTGTTTTCTGCGTTGGATGTCTGTCGAGAAAAAGATATGGTGATTATGGTGTATAAGGACACGAGATTATAACCAACCGGCACGGGGAGCTTTTTGTTGCACCTGCGGGACGTTTAAACAGTCAGCATCAACAGGTCACGACGGTATCATTTTCGCTTAAGTCCGGTTAATGCAACACACCCTGTTTCGGTATGTTTAAGGCGACCTAATCAAAAACTGAATTGATCGCTTGAGGGAGATTATGGCCTGGATTTCACGGTGGCTGGACACCACATCACAACGAAACAGGGATATTTTCATCATTTGTTTTGGGGTACTTCTGGTTGTTATCGTATACCTGCTTTATAAATTCGGGTTTACTGGATCGGTATTTTAATTTTTTTGCTTTTGTTCTGTCAGACTGTCGCGACGACGTTGTCTTATTCTGCCGGTTGTGAACAATCATGGAAATAAAAAAAGGGTATCGTGCACCCTGCTGATTACCTTTTCCGTACTTCCCCCGGCATAACTGAATGCACCGGCCATCTTTCCAGCGCGGGCATTCCGCTCCTTTGCAAGGGATAAGAGCGGTATTAAAGTTCTGCGGGTTTTTCATCATTGCCGGTATTGAGCACTGCACCACAGGGATTCTTTCCTGATGCTTTTTGTATCTGGTCTGGGAAAATACCCAGCCGGGCGGGTGAACCTAATCCGGCAGCATCATCTTACACTCCGAAAAACCGATCCTCAAATAGAAAGATAAATAATTTGATAAGATATATAAGCCGATTATCATGAGGTCCCATCCCGTAATTCTTGCATGCGTGATCCTGGCGGTTGTCCTGATCGCGGGATGCAGTTCAATTTCGAAGACACCCAATTCTTCACCATCAATCGTCACCCCCGCCACGTCATTACCTACAACGATCCCTACGTTGACGCCGGGAGGAACCTGCCAGGATGGGTTCACCTGGTGTAACGGTCACTGCGTAGAGATTTCCCTGGACATAGGTAATTGTGGAGCCTGTGGAAATTCCTGCCCTTCCGGACAATCGTGCGTCAACGGAACCTGTGGTTGCAAGGCGGGAAAAACTCTGTGTAATGGAGTCTGCAGTGATGTGAATACGGATACGAACAACTGTGGATCGTGCGGGGTTACCTGTTCAGCAGGACAGTATTGTCAATATGGAGAATGTTTGTGCTCATCAGGCACGACCAACTGTAATGGCACCTGTACCAGTACCCAGAGCGATTCCAACAACTGTGGAGCGTGCGGGAATCAATGCCCCGTGGGACAGGTCTGTACCAGCGGCCAATGCGCTGAACCCACAATCGCTGTGACGACTGTTTCCACGACACCTGCTGGCAGCTCAGTCCCCGTCACGACTGTTTCCACCACTCCTCAGACCTATTCAATACCAACCGTTACCGCCATCTCCCCGACATCCGTTTATATGGCTGGCGGTAGCTCGGTGGTGATTACCGGGACCGGATTTACCGAAGTGAATCAGGTAAATTTTGGCACCATACCGGCAACTACGTATACTGTTAACAGCGCTACGCAGATCACGGCGACCGCCCCAGCTGGTCAAGCAGGAGTTTTTTTTGTCACCGTGACCACACCTGGCGGCACATCAGCGATTTCAGGAGGCAGCAAGTTTACCTATACAGAAACACCTCAGACCGCGACTGCCCCAACCGTTACCGGCCTCTCCTCATCATCCGGCGTGCCATCCGGTATTGGTGTCGGTGCACTGTGGATTACCGGAACCGGCTTTACCGGAGCGACTAATGTATACTTTGGTACCACGCCGTCACCTTGGTTTCAAGTTTATCCAAATGGGGTATTAATTGTCACGAGCATCCCGGTCCATGCAGCAGGAACCATTGATATGACGGTTGTTACACCCGGTGGCACTTCCGCGACTTCAGCAGCCGACAAGTTTACCTTTAAGTGACCGGCTCAGACCAGCCTCAACAGGCTAGTCCTAATCATGATTATTTTCTTCGACATCAACGCACTTGAGCGAGGAGACAGAAACGCAATAGTGCGGTCTCTTTTCGTGCGTGAATCAATCCGGCAGCATCATTTCCGCAATCCGGGCAGTACTGCCACGGGATCACGGTTCATGCCTGCTTACCTTCCTTCGTTGCCTTGATGCGTGCGCAAAGCATGGCTCCATGACCGCCAGGGCATTGCCGGGATGTTGACTTCACAAAACAGGATATTGTTTTTTAGGAGAGGAAAAAACTCTTTTATGAACGGGAAACCTACATTAAGTTAAGGTAGAATTGTTATGAGTTCTCAAAAGTCGTCAACTTCGATTTCAAAAACCCAGTTCAGCTACCTGTTCTTTATCGCAGGCCTGATCATGCTCATCATACCGGAACTTAACGGCCTGGACTTCCTGCCCTCTGATATCCGCCAGTATTTCTCCATACTCTTTTACCCGGGAATAGTCTGCGCCCTGATCGGGTACCTGCTGAGATGAACCGGGCGGACCGGGAAAAACCAGGAAGGGAATTATACCTTTGAGCCCCCGATAACGGGAGGAATTGCTGTACAAACAGGATGAAATCTACGGGTCCGGGGAAAACGGCATCGCTAAAAATTTTCCTGCCTGTTATGTCTTTGCCGCGGCCTTATCCTGTGGCTCCGGTTTTTTCTCAATCCTGATCTCGCACTGGCGGTCGCCGGTGCACATGGTGCGCACGAACCGGGCCGTGTAGTTCTTATTCAGGAGCGGAACCGCAGTGAGCGTGAGCGCCATGCACCGGGAAAACGTGTGCTCGTGATCGGTCGCGAGCGTATGGCCGTGGATCAGGAACGGACAGCGCTTGACCAGTACGGTCGCACCGTCATCAGCGAGCCCGATCGTTTCACCCCCGTACTCCGGCCCGAAGAGGATGACGGTTGCGATCTGGAAGCTCCGTGCGATCTCCTGCGCGTTCCGGGCGGGAAGCGAGCAGTCATGGACGACATCCTGAACCATACGGGCCAGCTCCATCCAGATCTCCTGTTCCAGCGCATCGTATTTTTCCCCGAGCGCCTCGCGGAACGCGACATCATACAGCGCGGGAAGCGTCGCAGCGCACTCTGCGGCAAATCTCCACCGCACCGCATCGGGAATATCTTTTAAATCCAGCATAGTCTTTCCTGACAGGATGTTTGGGAAACGGGGTCATATCAATGTGGTGATGGG
The DNA here is from genome assembly GCA_963805035.1 of uncultured Methanoregulaceae archaeon. Classification (GTDB taxonomy): domain Archaea; phylum Halobacteriota; class Methanomicrobia; order Methanomicrobiales; family Methanospirillaceae; genus Methanoregula. The sequence goes on along the minus strand of CAWDSU010000008.1, from coordinate 237,644 downwards.
GGCAGGGTCTCCCGGTGGGATCTCTCTTCAGGCTGCAGTTTCTAACATCTTTTAAAAAACGGATACCAGGGAGCGTTCCGTGGCAGATCATTTCCGGAAACGGCCTGATGTCCACCCCATTTTAAGGGGTCGCAGCGTGACCGCTCTAATGCATATTTTAGGCTCTGCAGAAATCCTCAAAATATCTCTCTTAACGCTCCTGGGGGCGTCGGCAAGTGTTGCCTTTCGCCCCCGCACGCTTGTGGCATCCCCCATATAGCGATAACTCCCCAGAAGGTAATACGACATCATCGCACTGCGCAGGGGCGGTTCGGGGGGACAGGTACTGTCCCCTCGGTCAATATGTGCTTTGTAATTTATAAAAAAACTAAGGATTTATACTGAGCCATTTTTTATCCTTTTTAAAATGGGTATTTTGAGAAAATACCTGGTATGGTGCCATTTCTCCGCAGGCTTGGACATCGTTTCCCGGGGAACCGGAAAACGGGACCGGGAAATCCGGAACCGGAGGGTGATCCGGGCCTAAATCCGGGAATCCCCGGCTCCCGAATCATACGTATTGCGACTGCCCCGCGAGCCTTCGGATTCTTCCAGCGAGATACCCATGTACCAGTGCCTGCCTTATTCTACGAGCCGGTAACCTGCCCTGCTCCTTCCGGATGAATCCCTCCTTCTCCAGCGCCGCAAGGATCCGGCGCACCCGTACAGGCTCCTCACGCAGATGATCTATGATCGCCTTTTCCCGGGAAGAGGAGGTCCCGATCAAGAACTTCAGGATCATGCCACGGATCCTCCGGTCCGATCCTGCAAACGGTGCCTGCTTCACATACGCGGTGCTCTTCCGGTTCGGGTTGGGTATACTCTTCTTGAGTTCTGTCCCGAGGTCCATGAGCGCCCAGTACCAGACCCGGGGGTTGTCCCGGTCGAGCGCCCGATCCGCAAGCGGCAGGATCTCCTTATCGGTCACCGTATCCGCACCGGGAAAAAAGAAATGGATGAAGACCCGGCGTATATTGGTTTCAATAAATACTACCGGCAGGTTAAACGCAAATGCACAGATGGACGACGCGGTCGCCGGGCCGATGCCGGGGAATGTTGCGAGCACCTGGGGATCGCAGGGTACCGTCCCTCCATAGTCGTGCACGATTTTTTCCGCGCATTTTTTCAGCGAGATTGCCCGCCGGTTGTAGCCCATGCCCTGCCAGGCCGCGATCACCTCGCACTGCGGGGCCCGGGCGAGCGCCTCAACGTCGGGGAATGCGGCGATGAACGCCGGGTATTTTACCGCGACCCGTTCCACCTGTGTCTGCTGGAGCATAATCTCGGAGATGAGGATCCGGTACGGGTCGTCCGTGTGGCGCCAGAGCATGTCGTGCCTGCCGTGGCGCTCGTAGAATACACGTACCTGCCCGCGGAATTCAGCGATGGCCTCATCGGTCGGGTTACCGGGAGAATCTGGCAGCTCGATCCCGGTAAGCAGCACCTGCGTGGTTTTTTTCATGATATTGCCGGCAGGCATGTATTGCCTTACCGGTTCTCTTCCGGAGGGTTCATAAGAATTGGGATTGCTGCATCCATTACAGGATATTCCCTGTGAACTATCAGAACCGGGTCTTTTTTTGATTTTTACCGGAAAAAAGGATCAAAAGAATCGGTTCTGTAGAAATCCTAAAATGAGATTTGGAAGTACGCTCTTGGGGGCTAAAGCCCCCGCACGCTAGAGGCACCCCCCGGTTGCGATAGTGCCTTACCTGCACCCGAAAGAGGGAAGAATGGTTGTTTCTTGTGCAGGCAATACAAAGGCATCACATGCGCCCCCGCCCCCTTTGGGGGCAGGGTTGGCGCAAAGGGGGCGATTATATCTTATGAAATATGATTTCTCCGGAGCCAAAAAATCAAAAAAACGGTGCGATGATACGACCGGTCACCGGTGTTACGTCCGCCTGAACATCTCGTCGAGTTTTGCCCGGGAGAACCGGACCATGGTCGGCCGGCCGTGCGGGCAGGTGAAGGGGTTCTGCGTTGAGCGGAGCTGGTCGACGATCCGCTGGCATTGTTCGTGCGTGCAGACGGTGCCGGCTTTTATTGCGCCCCGGCAGGCAATGATCCGGGTGATCCGTTCGCGGTCGCTCACGGGCCGGGCCGGGTCGCCGCCCAGGAGATCTCCTACCAGGTCATCAATCATTTCGGGCCCTTCGATCTTTCCCATGACAGCCGGGACAGCCCGGACCAGGAACGAACCGGTTCCGAACTCCTCAATCATGACGCCCTCCTGCGCGAGCACGGGGATGAGATCGCGGAGGATCGCTGCTTCCTTCGGCGGGCGGTGGATGATCACCGGGACGAGCAGTTCCTGCACGTGCCGTCCTGCCATGCTCCGGCTCACCTGTTCGTAGAAGATCCGCTCGTGGGCGGCGTGCTGATCGATGATGATGAGTTCCCCGTCAGCCGCAGCTGCAAGGATATAGATCCCGCCGACCTGGCCTATCACCTCCAGCGCGGGCATGACCGCAGTGACCGGGGGAACGCCGCTTGCAAGTTCGGTCTGGCGGAGCCGGTGATCGGTCGACACGGTGCCGGTGTGGGTCGGTTCGATAAACAAGGCAGGAACCGGTGCGCGGAAGCAGGCACGGCCGTTGCCGGCAGTCCCGCAGCCCCGGAACCGTAGGGTAGTGCAGGTTCTGCAACGCCCGGCGGGGTCAGGGCGACGGTATTTTCCGCTCCCGCAAGTTCGCGGTTCTGCGGGTGGGGTACAACGACCTCGGGGATCAGGTCAAATTTACTCAGCGCTGCATGCACCGCATCGCGCACTGCTTCCCCGATCTCTTTCTCCTTTGAGAGCCGGACCTCCTTCTTTGCCGGGTGGACGTTGACATCCACGAGCCGGGTGTCAATCGCAAGAAAGAGAAATGCGACCGGGAACCGGTCCCGGGAAAGCAGGGTGCCGTACCCGTCTTTTACTGCCGCGGTGACGGATGGCGTGGAGACGTAACGGTCGTTGATCGAGACGAGGATCCGATCGTGATCCCTGCGTGAGAGGGAAGGGCGGGAGACAAAGCCCGATATACGCATGAAAGGCAGGTCAGCAGAGACCGGGATAAGCTCGCGGGCGCACTCGTTCCCGAAGATCCGTGCGATCGTATCGAGCGGCTGGGCAGTCCGGTCGGTGACGAGCTGCTCGCGGTTGTTGTGGTAAAACCGGAACGACACCTGCGGGTGGGCAAGGCAGAGCCCTTCGAGAATTCCGTGGATGCGGGCAAGTTCCGTATTGAGGTTTTTCTGGAATTTTTTCCGGGCAGGCGTGTTGAAGAAGAGTTCCTCCACAACGACGCTCGTGCCCTCCGGGGCCCCGGTCTCCTGCCTCTCTTTTAAAACACCGCCGGTCACAACCAGCCGTGTACCGGCGACCGCGGCACTTTCCCGGGGTTTTGTTATGAGCGTCACTTTTGCCACCGCCGCGATACTTGCAAGCGCCTCGCCCCGGAAGCCCAGCGTGCGGATCCTGAAGAGGTCATCGAGTGCGGCAATCTTGCTCGTCGCGTGCGGGGCAAAGGCGAGTTCTGCATCGGCTGCAGACATGCCGCACCCGTCATCGGTCACCCGGATACCGGAGATCCCTCCCTGCACGGAAGTGAGGTCGATCCGGATAGTGCGGGCCCCGGCGTCGATCGCGTTCTCCACGAGTTCTTTTACCACTGAAGCCGGTCGCTCCACAACCTCTCCCGCCGCGATCTGGTTGACCGTTGCCGGGTCGAGGACATGGATGGTTTGCCCGTGCGTGTCCGGCATCACCGTTCAGCCTCCTTCATACCCTTCCCGCCGGCTTTTTTTGTGAGGTCCCTGAGCTCAGCGAGTTTCGCAAGCGCCTGTAGCGGGGTCATGGAGTCTGGATCGAGGCACGAAAGTTCGGCGAGCACGGCGTCCGGTTCTTTTTGCCCTGCCGGTGCCGGCAGGCTGTCATCTGCAATCAGGAGCTGGGTGTAGCGCTGGGGCTTTGCACCCGGGGCGACTGCCCGGTTGAGCGATTCGGCAAGGAGCGTATCGGCACGATCGGTCACTTTCCCGGGGATGCCGGCAAGCCGGGCCACGTGGATACCGTAGCTCTTGTCGGTCGCGCCGGGGATGAGTTTTCGTAAAAAGCAGACGTCCTTTTTTGTTTCCTGCACCGCGAAATGGTAATTTTTCACCCGCTTTAATTCCCCTTCCAGATCGATGAGCTCGTGGAAGTGGGTGGCAAAGAGCGTCTTTGGGCCGGCAGGCGACCTGCCGTGCAGGTATTCGAGCACTGCCTGTGCGATCGAGCACCCGTCCACCGTACTCGTCCCCCGGCCGATCTCGTCGAGAATGACAAGACTCTTCCGGGTCATATTGTTGAGGATGTTTGAGAGTTCAAGCATCTCGACAAAAAACGTGCTCTGGCCGCTTGCGAGGTCATCGAAAGCGCCGACCCGGGTGAAGATCCGGTCCACGATCCCGATGCGTGCGGAGCGGGCGGGGACGAAACTGCCGGCCTGCGCCATGATGCAGCAGAGCGCGACCGAGCGCATATAGGTGGACTTCCCTGCCATGTTTGCACCGGTGATGATCATAATCTGGGTTTTTGACCCCGAGAGGTCCACATCGTTTGGCACAAACCCGCCGGCAAGACTTCGCTCGACGACCGGGTGCCGTACGTCACGGCATACAATGGCATCGCCATCATCCAGCTGCGGCCGGACGTAATCGTACGCCTGTGCGGCTTCGGCAAGCGTGGCGGCGACATCGAGAGCGGCGATCGCGGATGAAATCCGCTGGAGCGCGGGGGTCTTTATCCGGATCTCATCAATGAGCCTTGTATACAGCGTGCGTTCAAGCGCGAGCACCCGCTCGTCGGCATTCGTGATCAGCGCCTCTTTTTCCCTCAGTTCGGGGATCGTGTACCGCTCCCCGGTTGCTGTCGTCTGGCGGCGCTCGTACCGTGCCGGGACAAGGGAGGTATTGGTTCTGCTTACGTCGATATAATAGCCAAAGACCCGGTTATAGCCGATCTTGAGCGATTTTATACCGGTCTTCTCCCGCTCCTGCTGCTGCAGCTCGACAATCCAGTTCTTCCCGGAGTGCAGGATGCCGGTCATCTCGTCGAGTTCCTTTGAATAGCCGGGCCGGATTACACCGCCGTTCTTTGCGGTTGCAGGCGGGTCGTCGTTAATTGCTTTCCTGACGAGATCGATGACATCCGGGAGATCGGTGAGCCTGTCCCGCGCAGCGGCCACCCGCTCCGGGACAGGACCGGAGCCGGGGTACGATGGTGACGGGTCAGCGAGGATCTTTTTGAGAGCAGGGATTGTCTCAAGCGAGTCGGCAAGGGCAACAAGGTCGCGCGGGCCGGGATTCCCGTACGCGATCCGGGCCGTGATCCGTTCAATGTCAGCATGGCATGAGAGCAGTTCCTGGAGTGAGATGCGGAATGCTGCCGATTTTGTGAAGTATTCGACGGCGTCGAGCCGTGCCCCGATCTGCGGAATGCCGGTGAGCGGCCGGGTCAGGTGCCGGCGCAGGAGCCGGCCCCCCATCGGGGTTCTGGTCCGGTCAAGGATGGAAAAGAGTGTTGCACCCTTCGTGCCGCCCCGGATACTCTCGTGCACCTCCAGGTTCCGCAGCGTGATCGCGTCGAGCATCATGCTCCGGTCAGACGTACGCGTGGAAAGCCCGCTCACGTGGGGAAGTGCGGACTTCTGGGTCTCCTCTGCGTAGGCAAGCGCTGCCCCCGCCGCCCCGACCGCAGCCGGCATCGCATCGCACCCGTAGCCGGCGAGGGTCGCCACCCCGAAGTGATCGCAAAGGGTACGCTCTGCCCGGTCCGGAAGGAAACGGTCATCCGCGTACGGCGTCACCACGACCCCGTTCTGCCGGAAGACTGCCCGCAGGTCATCGTTTACGGTGGATGGGACGATGCATTCGGCCGGCCGGTACCGGGCGATCTCTGACCGGATATTCCCGCTGATACCCGTGGCGGAAAGGGGAGAGACAAAAAATTCTCCCGTCGAAATATCCAGGAGCGCCATGCCCCAGTCGGCCCCTTTTGTCCCGGGAGCGATTGCCATCAGATAGGTGGCGGCTGACGAAGTGAGCATGGCCGGATCGATCACGGTACCGGGAGTGATCACCCGTACCACTTCGCGTTTCACGAGCCCTTTTGCTGACTTCGGGTCCCCGATCTGCTCGCAGATCGCGACCTTATAGCCTTTTGCGACGAGCCGTGCGATATATCCCTCCCCGGCATGGTGGGGGACGCCGGCGAGCGGGATGCGCTGGTCCCCGTTCTTTGACCGCGAGGTGAGCACGAGATCCAGCTCGCGGGAGACGATCTCCGCGTCGCCTTCGAGTGTCTCGAAAAAATCCCCGATATGGAAGAACAAAATCGCGTCGGGATACTGCGCCTTGATCTCCCGGTACTGCCGCATCCCGGGGGTGAGGTTCCTGCCTGAACCGGCCGCCGCGCCGGTGCCCGCACAAGGCTCATCGGTCATCTGCATAGTGTTTCACTGGCGGGAGAATAAACCGTGCGGATCCGGTAAAGGAGGGTTGATAATTTTTACCTGCACGGACACCTGCGGCTCTGTATCACGGGTTACGGGGTCCTCCGGTAAAAGATCAGGGCGGGCAGCGACACGAGAAGAGCAATGAGTTCAAACGTAAGCCCGAGCGAAAGCCCGGTGCCAAACAGGCCGATGATCGTAAGAAAAATACCGGTGACCGCGGGAATACCCGCGGCAAGGATGGCAAAGCCGGCTGAGTACAAGGACGATAATCCCGACGATAGCGTTTTTCACGTCCTGCGTGCTCGGGGAAAAAGAGAGCGCGAGGCTCATGACGAGATACAGGTAGAGGATAAACCAGCCGTTGAACGCCGCAAAGAGATTCTGGTACAGTGTCCTGCCGGTTGCCAGCACCAGGGAGTAAACCGCCGCGGGAGAACCGGGCACCGGCATGGCAGCAGGAAATACGCAGCCGGCATACGTGCCGAAGATCCAGGTGAGCGCGGCGAGCACGAGCGGGAGGAGAAAAAGCGGGGCCGTGCTGATGATCACGTTCCCGAGAACGGGGATCGCGGGTGGTGCGTACGAGACCATGCCCCCTTCCTTTGAGAGCAGCACGACTTTTTTGATCTTCGCGCCGGTGATGAGGCAGCCGACGATATGGGAGCACTCGTGGACGACCACGCCCGGGGCGCTCACGAGGAGATAGAGCCACGGGTACCGGAGCACCCGCGCCCAGATGTGATCGAGCAGGCGCGAGAGCCCCATGACGACAAGGCCGGTGAGGATGATGACAAGAAAGGTAATCATTGCCGGGGAGACTGCGATGCCCATGATGCAGTATGTCCGGTCGCATCGGTAAAAAAGTGTGTCCCGTTAATAAAAAACGGGCGCGGCACCTGTTCTGCATACACATCTGATAGGATAATATGGACCAAGAGCGATGAACCGTTATGCCTCCCGGGAACACGCAGGATCCTCCCGTGCCACGACAAGGTCAGGAAGGCCGACCGCCCAACCGGCTGGTCCATGAGAAAAGCCCCTACCTGCTCCAGCATGCGCATAACCCGGTCGACTGGTACCCGTGGGGAGACGAGGCGTTTGCCCGCGCCAGACGGGAGAAAAAACCGGTCTTTCTCTCGATCGGGTACTCCACCTGCCACTGGTGCCACGTCATGGCAAAGGAATCCTTTGAGGACCCGGGAGTCGCCGCCCTCCTCAACCGGGAGTTTGTCAGCATCAAGGTCGACCGGGAGGAGCGCCCGGATATCGACAGCGTGTACATGGGGATCTGCCAGCAGATGACCGGCCGGGGCGGCTGGCCGCTCACGATTGTCATGACCGCGGAAAAAAAGCCGTTCTTTGCGGGCACCTATTTCCCGAAGGAGAGCCGTGCCGGCATGCCCGGCCTCATGGACATTCTCCGGCAGATCCTTACGCTCTGGCACGGGAGTCAGGACGAGCTGTACCAGGCGGCAGAAGAAATCACCCGGCTCGCCCGGCCCGGGCCCGTCCTCCCTGCGGGCGATCCGGATCGCATGCTTCTCGACCGGGGATTTCGGGAACTCGCGGCACACTTCGATCCGAAGAATGGCGGGTTTGGCAGCGCACCGAAGTTCCCGGCCCCCCACATCCTGATATTTCTCCTCAGGTACTGGCACCTGACCGGGGAAACGCGTGCACTTGATATGGCAGAGCAGACGCTTGGCGCGATCCGCCACGGCGGCATCTGGGACCAGGTTGGCTCGGGCCTGCACCGGTACGCGACCGATGCCCGGTGGCGCATCCCGCATTTCGAGAAGATGCTCTCCGACCAGGCTCTGCTGGTGCTTGCATGTACTGAGGCCTACGAAGCAACCCGCAAACCCCAATACCGCACGGTTGCGGAGGAGTGCATTGCCTACGTGCTCCGCGACCTGCAGGACCCGGACGGTGCGTTTTATTCGGCAGAGGATGCGGACAGCCCGGGTGGGGAGGGGGCATATTATACATGGACGCAGGAAGAGATCGACCGGGCCCTCGGGCCCGGGGAGGCTGCTGTCGCATCCACCCTGTTTACCCTTACACCTATGGCAGGTACCGGCACTGATCCCGGGAGCATCCCCGGCGATGGCAGGCAGCAGCGCTGTGTCCTTTCTGCTGCCGGGACGGCCCCGGTTCCCGCAGAGGGCCTGGATATCACGGGGCAGGATGTCGCCATCAAACGGGACGCGATCCGATCCCGGCTCGCTGCGGCACGCGAAAAACGCCCCCGGCCTGCACGCGACGACAAGATCCTCACGGATACCAATGCGCTCTTCTGCACCGCCCTCGCACGGGCCGGCCGGGTCTTCAAGAACCCCGCGTACGTCAGCGCCGCATCCCGTGCGATGCAGTTCCTTTTTGCCAGCCTGCGGGATGAAAACGGAAATCTCCTGCACCGGTACCGTGATCACGTGAGCGGGATTCCGGGATTTGCCGAGGATTACGCGTACACCATCGCTGCCCTCATCGAGCTCTACGAAGCAAGCTTTCGGATCGCCTGTCTCAGGGATGCACTTACCCTCAATTCCCTGTTTATCGCGCACTTCCGGGATGCAGATGATGGAGGGTTCTTTACCGCGTCCGATATGGCCGATGATCTTCCGGTCCGCAAAAAAGAATGGTACGATGGTGCAATCCCATCGGCAAACGCGGTTGCCTTCGATAACCTCATGCGGCTTTCCCGGCTTACCGGGGATGCCATGCTCGAAGAAGAGGCATCGGCATGCGCCCGTTTTATTGCCGGTGCAGCCGCCCGGTCCCCGTCTGCGGTGGCCGGGTTCCTTGCTGCGCTCGCGTGTTCGCCCCAAACCGGGGCAGCGCAGGATCTCGTGATCGCGGGCGACCCGGCACATCCCGGCACCCGTGCATTGCTTGACGCGCCGGGCACCCGGTACCTCCCGGGGCTGCTCGTCCTGCACCGTCCCCCGGGAGCGGCCGGGGAGGAAGTTGAAACCGTCGCCCCCATCGCACGCGGCCGTGAAGACCGTGGTGGCAGGGCCATGGCGTATCTCTGTTCCGGCTCGACCTGCCTGGTACCGGTGAACACCCCGGAAGAGCTGCTCAACAACCTTCGTGGCGGTAAAGGCAGAAAAGCCACACCGTAAAAGCCGGGCATTCTTTGAACATTGTAGGAACTGTGCACGATCCTCTGAAAAAAGGCTCTGGAGAAAATCTTTTTTTTAAGAGATACAGCCCCCCTTACGCCAGCCCTGCCCCCAAAGGGGGCGGGGGCATAAGCGATGCCTTTGTATTACCAGCACAAGAAACATCCATTTTTCCATCTTTGTGGTGCAGGTAATACGGCACTATCGCAAACCGGGGATGCCTCTAGCGTGCGGGGGCTTTAGCCCCCAAGAGCGTACTTACAAATCTCATTTTAGGATTTGTACAGAGCTAAAAAAATTACAGATTTTTCAATGCGACAAGGTCGCGGACGCCCACCAGTTTCCAGACAAGCGACCGTTCCTCTTCGGCGATCTTTGCGGGAGGATCGGCCGGGGAATGCCCGAGCGCAGCAAGGATATTCGAGGAGAGTTTGCGCTCCACGATGAGCCCGACAAATTTCTCCCGGATGATCTTTTTCTCTATCGAGTCCCTTACTTCTTCGAGGTAGCCCTGCAGCGTGACAAAGGTATAGGAAGAGAGATCCTTGGTGTATTTTTCAATCTCGACCGAGACATGCGGGCTTTTCCTGAAGTATTCCTGTTTCTTGCCGTACTTGGTAGAGAGGAAATACATAAACGATCCATCGAACACATACAGGAACGGCGCTATGTAGGGATATTTCTCACCCTGGAATGCAATCCGGCAGACATATCCTTTCTCGATCAACCGGTCGTATTCCTCCTTTTCCATCCGGGGGATCTTCACGACATCCATCGATTCGCACCGATCCGGATTCAGAGAGGGAGATGATAAACCTTCTTAAATCGGCCTGCGATGACCGCACTGCTCCGCGGGCGGATTATTTTTCGACCGGGTACCCTGCCTGTACCCATGCCTGCATTCCTCCGAGGACGTTTGTCACATCCGAAAAACCGTGCCTCGCAAGTACGCTCACCGCAAGGCTCCCCTTGTACCCGGAATCGCAGTATATGAAGACGGGCCGGTCTTTGGGGATCTCCCGGATGTGCTGCGGGAGCTCCCCGATATACATGTGCACTGAGCCCGGGATATGCCCGGCATGCTCCCGGTTTTTCCGGTCGCGGACGTCAAGCAGGAATGGCGTTTTGCGGGCAAGCTGCTCTCTGAGGACCTGCACCGTGCAGGTCCCGGTCATGCCGACCGGCTGTGCGGCCCGGAACCACGCGGGAAACCCACCGGCAAGCCAGCCTGCCGTTGCATCGTATCCCATCCGCACGAACTGCCTGAGCACGGGTTGGAGGTCGAGGGAGAAGTCATCGACAAGCACGACAGGGTGTCCGTAGTCGAGGAACCAGCCGGCAAACGACGCGATGCCGTCACGCCAGATCGAGAGACTGCCCGGGATGTGCCCGGCGGCAAAAGCCGTAGGGGAACGTATGTCCGCGATCTGGCAGCCGGAGGCAATAAGGGAGTTCACTGCCGGGACCGGGAGCGGGTGGGTCCGGGGGAGCGTGTGAAGGAGCACCGGGCCCTCCCTGTTGACGGTCTCCATCCGGCGGAAGTACGGCGGCAGGTACGGGGACTCGGTGGTGCGCCGGGCGACAAAAGCATCGTTCCCGAGTGCCAGGACCGGGTTGGTGCGCTTCTCGTACCCGATAGTGGAGAACGGGTGATCGGCAATCTCGCTCCCGCATGCAGAACCGGCCCCGTGTGCCGGGCAGAGGATCACGCCGTCCCCGAGCGGCAGGATCTTCCGGGTGATCCCGGCATACATTTTTTCTGCCATCTCTGCTTTTCTTTCCGGTCCGAAAAAATCAGTCCTCGCGATGTCACCGGCAAAGAGCGTGTCGCCGGAAAAGACCATGTACGGCTCGTGCGATACTTCGGTGTCCACAAGGACGAGCGTGATGCTCTCCTCGGTGTGTCCCGGGGTCTCGAGAACAGAGAGTTCCAGCGTCCCGAGCGTGAACCGGTCGCCTTCGCGGACACCGTTCCCGTACGCAAAGTCCATCCGGGAACCGTGATAGATCGGTGCGTTGCACCGGTACGCAAGCTCCGGCGCTCCGGACACGTAATCCTCGTTCCGGTGAGTTTCAAAGATATGCGTGATGACGGCATCGTACCGGTCTGCGCGGTCGATATAGGACCCGCAGTCCCGCCGCGGGTCAATAACTGCCGCTTTTCCCCCGGAGCCAACCATGTATGAGTTATGGGACAGCCCTTCAGCAACGATGCGTTCAAACCACATACCGGGATCCTCTTTTTGTGGAATTCTCGTGCCGCGTCGTATATACTTTTTGCGAGATGGAACAGGAACCCGCGAAAAAGGACCGGGCAGCTCCCCCGGGTCCCGCCAAAGGACACCGCTCATCTCCCTACTGCTCGTAAGGATACCGGAGAAGCCGGGTTTTTTCGGATCCGGGCTTCTGCTCGCGGATGATGCGGCAGATCTCCTCAAGGCTCACGGGAGAATAACCGATGACCTCGGCGCCCACGTTGATCCTTTTTTGGGTAAAATCGATGAACGGGAAGACACGAAGATCGTTGTTATGGTGGTGGCCGTGGACGACCCAGCCGGAAAAAGTGGCCGGGGCATCGGCGGGGTCGTGGACAAGAAGGAACTCCTGTCCATCGCAGGAAAGCCGGGCCGAGGGGACGGTATTTCTGAGAGTGCCGTCGTGGTTCCCGGCAACAAACGTAATATTGCCGTTAAGAAGCGCCCGGTACTCCGCTTCCGGGCGGGCATCCCTGCCGTACCGCAGGTCGCCCAGGAAAAAAACCCGATCTGCCGGGGCGACTTGGTAATTCCAGTTGGCGATCAGCACCCGGTCCATCTCTGCCACGTCAGAGGAGACGAACGGGCGCGAGCAGTACCGGATGATATTTGCATGACCGAGGTGGAGATCCGCGATCAGGAAGATCCCGTCTTGCCCGTGGACGACCGGTGCGGAGAGTTCAAATCCCGCACTTCGCCGGTACAGTGCCATGGACTGCTGCCATGAACGGGGATTATGGATCTCTTCTCTGGTGAGCCACTGTTGGCGGAGCAGGTCGTACTCGCCGAGGATCTCTTCGTTGTGCAGGACAGTAATCCTGAGGCCGGCGTCATCGAGAAGGATGGGCCGGATCAGGGCCTTGTGGTGCCGGCCGGGAAGCCCTGCCCGCTGCACCAGGGAGAGGAGCCGGGCGACCAGGCCGGGGGTAACCGGTCCGGCAGCGGGGTGGGAAGGTGCGTCATGTTCCGGAGAGGTAAGCCCGGAAATGATCTCTTCGGATTTACCCGGGGGGAGACGGTTGGCGATAGTAACGTGAAACCATTTTTCGTCCGGTCGCAGGTCCCATGCATTCAGGCTGACCGTAAAACAGGAGAGCGCCCGGGCAAGCGTTGCGGTCAGCCTGACAAGCGCGGGGGAGGGACAGACGGAGAATGCAACGACGCCGCCATGCATCCCGTCCCGTCGTTCCCATCCCCCGAGCATGAACGGAACTGCACCGATGGTCCCGGCACCGGCACGTATGGTGTCGAGCAGGGACTGCACCTGTGCCGGATCTTCGAGAGTGAAAGGCCCGTACAGGGTCACGTGCGGGTGCCGTTCCCGGTAGCGCTCAGCACCGTATGTCCGGGCGATGGCGCGTGAGGTCTCCTTTACCCGCCACCGGGTCCGGGCAAGACGGATCTCGACGAGATAGGTGTCGTCCATAAAAAAATCGCCCGCAGGTACAGGTTTATTGGCGGCAGGGGGTTAAAATGGTGCCCCGACGGGACAGAGACAAAGATGGTGCAACGCGCGCCCGCCCCCGGTGGACGTTCCCTTACAACCCGTGCACCGGCAGGACCAGCTGCTCGTCATCCGCCGCCGTGTTGTTCACCCGCTCCGATACCGGGTACGCCTCCATCCCTTCCGGGGGGTACGGTGCAAGGATCCGGTGCAGATCTTCAGCGGGGAGTACATCCCGGGACAACCAGCGAATCTCGTCGTCCTGCCGGAGGATCACCGGCATCCGGTTATCGATGGGCGCCATCAGGTCGTTTGAAGCCGTCGTTATGATCGCGTATGTCCGGAGGGTCGTTCCCGCCGGGTTCCGCCATACATCATAGAGCCCGGCGAAGCCAAAGACCGGGTCGTCTTTTACATGGATGTAAAACGGGATTTTGCGACCCCACTCCTGTTTCCATTCGAAGAAACCGCTCGCGGGCACGATGCAGCGCTGGGATTTGAGCAGGTCCCGGAACATCGGCTTCTCCGCGAGGCTTTCCGCCCGGGCGTTGATCGGGCGGTGTGTGGTCGTGATGTTTTTTGCCCAGTGCGGCACGAGCCCCCACTGCATCATGACCGCTTCCGCCCGCTCGTGCACCACGATCACCGGGTTCGTGCTGCCCGGTGCGATGTTGAAATGGGACCGGAAACCGATGGAGGGGTCGATGACCCGGAACCTCCCGCAGAGGTTGTCGATACAGGCAAGCGAGTACCTGCCGCACATGGTACGGTTCATTCTGGTGCAGGGGCACATCAAACTTGTGCCGGTTCTGGTGCGTCTGTGGTTGACCGGTACATTCTTCCGAAGTAAAAAATAAGCCACGGACCGCAGGTGCAGCAGGATCCGGCGGCCGGTTTTCACAAATGCCCGAACCATTTTGTCTCCGGCACAGGCCTTTTCCTTCAGCATGAGAGGCGTGGCGATCGGCATTCCGTGGGTACTGGTGGCCCTTTTTTCGGCGGTTGCATGCCCGGTGTCCCTGCTCTCGCCGTGATATCCCGGGCTTGTCAGATCAGCAACGGGATAAGCGCTTTTACGTCTCTCTTATACCGGGCGTACTCTTCGCCGAACTCGTCCTCGAGGAACTTTTCTTCCAGACGGAATTTTATCACGAACAGGCCGAAGATGAGGAGGACGCAGCAGAAGATCCAGAAATACCCGGTTCCGATGGCAGTCCCGGTGAGCGCGAGGATGAGCCCCGAATAGATGGGGTGGCGGACGAAACGGTACGGCCCGGTGCGGGTGATCGTATGCTGCTCCCGGATAGCAGGCATCCCGCTCCAGTTCTTCCCCAGGTGGACCCGGGCCCAGATGGCAAACGCGAGGCCGGTAACGGTGATGAGCAGGCCGGCAATAGTAAACCCGATCCCTTCGGGAATGATCCGGTCCCCTATGATATCGGGCGAAAGCCAGTTGACGAGGACCAGGCAGAGGGTAACCCACACGATGCCGTAGAGAAAATACGAAAGGCGCGACTGCTTCCGTTTCACCGGCGAACGGGTCTTCCACGCGGAGATGAGCCAGTACGCGTAGAACGCTATCCAGATGGTAACAAACAGTGATTCGCCAGTCTCCATGGTATCTTCCTTTTCGCCCGAAGGGAAACACCGGCGCGAAATGGATCGTTGGGCGATCCTTTCCGGTTCCCTGCCGGGTACGAGTGACTCACCGGAGTTGCAACCGGAAAGTAATGAAGGTATGTATATTGAGAGGGGGAACTGAATAATAATCCGGAGCCGGTCATTTTCCGGAATCTTCACGAACCTTGCCGGACTTTTTTTTTACAAAAGTTCAATGACCTGTCCGGTCAATTTTACCAAAGTCCGTTAACCTTACTGGACCTTTTTGGGAATATTCAGCGATCAAGTCGCTCTTTTTCCGGGATCTTTGGCTCATGACCCGGACTTTTCCGGGAATGTCCGGCCGGGGCAAATCATCCGGATTTTGTTATGGGGATCAGCAAGATGGGGGGCTGATGCCCCCATACGCCCACGAGCGAGGAGTGCCGCCACTCCTGAAGGGACGCCCCCGCGGCGGATCGAGTGAATAAATTTCCGTGAAAAGGACTGTTCTACCACAAATCCCATTCAACCGTCTGTCACACTATCGCAGTCGGGGGATGCCCGTGCGGCGGGGGCTTGAAGCCCCCAAGAGCACGCTCTTCTTGAAAATTTAAAAGATTCCACGGGATAAATCACCTAATAGATACCTCCTCCCTTCACCCGGATACCTCCCCGGACGTTCCATGGGCATAATATTGGCTGATCCGGGGTGTTTTCCCGGAAAAACAGGTCGTTTTTTCTCCGGTACAGAACCCCCTTTATTTTCAGGCCGTAATGCCCCTCCGGACCTGCCCGAAGTCCCGGACAACCTGCTGGACCTTCCATTTTTCGCGATCAAAGGAAGGCCGCTAAATTGCACGGTTTTTTCCCGTTTAAAACGACCGGTTTCAAAAAACAGCAATTTAAAACAAAAATCGTGGAGAGGATTGGCACCGCTTCCACTGGAACTTCCCCAACCCCAATCCAGCCCGGAACCTCTCCGTCGGAGAATGGATCAGGGGAGACGGTAGGTCCGGCCCCCCCCCACCTATATAAAGAGGTGATGACGGAGGATGATAATACCTACTTGGCGTGCGGGTTCGTGTAATCGTCCGGCCCCCACCATTCGATCTCCCCCACGGAGAGGTCATGAATCCGGAGCCGCCGCCAGGCCCGCTCGTGCTGGGTGCGGAGCCATATTTCCTTCGGGAACCATGGCGGGAACGGCAGCGCACGGAGCTCGCGGATATCATCGGGAATCAGTTTTTCGTATATCGTATCCGGGTCGATCCGGTACCGGGTCTGCCGGACCCGGACGATGCAGGCGGCTTCAGGCTTGAAGATGAAGAGATCGTACGCGAGGTCCGGGTGTTCGTTTGTCTGCCACCGGTATCCCATCCTTTCAGCGAACTTTTTTGCCTCGTCAATGGCCGTGACCGGCTTTTTTCCCCGGGTCATTTTTGTACTATGGGAGCCGGGGAGTTGAAGAGTTTTTGGTTTGGTGGGGGAGTTGATGCGGTGTGTTGACACGTCGCAGCAGGAGTACGGCCCGGTGATCGCGTTCTTCAACCTCATCCTCTTCATGACCACGGGGCGTTTTACCCGGTGATCGGCATGCCGGGCTGGCTGCGCTGGATCACCGTCATCAACCCGGAGCATTACGGCATCTCTGAACTCAGGAGCATCATCCTGAAGAACCAAGGGCTGAACGTGATAGGCATCGATCTCGTTGCCCTCATGATCTTCTCAACCCTGATGATCATCATCGTGATTGCGACGTTCAGGAGGACGCTGGAGTAAATCTAGCGGTTGCGAAGGTAATCTAATCCATAAGTGGGGCACATTTACATCTGTAAGGCATGCCAGAAGGTCTATTTTTTCCTAAAGATGGGAATCCACATATGAAAACTGCAAAAAAGCGAAAACAAAAAAGTGATTAGACAATGTAATAGAACCCTCACATAATATAAAAAATTAAATTAGCGGGGAATCCTATAAAGGAACAACAGGCAGATTAAAGTTTTAATTTTACAAATAATAACAATATTTGGAAAAAATATTTTAGTATGATAAATGAATTTCATGTAATGATTGATCATGATACATTAGAGTTACTATCTAAATCCTCTGCTGCTTCGTGGAACAATTGGCGTAAATCTAATGAATTTAGTCCTCTTGATCTCAGTAATGCTAATTTAAGTAATCGCTTTTTAAATGAGTTTGATTTTTCTTATTGTAATCTTATAAATACAAGTTTTAAGAATAGTGAATTAAAAAAGGCTGCTTTTAAAAACTCAGATATTTCTTATGCGGAATTTTCTGAATCAAATTTAAGTGATGCATATTTTCTAGATACTTTATCATTACGAACACAGTTTAATTATTCACTATTTCGAAACACGAAATTTCAGAATTTTGATGCTATTAGTGCGGATTTTACTGGATCCAAATTACATAACGTTTCAATCGATTCAAGTAAGATAGATTTTTGTATATTTGAGGCAGCAATATTTGAGAACACTACCATCTCAAAAACTTCGTTAATGGTATCTTCATTTTATAAAACAGATTTGTCGTATTCAAAATTTCTAGATTGTAGGTTTAAAGGATCACTATTCATCAAAACAAATGTTGAACAATCAACCTTTGAAAATTGCAATATTTTTGGAATATCGTGTTGGAAAATATCAGGAACTCCAAGATTAACAAAAAATTTAAACATTTCAGATTATAAGGAACCTCCAATTACCCTAGATAATCTAGAAAATGCTCAATTCCTATATTTACTTCTTAGCAATTCACGAATACCTTCTGTGATCGATTCTTTAACTACAAAAATTGTTTTGATATTAGGGAGATTTAGTGATCAACAAAATTCAATTCTTGATCTGATTCGTACAAAATTGCCGGAATATGGATATATCCCAGTAATATTTGATTTTAACCCTCCAATTTCACGCGATATTGACGAAACTGTCTCAATTCTTGCAAATTTATCAAAATATGTAATAGTTGATATTACGGATCCGCGAAGTACCCCTCAAGAAATGAAAGGTTTCATTGAGAGCCATCCGTCAATTCCAGTTCAACCGATAATACGCCAAGGGTCTCCTAGGTACGCGATGTTTGAACATTTCCAGCGTTATCCTTGGGTTCTTGGGATCCAAGAATATTGTGACGAAAATGATTTGAGAGATAATTTTCAAGCGAAAATCATTAATCCGGTCAGAGCATGGTTTGATGATAATGCAAATCAATGATGGAGTTTATTTATAGATAAAAAACGTAAGCGCCTCGAATATCCAGACGGAGTGCGCCGACCGGGACTTTGGTTAATCCGGCAGCATCATCCCGGATGCCGGGTAATACTGCCAGGGGAACTCCCTGTTAATGAACGCGCCTCCAATTTGGTTCATTCTGATGATAAAATTTTTTCTTTTCTTTGGTATGAGACAAGATACCGATAGTGTTATAATATATAAAAAATAGTGTTATACAAATGGTGTCATAATGACTCATCTATGGGATAATCCGGACTTTATAAAAAATGTTCAAACAATTCTCACGGTACTAGCAACTCTAATCGCTGCGATTGGAACTGTTGCTGTTGCTTTATTAGGTCAGGGTTTCATTGGTAATTTGATTAATAGTAATTTTTATCCAAAGGCAAATACCCTCAATGGATGGATAGAACTACCGCCCGAACACAGTATTAATTATTGCGTCTATTGGGAAGGAAATCAGCAATATGTGGTCAATGTATCAACTTTCAATTCATCTTACAGCAGTTTACCCCTCAAAATGTATATTTTAAACCAAACAATGGATAATAGTTGGGAGCAGGATAAAGCGTCGTTTTCTATGGCTGGTGAGCCCGCTTTCTACTCAGAATCTATGGTAGTTACACCCCCTGTATCTGGTAATTATTACGTATTAATTCTGCATAATGCAACGTCATGGGGTCCATGGTTGCCAAAAAATTATTCAGAACAAGATATGCGTGTTTGGATAAATGTTGAGGCGAGCAGGGCCTGCCAAGGATCATGATTGATATTTTTAATCTCCTCAAAACCTATGTCCTTGAATGATAACGGACAATGAATTTTTTTAAAAATGACACTGAAATATCCAGCACTTTGACTTGAAAAGTAGTAAGCCCCGTCCGGGATTTTAACCAAAAATAAAAGAAGCAAGCGTCTCGAACATTCAAGGCAGAGTGCGCCGATCCAGACTTCTGACTTAATCGAATCTTATAAAAAAAGTAATTCTGTTGTATTTTTAGAAATCCGTCATGACCCTGAACTGGTCGATCTCTTCCCGGTTGAGCTGGTCAAGGAACTCGTCGGTTGCATGCTCGATGTCCTTGCTCGCGGTGATGCCGCGGCCGACCACGAGAATATCGGCGCCTGCCTTGAGGGCGTCTTTGACGACCTCGACCCGGATGCCGCCGGCGGTTGCGCAGAGGAGTTTTCCTCCGGCCGCCTTCTTGATCGCCGGGATGTCGCCCCACGCGTGGGAGGTCTCCTCGGTGTCGATGGCCCGGTGGAGCTCGACGATGTCAGGCTTCACCTTGAGCTTCTCGATGAGCTTTGCCGGGTTCTGCACGTTGAGCATATCGATGATCGAGTAGATGCCGACCTTGCGGGCTTCCGCGATGGCTTTCTCGATGGTGGAGGTCGGGGCAAGGCCGGAGACGACAACAGCATCTGCGGTGGCGTCGGCGGCCATCCGGGCCTCAAGGTTGCCGGTGTCGAGGATCTTGAGGTCAGCGATGATGAACGCGTTCGGGCGCAGTTTCCTGATCTCGCCAATGACACCGAGGCCGAACTTCTTGATGAGCGGGGTTCCCGCCTCGATGATCACGTGGTCGTTCTGCGGGACTTCCTTTAAGACCTGGGCGACCTTGCCCATGTCCACGAGGTCCATCGCCACCTGCAGGTACGGCGGGTCCCAGAGGCGCTGCACCTTGAATCCCATGATGCCGTGCGCAGCCCGGTCCTTCTGGTACACGAGCGTCTTGGTGTCCGGGAACTTGTCGAGCGCCCGGCGGAGGGCCAGTTTCGTTGCGCCGTAGTTGTACCGGTAGATCCGGTTGTAGTCCCGTGCGTCCGGGTGGACAAACGCGGATGCGAGGATGACAATATCCTCGATATCGACGTCACAAAAGACGCCCTCTTCGAGGCTGTCCGCGACCGCCTTTGCCACTGCCGCCTGAACGGGCCCGAACATCTCGTTCACCTGCTCCATGCCCTTCAACGTCACCTTCGGGATGACGACCGTTGCGGGCTTCGTGAGCAGGTTCGGGCGGACGACCGCAAGGAGCGGGGTGTGTCCCACCGATAACTGGGATACCGCGTTTGCAAACGCGCTCCCGACCGGGCCTTCCTTGTTTCCCAGCAGGAGGTCGATATGCGCGAGTTCCGCGCCCTCTCCTATGAGTGCTTCTCCGACAAGATACATGAGAATCTTTTATCTCCGGTTAGATATGTGACTGCCAACCATGATAAGATTACGCGGGGGAGGCCGGGGTGGCGGCTCTCACACGTGGAGCAGACCGGAGAAGATGTCCACCGCGTGGCCCCCGAGGATCACCCGGTCGCCGGCGAGCGTGACCTTCACGGAGCCGCCCCGGGCAGAGCACTGGAACCCGGCAAGTTCGGTCTTTCCCAGTTTTGCTCCCCAGTACGGGCCAAGGCAGCAGTGGGCGGAGCCGGTCACCGGGTCCTCCGGTACCCGGCAGAAGGGGCAAAGAACCGGGAGACAAAATCAACATCGGGGAGATCGGAGGCGGCAGTCACCATGATGCCCCGTGCGGGAAGGGCGGCAAGGGCTGCCATGTCGGGCTCGCAGTCGCAGACATCGGAAGCGGTCGGGAGCTCCACGAGCAGGTCGAACCGGTTCTTCCCGGTAAAGACCGGAACAGTCCCCAGCGCTTGTTCGAGCCCGGCTACCGGCGGGATTGCATGCGCCGGCTCGGCAGGGAAATCAAGGTTGATCCACGCCCCGTCCTGCCGGGCGACAAGGATCCCGGAGAGCGTCTCGAACGACACGGGCGATCCCTGCTGCACCCGTCCGGTCTTCCAGAGCACAAAGGCGGTGGCAAGCGTTGCGTGGCCGCAGAGCTCCACCTCCTGTGCGGGGGTGAACCACCGCAAATTCCAGCCGCTTGTCCTGGGATGGACAAACGCGGTCTCCGAGTGTTTCAGTTCTGCTGCCACCTGCTGCATCCAGCCCGGATCGGCCGGGCCGTCCAGGATGCAGACCGCAGCAGGGTTCCCGCGAAACGGGAACCCGGTAAAGGCATCAACCACATGCAGCTCGTGACCCATGATAGTGGATTGGTACGCGGGTTCATAAAAGATCCGGGGCGGGGAGAGAAATCGATCAGATTATATTGGATAAAGATATGCAGGATCTTGCCGGTGAATGACCGTATATGAAATCACATTGCAACAGGAGAGCAAAAATCGCAAATGTTTTACGAAGGCTCCCCGCCTCAGGGCCCCTCACGGGGCACAGCGGGGCAAGGATGTTTTTCCGCAACGATACTGGCAGGATTTCCATTTCAAACTCCTTTTAGTCCCTCGCCCGCCGCGGGGGCGCCCCTTCGGGGGCGGCAGGAGCCATCGTTCCGGTGAGAGAGCCCTCCACCTGATTCGGATCAATCAACAGTACAATATGAGCAAAATGCTCCGCTCACCAAAAACACTCTTTTGAGAAAACGTGGGGTTGGTGAGATTTGAACTCACGATCGACGGGTCTCTCCGACATGCATCAGTGCTCCAACGGGTCATCATCAGTTTCAGCAGACCCATTGTTCATCATCTGCGAGCACGAAAGAACGCAAAGACCGCTGGAGCCCGTCGCCATTCCGGGCTTGGCCACAACCCCGCACGTCATGCTAGCTGTGAATATGCCACAGCTGACTGTACAAGATCGTGCTGACGAAATTTAATTGTTTTCCCTCACCGGTCGTTTTTTGACGTGCATTATACGCCGGCAGCCGGGACCGACGGCGATGTACCTGACATCCCACCCTGTCACCTGCAAAAAACCTGGGTGGATCTCCGGTCTTATCATCAGTAGTCATATATCCTGCCATTACTCCATATTTTACGATGGACAAGGGCAGTTATACGTGCGGGACCTCGGAATTCCCCCTGCTGGGAATGACGATGGGTGAGATGATCGATCACATCGCGGCGAAATACCCGGAGACCGAGGCGGTCGTCTCCGTTCACCAGAACATCCGCTGGACCTACCGGGAATTCCTCGAACGGATCAACCTGGTGGCCCGTGGCCTCATGGGCATGGGTGTGGAGAAAGGCGACCGGGTGGGTATCTGGGCGATGAACCATGCCGAGTGGATCGTGATCCAGTTCGCTACCGCAAAGATCGGGGCAGTCATGGTGAACATCAACCCTGCCTACCGCACGTACGAGCTCGAGTATGTCCTCAAGCAGGCGGAGATCCAGACCCTTATCCTGCAGGGACGGTTCAAGACCTCAGATTACGTGGGAATGTTCTACGAGGCCTGCCCCGAAGCCTACGAACAGAAGCCCGGCCATATCTCCTCGGAGAAGTTCCCGTTCTTAAAGAACGTGATCTTCATGGGCGACATCCCATACAACGGCATGTTCACCTGGGCTGAATTCCTCGCGAAGGCCGAAGACATCGACACGGACGAGCTCATTGAAAGGGGCGAAGCCCTCTCCTTTGACGACCCCATCAACATCCAGTACACAAGCGGTACGACCGGGTTCCCGAAGGGCGTCGTCCTCACCCATCACAGCGTGCTCAATAACGGCTATATCATCGGCGAAGGCATGAACTTTTCCGAGAAAGACCGGCTCTGCATCCCCGTCCCGTTCTACCACTGCTTCGGCATGGTCCTCTCCAACATGGCCGCCGCCACCCACGGTACGACCATGGTCCTGCCCAGCCCCACGTTCGATGCCGCGGAAGTCTTAAAAACCGTCGAGAAGGAACGCTGCACCGCAGTCCATGGTGTCCCCACGATGTTCATCGCCGAACTCTCGCTCCCGGATTTTGGAAAGTACAATCTTAAGTCCCTGCGGACCGGCATCATGGCCGGCTCTCCCTGCCCGATTGAAGTGATGAAACAGGTCAACACGAAGATGAACATGAGCGAGATCGTGATCGTGTACGGCCAGACCGAGACCTCTCCCGGCGTCACGATGACCACGACAAAAGACCCGGTCGAGCGCCGCGTCACCACCATCGGGCGGGCATTCCCCCATACCGAACTCAAGATCATCGACCCCAAGACCGGCAAGATCGTCCCGATGGGAGAGATCGGGGAGATCTGCGCCCGCGGTTACTGCGTGATGAAGTGCTATTACAACAACCCGTCGGCCACCCATGCAACGCTCGACAAGGATCACTGGAACCACACCGGCGACCTCGCCACGATGGACGAGGAGGGCTACTTCAAGATCGTAGGACGGTTAAAAGACATGGTGATCCGGGGCGGGGAGAACATCTATCCCCGGGAGATCGAGGAGTACCTGCATCACCACGAGAAGATTGCGGACGTGTACGTGGTCGGCGTGCCGGACATCAAGTACGGCGAGGAACTCTGTGCATGGGTGAAGGTAAAAGCCGGCCAGGCGCTCACCGAGGATGAGGTAAAGGAGTTCTGCAAAGGAAAAATCGCCCACTTCAAGATCCCGCGGTATGTCATGTTCGTCAACGATTTCCCCATAAATATCTCCGGCAAGATCCAGAAGTACCTGATGCGGGAGGAATCCATAAAGAAACTCGGGCTCGAGGCAGCAGAGAACATCAAGACGGCGTAATGTTCTGGATGGGATTTTTCGCAATCTCATC
This sequence comes from uncultured Methanoregulaceae archaeon, assembly GCA_963805035.1. Taxonomy (GTDB): domain Archaea; phylum Halobacteriota; class Methanomicrobia; order Methanomicrobiales; family Methanospirillaceae; genus Methanoregula. The sequence goes on along the minus strand of CAWDSU010000008.1, from coordinate 213,868 downwards.
TTTTTCGGGCCGATCAACAGAGAGGGATCGGGCGGCCTGCTCTGTTTTTTAAAAACCGGAGAAATCGAAAATGAGTCTGTAGAAAACCTTTTTTTAAGAGAGATACAGCCCCCCTTACGCCAGCCCTGCCCCCCAAGGGGGCGGGGGCGTAAGCGATGCCTTTGTATTACCCCCACACGAAACATCCATCTTTCCATCTTTGTGTTGCTGGTAATACGGCACTATCGCAACCGGGGGATGCCAAAGCGGCGGGGGCTTTAGCCCCAAGAGCGTCCTTACAAATCTCATTTTAGGATTTCTATAGAGCCGAAAATGATGAAAGGACCACCACTCCTTTACATTCTCATTACGATGCCTCCCGCCGCCCCCGGAGGGACGCCCCCGCGGCGGGCAAGGGACTCATAACACACTGATATCGATCGTTTTCAGGCAATCAACAAAAACCATTTCTCAAAATGCGCTGAAACCTCTCTTGCCCCGCCGTGCCCCGGAGGGGCGCTCGCGGCGGGGAGCCATCGTAATTAGTACCTGTCGGCTCCTCCGGTTTTTCGAATAACACGTGCGACCTTGTTAGATTACTTCCCAAAAAAACTGGGCCCCCCTATCCCTCCACCACCTTCTGCCCCTCCTTCTTTCCCCGGGCAAGGGAGAAAAAGATCCCGGCAAGGCACGTGACGGTAAAGAGGATAAACGCCCAGTGGAGGCTCTCGGTGAACTGGGGATAATTCGCGGGCGTGATCTCCACCTGGCCGATCACGATGGCAAAGATCATCATCGCAATCCCCATCGAGAGCATCTGGCCCAACAGCCGCATCGTGGAGTTAATCCCTGAGGCGACGCCGTAATACCGCTTGTCGACAGCGCTCATGATCGCATTGATGTTCGGGGACGAGAAAATGCCAAACCCGATCCCGAGGATGATAAGCACGACGATGATGTACCAGAGCGGGGTCGTCTCGTTTAAGAAGACGAAAAGAAAGAGCCCGAAGGCGGTCAGTCCCATGCCGATGGATGAGAGGACCTGGGAGTCGTGCCTGTCGGAAAGCTTTCCCGCAAACGGGGAGACGATCATCTGGAAGAACGGGGCGGCGATCAGGATGAACCCGGCATATTCCGCCGAGAACCCCTTGGTATACTGGAGGTCGAGGCTGAGCAGGAACGAGACCGCGTAGGTGGCGGAATAATTGATCAACGCTGCGATATTCGAGAACGCAAAGATCCGGCTCTTAAAAAAGAGCTGCATGTTCAAGACCGGGAAGGGCTGCCGCTGCTCGAACCACACAAACGCCCCGATCAGCGCGATGCCGGTGACCACGAGCACGCCCCCGCTCACGTCAGGGAGCACGGAGAAACCGACCATGAGCGCGACCAGCCCGGCGCTGTAGATGAGCGAACCGGTGAGATCAAACTTTTCGCCGACACATTCCGCCCATTCGCCCCGGAGTTTACAGACAATCAGGATCGCAGCGGCAATCGCGATAGGCACGTTGATGTAGAAGATACTCCGCCAGCCAAAGAGGTCGGTCAGGATACCGCCGAAAAACGGCCCGAGGGAGAGGCCCAGGTACACGGACGTGATGTAGATCCCAAGCGCCCGTCCCCGCTCGCCCGGGGGAAAGACAGCGGTCAGGATCGCTATCGCGGTGCCGAAGATCATGGCGGCACCGATCCCCTGGATGACCCTGACGGTAATCATCTGCTGTTCGGTGGCCACGAGCGTCATGATAAACGAGGCTGCACCAAAGACGCAGATCCCCCACAGGAAGATCTTCTTCCTCCCGTAAATGTCGGCAAGCTTCCCGAAGGGGACGAGGAAGAGTGCGGAGGCAAGAAGGTAAGCAGTCGCTACCCATGAAAGGGAGATCGCGTCCATGTGGAACGCAGCGCCGATCGTGGGCAGCGCAATATTGACCGCGGACCCGTCAAACGGCGTGAGGAAACCGGCGAGGATGGCGATCAGGAGGACGATACGTTTTTCTGTGGCAGTGACCGGGATGGCCGGCGTACGGCAGATTGCCGGATCCTGGGGTGCGGTATCACGGGGGACTGGCGAATTCATTGGCATCGTACTTGTTCCGGTGAAAGTGTGAAGGGGAGCACACGTTCTTTATGGTTTTATCGGGCAGAAATCCGGCAGGACGACAGAACCTTTTGCCACGTATCTGCCAGCAGAGATCCCGCACGACAGACTGTTCGTGGTCCGGTCAGAAAACCACACCGAACCATGCGATATACGATACAATCACCATAATGACCACAATCCCGATGAGGACTTTGTACCCGCACTTTTCGCAGATGCCGAGACGGGAGGGATGACATTCGTGGCAGTATTCGGACCTGCAGACCCTGCAGGTCTTCTGGTGCGTATGTTCCGGGTGGATATCGCAACACGTCATAACGCATTTGTTCGGTGTGAAATGGTAAAGATGTGTCGGATTCGGATGGTTTTACCACCCGTGCGGGGCAGGCTGCGTCCGGATCAGGTCCCCCGGAACGACGAAAAACCCGGTTTTTGTGTTCTGTTTGTCGCGGCCGCATCCCCTTCGAGGGAGGATGTAAGGATATCCCCCGCCGCATCCGCCCGGGAGCAGCGCGGGCGGGACATTCAGCCGGGGGTCTCCGCATTCCGGGAAGACAAGGGCGGCAGGCGTCTCCCCGGTACGGCCGATGACTGCCTTCATGGGCAAGAGATCCGTTCACTCAACGGGTCTGCGCCCGTTTCACGAGGCCGGCTGCAGACCGGGTGGCGTTTTTAAGGATGTCGGGCTCGCCCGGGATCTCGCGGTCGAGCATCAGCACCCGGCCGTTGCAGATCGTGGTCTCCACGGCAGCCCCGCTGCAGGAATAGACAAGGTTGGAGGCGGCATTATGGAGCGGCGTGTTGCAGGGCGTGCGGGTCGAAACAAGGATAATGTCGGCAGGGGCCCCCGCGGCAAGGGTGCCGGTGCCAAAGCCCAGTGCCTTTGCACCGTTTGTTGTCGCCATTTCAAGTGCTGCCGGTGCCGGGAGCACGGTCGGATCGTTCCAGAAGAACTTCTGGAGCAGGGCGGCACACTTTACCTCCCCGAAGAGATCGAGGCTGTTGTTCGAAGCGCAGCCGTCCGTCCCGAGGCAGACATTTGCTCCGGCGCTTGCAAGCTGCGGGTACGGCATCGCCCGGTGAGTGGCAAGTTTCATGTTGCTTGTCGGGTTGTGGGCGACATGTACCCCCCTTTTGCCGAGGAGCGCACATTCCGCGTCGTCCAGCCAGCAGCCATGCGCCGCGATGGTCCGGGGGGTCAGGATGCCGCACTCGTCCAGCAGGGCAGCCGGCCGTTTCCCGTGCTGCGAGACGCAATCGTTTACTTCTTTTTCAGTCTCCGAGAGATGGATATGGATACCGATCTGCTGCTCCTTTGCAAACTCCGCGCACCACTTCAGGCCTTCAGGGGATACCGTGTAGGGGGCGTGGGGGCCTGCCGCAGCGCGTATCCTCGGGTTGTCCATCTTTTTTATGTGGGCGGCAAGCGCTTCGGTCGCTTTGCACTCGTGCTCCCGTTTTTCCGCATCGCCAAGGTCGATAAAACCGTAGGAGAGCATGGCGCGGATGCCGGTCTCGTCCACGGCCTGTGCCGCGTACTCCATCTAGAAGTACATATCATTAAAGGCGGTCGTGCCGGTCCGGATCATCTCGAGGCAGGCGAGTTTCGTGCCCCAGTACACGTCCTCACCGGTCAGGTGGGCTTCGAGCGGCCAGATCTTCCGGGCGAGCCAGTCCTGCAGGATCATGTCGTCCGCGTAGCCCCGGAGGAGCGTCATCGCCGCGTGCGTGTGCGTGTTTGAGAGGCCCGCGAGAGCGAGTGCGCCGTTACCGTCGATGACGAACTCCGCTTCACCCCGGTGCCGTTTGCGGATGTCTCTCCCGATATCGGTGATGGTCTCCGCCGCGTCGATAAAGATGTCCACCGGCCTGTCGTCAGCGACCACGTTGGTGATGAGCACTGATTTCTTTGTTCCAAAGATATCGGATGTTTCCGTTGTTGTCATTTTTATTCTCCCGTCTTATCCCATCTGCCGGATGATCGATCGGACGATCTCTTCGGTCCGGTGCCGGTACGTCTTCGATGTGGAGAGGATATGGTTGTAGGTGAGCACGTCCGCCCCGAGGCCGTTCGCGTAGTTGTCGATGGTGCAGAGCGCGGCAAAGTCCATACCGAGTTCGCAGGCAAGCGTCGCTTCCGAGGCGACCGTCATCCCCACGATATCCGCGATCTTCGCAAGTGCCGCAACCTCGGCAACCGTCTCGATCCTCGGACCTCTCGTCTGCACGTAGACCCCCCCAAGCCGGGCTTCTGGGACAAACGAGGAGAGTTTCTCCGCGAATGCCCGCGGGAGTTCCGGCCTGACGTGCTCGATTTTGTGGTCATGGATGGACGGGATACCGGTCATGCTGATATAGTCGGTCGGGATAAGGATGGTGCCGGGCGTGATCTCTTTTTTGAGCGAACCCGAGGAGCCGAAGGCAACGATCCGGTCGACACCGGCGATCGCCATCGCCGCGAGGTTTGCCCGGAAATTGATCCGGTGCGGCGGCCGGCCGTACTGGTGGCGCATCAGCATCACGATATCACCGCAGAGGAGGTCTGCGCTCCCGAAAGGGGTGGCGACATTCTCTTTTTTTAAGTCCGGCAGGGTCGAAAAGAGCAGGCTTGTCCCGCCGATGATACCCAGCATCAGGCAATGCCCCCTGCATGTCCGCAGGAAATCCTGCAGGAAAATGAAAGCCACTCCATGGATCTTCGAAACAAAGGTTGTGTGCACCGGCACTAATACCTAGCGCACAGGAGGCATACAGGAACGTGTTTTTTCATAAAATACGTTTTGTAAAAAACCTGTTGTTGAATAAGAGAACAAAAAAAGGGTATACCGGAAGGCACAGTGCCTATCCCCCTCTTGTGCTACCAGTCCCCCGGAGGGGGGACGGGGCACAATTGCGATAGCCCTCAATCAACGATGCCATATTTCCATTTTCGCGTTACTTTTCTTCGGTAATACAGCATCATCGTTACAGGGGGATGCCACAGCGGCGGGGGCGAAGGCAAGATTTACCGGAGCCCCCAAGAGCGTTATAAACAGTTATCCAAGCACTTATGTCATAAACCACCATTAAACGTAAATTTGTCCCGGCACCAATAACATCCTATGGGCATGTTCGATACCGTCAGCGATGAGACGATTAAAAAGGGGGAGTGCACCGACATCTATTTTGTCCGCACCGAGGAGATCCTGGAAAAAGAGCAGATAAATCCGCTCGTATCCATGGAGGTGACCGCGGCGGCGCTCCCTGACGCATGGGGGATCGTCTGCGGACTGTCCGATGTGCTCGCGCTTCTCGAAGGCGTGCCGGTGACGGTCGATGCAATGCCGGAGGGGACGCTCTTTTACCCGGGCGAACCGGTCCTCCGCATCACCGGGCGGTACCGGGACTTCTGCCGGTACGAGACCGCCGTCCTCGGCTTCCTCTGCCATGCCTCCGGGATCGCGTCGGCGACCGCCCATATCATGTGCGAGGCGAAGGGTCGGCCGGTCTATTCCTTCGGGTCCCGCCGGCAGCACCCGTCGATCGCCATGATGATCGAGCGGGCCGCGTGGATCGGGGGCGCTGACGGCGTCTCCAATACCTGCGCACCCCCGGGCATGCCGGTCGTCGGGACCATGCCGCACGCGATGATCATGTGCTTTGATAAACCAGAAGATGCATGGCGTGCCTTTGACCGCGATGCCCCGGCCGCAGTCCCCCGGATCATGCTCTGCGACACCTACTGCGACGAGAAGACGGAGTCACTCAAAGCGGCCGAATGTGGCGCGACGGCGGTCCGGCTCGATACGCCCCGCTCCCGGCGGGGGGACATGCGCTCGATCATCGAGGAGGTCCGCTGGGAACTGGATTCCCACGGGTATTCCCGGGTGAAGATTTTCCTCTCGGGCGGGGTGACCCGGGAGGACGTGATCGCGTACCGGGACTGCGTCGATGCGTTCGGGATCGGCGGCGCAATTGCAAACGCTCCCGTTATCGATTTTGCCATGGACATCGTGGAGATCGAAAAAAAGCCAAAGGCGAAAAGAGGGAAACGGAGCGGCATAAAACAGGTCTACGAGCTCGTCTGCGAGAAGCACCGGACCCTCCCCGTGGGGCAGGTGCCGCCCGCCAATGCCGTCCCGCTTCTGAAAACCTGTATCGTGGACGGCCGGATCGTGCAGCAACCGGATATGCAGGCGGCGCGAAAACGGGTGCTTGCCTGGATCCGCCACTCCACCGAGGCAGCCGGGGGGAATAAGGAGCAGGCAAAAAAGAGCGGCAGAAACGGTTCGCAAAAGAAACCGCCGGCAGCACCGAAGGCCTGACCCGGCCCCTCTTTGTTCGTTGTATGGACCCAGCCCTCCCGCATACCCGGAGCAGGGCGCACGTTCCACCCAATTCTTTTAACCTATGCCGTGCAACAATGTTAGAGCGGGCCGGTAGATCAGTGGTAGATCGCTTCCTTGGCATGGAAGAGGCCGCGGGTTCAATTCCCGCCCGGTCCATCCTTTTTGTTTTCCGGATCCCTTTTTGTGAACGGACATTTCCTGAACGTATGGCAAAATTCCGGAACCTGAACCCTTTTTCACGTATACTATTTATACTACAACTCCTCTCGTTATTTTTGAGATCATGCGCATCCGAGACCTGATCCTGCCTGAAGACCAGATCTTTTTTACCCTCTTTAAGGACATGGCCGGGAAGATCAAAGAAGCAGCGACGACCTTGAACGAGATCACCCATGAGCTTCCCGAAGGAACGGAAAAATCCCACAAGGTGCGCCAGCTCGAGCACCTCGGGGACGAAACGACCCGGCATATCTATGAACGCCTCAACGAGTCGCTTATCACGCCGCTCGAGCCGGACGAGATCGCCCGTCTTGCCCCCGCGTTCGACGACGTGCTGGACAAACTCGACTGGGTGACTCACCAGATCGCCACCTACGAGCTCACGGCGTCTAACGACGTCCTGAAAGAATATTCCTACCTGATCGTCATGACCAGTAATGAGATCGATGATGCGCTGGACGCCCTTGCCACCTTAAACCGTCCGGCCGATGTGAGCAGCCACGTGATAGAGATCAGCCGGCTCTACAACCTGTCAGGAGAACTGCTCTCACGGGCCGTGCTCGACCTCTTCAAGACCAAGGACCTGCTGCTGATCATCAAGCTCAAGGATATTTACGAGAGCATGGCAAAGGTGATGGAGAAATGCAACGACGTCGGGCACGCACTGGCTGACATCTCGATGAGCCACGCATGACCGGCTACGATCCCGTTATCCTGTTCGGCATCGTCCTTGCGCTTGCCCTGAATTTTTTCAACGGGCTTGCCGATGCCGCCCAGGGTGTCGCAACGGTTGTCGCAACACGGGCCCTCTCCCCCGCAAAAGCTGTTTTCCTGACCGGGGTCTGTAACATGGCCGGGCCCTTTATCTTTACGACTGCAGTTGCGGCAACGATCGGGACTGCCATCGTCCATGCCGATGCGCTGACCCCTGAAACCATTATCGTTGCCATGCTTGCGTCAACGACGCTGGTGTTCTGTGCAACAAAACTCGGCCTCCCCGTATCGAGCAGCCATGCGCTTATCGGCGGCCTTGTCGGGTCAAGTGTTGCTGCCTTCGGACTTGCTGCGATTATCTACCCGGCCTGGAGCGTGATCGGGCAGATTGTTGTCTGGGGACTGCTCGGAGCCGTTCTCGGGGCCGTCGCGGTGGGGGCAATTGCCGCAGCATTTGAAGGAGACGTCCGGCTTGCCATTATTATCGGGGCCGTCAGCGGAACCGCCTTTGCCATTCCGATCCTGATGGTCCTTGGCGTGCTCAAAATTACCGGGCTGCTTGTAGTCATCCTCTTCATCTTTATCTCGCCCGTTCTTGGCGCGGTCACCGCATTTCTCTTTGATATGCTCATCTCGCACCTGTTCAAGAACTCGCGCCAGAACCGGATGAAGCGGATCTTTTCGCCGCTCCAGATCGTTGCCTGCCTCTTCCAGGCCACCAGTCACGGTGCAAACGACGGGATGCACGCGGTGGGTGTGATTACCGCACTCCTTGTCGCGGGCGGCATCCTTACCGTTTTTGCCGTTCCGACATGGGTGCTCCTGCTCTCCGCCATCGCCATTGGGCTTGGCACCTGTTTTGGCGGCTGGAAGGTGGTGGACCGGATGGCAAAGGGCATTACGAAGATCCGCCCCTACCAGGGATTCTGCGCAGGGACGGCCGGCAGTACCACCCTTGCCCTCGTCACGATGCAGGGTATCCCCGTCTCGTCCAACCATGTGATCAGTGGTGCGATTGTCGGCGTTGGGGCGACCCGGGGCAAAAATGCAGTCCGGTGGAAGGTCGTACAGGAGATGATGACCGCGTGGGTGGTTACGATCCCACTCGCGGCGCTCTGCGCATTTGTCGGGTACCTTCTCTTTGCAACGGTATCCTCTGCTCTCTTGTGAGCACTATATTTCGCTATATTTTTCAGGTTGCCTGACTGATTACCAGTGGGTTTCTTGTATGGGATTACGGGAATTGCTGATACCGCAGGACAAGATTTTTTTTGAGATGTTTGAACGCCAGGCTGCAACCTTGCGGGAAGCGGCGTACCAGCTGGTGGCGTTGAGCGAGGACTTCACCAATGTGAGGGAGAAACGGCATTCAATTGAACTGCTCGAGCACCAGGGCGATCAGATCACGCATGGGATCTACGAGCAGCTCAACCGCACCTTTATCACGCCCCTCGATCCGGAGGAGATTTCAAGGCTTGCATCAACGCTTGACGATGTACTGGACTATATCGACGGGTCATCGGAGAAGATGTTCTACTACGGCATCGAGAACACCGATTCCCACATGATTGAGCTGGCAAAGCTGATCCACCTCTCCGCCGTTGAGATCGAAGGGGCGGTCAAGGGCATCCGTTCGATCAAGGATCCACGGTACATCGAGGAGCGCTGCATTGAGGTGAACCGGCTGGAGAACCTTGCCGATGACGTCCTCGCCCACGCCGTGATGGATCTCTTCAGGACCACCGATGCGATCTCGATCATCAAGCTCAAGGACATCTACGAGAACCTTGAAACGGCGACCGATTACTGCGAGGACGTGGCAAACGTACTCTCCGATATCGCCATCCGGCACTCGTGAGGCGATGCGGTTGACGCAGAGGTGCAGGGGAGGGCTCATATGATCGCGGCGCCGCTGATCCTTATCGTTGCGATCATTGTCATAGCGCTCGTCTTCGATTTCACCAACGGGTTCCACGATTCGGCCAATTCGATCTCGACCGTGGTATCCACAAAAGTGCTCTCGCCCCGGAACGCCGTACTGTTCGCGGCTTTTTTTAATTTTCTTGCGGCCTTCGGGTTCGGCGTTGCGGTGGCCGACACCATCAGCAATATCGTGGAACTCGATATCGTCTCTACAACGATCATTCCCTATATCGTCCTCGGTGCGCTGACCGGCGCCATCAGCTGGAACCTGATCACCTGGTTCTTTGGTCTTCCCACCTCGTCGTCCCACGCACTCATCGGGGGCCTCACCGGCGCCGGCATCTCTGCAGCAGGACTTGCTGCCATCAAATGGTCGACGGTCGGACAGGTTGCGCTCTTCATGGTGCTCTCGCCGCTGATCGGTCTAATCTGCGGCTTCCTGTTCATGGCCGCGATCCTCTGGTTAACCCGGAAATCCAACAAACCGAAGGCAGAAGTGCATTTCAGGCGGCTCCAGCTCTGCTCCGCAGCAGCATACAGTTTCAGCCACGGGACAAACGATGCCCAGAAAACGATGGGGATCATCGTCCCGCTCCTCTTTTCTCTCGGGTACTATAGTGTGAATGTCAATTCGAGCCACCTGCCGGTGCCTTCATGGGTGATAATCATCTGCTACACGACGATTGCGCTGGGGACGCTTGCCGGCGGGTGGCGGATCGTCAGGACCATGGGTTACAAGATCACGAAACTCCGCCCGGTAAATGGCTTTGCTGCGGAAACGGCCGGCGCTGCAACGATTCTGGGTGCATCGGCAGCCGGTATCCCGGTGAGCACGACCCATGTGATCTGCTCTTCCATCATGGGGGTCGGTTCGACCATGGGGTCCAGCACGGTAAAGTGGGGCGTGGCACGAAGCATCATGATCGCATGGATCCTCACGATACCGGTCAGTGCACTGATCGGGTATGCAGCCTTCCAGGCAATCCGGATCTTTATCGGGTACTAAAACGTAACAGGCAGAGCGGAATGCAAAAAGAGAGAGGGCAAAAAAACATTTTCTGACACCGAAGAAATCATTTTTTTTACCTATATTTACAGTCAATTGTGTGTTATTTCAGATTAAAGCACAAGAAATTTTCCGACTTTCTGACCTGCCATTCGAGAGACCGGAATTCTCCGGCAGGGAACTAAAACCAATCATAGGTATTTCTGTCTCGTAAAAAAATAGGGCATCGAATGAATATGTTTAATGACTTCACCCGGCACAATACAGTAATTATCTATGACCGAATCCCAGGACCGGTATTCGCAGATCCGCGAATTCCTCCAGGAGCGGTACCCGGAGGCAGTCTCCATCTCTCTGATCGCCCGGGAACTGGGCATGAACCGGGGGTCCGTTGCGAAATACCTGGAAGTCCTCCAGTCCCACGGGCATGTCGTCATGAAACCGTTTGGCAAGGCCAAACTCTACACTTCGTCGCAGAACGTCCCGTTCGATGATCTCTTTAACTATCTCTCCGACGCGATTGTCATTCTCGATGCCGATCTCCGCATCCTGATGGTCAACAGGAGTTTCCTGAATACCTTTGGTATCCGTAAGGAAAGAAACGTCGTCGGCACCGAACTGTCCCGGCTCAGCCTGCCCCTGTTCGACAGCCCCACCGTCAGGGAAAATATTGCCCGGATCATCCAGTCGCAGATGTTTATCAACGAGATGCTGCTGATCGAGCGCGGCACCGACCGAATATTCCTGACCGAATTTGTCTCGACCGTCATCCCCTCGCTTGCATTTACCGGTAAACCCGGGATCATGATCAGCCTGCGCGACATCACTACGTGGAAGAAAACGGAGGAGGCACTGAAGATCAGCGAGCGGAAGATCCGTACGCTCTTTGAGGAAGTTCCCAGTGGCATCTTCCTCTTCCACGAAGACGGCACGATCCTCAATGCGAACCGTGCAGCACTTGATATTCTCGGCCTTGCACGGTTTACGGACCTTGTGGATTTCAAGCTCTACGATATCCTGTGCTCCAAGGACACGATACAGGAGCTGATCCGGAAGGGAAAGAATGCCGAACTGACCCTTTCCTGCAATTTTGACCGGCTGAAATCGGAGACCCTCTCGACAACGAAAAAGAGCGGGGTCGCCTATTTCCAGATCGTGTTTGCCCCGGTCACCGAAAGCGGAGGCAATGCATCCAAAGAATACTTCATCCTCTTCCTTGATATAACGGCAAAAAAACTGGCGGAAAAACAACTCAAAGAGCGGTACCGGGGGATCGTGAGCAACCTGCCGGGCATCGTGTACCAGTTCTATGCACGGGATTCCGGGGAATGGGGCGCGTACTACGTCAACGAGCGTACCCAGGAAATATATGGTGTTCCCGCCGAACCGCTGGATACCTGGTTTGACCGGTTCGGTGCCTGCATCGCGAAAGAAGACCGTGAGCGGTGGGGGACGTCGATCGAAGATGTGATCCGGCGGGTGGCTCCCTGGGAGTTCGAAGGCAGGTTCATCCCGCCGACCGGTGAAGATATGTATATCCGCGGGGTCTCGCAACCGGTCCGGCTCAAAAACGAGACGGTCTGGAACGGCATATTCCTTAACGTCACCGACCGGAAACGGGCGGAGGACGCGCTGAAAAAGACCCAGCTCAAGGAAGTGCGGTACCACTCGTTTTTCGAGAACACCTGCAACGGTGTCCTGATCTATGAATACATCCCCGGCAGCGATGACTACATCATCAAGGATGTTAACAAGGTGACCGCGGCGCTGTTGCGGATGCCAAAAGAAGAACTCGTGGGAAAACGTCTTTTCGAGGAGTTCCCCGAGCTGCCCGACCCCGAGATCCGCGACCTCCTCCGCCGGGTCCTCACCACTGAGAAGCCGGAGTTTGTCGCCCCCTTAAAGTACCGCAAAAGGGAGGACTTCCCCTGGATTTACCACTACGTCTTCAAGCTCCCGTCCGGGGAGATCGCCTCGTTCATGGTGGATGTCACGGACGCAGTAAAAGAAGGCAGGGATCGTAAGGAAGCGGGATCTTTTCTCAGATAACTGCCGTATCCGCCCGGATGCAGGCAGCATCATCGCGCTCCTGCCGGGTGTCTGCGGGATTTCCGGAAATCCGGTAGAACCGGGCGGTCTCGTTGGCGAGCAATAGACGGGCGTTCCCCTGAACGGCGGTGGGGAAGAATCACGTCGTTATCAGTGATTCCCGGAGGTATCGGGTCAATGGCGAGCAATAAAAATTACCTTTATCATTAGACTGAAGGAACGTCCACATGTGGAAGAAAATTCCACAAAAAACCGGAACTGAGAGAGTCCTCATGGGCGAGGCCGGCCGGCGTTCACGACAACCCAGATAAGGCTCCAACTTTCGACAGTATCGCCTCACGGTCAGTGAACGTCCGGCTGGTTACCCTGATCCGTATAATCGATACAGGTACATCAAGATTTGGATCTCTGGCAAGAAGAGCCCCTGTCCTTGACCTCCTCTTTTACCGGTGCGAGGCAGTAATCATGGAAACCAAGATTGGATATTTCGCATCGATCGAGCAGTACAAGCCGATGGATGCGCTGGAACAGTCCGTGCGTGCAGAAAAAATCGGGTTCGACTCGATCTGGGTCGACGACCACTTCCACCCGTGGTACCACACCGATGCCCAGTCCGGCCAGGCATGGGCATGGATGGGCGCGACCCTCCAGGCGACAAAGAAAGTGTTCGTCTCGACCTGTATCACCTGTCCGATCCTCCGGTACAACCCGGGTGTCGTCGCCCAGACGTTTGCGACCCTCCGCCAGATGTACCCGAAGCGTGTCGGGATCGCGGTCGGTGCGGGCGAGGCCTTAAACGAAGTGCCGGTAACCGGCAAGTGGCCGAGCGTGGCCGAGCGCCAGGACATGACGGTTGAGGCGATCGAGGTCATGCGGAAACTCTGGGAGAGCAAGGCTCCGGTCTCATTTAAAGGGAAATACTACACCCTCGAAAAGGCGTTCATGTACACGAAGCCTGACGACGAGGTTCCTCTCTACTTCTCAGGCATGGGCCCCAAGGGCGCAAAACTCGCCGGCAAGTACGGCGACCACCTCATGACGGTTTCCGCAGACCCGGACACGCTCAAGAAAGTTACCATCCCGAAGTTCGAGGAGGGGGCAAAAGAGGCCGGCAAGGACGCGAAGAAGATGGAACGCGCCATGCTCATCTGGTACTCCGTGGATCCGGATTTCGACAAGGCTGTCGAGGGCAACCGGTTCTGGGCAGGCTGCCTTGTACCATCCATGTTCAAGTACCGGGTCAGCGACCCGCCCGAGGTCCAGGCACATGCGGACATTGTCGGTCAGGATTTAATGAAGAAGAACTTTATGTGCGCTACTGATGCGGAGGGTCTCATCAAGGAGATCGAGCGCTTCAAGAAGGCCGGCATCACCCACTTCTGTCTCGGGAACTCAAGCCCGAACGTGAACTTCGGTATCGATGTCTTCAAGGAAATAATCCCGCACGTCAAATAATTTCCGGGACAAAATCATCCCTTCACACCTTTTTAGTCGAGACAATCTACGGAGACAGACGATGGAACCAAACAAAATGGCGGAGATATTCGAACAGGGTAGCGTGTTCTTACCCCATCTGGAAATTGAGGCCGGGGCAAAACCCTGGTATGCCCACCCGGCGTCGAAAGGCGTATTCTTAAAAGACCTGGTGACCGCAAAAGAGACCGACGGGAAATTCAGTTACCACCTTGTCAGGGTATGGAAAGACTGCGAGGTCATGGACCATGACCACGAGACCCAGTGGGAATGGAACCTGATCATCAGCGGGAAAGGGACGTTTGTCATAGGCGACAAGGAAGTTATCCTGGCGCCCGGCCAGGCATTTGCAACATCCCCGAAGAACCATCATACGGTATGTGCCGGTCATGAAGATCTCTCGCTCCTGGCGCTCTTTATCCCGGCGCTGGTCTGAAGTGTTAACGGAACAGATCCGTTCTCATCCGGATCCTTTTTGGTATGCCGATAAGTAAGCGGCCCGGACCAGGGAGCAGTACGAACGGTATAGATAAGAGAGAAGATCTTTTTAATCGGGGTGTTTTATCATTTCAACTCACGTTAACGGAAAAAACAGGGGTGCGATCATGCTGTACGCACTCTCGACCTGCGAGTGGTGCCATAAGACCAAGACGCTGCTGGAGGAACTCGGTGTTGCATTCGATTACGATTACGTCGATTTGCTTGAGGGGAACGAACGGAATGCAGCGCTGGATACCATAGAGAAATGGAACCGGAGCGGAATGTTTCCTACGCTTATCATCGACAACAAACGTACAATCATGGGATTCCGTGAGCAGGAGATCCGGGAGGCATTCGCGGTATGAACATCCCTGGGATCATGGAGGCTGCCACCGACCCCGCGTATCGGACGCTCAAGAACGATGCCGGAAAAACGGGTATCCTCAATGATTGGGTTGGAACGCGGTAATTCAGAAGAAAATACGGCGCTTAAGCGGCTCGTTCTTTACGCGGCAGGTTGTTTTTCGTCCAGCGGGATCAACCGGTCGCGCAGGCAAATCCTTTCCCCTTCAAGGATCTCCTTCCTCCATTCGGTAATCCCATACCCTTCTGCTTTCACGATGATGCCATAGTACCTTCTTCAGGAGTTATCGCTCCATGGCGGTTGCCCTAATCGTGCGGGGGACGAAAGGAAACACCTGCCGAAGCCTCTAGGAGCGTCAGAAGGGTCTGTGAGGATTTTCCAGAGCCTGCTTTTCAGTTTTTTTGGTTTTCCGGGTGTGTCCGGTAATACCGGCACCACGTTTTTATCACGCACACGGGGCACTGCGGCTTTTTTGCGGTGCAGCAGGCCCGTCCATGGGCGATGAAGACATCGGTGAGATCGCCCCACTTCTTTTGGGGAAAGAGGGTCATGAGATCCTGTTCGATCACCTTCACATCGTCTGTATCCGAGAAACCGATCCTCTGGGCCAGCCGGCGTACGTGGGTGTCCACCGCGATACCGTGATTCTGCCCGAACCCGTGGTACAGCACGATATTTGCGGTCTTCCTGCCGACACCGGGGAGGGAGAGCAGCCCCTCCATGGTCGTGGGCACCCCTCCTCTGAACTCTTTTACCACGGCCTGTGCCGCCGCGATGATGTTACGTGCCTTCGCGTGGTAGAAGCCGAGGCTGTGGATGATCGGCTCCACGTCGGCAATCTTTGCACGGGCAAGGGCCTGCGGCGTCGGATAGGCAGAAAAAAGCGGTTCCCTGACCATGAGTACCGCCCGGTCGGTGGTCTGGGCGGAAAGGATGGTTAAGATGAGCACCTCAAAGGGCGTGCCCCGGCAGACCGTGGTCGGCGACTCGCGGGCGTCGGGATATTGTTTTACCAAAAGATCATAGATCCGGCGGGCATCCTGTGCTTTCATATCCTTATGGGGTAGGGCGGATTCGAACCGCCGTCAAAGCGTCCCAAACGCTCTAGGATGGACCAGGCTACCCTACTACCCCGCGCCCTGTACTATTTCCCGTGGCCGCTAAAAATACCTGTTGTTACCCGGTTCCTTAAAAAATCGCATGGACTGAACGGGATCGCACCGGACCACGGGAGATCGAAAAATGAAAGAGTTTTCGCATCAGCGCTCCTCCGAGGGACGGATGGCAGGAAAGGTTCTGGAGTGTTGTAAGGTCACTTATCCGCCGCGCGGGCGTCCCTTCGGGGGCGGCGGCGTTCATCGTTCATGGGGAGAATGGTAGCAATCTCCTCGCCGTATCAGAACAATCCGGTCTTCAAAAGAAAAATTTACAGTGGGAGGACCTTCTTTTTCGTGCTGCTCACAATCGAGCCGTCACACTTCCCGAGAAGAAGGGCATCGGACAGGTTCTCCGGACGGGTACCGTCAAGCACCACGAGCGGGATATGGCTGCGCTCCACTACCCGGGCGGCGATAATATCCAGCACGTTGTGCGATCCGGCGCCGAGGCCGCCTTTGCCCACGATCCCAAGGAGCTGCTGCGGGGTGAGGGTTTTGTGGCGTTTTGCACCGGCATATTTGTTGGGATCTTTGTCATAGATACCATTCACCGAGGTCACATTCACAAAGACATCGGCGTGAACCCGTTCGGCAAGGACGGCGGCGACGGCATCAGTCGTCTGGCCCGGGTGATCCCGCCCATGACCACGATCTTTTTTGACTCGGCAAATTTCTTCGCCTCGGAGTGGCTCTCGGCAACCTTCGGGTAGGCGGCATCGCCGAGCGCAGCGATCAGCAGCGTTGCGTTGAGCCGGGTCACGAGAATACCGATCTCGTCCGCGGTGCCCTCGTCGATACCGAGATTCCGTGCAACCGCAATATAGTCCCGTGCACCGCCGCCGCCCCCGACAACCACGAAGAGCCGGTGCTTCGCGGCAATCTTTTCGAGGATCGTAAGATAGGCCGGGATACGGTTATTTGCAAGTTCCGGGATCAGGATCGAGCCGCCCAGCGAGATAACGACCGTCTTCATTGCACTAGTTTTTGTACAGGATGCTCATATAGAGTTGTTCTAAGGAAGTCCCGACCATGTTGTGCTGTCCGGTCTGCAAGAGCCGCGAGATCTTCCCGGTAGCCGCCGGGTATATAGGCCAGGTGTATCTCTGCAAGAACTGCAGGTACCGGGGATCGTTTGTCCTTGAGGTTGACGATGATGAAGCTGATGACAAGGGGAAAAACGAGACGATGAAATGACGGCTTAAAAAACCTGCATGAGGAAACGGGTATGCACGAAGCGCGGCAGTACACAAAAAAAGAGAAAAATGCGGTGCGGTGCTCGCTGTGCAGCCATCGCTGCATAATTGCCGACGGGAAGCACGGGATCTGCGGGGTGCGGCAGAA
Source organism: uncultured Methanoregulaceae archaeon (assembly GCA_963805035.1). Classification (GTDB taxonomy): domain Archaea; phylum Halobacteriota; class Methanomicrobia; order Methanomicrobiales; family Methanospirillaceae; genus Methanoregula. Next base: position 196,734 of record CAWDSU010000008.1, on the reverse strand, counting down.
CGAGGGGGGGACGCTGTATGCCACCACGTACGGCCTCGTCAGTGCCGAGGCGGTCGATCCGATCGAGAAAAAACCGCTTTTCCATTACCTGCCCGGCACCCTGTCGTATTCGCTGGGGGGCATCGGGTGCAACTTCCGGTGCGAACACTGCCAGAACTACCAGATCTCGCAGGCGGACAGCACGAGCGCCCGCCTCTTTCCTCTCTCCCCAAAAGAAGGGGTGGCCCGTGCCCTTTCAAGCGGGAGCGCGAGCATCTCATGGACCTACAACGAGCCGACCATCTGGCACGAGTACACGCTCGACATGGGCACGCTCGCCCGGTCACGGGGACTGGGTACCTGCTACGTGACAAACGGCTACATCACGGAGGAGGCCCTGCGGGAGCTCGTCCCCATGCTCGCGGCGTTCCGGGTGGACATCAAGGCATTCTCAGACGATTTTTACCGGAAAGTCTGCGGGGCGCACCTCCAGCCGGTGCTGGACGCGGCGGCGCTCGCCCGCGAACTGGGCATGCATATCGAGACGGTGACGCTTGTCATCCCCGGCCTCAACGACACTATGGAGGAGCAGGAGGCCCTGATCCGCTGGGTGATCGAACACCTGGGCCCCCAGACGCCCATGCACTTCTCCGCGTTCCACCCGGATTACCGGATGAACGATCGGGGTGCGACCCCGGTCGCCCTGCTCGAGAAGATCTGTGCCCGGGCAAAGGAACTCGGGCTCCGGTTCCCGTACCTGGGAAACGTCGCTCATCACCGGTACGAGAATACGTACTGCCCGGCCTGCGGCGCGCTGCTCATCGAGCGGACAGGATTTTCCAGCCGCATTACGGGTCTCGATGACCGGCAGTGCACCAGCTGCGGCGAGACCATCGAGATCGTGCGCCATGTCAGCTGAATGCGGTTCTTCCGATACCCGGTTTATCGCGGACCGGATGCTTGGAACGCTTACCCGCTACCTCCGGTTCATGGGATACGATACGATCAGTGCAAACGGATTTATGAGCGGGAGTGCAGATGAGGACACCCTGCTGCTTGCCCTCGCGCATGACGAGCACCGGATTTTGCTGACCCGGGATCACGAGCTCGCACGGAGAGGAAACGATCTGGCAGGTACTGGTAACGGCCGGGGATGTGCTCTCGCAGGTGCAGCAGCTGGTCGATCTGGGCCTCGTCGAACGACGCCTGCCCATGAGCCGGTGCTCGATCTGCAACACGGTGCTGCGGGGGGCACAGGAAGACGAGATCGATGCTGCCGCGTACGCACCCCGTGACCGGAACGGGTATACATTCTTCTGGTGCGAACAGTGCGGAAAACTGTACTGGAACGGTTCCCATGGAAGGCAGCTCAAGGATCGTATCGACTCCCGGCTTTCATCCTGAACCGGCGTTTCCCTGTGATGAGAGGATAGATCCCCCTCCCTCGTAACCTGAATCCCCATTATCCGGGCCAGCCCCTGCCACCTTCCGGTCGCGGCCGCCACTCAAAGAAAAAAATCGCAACAGCCATGGGAGGCCCCCTGCGATATAACGAACCGGGCGGTTAAGGATATCACGTTTTTTGATCATAATTCGCCTCCGGGTATGCTGCCAATATATCTCTTGTGCAGGGGATGGAGAGGGAAAGAAAAAATCTTCAGAATATGGATTTTCGTGTGTGAGGTAATCCCAAAAACCGGGAAAACTCCCACGAATGCATACTAACGGAAAACCGGATACGAAGGGAAAACATGAAATTAAAACTAGGTATTTTGAGTTGCCTGCTGATACTCCTGATGGTATCAGCGGCATACGCAGATGACAGCTCATCTTCCACAACTTCGAGCTCGTCAAGCACCACCAGCAGTTCATCCACCACAAGTACCAGCTCAACCATCGACCAGGCTGCCCTGGTCTATGTCTCGAACGCCAGCCTGGATACCGGGGAGTATTTCCCGGGAGACCAGGGTACACTCACGGTCACCCTCACCAATGGCGGGACATCTGCAATCGGGCTGGAGAACCCGAGCCTGATCAGTACCCATATCGCTACCCAGGCCAATGACTGGGAGGGCATGACTTTTGTTGGTGCAGGATCAACGATCACCTACTCGGTCCCGTTTACGGTAAAACCGCCGTGCGGCACCTACTTTGCGCTCTTTTCTATCGGAACGCAAAACGGCAATGCCATCAATTACCCGGTAAAGATCAAGATAAGTTCGAACACCCTCACGGGAGCAATTACCTCCAAGCCAACCTCGTTTGCCCCTGAAGCAGAGCAGAACGTGACGCTCACCCTGATGAACACCCGCGAAGGGGACATTAATAACGTCGTGGTTACACCGGAGGGATCGGGAATCGATGCAACCCCATCCGTTGAACTGATCTCCACCATCAGTGCCAGCAGTTCCACCTCAGTGTCCTTTGGCATCACACCCCACCAGGCCTCGGACCTCACGTTCAATGTCAGTTACCAGGACGGGGACAACACCCATTACACCGATGTCGTACTGCCGATTACGCTGGGCCAGGACAAGACCGCTGCGGTCCCGGTCGTCAACGACGTCGAACTCACGTCATCGGGATCGGTCAATGAAATTACCGGCGATGTCACCAATGCCGGGATCACGGACGCCTACGGGGTAACCGTAACCGTCGGGTCGCCGGCCGTTGCAACCGGGACCTACCCCGTGTATGCGATCGGCAGCATCGCCTCCGACGATTCCGGGAGCTTCGATATCACCTTTACCGCAAACGATCTCTCCGCGGTTCCGCTGGTTGTCAGCTGGAAGGATTCCTCGGGGAATGATTACAATATTACCAAAACACTCGATCTCACCTCAGGAACAGGGACCGAAAGCAGCACCAGCACCACCACAACCAAGACCTCAACGTCATCCGGCTCAAGCAGCTCTGTGTCAGGGGGCCCTGGCGATATGAGCGGCGGCCCCGGCGGGATGGGCGGCCCGGGTGGCAGCAGCAGCAGTAGCGTCACGTCGCTCTTCTCGGGAAGTAAAGGCGGCGGGATCAGTTCGTTCTACCCGGTCATAGGGGCAGTGATCGTACTCATTGCCGGCATAGTCCTGTGGAAAAAGCGGAAATGGATCCTTGCAAAACTGAAAAAGAAGCAGTGAGGGATCGGACATGACCGATACCCCTGTTATCCAGCTTGTTGACGTGACAAAGACTTATCATCTGGAGAGTGGCGACTTTACCGCTCTCGATCATGTCTCCCTTGAGATCCTGGAGAACGACTTTGTCGCCATCATGGGGCCGTCAGGATCCGGAAAATCGACCATGATGAACCAGCTGGGGATCCTCGATGTCCCTACCTCAGGAAAACTGTATATCTCAGGAAGGGACGTGGCTGAAATGTCAAATCTTGAGCGGACACACATGCGCAGGGATACTATAGGGTATATCTTCCAGAAATTCTACCTGATCCCCCTCCTCTCGGCATACGAAAACGTAGAGTACCCGCTTATCCTGAAATACAAGAAACGGGATACGACCGGCAAGGCCCATACCCTGCTGGAACAAGTGGGTATCGACAGGGACATGAGCGCCCACCGCCCCACCCAGCTCTCAGGGGGACAGCAGCAGCGGGTGGCCATAGCCCGGGCGCTCGTCAATGAGCCGAAGATCATTCTCTGCGATGAACCGACCGGGAACCTGGACAGTAAGACCGGGTACCAGATCATGGACATCCTCTGTGGCCTGCACAGGGATGGAAAGACGGTTATCCTCGTGACCCATGACCCGAAGATCGCGGAGTATGCCCACCGCACCATCAGGCTCGTGGACGGGAGGGTTGCAGAATCATGATAAAAGGGGACATCTTCTTTAACCTCTCCGTCCGGAGCGTGCGGCTGAACTTCCTGCGGTCGATGCTTGCCGCGATCGGCATCGTGATCGGTGTGGTTGCGATCTCATCGATGGGAATGCTCGGCACCAACATGCAGCTGGAAGTCAAAGAGCAGCTCTCGGCAACGGCAAACACCATCGTTATATCCTCAGATACCGTCAGGATGGGGCCGCCAGGGTTCACCCCGTCGTCGTCGTCATCTTCCGGTATAACCAAGACCGAGCTGACGAAGATCACCTCGGCCGTAGGATCGAATGGGACGGTGATCCCCATCTATTCCACAAACGGTGAATTTACGATCAATTCCGTTGCCGGCAGAGGTTCGATCTACGGTATCGATCCCGGCGATATCGGGAAGTTCCTTTCCATAAACCAGTCCTATGGCAACGGGACAACGGAAATCGGGACAGGCGAGGTTCTTGTCGGGTCAGAACTTGCAGAAGAGTTCAACCTCAAGGTGGGAACCCGGATCAGGATCGGATCGTTCTCATCCTCATCCCGGCCGGAACTCCGCATAGCCGGAGTTCTTCAGCCCCGTGGAACCGTTGCCGACGGAGTCTCGACGGACAATGCGGTTGTGGTAAACAGCAACTGGTATACCAACCAGTACGGCGGGAAGAACGAGTGGACCCAGGTAAATGTGATTGTCAAGGATGTGGACAACATCAGTGACATTGAAAGTGCCATTGACGATAAGGTTAACACCAATGCAAAGACCCCGTCGGTGAGGATAACGGATGCCTCCTCGCAGCTCGCAACAGAGACGGCAACATTGAGCACAGAGACTGACGTTCATTGAGGCAATCGGCGGAATAGCGCTTCTTGTCGCGGCCGTGAGCATCTTTAATGTGATGATGATGTCAGTCTCAGAACGGATCCAGGAAATTGGTATCCTGCTCTCTATAGGTACGGAAAAAGGCGAGGTACGCCGGATGTTCATGTACGAGTCCTTCGTCCTGGGACTTCTCGGGGCCGGGATCGGGGGGGCGAGCAGCCTGATCATCGGGTACACCGTGGTGGACGCGATGATCGGCACGACGGCGTACTTCTTCCAGCCGGCCAGTATCCTGTATGTCCCGGCAGCCATGATCATCGGCGTGGTGGTCTGTGTGATCTCCGGTGTGTACCCGGCATGGATGGCCTCGAATATGGACCCGATCGATGCACTCCGAAGCGAGTGAGGGGAGGAAGGGACCTTGTCAGCGCTGATGAACTATTACCTTAAAAGGGTACTTTCGAAGATCGTGGTGCCCAAACCGGCCCGGGTACCCGGGTACAGGCACGAAAGGAGCACCGGTCCCGTTAAGGGATGCCGGGTATCTCTTTTTTTCGTATTCCCCGGGTACGGATACCTTATACCAGGGGGTTGAACCAATCCCGGATCCAGGTACATATTTTCACCCTGCCCATGCAGGGATTATATGACAGACCGGAACCCTCGCGTTGTAAGGTGAGACCAAAAAAGGCGCTCACCCGACGGAGGTGAAGGGCAGAGAAACAACGGCGAGCAGGCACAATACCGGCATTGTACCCCGGTGCGGGAAACCGTATTTTGCGTGAAAAAGCACGAATGAAAAGGCCCGCAAAAAATAACCCCGCGCCCGGCACTGCAGCAGCTCCATGGATGACAAAGGGATACTACCCTCTCTACCAGAGCAGCGAGAACACGAGCAAGCAATCAGGAATGGCAGGAAAAACCCGGGCACCCTTGTGGTGCCACCAGCACAAGAGCGATATCATCCGCTGCCCGGAACGATTTTACCCGATGACTGTCCGGCAGAAGGAGCTTATACCATAACCGGATCTGAACCCGGCGGGGGTAACTCCTGCAGTGCCCACCGGGCATCAGATCATACCGGGGATCGGCCGAGACACCGGTCCACTCTTTTCGCAAAAAAGCAGGAGATTGTATCCGCAGATACCCCCGGGTTCAAGAATATCCGTAACCGGGAGGTATGATAATTCCCCGTACTGGGGAATATTTCACCATACTCATGTTCTTAAAATAAATACCGAAGGTGGGGATCAGGTGTACCATTCAAGGTGTATATCCATGCTAACCCCGTTCTTTCATACACATGACCAGCCGCACCTTTCGGGAGGAAATCCCATGAAGGCAATTCCCGTGGCGGGTCTCCTTTTTCTTCTTGCCGGTATGGCGCTTGTCCTGCCGGCATCTGCGGCCTCCACGCCGGCAGCCGCCTTTGTATCGAATGCAACTTCAGGGACCGCACCGCTCAGCGTCCTCTTTATCGATGAATCCACCAATACCCCGACATCGTGGATGTGGTCATTTGGGGACGGAAGCACCTCAACTGCACAAAGTCCGTCGCACACCTATACGAGCACAGGCACCTACACCGTGACGCTCACCGCAACCAATACTGCGGGCAGCAACACGGTGACGCGGAGCGGGTATATCACGGTCAGTAAGTCGGGTTCATTACCGACAGCAGCATTTGTTGCAAACGTAACCGCCGGAACCGTGCCGCTCCCGGTCCAGTTCGTGGATACTTCGTCAAACTCCCCTACATCCTGGGCATGGTCCTTTGGCGATGGCGGCACATCCCCGGCACAAAACCCGACCCATACCTATACCAGTGTCGGAACTTACACTGTAACCCTCACGGCCACCAATGCAGCAGGCAGTAACACCCTCTCTGAGTCCGGCGAGATCACCGTTACAAAGGTGGCCACCGTGCCGGCCGCCTCGTTTGTTGCCGTGGAGACCTCGGGAACGGTACCGTTTACCGTCCAGTTCGTGGATTCCTCATCGAACTCCCCGACGTCATGGGCCTGGTCCTTCGGCGACGGGAGTTCGTCCACGGCACAGAACCCGACCCATACCTACACAAGTGTCGGAACCTACACCGTAACCCTCACGGCCACCGATGCGGCAGGCAGCGATACCGTAACCGAGACCGGCTACATCACTGTGAGTCTGGCAGTTCCGGTTGCCTCATTTTCGGCAAATATCACGAGCGGAACAAAACCCCTTACCGTCAACTTCACGGACACGTCATCCAATTCCCCGACCGAATGGTACTGGACGTTTGGCGACGGGTACACATCGTCATACCAGAACGTGACCCATACCTATACCGGTATCGGCACCTACACGGTGACCCTGACCGCGTATAACTCGGCGGGGAGCAACGAGACGAGCGCATCGGATTACATCACGGTAGACACCGGGGTGGCCATACCGGAAGCCTCGTTTACCGCAGATGTTCTTCAGGGATCCGCCCCCTTAAGCGTCCAGTTCACCGATACTTCGGAGAATTCTCCCACATCGTGGTTATGGTCCTTTGGGGACGGCGGATCGTCGACTCTGGAAAACCCGTCCCACATCTATGCCACCAGCGGCACCTATACAGTAAAGCTCACGACGGCCAACAGTGCGGGCAGCAACACGGTGACACGGAGCGGATATATTACGGTCACCGAGACCGGGGTCACGACACCCCAGACATTTACCGCGGTAACCACCCCGGCACCGACCATGACCGCGGCTGCCCGTACCGTTACTCCCGCTGCGGAAGGGACCGCTGTGTCTTCCACCACAGGGTCCTCCGGCATTCTTCCTGCTTTCGGGGTACTGATACTGGCGGCAATCGGCGTGCTGGCATGGATTTTCTTGAAAAGACCGCCACGGGGCGCCCCACCACCATGGACGGGGAGCTGTAAAGCCCCCGTTTTTCCCCCGGTATGGGGCTACCTCCGCATACAGGATACGTGAAGTATAAACCGGCCCGGAAAAGGGAGACGGCCCGGAAAATGAGGTATGCCCGGATCGCGCACTATCCCGTAACAAATGAAGACCTGTACCTTTTTTCATCTGCACGGATCCAGGAAGATTTCCACGATATGATGTCCGAAACAGTTCAATTAATCCCTCCCAAAGAAAAGCCATCACTCCGGCCATGCAACAAATATAAGAGGATCCATAACGAAGCAACAAGAGATTGACCTCCCCTCACGAGGGGGATCAACACAAAAAACGGGTGCCCCCGTACTATGAGGGGCACACGCCATACAGGAGATCTATTTCATGAAAAGAAGCAGTATACTGATGCTGATCGGATCAGCACTCCTCGTCGCGGGGATCCTGATTGCAGGCTGTACGCAGAGTTCGACAACCACGTCATCATCCTCCGGTACCACAACCGCGTCGGTGACGGGAAACGAACAGGCAGCGGCCGGAACGCCGTCCGGTCACTCCCATGGCCGGAGAGACCAACGGTACTGCACCCTCCGGGACGCCCCCGGCCGGGATGACGAACAGCACCGCGCCCTCGGGAACCATGCCGTCGGGCACACCGCCGGGCGGGATGATGAACGGCACAGCTCCCTCTGGTGCTGCACCCTCGGGTAATTCACCCTCGGGCGGTTCGGCACCCTCAGGCACACCGCCGGCATCGCAGTAAGAAAAAAAAGATCCGGGTCACCAGCAGTGCCCGGATCCCATTCCCCTTTTCGTACCCTTATCCTGCCAGGTCAAGATGGCGGAGATCAGTGATGAGATCCCCGACCGATGCATACCGGTCCAGCGGGCGCTTCTGCAGGCACTTTGCAATGATCGCGTTGATGGCTTCCGTGTTCCTGCCCTTTGTTACCACCGGCACTGGTGCGTTGTGCAGGATCGCATGGGTTACTTCCCCCATGCCATCGCCGGAGAACGGCACATGCCCGGTCAGCATCTCGTAGAAGAGGACCCCCAGCTGGTAGATGTCGGTCCACGGCCCGGGTTCCCCGTAAAGGGTGGGGGCCAGTTGCTCGGGGGCTGCATATTCCAGGGAAAAACCAATAATTCCTGACTGTTTTGTCCCTTGGGCCTTGGAGAGACCCCAGTCCGTGATCTTCGGGGTTCCGTCCTGGGAAAGGAGGATATTACCTGGTTTGATATCCCGGTGGACGATGCCCTGTTCGTGGGCGTACCGGAGCCCTTCGGCAATCCCAAGGAGGATCCCGGCAGCCTTTGTTTCATCAAGAGGGAACTGCATCTCGGCAAGAGACAGGGGGACATACTCCATCTCGATAAACGGCAGGGGGAAGATATTTGCCGCGTACAGCTCGACGATATTTTTGTGGTGGAGCCCCTCCCATATGGTAAGCTCTTTGGTGAACTGGGTCCCGGTCACCTCGTCGAACCGGATCGGGACCTTGACTGCGGCATCCCGGTTGTTCTTCTCGTCGCGGACATGGAAGACCCGGGAGACACCGCCTTCCGCAATATATTCCGCACCGGGGTACTTCTTCTCAAGGGCCGCCGGGAGGCGGATCGCGTACTCGTTCACGGGCAGTGCCGGGGAGGTCTGCTCCGCAGATTTCTGTACTACGGTTGTATTCCAGGCGGCCGGGGCCGGGCCATGCTCCGGGATGAGATCCCGCCTCCTCCGGCGGGATCGCTCATACCAGATGCCGCATGCAGCAGAGACCACAATCGCCACCGGGATCAGCCACCAGAACGTGATGAGAAAACCGATCACCGGGTTGTTGGGGGGCTGCTGGCCCTGTGGGGAGAGACCGGAGGGAAGGCCACCGGAGAATTGTGACTGGGCGGCTCCCCCCGAAGTTATTACCGGCTGGACGCCTCCCGATTGAAGGGAGACAGGAGTGCCTGATCCTCCCTGCTGCCGGAGATTGGTGAGATCATCGGCAAAGGGTGCGGATTTGGTGATCGTATATGCCGAAAGCGGCCCGACGAGCGGGGCTGAATCGGTGATCGCGACCGCCCCCGGATGATCCTGCCCTCCCGGTACCAGGGTAAACGAGGCATCTCCCACCCCGTCGCCATTACTGTCGGCTGTGCCGGCTCCCTGCCAGTGGTTCCCGAGCGGGCCGGTGAAGTTCTTTCCCTGGTACTGGTACTCCTGCCCGGCCGAGAACCATACATTGTCAATGGACTGGCTGACGGCATCGAGCGTGTTGTTGAAGGCATTGAAATAGAACAGGTTGGAGCCGGAGCTCCGGTCGAGATCGATACCAACGCTGTTACCCTCGATGATGTTTCCTGAAAGGACATTGTGGGAGGCAGACGTGAATACAACCCCGGTCCCGTGTCCCGTAATCGTGCTCCCGCTGATCCGGTTGTCGTCCGAAAGGACCTGGAGGCCGGTGGAGGCGTTGCCGAGGATGGCCACACCGTTGATGGTGATGCCGTCGGCGGAGAGCGTCAGGCCGGCACCGGGTCCGCTGGTGATAATACGCGGGGGGTTCGTGGAATCAAGCGCCCCAAAGACCAGGGACCGGTCGATGACAATGTTCCCCTCGTATGTCCCGCCGGCAAGGAAGATACTGTCCCCGTTACTGGAGTTCCCGATCAGGGTCTGGATCGTCCCGGCCGTACCGTTCCCGCTGTAGGTAATAACCTTTGCCGGGACCGGGCGGCAAGGAGAAAGGTGGCAAGGAAGAGCACAAGGAGTATCTTGTAAAAAGCGGTATTCCGTTGTGCCCTTCGCATATTCAGTTCCTCATTTCCCGGACCGGCAGAACCGGTAATAAAACCTGTTATTTCTCTGCAATGAACAGGAACCGGGCCGCGCTCTCACCGAGCGCACAATCGACGACGTCCCCATCCTTGAGCAGGGTCCGGTGCCGGGGGGCGGAGGGCTCCGAGTTCACGTAGGTGCCTCCCGAGCTGCCGCGATCCTCGATCTGCCAGCCGTCTGCCGACCGGGAGATGACCGCGTGCGGTTTGGAGATACGGGTGACCATGGCATAGTCCTCGGGAAGAACGATATCGGTCTCGCCGGTCCGCCCGGGGCTGTCGGGATCCACCCGCCCCACTACAATATGATCTTTTTTGAGCAGGAATGTCTGGCCCGCACGGCTCCCGCTCATGAGGTGGAGGGCAGGGGAGGTGGTGCCGGACTCCTCAAGAACTGCCGCCCGCACCGATTCCAGTTTCTTTGCGATCTCGCCATACCCGATCGGAATATTCACCCGGGAGAAAACCCCGAGATTTTTAATAAGCGTCTCGAGGCTGCCTTTGGCAAGGGAGAACTTCCAAACCGGGTGGACCCCTTTTACGGTCTCCCGCCCGAATCCGGCCTCCTTCTGGACAAGGCCGATGTGGACCAGCTGGTCGATGTGTTTTTTCGTATTCGCATAGCTTGTATTAATCCGTGAGGCGATCTCGGTGATCTCCTTTGGCTCCCGTTCGATCACCTTGAGGATCTTCAGCCGTACCGGGTTAGAGAGGACTTCAAGATATTCGGACAATTCCTCCAGGAACTCTGGATCCGACGAGACGCTGACCGTTTTTTTGTCTGCCACCACAAAGACCCCCCATTATCCGGGCAGATCCCGGAGCGGCTGGTATCCTTTACCATACTATCATTGCAGGGAATAAAATAAGTTGGCATTTCCCCTGCCTGAAGGGACGTGTACTCCAGGATGCTGTCGGTAGGGAAGAGACCGGACAGGGAGAAGGCATGAACGGCCTTGTCCCGGGTACGATATATGATCCTGTGGGGTTCAATATATCCGGCCCGGGGCCTTGTTTTGACCGGTACCATATCATCAATATATCCATTAGAGGGAGGTTTATCCTCCAGACAGGAGGATGAAATAGTGGAAATGGTCCCGGCCATGAGATCCAGACAGAAGTGGTTTATCATCACCTCAGAGGAGATCGCACGGATCCGCGAAATGCTCACCGATACTGATCTGGATGAAGCAGACCGCAGCAGGGAGAATGCGAGGGAGATCTCCCGCATGATCATGCTGATCGAGCGGCGGCTGGTATGAACGTTCCGGAATTTTTGAGCCGGTACCGTGCCGGGTGCCTGCTCTGCGGGATCCTGTTTATCTCGGCATTCTTCAACCTCTGGAATATCGCAAACCAGGGAATCTCGAATACGTACTACGCCGCAGCCGTCAAAAGCATGCTCGTCAACCCGGGCATCGCCTTCTTTAACTCTTTTGATCCTGCCGGTTTTATCACGATTGACAAGCCCCCGGTCGGCCTCTGGGTCCAGGCGGCATTTGCCGCCGTACTGGGATTTCGCGGATGGGTGCTCGTCCTCCCCCAGGCTCTCGCCGGGACCGGGTCAGTGGCACTCATCTATTTCATCATCTCCCGCCCGTTCGGGAAGCCGGCAGGTCTTGTCGCGGCCCTCGCCCTTGCCGTGACACCCATCTTTGTGGCGATCTCCCGGAACGGGACGATGGATACCCAGCTGATCTTTGTCCTCCTCCTCGCGGTCTGGGCCGTGCTCAAGGCAACCCGGGAACAATCCCTTCCCTGGCTCCTTGCCTCGGTTATTCTGATCGGCATCGGGTTCAATATCAAGATGATCCAGGCATTCATCGTGGTTCCTGCCGTCCTTGCCGTTTATTTTCTGGGCACCACAGACCTTACGTGGAAGAAACGGATCCTTCATGTTGGACTTGCCATCATTGTCCTTCTCGCAGTGTCCCTTTCCTGGGCTGTCGCAGTTGATATGGTCCCGGCCGACCAGCGCCCCTATATCGGGGGCAGCGGGGATAATACCGTCCTTGGCCTCATCATCGATTATAACGGCCTCCACCGTCTTGGGATCGATGATACAAGCGGCGGCCCGGGTGGATCTGCGGGCGGACAGCCGGATCCCGGGCTGAACAGCAGCCGAACGGCGGCGGCTGGCGGGACCGATGCCTCATTCCCGGAACCGGGTGGCAGCCAGGGCATGTCCGGCACTCCCCCGGGCGCCCCGTCGGGCGGCACAGGCGGGATGGCCTCTTCCGGCGGAGGTCAGCAGGCACTTTCCGGGATGCAGCCGCCGGGATCCTCCGGGCTCATGGGCGGACCTGCCCCGGACAGCGGCGGGATGAACAGTGGCGGAAAACCGGGCATCTTCCGGGTCTTCCGGGAGGGCCTTGCCGGGGATATCTCCTGGCTGCTTGCCTTCGCCCTGATCGGGGTTCTTGCCTGGATCCGCAGGCCTGCCACCCTCACCCTTAAGGGAATAAAAGAGGCAGGGCTCACCGGCGAGAGGGGACTGACCCTGATTTCGATGCTGCTCTGGCTTATCCCCGGCCTGCTGTACTTCAGACTTCACCACGGGGTTCTTCCACGATTATTATATCGCCACGATAGCCCCCCCGATTGCAGGGCTTGTGGGGATCGGAGCAGCCGGGATGTACCAGAAGTACGTAAGCGGCGGACTTTCCGGCTGGCTCCTTCCCGTTGCGGTGCTCATCACCGGCCTTGTCCAGGCCCTGTTCCTCTCCTATAACGCGGACTTTGCCGGTCTCCTCATCCCGATTGTCCTCGTTGGGACGCTTGCGAGCGCCGGGCTCCTTGCATGGATGCAGCTCAAAAAGACGGACGCCCTGGTACGCCACAGGATGCACATTATCGCAGTCGCCCTCGGCATCCTCTTTATTGCCCCGCTGGTCTGGTCCTGCACGCCGATCATGACCGGGAACGGTGGCAACATACCGACAGCGGGACCACAGGGCTCGGGAGGCGGCATGGGTGGCATGGGCGGCGGGATAACCGGTGGTATGCCCGGGGGATCCGCACCCATGGGCACGGAGGATTCCCGAGCTGCGGGCATTGACAACGCACGTGGCTTTGAGCGCAACCACACCCGCGACAGCAATGGCTTGACTGGCGGGCTGCAGGGTATGGGACCGGGCATGGGCGGAGCGGATACCGGAACAGGCAAACTTACCGAATTCCTGATCTCCCATGCCACAAACGAGACCTGGATACTTGCGGTCCCGAGCGCACATGAGGGGGCAAACCTGATTATTGAGACCGGAAAGCCGGTCATGTGCCTGGGCGGGTTTACCGGCAGCGACCAGGTCCTGAACGTGACCTCCCTTGAAAACTACATCCATGAGGACAAAGTACGGTATTTCGAGACCGGAGGGAACGACGGCAGAGGAGCAGGTGGAGGGAACAGTGAGATCTTTTCCTGGGTAAGCACCCACTGCATGGCGGTTCCCGCTGCGGAGTGGGGCGGCGCGACAACAGATACGGTCAACCAGACCGGCGGCGCCAGCCTGTCCCTGCCCGGGATGACCGGGAACCTGAACGCTATGACCAGCGCAAGCTTCCCGTCGGGTACGGGGAACGCCACTGCCGCCCCCGTTGGGATAAGCGGGGACCTTGGTGGAGGGTCCGGCACCCTTTATGACTGCCTCGGGGCAGCATAAAGAACGCAAAGACCATGACACACGGAACCGGGGCGGGGTGCAGGATTATGGACATAAGGATCGCGGGACACTCCCATTCGCGGATCGTCCCGTTCTTCTTTGTTGGCGTCCTCTCATCCCTCGTGGACATCGGGCTGATGTACGGCTGCACTACGTACTTCGGAATTTGGTACATGTACGCGGCCGCGTTCTGGTCCTGCTGCGGGATCGTGGTCAGTTACTTCGCGAACAGGTACATCACCTTCCATGAAATAAGCCGGAGGACCGCCTCGCAGTTTGCAACCTTTGTAGCGATCTCGGTCTCCTGCCTGATCGTCAACCTCGGGATCGTCTGGCTCGGGGTCACCTTCTTCTCCCTTACCCCGCTTCTTGCAAAGATCATCGCAACCTGCCTCGCGTTCCTCTGGAGCTACCATGGGCAGAGTAAATTCACGTTCCGGAACGCGAGCTGAGGGGGGACACCCTTGTGGGTACGAAATGGGGGGCCTGCCGATCCCAAGATCGATCGGTCCGACCACTTTTTTTTGCAGACCGCGAAAGAGGGGGGGAGGGGGATACCTGCCTGTGCAGGAGGAGGCCCCACCCCCCCTTCGTTCTGTGTCAGTGAACGCGACCTTCCGACGGAAGTCCACGGGAAACGGTGCGTTGTTTTATGGAGGCGAGGGGGGTAACCCCTGCCTCTGCTGAGAGAGGAGGGGGTGGGGGTCATGCGATCATGGGAGGGGGTACCCCCCACCCGGGTCGGGCCGGATCATCCGGGTCCTGTGATTGGAATCATGATGAGGGCTGATGCCCCCATACCCCAACGAGAGAGGAGTGCCGCTTCTAACGATGCGCTATTTTTATATCCCGGCAGGATTGAGTGCAGAGTATGCACGCACGTGTGTATCCTGTATCCGGAGCAATTCTTACCCTCATCCTGATCGCCGCTCTTTCCATCGCCGGATGTACATCCTCTTCGTCATCACAGACCCCGATTCCGGCTGCTTCCCCGTCACAGACCATACCGCCTATGGTAGCATCGACCTCTGTCCCGGTGGCTGCCACCACCATGGTGATGCCGGCACCCGTTACTCCGGTTGCAACGGCATCCTCCTTTTCGGGAACAGCGTCAGTTGCCATACAGAATTATTCATTCATTCCCGCATCGATAACGGTGACGCCCGGGACCACGGTGACGTGGACAAACCTAGACCCTGTTTATCATACTGTCACATCCGTAGAACCATCGCCTGTATCATTCAATTCACCCGTACTCCATCAGGGAGATACGTTCCAGTTCACGTTTAATCAGACCGGGGATTACACGTACATCTGCAACATCCATCCCTTCATGAGAGGGACGGTGACCGTAGCCATGTGAACAAATCTTTTTATTATATTTTTCAGAGGAGGGACCAGTCCTCTTTCCCGATGGAGAGGGATGCCACCTTTGACCTTTGGCGAGGGCCAGAGTGGATCATCCGGATTTGGGGATTGTGGTCATGATGATGGGGGCAAATGCCCCCATATCTCCACGAGTGAGGTGTGCCGCCGCCCCTGACGGGGTGCCCCCGCGGCGGGAAAGTGAACAGATTTCCGGGAAAATTTCCACCACAAATCCACTTCAATCGTATGGTGGCATCATCGCAATTTGGGGATGTTCGTGCGGCGGGGGCTTTAGCCCCCAAGAGCACGCTCTTCTAAAATATCCAAAACGTGGAAACAGCGAAAATCAAAGAATGAAATGGATATTCAAAAACAGGAGCACGTAACTTCTCCACTCACTTCTGAGAAGAAAGCACCTTCTCAATCTCTTTCCTGAGCAGCTCGCTCACAACCTTCCCGTCTACCGAGCCCCGGACCTCCTGCATCACGACACCCATCAAAGGCCCGAGCGCCCCTTTCTGTTTCTGGGTGACAAACTCCTTACGGTCGGCGACGATCTTCCTGATCACCGCTTCGAGCTCGTCGCGTGATACGGTCGGGGCGAGTTGTGCCATCGCGTCCTTGACCGAACTTCCCCCGGCAATCGCCGTGAGGACTTCGGGGATCGCTTCCTTTGCGGCAGCGCCTTTCTCCACTGCTTCGAGCACCGAAAGAATCGCATCGTCCGGGATCTTATCGGTGTCCGCACCGTCCCGGCGGATCTCCTTGATGGTCGCAAGGAGCGTGCGGGACGCGAGGTTTGCCTTGATCCCTCCGGCAATCGCCCGCTCGAAGAGGGGCAGGCGCTCGGAGAAGGCCATCTGCCGGGCGATGGCCGGGTCAAGGCCGAGATCCTTCTCGAACCGCCCGGCCCGGACCGTTAGGAGTTCCGGCACGACAACCGCATTCCAGCGTGCATCATCGATCCGGACCGGCAGCACATCGGTCTCGGGGTACATCCGTTCCGCCCCCGGGAGGGGGCGCATGTACGCGGTGCTGCCCTCTTCGAGCATCTTCCGCGTCTCTTCGGGCACGGGCATGTCCGAAAGGGAAACCTTGGCCCGGTTGTGTACCTGGTTCCAGGCGCAAGCAGCCTGCTTCCCGTTTGCGCCGGCAACGAGGATTACGCAGTCCTGTTCCTGAGCGTGGACAAACTCCCGGAGCCGTGCGACCTCCTCTGCGGTGACGCCATACGCGGGCAGTTCGTCGGTGTGGAAGATGCCGCCGACCCCACACTTCTTCGCGTAATCGGACAGCTCAGTCCCGAACCGGCGCCCGGGCTGGATCTCGCGGCCGACAAGGCCGGCAAAGCCCGGCAGGACAAGGGCGGAGATCTTCTTTGCTTTTTTCAGGACTGCGGATTTTGTCTCTTTGAAGAGGCCGGTGATGTCGATCTGCTCGGTCCCGACACTTGCGTGGCGTTTGACGAGTTCCGCATGGATCTCAAGCAGGCTCTGCTGCCGCTGGACTTCGCGGCGGACGACCTCGGCGATGAGGTCGAGTTCCTGCACACCCTTGATCTCGACCCGGGCGCCGTCACGGATCGAGATATTCACATCCTGCCGGATCGTCCCGATGCCACGCTTCACCTTGCCGGTTGACCTGAGCACCATCCCGATATACTCGGCCACCTGCTGCACCTCTTCCGGGGTATGCATGCAGGGCGAGGTGGTGATCTCAACGAGCGGGATGCCAAGCCGGTCCAGCGAGAAGATGTCGTCCTTGACCCGTTGCGCGGCCTCTTCCTCGATACAGATTGTTTCGATTCTCCCGCCGTCAGGGAGAGCCCCGTTGATGGCCACGAGCGCGGTGCGCTGGAACCCGCTCGTATTGGAGCCGTCGATCACGAGTTTCCTCATCACGTGAATCTGCGGGATCAGCGTCATGCAGAAGAGTTTCGCAATCGTGAGGCAGAGATTGAGCGCTTCTTCATTAAGCGGCGCGGGCGGCTCCTCATCGTTCTCGACAAGGCACGTGGTCGGGTAGGTATAGTACACGAACTTCCGCACCCGCTTCATCTCTTCCTGTGCGGCCCGGTCGATCTCGCCCATCTCGCTCTCGGTGGCCCGGAGGTACCGGAAGAACTCCCCCGTGTGCCCGGATGTGTCCATGAGCGTCGTCGGGCAGTGGCAGAAGAGCTTCTCTCTGGTGTCCAGCTGCTGGTGGATCTCAATACCGGCCACGAGGCCGGCCGCCTTATAATCCATGGGCGCTCCTCGGCATGCATTCGCCTTTGAGATCGGTCGCCATCAGCGCCGCTGCTTTTGCCGGGTCTTTCTCGTTCCCGAGCACCCACATCTGCTTTGTGAGCGCCACTTCAGCGAGCATGTCGCCGCCCTCGATCACACCCGCGGCAAGGAGGTCGCGGCCCGTGTCGTAGACCCGGTCGCAGACCCGGCCGTTCATGCACTGCGAGGTCATGACCACCTGTGTCCCGCCCGCGATCAATTTTTTTATCGGGGGGATCAACGCCGTGCTCACATGCCCGAGGCCGGTGCCCGCAAGGACGAGTCCCTTGTACCCATTGTACGCTTTCAGGAGATCCGGGGACATGCCGGGATAGAACTGGATAAGAGCGCAATGCGGTTCGAGCTTGTCGTGCAGGGCAAGCTTGTGCGTACCCCTCCGGACTGCCTCACCGGTCAGGGTCACGGCGCGGGTGGCATAGTCCACGGTCCCGACCGGGGGAATGCCGATGCTCCGGAACGCGTCCCGCCGGGAGGTATGCATCTTCCTGACCCGGGTACCCGGTGAATCGCACAGGAATCGTCGTTCGTGGTCGCATGCATGACAACCGCCACTTCCCCGAGATCGCTTTCTGCCGCAAGCGCTGCACAGACCCCGTTCATCGCGTTGTCGCTTGAGGGACGGTCGGCCGAGCGCTGCGAACCGACAAAGATGACCGGGACAGGAGTATCGAGCATAAAACTGATGGCGGCCGCACTGTAGGCCATCGTGTCGGTGCCGTGCGTGACGATGACACCGGTGACGCCATGTTTGATCTCGTCATACACGGCCTTTGCGAGTTCCTGCCAGATCGCCGGTGTCATGTTCTCGGAGAGGATCGTGTAGAGCACCTTTGTGCGGTAGCGCCCGATCTCCGCAAGCGCCGGGATCGCGGTCAGGATATCGTCCGCATCGAACTGGCTGGTCACAGCCCCGGTCCGGTAATCGATCCGGCTTGCGATCGTACCACCGGTGGAGATGATGGCAAGCTCGGGAAGCTTCGGGTCCTGCCGGATCGGCACCGCACGGGACGAAGAGGCAGGTGCGGGGGAGACGAGCGTGCAGCACGCTTTTTCGACGCCGATATTGTAGCCGCTCGCGAGTTTTACGACCGCCATGCCGTCGCGGTCGGTGATATAGGTCCCTGAATGACTCTTCCCGCCATACGTGCAGGTGACGTGATCCCCTGCGGAAAACGTGGTGCTTATGCTACCAGCCTCCGCGCATCCGCAAGTACGTCTTCCTTTGCCTTCGAGATCCTGGCGAGCCGCTCATCGATGAGCGCAGAGTCTTTATCAAGCTGTTTCTTGCAATCAGCGATGGCGATCTTGGTCGCAAACGGCGCCGGGCCGCCGGTCGCCTTCCGGAGGCCGACCGAATTTGCCACGTCAAGTGCCGCCGTGATCTGGTCCTCGGTGAGCCCTTTACCCGTAAGCGAGATCCCGAGATCGAGATCCTTTGCCGATTCCTCAAGGGACTCAAGGGTCAGGCTTCCCTTCTGGACCGAGCGCCCCACGATGTTATGGGCAGTACGGAACGGCAGGCCGTAGTCCCGCACGAGTGTATCAGCGAGTTCTGTTGCCGTAGAGAATCCCTTGCCGGCCTCCTCTTTCATCCGGTCAGTATCGAAAGTGGCGCTGGAGAGCATGTCGATGAGGAGCCGCAGGCTCTCTTTTGCATCCCGCATCCCGCGCCAGATGTTGGGGGTGAGTTCCTGGAGGTCGCGGTTGTAACTCATCGGGAGACCCTTGACGGTCATGAGTGCCCCGGTATAGGCCCCGAAAACCGAGCCGGTCTTTGCCCGCATGATCTCGGCGGTGTCCGGGTTCTTCTTCTGCGGCATGATGGACGAGGTCGAGCAGAACGCATCGTCGAGAGAGACAAACTTTACAAACGACGTGCTCCAGATGACCAGTTCCTCGCAGAGCCGGCTCACGTTCGCCATGAGAATGGAGAGCGCGGCAAGGGTTTCGAGCGCGAAATCCCGTGTCGCCACCGCGTCCATGGTGTTTACAACAAGGCCTTCAAACCCAAGCAGTTTTGACGTGTACTCGCGGTCAATGGGGTAACCGGTGGATGCAAACGCGGCGGCACCGAGCGGGCAGAGGTTGACCCGGACATACGCGTCGCGCAGCCGGTCGAAGTCCCGCGAGAACTGCTGCTCGTAGGCAAGGAGGTGATGGGAAAGGGTGGTGGGCTGCGCATGCTGCATATGGGTAAACCCGGGCATGACCGACTCCCGGTGTGCCTCGGCGAGGGCGATAAGCACTTCGCGGACCTTGAGGAGCGCGGCCATCTGCTTGAGCAGGTCTTCCCGCAGCTTGATCCGGATGCAGGTGGCCACCTCGTCGTTCCGCGACCTCCCCATGTGCATGCGGCCGCCGACATCGGGACCGACCGCCTCGATCAGGAACGATTCGATGCCTGCATGGACATCCTCGAACCGGTCATCAAAGACCTCTTCGGGGACTCCCCCGCTGTTGAGTTCCAGGAGCGCAGGGAGGAGCTGCTTTGCGATATCGGTGCCGATAATCCTCTGCCGTTCAAGCATCAGCACATGGGCGATATCCACCAGCACATCGGCATCGGCAATACAGCGGTCTGATCGCATCGACGAGAGGAACCTCATCATCTCCCCCGTCCTCTCGCCAGAAAGGCGTCCCAGCCTCACTACATCGGTTCGCATCCGTTCACCCTCCCGTGAATACCAGTTCTTACACTCATGTGTGCGCGCGGATCGATTAAATCCACGCCTTCCGGGCGGCAAGCTCTATCGCCCGCTGGACCGATTCACGGGGTATGATGGTTGCCACCGGCACGTGGACCAGCTGTTCGATGATACTGGATACGATAGGGGCACAGACAATCGCGATTGCCCCTTCCCGTTCGGCCCGCACCGCAGAGACAATGGCGTCTTCCATCGTATGGACGGGATACTCCCGGACCCGCATATGGTGGCCGTCCACATCAGCAAGTCGTTCCTCGACACTCTCGAGCACAGGCCGCGCAGCGATCAGGCCGATGAAGTTTTCGTCTCCGATATGGTAGAACTGGCGCAGGGCTTTGACTATCTCCCGCAGGGTGGAGAGGTTCGGGGAGCGTTTCCCATGCAGGATCTTGTACAGCGAACTCTGGGCGATCCCGCAATGATCTGCAAGGTCCCGGACGCTGATACGCAAATCGTTCTTTATGAGGTCGTTTAAGGTTCTGACAAAATCCTCATCAGACAGGAGCGCCGCGCGCATAAGCCGGTCTATAGGGTCTACATGTGCCATAGTAAAGATACAATAGGGTTAACCAAGGAAAAATATTTCCTCTATTGTCCAGAAAAAGCAGGAACACGGGTCAGGTATACAGGAATTTTTGGACAGTAAGGGTAAAAATTTTCTCCAATTGTGGGCAAAAATACTCAAAAAACAGCCAAAAAGGAAAATATTCTGCCCGGATAGTACACTTTTTTAGTATTGACCAAATAATCCTTTAGCATGAAATCCCTGAAAATTACGGCAATTGCATTCATCGCACTTGCCCTTGTGCTTGTAGTAATCACTGCCGGCTGCACGCAGTCGGCAGTCACGTCGGGTAACAGTACCTCTGCTGCCACATCTGCCACCGCCCCGAACGGAACCGTGGGAATACTCGAAACTGCCGGTGTCGGCCCGATGCCCTCGCTCCTGGCCACCGGCCAGGTTGACGGGTACATTGCCTGGCAACCGGTAGCCGAAGCCGGAGTGGAAAGCAACATCGGCCAGCTCGCGGTATATTCAAAAGACCTCCCCCCCGCTGGAGAATGGAGCAACCACCCGCAGAATGTCTTTGTGGTCAGGAAGGACTTCTATGCCCAGAACCCGGACTTCGTCAATGACTTTTCCGCCCTCAACCTGGCGGCAACCCAGTACATCAACGACCACCCGAATGAAACTGCTGCAATCGATGCGGACTGGCTGGCCGGTAAGCAGAACTTCACCTACGGGAACGTAAGTGTCTCATCGGTGACGGTAGTCAGCAACTCCCTGCCCACCATCGCGTTCACGAATAACCCCTCAGATACCTGGAAAGCCAGTACCGGAAATTTCGTGCAGGCACTCATCCAGCTCGGAACTGTCAAGGGTTTTGTTGCGAACAGTACGAACCAGGATGCAGTTCTCTACAACTTCCAGCCGTACACCAGCGCAACTGCCATCCTCGCTTCAAAGAACGTGCCCAAACTTGCAACCATCCAGAATACGGTAGGGGTCGGATACCTCAATGCCCTCGACCACTCCGCACTCTTTGTCGCGGTCAAGAACTGGCAGTACTTCAATGACACCTATGGCATCGCCCTCAAACCGGAAGACCCGACCAAGGCAAAGCCGGATGTCGCTGACTTCATCGTGAACGGCCAGAAAGTCGCAACCGTTAACCTCGTGCCGGCAAATGCCGGGCCCAACCTGATGCAGCTTGCGGCAACCAATTCGATCCAGATGTCTTATGTCGGTGTCCCGCCGGCGATCACCGCTATCGACCAGGGAACCCCGATCACCATCGCCTACCCAATCGACAACCTCGGGAGCGGCCTTGTGGTTGCAAATGGCGCACCTGCCACGGACTGGCAGAGTTTTGCCGCGTGGGCAAAGGCACGCTCGGATGCAGGAAAACCGCTCGTGATTGCAGCACCCGGTAAGGGCTCCATCCAGGATGTCATGATCCGCAGCGCCCTTCAGAACAGCGGCATTACGGTAACTGAAGTGAAGGTTTGATGAGGATCGCCGCTCATTACTGTAAAGAACAATGACACGGCGTCTCGGACTGATATTGCCCATCCTCCTCATCATTGGGTGGGAGGTTGTGGCAACTATCGTCAATAACCCTTTTTTCCTGCCAAAACTCGAGACGGTGATCCCGGTCCTGCTCAGCCCGTTTTCAGACATCCTTGGTACAGGAAGCCTAGTGGATAACGCCCTTATCAGCATCGAACGAGTGCTCCTCGGGTTTGCCCTTGCTGCGGCAGTCGCCATCCCGCTGGGGATCGGCATGGGAAGATTTTCGGCGCTGAACGATTTCTTTGATGTCACCATAGAGATCCTCCGCCCGGTTCCCCCCCTTGCCTGGGTACCCCTTGCACTGGCATGGTTCAGGATCGGGATCGTTTCTATTGTTTTCATCATCTTTATAGGGGCGGTTTTCCCGATCCTGCTCAATACGGTTGACGGCGTACGGGGTGTCAAGAATACCTGGATTGAGGTGGGCTCGACCCTCGGAGCAAGCGAACGGCAGGTCCTCACCAAGGTCGTTCTTCCCGGCGCAGCCCCGACAATATGGACCGGCCTCCGGGTGGGGTTCGGGATCTCGTGGATGTGCGTGGTCGCCGCAGAGATTCTGCCGGGACCGACATCGGGCCTCGGGTACCTGATCATGTACGCCTACAACCTGGGGCAGATCAACGTGATCATCGCGGGAATTATCGTGATCGGTCTGATCGGCCTCGTGGTCGACCTGGGGTTCAAGGCGGTTGAAAAACGCTGGTTCGGGTGGAGAGGGCTGGAGCGATGACCCTCATCATCAATGATGTCTCCCGGATATTTACCTCCGAGGATGGGGAAAAGATTGCGGCACTCTCCCATATCTCGCTTACCGTAAATGACGATGAGTTCATCTGCATTCTCGGGCCATCGGGCTGTGGCAAGACAACCGTGCTCCGTATTATTGCCGGACTTGAATCCGCGTCTGCCGGATCAGTAACCGTAGACGGTATGCCGGTAACCCATCCTAACCCAAAGATGGCAATGATCTTCCAGGAATATTCCCTCTACCCGTGGCGGACGGTAGAAGAGAATGTGGCGCTCGGCCTTGAACTGAAAGGGATGAAAAAACCGGACCGAAT
This sequence comes from uncultured Methanoregulaceae archaeon, assembly GCA_963805035.1. Lineage (GTDB taxonomy): Archaea > Halobacteriota > Methanomicrobia > Methanomicrobiales > Methanospirillaceae > Methanoregula. The sequence continues at coordinate 173,245 of CAWDSU010000008.1, read as the reverse complement.
GGCAGCTGTGGAGAAGTACCTCGATCTGGTGGGCCTTTCAGGATTCGAACGCAATTACCCCTTCGAGCTCTCCGGGGGCATGCGGCAGAGGGTGGCCGTGGCACGGGCACTTGCCATCGAGCCGTCCATCCTTCTCATGGACGAGCCGTTTGGCGCCCTCGATGCCCAGACCCGGAACCGGATGCAGCACGAGTTGCTCAGGATCTGGGAGAAAACCAAAAAGACGATCCTTTTTGTTACCCACAGCGTGGACGAAGCGGTATTCCTTGCCGATCGCGTCGTCGTCCTCACCCGGCGCCCGGGCAGGATCAGAGAAATTGTCACGATCCCGGATGTCCGTCCCCGCGACCGTACGGGTGAGGAGTTCGGCCAGATCCGGCGCCACCTGCTCAATATGATCACGGAGGAGTCGGAGCTCGTCCAGTAAGGTTTAATACGCTCAATCTCTATTTTATAAAAGCAGTTTGTGAAGTGTGCCGGCACGACAGCTGTGTGATATACACGTTTTCGTGCCTGCTTTTACGATTCATACACTAGGAGAAGGACGCGATGGTAAGAAAACCGGGAAAGATGTACAGGAACCTTGCAAAGAAAGCCTATACGCGGCGTGAGTATATGGGTGGGGTTCCCGGCAGCAAGATCGTACAGTTCGAGATGGGAAATCTTTCCCAGGAATTCCCGACAGAGATTGACCTGATCGTTGAAGAAACCTGCCAGATCCGGCACAGCGCCCTTGAGGCATCCCGTATCTCGATCAACAGGAAACTCTTGAAGGATGTCGGAAGGACGAACTTCCACTTCAAGGTCCGTGTCTACCCTCACCACGTGCTCCGGGAGAACAAGCAGGCAACCGGCGCAGGTGCAGACCGTGTCTCGGAAGGGATGCGCCTTGCATTCGGCAAGGCCGTCGGGACTGCGGCACGGGTCGAAGCCGGCCAGATGATCTTCACAGTCTTTTCCACACCCCAGTACCTGGACAAGATCAAGGCAGCCATGAGGAACGGGGCCCACAAGCTCCCGACCCCGTCCCATCTGAAGGTCCACACGATCAAGGTGAGCGGAAGGATCGTCGCAGCACCGAAGATCGCCGGGGATAAGATCGCAGAACCGGTCAAGGTCGAAGCCGAAGCCGAAGCCGTGGCAGCAGAGCCGACAGCAAAGGGCGCAGAGGCCGCAAAGGGTGCTCACAAGGGACCTGAACACAAAGGCGCTGAACCCGCAAAGGCAGAACCGGCAGCAAAGGGTACAGAGGCTGCAAAGGGTGCCGATCACAAGGGCGGAAAAGCACCGGCAAAAGGCGGCAAGGATAAGAAATAATCTCCTTTTTCCTTTCAATCATTTTTTTAAAAAACAGTATCCTACGCCGGATTTTTCGGTGACCGTTGCACTGATATTTCCCTGCAACACGTTCTCCACGGGTCGCACAGTATATAATCTCCCCGCCGCTCAACTATAGATAAATGCAGAAACGAGAAACCGACGACCTGCAGGAGGCACTCGCACAAGCAACCTTTAGAGCCATGCGGGATGCGGTCATATACCTGCCTCCCGACGTGAAAAGGGCGGTTGCGTCAGCTGCTGCCTTTGAGACGAATGCGGTGGCGCAAGGCGAGTATGAAAATATAACAAAGAACATTCTCGCCGCTGAACGTCTCGGCGTGCCTCTCTGCCAGGACACCGGGGTCCCGGTCGTCTACCTCACCATCCCTCCGGAAATTCCCTTCTCCCAGGTTCTCTTTGAGGCAGTAGCCGATGGTATCCGCCGGGCGACCAGCAACGTGCCGTTGCGCCCCAATGTCGTCGATCCCCTCACCCGGCACAATTCGGGGGATAACACCGGAGCCGGGATGCCGGCGGTCCACGTGCGGCCCGGGAACCGGTTCACGGTCACCGTTCTGCCCAAGGGTGCCGGGGCTGAGAATGTGTCCCGGGTGGTAATGCTCCTCCCGTCAGAGAAAGGTTGTATTGAACGTGTCGTTGCAGAAACCATGCTGATCGCCGGTGGCCGGCCCTGCCCGCCGGTGGTGCTGGGTGTCGGGATAGGCGGGACATGCGACAGCGCTGCCGCACTTGCAAAGGAGGCACTGCTCCTGCCCATCGACCGGATGGACTCGTTTGAGCAGCAGCTCTGCGACGCAGTGAACCGGCTCGGTATCGGCCCGATGGGGCTGGGCGGGAACACCACGGCGCTTGCGGTCAAGGTAAAGATGGCAGCCTGCCACACTGCATCGCTGCCGGTTGCCGTGAACGTGCAGTGCTGGGCAAACCGGCATGCAACCGTGGAGGTGGAATGGTGACTGCAAAGGTTATTCAGCTTCACACGCCGCTTGGTGATGAAATTCTCACCTTACATGCGGGCGACCGGGTCGAACTCTCGGGCAGGGTCTATACTGCACGGGATGAGGCACACCTCCGTATGCAGAAGGAGGGTATCCCGTTTGATCCGAAAGGAGCCGTAATCTACCACTGCGGGCCGGTCATAAAGGCTGAAAGGATAATTGCCGCAGGGCCGACAACATCCGCACGGATGAACGCGCTCTCAGGATTCCTGCTCGACCGGGGGGTCCGGGCGCTCATCGGGAAAGGTGGCATGGACAGCACCGTGAAAGAACAGCTCCGGGGGCGGGGCGTCTACTTCGCCTTCACCGGCGGGTGTGCGGCGCTTGCTGCATCCCACATGACACTCGAGGGCGTGCACTTTCCGGATCTCGGCATGGCAGAGGCGGTCTGGATAATCGGAATCGACCGGCTGCCGCTTGTGGTCGGGATTGATTCAGCGGGTAACGACCTCTTTTCTGCAGTGCAGGAGAATGCAAAAAGAACCTTTGGCACAGAACAGAAAAGGGAATGCGTATAAAGAATAGGATTCAGTTTTGATATCAGAGAATTTTTACCTTATGGTGAATGCCTGAAAAAGGGTGGTCCAGCCCTGATTTCTGGCTTTTTTTTTTAGTTTCACCAACGAACTCAACAAGGATTTTTCTCTATATGGATGCATATCCACACCCCGCGCGCAATTTCCCTGACATTTTCGATTCACCGGTCACTTTCGCTCCCCCCTTTTTCGACCCTTGTTCTCTGTGAGCCCGGACCGGCCCCGGCAGCAATGATGCAGGAACGGGACAGAGAAGAAAAATGCACTGACCATTCACACAAGGACCGGGTTCCCTCCAATAATCATTTATGCGCCCTGTTCGCAATACTGGATCGTATGCCATCACGGATGCGTCTTTCTTCGGGGCATCTGATCATCGCTCTTGTGCTCTACCTTGCTGTCGCGGGGTTCAACGCGATCTTCGCATTCCCCCAGCTTCCCACATGGTATGCAGGGCTTACAAAACCAGCCTTTCTTCCCGTGGATACGTTCCCTCTGGTTATGGTCGTCCTCTTTACCTACCTGCTCCTCGGATGTTCAGTCTTTTTCATCTGGCATGCGAGCTGTATGAACAGGCATGACCAGTTGCTCTGCCTCACCCTCATAATCTTTACAATCATCCTGACAGGGTTGTGGGGCTACCTCTTCTTCGGCCTCAAGTCACCGTTAATGGGTGTCATGATCAGTGTACTAGTCATGTCCATGCTCATTGCCACCATGATACAGTCAGTGAAGGTATCTTTCGGTGCCATGCTCCTCCTGACTGTAGTTGTTATCCTCACGTTCCTGATTGCGTACACAAATTACCTGATCGTACAGTTTAACCCGTCGCTTTCAATCTTCGGGACTTGAAAAACATTACTCCCGTACAGGTTGGCAGAACCGGCAGGAAATCCTACCGGGACGTCTATTCTGGCAATCTCTGCCAGAGATGGGTGAGACATCGGCACAACGTGTTTTTATAAAAATTACCAGATGGATCTGTTTGCTATCCGTTGCTCATTTTCCGGCCGATCCGTATCAACCCGCAGCAGTTGGCGGTGGTCGTTACATACATCACTCACGACAACGGGACTTCCAGACCACCGGCATAGCTCAATACGCAGGCAACAAGACCGAAAACGAATGCCCACAGCGGGGGAGTCCCGGTCAGAAAAAATGCGACCAGCACGATGCTGTATACGGAAAGAGCAGCAATCAGTTTTCCTGGCATACATTACCATTCCATTCATGGCAATAAATTATTGTGCTGCCACGTGTGGAAGACCCGCACCCGGCCGCAAGCGGGAAGAGTGCCTGCGGGTCCTTTCACGAGGGGTTTATGGGTTTGATACCGCCAATCCCCCGCAAAAACCATCACCAACCGCACCCTGCCAGCGATGGGCACGTATCCTCACGGGCGAGATATGGGATGGTTTCGCGAATTACGATGAAAAAACACTTGCGGGGTAGGTGTGGTTTACGGGCATCGCAGGATACAGAAACCCTGTCAGGGGCATTCCCGATTCGTTCATACTGTAAACGAATCCGACCACATCGGCCGTATTATCCCGTTTCTCTTCTGAGGTACCGGGTCCCCTGTTTTTTCGTATTTGCGCCAACTCTTTTTCTGTCGTGTGCCGGTTTTTCGCAGTTTTACACCCATAAACATAATCAAGAAAGCGCAATATACCAGTACGGTAAGCGTAACCAGTCCCCGAAGTCCTGCACATATCCATAAAGTGATGAATCGGTTGTGCCCGATTTTGGTCGGGTTTGCGTGCTGGCCTGTATCGATATTTGAAGTGTGAAATATAATCATAACTACAAATACCCTGCGCGATGAAAAACAAAGAATATATTTTTTTCGACTCAAAGGCTACATATACAGGAAACATCACATGAAACTCGCCATCGACGAGACCCGGTGCAAAGGCTGCAATCTCTGTACCAAGGTCTGCCCGTACCGGATTTTCAGGGAAGGGACACGCCCCAACCTGCGGGGGATTGTGGTGCCGGAACTCGACCGCCCGGAACGCTGTACCAACTGCCGGCTCCGCCATCTCTACGGCCGGCAGCTCTGCGGCGTCTGCCAGCTCACCTGTCCCGACCAGGCCATCCACTGGGTTGAAGAGGAGCCGTACGAACCCCACAAGGTGGCGATTGAATATTGACGTCGAGACTTGAATTCTGGCAGGGGAATATCGCCTCCGCAGAAGGGGCACTTGCGGCGGGCTGCGGTTTCTTCGGAGGGTACCCGATCACGCCCTCCACCGAGATCGCCGAGCACATGGCGGCAAAACTTCCGAAACGGGGAGGGGTCTTTATCCAGATGGAGGACGAACTGGCGAGCATTGCCTCTGTCATCGGCGCAGCATGGACCGGTGTCCGGGCTATGACCGCGACAAGCGGCCCGGGCTTTTCCCTGATGATGGAGAATATCGGGTATGCAGCGATGACCGAGACCCCCTGCGTGATCGTGAACATCCAGAGAGGCGGCCCTTCCACGGGCCAGCCGACGATGGCGGCACAGGGAGATATGATGCAGTGCCGGTTCGGATCGCACGGCGATTATGCGGTAATCGCGCTCTGCCCGGCGAGCGTGCAGGAGATGTACGATCTCACGGCAAAGGCATTCAACCTCGCCGACCGGTACAGGGTGCCGGTCTTTTTAATGGCCGACGAGGTGATCGGGCACATGCGGGAACACATCATCGTGCCGGATTCGGTAGAACATACCGGCCGCCCGGCCTTTGTGCCCGGGACCCCGCCGTTTAAGCCGGGTGCCGGCCTTATTCCCGGGTTCCCCGAATTCGGGAGGGGGTACGGGACGCATGTCACCGGCCTCACCCACGATGAACGGGGCTACCCGTGCGCGACCAATCCCGGGCTGCATGCCGCGCTCGTGCAGCGGCTCGTGGACAAGATCGAGTCGGCAACAGAGGAACTCGCGGATTTCGATGTGATCAATCCTGATGCTGAACAGGTCTTTATCGCGTATGGCGCGCCCGTCCGCACTGTCCAGCAGGTAATCCACGATCACCCGGACAAAAAGATCGGCTTTTTGCGAATCCGTACCGTCTGGCCGTTCCCCGGCCATGCACTTGCGCTCTTCAGACACGCCCAGCGTTTCATCGTACCCGAACTCAATCTCGGCCAGATCGCCCGGGAGATCGAACGACACGCAAAAGTGCCGGTCATTCCCGTTCCCAAGCTTGGCGGGGAATTGCACACGCCGGCGGAACTTTTTGCTGTCTGGGAGGCAGGGGCATGAGCTTTGAGGACTGGTTCCGGCAGGACCGGCTCCCCCATATCTACTGCGCCGGCTGCGGGAACGGTACGATCATCAACTGTACGCTCGCCGCGGTCGATGCGATGGGGTGGAAGAAAGAGGACACCGTTTTTGTCTCGGGGATAGGTTGCTCCTCGCGGGCACCGGGCTACATCGTCACCGATTCGCTGCACACGACCCACGGGCGGGCGCTTGCCTTTGCGACCGGGGTCAAGATGGCAAAACCGAAACTCCACGTGGTCGTCTTTACCGGGGATGGGGATCTTGCGGCAATCGGCGGCAACCACTTTATCCATGCCTGCCGCCGCAACATCGACCTCACGGTGGTGTGCATGAACAACCAGATCTACGGCATGACCGGCGGGCAGGGCAGCCCGACCACCCCCCGGGGCTGTATCTCGACCACGACACCCTACGGGTGCACCGAGCCGGCATTCGATCTCTCGGATCTGGCCATTGCCGCCGGCGCAAACTACGTCGCCCGCTGGACTTCATACCATGTCAGGGAACTTGAACACGCAGTAAAAGCCGGCCTTGAAACGCCGGGGTTCTCGTTTATTGAGGCGCTCGTCCAGTGCCCGACAAACTTCGGGCGCCGTAACAAGTTCCGTCAGGTCGCCGACCAGATCGAGTACCTCAAGGCGCACTCGCTTTTAAAAGCAAAGCGGGACCGCATGCTCGAACAGGGAGAGAAGATACCGGACGATTTATACATCGTCGGGGAACTCATGCGGCGCAACCGTCCTGCGATGGGCCTGCCCTCAACGGAGGCAAAGCCATGAGGCGCGAGGTGAGGTTCTCCGGGTTTGGCGGGCAGGGGATCATCCTCTCAGCAGTCATTCTCGGACGGGCCGCCGTGATGTACGACCATAAGTTCGCGGTGCAGACACAGGTCTACGGGCCCGAGGCCCGGGGCGGGGCGTCCATGAGCGCGGTGATCATTGACGACGAGGAGATCCTTTACCCCAAAGTGGCGGTGCCCGATATTTTTGTCATTATGTCGCAGGAAGGTTTTGAGAAATACGGTGCGGCAGCCCGGCCCGAAGCGATCATGATCCTCGATTCCACGCTTGTCCATTCGCGGCCGGTCTGTACATTCTACGAGATCCCGGCAACAGCCGAAGCAAAGACTACGCTCGGCCGGGATATCGTGGCAAATATCGTGATGCTCGGAGCGCTTGTCGGGTATACGCACGTGGTAAGCGTTGAAGCACTGAAAAGATCCATCCTCGATTCCGTACCAAAAGGTACCGAAGCACTCAACACCAAGGCGATGGAACTCGGGATCGCACTTGCCGCAGGGAAGAAACTGCCATGAAACTACTGGAGTACGAGGCAAAACTGCTCTTTGCCGACGAGGGGATAAAGGTGCCGACAGGCATCCTGGTGAGCAAACATGAGGAGATCCTCCTCCCTATGGACGCGATCAAGGGAAAGGTGGTCGTCAAGGCTCAGGTGGATGTCGGGGGAAGGGGTAAGGCCGGCGGCGTCCTGATGGCCGACCACGATACGGTCATTGCAACAGCACGCCAGCTCTTCAACACCACCATCAAAGGTATCCCGGTCCAGAGAATACTTATCGAGGAGCGCCTCGACATCCAGCACGAGTACTACGTCAGTATCACGATTGACCGTGCAAGGAAACAGCCCGTGATCCTCTTTGCCGAGACCGGCGGCGTGGACATCGAGGAGACTGCACACGAAAAGAAAGGCGCCGTCCGCTCGGTCAGTTTCTGCCCTCTTCTTCCCGATGTACCGGGATTTCTCCTGCGGGAGCTCTGCGGCGACGCACCATCCGAGATCCAGAAGACCGTCAACCGGCTGTACCATGTTTTCTGCCACAAGGACGCGCTCCTTGCCGAGATCAACCCGCTGGTCACGACACCGACCGGGGTCTATGCGGCCGATGCCAAACTGATCATAGATGACAACAGCCTCGCCCGCCAAGGCATTGCGGTCAACCGGGACCTGACCGGGCGGGAGCGGGAGGCCGAGAAACACGGCTTTTCGTTCGTGGAACTTGACGGGACTATAGGGGTTATCGGGAACGGTGCCGGCCTCACGATGGCAACGCTCGACCTCATCGAGTACTACGGCGGCCGGGTAGCAGATTTTCTTGACGTCGGCGGCGGGGCGGACTGCGAGCGGGTGATGCATGCAGTGCGCCTCGTTGCAAGCGTCCCCTCAGTGAAGGTGATTGTGGTAAACCTGCTGGGTGGCATCACCCGCTGCGACGAAGTGGCACGGGGCATCATTGCCTCCGGTGTCAGTGTACCGGTAATCGTGCGGATTGCGGGAACAAACGCGGAAGAGGGAAGAAAACTTCTCTCTCTAAAAGGCTACGAGATGCTCGACACCATGGATCTTGTGGTAAAAAGGGCCGTGGAGGTTGTGAAATGATCTACGGGGACAGGAAGACCGGTATTATCGTGGCGGGCGCGACCGGCAGGCAGGGCGAGTACCACATCGGTCTCATGAACGAGTATGCCCGACAGATCGGTGGACGGGGCGTGGTCGCGGGTGTCACGCCAAAGAAAGGCGGCCAGACGGTACATGGCGTCCCGGTCTATAACACGGTAAAAGAGGCACTCAAAGAACAGGACGCAACAGCCAGCGTGATCTTTGTTCCCGGGACTGCGGCGGCAGATTCTATCATGGAATCGGCAGATGCCGGCCTCGAACTGGTCGTCGCTATAACCGAGCATGTCCCGGTGCACGACACGATGAAAGCGATTGCCTATGCAGAGATGAAGGGTTGCTCTGTGATCGGGCCCAACTGCCCGGGTCTCCTCTCGCCCGGAGAAGTAAAGATGGGGATCATGCCATCCGGTCTCGTCTCGCGGGGCCATGTCGGGGTGATCTCCCGGAGCGGGACGCTCACCTACGAAGTTGTCGATGAACTGACAAGGGCCGGCATCGGGCAGAGTACCGTCGTCGGGATCGGCGGTGACCCGGTGATTGGCCAGACCTTTGCGGATGTTCTGGAGCGATTCGCAGAGGACCCGGAGACAAAGGCAGTGGTGTTGATCGGCGAGGTGGGCGGGAACCTCGAAGCAGAAGGCGCCCGGAATACGGATGTGCCGCTTGTCGCCTACATTGCCGGCGTCTCGGCCCCGCCGGACAAACGGATGGGCCATGCCGGTGCGATTGTGGAAGGGGGGGGAGCGATGCCAAATCCAAGATTGCAAAACTCAAGAAGATGGGCATTCCCGTCGCTTCCCGCCCCTCTGAAATTCCGGATCTTGTAAGAGACCTGTTCCGCTGCCACTGCTGAAACAGGATACAGGAATATCCAGGACAATATCGCCCTTTTTATCATTTTTACTCCCGCCCTGCACGGATAATGTGGCTGCTTCGCTGATACCGGGGAAAGCCTGCGGGAATGAGAACCAGATCATGAGAGGAGTCCCGCACCAGGCCGGTTTTTCTTTTTTCCGCTCCCACCGGGTGACTCACCGTACAATCGCCGACGCATGGGCATCGAACGGGTTTGTCCGCATCGCAAGGGAGAAAAGATAGGGGTAATGCTTCTTTAAATGGCGCATATAGGTCATCCATTCGGCAATCAGCAGGCCGTAGACCCGGTTAATGTCTCCTGAAAGATGGGCATAATCCGGGGCCGGGAGATCCGTGAGCTGGTCGCGGGCCGCCAGTTCCTCTAACAGATGAAACACTGCCTGGAGGAGCGGGGTGAAGCCTTCGTGCTCGATGATCTGCGGGTTCTCGAAGAAGGTGAGCAGGAACGTTCTGTGTACGGTGAGAAACCCTTTGAGATCGGGCAGGTCAAGGGTACGGCTGTCTATCCGGGTACTATGCTGATGCAGGGCGTCAAAGGCACGGGTAAAATCGTCATCAGACCACGTGTCCGACACCAGGAGTGCAGCTCGTACCTGGTCAACCGCAGGGTCATGCGCCGAGAAGGTCCGGAGCAGGCTGGTCCCTGCTTCTGAGTAAAAAGCCCCCACCATCATGTTGAGGTTCCCCAGCCGCAGGGCACGCTCCCGTTTCTCTATCATCATGTCAATGATGGATGCGGCAAGGCCTACAAAACAGCCGACCCCGACAAGGATGATACCAATCGTGAGCAGTTTGCCGGCAGGGGTCACCGGGTAGATGTCCCCGAAACCCACCGTCGCAATGGTTACCATGACAAAATAGAATGAGTCAAGCAGGCTGCGGTGTTCAAACGTCATCATCCCGAGTGTGCCGACGAAAACCACGACGATAAGGATCGAGATGTAGATACGCAGCCGGAGATGGATGGTTTTTATCACACAACCAGATAGGGACATCCCCCTATAAAAGTGATGCTTCTGCCCGGAAAAACGATACCCCCGACCAGATTCGAACCGGTGTCGCCGGATCCAAAAGTCCTGCATGACTGACCGCTGCACTCCGGGGGTCCCCGACGACCAGACGACGGGCCTGACAATGAACGGATTTAAGTGACCGAATCCTGTTATTCCAATCCCTGATCTCAAAAAATATCGATATGTTCAACGGTGTTGGTATAATTTACCTCAGAAATTCGTTATTCTCCCGGGAAAACAGCGAATAACCACCCCCACTATTGCAAAAAAACCAAACCCTTCAACAATAAGAGATCCGGGGAGGTGGAATACCAGAATCCGGTTTACTCACTCCCCCTTTTCCTTATCGTATCAATCGATTGTCAGGAGGGCAATCGCTGACGACTGTGAATCCGAAGATCCATGAGAAGCTGGCTGAGGTCAAAAGTAAACCAGACGGAAATATTTATCAGAACTGTCAACGAATTTTGATTCTAACTTAAAGGGTGTCAGGGAATCGATGATTTCCCCCTCACCGGATTTTCCTTTCGATTATCGGGCGGGATGCGTTATAAGAAAAAAGGTTCAATTTCACGAAACCCGGCTTCCGGTATCGCGGCGGATGGTGCTGGTTGCGCTCATTTTCTTCCTGGCGCTTTCCGTTCTCCCACCCCCCGCCACTGCCGCCGCAAACTGGTATAACATAAGCTGGCCTTATCGTCAAAATATAACCATCAATAAGGCGTATGTCAATGGCACCGGTATCACCCTTACAAATTTTCCCGTCCTTGTCAGTATTACTGACACGTACCTGACATCAAGCCTGGTGCAGTCGAATGGGAATGATATAGTCTTCACTGCCTCTGATGGAACGACCAAACTATCCCACGAAATAGAGAGTTTCACCCAAGGAACAGGAACGCTCGTGGCGTGGGTCAACGTCCCCAGCCTCCCCAATTCCACCAACACGACCATCTACATGTACTACGGGAACCTTACGGTGAGCAACCAGCAAAATGCGACCGGGGTCTGGGATTCGAACTACAATGCCGTATGGCACTTATCGCAGAATCCCGCAGGAACCGCTCCCCAGGAACTGGACAGTACATCCAACGTCAATTCTGCAACAAACGGTGGGGGAAATATGACGGCCGCACAACAGGTCCAGGCAAAGATTGATGGAGGTCTGACCTTTAACGGGGTCAATAATTGCCTGACGACGAATTATGTCCAGACCGCTGTTGTGAATTACACCATTGAAACATGGGTGAAAACCAGTACCACAAACCTGCAGCAGGTTATTGTCCAGGACAGGGGTACTGATACCGCAACGAATGGTACAGGACAAAGTCTTACCCTGTCTGTCGGAGGGACATACCCCAGTGCCGCAGGAACTGCCGGGGATGTCGCTTACGGGCTTGATAGCAACGGCATCTATATAGGTGATTATTCGACAAAGGTGGTAAATGACAATAACTGGCACATGGTAGCTGGCACATGGAGTGGCCCTTCGGGTACTGCGGTAAGTGCCACCCAGTTCACTATTTATATTGATGGCGTGCCGGTCGCTAAGACTGCTGTTACGACCGGAACTGCAACATCACCGCTGACAGGATTATTCGGGACGCAGATAGCCCAGCACCAGCCGTGGACCACGTTTTTCAATGGAACGCTGGATGAACTCCGCATCTCCAATATACTTCGTTCATCAAACTGGATTTCGACTGAATACAATAACCAGAACAACCCGGGTACATTCCTCACCGTTTATCCGCAGGAATATCCTCCAGTCTCCTCCGGGTTCACCGGCTCGCCAACTTCCGGTCTCTACCCGCTGACTGTCCAGTTCAATCTCACGTCAATGTTCAACAACGCGACGTGGGTGAACTGGTCGTGGGGCGATGGAGCGGTCACCAACACCTCAACATTGATGACGTTCAATGCCTCTCACACCTATACTTCAGGAGGAACATTCACCGTCAATGAGACTGCCGCCAATCCTTCTTATTCCAATGTCACCTCACTGTCGAACTATATCACGGTCTATAACCAGACCGCATCCGGGTTCACATCAAATGTCACGTTCGGTCTCGTCCCGTTACTGTCCAGTTCAACCTCACGTCAATGAACAACAACGCGACCTATGTGAACTGGTCGTGGGGCGATGGAACGGTGACGAATGCAACAACAGTGCTGACGTTCAATGCCTCCCATCTTTATAATTCAGGAGGTTTTTATACCGTCAATGAAACCGCCGTCAATCCTTATAATTCCAGTATTTCCGTACTATCGAATTACATCTCGGTCTATAACAAAACCCTGTCCGGGTTCACCGGAACGCCAACTTCCGGCCTCTACCCGCTGACTGTCCAGTTCAATCTCACGCCAATGTTCAACAACGCGACGTGGGTGAACTGGTCGTGGGGCGATGGAGCGGTCACCAACACCTCAACATTGCTGACGTTCAATGCCTCTCACACCTATACTTCAGGAGGAACATTCACCGTCAATGAGACTGCCGCCAATCCTTCTTATTCCAATGTCACCTCACTGTCGAACTACATCACGGTCTATAACCAGACCGCATCCGGGTTCACCGGAACGCCAACTTCCGGTCTCTACCCGCTGACAGCCACGTTCACCCTCACGTCAATGAACAACAATGCGTCGTATGTGAACTGGTCGTTCGGAGACGGAACCTTCTTTAATACAACAACACTGACGGCATTCAATACCACCCACCAGTATACCGCAGGAGGTACGTATACCGTCAATGAGACTGCCGGCAACCCGTATTATACCAATATCACCTCACTGTCGAACTATATCACGGTCTATAACCAACCGTATCCGGGTTCACCGGAACGCCAACTTCCGGATTATTCCCGTTAGATGTCCAGTTTAACCTCACGCCAATGGTCAATTACCCCATACTTTACATTGGGAACTTAAGTTCCACAACGAGCGGAAGCGAAACTGCGTAACACGCTTTACGTGAATAATTATACCACCACCGTGCCTCTTAACACCATAAATATAAGTACCTATGGCACGGTGAGCGGGAATGTCATGGTTTCGATTTACAGCGACAATAACGGGTATCCGGGAACCCTGCTGTTTACTGCAGTGACCAATACGGGGACAACCGCTAATTCGTGGGATCCTGTAATTATCCCCACCACCTATCTGGCTCCCGGCAATTACTGGTTGGCGTTCGATTGTAGTGCCAGCACGGGGTTGTGAGATACGTAACCGCCCCGGCATCCACCATACAATTTTATCAGACACTGGCATACGGGACTGCATTTCCTACAAATCCTGCCACAGGCAGCTGGACGACTCAGACCGGAAGAGCAGGTAAAATCAACTTTACCGGCGTTTCAACCCAGAGTTCCCCCACGGGGATATGGGTGAACTGGTCGTTCGGTGACGGGACCTTCTTTAACACAACAACATTGACGGCGTTCAATGCCTCCCACACCTATAGTTCGGGAGGTACGTATACCGTCAATGAGACCGCCGCCAACCCGTATTATACCAATACCACCTCACTGTCGAAATACATCACGGCCTATAACACAACCGTATCCGGGTTCACCTCAAATGTCACTTCCGGTATCTCCCCGCTGGGTGTCCAGTTCAACCTCACGGCAATGAACAACAATGCGTCGTACGTGAACTGGTCGTTTGGTGACGGGACGGTCACTAACGCAACAACATTGGCGGCGTTCAATGCCTCTCATCTTTATAATTCGGCTGGTTTTTATACGGTCAATGAAACCGCTGTCAATCCTTATAATTCCAGTATCTCCGTACTATCAAACTACATCTCGGTCTACAGCAAAACCGTATCCGGGTTCACCGGAACGCCAACTTCCGGTCTCTTCCCGTTAGCGGTCCAGTTCAACCGGACGATCCCGAAAGACAACGCCACCATGTGGAACTGGTCAGCAGACGGGAACGTTACCTGGTTCAATACCACCTCTGCCGATCTTGGCAATTATACCCGCACGTTTAGTACCGGCGGAACGTACAATATCACGTTCGTCGCCCAGAACCCCTATTACCTGAACACCACGGTCCTCTCAAACTACATCGCGGTCTATAACACAACCGTATCCGGGTTTACCTCAAATGTCACGTATGGTAGCGGCTCGTTTGCTGTCCAGTTCAATCTCACTACAATGAACAACAACGCGACGTATGTGAACTGGACATTCGGTGACGGATCAGTTGCAAACCTGACGTCACCGGCTACATTCAATGCCTCTCATAGCTATTCAGGAGGCACGTATACCGTCAGTGAATCTGCCGCCAACCCGTATTATACCAATATCACCACACTATCGAATTATATAAGTCCGTATGTTGCGATCACGCTGAACGAATCCGCGATAAACCTGGCATTAATCCCCGGTTCTACCGCGACTGATACGTCACTCGGTATAACCGTTTCAGCCAACGCACCGTTTGTTATTACGGTTGCAGATAACACCGGGCGCAGTTCGAGGCAAGGATATATGGGAAATTACACGAGCAGTGCATATAATACGGCACCGGTAAATACGACCTTGGCATCAGCAATCGGGCTTGCCGGAACCACCAATGGTACAACAAGCAGGGGGTCTATCACCCCGCCCATATTAGCGGGCGGGCAAACGCTTTATTCCGGAAGTGCGGCAGTCACCAACCAGCTCCTTGCTCCCAACACCTTCTCCCAGCCGGTTGCAAATGCTGATCCGGTCCTGCCAACGGGTTCCACCTACAGGATTGACCTGTTGTACTCCATCACGGTCCCCTGAGTACTAGTCTCTGAAGAACCCGGTAACCTTTATATTTCTATATCACATTCTCCTCAGTAAATAATTGTGACAGCGTATTTTTCTCCATTCCCCGAATTTCCAAGATGATACCGTGGGGAGTGCGCGGAATCGATCCCGGTGTGCTGCTGTTTGCAGGGCCATCTCACTGAAAAGCTCAGTACTCCCTCCTCCAGCCTTCTCAATAACGTCGGATTTTTGATGGAAAAAATGCCGAATCGTTTTATACGGGCTCAAAACAAATACAAAACATTTAAATAGAAATACGTTGTTATACATATTATAAAAATTTTGAATGAGAGGAGAGATTGATCATGAAAGTAAGATTAATTGGATTTGTCGGAATTCTGGTCATCGTAGCAGCATTGATTGCTGCACCGGTTTCCGCCGGCGGTAGTACATCCGGCTCATCTGCCGTGCTTGGAAATCCGTCGTCATATGCTTCGATCGCCCTGAACTCAACCACGGTAGTCTTGGGACCGGGCGGAGTAATGCCCCCGGGTGCGTCTTCAAGTAACCAATCGCTCGGTATAAACGTAACGTGCAATGAGCGTTATACCATTACCGTTGCAGATAATACTGGGCGCCCTGCAGCAACCTTGGGATATATGGGAAATTACACAAGCCCAATATATGGTAATAGTACGGTGACTGGGTTGAATACGACTTTAACAGCACCTCTCCAGCTCAGCTGGAACCACTAACGCTACTGCATCAGTAACTGGATCGACAATTACCCCACCCATCACAACTGGATCGACACTCTATAGTTCCGCTCAACCCTCCAATAACCTGATTCTTGCTCCTAATACCTTCACCCAGCCGGTTACATATTATGATCCCGTTCTGCCAACTAGTTCCACGTACAGGATAGATCTCTTGTTTACGCTCACCTATCCGTAATTATGGGCATGATGGGCCCGGTAACCTTTATATTTTTATATCACGTTCTCTTCTGTAACTGGTTGTGACAGCATATTTTCAGAATTTCCGGGGTAATACGGAGGTAGTTTTGTCACTACGGTCGAGGCATGATATGACAAATCCGCAACAACAATTGTGGCCGATACAGAACGCAATTTTGGCTGTTATAATCCTCCTGCTTTTCTGTATGGCACCGTCAGCTGCAATCGGCGTGATGGGTGCAAAGTACACAGGGACTATCGCTCCCGGCGGGACGGATACCCATGTGGTGACCATAGATATCGGGGCCGGCGAACCTGCCACCGATGTAGGGGTGACCGTGGCAGGATTCGGACAGAACCCCGGTGGAATTTATACACCGCTGAGTCCGGCGAATGACCTCAACCCGTATTCAGCCCGGAGTTTTATTACTCTTGACAATTCGACAATCCACCTGGAGCCCGGTACGAAACAGAGCGTAACCGCGACGATCACCCTTCCAAAGAATGTCGGCACGGGCGGCAGGTATGCGATCCTCTATATTTATTCACTCCCGGGAGCAGGCGCATTCTCGACGGCAATTGTGGTGCCCGTATTCATTACCGTTGCCGGGACGACACCCACAGAAACAGGCAGTATCCTGCAGATCGATACGGGAACCCTCACCACCGGCCAGCCGATCACGATTACCACGACGTTTAAAAATACCGGTAACTATCATTACTACAATACCATAAACGAAGTCAACATGACGGATTCGAACGGGAACTTTATCGCAAATGCCTCAACCATCCCACTGATATACGCAATCATCCCGGGAAACACGGTGCAGTTTGTCGCGCAGCCCAACGTGACAAACCTGCAGCCGGGAACCTACACGGTAGACTCGAAAGTCTTTCTGAATGGACAAGTGCTCGATGATAAGAGCACCACACTTACCGTCAGCACGAACTATATCCCACCGGCAACCCAATCGAGCGTAACGGTGACCCCCGGCAGCCAGGCCACACTTGCATCACCGGACGGGCGGTATTCGGTCTTATTCCCTCAGGGATCTGTACTTTCCGATGTGGTGGTCACCATGAAACCCTATTCCCTAAGCCAGCTCAGCCCGGCACCGTCTGGTGCAAAACTGGGTGCAAGCAGCTTCGAGATAACAGGTCTCTCAGGACTGCTCAGCAAGGACGCCACGGTCCAGGTAAACTATTCCAAGGATGACCTTGCGGCTGCCGGCGGTGACGCATCCCAGCTGAAGCTCTCCTACTTTGATGCCGCCCAGGGAACGTGGGTCATCCTGCCCACGCAGGTGAACACACAGGACATGACGCTGACCACGACCACGAACCACCTGAGTGTCTGGGCGGTCATGGTATCATCCTCAACAAGTGCAGCGTCCACGAAGACTCCCCTGCCCGCGGTGCTGAGTGTTGTGGCCCTCGCAGCCACAGCAATCATCGTCGGCCGCACGATCAGGCTGCGGAAATGACCGCCAAAAAAAAATCTCTTGTTTTTATCATCTTCTTCTGCTGTCTTCTTACGGTACCGGTATTCCTGTCAGGGCCTGCTGCCGGTGCTGTAACTTCCGGGGCAGTGGCGATATCCGGCACTATCCCTCTGGTCACCTATAACGTATCAGTCAGCGGCATCGACTGGACCAATGCAATTGTCACATGGCAAACCAATGAAAATGCAAACAGCACGGTCGAGTATGGCACGACGACCAGCTATGGATCCCTCATCACCAATGGAGGCATGACAGGGAGCCACACGATATCCCTGTACAACCTGACACCGGGTACGGTGTACCATTACATCGTGATATCCTTTGACCCTGCCGGCAACCGTGCCGTAAGCACGGACCTGACCTTCACCACAACTTCCCCATCGCCGACCGTAGTACCTACGCCCAGTGGCGGGGCTGGAGGGGGCGGGGGGGGAGGCAGATACGGTACGTTCACGGGACTATTTCGGACCACAACAACAGCAACCCGGTCAACCTGAACTACCACAACAACTCCCCAGTCAAAACATCCAGATATTCCAGAGATACCCGGTGGGTTTCCCAGGGTTACAATATAATGCCGACGGGCAGGGTACATTTTTCGTTGGAATCGAAGGTGCACATGCAGCAGGTGCAATTGTAACGATATTCCCTGACCGCGTTGAGATTTACCAGCACCACTCGCCCGGCGTGCTCTTCACCTTCTGGGGGAACAATCTCACGATCAACAACGGGAATATTACGGGCCTGGTCTCTCGGGCAGAGTTCGTGACTGACCCGATGAACGCCACGCTGGCGCTCGGCAATGTCTCCGGCTCAGTTCACGCCGCCCTGCCCGCACTCATCCAGCCGGGCTATCTCAACATCACGATTACGGAAAAACTGAGCACCGATACCCTGAACCAGTTCCAGAGTATCCTCGGCGATAATGGTCTCCAGCTGACCAGTGCTGCTTATTCCCTGAATGTGGAAAAGGTCAATGTCACCACCGGCCCGGCAAACATAACATTCACCATCCCGGCATCCTGGGTTAACCAAAACGGCGGGAAGGATGCGGTGATAGTTACCCGCATCAGCGACGAGACCGGTAAGCAGGAACTGCTCGACACGGTATATGGGGGACTTGACACCCAGGGTAATATGATCTTCCGCGGAGATTCGCCGAATGGCACCTCGCTCTTTGGTCTGGTCACGGCCGAGGCGTACGCCGCCGAGCAGAAGGCAAACCCGAATGTGACCTACGTTGGGGTTTCGAGATCTTCCATGGTCACAAATCTGGGTATGTTCGGCTGGCTCGCCGAAATTATCCTGGAATACCCGGTGCTCCTCATCGGGGTAATTGCACTTCTCGCGGTGATCGTGTATTTCGGATGGTGGAAGAGAAAACTATGAACGTATGTTCATAAAAAACCTGATACCCTTTTTATTCCAACCAGTCCCTTTCCGGTATGTTCGATCCCGGGCTTGTTCTCTTCATCGCAGGTCCCGTAAGCCATATGCTGGTCAATCAGAATCGCATCAGGTAGTTTTTACGGGAGGTGATACCCCACCCTGTTTTTGAGTGATTTTTTAAACGAAAAGTCAAGTTCATGCCGGGTGTCCCCGGCCTGTGCGACACCCGACCAGTGATTCCTGAGCCGATCCTTTTCGGTATCGCTGAATTCCCTGAAGTATCCTGCGTGGAGATACGGATAGCCGGATTCCGGCAGAGGTTCTCCGATCCGGAAGTAAGAGACACCACGCGGATCTTGTTCCTGATGATGAGGGAAGCCTTCCGGAAACCATCTTCCAGGATGATCCATGATTCTTCGATGGTGTACCCAGACTCCACGTTTCCTGCGCGCATATGCTGAACCATGACAGGTTATGGACGTGAGCATGGTGAGCGGCAGAGGATTGTTTTTACCCACTCATCGAAACAGACAGGATCGTGCTATCCATGCATTTATGAAGGCAGGTTTCCACCTCTGCGTGCAGGTTTATAGGCATTGACACGATCTTTTTTGCCTGTCTTCATACCCGTCAACGACAATCTGAATATGCTCCTTCTCCCGGAAACAGGTGGGGAATTTCCAGCGCAGGGCATTTACCTCATTAAATCGGAGCAAATCCTGCTCATGCATCACATAACCTACAAATCGCATAACACCCATATTTGTACTAAAACATGGACTGGTTGTATATTTGCCATGCCTTTTACCCAGGGCATTCTCTCAATGGTGTTTGAAAATATGGCATTTAAAAGAAAAAATGAAGATGCAGTTTCAGCGGTAATCGGCGTCGTTCTGATGGTTGCCGTCACGATAATTGCCGCAGCGGTTATCGCCACTTTTGCATTCGGTATGGCAGGAAACCTCCAGAAGACCAAAGGGGTTGCTGCGACCGCATCAAAACCCAGTTTGAACGAAATCCTAATCACCTATGATGGTGGCCAGGATGCTGCTACATTCAGCTACGGACTTGTAACGATTACTCCACCCGCCGGCATTGCTGAAACGGTGACCTATTTTAATACCACGGGCAATGCCCAGGCAAATACTACCAATGGATCTCAGGTTATTGCAACCCCTTCTGTTAATGCTGGTTGCTCCGGAGGATCGTGTCCTCTTGCAATAACGGGTAATATTATTACCAGGGGAAGCTCGCAAGGTGTGCTGGGAGCAATTGTTGGAGACTGGGTTATTGGAACCCCTTCTGTTACCAATGGGTTTGCCGGATCGTGTCATATTATAGTAACGGGTTATTTTACCGATGGAAGTTCTCAAGTTATCCTGGATACCCAGATATAATTTTAACCTTTTTTCGAGAAAAGAAAGGAGTTTTATCTGTAAGAACCCGATTATGTTACCGCCCGTCCGATCATCGTTTCCCTCCGGGTTCCCCATCAGGGTGATCGGGATGTCTGCCCTGTTTGTTCCGGGACTATTCCGGCAAATCACCCACGCACCGTACAGAACTGCCATGGGATCACGCTCCTGAACCCAATATCACGTATCCTTTTATTCGATTACCTCAGGAGTGCCCGGATGTTACCGGTCAACATATTGGAATCCCCAAAAACAGAACATAAAGGCAAACGCGCATTTCTCTTTGTAAATGGGTAATGAGTCGACAACATCAATGAGAGTTATACCACCAAATGAGACAAAAGACATTGAAGAACGAGTATTTGAACTTGAAACACGATTTAAAGAGTTATCCAATAAGATAAATTCAAAATAAGATATCAACACTCCTGAAATCGAAAACAAAAATACCCCCGACCAGATTCGAACTGGTGTCGCCGGATCCAAAGTCCTGCATGATTGACCGCTACACTACGGGGGTGCTCGACGATAAGACCACTAATCTAACAATTTCTAGACGAGGTGATCATATCCCCTCTTATGTCACTCTCTGATCTCAAAAAAGCATTGATGATTTCGATTAAATCCCGGTCGGCGCACTCTGTCATGATGCTTGAGGCGCTGCATTTCATTTAAGAAAGTCCAATTCTCCTTAGCAGCACTTTTTACACCGATATGCTCCGATTCTTTAACCCTTAAAACCAATAATGCCAACCCACTGTCCGTCTGGACATATCCACCAACCGTGATGAAATGTAGAAATCGGATGAATTTTTCTCTGTTATGATTGATGTTAAAAAAAAATTACAAAAAGTATACATGTAGGATTATATAATTATGCTGCATTATCACGCATTAGTATAACTTCATCTTTGGACTCTAAATTAACAATTTGGATTGCCTTTCGACATTCTATGGAGAGAAAAACATGAAGTTTTGTAGAAATTGCGGGGCAGAGATAACCGGAAACAACCAATATCGTAGTTTATGCGATAATTGCAATAAAGCAAGATCAATACAATCTCACAAAGATGCTGCCGCTGAATATAATCAGCCAAAGGAAAATCCCACGACAACCGACGATCCAAACAAAACTAAGGAAATAATCAAGATTATATTTTGGATAATTGGTGGGCTAGTTATGTTGTGGCTTTTCATCCTGTACGTAAACTCCGGAGGTTGGTGGAGCGGGACTACTGATTGTGGTTCTGGTTCCACAATGACTAGCGATGGACACTGTTGTCCGGATGGATATCCATATTACATTGGCAATCATGAGTGTTCTTCTCAACCACCGTCATCCGGGTCGTCATCCGGAACACAGGCAGTGTTGTCAGTGTTAGCATGGGATTGCAACTCATATCGTTCAGTCTCATATTCTGGATATTCCCAAAGTGACTGCGTTTATTATTACAATATAGCCCAAAATGATGGATGCAAAAATATTCGAGCATGGTGTTGGCCAAAATGATGGCAGCTATGGGTATAGTATTTGCATGTGCTGATTTCCATGACTGGGAACCAAAACCAAAAACCTAATTTTCCCCATCATTACTCCGAATTTTCGATTTTACTTTCACTTCAATCAATGGCATTTGTATGATCTTTTTACTCTTGACAAAATCGAACCAATCCGTTAGGAGCCCCTTAAAATCCACTTTATACAATCCACGTTCCTGCCGTGTATGCTTCCTGACCGCATGTTTCCAGTCACGGGTCATGCCGCGCCAGGTCCAGCCCTGTGACATCTGGAAACGGATTTCCCCTTCCTGAAAGAGGGCATACTGACCGATGGTATAACTGGCAGGTTTCTTTTCATCACGGACGCCTGCTTCAGTGGTCCTGATATCCACGATATCCGAATCCCCGGCGATTTCGTGCCGGACTTTCTTGAGCCGTGGCAATTCAAAAGGGGAACTATTTCGGGAGCAGGGTGAAAATTGTGGGGGCGCAGATTGGAAAAAATGGAAACAATCGGGAATGGTTGGCTCCTGCCTTACGGGATATAACGACGATATTACACTCAAATTAGCACACCCCGGTTTTTGGAAATTTTCGGAAATTTCGGATTTTCTGAAAGGATCCCCTCCTGTTGAAGGGTAACTTTGCATCACAAAAATAGCATTCACGTGAGATCATTACCGGTTTTTCCGGAATTAAAGGATCATACTGATCAGATTCTTCACAAAAACTTCAGGAAAACAGAAAATTTTAAAACTAAAACCCACAATTTAGTGTATAGCATTATATGGTTTATAAAAGATAAAAAGAGTTTTGTAAGGTTTTGGAATAACCGTAAAAAAAGGATTTTTAGGAAAATGTGGCTGAATATCAGGATTTGAAACGGGAATACCGTTCCCAAGGCAGAGAGGAGACGGAAAATAGTGCGGGAACAATAATGAAAAAATGAGAGAATATCACCGAAAACCAATTTAAAATCGGCAATCCGAACGAAAAAATACGCACCTCAACAATGCGCAATCCCCCCTTTTTAAGAGGATGGAAGAATGATGGACACCAGGAGGCATCCTGGAATATTCTCCCTTCACGAGTTCTCGTTGTCGCCGGAAAGGGGGAAAAACTGCTGGTATACCTGACGGCGCTCATCAATATCCGTATGCAGGTAAATCTCCGTTGTCTTTATTGACGTGTGGCCCAGGTTCTCCTGCACTACACGGAGATTTTTTGATCTCCGGTACAGTTCGCTTGCATAGCTGTGACGGATTTTGTGAGGCGTTATACCCGGAGGGGCGTAATGCTTGAAAATATGCTGAATCGCCCTTGGAGAAATATGTTTACCCTGTTGACCGATGAAAATGGGGCCAGCACGCTGGTTGCCAATAAAGGTCCGGACCTCAGAAAGGGTTTCATCATCGATAAACACGATCCGTATCTTGTCACCTTTCCCGCGTATACGGATGGTGTGCTCATCAAAATCAATATCCTCAACATTCATGTTACAAAGTTCAGACACCCGGACACCTGTGGAGTAAATTGTCCTGACAATCAGTTTGTCTCTCGGATCCTCGATCGATTCGATCAAACGAAGAACCTGATTGTGTTTGAGGTATTTTACTTCCTGATGCTTGAGCCGGGGACGCTCGATCCCGCTTAACGGGTTTGCTACAACAGCTCCCTGCACGCAGAGAAATCGGTAGAATGAGCTGAGGGTTGAGATGATCCGGTGAAATGTCTTGGGTTTATAGGTTCGCATGGTTGAAACAAACGAGAGAAAATCCGTAACCATCACAGGAGGGACATCCACACTCGTATCAAGCCGGGCACTCTCAAAATCTTTCCAGAAGAAAACCAGTTTGGTCACTTCTGTGTGCCGCCTCAGCCAGACGTAATACCCGAAATGCTTGATCACCTGTTCATAGCTGTCAAGCGTCCGGAAGGAATAGTTACGCATACGCAGGTAATTCCGGTAACTTTTGAGCCAGTCCGAAAAATACCCGCTTTCCATGGTCTAATCTTTTTTATCTCAAATAAATAAAGGTTTGCGCAGAATACCTATTCTCAGGTTATACGGGCTCTAAATCGAAATTGGCGAGTAGTTTACCAACCGATTTGGAAATTAAGTGTTTTAAGTGGTGAAAATTGTGATCGAAAATGAAGAAAATCAGGATTTAACCGTCCGGCCTATTAAAACCGCGCAGAAAGAAAGGAAGACTTTGAAACCTGAGGACCTGTTCATTCAGGCAATGGTCCGGGGAGAGGCCAGGAGGATCTTCGAAACCGTAGCGATCCGCTGCGGGTACGGTTCATCGGCGGTGTTCTTTCCGTGACCTGCCCGTATTTCATTCCCGATTGGGAATTCCAATTCAAAAAGACCGGTGTCCCCTGTCAATACCCGGTGCCCTGGTGCAAAGTGTATCGGTTTCAACTCTTTTCGGCCTGCCCTTTCAAACAATACACGAGTTGTGAGGCTGTCCCGGACGATGCGAAGGCGATCTGAATGTGGAGTTCCTGGAGTATCAAGACCTACGACGGTCCAAACATTGTCGTGATAGGGACGGACCTGAGGATTCACGACGAAAACGGGATTCTCACGGTCCAGGTGTACCGACCGGGGGGTCTGGTCCGACGTATTGAGCACCCCGAACCCGCGCCTGGTGGTGGACCGGCTATGACCTACTCCCCGAATTCAGCCAGGAGATGCGGCCTGATTCGATACGAAATCCGGAAAGGCATGAGGATGCGCCCGGAGGGGTGCACGGTGACAGGGGACCCTGTACGTCACGATAGAAGAGGCCTGCGCCAGCATCAGGAGTGAGAGAATTGCCACGAAAAACTAAAAACCGGAGCATGCGGATCTTAAATCATAACGTCCGGAAAATCCTCAGAAAACACGTCAGGGGTTGCATCAACGGCACCAAAATCAATGCCAAGGACCTCTCCCGGCGGCTCTCAAGCCAGGAGTACGTGTATCTTGCCGGGACGGTCGCTGCAGAACTTTCCCGGGAAAACAAACTGGTGAAGATCTCGCAGACTGTTTACCAGGTGATGTGAAATTCTGGAACTCTCTCTCTCTCTCAGCTCAGCTTCCGGATCCGGAGCTCACACTGGTGAAATGAAATGACACCCTGGTATGATGAAAAAAAAGTTCGATGTTCAATTCGGGCGTATCCTCACCTTGTCGAGCTGGTAAAAAATGATCGATGGGAGCTCACTGAATTCCTTCATCAGGCGATGCTTTCATACACCGGCCTGGTCGATCCAAGGAACTTGCACAACCTGGAAAAATTGAATGCTGTGATACCGGCGCTCTAAAAGCTCGGCCTATATGTGTGGGAAGGGCCGGTGTAAGCTCCGGAGCTTACACCGGGAAAAATGGGCAAAATGGCCCGGAGTTCATTCAGCGCCGGCTTGAAGAACTGGAATCCCTGGGGGAGGCCCTGCGCGCGCATCACCTTTACCCGAACATCGTGCGGGACCTCAAGCGCCGGGAGCCTGAGGATCGTGACTGGGAACTGGTCTGGCAGGATCTCAAACAGAACGGGTTCCCCTACGACCGTGTGGACCTCTGGAATAACGCCCTGGAATGGTGGAAACTCTCAAAATCTTCTTAATTTCCTTTACATAGTCTATCTTCTCATGAATTTTCATGGACATTTTTGATTTTGTCACGGTGCTGATCATCGTTTTAGCGGGTGTTGTCCTTGTGAACAGGGCGTTGACACTTGCAGACGCACGCACCCGGCTGCGGCTTGAAATCGAGAGAAAACGGGCAGCGCAGAACGCTGCTTCAGCTGAATTGCGGCTTAGGCAGCGTGCAAATACACGAGGGGAAACGCTCCGCGAACAGGCCCCCGAACCACCGTATGATGTCGGTCCCTGGGTGCCTCAGACTCCTGGAGTCGTTCGGCATCGACCCGGAGACCATTTACGAGGAAAATATGCCAGATGACTTAGCCCGGTTCCTTCCCCTGGTCAAAGGGTACGTGAAATCCCAGGGAGGCCTCGATGGAATGCTCGAGAAGGTGAAGAAAGGACAGGAAGACCAGACCGGCGGTTTAGGTCCGGGCCCCATCTGATCCATTCCCTTTTTTTACCCGTCGTTAACGCAAGTGTACTTTACAAAGTATAATATCCACTTGTTTTCTATCCCGGTCGGTGACCGGGGGTGTATCGCATGGCAAAAAAGCCGAAACCGAAACCTCGGAAGAAGGCACCGGCCAAAAAAGGACCGGTCCACTCCGAGAGGGAGACGTACGGCCATCCTCCATACCGGCACCACATCTACCACTCAACAGAGGGGCACGTGTGCGCGGTCAAGGATGGAAAAATTGCAGACGTGATTTGTGCGGCTCTAAATAAAAAATTCGCCGGGAAATTTACCCATCTACCGAAATTTGGTAGTCACCCAGGTAAGCCCGGCTTTGAGGATTGATTAAAAATGGCATTCAAAAAGAAAGCACAATCTGCCGCCGCAACGGTGGCAGGCCACGCCCGGCGCCATTATGCCTCGCGTGGTGGTATGATGGGCATCGCAGGCTCGTTTAAGCCTGCCCTGGATGGTGGAATCGGTCAGCTTGTCGCATCGGTGGCAAACCAGTTTATGCCGCCCTGGGGGGCATCCTGGGACTCGGAGCGACCGGGTATTTCCTGAAGAACGATACCCTGATGACCCTCGCCGGTATGCATGCCGGCGCACAGTTCCCGGTTGCCGGCCTTCTCGGAGGTATCACCGGGTCGACCCAAAACACGAACACGACTTCAGGGGCGGTGATCTGATATGGCCGCAACTGTAGGGACCCTCTACATGAAGGGGGTCAAGTCCGGCAGGCCGTACACGCTGTCGATTTACAACGCGTCCGCACTCGCCGCCGGTGGATACGTCCAGATGGACTGGAATGCACCGGCCGGTGCGAACAGCCCGAACTTCTGGACAGTCCCTGAGCTCGTCCAGGTTACGGATTTCCTCCCGACCGCAGTGACCGGGCAGGTGGAGTTCACGAGCGACGGCAAGCGGTCCCAGATTGTCCTGGACTACTCCATCTGGCAGCCATCAAACCCGCAGAGAGCTGTGGGCAGTCTGCCTCAGCTCCAGAAGGGGACATTGTACCGGCTTCTCTGCGTTGTTGCGCTGGCAGCCTAAGGAGGCCTCATGTCGCTTGCCTCTACCGGGGACTGCATCAACTCCACCGTCGCCGTACAGCCGCGTGTTTTCACGTGGTCGGCAAAAGCGACCGATACAGGGTTCCCGGGCACTAATGGCACGGTCCAGCCGTGGGCGGATGATGTACTGTCGACCGCGCTGATCCGCATCCGCCGAATAGAGGCGTGGATGGCAACAGTTGACCCGGGCACCACGGGAAATCTCGTTTCCTTCTGGGGTGCCCTGGTCCAGGGGGCTGTACCCGTTCCGATATTCGATCTTGAATTCGTGATTCCCGGCACCGCACCTGTCGGTTCGAACCTTGACCCGGTGGGGCCCGTGACCTTGCCCGCTGCACAGGTGGTCACACCTGCAACGCAAAACAACTATTCCGGTCCTACGGCAGTTGTTGCGCATGCGACGTTTGACAAGTGTCTTGTCGTTCCCTGGGACACCTACATCGAATGGTGGGCCAACGCATCCGGAACTATCGGTGATGTCATCGGACTCCAGATTCACTGGGAGGTCGTGGGATCATGAAAAACATGGAAATCGTGATTCTGGGCGGTGTCGCTGTCGTGGGGCTGTACTTCTTGGTACAGAAAGCGGCGGCTTCTCGTACCACTGCTCCGGTACAAAAGACAGAGGGCACGACGGATAACGGGTGCGGGTGTCGCTGATGTCCTTCTCTGATGTAATCTGGAGCGTGGTGGGACTCGGCGTTGTCGGTGTAGCGGGATACCTGGTCTACCAGCACTATTCCTCCGACCAGCAACAGCAGCAGCAGCAACCAGACACGCCGGTAAAAACACCGGATACGGTCTGGAGTCCGACACAGTGGTTCATCCCATCGAGCGCCCCGGACCTCTTGACCCAATGGCAGGAGAATGCAGCGGCGGCGAATGTCGGGGGTATCACGGATAATCCACTTTCCGACCCCCTGGGATTCGCGTCACAGTGGTTGTCGTCCGTGACGACGGCAACGGGATTGGCGTGGTAACATGGCAGACATCATTTATGCACAACCGCAGGGACAAGGGTCTTCCTGGCTGAAGGACCTCATCCCGGTTGCAATCCTCGGAGCTCTCGCTCTCGGCGGGCTGTGGCTGCTCAGTAAAAGCGGCCTGCTCTCCGGGGAAGGGTCCTCCACGTCTCTTGACACCGGTGACAGCGGCCCGGCAGGTCCGGGTACCTCACCATCAACGGGTACTTCCGACCTCGGATCTTTCTTTGCATCGCTGGACCGTCTGCTCGGCCAAGGTGCGGGGGGTAAAAATGCTGCAGCTCAGAGCGTAATATCAGCATCTAAGGCCGCGTCTAATAATGTCAGCCTGCAAGGGACCATCACCAACACGGGAGGACAGATCAACACGATGCAGCAGAGCACCCTTGCCGCTATCCAGAAGGCACTGGCGGCAGGACAAGCCTCTGTGACTACAGTCAGGGGTGCAGCGGCGCCGGTTGCCGTGATAACTACCCCGGCAGGACCAGGCACGCCTATCACGTACTGGCCTACCCCGTCGGTGGGAACAAACACCGTGGTAATTGGTACGTCACGTGTCCTGAGTCCTGCGGAGGCGGCAGCCAACGCACAGACGATCCTGAACGCGGAGCCGGTGCAAGCCCTCATGCAACAGGGCATCGTTGCCCCGTTGAACAACCAGCCGTCTTCTCAGGGTATCGTTTCCGGAACGCACAACCAGTGCACTCAACAGGACTATGCGAACCGGGCGCACGGATGCCGTGCACCAGGCACAAACGGCCCGAATGACGGGGGTTCTACGTGGTATCAAGAAAGGAGCTCGAGATGGCAGACATCGGAAGTGTAGGGCTTCTCTTGACGCCCATATACGCGATGCTCGGCTGGATCTGCTGGACCATGTGGAATTGCCCGTATGGATGCGGAAGACCGAAATCCCGACTCCGGACAGGGTCAGTACACGACCGGATGAGACCTGAACATGGCAGAACCTGAAGATGGAGGGGTAAAATTCGAGCGCGGGGGGGTCGAGGTCCAATGCCGGGCCTGCCTCTACTGCTCTCATTTTAACCCCGAAGAATGCGCCGTGATCGTCGAACAAACCAGTCCAGCTAAGAAGAGGTGATCTTGATGGACCCAGATACATTACTCATAATTGCTGCAATTCCCTTCTACACCATTTCCACCGTTGTCGTTGCCAAGTACGCCTGGATGACATTCCAGAGCCAGGCACAGGAACAGACAACCGAGACGGCAACGGTACCGGGAAAGTGAACCTGCACATCTTCTATCCTCTCCTTTTTTGTATAGCAACCGGAAGTTTGCCATTTGAAACGGGGCTCATAATGGCTTCCGTTCTGATACGACAACCCCCTGTTTGATCGTTTCCACCTGGAGGAATTGCACATAGAGGGGATCCCGGCCGGCAGGACCTGTACTGGTCCTCATCATCAGACGTGAGCATAGCTCATTATGAAATTGTGTCAAAAACGTGGTATTTCCACTGGAACTTTTCAGTTTTGAAAGACCGTTCAGGCGTGACTGCAGGCCCGCCCGCTGCATACCTGGAGGACCTCACTTTTGCGATCTCATTTCCACTGGAACTTTTTTAAAATCATTTTTAAAATCATTTTAAAAAATAGACCTGCATCCGGCCGGACCCCTGTTTGTGCAATTCCTCCAGGAGTTTTGATACAAACAGGGGGTCGGCGTATCTGAACCGGGCACGTATCGCAGGATTTCGACGGCAGAGCCCAATAGCAGGCCGCTGTTGGCAAAAGTCGGTCCGGACAGGGGAATGTGCAGGCCAAATGAAAAGAGGGGCTGTTTTGGCTGGACGGAATGTTTATAATATTCTGCGACAATTTCCAATCAGTGCAGCCTTCGGGAACCAAGGGACCGGCTCAGCTGGCCGATCTCTTGTACTGGGCTTAGCGGCCCGGTGTAGTCCCTTGGTGCACGAAGCGCGACACTAGTAATTCGCGCAGAATAGGCCTGAAATCGCAATCCGAGGCAAAACCGCAGGAATGCGCAGAATACCTATTCTGCGACAAATTTACAGGCTTTTTTTTAAAATCTCAAATTTTACGTTTTTGTTAGTTCAACAGGCAATTCATGCATTTCGATTAGAAAAAATGATTCGTTTTGACTTTTAGATATTACCCATTATCAGATCTATTACATCAGCCAATCCCCCCCAATAACGATGATAACGGCAACAGTTGAAATTATAAAATCCCTTGCAGAACAAAGAAAAAACACTGTTTAAAGTATCCAAAATATGAGATAAAAAAGAGAAAAGCAAAAATGCTTAAAAAACCCACCCAATGAAAAAATCCAATTTTTACTCATCGGTTCTCGCCACTGCTTCAAACTTCCATCTTTAATAGGTAATCCCAACAACTGCAAACGTAATCCCTAAAATTGAATACGAATTTCGACAAAATCCACTAATTAATGGGATATATTCAAATTCCAATTTTTCCAATTTAGCATTTACGTCGTTAAGTTTTCCAGTTTCCAAATTTTCCAATTTATTATTTATATCATTAAATTGTCGATTTCCAAATTCCCCCTCCCAGACAGAAAAACGACAAAACAGGATAATTGAGATCCCATGACAAAAATAATGCCATCCTCATATCAGCTTTCGATATCGTTCAAGAAATATTGTAGTATGAGATGATAACCTGAAAATATTACAACGTGCCAGAAAAAGGGACACACCCTGGATCGAGCGGGTCAAAAGAGGGGGTATTTTCACTTTTAGCATAGTTTTACCCACTGGACCGTGCAAACGCCTCAAAAACGCTGCTATTGTAATTTTACGTCGAAGACTGGGTAACAATCTGCTTCAGACCCGTTGTCGCCAGAAAATTTGAGGCAACCTGCATCCCTGATCTAATACCGGAAACAGAAGAGATCGATGTGTTTTAAAAAGCAGAGCTGCGAAATAGTCTATCCAAAAATTTCGGATTTTCCAGAATTTCCAAAGTTGCCCCGTCGGAAATCCCAGCTATTTTTCCAAATTTTTCCAAATACCAAATATCTGGCACATAACCCATGTAGCTTATCTGAAAAGGTCAGGATTGTCTTTCTCCTCCCGCTTGTGAGTTAGATCGATACAACTTCGTACAGGGTACCCCCCAGAGGATTTCCTCTGAAAAACACGTATATTATGAAAAGGGAAACAATTGAAGATCGACCCACTTATCAAGACAAAGGACAACCTGGGAAAGAGATTGATCTATAAAATAATGATTTCATAGATAATTTCACCGATACCTTCGAAAAGATGAATATAATAGTCAAACCATTACAAACCGAGATCGTATTTGTTTTTCACCCGCCATAAACCACATATCGCTATATACAAAAAGGTTTAATAATTAACCGGAGAGAGAGAAGCCATTCATTGGATATCAAACGGAAAATCATCACGAGGATTAATAATGGACGAAGCGGTTATTCAGCAGGAGATTAATAAGTATAAAAAATTTAAAAAAGTAGATGGTGCTACCTACCGGAAGGTTAACCAATTCCTGCGTAAGCGTACCTATATAACGGCCCGGGAATGGGCACTTGCACGCTTATGCACGGATTTTCGCACGTCCGGCGGCGCCGAAATGACCTTCATCGGCAAGCACCTTCCCGAGCTTGTCCCCTTCATGGAAGATACCTATACTCCTCAGGCAGTAAACCAGGCACGTCATTCGTTTAAGAAAAAGGTAAGAAAGGCGAGTGCCACCTTTTTCTACGGAGCGATGTGTGGATTCTTTACAACCGATGAACTTGATGATCTCCTTTTTGAAGCAAGCGAGGTGTCGCGTTTTTTGCTTGAAGTCGAGGGAACAACTCTCGATATTGATGAAGAGATAGATATCGAAGACCGAATCACCCGGGTAATGAGAAGTGTAGGAGAGACCGCAAAGACAATACTTAAGACACGATCAGAAGGTGAACCAGTTCCAGAAAACAATGGTCAAACGACACTTGCAGATGAAGAACATTCCAAAGAAAGTTATTGCTCTCTCAAAGATAATCCGGATGCCCCATCGGAAAACTCCCATGATTGCCAGGAGGGGTCTGGATCAACCGGGATACAACCGCCCCATGAATCCACCCATGGAAAAAATCCAGCTACTGAAATAGTGAGAAACATCTCATTAAACCCCATAAAGACCCTATCAGATGATAAATCCGAATCCGGGGAAAATAGCCCCCCTCTTGATAAGACACCACCAGACTACACACCATGAGGACGGATATCAGATATGAAAATTATTCAGGTTGCGGGACATGCAAACTCCGGAAAGACCACCTTTATCAGCACCCTGATCCCGGTTCTTAAATTACGTGGGCGCGTTGGCGTTATCAAGCACTTGGGAGATCATGACTACCATCTGGATGAAGGAAAAGATACAACCATATTTTTTGAAAATGGAGCCGACATCTCAGCGGGTATTGATTCCTGTAAATCTGTGGTCACCCTAAATTCAAACGATCCTGACGACCTGCTCCTCTTTTTTAAAAATAAGGGAATTGACTTTGCAATTATCGAAGGATTCAAAACACGGGACTTTCCGAAGATCATTATAGGCGATCTCCCCAGCGACACCAGTGCCTTGCAGAATCCTTCTGTTGATCAGGTTATTTCCTCACTATCCTCATTCGAAGACTATTAAACTAAAAAAATCAGAAAGATCTTCACGAAGATGACGATAAAAAAGATGCGGAAAAGGCTGTTTGGAACAAACGGTGTGCGAGGTATTGTCGGAAAAGAGGTCACACCGGAACTTGCGCTCCGTATTGGGGAGGCACTTGGCATAATGAGGCCGGGACGCATCGCCGTGGGACGGGATACCCGGACCTCTGGTTCGATGTTGGCCAGCGCCATTAAGGCCGGGCTTCTTGCCACGGGATGCGATGTTCTCGATTGCGGAACACTCCCGGCACCCGCTCTCCAGTATATCGTAAAAAATCACTGCGATGGAGGGGCAATGATTACGGCCTCTCATAATCCCCCGGAATACAATGGAGTTAAAATTATTGAATCGGATGGCACCGAGATGGGAGATGAAGATACTATCCGGCTAGAGGGACTATTATCGAATCAGCCTTTACTGATAAAACCCTGGGATCAGGTTGGGACAGAGATTGCAGCACCCCATCTGATCGATGAATATATTCACTCTGTCACCTGCCAGTTCGCAGGAAAACCCGGGGAAGGAATGACTGTCGTGGTTGATCCCGGGTCAGGTGCAGCCTGCCAGACAACCCCGGCAATTCTGCAGGCACTGGGGTGCAGAGTGATCACCATCAACGGAATTATGGACGGAACGTTTCCAGGCCGGTTGCCGGAACCTTCTGCGGAAGGCCTGAAAGAATTGGGCGCACTGGTTGTGGCAAGCAATGCAGTATTTGGCGTTGCCCATGACGGGGACGCGGATCGTGCAGTATTTATTGACGAAAAAGGATCATTTGTGGAAGAAAATCAGGAATTTGCCCTAATCGCACAGCATAGCTGCAGGAACGTGAAAGGCATCATTGTTACACCCGTCAGCACGTCCCAAGTGGCCGAAATGATAGCGGAAACGGCCGGATGTACTATTCATTATACGCCAGTGGGAAGTATCTATGTCGCCCGTACCATGCGGGAACTTATTGAAACCGGGCAGGCATGTGATAGTTGGAGGAGAGGGGAATGGGGGGCTGATCTTCCCGAAACATCAGTTCTGTCGCGATGGTGGGATGACTGCCTCCACTATGGTCTCCCTTCTCGCTACCACCCACAAAAGTCTCTCATCCCTTGTTGGACAGTTACCTCATCGGTATATGATAAAAGAAAAGATCTCAACAACGCATGGATCATATCTTATTGAACAACTCAATAAAAAATATGCAAAGGAATCCATCGATCGTACTGACGGCCTGAAAATCCGAAGGCAAAATACTTGGGTGTTAATTCGGGCATCAGGGACAGAACCCATACTCCGTATCATAGTAGATGCGGATGAAAGTACTGCAGGTTTGACGCTATTTCAGGAGATAAAAAAGGTGGTATCTGAAATTCTCAAAATGTTGCCCTGACCCGTTGTAACTCTCCAAAGGGGGGGAATGCGATTCTTTCATTCAATCTGTTTTTTAATAATAATAAAAGAGGGCGGGAAGAATAAAGATTTAAACAGGATATAAAAGAATTAAATCCAGAATATCAGATTAAATGCATATTTCACGAAATATTGCTTATAATTTCAAAATAAGCATAGATTCATCATTTCTAAAAACAAAACTTATATCTACTATTTGAGTTAATCTGACCTTACTCAATCACATCAACTGCATATGGTATAAAAATGATTTTATCTGCATCAGTTACCGAAAGGATAGAAAGGGCACTCGCAACAAATAACTGGGAAGTATTAGATGCAATTGTTGCTGATGCATCCCGTTTTAAGGGGAAACATGCACATGTATTATTACAGCGTACCGTTAATTCGGTTATTCTGGATTGCGCTTTTCGGAAAAACACGCCTGAATTATTATCGGCAATTCGTAATATCCCACAAGAGGGTGCTGAAGATCTCTTCTCTCTGGTTATTGAACACTATATAACGAAAAAGGACAAAAAATGGTTTACCGCGCTTATCAGCCTTCCAGAAAAACTGGGGAAAAAAAGTTCACAATCGAAGATAATCTCATTTATCGCACAGACGCTTATCTCAAAGGGTATCTCTGAATCAGATCTAGAGAATATTGAACACGGATTAGAAGTGCTGAACAAGATTACCTTCAGGAAGTATCGGTCAGATACTATTATCGAATGCATCCCCAGACTCACCAGATGGACAATCTTAAGCGGGAATATTTCTATTCTTTATCAGGTCCGAAATCTCATCAGCAAGATTAACGATGTATCAAAACGTGCGGTAATGCATGAAGAGATAGCGCAGGCGCTCGCCAGCATTGCAATTCATAAAAAGGACATGTGCCTCTTTCTGGAAAGTATACGATTTGCATCAACGATTCACCAGAAACTCCGTAGAAAAGAGTGCTTCACACATATTATCAATGGAGGAGTGAAATCAACATTTGGAAAGGACCTGCTGGAAATCTGCTCTTTTATAAATAGCTTCGAATCTCTGCCCGATGAGATCCAAGGAGAACTAATTAGTATTCTGATCGAACACCTTTTGGACCGGGTAAAAAATAAAGTTCGGATAAATAACAATCTTGATCTACTGAGTCAAAAATCATCGTTTATAAGTTACGTTGTTGTACAAAATCTTATTAAAAAGGCAGAACAATCCGGGGATGCCTGGTATCTCTTAAATGCAATTGATTTTCTCAAGTACCTGCCATCAAAGGAGAGGTATCCTACAAAGGATATCGTTAGTACAGGGATTGCAATTGCCAGACATACGCGGTCGACGCAGGTTCTGATGAATCTGATATCATTTGTTGAAACATCATGTTCCAGTAAAGATGCGATGTTGGTATATCTCCAGTTTTCGCAAACCATGCTGTTATTAGATGATTTCGACAATGCCACAGCATTATTTGGAAAAATAACGCAACCTGAAGACATTTTGCCACAATACTGCAACCTTCTCATAAAATTATTCGAGGAGGGCGTTTTTCACGATCAACAACCTTCACAGTTTGAAGCCATTATGGGAAAATCGGCTCCCTCGGTTTTTTCCAATGCTATATATCAGGCTATATCCCAGATATGCCATGAAGCACCATTTGCAGATATTGTAAAACATAATTGTTCATTAAAACATCTCCTGAAGCTGCACTCCGGAAACGATACCCTCATCTTAGAGAGTATTACTATTCTGACAACCCGTGGATTTCTTGACACCTGTGATTCTTCGATCCTTGTGGATCTTGCAAAATTAATTCAGAATCAGTCCATCAGAGAACAGGCAATTTCTATAGTTGTGATGAAACTTGCAGGAATTGGAGTCAGGGCCGGAAATCGCGATTTTCTTCAGCAAGCGGTTGGTATAACCTGCCTTATTGAGGGACAAAACACCCGATCTGCAACGCTGGCCAGCATTATCGACGATGCAGCCCTTCTTGCTGCATCTCAGGGGGATCTCGATCTCCTATTACGGATGCGAACGTGGAGCAGTTCCCTGCTGGATCCCGGCCTTGTAACCTATGCAATGACAAACATCATAGCAGGTGTAATAAAATATGCAACCAGCAAAAAAGTTCCGGAAGCTCTTGATGAAGCATACCGAATTGCACAGGATATCGAAGATCCCTCATTAAGGATGCAGTTATGCGAGCGCATTGTAGAATCATATGTCAGGATCGGGTGTGACCTCATCCAAGAGACCGCCTCACAGAAGAACCGGTTGAATAAAAACACGGATATTATACCCTTCGAGAGGGGTTTGAAGTTATTAAAATCAGACGTCAAAAAGACCCAGAGGTCTCTGAAAATTGCCGGATTGATAGATATTATACTCTCCTTCTCAAAAAAAAGCAGCGGCATTGATTACATTCTACCTTTGGCCCTCTATTCCATGGAGATTGAGAATCCTTTGGAACGTAATGCCATGATGTCACGAATTATCGCGAACCTCAATGAGGATCTCATTCATCCGGACTCAGCAGATCCTTATGAGATATTGGCCTACATACTCCAGAGACACTATCAAACGGTATCAGCACCGGAAATTATTGATTTGATACATCACCTTCTCGATATGACACATGATCCATTTGTACGACTCAAAGGATTGTGCACCCTTGCGGATTCAGCCATTCATATAAATGAGGGAAAACAATCCCGTATAATACTGGATGAGATTTATTCAGTTATCCCAAACCTCGCCGCAGAATACCAAAAGGTCCTAGTTATGGCAGATTTAGCAATCGGATATCATCATATCGACCCGGAAAAAGCAAAAATCTGCCTTGATGAGGGATTGAATAAACTGCATATCGTAGAGCCTGACAAAGATGCCATTGCACGCCGCCAGATTGTGTTTGCCATTATCAGCATGAACAACATCCTGCCGGAGAAAAAACGAATAAACCTTGTACTGGATGTCATTGAAAAAGTATCCGATCCCAGAGAGTATACTAAAACACTTATTTCTGCATACTCTCTTGTGAGTGGAGACAAAGAAAGATGCAAAACTGCTGTACGCCACATTTCAGAAGCAATTGAAAAAATTGAATCCCCATACGATCAGGCACTTCTTATTTTAGAGGTATTACCACTGGTTTTGCAGACCGGGGATGATGATACGTTTTTTATACTGTTAAATAAGGCAGAAACCATATCAAAAACCATAAATATCCAGCATATTGCTGATTCAATCCGGGATGAAATCGCGCGATTACTATCCGATCTATCCCTAAAACAGAAAAAATCACAATATATGAAAAAATCTGCTGAAATTCTTACTCAGATCGAAGATGATGAATTGCGTCTGTACCGTCTGGCACAGATAGGATATGATGATATACCAGAAAAAAACTCACAATATGCAAAAATCATGGTATTCTCTAAGCGCGTTGTCAATGAAGAGGCCCAGCCAAGTCAGATTTTGGCACTTGAACGAATGGTTCGTTCCGTTACCGAACGAGGAAAAAGAGCACTTTTATTCTGCAGGCTTTTCAATCTTTTCCAGGATAAACGTGATCATAAAAACGCAAAACGGATGTTAAATAATGCAATTAAAGAAGCAGGAATAATCAGACCTCTTTCAAAAAGGGCATATATACGGTGTGATATGGCAATGATGATGTATGATGCAGGCTACGAGAGCTTTGCTCAGGATATTATCGATGATGCGATAGATGCCGCAACAAATATCAGGCAATCCACTCTTCGGGATAAGGTCTTTAATGAATTGGGACTGGTTATCAAAATACTGCAAGGAGGGGAGCAAGAGTGAAGACCATTGAGATTGTAATCACCGGCAGAGTACAGAAAGTGGGATTCCGTGCCTGTGCAAGAAAGATAGCAATGGATTTAAAAGTGACCGGTACTGTTATGAACCTTGCTGATGGTAAAGTGCAGATTTTTGCAACTGCCGAGTCAATAATACTTGAAAAATTTATTTCAATGCTGTATGGTTGTCCCCGGGCGATTATACGGGATATAAAAATTACGGACAGTGTAATACGAAACTACGATGAGTTCTCTGTAATCAAAAATGATGGACGAATTAGTACATCACTTTGAAATCTTCAATTTTTTGAATTGCTTTTAAAAAATTATTTACCTGACTATCGATTTTCTGATTATCAATTGACTTTTTAAACGCACTGATAAGATTTTTTACTAAGGTCTCTGAAAGCATACATCGTGAAGATGTCTGTTCGAAGTCTCCAGGTTTAAGGGAGTCCTGAGCCATGCTGAACACAACAGAATCGACCATCCCTGTCTTGAACGGTCCTATAAAATCATGTACAAGTGCTCCTGGCCCCTCATGCAAGAGACCGAGATCAGGATCCAGCCGGGCGCCGATTACCGATACACAACAATTCCCGTAAAGCATTGCATAGCCAAACGAGAGCATCGCATTAATCGGATCGCACTGGGGCCGTACGGTTCGTCTTTTGAAATTGAAGCATTCCGGAATATCTCTTGAAAGTATTTCATAATACATATCGGTAGTCAGATTTGACAAACGACGGATTTCATCCAGTTTTACCAGGTACTCCAGTTCATTGAGTGCTTTGTGCAGAATCTGCAATTCGCCGTCATATAAAAGATCTGATCCCCGTTGATCCTGAAGTCGTTCAATTGCTATAAGACGAGACCGGAGGGATGCCTGTGCAATTATGGTTGCATAACGATGACGGGGCAGATCTTCCTGAATGTGCTGGATTTCTTTATCATTGCAATTTCCAAAGGGTCGGATGATCCCAACAGGAGTACCATCAGGTTCAAAGAATGAGATATATGAACCGTTTTTCAGCAGATGAAAAATTGTTGTTGAGTTCAGGGTATGACCTCCAACAACAAGAAGATTCTGTACCTCATCTAGAGGGAATTCCTCAACAATTCCTTTATTGAGAATAATTAATTTTTTTTGTGTGGACTTGATATGGGCGCCAAAACCATACACTGCCAACCACGGAATTGTTCGTGACATAAAAGCCCACATGAAAACGCTTGATTTATCTAGTTAATGCCATTTTCACCTTGATTAAGGCATCGTTTTATTTATAGAATATCATATACACTAAAACCTGTGCACACGGTTCTGCATCCATTAAAAACGTCTCAACAGGAACGATGAGATATAAACGATAAAAGGTTCCATATATACAATGTCATGCAATAGCATAACAGGTGATGCGGATGTTCTGGGACGAAAAAATGGAAACGCTGAAACCTGCCGATCTCCAGGCTCTTCAGCTGAAGCGTCTGAAAAAAACTCTCCGTTCGGTACAACAGGTCGAATTTTACCAGAAACAATTTGAAAACGCGGGGATAGCGACATCCGATATCAAAATTCTTGAGGATCTTCAGAAAGTTCCCTTTACGAAAAAACAGGATCTCCGTGATGGGTATCCTTTCGGTTTTTTTGCAGTTCCAATGCGAAAAATTGTGCGAATACACACAACATCAGGGACTACCGGAAAACCAACTGTCGTAGGCTATACCCGCCGGGACTTGGATACATGGGCCAACCTTATCGCCCGTAATATGACGATGATTGGGATCGGTGAAAACGATGTTTTCCAGAACATGGTTAATTATGGGATGTTCACCGGGGGATTGGGATTCCATTACGGCGCAGAAATGATCGGAATGACGGTAATTCCGAGTGCGACCGGAAATACCCGACGCCAGATCGAAATGATCCGCGACTTCGGAGTTACAACCATCCACTGTACACCAAGTTATGCGATGCACCTTTCAGAGGTCGCCGAAGAGATGGGTGAAACCCTCGATAGTCTGAAGACCGGTATTTTCGGTGCTGAACCCTGGTCAGACACCATGAGAAATACCCTTGAAAAACGCCTCGGACTTACCGCTTACGACTCTTATGGTTTGAGTGAGCTTTTTGGCCCGGGTGTCGCGTTCGAATGTCCAGAGCGCGATGGGCTCCACATCTGGCATGACAGTTACCTTGTCGAAATTATCAATCCGAAAACCGGGGAATGTCTTTCCGATGGTGAACGGGGGGAACTGGTTGTGACGCCACTTGTTAAGGAGGCCATGCCACTCATCCGCTACCGGACAGGTGATGTCACCATGCTCATGGAAGACGGGTGTCTCTGTGGCAGATATAAAAAGATTGCACGGATTACGGGAAGGAGCGACGATATGTTGATTATCCGTGGTATCAACGTATTCCCCTCACAGATAGAACATGTGCTACTCAGGATTCCGGAAGTCGGCAATCAGTTTATGGTATATATCGACAGAATCAATCATCTGGATGAGATGACGGTGGAAGTCGAGATCAACAGGAGCCATTTCAGTGGAGAACTTGCCGATCTTGCAAGAATCCAGAAAAAAGTGGTAAAAGAACTGCACGACACCCTCGAGTTACGGACAACCGTAAAACTTGTTGAACCGGGTTCGCTTCCCAGATTCGAGGGAAAAGCCAAACGGGTTATCGATAGGAGGGGTGATATCTGATGCAGTTCTGGGATCCGAGGATGGAGGAGATGCCGGGAGCTGATCTCCGGAAGGTCCAGTATAAATTCCTGAAAAGTCTGGTCTGCCGGCTCTATAGTTTCTCATCCTTTTATCATGACCGTATGAAAGAGCAAAACGTACATCCGGATGATATCAGGGACTTATCTGACATCAGAAAACTCCCCTTCATGTTCAAGCGGGATCTCCGTGATGGTTATCCCAACAAAATCTTCACAGCCTCTCAGGATGAACTCGTGCGCTATCATGTCTCCTCCGGGACTACAGGGAAGCCGACGGTAGTCGGGTACACCCAGAGAGATCTCGATCTCTGGACGTCCTCGCTTGCCCGGGGGCTCACCTCAATTGGCCTGGGGAGAGGAGATGTCATCCAGGTCAGTTACGGGTACGGTTTGTTTACCGGCGGTCTTGGGATGCACTACGGGGCAGAGCGGATCGGTGCGACAGTACTCCCGACAAGTGTCGGGAATACCGAACGCCAGATCGAATTGATGCAGGATCTCGGGGTTACTGCGATTGCCTGTACTCCATCCTACCTGCTCCACATCGGGGAGGTTGCAGAAAAAATGGGTGTTGATATCAAAAAGGATACCTGCCTCAAGGCAGGAATCCTTGGAGCTGAACCCTGGACTGATGGGATGCGCACCAGAATAGAGAACTGGCTGGGCATCAAGGCCTACGACATTTACGGAACAAGTGAACTTTCCGGGCCGATGTTTACGGAGTGCACTGAACAGAACGGTTTCCACATCTGGTCTGATATCGCGTATGTGGAGGTGATAGATCCAAAGACCGGGGAAGCTCTCGAAACGGGAGAGAAAGGGGAACTGACCATCACGATGCTCCAGAAAGAGGCACTCCCGATGATCCGGTACCGGATCGGTGACATCTCCTCAATCGTTGAGGACGAATGTCCCTGTGGCAGGACAAGCCCGAGAATCAGACGGATACAGGGAAGAGTCGACGATATGCTGATCATCAGGGGCATCAATGTATTCCCCTCACAGGTGGAATATACCTTAATGGCAATTCCCGAAGTCGGGCAGCATTTCCAGATCGTTGTCGAGCGGTCCGGAGCGCTCGATGACATGCTTGTAAGGGTCGAATTGACGAGGGAGTCCTTCAGTGACAAGATCACGGATCTTATGAAAATCCGACAGAACGTAGAACACCGGCTCAGGAATGCGCTGAACGTTACCGTGAACGTCGAACTGGTGGAGCCGGGATCCCTGCCACGGTTTGAAGGTAAGTCAAAAAAAGTGATCGATAAGAGGGTGTTGTGATATGGACAGAAAAAAGTACATCATTAAACAGATCTCGATATTCTCGGAAAACCGCCCGGGCAGACTTGCTTCGGTTGCACAGGCATTGGGAGAGGAGAGGATCAATATACTTGCTTTCAGTATCGCTGAAGCGAGCGGCTTTGGTGTTATCCGGGCACTGGTGGATCACCCGCAGAAAGCGTACGAAAAACTGTCATCGCTTGGATTCAATGTTGCTTTTACCGATGTTATCGCCGTCCAGATGAAAGATCAGCCCGGGGGGCTTTACGAGATTGCAAATGTCCTCGGTGACGCTGGGATTAATATCGAATATTCCTATGCATATTCCGGGAAAAAGGCCGCTGTGCTTATCCTCCGCGTAGACCAGATAGAGGATGCAATCGAAAAGATACTGGCATCAGGTGCAACTCTGCTGGAATACTCTGTCTTCCATTAGGATCCTTTTTCATTTCTTTTCCCATTTTATCAGTTCTGCTACTGCGGAGAGCGTGCTGCCACGTCGGATCTCCTCTCGGATCCTTGATTCGGTTTTTTTGACTTCAAGTGCCCTCCGGGCAACTTCGTATGCCCGCTCACCGGGGATAACCACGACGCCACTCTCATCTCCGACAATCCAATCGCCGGGCCGGATGTACTGCCCGCAGCACTGAATCTCGGCATTGATTTCTCCGAATCCCTTGGGCTCGCCGGCGTTTGGCACAACCGCACGGGCAAACAGGGGAAACTTCATTGCCCGGATATCATCGATATCACGGGCTGCCCCATCGATTACGACACCGGCAATGCCCCGCTGGATACAGCTTAAGGTGGCAAGCTCTCCCCAAGGAGCAACATGTATGCCTCCATCGTTGCTGATCACAAGAACGCTTCCGGGCGCTGCAACGTCGATAGCTTCCACCGGTTTTGCCCAGTCACCGGCCGCCGTGCGTACAGTGACGGCTTTACCCGCCATCTTTACGTTCCCGCAGAGGGAAACCAGTCCCGGGAGCGCGCCTTTCCGGTGCATTGCGTCGCTGATATTAGGGGTGGAAACCTGCATCAGGAGCGATCGGATCTCTTCATCCCGGCTCTTCTTTTCCGGGGCGGCAAGGGAGGGGGAATCCAGGGACTGGCGGATCATGCGGGTCGATCCCACCACATCGGCAGAACGGGCGATCCATCCGCCAACAATCACGATATCCGCACCAATCTTTGCCGCCTCTCCGGCGCTGACAGCATCGAGTCCTCCCGCAACTGCAACCGGAATCTGGATCTCTCTCATAATGGCCTGGAGGAGATCCAGAGAGTCCTTTCCGATCATCTGTTGATCAATACCAACATGGGCCGCAATAATATTCACTCCGAGAGACTCAAGTTCCCGGGAGCGACCGACAGGGTCCCGTACATTGATAAGATCGGCCATAAGGCGGGTTCCATATAACCGGCTGGCCTGTACTGCCTCGGCAACAACTGAATCATCTGCATCGGCAAGGATACAGACAATACTTGCCCCGGCCTTTGCTGCCATCTCGACTTCCATGGTGCCAGTATCGGCAATTTTCATGTCTGCCACAATGATGGCATCCGGGAACTGCTCACGGAGCGTGCGGATAGCCTGCATTCCTTCGCTCTTGATGAGTGGGGTGCCGGCTTCAATCCAGTCTGCTCCGCCAGCGAGCGCTTCCCGTGCGATCTGCACAGCCCGGTTCAGCTCGAGAAGGTCCAGCGCCACCTGCAGGACAATCTTTTTCATAAATTATGGTGGGATGTAAGGGATGTTTAAGTATTGGGGGCTCCGATCACGCGTGGATCAACGAGAGACCGGAAAAGCAATAGAGATGTTTTATTAAATCAGTCTTTGCTAAAAATGTCAGAAAAAACCAAGTTCTTTGTTTCTTTCTTCGGGACTGGAGAAATCTCCAGGGGTAACCCTGCGGGAACCAATGCGACCAGAGTGTACTTCTCAGGAACGTTCAGAAGCGTTCTGATCTCTTCTGCATACTCCTTCTTGTCTCCTGCCACCCAGCAGGAGCCCACACCGTATGCCTGAAGGCCAAGGATCAGGTTCTCGGTCGCTGCGCAGCAGTCTTCAAGGTAATATTTTGCATTACGCTCCCCAAAAATTGCAAAACAGACCGGTGCTTCTGTAATGAATTTTCCATGATCGGTCACCGCAGCAATTTTTTTGAGCAGGTCCTTTGAACGTACGATACCGATCAGCCACGGCTGCATATTCATGGCAGTCGGGGCGTGAACCGCACATTCGATGGCATCATGGATAAAGGATTCATCGATCGGATCCGGCTTGAATTTCCGGACGCTATGCCGTCCCTTGATGACCGCGGTTACAACATTCATGCTTTGGATATGGAGAAACGACGGATAAAAAGGTTATGGAGGGGGGATTAAAACTGCTTTTTAAGAACCAAAAGCACGAGAGCACCGATCGAAACCAGGGTCACGATTGCATCGAACCCGGGAGATCTGGCGGTAGTTGTCGCTGCCGGTATTGGTGTTGTGGCAACTGGAGAGACCGTTGCTGAAGGTGTTGTAACGACCGGGACGGGGGTACCGGGGGTTATCGTTGGTATTGTGGCAGGAACGGTCGTACTCTGTGTCGTAGGAGGGGAGGAGGTTTGTGCACTGCTTACCTGAGTCGTTGCAATTGTTGTAGGAACATTCACCGAGATCAGCGGGTTCTGCTCCTGATCGAGGAGACTGGTTTTCTGGCTTATTGTCTTACCGGGGATCCCATAGTTATCATACATATTGTTCACATCACATTCCGCCCAGATGGTGTACGTTCCCGTAACGTACTGGGAGTTCCCCGTATCCCAATTCCAAAGGGTCTGGTAGGAATTGGT
Source organism: uncultured Methanoregulaceae archaeon (assembly GCA_963805035.1). GTDB lineage: Archaea > Halobacteriota > Methanomicrobia > Methanomicrobiales > Methanospirillaceae > Methanoregula. The sequence goes on along the minus strand of CAWDSU010000008.1, from coordinate 128,388 downwards.
TATTGCGAGATTGCCAAGCTGGTGTGGAGCGCCGGTGCTATCAAGAAGGGCGGAATAGGTTCCTCCAGACGGTGACTGGACATAAATGGTAACGCCTTCGGTTGTTGAACTGCCCCGCGAGAAGATCGGGCCCAAGTTAGAATCTATCCTGAAAGCAGCCTGATCTCCCCGGGGTATCCATTTGTTTGTCACGTCAATATTAACCGTTGTATCGATGACCCTGATGGCCAGTGAAGGATCGGCAACAACGAAAGCAACAACGAGGCCATCTGGTTTCCCTTGTGCATTAAGCCGGTACCAGTAACCGGTGTGCTGACCGAATGCTACAGAAGATATATCGAAATTCGAGAGTGGAGTAACCTGCATCTGAACATCAGGCGAACTCGTGGCAATCGCTGCCCCGGATGCCCACCACCCTATAGCGGTATCCCCTCCCATGGCTGTGGTTACATCAAGACCCTGCTCTCCAATGAAAACGGTTCCTCCCTGCGGGATGGTTGTGTATGCTCCTGCCGCCATTGCCGGGACAACAATGAGACACATGCATATAAGAACAATTCCAATCCTTGCTTTTGATTCAGTTAGCATAGTGTTCAATGCTGTTTTTAGCCTTAAAAAACGTGACGCTCCGCACAATGACATCAGCACGAGGTGTAAGAGCAAAAGTCCCTCGTCCATAACCCTAGCAAGGGTCAACGCCATCATATCGAGATAGGGAGAGGGTGATTTGAGGGATATACACGGATTCCGATGGCAGATAAACGGAACAATCCGGTACGGGATCTGCCCGGGATTTTTTCACCATTTGCTGGTCCGGGACACCCGGGGAAAAATCCGGTCTTACCTATGAGTTTGTCCTAAAGCCAAAAAAAATCAGTTGAGCGTACATGCACCTATCACAGGTACATCCAATTGTTGCATATACATATGACACCCGGTTTTCGGGGCAGAAAATTTTTTGCCGGATCTATCCGAGGGCCGGACCTGTTTTTGGCAGCATAGTGCAAGATCCAGTCTGCTGATTCGCACCTAAACCCAGTATCCCGTCCCCCGGGTGCGGAAGGGATTGCCACCCTTATAATCCCGGTACCGTATCAGATCGCAGGCTCTGCCGGTTCTATGAAATGAAACCAAGTTACCAGATCACTGCCAGGGTAAGTGCTATTCTGTGCAGATTGCATCAAAATTTTCGTATACCCTTTTCCCGTCCACCGTGTGACTGACTTCAGGATGCCACTGGAGCCCGTAAATTCGTTTTTTTGGGCATGCGATGGCTTCCACATCGCAGATCCCGGAGCTGGCAAGGAGCGTAAATCCTGCCGGCAACTTGCAGACCTCGTCCGCATGCGATGCCCAGACCGGGATCTTATCGGGATACCCGGCCAGGATATCGTCATGCTCGCTGATGCAGACCTCAACAGATCCGTATCCCCCGGATTTTCCCGGGTGAATGTCTCCGCCAAATTTCCGTGCAATGATATGAAGACCCAGACAGATCCCAAGGACCGGGATCCCGAGATCCAGGTACTCCGCACATACACCGGCTCGCCCGATATCCGGTCCGCCGCCGAGAATTATTCCACGGTACCCTGCCGCAACCTCCTCTTTTGAAGTCGTGTTGGGGATCAGCGCCACATCGATATCCAGATCCCTGAGGGCACGGTGGATCAGGTGATTGAACTGGCCGTAATTATTGACCACACAGATGGGAAGCATTGGTACAAATCCATAGGATTGACGGGGTATTAAGACTGTTCAGCTGTATGCCCTGACCGTTTCAAAGATCTTCTCCTTTATCTGTGCAGGGGTGAAACCCATGACCGACGCCATGAACATGGCCCCCCCGGCACCTGTCCCCTCCTTGACCTCTCCGGTGCAGTACCGGGCCAGGCCATGGTGGCCGAGTTCCCCAAATCCCGGGTCAACATAGCAGACAGGGACACCGATCATCGCCGCAAGATCCTCCACGTTTGCCGAGCGGTCGTCGCGGACATACACGGTCGTGACAACCATAGGCAGAGGCTGCTGCATCGCCTTGATTACGCCGCATACTGCAAGCATCTGGGTCCCCCCGGCGAGGAGCACTGTGCCGGTATACGTATGGGCAATCCCGGCTGCAACCGGGATCATCGGATCCCCCACTCGCTGAACTAGGGCAAGAGGATCTTTATCTAAATCGGGGGGGATGTTGGCAAGGACCTCCCGGCAGATCGCCTCTTTCCGGTCAAGAGGGTTCTTGACGAAACTGCTGCTGACCGCGGCAGGATACCCCAGGGCCCGGAGCACACAGAGCGCGGTCGTTGTCCCACCCGGTACGCACTCGCCAAGGATGAGAAAATCCCCCTTTCCTGACAGGATCTTCCCCATCTCCTGCCCCTGGGAAAAGAGCTGACGTGCAAGGGGCACTGCATCACCGGTCCGCGGGTCGCTTCCCACACTTCCCCGGGCATCAAGGCACGGCACATTCAGGGGATAGTGCAGGCCAGCATTGATAAAAATCGGGGAGACACCGGTCAGATCCATCATCGCACGTGTGATTGTGGCCGGGGTGGGGCAGCCGGTAGGGGTATTGGGCTTGATATTCAGGCTCGTAATACGGCCGGTTGTAACCAGTTCGGCATCGAGATTTGGTGTAAGGAGGGTTTTTTCCGGTGTCGGACCGGCACCGGAGATCCCCGGGATGGTGGAGACCAGAGTATTTCCCAGGATAACGCAGAAAGCGGGTTTTTTGCCGGAGAGACGGGGCGCACCGTTAAGGAATGGCATGAGTACTGCTAGGATCATCTTTTGTCCATCAGGTTTGAATATATCGCCCCCTTGTTTCATAATCCTCTAATAGGAACACTCCCCAGTAATCTTGACATGTTTGAGATCGAAGCCCGGCTGGAAAAAAAAGGAATTACTCTCGACGCCATGGTGGATGCAGCGATGGGGCTCTACGTCTCCCACGGGATACCTGACGATCAGGCGGCAGATAATATCAGAGAGAAGATGCAGAAATATCTCGCGGATCCTAACGTTGCCTCCCTGCTCCTCGGCGCCGTGCTGCTCGAAGAAGAGCTCTACGAGAACCGGAAAGACTCCGAGATTGCCGAAGACCCGGTTTTTTTACTCAGCGATGAGATCATCGGTATGGCTATTGCCGAATGCATCGGCGGGACATACGCACGATTTGAGTTTACCCGGTACGACCAGAAAAAGCCCGGTATCCTTGCAACACTTGGGCCATTCCTCGATGATGCCGTGGCAGGCTTGATCGCCGGTTGCACTTCCCGCCTGTACAGTGAATGCGTATGAAACCGGTCCTGTCACTTTTACAGTTTACCTCCGTTCTCCCTTTAGGAAAAACCTTGGATTTTGATCTTTTTGCACGGCACTCATGGATTTTTCCGGTTGCAGGATATATAATTGCCCTGCTGGTTGCGGTGCCGGTATTTTTTATTACAGATACGACACTAGCGGCGGCCGTTGCGGTAGCCGGAGTAATCCTCCTGTCCGGGGCCCATCATTTTGATGGCCTGCTCGATCTTGGCGACGGCCTGATGGCACAGGGAGACAGGGAAAAACGAAAACGTGCTCTCACAGACAGGTACGTCGGCGCCGGGGGTATAGCCGCGGGAGTTGTCGTCACCCTCCTCCTTTTTGCCGGCCTTCATGCTGCCACATCACTGATCTCAGCCCTGATCATCGGAGAGGTCGCCGCAAAATTTTCTATGGCCTTTCTTACTGCATACGGGACACCCTTCAAAGAGGGAATGCACAGCTACCTTCACCAGTTTGCAAAGCCCTATTTCCCCTTCCTCTCGCTTCTATTGTGCATCCCGCTTGTTCTTCTCCCGGTATCACCGTTCCACCTCGCTGTCGCCGCCATTGTCATGATCCTGTGCCCGATGGGGCTCCTCATCGTTTCAGAACGATTGTTTGGCGGAGTCAATGGCGATGTTGTCGGGGCCGCAAACGAGATCACCCGGGCGCTCGTGATAGTTGCTCTGGCACTTGCCTGATTCCTCTTTTCCACAGGGAGGCACAGGTTTTGAAGAAAAATCGTTCAAAAGCGTTACTATACAGATTAAACGGTTAAAGAGACAGATACATCCATTCTGGAGATTGGCGGGATGAACCTGCTGAATTAACACACTGCAGTTGCAAAAATTATCTGTTATTAAAAATTCCACGGAAAATCTGATACAAAAAGTGCTTAATATAATTTTTGAAAACCCAGGTTATTGTCATCGTCACATTCTATTGCAGAACCGTCCCGGACCAGTGCATTGAACATCAATGCAGCGTTCATGAGTGTTTCATCAGCGACACCAAGATGACGCAGATCGCTGAGCGCTTTTACCTGGGGGGATGGGGCCAGGCGATCCCCCATCCGTACTCCTTGACAATGCCTACAATACGCGCAGGTACTGTATACGGATACACTGCCTTCGGCACATGCAACAGTGACCCGGTTTTTTGCAGTGTCGCGCTGGAACGGTAGAGTCTTCATATGCCTGATAATAATCAAACAAACGATATGAGAATATCGATATGAATTCTCACCTGAAAAATGGTGTGAGGAATCGAAATACTTTATATAGATGCGTCTCATATATGTAATACTCGCATAGACAGACGGTATGCGTATTACCCCAACTTTGGGAGGAACAATCAATGGCATCTGATAAGCCCCATATGAATCTGGCTGTCATCGGACACATCGACCACGGAAAATCAACCACCGTCGGCCGAATGATGTTCGAGACAGGTGCAGTACCTGCACACATTATTGAGGCCTACCGAAAGGAGGCTGAATCGAAGGGTAAGGCGACTTTTGAATTTGCTTGGGTTATGGATAACCTCAAGGAAGAGCGTGAGAGAGGTATCACTATCGATATCGCACACAAGCGGTTCGATACCCCGAAGTACTACTTCACAGTCGTAGACTGCCCCGGGCATAGAGACTTTGTCAAAAATATGATCACCGGTGCATCTCAGGCTGATGCTGCCATTCTTGTCGTGGCAGCTCCCGATGGAGTCATGGAACAAACCAAGGAACATGTGTTCCTTGCGCGTACCCTTGGCATTACCCAGATCATTATCGCCATCAACAAGATGGATGCAGCAAAATACGATGAGAAACGTTTCAATGAAGTTAAAAAGGACCTTTCAGATCTCATTAAGATGGTTGGATATAAGCCTGAAGAAACTCTTTTTATCCCAATCAGCGCACTTCAGGGCATAAACATTAAGACAATAAGTCCTGAAACGCCATGGTACAAAGGACCCGCACTGATCACGGCCTTGGATACCTTCAAAGAGCCATCAAAACCAACTGACAAACCCCTCCGTCTGCCAATTCAAGACGTCTACAGCATCAGCGGTATCGGAACGGTGCCGGTCGGCCGTGTCGAAACCGGTATAATGAAGAAAGGCATGAAGGTCTCCTTCATGCCGGCAAACAAGGATGGAGAAATCAAGTCCATCGAGATGCACCACGAGGAGATCCCCCAGGCAATACCCGGTGACAATGTCGGCTTTAACGTCCGTGGTATTGCAAAGGGTGACATCCGCCGTGGAGATGTCTGTGGCCCTGCCGAGCAGCCCCCGACCGTAGCGGATGAGTTCACTGCCCAGGTTGTCGTGCTCCAGCACCCCAGCGCAATCACTGTCGGTTATACGCCGGTTTTCCACTGCCACACAACCCAGACCGCATGCACATTCATTGAGCTCAGGAAGAAACTTGACCCGCGCTCTGGCCAGACCAAGGAAGAGAATCCCACATTCTTAAAGACCGGTGATGCGGCTATCGTCCAGATCAAGCCGACAAAACCAATGGTCATTGAGAATGTCAAGGAACTCCCGCAACTGGGCAGGTTTGCCGTCCGTGATATGGGTTCAACGATCGCCGCCGGTATGTGCATCGCGATCCAGCCGAAACAGATGAGATAATATTTTTTTGGTGGTCATCATGCAAAAAGCCAGAATTCGCCTGACAGGAACAGATTTCAATAAGGTAGAGACGGTCTGTGATAGGATCCGTGAGATTGCTGAACGCACAGGAGTGAATCTGGCTGGACCCATCCCACTCCCAACAAAAAGACTTGTTGTGCCCATCCGTAAAAGCCCCGACGGGGAGGGAACCGCAACATTTGATCGCTGGCAGATGCGTGTGCACAAAAGACTCATCGATATCGACGCAGATGAGCGGGCACTCCGCCAGTTGATGCGGATTCAGGTGCCAAAAGATATAGGCATTGAAATTGTATTAGAAAACTGAAGGTGCGGCACGTGGAAAAGGCCGCTTTCTTTTCCGATAAGATAAAAAAAATTTTTACTTTTGAGCGGGTATTTCTTTTAATTCTACTGCTTACTATCATTCTGAGATTCTGGCATCTGGATCTGAAATTATTCCATCATGACGAAGCTATCCATTCATGGTTTTCATATAATCTCCTGACAAAAGGGACTTGGGTTTATGACCCCAGTTATCATGGTCCGTTCCTTTATTATGTCACTGCCGGGATGTTCTCGCTTTTTGGCGCATCCGACCTTGTAGCACGATTGCTCCCGGCATTATTCGGCACTCTGCTGGTACCACTGGTTTACTTCATTTACCGGCTCGGGTATATCACAAAAACGCAGACACTTATCGTAGCGCTGTTTCTTGCCATTTCCCCGGACATGGTGTATTTTTCCCGGTTTCTCCGTCATGATATCTTCATGCTTTTTTTCACCATGCTCCTTGTTGTTGCCCTGCTCTATTATTTTGAACGGGGGCAGCTGCGGTACGTCATTATAGCGGCAATAGCAACAGGGGGAGGACTTTGCTGTAAAGAAGAGATGCCGATCATATTGTTGATTTTCATCTCGTTTTTTGGGTATTCAATCTGGAAAAAACGCATCCACCTGCCACCCCAATGGAAAAATGATCTCATTATCGGATTATTTATTATAATCGGAATTCTGATTGCCCTCTATTCAGCGTTCGGAATGCATCCGGAAACGCTGGTCGGGCAAAATTTCCAGATAAATTCAACCGGATGGTATCAGGCCATCGATCACTGGGTGGCCATGTCTGATGAACAGCGTCTTGGCGGCCCGTTCTATTTCTATATCCCGTTGTACCTCTTATATGAATTACCGATATTCCTTCTTGCAATACTGGGGACGCTCCAGTTTGTATTCAAAGACAATATCTTGACCCTTACCGGTAAACGTCTCAAAAATTTGCTGTTAACCCGACATTTTGAACTGTCAACAAAAGATCTCGTTGCAACGAGTCTGACCCAACTCAAAACCCCAAGGACCGTCAGTGAAAAATCAGACTTCTTTTTCCAGTTCTGTATCTACTGGATGATCCTGACCATGGCATTTTATGCATATGTGGGCGAGAAAGTGCCATGGCTGATCATCCACCAGCTGCTCCCGATGAGTTTTGTTGCCGTATACAAACTGAATTGGCAGAAGGTTGCATTTGCCCTTATAGGTTGCCTGTTTTTGGCCCTGATGACCTGGCATGTCGCTTTCATCCCTGCCGACATTAATGAACCGATTGTTCAGGTTCAGAACTCAGAGGATCTCAGAACAGTTATGGGCATCATGGACAATTCAAGTCATGTCGTCCTTGCATCACAGGATTACTGGCCGTTACCGTGGTATTACCGGGGCGATAGGTGGGATAAGATCGCATTCTATGGCCAGAAAGAGGATATAAAAACCATGACACAGGACCATCCGGATGTCATTATCCTCCACGATACGGAAAGTTATCCATCTATACCGGGATACAATAAAACGACATACAAACTGGATTACTGGTTCTCCTATTATGACAATCAGGACAGGTTGCTGGATTATTACTTCCACCGGGATGGGATCATGGGAAGTATCAATCTCGATGTTTTCACAGTACAGCGGTGAAAGAACTTATTTTTAGCAAGCCTATAGTTACGGGTGTCTATAATTATTTGTGTGTTCATATGATGCACGCAGCATTTCTTTAAGGAGTTTATTGTAACAATATTGTGAAAGGACCGGGAGATATCTGACTGAAGTCAGTACTCCTATTTGAGGGAGTAAGGATATTGCCGGAACGGGATAACAGGTGGTGACTTGCAACCCGAGGAAGAGAGGTAAACATGACTGAAAATATACAAAGAATTGCACAAACGGTCTGCGATACATCGTCGTGGCACTCTAATATGTCCGCATACAACAAATTAATTAAAAACAAAGGAATGTTTTGTCTGCCAATAGTACATAAATGGCTTAACAGATGGCCATTATCCACCAGTATTCAGCTGACCTCAAACAAACTGCCTTAAGGCACCGACTTGTATGCCGGGTTTCGGTAACCTGATACTGTGCAGCGGACAGACATCCATTCAATTTTTGCAGAATTCCCCAAAAGGGGTACGATATTTTTCAAAGACCCGCACTGATCTTAATCTCAGCAGCTTATTCTTTGAATTTTTCCTGCAATGACCAGTGAGATTTTTGTACACTTTTCACTGTGCAATTTTTTTAGGATCTGGCACACAAATGCTGAACCGGAATCGGGTTTATTGTTGATGGCGCCAAGAGATCATACCAGAAAAGACCGAACCACTTTTTCGCAAAAGTTTCTGAAATTTCTCTAAAAAAAGATGAGATGAACTCAGCCCAGTTCGTCCCACCGGGAACGTTTACGGTAGATGATGATACCGACAATAATCAACACAACGGCAATCACGCCCACAACAATAAAGAGGACATTGGAACTAAAGAGAGACCCAAGGCCCGCAAAAGGATTCCATGTGGCTTCTACTGCAGCCTGAAACGTGAGTGCATCATTGTAGGATTGATTTCCTTCGGTATATGCCTGCTCAGCTTTTGAGCGTGCCGATGCATAGTTACCATTGGTCACGAAATCAGTTGCTGCCGAGATATAACTCACTGCGATTTCCCGCTCAGTGATAACCGTTGACAAACGGGCATCGTTCGCCGTACTTGAATTGCCCTGGAAATACGCGATCAGCGCATCTACATTATTTACAGGTCCCTGTGCAGTAGCGATCTCTGATTCTGCCCAGGATTTGTCAAGGAGGGTCTCGCCATTAGCTATTGTGGACGTCGCCGTAGTGAGATCGTTTAATGCGTCGGTGTACTGGGTCGATGGCAAAGATTGGGCCTGATTGATCTGGGATTGGGCAGTATTGTATTGCGTTTCGGCTGCAGAAGTATCGATACCCAGTGCTGTTTTTTCATCGATATCAGTTTTTAACTGGCTAAGTTGGGAGTTCGCATTTGCAATTGCAGTCGTAACATCATTGGGATTGACCACCAAGGCGGTCTGCGTATAAGGTGTCCCAATCTGATTACCATTTGAATCGTCCTCATAAATCTGGATTAAGGTCTGATTTGAGGTCTGGGTTACCGTGGGAACGGTCCCTGACAAAGTTACACCCACCGTTACATCGTCACCGGATTTATAGGTCAATAAATAACTACTGACGTCAACAGTTGCAGACGCTGATGTCGTAGGTGAAGTCGGGTTTCCGTTCACATTGATGATGTACGACCACTGGGGACTTTTCAATTGAGTATACATTATGAGATCGTTTGTCGTAGTTTGTCCGCTGGGCTCCTGTACCGTGTATGAAATATCAACTGTTGTTCCCGGGGTCAAGGCCCCACTGCTCGGATTTATCACCAGTGAATTCACTGTATATGCTACGGAAACTGCCGGTACAATGCATAATAACAGGACCGTAATCAAAATTAACCGTTTCAATCCCTTCATCATCAACCTCACTCGAATAAGGGTTCAATACCTTCCTCGAACATATTCGATTTCTTCTCCTTGGATTTTATAACCTCTTCTTTTGTTTCCTTTGCAATATCAAGGAGTTCCTTGATGCGGGGGGCATTGCCAACTGTTGCGAGCATTACAACTGCCGCGACATACTCACTGTTTACCGGATAATCCCCTCCTCTCACTTCAACTCCCGCTATATTCTCTTCAACCCAGCTCTTTGCTTTTTCGACACCCTTTCGATCCATTTCATCCGGGGGTCCTGCAATAAGAACCAGCGCACGTTCAGCAGTTGAGTAATCACAGGGCAGTGTAAGACGGCCGAGCATGGCACGGCGTACAAGGCCGACAATCTTTGCTGACCTGTCCTCACCCATGAGCACTTCCTCATTTGCCTCCTTCTTACCACCAAATGTATCCTTAATGTTCTCCTTGAGGCCCCCCAAGATTCCCCGTTGCTGCTTGGTACGTGAACTGATCACATCACTGATCGCATAACCGACGGATGTGATGCCGCCCCCGCGAAGGGTATTGATGATCTCACTTGAGTCCACCACCATTTCACCGACACCCATACGGCTTACTTCACCTGCGCGAAAGAGTATGGCAAACCTTCGTACCACTTCGTTATTAAGGCGCTGGAATGCACTTTTGACGCTTTCGCCCTCGTTCTTCCATGCACTGTTATCAAAAATAAAGGTATTATCCGCTTCATTTACCAACGTCGTAAGACTGCGGGCTGCATTATAAGAGTAGAGCCGTCCTTCCTCCGGTGCCGGAATAATGCCCAAGGCATATACCGGCTCCCGGTAGATCCGCTTGAGATGACGAGCAAGTACCGGAGATCCCCCTGAGCCAGTTCCTCCTCCAAGACCAGCGACTATTACAAATGCATCGATATCATGCGTTCCGCGGGTATCAACAGCATTGATGATGCTGTCAATCTCATCTGCGGTAACCCGTGCCCCCGTTACGTTATCGGTCCCTACACCGTGACCTTTCACCAGTGTCTGACCAATAAGAATGCGATCCTTCATCTCAATGTTTTTAAGGCCCATCAGATCGGTCCGTGCTGTATTAACGGCAATGCCCCGGAAACTGTTGGTTCCGAGCTTCTTGTCCTGTTCAATGAACATGTCGACAATTTTGCCGCCCGCTTGACCAAAACCAATGAAAAATACCCGCATCTGGTTACACCATCCAATGGGCTAACGGATAAGTATTTCTTTTAATTCTTTTAAGTCCTTTGTTTTAAGAACTTTAAATTCAACAATACAAAAACTTTCTTACAAACTTTCGTCATATTTCGTCGCTTTTTCCATAGGGGGGCTACGGAGCCTTTTTCATTTGATCCCGAACAAATAGTACCGGTAACATACCATGAAAATCGGGATACTCGGGGGAGGTGTGTGCGGGCTTGTTGCCGCCCATGCATTGGCCGGTGAACACGAAGTAGTACTGTTCGAGAAGACACCATTTCTGGGAGGGTGCCTCTCATCGTACCATATCGACGATTACTGGATCGAGCGGTATTACCATCATTGTTTCTCTGATGACAGGGAGCTCTTTTCCCTTATCCGCGATCTCGGGTTGTGGGATCAACTCGAATGGCATGAGGGAAGCACCGGCTATTTTTCCGGAGATACTGTTTATCCGCTCACAACCCCATTGCAAATCCTGCGCTGGCCTGAACTGTCGCTCATCGATAAAGCAAAACTTACGTGGCTCACCCTGCAGGCAAAAAAAATAGATCCTCTTTCCCTGGATGACATCCCGGCCGAGACGTATATCCTCAATCATCTCGGCCCCCGAATATATTCCTCATTCTTTGAACCCCTGCTTAAAAGTAAGTTCGGGAAGAACCGGAGCAAGGTATCCGCCGCATGGCTGATCAGCCGCATCGCTATCCGTTCAAACAGGGGAATTTCCGGTGAACACCTTGGATACCTGAATGGGGGATTTCACCAGATTATTGACAGGCTTGAAAAGTCGATTCTCGCTAAAGGGGGGAAAATTAACCTGCAAACCCCGGCAACCTCTCTCTCAAGAAACGATGGTCATTGGGATATCAACGGGGAGAGCGTGGATGTGGTGATGTCCACCATTCCACCCCAGGAGCTTGGGAGTGTCTCGGGACTCACGATGCCGGATATTCCTTACCAGGGTGCCGCCTGTATGACCCTGGGAATAGAACGGGACGTCAGCAAGGGGATATACTGGATCAATATGAAAGATGAAGCGCCGTACGGGGCTGTCGTGGCGCATACCAATTTCATCCCGTGGGAACGCTACGGAGAGCACATCGTTTATTTAGCCTCTTATTTCAGCGGTTCCGTTCCCGCACGGCTTGACCAGAAAATGCGGGAGGATTTCTGTTCACGCTTTGGTCTTCAGGAGCGGGAGATCCATTGGAGCCGGATGACGGTCGACCCTTGGGCTGGACCGGTCTATACCACAGGTTACCGTTCTCTCATACCTGCATACGAAAAACACGGCATCTATATTGCCGGAATGTTCTCTGAGGAGAACTATCCCGAGCGAAGCATGGACGGCTCGATCAGGGCAGGTAACCGGATTGCCGGCTGCATTCGCGAGAAGGAATACGATGGTCGCACCTGAAATTACGGCAATTATCCCGGTTTTCAATGACCGGTCAGCACTCGAGCGTGCAATTCCGGAATCTCTCAAAGTACTCTCAACGATCACGGAAAATTTTGAAGTGATAGTGGCCGAAGACGGTAGTTCAGATGGAAGTGCAGAATTTGTACGAGAATATGAAACAAAATCATCCCACGTCAAACTGCTGCATTCCGACATACGTCAGGGAAGGGGGACGGCACTCAACCGGGCGATAAGGAAAGCACGGGGTTCGATTGTCTGTTACTATGATGTCGATCTGGCAACCGATATGAAGCACCTCTCGGAGCTCATCGATTCTATACGAAAAGGTGCTGATATCTCGACCGGATCCCGTCTCCTCCCGGGGAGCGACATCCGGCGTTCTGAGGGACGTGACATCGCAAGCCGGTCGTATAATTTCCTTGTTCGGCACATCCTTGGCAGTCACCTGTTCGATCACCAGTGTGGTTTTAAGGCATTCAACAAGGCGCATATAATCCCTCTACTCCCTTCCATCCGATCCAATCACTGGTTCTGGGACACTGAACTTTTGGTCAGGGCACAAAGACTTGGGTATACCGTACATGAGTTTCCCATCAACTGGCGTGCAGGAAAAGGAACAACCGTCCGGATAAAGGATGTGTTCGGGATGGGATCATCCATTCTTCGTCTCTGGTGGCAACTCCATGTATCGAAAGATTAGTGCGATTCTGATCCCAACCCTGATTGCCGTCGGAATCATTGTATATATGCTCTACCGGGTCTGGGGCGATCTGCTCACCGCACTCCAGCATATTGTCCCGATCTACCTGGGATTGGGTATTATTATCTGCCTTTCTGCCTGGTGGCTGCGGGGATGGCGGTACAATCGTATCCTTCTTGGACTCAATTACCATGTGGGGGTTGCCTTCTCGACAGCCTGTGTCTTTGTGAGCCAGACCGTGAATCTTATTGTCCCGGCCCGACTGGGGGATTTTGTCAGGATCTTCATTCTGAAACATGATTACCAGGCAACCTACTCGGAGGGCATTTCCTCCATTGTGGTTGAGCGGGTCTTTGATATCATCGCCATTGCCGTGCTGGGAGCGGCCTCGCTCTTCTTTATTCCCAACATCCCGGGCTGGCTCACCATCTATATCTACATCATGATCGCTATTCTTGCGGTCGCATTTGCTTTCTTTATCTTCCTGATCTTTGTAGGGAAGCTGACCACCACGAACAAATATATCAGGTACATCCTGACCATGCTCGACGAGATCAGGAGAGCTTCGCTCTCTCTCCGCTCAATACTGATCCTCGGAATCTCATCCATTGTCATCTGGATGCTTGACATTCTTGTCTGCAATTCCGTTGCAATGATGTTTGAACAGCAGATACCGTTTGCCGTGATCGTCCTTGCTATCGTTCTTGGAAACCTGGTCAAGGCAGTGCCCATCACTCCCGGGGGAATAGGGACCTATGAGCTTATCGTGTCGGCGACGTTTGCCATCACCGGTGTCGCCCCCGGGGTGGCATTCCTGATCGCCGTAGTCGATGATCTGATCAAGAACCTGGTCACCCTGGCCGGGGGGATCGTCTCCATCTACTACCTCGGAGACTGGGTGATCCCGACTATCAAGTCGGCACTCTGGTCAAAACTGGACGGAGGGAAGAAACCTGACGCCTGAGTCACAGGTCCTGTCCGTTGCAAGCTGGCTGCTTGTCGTGACCTTCTTACAGCTGGCACTCTACCCGTCGCTCAAAAAATGCCTGAAACAGTACGCGTTCCCGGCCTCGTTTGCCGCATCGCTTCTTCTCTTTACCATTCTCACCTGGTACTGTGGCCTTGCCCGCTTCCCGGTGCAGTTCGCACTCGTGCCATTTGTACTGCTCTTTGCTTATCACCTGTATCGCCGTAATTACACGTGGGTCGAACTGAAAAAAGAGTGGCGCTGGGAGCTCATTTTCCTGATATTCTTCTCTTTGATGCTCACGGTCAGGTTTGTCAACCCGACGATCTCCTATGCAGAGAAATTCATGGACCATGCGTTCCTCGCATCCATCATGCGAAACCCGGTCGTGCCTCCTCTCGATCCCTGGTTTGCCGGGGGAACGATGGACGTTTATTACTATCTGGGCTACTGGATTTTCGGCTGCCTGGGTATCGTGAGCGGTGTTCCCTCAAATGTGGCGTTTAACCTCTCCCTTCCCACCGTGCTGGGGGTCGCAGCCGTAACGGTCTATGCTATTGGCACCCTTCTGCTCAACCGGTTCCGCTGGCTGCCGCTGCTCCTCTTCTTTATTCCCAATCCTTCGCTCTTCTACCAGCTCATCACCGGGAGCAGTATCAGTTCTGCGCTCTGGAACAGCACCCGCACGATCACCAACACCATCAACGAGTATCCGCTCTTCTCGTTCACGTGGGGGGACCTCCATGCACATGTCATCTCGATCTTCAACCAGGTCCTGTTGATCTTCCTGCTCATCTACCTGTATAAGTTCTGGGATACCCTTGAATCCCGGGGGAGATGGCTGATTTGCGGACTTGCGGCACTCAGTCTCGGCTCCATGCCCCTGATCAACACCTGGGATGTCCTGATCTATGCCCCGATCACGGTTCTCGTCGCAGTGTTGATCATTTGGCAGGGCTGGAAAAAGGGACAGGGTATCTCATCGTGGAGTCAGCTTATCGCAGTTCCTCCCCTTGCCATCATTATCTATCTTCCCTTTTACCAGATGCTCAAGACCAGCACCGGCGGGATCGCAATCGTCAGGACACCGTCAGATCCCTTCCAGTTCCTGCTGGTGAATGGCTGGTTTATTGCGATCTTCCTGCTGTTCCTGCTCAAAGATATCAGGGGGAGGCCGTATCTCCTTCTTGTCGCGGTCCCGTTTGTCCTTGCCGGGTATACGGCAGCAGCGATCGCTGCCATCCCCCTCATCTATTTCCTTGCAAAAAAGGAGCACAGCGTTCCCGATCTTCTCGCCATCTTCGGACTTGCACTCCTTATCCTCGTGGAGCTTTTTTACCTCAAAGATAATATGGGCGACACGTATTTCCGGATGAACACGGTCTTCAAATGCTATGTACCCGCGTGGATCATACTCGGGATCAGTTCCCTTTCCATGATAGGCGCATGGCTTTCACGGCCGGGACGTGTGCCGGTGATGCCGGCGAGGAAAAGCACTGCCCTCGCCATACTGGTGGTAGGCTTACTCTTTGTCGTACCATTCCTTGTCCCCCTTGATCTCAACTACGGGAGCAGGACGCTTGACGGGCTGGCCTATCTCGATTCCTCGCACCCGGGTGACGCCGGCGGTGCTGCTTATCTCAGGAACCTGACCGGCAATGAGATCCTTGTCGAGGCAGTGGGTGGGGACTACACGTATTATTCCCGGATCTCATCGTTCACCGGCATCCCCGCGGTTCTGGGTGAGCCGTTCCACGAAGATATGTGGCGCGGGGATACCACGGGCTGGTACAGCACCCGGCCTGCAGACGTCAGGTCCATCTACGAGAATCCCGATCAGACCGTAGCGCTCATGAAGAAATACAACGCTACCCTTCTCTATGTCGGGGATGAGGAGAAAGAGACCTATAATGTGAGCCTGCCCTCAACCGGGATTGAACGGGTGTACTCCGGGCAGGGAACCGATATCTACCGTCTTGCCGAATGATTCGCACCGGCCCGAATATGCGAGGTACCGGGCCGGGAATGCCGCTGCTGTTCACAAACCTTTATTTCTCCCCCTGATGAAATGATATGGCTGCATCACTGCTACTGATGAGTAATGAAGGGGCAATATGGCTCCTGAATGAGGTGAGTTATGGCAAAAGGATACGTAAAAACCGAGGCTCCTGAGGAGCTCCAGAACAAGGCGCTTGAAGCCCTTGAAGTTGCAAGAGACACCGGAAAAATCAAGAAGGGTTCAAACGAGGCAACAAAAGCCATCGAGCGCAGCGCCGCACTGCTTGTTTTAATCGGCGCTGACGTCGAACCCGCAGAGATCGTCATGCACCTTGCACCGCTGTGCGATGAGAAGAAGATCCCGTACATCTTCATCAACAAACAGAACGATATCGGTGCCGCAAGCGGCCTTGACGTCGGTTCTGCCGCTGCTGCGATCGTCAAGCCCGGCAAGGCAAAAGAAGTGATCGAGGATCTCGCAAAACAGCTGGTTGCCTTAAAGGCATAAGGTGCGATCATGGCAGACGACGCAACGCCCGCTGAAGTCATCGAGGTCGTCGGTTCCACCGGCATGCACGGGGAAGCGATGCAGGTCAAGTGCCGCATCCTTGATGGCAACAACAAGGGGCGCATAATCACCCGCAACACGGTCGGCCCGATCCGGGAAGGAGACGTTATCATGCTCCTCGAGACCGAGCGCGAGGCAAAGAAACTGTCGAGGCGGTGAACCTCATGGTCGAACAGCACATCTGCAGTTTCTGCGGAACACAGCTTGAGCCGGGCACCGGCAAGATGTTTATCAAAAAAGACGGTACGATCTTCTATTTCTGCAGCACCAAGTGCCAGAACAACCACAATCTGGGCAGGGTTCCCCGCAGGGTTGAATGGACCGCTGCAGGACAGAAGGGTGCAAACAAGGAGTGATTTCTCATGGATCGCACCTTTGTGATGGTCAAGCCTGACGGCGTCCAGCGCGGCATTGTTGGCGAGATCGTCTCCCGGCTTGAGCTAAAAGGCCTCAAACTTGTGGCAGCACGGTTCGAAAAGCTGCCCGAGGCCCGGGTCACCGAGCAGTACAAGGAGCACCTCTCAAAGCCTTTCTTCCCATCCTTGAAGACCTATATCATGGGAGGCCCGTGCTTCCTGATGGTATGGGAGGGAAGGAACGTGGTTGCACTCGTCCGCAAGGTGATCGGTGCGACAAATCCGCAGGAAGCGGCACCCGGCACCATCAGGGGAGATTTTGGGATCGATATCGGCAGGAACGTGATCCATGCCTCCGATTCTCCTGAGAGTGCCGCACGCGAGATCGGTATTCATTTCAAACCCGCAGAAGTATTCGCCTACACGCGGATCGATGAATCCGTGTTATACGAGTACTAATCTTTTTTACCATAACCTCTATTAGCCATAAACACCGTCTCTTCTTCATGGCCGGCGATCTGCTCAGTTTCTCCCTGCTGTGCCTCTCTTCCCTTATCATTATCGTCAACCCGCTGGGAGCGACGCTGACCTATATCTCCCTGACCGCAAACCTCGAAAAGCCGATCAAGATGCAGATCGTCCGCGATTCCTGCACGATTGCCCTTGTAATTCTCATCCTTGTGGGCCTCGCAGGGACGGTGATCCTCCAGGTCTTCGGGATCTCTCTTGAAGCGTTCCGGATCGCCGGCGGTATCCTGCTTTTTGGGATCGGCATGGAAATGGTGTACGCAAAGACCTCCCGGACCAAGCTTACGGCAACTGAAAAATATGAATCCCGGGACAATGAGGATGTCGCCGTGATGCCCCTTGCCATACCCATGATCGCCGGCCCCGGGGCGATTACCACCACCATTGTGCTCACCAACGAAGCCACAGGCATGTCCACTCTTGCGTGGCTTGTGATCTTTGCGTCGATCGGAATTGCGATCGGGATCACCTATTTTATGATGCGGAACGCAGACTATATCATAAGCAAGGTCGGCCAGCGGCAGTACCGGGTGATCAACCGAATGCTTGGTATGCTGCTCATTGCCATTGCCGTGCAATTTGTGATCACGGGGATAAAAACAGCGTTTCCTCTGATGGGGGGATCATAATGTCGGACTGGGACATTACAACGGTGGGCCTGATTCTTGTCGGGAGCAGTATCATTGCGGTAGGGATCATCATAGCGACTATGCTCTTGGGGGTTCTCAATTCATTGACTCCGTTCCTCCTGCTCACGGGGATCGTGCTCGTCGTCATGGGTGCTGCCGTGATCCTTTTTGTTGACCGGAAATGCAGTCAGGATGCCTGATCCTGATTTTTGTGGGGATCACCGATGCGATGCTGCAGCGCCCAGATCACCGGGGTCTGGGAATCTCCGGAACAGACGCTTGAAAACGCAGAACAGGTTTTTTGCGAGGCGGCCCGGGCCGGGGCTGCATTAATCTCCTTTCCCGAGCAGTTTGCAACCGGTTGGGACCCCGCATCGAATAAAAACAGCGAGGATTTTACCGGCCCGACCGTTACCGGGCTCAGGAGACTGGCAGAAAAGTACTCGATCGCCGCTATCGGATCGTTTCGTGAAGCATTCTCCCCTCAGCCGAGAAACACGTCCATCGCTATTGGGAACGACGGTGAGATCCTTGCAACGTACGCCAAGATCCACCTTTTTACACCTGGCGGGGAAAATCGTGCGTTTACCCCGGGCGCCGGGCTTGCGACATTCACATTAGGGGGCGTGCGCTTCGGCCTTGCAATCTGCTATGACCTCCGCTTCCCGGAGATCTTCCGGCTGTACCGGCGCGAAGGCGTACACGCGGTCATTGTCCCTGCAGCATGGCCAGAGAGCCGGATTCGGTACTGGGAACTCTTCATCCAGTCCCGGGCGGCGGAGAACCAGATGTATGTCGCAGGGGTGAATACGACCGGCACAAATCCCGTCGACCGGTACGCCGGTGCATCCATGACCGCCGATCCCCACGGGACCATCATCGCCCGGGCATGCGAGGGAAACGAACTCTTGTACTATGAGATCGATCCCCTGGTTGCGGAATGTGCCCGCCGGGACTTTCCCGTAGAAAACGACCGGAAGGACGCGTTGTATGTCTCTCTCATGAGAGAACAAACACCGTAACTTCCTCATCTTTTTAACGCTTGCCTATATGTACCCGGAAAACCAATACGTGTCCATGTACCATCTCGTATGCGTTCACTGCGGTGCCACCTATCCCGCAGACGAGATCATCTATAACTGTAAAAAATGCGGCCACCTGCTGGCGGTGAAATATCCTCTCGATGAGATCACCGTAATGCGTGCGACCTGGGACGCCCGCCCCCTCTCGGTCTGGCGCTACAAGGAGCTGCTGCCGGTACATATCGAGCCGGTCTCACTCCACGAAGGCGGCACCCCATTATACCACTTAAAACGCCTCGGGGACGAGATGGGACTCAAATACCTCTACGCCAAGCACGAAGGCATGAACCCCTCGGGCTCGTTCAAGGACCGGGGAATGACGGTGGGTGTCTCCATGGCGATCCAGCTCAAAAAGAAGAGCGTCGCCTGCGCAAGCACGGGAAACACCTCGGCAAGCCTCGCGGTGTACGCGGCAAAGGCCGGGATCCCGGCGGTCGTGCTCCTGCCGGCAGGACATGTAGCGGTCGGCAAGATCGCCCAGGCGCTGATGCACGGCGCCAAAGTTCATCTCCATCAGGGGTAACTTCGATCGTGCTCTCGAAATGGTCCACGAGCTCTGCCTCACCCATGGATTATATCTCCTGAATTCGATCAATCCCTACCGGCTGGAAGGCCAGAAGACGATCGGGTTTGAAGCAGTCGACCAGTTGGGCTGTGTCCCTGACCGGTTCGTGCTGCCGGTGGGCAATGCGGGAAATATCTCCGCCGTTTACAAAGGACTCCTCGAACTCGAAGCCCTTGACTTCATCGACCGGCTGCCGAAGATGACCGGTATTCAGGCCGCCGGATCGAGCCCGGTGGTGCGGGCGATCAAAGGGAACTTCCCCGAAGTTGTGCCCGACCAGAACCCCGAGACCCTTGCATCGGCGATCCGGATCGGTGCGCCGGTGAACGCGGAGAAGGCGCTGGTAGCGATCCGCAAGACCGGCGGGACGGCCGAATCGGTGACCGATGAGGAGATCCTTGCGATGCAGCGCGACCTTGCACGGAAAGAAGGGATTGGTGTCGAGCCGGCATCTGCCGCATCGGTGGCCGGCATCCGCAAGCTCGTAGAGATGGGTGCGATCGACCGCGACGAAAAGATCGTCTGTGTGGTGACCGGTCACCTCTTAAAAGACCCGGATACGGTGATCAAACAATGCGAACCCCCGATCGAGATCGACGCAGACTTGCCCTCGCTGCTCTCTGCACTGCACTTATAATTGCGCTGGCTGTCCCTTCGGTTGGGGCGCTCAATGCCACATATCTGGTGCTGCCCAATGGTACCTCGTATGCCGCATCGGTCGACATCGTGGATGCATCAAATTACATGTTTGCCGAGACCGGCATGCTCGGTGAAAACATACCCATTACGGTCACAAACGTGACACTTGTCGCCGAGAACAGCACTCCCGTAAACTTCAACTGGACCCTCCTGTGGAGTGCCCCCGCGGTGATCACATTCACGGAAGGAAACTACACGGTCACGTATATTGCCCCCTTGCACGACAATCATCTCCAGGGCAATTACCTCTCGCCGTACAATGTGAATGTGACCCTGCCCGGGGAGTATGACGTGCGAAACCCGCTCCTTGCCGGAATAAGTGTGGGTGCAAACGTGACCCGGTTTCCGGACAACTCCACACAGGTAACATGGAACAAAACGATGTCGTTCGATCTCCGGTTTTATGATCAGGATCAGGAAAACCTGCTCTACATGTTCGCCGAGTTCATAATTGTCCTTGCAGTAATCCTGCTGATACCCTTTTTATTGATGAGAAAGCCACCTGAATAAGAATGGGTTCCTGATCCACCCAAAATCAGCCATTTTTATTCGTTGCATTATGGACCGGCTGCTGTACTGGGGGATGTAGAGGTTCCAGCAGTATACGCACGAAAGGCACCCTGCATGACGGTTTTAAACTAGTCCCACGAGGATAAAACCGGTTATTTCACAACGATAAGGAGCGTCCCCACACAGACGCTCAAAGGAAAGCTCAGGTTGGATTGTTCCACCTTTTCACGTGGCCCAAAAAAGACTCCAGACCTCCTGTACAAAACAGTAAGACTTAAACTGATGTTTCCCCAGCTCAGGTGTGATGGAGAGGGTTACCGCGGTGGCAACCGGAAAAGTACAGGGCGTCGTGGTACCGACAGTTTGTCTCTGTCTGCGCCCATCGTCTCAGCTTGCACGGCTCGGTGCAGAACGTTTCTGACGGTTCGGTTTACATAATAGCAGAGGGGCCACCCGAAGCGCTCGAGGAATTTCTCCGGCTTGTATGGGCTCAGGCAGAGCCGGAAATCCGGGTCGAAGGGCTGCAGGTAACGCAGGGAATGGCCACTGGAGAGTTCAAGGGGTTCTGGGTAAAGTGGTGAAGGAGGAATTATCCCGTTACCTACTTCAAATGAGCTGAATTTCAGATTTGAAGAAAATTGATTGAAAACACGATGTAAAAAAATTATTGCAACCCGAAGGACTTCAGGGTCACATCGTTATTGACGGCACCGACATGGTAGACGCTCCCGTCAGAGAGCTCGTTGATGACGACCTCGGCAGGAGAGAAGAGCGAGGTGTCGATCTTGTAGAAGTCGTAGCCTGCTTCCTTGAAGATGTCATTAAACGGCTTACCGTATCCCTTGGACTTGTTGCTCGGGATCTTCTCGAGGTAGTCCTTGATCTCCGGTGCGTTCATGGTGAGCTGGATCTGACCGTGGTAGATGGTTGCGTCGTTTGTCACACCCATTGCACGCTTCGCACCCGTACCGGCGGGATCGGGGCCGTGCCTATCGCGGACGTGATCTTCCGGGTGTCAAACCCAAGCTCGTTTAACTTGTAGATAGCCGTCTCGACGCAGCGCCCTGAAACCTGGATCGATCCGACAATTGATGATGTCGGTGCGACCACCGCACAGGTATTTGCCACATCGACGTGGCATTCCTCGGCGATCTTCTCCATAACCTCACCATTTGGCAGATGATCGGATTCAAGGCACATCACGGCGCAGTCATAATCATCCTCGTATTCTATCACTTCGTAAGTATGCTTGGGCTTGAGGGAGAGTGCCCGGGCCGGGCCGCTGCCCATCGCAAAGTAATTCCCTACCTTGACGGTCCAGCCAGCCTTCTGGGACCCAAGGCAGGCAATAGACGGGAAATCAGTGTTTACATCGATAAACGGCTGCGGGAATTCTTTTATCTGTCCCATCCTGAAGTTGACTTCGCCAAGACCGCCCATACAGATCTCGGTAAATGCCCTTCCTGCCGCATACCCCCCCCGGGTACTCACACCACAATCGACGATGCGTGCGCCGCTATCCAGTTCATGGTACGCAGCGTTAAACTCCTCGGCCAAGTCGGCGAGGTTGTCGAATATTTCAAGTGCCAGTTCGTTAACACTTAACATAGAAAAACCCCTGTCTCATAAGAAGAGGGTTCACAAATAGATAAGATTTTTGAAAATATTTCATCGGCCTTATGAAAGGTACTCCAGCACCTTTGCCGGTTCGTACCGGAGCGTGATCACCCGGGTCCGGCCCTTCCCGTCCCGGTACTGGAGGTTTACGAGCCGCATCGCGTCCATCTTTTTTACAATCTCGTAGAACCGGGTGTACCCGACCGGCACCTGCTCTTTTATTGATTTGTAGACATCACCGGCGTTCATATCAGATCCTGTGGCACTCGCCGCAGCAAGTTCCTTGAGGATCCTGCGCTCCTCTTCCTTGAGCGTCTTAAGCGTATATTCGAGGTGCAGGTACTTTGAGACAGCATACGCACCACAGATATCCTCGCGCTCGATGCTGCGGCGTGCGGCTCGCTCCGCATTGAGTGCTGCCCGTTTCAGAAGATCGATACCTACCCGCAGGTCGCCGCTCTTGAGCATCTGCTCCACCACGAGATCCAGCATCGCATCGCTGATGACACCGTTAAAGAATCCCTGCATCACCCGGGCTTTCATGATCTCCTGCACTTCCGTGATCCCGTACGGAGGGAAGTAGATCTCGGTAGGACGGAAAACCGAATCTACCCGGGCATCCACCGCACGCGAGAGATCGACATCGGGGTCGCTGATGATCACAATAACGCCAATACGAACACCCTCATATGACTCGTGCGCCCGCAGAAGCGTGTAGAGCACCTTGTTGAGTTCATTTTCATAGAGGAGGTAATTGGCGTCGTCAAGTGCCACGAGCAACACACACTCCTCTTTCTGGAGGAGACGGGCGACCGCGTCAAAGACCTGCTTGAATGAGGTTCCCGAGGAGGGGGGCAGGTGGCCGGAGAGTTTCCGGTAGATCTGGGAGAGAATCGCAAACTTGGTATTGTCGATCTGGCAGTTGACATGGACCGGCACCAGTTTCTTTGTGGTCTCCTCGATCTCCTGGAAAAGTTTCTTGATGCTGGTGGTCTTGCCGGAGCCGGGCAGGCCCTTGCAGATCGTATTGAGGGGGCGGCCGCCCCGGAGCCCGGGCCGGATCTGGAACGCAAGTTCGCGCATCTGGGTATCACGGAACTCAAACTGCTCCGGGATGTAATCGATCTCGAATACATCAGGGTCACGGAACAACGACTCGTCCCACATCAGCAGGTTCTTTTTCATCGTATAGTATTCCATCAACGTTGCAAAAGATAACAGCTCTGGTTACCGGTACCAGATCTCCCCGGATATTTCTGAGAGGCCCGAAAATGATTTTTCCCGGGGTAAAGAGCAGGCGTTCCTGCTGTTCAGTGACGGCCACAGACACCCCGCTCCTGTTGTACAGTATACCTGAGTATACCTGATTGAGGAACACACGATGTGCCGGATGTCCGGAGGGAGGGGAAAAGGGTGATCCGGAGTACGTACCAGAACCGGGAAGGGTGGTGAGGAAAAACCATATCCGGCAGGGTATGATGGAAATTCCTGTCTGCATTCGCGCCAAACATATATCCTCCCGGAAGAGAAACGGGAATTCAGGGTGCGGCGATGATGAAAGTTACCCCCACTGAAATGATGATGATGCAGGGGACTGATGCCGCACCAATGCTGTAAAAATCAGCTGAATAAGAATGACAGGAAGCCTGTGGCCTCTTTTGTCCCGAACATTCCGGACCGTGCTTCTTTCTCGGAGAAGTGCGTGGTCTTATCCGTACCCTTCCCCGTCACCACGAATGGCACCGGCTCGCGGGAATGCGTTTTGATGCGGATGGGCGTCGGATGATCGGGCAGAACCGCGACAATTCCATCAAACTCTTTCCTTATGGCGCCCACCACACGATCCACGTTCTCGATTGCCCGCACCTTTTCCTCAATACTTCCCAGGTGCCCTGCCTCGTCCGGGGCCTCAATGTGGACGTAAACAAAATCAAGGCGCCGGATTGCATCGAGTGCATACCGGGCCTTTGCCATGTAATCCGTATCGAAATATCCCGTGGCGCCGGGAACGGTGATGATCTCCATACCGGCACAGCGGGCAATGCCATTCAGGAGGTCTACCGCCGAGATCATCCCGCCCCTGCAGTGGTATTTCTCGGAGAACCGCGGAAACACCGGGTGCCGGCCCCCGCTCCACGGCCAGACCTGCGTGGCCGGGGGCTTGCCTGCCTTCACCCGTGCCACGTTCACCGGGTGATTACGGAATACCTCTCGGCTCTTTGCCATGCAGGAAAGGAGGATCTGCGCGTCGCCATTCCGCGGCAGGTAATCCGAGATGGGCTTACCTACGATATCATGGGGAGCGGTCGAATCCGCCAAAGACCCGTGAGGAACGATAAGGAGGTTACGGTAACTGACGCCGGCCTTTATGGTTACTGCGGGCACATGAGGGGCAAGCGAGGCAAAAAGTGCCGCACCTTCGGCACTCGTGATATGGCCAGCGGAAAAATCCGCCATGATCTCATCCCTTACGGTCACGAGATTGCACCGGTATGCAATATCTGTAGGGGCAAGGTCGATCCCCATGCTCAGCGCTTCGAGCGGGCCCCGGCCGGTATAGTACTTCTCCGGTGCGTACCCAAGGATGGACATATTGGCAATATCGCTTCCCGGCTCGAAACCTTCAGGAATCGTCTGCAGCATACCGCATGCGCCGTCCCGCACCATCCTGTCCATGTTCGGGGTCCGAGCATACCCGAGAGGGGTCTTTCCTCCCAGCTGAGGGATCGGCTCATCGGCCATGCCATCCCCGAGAATAAGGATACACTTCATAAAAATCCCCTTATCCGGACCTGACAAGATCGCGGGCAGCAAGCCGGACACTCTCCCGGGACCCCAGCTGGGGCTTCCAGCGCCGGCTTTTGATCCGTTCAAGGGATAACTGCATCTTTGGCACATCGCCCACCCAGCCGCGCTCGCCACCGGTGAACCGGAATTTTACCTCAGGCAGGTGCATCTCCTCTGCCACGATCTCCGCTATGCTCCGTACATCAATCCAGTCCTCGGAGCCGATATTGAAAATGTTGACCGCCTCCCTTGCCCTGAGGGCAAAGAGCATGGCGGCAACGCATTCATGTACGTCGAGATAGGATTTGACCTGCTTTCCGTCCCCCAGAATCTCGAGCTCGGCCGGGTTATCTTTGAGCTTCCGGATGAAATCCGTGATAACACCATGACCGCTGCGCTCACCCACGATATTTGCGAAACGGTATATCCATGACTTCATGCCAAAGGAATAGCAGTACGCGGAGATCAGCGCCTCGCAGGCAAGTTTGCTCGCCCCGTAGACCGAAATCGGCAGGAGCGGGGCATAATCCTCCGGGGTAGGGATAACCCTGGCATCGCCATAAACCGTTGATGTCGAGGTGAACACAATCTCGGGAATGTTACAGTGGCGCATCGCTTCCAGGACACGGTACGTCACCATAATATTGTTCTGCATTGTCGGTTCAGGATTTACCGCGCTCTGGCGGACATCCGGGTCTGCTGCAAGATGAAAGAGCCGGTCGGCACCCTTTATTGCATCCTGCCACCCGTCACTGAGCAGATCGGCCTGCACGAACCGGATAGCGCACGAGTCAATATGCCGGGCAATGGTATCCCTCCGACCGGCACAGAGCGAGTCAATAACCACGACCTCGTTGCCCTCGGCAACGAGCGTATCAACCAGATGTGAGCCGATGAAACCGGCACCACCCGTTACGACATCGAACATCAATACCTATTATGTAACCCATGCTATAGGATTACTGCTATGTTCATCGGGATTGACCACGGCACAACCGCCATGCGGTTTGCATCTGATACGGATCATTTCAAGCTGACGCGCGAGGAGGCTACAGAGTTTATCGTTGCAGACCTCTCCCGCCTCTGCCCTCCCGATGAGATCGAAGGGATCGCACTCTGCTATTCGATGGGTGACAATTTTTCAAAGATCAGCGATATAAAAAAGATAAAAAACCGTGGTATTGTCAGCCGTGAAGGGGCTGGCAAGCATATCGGCGGGGGTACCAAGGTCTTTGACGAAATCAAAAAGAGCGGCATACCCACAGTTGTGATCCCTGGCCTGCACCGTGGTTCCCCGACCGATTCACGGTTCAAGGTCTATTCCCACCAGTCCAGCCCCGAGAAGATCGGGATCGCGTACACAGTCTGCCATGATCTCGGGGATGACGTCGTAGTCTCCGACGCAAGTTCCAACACGGTCACCCTGCTGGTCTCAGCGGGAAAACTGGTTGGGGCCTTTGACGCCTGCATCTTTGCGCCAGGAACCCGGCACGGTGCCCTCGATGTCGACGCCATCCGCAAGGTTGACGCGGGGGTGTGCACCGCAAACGAGGCCTTCCAGCATGCCGGGGTGGATTATACCATGCCCGATGACAATTCCCTCCGCATAAGGACGGTGGCTATGTTCTCGGCTATGGAGTGCGCCGCGCTCCTCCTGCTGAACTCCCGTGCGCGGGTCGCGCTTGCCGGCTCCCTTGCGCCACTGATCGCCCCTGATGTTGAATCGCTTCTGGGCATGGATGTGGCCGTTTACGATGAATGGTGCGCTTCCCGCGGACTTGCAGCCATTGCCCGCGATGTTTTTTCCGGAGCACAGGAGATCCTCGGGCTCGGTGTGGATCTCTAGATTTATATTGATTTATCATGTAAGATTATTAGGAGATTTTTCCTTTGAGAGAACTACGTATCCACGGCAGAGGGGGCCAGGGATCGGTCACCGCTGCGGAACTGATCGCGGTTGCCGCATTTGAAGGGGGCGTTTTTTCACAGGCGTTCCCGGCGTTTGGTGTCGAACGCCGCGGCGCCCCGGTCCAGGCATTTGTGCGGTTTGATGACCGGAAGATCCGGCTCCGGAGCCAGGTCTACGAACCGGATTATATCATCGTGCAGGACAGCACGCTCATCAAGGACGTGAATGTTTTTTCAGGAGTAAAGAAGGGCGGGATCGTAATTGTCAATACCGAGAAGGCACCGGACTACAAGGTGCCCGAAGGAGTCAAGCTGATCACCATCGATGCTACATCTATCGCGCTCAAGGTGATTGGCCTTCCCATCACCAACACTTCCCTCATGGGAGCGTTTGCTGCCGCGACCGGTGAGATCAAGTTTGACGCGCTCAAGAACGCACTCAACCACCGGTTCCCAAAGGAGCTGGCCGAGAAGAATATCGAGGCGGCACGCCAGGCATTCGAACATGTGAAGGGGGCGGCTGCATAATGGCGCTTGCAATCGGCTGCCGGGCCCGGCCCGGAAAAGCGAGGGACAACAAGACCGGTTCGTGGCGGGTCTTCAAACCCGTCTTCGACCACGGGAAATGCTCCAAGTGCGGGACCTGCCAGATCATCTGCCCCGAAGGCTGCATCACCGAAGATGCAGAAGGCTTCTTCGATCCCGATTACGCGTACTGCAAGGGCTGCGGCATGTGCGCAACCGAGTGCCCGAAAGATGCGATCGAAATGAAACAGGAGGAGAAGTAGATGCTCGAAATTACCGAAGGCTCGATGGCTGTTGCCGAGGCGGTCCGGCTCTGCCGTCCGCAGGTCGTCTCTGCGTACCCGATCACCCCCCAGACCCATATTGTCGAGGCGCTCGC
This sequence comes from uncultured Methanoregulaceae archaeon, assembly GCA_963805035.1. Taxonomy (GTDB): domain Archaea; phylum Halobacteriota; class Methanomicrobia; order Methanomicrobiales; family Methanospirillaceae; genus Methanoregula. Next base: position 100,167 of record CAWDSU010000008.1, on the reverse strand, counting down.
GGACATGGTGGCAAACGGGAAACTCGACGCGGACTATCTCACTGTTGAAAGCGAGTTCTCCGCCCTCTCCGCCTGCCTCGGGGCAAGCGCCGCAGGGTCACGGGCTTATTCCGCGACGACTTCGCAGGGCCTTGCCCTGATGTTCGAGGTCTGCTTTAACGTCGCCGGTATGCGCCTGCCGATCGTCATGACGATCGCAAACCGGGCGCTCGGGGCACCGCTCTCCATCTGGAACGACCAGCAGGATTCGATTGCCCTGCGGGATGCCGGCTGGCTCCAGTTCTATGCCGAGGACAACCAGGAGGCCACCGACCTCCACTATATCGCCTACAAGGTGGCAGAAAACCCCGCGGTCATGCTCCCGGCGATGGTCTGTTTCGACGGGTTCATCCTCTCCCACACCTACGAGCCGGTGGACATGCTCTCGCAGGAAGATGCGGACCGGTACCTCCCGAAGTTTGCGCCCGCAGAAAGGCTCGATGCAGCCGACCCGATCAGTTTCGGGATGTACGCAACGCCCGAGTACTACCTCGAATTCCGGTACGAAACAGACAAGGCGCTCAAGGACGCAAAGGCCGCGATCAGGGCCGCAGGGGCTGAGTTCGGGAAGCTGTTTGGCCGGGACTACAGCGCGATGGTCGAGGGGTACCAGCTTGAGGATGCGGAGACTGTGATCGTTGCTATGGGTTCAATCTGCGGCACCGTCAAGGACACCATCGACGAGCTGCGGGCTGAAGGAAAGAAAGTCGGGCTTCTTAAGATCCGGGTCTTCCGCCCGTTCCCATCCGAGGACGTGGCAAAGGCGCTCAAAGATGCAAAGCGGGTCGCGGTGCTGGACAAGAACATCTCGCTTGGCGCGAAGGGTGCCACCGCGCTCGAAGTAAAGGACGCCCTCTACGGCTCCGGCATCCCGGTCTACGATTACATCATCGGACTTGGCGGAAGAGATGTGCGGAAGAAAGATATCCGGGAAGTCGTTGCGCTGGCTGAGACGGGCAAGGGCGACCAGTTTATCGGCCTGCGCAGGGAGGTGCTCTGATCATGGCAGACAAGACCTGCGAACTCTTTGACTGCGGGCACCGGGCCTGCGGCGGATGCGGGGCGGCGCTTGCAGCCCGGCTCATGCTCAAGGCGGCCGGCCCGAATTCAATCGTGGTATCATCGACCGGCTGTATGGAGGTTTTCTCCACCCCGTATCCAGAGACCGCGTGGAAGGTCCCGTGGATCCACTCGCTCTTCGAGAACGCTTCGGCGGTTGCCTCCGGTATCGAATCCTCGCTCAAGAAACAGGGCAGGAAAGAGAAGGTCATCGTGATTGCCGGCGACGGCGCGACGTTCGATATAGGGATGCTCTGCATCAGCGGCGCGTTCGAACGCGGCCACGATATCACCTACATCTGCTACGACAACGAGGCTTACATGAACACCGGCATCCAGCGGTCCGGGGCCACCCCCTACGACGCGAGCACGACCACGAGCCCGGCCGGGTCGCAGTCATTCGGGAACAAGCGGCCGAAAAAGGACATGCCCCAGATCCTCGCAGCCCACGGCGCCCCGTATGTCGCAACCGCATCAGTTGCATACCCGAATGACCTGATCCAGAAAGTGGAAAAGGCACTCAACACCGTCGGCCCGACCTATGTCCAGATCCACGTACCCTGCTGCACCGGCTGGGGATTTGAAGGCGAGCAGACGATTGCGATTGCAAAACTCGCCATCGAGACCGGCCTCTGGGTGAACTACGAGATGGTGGACGGGAAGGTGACCAAGGCAAAGAAAGTGATCAGGAAACCCGTCGAGGAGTACCTCAAGACCCAGAAACGGTTCCGGCACCTCTTCAAGCCCGCGAAACAGGACGCCGAGATCGCGGCGATCCAGGCGATTGCCGACAAGAATGCCGAGAAGTACGGCATCGACATTAAGATAGCGAAGAAAGAGTAATCTTTTTTTTTCCGGTTGTTTTGGGAGCACTTTTCAAGAGAGAGTTCTGGGCCGGACTATTCTCTAATTCGCTCGCCATTCTCCATATAAGGGGATCATCTCTCAGAAATGCATCTTTTATCAGGAAAACAAACTAAAATATTTATAGATACTATTAAAATTAATGACCAATGGCATTTGATACTCTATCAATAATCAGCAATCTTCTTAGTGGTCTTATTGGCGTTATAATCGGCGTCATTCTTACATATTTCGTTCAACGAAGGATAAATAAAGAGGAAGAAAATAAACAGAAACGGGAATTAGCAAGTATCTTTCTTAACGAGATTAAGGAGATTGAAACGGTTATAAAGGCACTGGATGAAAAAGGCATTACCAGAACTAATGTAAGAGAGAAATGGCTAGAATTCGATCTGGTCGTTGGGAATGAAAATTCATATTTTAGAGAGAGAGAAAATTATCCCATTCGTAATTCTTTCGAATTATTTGATTCAGAGATATACACGTTGGGTAATGTAAGTGATTATGATCTTGTAACAGACTTAAAGGAGATTGGTAAAAGAGTATACCGAGCTGAATTATTCCTACAGAGATATTTTAAAAAAATATTACCTGATTTAAAGGATAACTCTGGGAACACTGCTGATGAAAAAGATGATGTAATTTTTATGGCTATGATAGACTATTTGCGCGATAAAATTGCTAAAAGTAATGTCAAGGGCAAATTAGAGAAAATTCGAGAGTCTTCCTCAAAATGGAATGACCTCCCCAAATGGGGAATCATAGGATGGATTCAGTTCCTAATAGAAGTATTTATTATTCTGTTTGGAGCCTATGTTGCAGTGTCTTCCGAATTAACTGTGCCTCCTTCTTCTGCATTAGGATGGGGTCTATCGTATATCGCAATTGGGTTTGCACTAGCTGTTAACCAACTCAATTCGTATCGTGCAGTTGATCAAAAAGAGTTTCTTATGAGTATCAAAGCGCAATTAGACCGCATCGAGAAGAGATAATTATTTTCAGTCATAGGGGATCAATATACTAAAGAGAGAGTTGATGTAATCTCAAAACAAGTCAGGTGAAGCGTCAAACAATATCCGATTTGAAAAAAATCCAGGGTGGAGTTTTATATGGAAATGCCTACGTTACCAAGAAGTTGGGATATGCTGTTATTTGTCATCGGTTGGCTTTCCGTATTCTTTGCACCTCAACAAAATAAGTTTTTAATAATGTTTGCTTGGACGTTGATAATAACGGGATTAATTTTTGGAATAGGAAATTATGTCGATCAGGACTATTTCCGAAAATCAAAACATGCAACTAACGATGATGCGGTTTGGTTCGTTTTGATTATGTTTTTTATTTGGATAGTTGCATTGAGTGTTTGTTATAATTTTTTGTTACCCCGAATATATCCAAATCTTTTCTAATTTGAATCGCAATCTAAACGAAATAGTTCATTATAAGTACCTGCGCTTCCGATCCGGCTCCCTGCTGAATTATACAAACCGTTCCCAATCTGAATGTAACTGTCCTCGTGATACTCCTTACGTTGAATCCTAATCCCGACACTTTTAATAGATTCCGAATCCGACATAAGTAGGTTATCGGGCTCGTGGTCTAGCGGTATGACGTCGCCCTTACACGGCGGAGGTCGCCGGTTCGAATCCGGCCGGGCCCATCTCTTTTCTGTGCGTTTGCGCGGGATCCCCATCATCATGATTTCCCGGAACCCCGCATTATCCGGTCCGGCCTGCTGCGAAATTTTCAAAATTTTCAAAAACGTTCGTAAGGGCGGCGGCCCTTTTAAAAAAAAGTCCGGTCCCGCTGCCCGAAGATTTCCAAAAATGGCGAGACGCGATATCGGACGTTCAAAAAAAAGTTCGCGGTGATTGCCGGACTTTTGGAAAAAAATCCGGTCGTGAACCGGGGATTCCGGAGAAAATCCTGCCCTTACCGGGGGTGCTGGTCCGGCTGGCCCCCAGTCCACCAGATCAGGGCTGTGCTCATCCGGGCCCATATTGAGCCCGGATTGGCTCCTGGCAGATCCAATCGGAGCCCAATTTGGGCTCCAATTTAAAACAAGCCCAAATTGACATTATTTTGGCAAACGGACGAAATAAAAAGTTCGCATATTGGCGCTTTACGACCCGATTATGGGACCGGATGGGGTTTGCATGATCCCGGAAAAAGAAGCCGAAAAAAGGCTGTTATGGGCCGATTATGGGCATTATATGGGGCTCAATTTGGGCTTATTTTGGAAAATAAAGCGATATAATCGCCCTAATTTTCTTCCACTGGAATCGGACGGTTTTACGGGCGTATTTTGGAGAATATTTTATGATATATTTGATAACAAGTTATGCCCGCCGCGGGGGTATGGGGGCGGCAGCCCCCATCACATCATCTGAATTACCCGGCCCTTGCCAAAGATTTCCGGAAAAGGTCCGGCTCAGCAGCGGAGGATTTCCAAAAAAAATCCGGATCACGAGCTGACAATTCCGGAAAAACGATCGCCCCGACCCGGTATCATAATAGGCCACCCCTACCTCCAAAAAAATCGGTAGCCCCCCTCCCCCCACTTTGAGGTCCGCAAAAAAATTGGTCGGACCGATCGATTTCAAAATCGGTCGGGGTGACCTCTTCTATTCCAGTACCAAAACATGTACTTCCACTGGAACCTCAGGTGAGACTGGGTGGTCGGTCCGATCGTTTCTGAAATTGGCCGGACCGATCGATTTTAAAATTGGTCGGGGCGACCGATCACGCAGCAGGATCAGGGGTAGCCCGCCTCCCCCCACTGTGCGCTCCACAAAAAAACCGGTCGGACCGATCGATCGCAAAAGAGATTGCCCCGGCCCTGTGTTCACGCGAGAGGGGGCCCTGTTTCCGGAAAAATCCGGCCCGGTTGCTGATAAGATTATAAAAAAAAAGTTTTAGGACGTGGCAGTTGCCGCAGCACTGCTTGCGGTTGCCTTCTGTATGGAATCGATCCTGATGACAAAGGTGAGGTTCTGGCCAACGAGCGGGCTGTTTGCATCCACCGCTACCCCGGCATCAGTGACATTAAGGACAACTACAGGGATAACGCTTCCTGAATTGCTGTAGAATTGAGCTTTTTCACCCGGATAAATAGTCTGATTTCTCGGGAACAAACTCTTTGGAACAATAGCTACACGATCCGGATTATAGACATACCCTTGGTCGGCAGGGATCATTACAGTCTTTTCCTCGTTCACCTTCATCCCCCGTACTGCTGCATCAAAACCGGGAAGCACTTGGCCGCTCCCGACTGTGAAGGTGAACGGGGATGTGTTGACATTGGTCTGATAGACCGTCTTATTGTCGAACATAAGGGTATAGGTGACGTTCACGGTATCCCCGGCCGCCACCACCACGGGCGGCACAACGAATACGAAGTAGATGGCGATAACGGCAATGACAAGCACGATGATCGCAGCCGCGATTCCTGCCATCTTATACTGCTCCTTTCGCGCAGACACCTTCTCCTTGCCTTTGAGTTTCTCGGATTTCTTCATGGTACTATCTACAATTCGCCGGTAAACAATATACCCTTGCTTCTCAGATAGGTATAATCAGGCACCGTGCCGGACAGCACCGCCTGTTTTTGGCCGGAGCGGAGGAATCACCATGGACCGTAATGATCCTGCTAAGGGCCCGGGGGCCATCACCTCCCTCCACCGGACACTCTGGACAGAGATCCACAAGGAGCGGCAGCGGCACCGCGAATTGTACGCATCGGGTACCTCAGGCCGGATCACCCTCATCATCCTGAGTATGGCGATCCTGATCAATATCCTCCTGTTCTTTTCAAACCCCGTATATCCCCTGCTCTTTACCTCGGCAAGTTTCTACCTCTTCATGTTCTATTTTGTTACCCTCCTCATCCCCCACAACCTGCGGGAGTCTCCGCTGCCCCAGACCGAGATCAGCCGCTACCTTGCCCAGCTGCGCGAAAACGGCATCGTCGTGAGCACCAAGAGGTTCACCCGCGTCTTTCTCAACGCGTTTTTTATCAACTGCCGTCCGCTCTTCTACGGCTTTGCCCTGATCTTCTCTGTCGATATCACCCTTGTACTCGCAATGGCCGCACGGGGCGTGCTCTCCTTTTCCAGTACCGGTATCGTCCTCTTTGAATCGGTCGCCATCATTCTCTTCTACTTCCTTGTCTGGAGACTGGAACCTTACACCATCGAGTTCTTCTCCGGGGTCTCCGGTGTAAAAGAACACCTGATCAAAAAACGGGTTCCTGAGTCGGTGGTTTCCTCCCTGGTTTTTTTGGGCGCTGCACTTGCCCTTATCGGCATTGCCTCGACCCTTGTACTGCTCCCGGGCATGTCCGTCAACAACATCCTCTCGGTAACGGAGTTTAAGCAGCTCAGCCACTTCTTCCTTGCCATAGGCGTGATCCTTGTTACCCAGTACTTCATCATGCGGTACCTCCACGGTATCACCAGCCGCGACCTGCTCGCACGGTTTTCACAAGGTAAGACTGAGTGCCTCTTCCACCAGATCGAGATCACCGGGCACTCCGGCCTGTCCCGGGATGATACGGCCCGCACCGATGCGGAGACCTTTCCCCTCTGCCGGGCCGCCGAACTCCTGCTCGAAACGCAGATCTACCAGGTGGAGAAAAAAACGCTCCTCGGAATGTTTCCCGTCTACATCGTCAACCCCGACTTTTCCCTGGTCCTCTTTTCCTCATCCAAAGAGGACACCGGGACACGCCGGAGATAAGGATCTTTGCCACTTCCCGGCCGGGCAGTTCACCATGGACACCTACCCCGATTGAATTTTATTTATAGATGGAACACTCAGGTAGAACGTACAGCCTATGTCCGACGAATTCAAGACCGCAGAGGTCGCGGGGAAAAAAGTCCAGTGGGATCCTGCCCAGATGCGGAAGATTCAGGAGCACCCCTGTTTTTCCGAGAAAGCGTGCCATGCCTTCGGGCGCTGTCACATTCCTGTAGCCCCCAAGTGCAATATCCAGTGCAACTACTGTATCCGGGACTTCGACTGCGTCAACGAGAGCCGGCCGGGGGTCACGACCCGGATCCTCAACCCTGATGAGGCCATGGACATGGTAAAAAAAGTCGTGGATAAATACGACTATATCAAGGTTATCGGCATCGCCGGCCCCGGGGACCCGCTCGCAAACGAGGAGACCTTCGAGACACTCCGCCGGCTCCACGAGCAGTACCCGGGGGTCATCAAGTGCATCAGCACCAACGGCCTGCTCCTGCCGGACAAGATCGACCTGCTCCAGAAGTATGATGTCGGTAATATCACGGTCACGCTCAACGCGATCGACCCGGAGATCGGGGCGAAGATCTACCAGTTCGTGGATTATAAGGGAAAGAGGTACACGGGCATCGAAGCGGCAAAGCTGCTCCTCTCCCAGCAGCTTAAAGGGATCGAGATGGCCGTGGCCCGGCACATGATCGTGAAGGTCAATACTGTCTATATCCCGGGCATTAACGACGATCATATCGTGGATATCGCAAAGAAGGTCGGGGAGATGGGTGTTTATACTTTCAACCTCATCCCCTTGATCGCCCAGTACAAGTTCGCCGATATCGTCCCGCCGACCCCCGAAATGAAACGGAAGATGCAGGATGCCTGTTCGAAATATGTCAAACAGATGCGGCACTGCCAGCGCTGCCGGGCCGATGCGATCGGCAAGCTCGGCCACGATGTGCAGTCATGCATGTACGAGAACAAATAATCCCCATCCTTTTTCCCGGCAAAACTTCGCTATTATGTATTACTTCACTGGCAAGGATTCGCGGTCTTTACTGTACCACATGCTCTGCGGCCGGCAGATCGTCGCGCGCTCCATGACAGTACAATGGTGGTTTAACAAAGGGGGTGATCCCCTCCTGATGCCGGATCAAACCAGAGGGTACCCCTTCCCTTCTGACCAGCAAACGTGGCCGGAGGGACAGGAATCATTCCAAAGATGGCCCGCTCCCTGCTCTGGCAGGACCTAATGTGCGATCCCGAGAGTAGGATATGCGGATTTCTGCGGGCCAGCGCTCTTAAGAATACTATCCAGTGCCCCGATGATTGTCTCAAGCGACGGGGGGATATCAGTCTCCTGGGCGGTCACCGTTTTACCCAGATACGTCACCGTATAGGTCATAAGCTCCGGGCTCTGTTGATGCGCCGGGTAACTGGCCTGGAGCTGTGAGAAGTCTGATTCGTTGAACAGCGTAGAAATGAACGTAAGCTCAGTGTCGTTTAACAATATCTCGGTGTTGGCAGATCCCCCGGAAATCGCCGCAACCCCGTTGTCGAAGATTACCAGGCGATCGTTCGAACCTGTTGTACCCCCCGTCCGGTGGTAGTCGACAAGGAGAGAAGGTGGTGCAGTCTTGTTAACCGGTATAGCCTTGGTTCCGAGGCACCCGGCACCGGCAAGTACCAGAACGAGGAGAAAAAGAGGGAGGATATAGGTTACTTTAATACGCATCACTCCGACTGGTTTGTCTGAACCTCGTTATTTCTTGGGTTATAACTGGACGACATCCGCCTTTTTGGTTTTTCCTGCCGACTTGCGTTCGGGAAGGACTTCCTCAAGAGCCTTTACAAGGCTGTCTGCCTTTTCATTGTTGAACACCGCCCGGAACGCAGCAAGTTCCGCAGCGTTCATGATCATGATTCCCTTCTTCTTCATCGGCAGCCCGTTCTCCCCGAGCGGGTTGATATCGATCGCAAGGGATGCAGGACGGTTTTTTGTAGCGGGAAGCCGTATGATGGAGACTCCGGCGAGCGTGGTCTGCTTGCGCTCCCAGTCCGCGCCTTCCTCGATAAAGGCCTTGAGGGTTTCTGTTAATTCCATGAAAAGAACTGTTAGCCGATATATTAAAAGGCTATCCGTCCACTGCGAAAATGAGACCGCGCATCCGCCACTGTGATCCTTCCCGACAAGCGTCATTCCCCGCTATACTCTAAAAAGGTAAAAGGCAGATATATGGCAGGGATATTTCTTCCATGCCGCGGATCACGCTTGGCCACGACCAGCCTTTCTCTCTTGACCAGACGCTCGGGTGCGGGCAGGTCTTCCGCTGGGACCGTACGCCGGATGGCAGCTGGTGCGGCATAGTAGGCGACCGGGTGATCCGGTGCCGGCAGAAAGGTTCAGCGCTCTCTTTTACGGGAGCCGATGCGCCCTTTATCCGTCACTATTTCTCCCTTGATCTCGACTTCCCCGCAATCCTTGAATCGATTGATCGCGACCTGTTCATCCACAATGCGATCCAACGGTGCCGGGGCCTGCGCCTCGTGCGGCAGCCTCCCTGGGAGTGCCTCTGTTCGTATATCTGTTCCACCAATTCCAACATCCCCACGATCCGGCGCCGGATAAGGGCCATTGCACAGCAGTTCGGGGATGGGATCGACGCGGAAGGAACGACATCCTTTTCATTTCCCGATCCCTCACGGATCTCCTGCACCGGAGATGTATCCTCTCTTGTGGAATGCCGGCTCGGGTACCGCATGCCCTATGTGTTCAAAACGGCGTGCGAGGTTACCGCACGAAAAGGGTGGGAAGAGACCATCGCTGCACTGCCGTACGGGGAAGCACGCCGCGAACTTACGAAGTTCCCCGGTATCGGCCCCAAGGCGGCGGACTGTGTCCTCCTCTTTGCTTTCCAGAAGTACGAGGCTTTCCCGGTCGATGTCTGGATACGGCGGATCATGCGCGAGCATTACCTCCCGGAGCTTCCGCAGGATACGGCTCTGACCGGGCGGGAATACGATGCCATCCGGACCTTTGCCCGGAAGCATTTCGGCCCGTACTGCGGGATTGCACAGGAATATATCTACGCGGCACGGGAAGGTTCAAAGACTCAAGTCCCCCCCACATAGGTAAAACCCGGGACAGGAACTCCCCCCTGCACAAGCACCAAAAACCTGATACCATGGCCAGTCTCTCCCTTCCCACGCTGCCAAAACCGCTCCTTGCGATCACGGGAGCCACCCTCCTCTTTGGGACGGCAACGCCGCTCTTGAAGATCCTTGTCGACGGGATGGCGCCCTTGGTCCTCATTGCCCTCCTTGCCCTCGGGTCCGGTGCCGGTGTCCTGTGCTGGCGGATGGTGAGCGGCGGTTCCCGTTTCACCACGAGGCAACCCCGTACTAGCAGGAGGGAGCTATATCTTCTTATGGGGACCGTGATTGTCGGCGGCTTCATTGCACCCGTCACCCAGTGTTTCGCCCTCACGGTCACCCCGGCAGCCACCGCTGCGCTCCTCCTCAACTTCGAGATCGTTTCAACTGTCCTGCTTGCATTCTGGGTTTTCCACGAACCGGCAGACAAGAGGATCGGTTTTGCCCTCATCCTCATCTTTGCCGGCAGCATCCTTCTTGGCTGGAATGGCGAGAGCGTGCTCGGTATTTCCTTAGGCGCACTCGGGATCATCCTGTCGGGATTTTTCTGGGGCGTGGACAACAACTGCATGGCGCACATCACGGCCTATTCCCCGGAGCTGATCGGGCTGTACAAGGTGATCTTTGGGGGGAGCATTGCCGCAGTCCTCGTGATCGTGCTCGGGGAACCCCTGCCGGGAGCAGACCTGATCGTCCTTGCCCTCTTTACCGGCTTCTTCTCCTTTGGGTTCGGTCTCATCCTCTTCATTGTGGCCCTGCGGGATATGGGCGCGGCCCGGGCAGGAGCGATCTATGCAGCGGCCCCGTTCATCGGCTGCATCGCCTCGCTCTTTATCTTTTCCGACACTCTCGGCAGCCAGTTCTGGCTTGCCCTTCCCCTCTTTGCTGCAGGGGCACTGATCGTGATCCGCGAACAGTGGAACCTGGGATGTCCCGCTGCCGTAAATGATACGACAGGGAACGGGCGGTAAAAAATACCAGTGACCATAACCCTGTCGTCGTAAACGAATAAAAAAAAGACGTTGTAGAAATCTTAAATGGGATTTGTAAGAACGCTCTTGGGGGCTGTCATCCCCGCCGCTTGGGCATCCCCCGGTTACGATGATGCCGTATTACCTGTACCTATGTCTGCACCCCGATCCAGGTAATACACAAGGACTTCACATACGCCCCCGCCCCCTCGGGGGGCAGGGCTGGCGTAAGGGGGAACATAATTTTTAGAATCGGTTTTACCATGAAAAACCCGCTATTTTTCAGCGTGTTTGCTTGAGTCTTAAAATAGTGTGCGTTTCTACAGAGTAAAAAAAATTGCGGGACGGTACTTACGTCCCGATATCCCAGCTGCATTGGTACTTCTTCTGGGCTGCGGAGAGCTCGTCGATGGAAAGGCCAAGCGATGCCAGCTTGAGCCGGGCCACCTGCTCGTCGATCTCCTGCGGGACTTCGTACACGCCGCCCTTGAGGGAGTCGCCGTGTTCAGCGATATACCGGGTGCAGAGCGCCTGGAGGGCAAAGCTCAGGTCCATGACCTCTATGGGGTGGCCCATACCCTTGGGCGTGGCAAGGTTCACGAGCCGGCCCTCGGCAAGCACGTGGACCGGTTTTCCCTTGAGGACATAGGTAATGATCCCGTCGCGCTCCACGGTCGAGTCCGCGTGTTTTGCCAGCCACGCAATATCGATCTCCACGTTGAAGTGGCCGGCGTTTGCAAGGATTGCACCGCTTTTAAGTTTCCCAAAGTGATCCTTCCCGATCACGCTGGTGTTACCGGTGGTCGTGACAAAGATATCGCCGATCTCTGCGGCCTGGTCCATGGTCATGACATGGTACCCGTCCATGTGTGCTTCGAGGGCCCGGCGGGGGTCGACCTCGGTGACCACCACTTTTGCGCCAAGGCCGTGGGCTTTCTGCGCAAGGCCCCGGCCGCAGTAGCCGTAGCCGGCGACAACAAAGTATTTCCCGGCAATGAGCGTGTTCGTGGTGATCATGATCGAGGAGAGCGACACTCTCCCCGGTCCCGTGCACGTTGTCAAAGAACCGCTTCATGGGCGTATCGTTGACCGCCACAACCGGGAACTCCAGTTTCTTCTCGGCCGCCATGGCCCGGAGCCGGTGGATGCCGGTGGTGGTCTCCTCGCAGCCACCGATCACCTTTTTTAAGAGCTCGCGGCGTTTGGTGTGCAGGTAGTGGATGAGGTCCATCCCGTCATCGATGGTAATCGACGGGGCGGCATCGAGCACCTGCTCGATGGCCGCGTAGTACTCGTCAACCGTGCACCCGCGCTTTGCATAGCAGTGCACGTTCTTTACCTCGTTTAACGCCGCGGCCACATCGTCCTGTGTCGAGAGCGGGTTGCAGCCGGTGATGTAAACCTTGGCGCCGCCCGCGGCAAGCGTCTGGACGAGGTTTGCAGTCTTGGCCTCGACATGGAGGGCCATGCCAATCGTCATTCCCTTGAACGGTTTGTCCTTCTCAAACTGTTTTCTTATGGAGGCAAGCACGGGCATGTACTGTGCCGCCCAGTCGATCTTTAACTTCCCGGTACTCATGAAAACACCTGTGCGGTCGCCGCCCTGAGGCAGCTCCCGCGCTATCACGTACCCTGTACATAACGTGATAATGGCACATAAACTTCCCCGCAGATACCGGGCGGCAGATAGGTAGATAGGCCTTGGGGAAGAAACCGGAAATGACATGGTGCTCACGCGACGGATCATCCCGTGCCTTGACTTAAAGGACGGCCGGGTGGTAAAAGGGACTAACTTCCTTGGGCTCCGCGATGCCGGCGACCCGGTGGAACTGGCCGGGCGCTACAACGAGCAGGGAGCAGACGAGGTAGTTTTCCTCGATATTACCGCCTCAAAAGAAAAACGGGGCATCATCATCGAACTTATCCAGCGGGCGGCAGACCAGCTCTTCCTCCCGCTCACGGTCGGGGGCGGCCTGCGGACGCTTGACGATATCCAGCAGATCCTCCGGGCTGGCGCGGACAAGGTGAGCCTGAACACGAGCGCCGTACATGATCCCTCGATTATCACCAAAGGCGCGGAGTCGTTCGGGACACAGTGCATCGTGGTTGCGATGGACGTGCGCCGGAACTTCACCCCGAACCCGGAGGCTGTGCCGGTCCGGCTCTGCGACGGGAAAACCTGCTGGTACGAGGTTGTGATCTATGGCGGCAGCAAGCCAACAGGGATCGATGCGGTGCGCTGGGCAAAGGAGGCCGAGGAACGGGGCGCCGGGGAGATCCTGTTGACCAGCATGGAGACTGACGGCACCAAGAACGGCTTTGACATCGCTGTCACCCGGGCGATCTCGGAAGCGGCAAACATCCCGGTGATCGCAAGCGGCGGGGTCGGGACGCTCGAACACTTCTACGACGGGTTTACGAAAGGAAAAGCGGATGCCTGCCTTGCGGCAAGCGTCTTTCATTATGGCGAGATGAGCGTCCGCGACGTAAAAGAGTACCTTACGGGGAAGGGTATCCCGGTACGGCTCTGAGATCGAGCTCGAACGCCGCCACCGGCTGTTCCAGTTCGAAGGCCGCGAGCACCGCGGGATGGATCTCACCGAACACCCCTGCTTTTTTCCCGCCGACCATGATATCCGCCCGCCGCCCCTCGATGAAGGCGGCATCGTCCGACACTTCTGCGCTGTAGGCAACCCCAAGCTCGCGGAGCACTGCGTCTGCATGGGCATAGGCTTCCGAAAAGTCCGCGCCCGCGTGGGTACTGACAAACACAAGGCGCTGGGTGGTGCGGAGATCGGCGATCACATCGCCTGTGGCAAAGAGCCGCTGCGGGAGTTCCCGGTGCCGGTTGACCTGCAGCATTTCCAGAAGGAGTGGCACAATGTCAGTCCTGACCACGGTATACTCCTCGCTGATCGGGTGCATGAGGTGGAGTGTGGCAGGGACGCCGGGGCGCTGCATCCGGTCGCAGAGCACCCGTTCGTTCGTAAGCGTAAAGGGCATCATCTCCAGGTACCCGAGGCCGGCAAGGATCGCCCGGGCCTGGCCGGCGATCCGGTTGGCCGGGTGCTCCTTTCCGATGGAGAACGTGGGCGGCACCTCGACGGCAAAGTTCTCGTAGCCGTACGCGATTGCCACATCCTCGAAGAGGTCCCAGTCGTGCATGATGTCCGCACGGTAGCAGGGCACCTGCACCCGGACCCGATCCGGTCCGGCCGGTTCTGCGCCAAACCTCATCTTTTCCAGCAGTTCTGCCATCTGCGGCGCGGTTAATCCGACCCCTATAAGATCGGAACATTCCCGGATGCTGACCGTGCGCACTGCGGGAGCAAGATCGGGGAAGGAAACGCCATTGATCTCCACGCTCTCGATGGTCGCGCCCGCCTCGGCCAGAGCGGTACAGATGATGTTCGCCGCAACATTGACCGCACGCTGGTCGGTACCGGTCACGTCGAGGAGGATGTTTTTTGTCGCGGTTGTCACCCGGGTCCGTTCGCCGTTGATAATCGGCGGGAACGAGCAGACATGATCCTCGTCATCAACGATCAGGGGGAAAAGCGGGAAGTCCCTGACGATCTTTGCATAGTCCCGGCCCTTCGGGTGCTGTTCGAGGATCTCATCGAGGGTGAGCTCTTTCGTGAAATCGAGCGGGACAAATGTCCTCGCCCTCGGGGAAGCCGTGTAATGGAACGGCGGCGTTATTGTGTCAAGATCGTGGATGCCGATGGCGACCTTGCTCCGCCCCCGTCCCACAGCCCAGTGCAGTGCTTCCTGGAGCGCCATGACCGAGAGGATCGACTCATCATCAAAGGAGACGTTCCGGATGATCGCGGAACCAAGGCAGGGCCGGATGTCAGCCAGTTTCGGGTCGATGGTGAACTTTATCCCGGATGGTTTTACCGAATACTTCGGGAGGCCGGTCTGGATCCCGAGAAATCCCCGCATCGCACGGGCAGCGCCTTCAACCGAGAAGAGATCGGGGCGATTGGGGAAGAACTCGACGTCTACGTGGTCCTCCTCGATCCGTTCGATCTCGGAACCGATCATCGGGATACGCTTGAGGATCGTCTCCTTGTCGGTCCCGGTGAGCCGTTCGAGATACTTGTAGGAAAGGCTGATGATTGCCATGTTACGCCTTCCTCCCCGCTGCGCCAGGGGCATGGACCGGGCTGTTTCTGATCCATTCAAGGTCGCTCTGGTATAACTGGCGAAGATCTTTGAGGCCGAGCCGGAGCATGGCCACCCGGCTCACGCCAAGGCCCCACGCGAGCACCGGGCATTCCACACCCCACGGGTCGGTGACCTCCTGCCGGAAGACCCCTGCCCCGCCCATCTCCACCCAGCCAAGGCCGTCGACCCAGATCTCGGGCTCGACCGAGGGCTCCGTGTACGGGAAGAACCCGGGCCGGAACCGGACATCGGAAAAGCCCATCCGCTGGTAGAACTCTTTCAAGAAACCGAGCAGGTGGCGGAAGGTGACGTCCTTGTCCATCACGATCCCCTCGAGCTGCTCGAACTCGGGGGTATGAGTGGGGTCGATCGCCTCGCGGCGGTACACCCTGCCGATGCAGAAGGCCTTGACCGGCGGTTCCGGGTGGGCGGCGAGGTACTGGATCGAGAGGCTGGTCGTGTGGGTGCGCAGCACGCACTGCTTTGCTTTTCCGGGGTTCCACTTCCCGCCCCAGCCGGTGGACGAGGTGTTCCCGCCGTGTTCGTGCATGTCGCGGAGGCACTCCCAGCCGTCAGGAAGAGACACTTCCTCTTTGAGGTAGAACGTGTCCTGCATCTCCCGGGCCGGGTGGTCCTGCGGCTGGAAGAGGGCATCGAAGTTCCAGAACGCGCTCTGGACGATCTCCCCGTGCATCTCGGTAAAGCCCATCTCAAGAAGGATCTGGCGCATCTCGTCGATGAGCCGCTGGTACGGGTGGGACTTGCCCGGGTACACAGTCTTGGGCAGTTTTTTTACGTCGTACCGGCGCAGGCTGGCGGTCTTCCACGACCCGGAGAGGATCTGGTCCCGGGTGAGGGTGCCGATCTCTTCGCGGAGGTCGAGGCCCTGATGTACAAGAGCGAGTCCCTCGGGGATGATAGAAATGGCATACCGGACGGTTTCGGATTCGGCAAGGATCCCGCGTTTGATAAGTTTTTTTGTATGGGATTCACCGGAAACCGGATTCCGCAGTGCCGATTCTTCCGCTGCAGTTGACATATTTTCATTTTTTAGTACCGCAGACCCCTCCACACGAATGAGACCTTTTTTCCGGAGCTGGCCAAAGCCGATCTTAAATGCGGGATGTTTCTGGAGATCAGCAAGCTGAGTGCCTGGCCGGATCAGGGCAAAGAGCTGGGTCTCCGGAAGATTGAATTTGCGATACTGCTCCCCTTCTTCAGTAGGCAAAATCTGTTTCTCAACAATCCGCTCGACCTTCGCAAGCCCCTTATCTTCGGCAAGGTGCGCCCACTGGACAACCGCTTCCGGGGTTGCATCCAGGAGAGAGGCGAGATGTTCTGCATCGGCCTTCTTCTCCTTTGCCAGCGCAGCAAGCAGCCGTTTCTCGTTTAAGGTCAGTTCCGCCATCGCCACTCACACCTCTATGGTCTCTGCCGCCACGTCCATCTTCTCCCGGAAATCCGCGAGAAATGCCACGACACGCTCTGCGGTCTCCTTCTTGCACTGCCCGCAGGTGATCTCTCCTGACCGGCACTTCCGGTGAAGTTCTGCCAGTTTTGCATCGTCGGTGATCATGTGGAACATATTGAGGAGATAGAGCGTGCACTTCTCCGGTTCGCCGCCAAGCCGCCGCTGCTCCTCAAGCGTCATCCTGCCACCGGTCAGGGCGCTCATCACTTTCTTTCGAACCGCCGCATCGGGCTCGTAGAACGAGATGAGGCTCTCGGGAATGCTCGATGACATCTTCCCACCGGTCAGGCCGGGCAGGAACACATGGTAGGTGGATGAGGGTGTGTAAAACGCATAGCCCCCGCAGGCCCGCTCGATCTCCCGGACCTTCGCGCTCACGTCGGTGCATGCCGGCGCCTTTGATATCCACGTGGCCCTCGTATTTCTTCGCGTGAGGGAATGCTTTTTTCACTGCATCGAGCGCTGCATCTGGTGCGTTCTTCGAGCGCACGCTGATATACCCGTCGCGTTCCTCGACTGTGAACATCCGGAACTTGTGGGCGATCCCCCGGGTGAGCCGGATATGGGGGTCCTGGTCGATCCCCACCGGGACAAGCGTTGGCGCCGGTTCCCGGTCGACCTGCGGGTACAGGATATCTGCCACCTGCGTGATCACGCTGTCTGCGTGGGCGAGCGCGGTCTCGGGGGAAAAACCGTAGATCGCGGTAAGTTCGGAGAAGTTCACCTTGGTGGCC
Source organism: uncultured Methanoregulaceae archaeon (assembly GCA_963805035.1). Taxonomy (GTDB): domain Archaea; phylum Halobacteriota; class Methanomicrobia; order Methanomicrobiales; family Methanospirillaceae; genus Methanoregula. The sequence continues at coordinate 82,966 of CAWDSU010000008.1, read as the reverse complement.
GCCTCGAACGCGAGGTCCTTGAGCCGTTCGTTCCTGCTCTGGAAATAGGTCTCCCCCTCAAAGCCCAGGGCAAAAAGGCAGGAGAGGTATTCCTTCCCGTATTCCCGGCATTTCTCCCACGAGAGTCCTCGCACGGCATAGGCTTCCCGGTCCGCAATCGTCACGTACCCGTTTGCTCCCTGCTGCACGTGCCAGACAATTTCCCTCATGAGCATCAGGTGACCGAGGTGCGGATGGCCGCTGGGCATAAACCCGGTGAGGAGATGGAACGGCGTGTGGTTCCGGATAGCGCGGGCTATCGGGAGATAGTCGCGCTGGCCGACCACGATGCCCCGGCGCATGAAGTACGGGACCTCGGGCAGCTCGGGCAGCACCGGGGCGATCGGGTCGATACCGAACTCGGCAAAGGTTTTCTCGACATCGAGCGAAGGGGTGCTTGACCACGGGTTGATCTGCGGCTCTGTCATGGTGGAAACGCTTCTGGTACGAATTATAACTTGATCCGTGCGAATTCGACGAACTGAATTCCGGTAGTATGTACACAGCCAAACAACATCTTCTTTTTGACACTGTGCGCCATCCTGACCGACCGGGAGATCACGCTCATGGGCATGACCGCCTCCTTTTCGATCGCATGCACCAGCAGATCGGAGTGCACGTTCTTTCCGCAGTAGACGCGGTAGTGATGACCAAACTTGTACCCGGTCCGGGGGATAAAATCGTGCCGGCGCAGCTCGGTATAGACTTTGTCTTTTGCGGCCAGTTCCGGGTCGCTCTCATGTGCAAATGCAAAAAACTCATCAGGGGTCAGAGTGGCGTTATCTCTGGTGACCCGGACAATTCCCCTGCCCATGAGATACAGGAGTTCGACCGGCGATATCATCAGCCGTTCTTCATCGAACCGTTTCCCGAAGCCGGCCTTCTCCAGATCAGACTGGGGGGATATCCTTATCATCGCTGACTTACCCACCAGCACCGCATCGCAGGAACCGATTTCGGGAAAGGGTGCACAGGCACCGGTCAGTTTCTGGGGCTTAATCTCGTAATAGGTCAGTTCATCCTCATCGTCAACAACCGCGAGGACGTACTGCTTGCGCATGTTCCGTGCGGTGACCACTTCCTCTATGAGTTTAGTAAACCGCACCGGGTCACGTTCCGAGAGCACCCGCACCAGGTAGAGTGACTCGCCCGTGCCCGGTTTCTCGCCACGCCGGAAGACCCGGTAGTCATGGGGCCCGGTCTGGACGACATACCCGCGTTCGCGCAGGTCACGGTACACAAGAAAACTGCGCAGGAAGTTTCGCTGGTCGGCGTACTCGGCAAGGAGAGTATCAAACGTGTAGCCCGCAACCTCAATTTTCTGGCGGTGGAGCAGGTACAGGGCTTCCTGCGGCGCAAGGCGTATCCCATCGCTTTCGGGACGCCCGTACCCGCTCTGGTCATACAGCACCCGCCCGTCCCTGCCGGTCAGCACCGAAGTACCGTCAAATGTCGCCTTCACGTAAAGGAATTATAGGGGGTATAGGATAATAAGAGCGTGGGAGCCTATCAGGCTGCGAGGATTGTATACAGGGAGGGAGACATGATACAAAACGTAGGACTAAAAGATATGATTCATTGGGATTACTCCTTTCACGAACCACATATATGACCAGGAAAAACCTCACTTTTAGCCAGATTGTATCTCATATGTTTGACTTCTGTTCATCTTCAATCTGTCTGGGAAGATGAAGTACTACGATATGATACATCGGTCTCCCGTTGAGGGATTATATCTGTTTTTATGCTGCAAGCTCACGGACTTTCCCGATATTGCCCCGATCGTCCCTCCGGTCGTCCACGGGTGTTTCACAGACAAGTGGCAGGGGTGCAAAGACCGGGTGGTGCAAGATATGACGAAAACCCTCCTCTCCGATGAACCCCATACCGATGTGCTCGTGCCGGTCAAGCCCGCTCCCGAGATCGCCCTTGGTATCGTTGACGTGAATTACCTTGAGCCGACCGATACCCAAGGTCCCGTCCAGCTGTCCAAGGGTAGCCTCAAGACCTTCTTTGGTACGCAGCTCGTACCCGGCGGCAAACGCATGACAGGTATCGAAACAGATGCCGATCCGGTCGGATTTTTCGATCCCGTCGATGATCGCACGGATGTGCTCGAAACTGCTGCCCACACTGTTTTTCTCCCCGGCAGTGTTTTCCAGCAGGAGCATGACCGCATTATCGGAACCCGCTAGTGTCCTGTTCACCGCCTTTATCACCCGGGTGCGGCCTCCCGCGATCCCGTCACCGAGATGATGGCCAAGGTGGGTGACCAGGTAGGGTATCCCGAGCCGGCCGCACCGGTCAAGCTCGGCCTGGAGTGTCTGGACCGACTTTTCCCATATCTCATTTTTTGGAGATGCAAGGTTGGGGAGGTAGGGCATGTGGTCAACCGGAAGAAGACCCGTTGTTTTGATCTTCTGCCGGAAAAGGGCGCAGTCATTCTCGCTCAGGGGCTTGAACCCCCACCCGCGGGGATTACGCGAGAACATCTGGAAAACATCGCAGCCTGCATCTTTTGCCCGGTCGACCGCGAGATCGAGCGAACCGGCGATCGAAACATGCACGCCAACTTTTACCGGTGCCATGGGGGATCATACTCCTGTACGGTAATCACTGTACCTGATCAGCATTGCGGCGCACCGGTACATGGAGGTTGTGATCAATTTCAGGCAAACGGAAGTTACATGAAGAGGGGATTACCGGGTACCTGCACCTTGATGAGGAAAGACGGCCAATCTCCGGGTATGCAGGTCACCTTCCTTGGAACAAACGGATGGTACGATTCCCCCACGGGAAACACAGTTTCTGCGCTGATTACAGCACGGGACTATGATATTATCCTTGACGCCGGAAATGGTATCGCCAAGGCCGACCGGTACATCTCGCAGGACAAGCCGGTTTTTCTGTTTATCAGCCATTCCCACCTTGACCATACTGAAGGACTCCATACACTGGTGAAGTTCCGGTTTAAAAAAGGCCTTACCATCTGCGGACAGGTTGGCATAAAGGCAGATCTTGCAGGGCTTGTCCGCGAACCTTACACCGTGCCGCTTGACCAGGTTCCCTTCACCGCATCCGTAACAGAACTTGGGGATGGCGTTCACGAACTTCCATTTAAAGTGACCTGCCTGCCGCTTGTTCACCCTGTTCCCTGCCGGGGATTCAGGTTCGAAATCGACGGGAAGGTCATTGCCTACTGCACAGATACAGGAGTCTGTGACAATGCCATCACGCTCGCACGCGGCGCCGATCTCCTCATCACCGAGTGCGGATTGAAGCCCGGGCAGAAGAGCCCCGACTGGCCGCACCTGAACCCCGAAGATGCGATCCATATTGCAAAGGCGGCAAAGGCAAAACGCCTCGCGCTGATGCATTTTGGTGCAGAAGTGTACCGTACCCTTGAGGAACGCCGGGCCCTGAAAAAGCAGTTTGAGGGGATCTGCCCGGGACTTATCGTATCAGAAGACGGGATGATCGTAGACGTATAAATCGGATATTCCTTCACGCAAAACGCCATAAAAAAACCACTGATCTGTACCGGTATCTACTCACCACATCCCGGAACCTCAATCCGGGCCCGGTTTGAAATCAGACTGACCTCTGACCTCCCAAAAAGAAACCCATACCGGGCTCCGTTTAAAAATACACGTATACGGCTTTTTTTGGAACCGGGCTGATTAAATGGACCATATCATGCGTTTATTGTGGCCGATCACGGGTTGAATGTACACAGCCCGGGAAAAAAGGCCGCCAGAATGCGAATATGGGGCGATGAAGGGTATTACAGGGATCTCAATGGGGGATTTGTCGGTAATCCGATGGCTAAACATAATCTGATTCCAGCGGGTTGCAAACGGATGGGTTGAAAGGCGTTTTTGGGGTGGTGGCAACGGTTCACGTACGCGAGACCTTGAGACGGCACATTCCGTTTCCTCTATTAACCGGGACGCAGATCACTCAGGTATACCCATGGACCTCCGAGCGCTTATCCCGAGGGACGCCCAGGCATTCAGGACCAAAACTATCGACAAGCTCATGGAGTGTACCGGCGGTGAATACGCGCTCAGGAAAGTGCTCTCCCCGCTCGACCTCACGCTCATGGGCATCGGTGCCATCATCGGCACCGGCATTTTCGTCATCACCGGTGTTGTTGCGGCAAACTACTCCGGGCCTGCACTTGTTGTCTCGTTCGTCATCGCCGGCACCGTCTGTGCCTTTGCCGCCCTCGCATACGCGGAGTTTGCTGCAATGGTACCTGTTGCCGGGAGCGCGTATACGTACAGCTACGCCTCACTGGGAGAGATCTGGGCCTGGATCATCGGATGGGACCTGATCCTCGAATACGCCGTCTCCATCGCAGCGGTCGCAGTCGGCTGGTCTGGATACGTCGCCAGCCTCGCAGCAGGGGCCGGGATCACGTTACCTGCGATGTTTGTCAACCCCCCGGGGACAAACGGGGGTCTTGTCAATGTCCCGGCAATGGTGATCATCGGCCTTGTCACCCTCCTGCTCATCATCGGGGTGCGGGAAAGTGCCCGGGTCAACACGGTAATCGTTGCTATAAAACTTGGCGTAATCCTTCTTTTCCTGTACCTGGCCTTTGGTCACATCCAGCCGGCCAACTGGGTACCCTTTATGCCGTTTGGCTGGAGCGGAGTGATCACCGGGGCCGCAATCGTCTTTTTTGCCTACATCGGTTTCGACGCGGTTTCAACCGCTGCCGAAGAGGTTGAAAACCCAACGAGGGATGTGCCCATCGGGATTCTCTCCTCGCTTGCCATCGCAACTGTGCTTTATATTGCGGTCTCTGCAGTCCTCACCGGGATCGTTCCTTACTCGCTCTTTGCCGGGACAAGCGCCCCGGTTGCGTTTGCCCTTGAACAGATCGGGATCTCATGGGGATCCGCGCTTGTCTCTGTCGGGGCGATCTGCGGGATCACCTCGGTTATCATCGTCCTCTTGTACGGGCAGACCCGCATCTTCTATGCCATGTCACGCGACGGCCTGCTTCCCGGGATCTTCCGGCAGATCCACCCTGTGTACCGGACACCGGTCAAGGTTACCATTCTTGTCGGCACCCTCACTGCCATCCTCGCCGGATTTCTCCCTCTCACCACCATCACCGAGCTCGTCAACATCGGGACTTTGGCCGCATTCATCATCGTTTCGCTGGGCGTGATCGTGCTCCGGTACACGCAACCGTCGCTGCCCCGGCCCTTCAGGTGCCCGCTTGTCCCCCTCGTCCCGGTCCTCTGCATCCTCTCCTGCGGGCTCCTGATCCTCGCGCTCCCGCTCGTCACCCACCTGCGCTTTGTTCTCTGGCTTGCCGTCGGTCTTGTTATCTATATCCTCTACAGCAGGCACCACAGCAGGATCAACGATGATACACGTGCACTCGAATGCTGGAAAGGATGAACGGCCGGGACATCTCCGGTGTTGCGATGCTAAAAAAAAGTTACTTTTTAAGTTTCTTCATGACCCATGCCATGTTCTCGCCCAGCACCTTCATGGTGTTAATCCCTTCATCGTCGTTTTCCACGTCGCCCGGCGCAAGCCCGATCCCGACGTTCCAGTAGCACGAGCCCGGGACCACCATCTGGTTGATAAAGAAGAAGTGGTTGATCGTATCGAACGTGTGGATCGCCCCGCCCCGGCGCACCGCCACAACCGCCGCCCCGACTTTGCGCCGGAACATGCTGTCATTACCCATGGCAACAAAACCCGACCGGTCGATCAGTGCCTTCATTTCCGCAGTCACGTCCGAGAAGTATGTCGGCGACGCAAGGATGATCCCGTCCGCCTCGTCCATCTTTGCGATACACTCACTTGCAAAATCGTCGATCACGCAACGGCGATCCTTCTTCTCCCTGCATTTCATACAGGCGGTGCACCCATGCACTTTCTTTCCCGAGAGTTGCACAAGCTCGGTCTTGATTCCCGCTTTTTCGAGTTCCTTAAACGCTGCCCGCACAAGGATCGCGGTGTTCCCGTCTTTGCGGGCACTTCCGTTGAATGCGACGACTTTCATGAATCCCTCCATAATCTACGAATACTTCCCGTTGGCATCACCCGCTCATAATACCTTTCAGTAGCCCCGGAGATACTTGAGGCTCATGAAGGGAACTCACTGGCAGAGAAGAGCCGTGGAACTGGGCAAGCGTTAAAAATTCAAATCCGGCTCCATCCGGACGCGCGACTGGGGTACCATATTATGTGCCCCTGCACCAAATAGTCGTGCGATATGAATTCAAGGTTGCAGTTTTCCGATCTCTCACTCTCAAAAGAGATTGCGAAAGCCATAGAAAATATGGGCTTTGAAGAGCCCACTCCCATCCAGGCACTCGCCATTCCCCTTATACAGGCCGGCCGCGATGTGACCGCGCAGGCGCAGACCGGCACCGGAAAGACTTCCGCGTTCGGGATCCCTGTCATCGAAAATATCGACGCATCACAACGGGTCGTGCAGGCCATCGTCCTGTGCCCCACCCGGGAACTCGCTATCCAGATCGCCGAGGAGTTCTCCCACCTTCTTGCCCACCTCCCGAAAATCTCCGTCCTCCCGGTCTATGGCGGCCAGCCCATAGAACGCCAGCTCAAGGCCCTTGCACACGGTGTCCACATCGTGATCGGCACTCCCGGGCGCGTGATGGATCACCTCAAGCGCCGGACCCTCTCGCTCGACAATGTCTCGGTGGTGGTGCTCGACGAGGCCGACCAGATGCTCGACATGGGCTTCCGGGACGACATCGAGCGTATCTTAAAACGTGTACCCCAGAAGAGACAGACGCTCCTTTTCTCGGCAACGATGCCCCAGCCCATTATCGAGATCTCAAAGCGGTTCCAGAACAAGCCCGAGTTTGTCCGGGTCGAGTACCAGGAACTCACCGTCCCTGCCACAGAGCAATCCTATGTCGAAGTACGGGACCGGGACAAGTTAGAGGCCCTTTGCCGGGTGATCGATGTTGTCGACCCGCATCTTGCGATCATCTTCTGCAACACGAAGAGGGGCGCAGAAGACCTTGCCGGCCGTGTCCGGGCAAGGGGCTACCGCGCCGAGGAACTTCATGGCGATATGAAACAGTCCCAGCGCGACCGGGTCATGGGCGGCTTCCGGAAAGGTACCATCGACATCCTGATCGCGACTGACGTAGCGGCTCGCGGGATAGACGTGGAGGATGTGGATATTGTGATCAACTACGATGTCCCGCAGGACGTCGAGTACTATGTCCACCGGATCGGGCGGACGGGACGGGCAGGGAAAAGTGGCCGGGCGATCACCCTTGTCACGTCCCGGGACCTCACCAAGATCCGCGAGATCCAGAAATACATAAAAGTCCAGATCCCGAGAAAACCGCTGCCGACAGCAAACGACGTGGTCGAGTCAAAGACGAAGACTATCCTCGAAGAAGTGCGCGAATCAATCAAGCAGGGCGGCATCGAGCCGTACGCACGGATGGTCGAACAGGAGATCGAGGGGGATCTCACCACACTTGAGATTGCCGCGGCTCTCCTGAAAATGCACATGGAGCAGGGCGCAGACTCCCACAAGGAACGCGCTGCGCCGGTAGATTTCGGCGATACCGGGGCAGAAGCAGGCATGGTGAGGTTCTTTTTAGGCCTTGGTCGCGACCATAATGTCGCTCCAAAGGATATCGTTGGTGCCATCGCAGGTGAGACCGGCATAGCCGGCAAATCCATCGGGGCGATACGGATCCTCGATACATACTCCTTTGTCGAGGTACCCCGTGACTGCGCAGAAGAAGTCTACACGATCATGAAGGAGCGCACGATCCGGGGCCAGCCCACCGGGATAGAACCGGCGCAGGGCAGGCGCGAGTAGGGTTGCCTGCCGGATGCATAATAATAAAAATTCAATTTTCTGCCCCGAAAGTACGTATATAAAGAACCGTCACGGAAACGTTTCGAACTGTTTAGCGCCTGGCAGGACTTTTGCCGCACACAATCCTCAATATCTCGCAGATCGAAACATCCTGTATGAAAATGAAATTTATTTTTGGCGGCATTGCATTCCTGGTGCTCCTGCTCATCGTCGCCGGTTGTACACAGCCCACAGCCCCGCAGGCAACTCCGGCTCCGACCACCCAACCTACCACGGAAGTACCGGTAACCACCGCTACTGCAGTACCCACTACTTTTGCACCGGCAACACCTGGCCCTACAGAAACGCTACAAAGCAACTGGGCTGTCAGTGTTCAGGTGCAGAGCAACGGACAGGCCATTAATCCGCAGGTAATTTACACCTTCAATGGCGGCATGGGCATGAATTTAATCCCTAAAATCGATGTCATGCTTACCCGCTCGGATGGTACCGTGGAGACTGGCAACTTTACGCAGCCTATGTCTATCGGTCAGACCGTCAGTCTGCCGGGCACAACCGGTAACAACGACCGGGCCGAAGTATGGGTTATAACCCCGCAGGGAGACAGAGTCAAGATTGTCGACACGTATGTTCCTTTCCGGTCCTATCACTAATCTTTTTATACCCGGATATTCTCAGATTACCCCTCCGGAACTACATACCGAGTATAGTTCTCTTTATTTCTGCACCGATCGTTTCCTTCCTATAAGGATTACATCTGTCAGGAACGGTCTCCCCCTGTCTACTCGTCCGCAAGGTGGAGGGTCTGCCACCCAACCGCTTTTTCCTCCACGGCCTTTTTTATCACCCGCTGTGTCCGGGTAAGCGTGGAACTGCCATTCTTCACATCCATAAAAACGATCCTTATGGAGGAGCCCCTTTCGTCGGCAACTGCCGAAAGACCATCGAAGATGATGTAATCGACAGGGGACCCGATGAACCGGGCATCGGCTGGAAGAAACCCGAATGCAGGAAGTAGGGGAGCCATCTGCTCGGCAATCTTTCCTTTCAGGGTCGAGCGGGACCGGTTGACCGAGTCTTTCCGGATCTCTCCGGCAGCCTCCATTTTCCACCGCTCAAGCTCCGCCCGGTACCGCTGCTCGATGGCAGTGATCTGCGCTTTCACAAAAAGCCAGCCCAGCGCAAACCCGGCCACAAGCGCGATAGCACTATACATGAGGATCTCTTCAAACGCCATGACGGAACGTATGGTGCCGGCCTTTTATTCATATCGGCACGCGGGGTGAAAATGATCTCTGCGACATCAGATGAAGCGTCATGTATTATCAGGCTGGTAAGCTACCCTATGCATGCCGATCCTGTTTATCACGGTCAGAGGATCGCATTTCGCAATTCGGATGCTCTGATGAAGCCAGGTGCCTGGTAACTACCGCACCCGATTCTTGCCCCCCTGATTGTCCCATCGGAGACAGGAGAATATGCCTTTTGCCATATACCGGTTTCCGTCGCCGTTATTCAGGAGACCTTTATGGGTGCATGAACCACAATTCTTTTTTCCCGCATGGTAGACTAAGGAGGGTATAGTTATGCAGAAAACCCCAGCCCGCAAATACCAGGTGGTCGAGGAGGCGGAGATCGACCTCGTCCTCAAATGCAGGGACAGCCACGAATTTTACGAGCAGTACCTTAAGGTATTCCCGGATACAAAGAAAGGTCTTGACAGTATCAGCAAGATCTGGAAACGCCGGAGCGAGTTTGCAAAGAAACGGCCTCAGACCTTCCCGCAGGCAGAAACCGGTCAGACAAACTCCCGAGAGATCCAAACACTGATCGCCGAGCAGACAAAAATCATGATTGATATGGCAGCGCTCACCAAGGAGAACCTTGAAGTAAGCCGGCAGATTCTTTCGGCACTTGCGCACCAGAACAGGATCTTGACCGGGCGCCATGAAGAAAAAGCAAAAGATCCCGCGCATCCGGCCCCGCCCCCAAAACCGCCGGTGCAGAAAAAGGCTCCTGAAAAGCAGACTCCCATCATGGTCGGTTCGTGAAGGCATCCCAAATTTTTTTATTTTTTTTTGTTTTAATTGTTCCCGCGCATATCTTTTCTTACAACAATGTCCCTAACAAAAGCCGGTAAATTCTCCTGTTTTTGAAAGATGACGTGTGTAAAAACGATAGATATACAATAAAAATCCCGGGTTTTTACTCAAACTTTGTGAAGTGTGCGCCTCAACCCCTCTCCGGGAACCCTATTCATATATATAGATCCAGACAAAAATTTTGTGTATGCCACGAGGACGACCAAAAGGGTCACGGAACCTGAGCGCGTATGAACGCGGAAAAGTAAAACGGATACGTGAGATTATGTCCCAGAAAGGGATCACGGATTTTGACCACCTGCGTGATCAGCAGATCCTCAAGAATATTTATGTTAGTACGGATGGCGAAATTTTTGTGAAATACGGAGTCGGTAAAAATTTCAGTGCTGAGATCAAAGCACCTCAGAGCCGGGCCGGGGAGAAAATCCTCGCAAAACTGGAAAAAAATATTGCTGCACTGCGTACCGTGATTTAAAATTGGAGGTAAAAAAAGTTATATTAAATATTTTTCAGGGTACCGGGGATACTTATTCGTACGGATCTTCACGTTTTTGCATAAAACTATTATCGAAGGGTTCCCGCATTTTTCTTTAACACCAATCAAAGGGCTGCAAAATTCCGGTATTCCAATCTCCTGAATGAAAAATGGTTGGCCTGTCGGCATTTTACGGCCGGTTCTGCAGGAGGAGGGGGCAGTACCCATTGCCTTATTCTTCCCCGGGGATCTATTGACAGGACATAAATCATGCGGGTGCAGGTCTGGCTGTATGCCACAGGAGGGAGCAAAACCAGCACCGGAATCAACCGGTAAGACCGGGAAAACAAAAGGACGGCATAAAAACAATATCCCGCGCCGCCCTACCTTTTCGTACACACCGGTGGTTATCGTTTCCCTCGTCCCTATACCGTACCGCATCGCTGCCCTCACTCAGGAAGAGCACGCCCTTTTCAATTACCCCATCGACCATCTTGCCGGTGTGATCAGGGACATCGGGTTCCGGTGCACAACCTGTGCAAAGTGCTGTACCCGGGCATTCAACGGCCACGTCTTCCTGCTCGACCGGGATGTGGCTGCGGTACTGGCGATCGATCCCGATGCGCTCGAACCGGCCCCGGATCCCGAATTCTGCGACCAGAACGGCACGTTCTATGTCTCCGGCTATGCATTGAAGGTGAAAAACGATGCCGAGGGATCCTGCTGGTTTCTTGAAAACGGCAGATGCCGGATCTATGACCGGCGGTTTGCCATCTGCCGCATCTACCCGTATATGCTTCACCGTGAACCCGATGAAGCGGGGAAGGTTGACTGGCGTCAGATATCCGGTCTTGACCGGCACGGAGAATACGACGCTGAGATCACGGATGAGGAATGTCTTTTAATTGCCCGCGAAACCATGGAATATGAGCACGCGTTCCTTGCACACCAGATCGCATTTCTCGAGTGCCTCCATGACTGGTTTACCTGCTACCGGCTCCGGCACGTTCAGAAAATCTACGACGATAGGATGCGGCAGTACAAGAAGGGATCACCGATCACCGTTATGGTCTATACCGACGGGCATTTCGAAAAACACATTCTCAGCCATAAACAATCCCCGTACTGACGGAAAACCGGTTATCTGGATACGGGATGACCCATTCACGGGAACTGGCAATATATTGTACGGCGTGGAGCACCATGAGGATGATATCATCATGCTGTGGCCAGTCACCGGCAAACGCAGAGAAAAAAGTGAATTTTCTGATCAGAGATTGCCCGGGCCAAACTGCTGCCGCCGGGAGGGAGCAAACGCATTCTCGACTACACCCGATGCAAAGATGCCCGGCGCCGAGCCGGTCTTTGCATACGTGTAAAGCGCCACGGTAAAAATTCCCTGCATGGCAGAAGAAAGAATGGCCAGAACAGCAACAAGCACGACAAAAAGAGCGAGCGCGATGTAAAAGAGCACAGGGTCGCCGATAAAGAGCGTGCCGATGACGACGACCAGGCCTACGACCGCAATCGCGCCAAAGATTAGGGTGATCGAGATCGTTCCGACAACGCTTTCTCCCCAGGTCTTCTTAAAGAGTTCAAGTGATTCTTTCATCGCAGAAAACACATTTTTGTCCTCGAAAGCAAGTACCGGCATGACGAACAGGGTAACCAGACTCCAGACCCCACCGACAACCGCGGTGGCAATCTGGCCAAGAAGCCCGGCCCGGTCTTCTATCATGTGCAGGATCAAGCCTACAGTCGCGGCAATAACCGCCCAGGCAACGATGGAACCAAGGTGGCGGCCGGCCGCAGAGAGACCTTCTCTGATAGTCATATCCTTTCCATTCAGCTTTGCATGGACGCAGCTGATCAGTCCCACGTTAAAGAATATCACGACAAAGTAGCAGACCAGATAGAACAGGAACAAAAGAACGATCCCGGTCACGCTGTCAGTGGCAAGCGAGTACGCACCATTGGATATGATCAGCGGGACGACAAAGGTTGCAATCACAAGCAGGGTGACGATACCGGACATGATCGGGAATGCAAGGAGTTTTTTGTCCTCCATCAGGATCCGCCAGCTAGCCTTTACCAGCTCGAAACTACGCATAATCCGTTCGAACATAGTTCTGTGTTGGCAGTTCTACGGGATGAATGTTTTTTAAAGCCGTGACGTGCCCTATTGTTCACCGACGAGAGAAAGTGTGCCAAGAAGTCCAGCTGCGATCCCGGTACGCGCATCGCGCGCATGGATCCAAGAAGGGTAATTCCGGATAAAAAATATAAAAAACCCATTTACTTACTGCACCGGGAAGAATTACCCGGCCATGCCCGCCTTACCGTCCAAATGTTTCCCGTACGAAGGCCCCTGCACGGGAAACCGCATCACGGGCTTCGGGCACCTGCTTTCCAAAGATCTGCCAGAAGTGGAACATGCCTTCCCATATCTCAAACCTTACCTGAACTCCCGCCCACTTTGCCTTCTTTGCAAATGCAGAAATATCATCATACAGGAGTTCACCTGACCCGGTCTGGATATAGAGACGGGGGAGCCCTGACAGGTTTGCGTGAACCGGCGAGGCGAGTGGGTCGTCAGGTTCCCTGCCCGCGAGGTACTGGATACGGATGGCAGTCAGCCGGGACGCACTGAGCCAGTCGCTGTCCCGGTTTACAGTAACTGATTCACCGCCAAAGGCCAGGTCTACCATCGGAGACATGCAGACGGCCGCCGGTGGCATCAGCAGGTGTTGATCGCGAAGCGTGAGCAGCAGGTCCAGCACAAGAGTGCCTCCCGAAGATATGCCAACCGGAATAATCCGGTGCGGCGGGTAGCCATGGCTGGCAAGGTAGCGGTATGCGGCTACCGCGTCCTCAACCTGCGCCGGAAAGGTATGCTCCGGGGCCAGCCGGTAATCGACCGAGAAGACCCGGGACTGAGTGGCACGTGCAAGCTCTGCGCAGAATCCCAAGTGATCCGCCGTTGACCCGACAGAAAAACCTCCACCATGGAAAAAAAGGAGGGTCCGATCCGGCACCGCTTCTGGCACCGAGCACCACACCCCCCGCAGATCACTCCGGATAGCAACCTGTTCCACTTCCGGGCGTTCCTCGGTCTGGAATTCTGCAAAAAATTCCGAGAACTCCTGCCGGGCCGCCCCGGCCGGTTTCTGCAGGTCGGGGACATAGGATTTGAGGATATCCAGGAAATCCTGCGGCTTTTCACGGATCATTATGTGTGGTTATGGAGCGTGAGGGTGATAAAGTCTGGGGCTGACACAGGCTCCCTGTGCTGGTCCGGGGCGGGTTGCCGGCATCTGATTAATAATACCTGTACCGATACGTGAGAGTATGTACCACCCATCAATTAATCAAGGCATTATAGTGATCATGAGCCGGACATGACCGGAACACCCTTCCAACCCTGTTTGTCTCGCACGGCGCCCCAACCCTCCCTTTGGACGATGTGCCTGCCCGAACTTTTCTTCGTGGGCTTGGCTCGCGCTATGCAGGGATTAAAGCCGTACTCTGCGTTTCAGCGCACTGGAACACGGAGATTCCAACAGTAAATACTGCACCCTGACCGGAGACCATCCACGACTTTTACGGGTTTCCTCCGGGTCATTTTCAGACCGGGCAGAATATACCATCATTTACGCAAATCCTGCAAACTTTCTTCCATCGGCATCTCAGATATACCATCCCAGAACCGGGTTAGGATCTGCCAGATCTTCCGGCGCAACGCAGGTATCTGTCCTTCCATCATATCCCGCTGATGGGCAGGAGTGCCGCGAGGCTCATAGAGCGCCCGGTTTACCTCAATCTGAATCCAGGGTATGCCTTTTCGCCAGTAATGTGCGTTCGAGATAAATCCTCCGGAAAACGGGGTGTTGATTGCCACTTCGCCGGTGCCGGAGAACTCTTCCCGAAATGATTCTGCAAGAAAGACGATCCAATCCGGGGGGCAGGTGGTAAGGCTCCCCTGCTTTGGCCGGCCATTATCGTCACCGTAATTCCCTAAGCAAATCAGCGGCCGGCGTTTACCTGCGTCATTCTGTTCTGTCGATCCATAGGGTAGCATTGAATGGCAGTCGAACGCGATGCTCACGGGATACTGGTCGATGAGCTCATCAATGCGCTGGTGATAGGGAAAATACCATTTCATCATCAGCTGGTGAATGAGCGGGAGGTCAGGCATTTGTCCGGGCCGGTAGACCGGCCGGCCATCGACAGTTCTTACCTTGATAATCCCGTCAGGGTCTTTCGGGGGGAGCGGGAGAGGTGGGCGGTTGAGGTCAATAACCATCCGGGAGATATTAGTATCTATCGAGACTTCCGCCGACCGGCCAAAATCGAAGAGTACCCTGGTCGAGGGGTCACAGTACCAGGAGATCTCCTTCTCCGAAAGAGCGAACCGGCCGGCAACCTCAGTCGGAATCTCAATGCCACCATGAGGGATGGAGATAAGGAAGGGATATTTCATCGTCAACGCTCTCTGTTAAGAGAACCTGAGTCGGGCTTTTTTGTTAATGTTTGGATGGGGATAACGCCGGTAAAAGGAGAAAGTAAGGAAATTGCCGTGACCCAAAAGTATCTCTCTGGACAAACGTTACGATCGCGGGAATTTAAAAAACCGCTCTTTTGGTGCATAGTCAGATCCACTCCGCATTTTAAATCACTATTTAAAGAAACGGTAATTCGGGTTTTATAAATAAAACAAGGCAATTTTTGCCGTTATCTCCAGTGGAAATAAAGGGGTATAAAAGGATGATCAATTTGCCGGATTGGCATAATATTCATTATGCAAATATAAATTGAAAAAAACAGCCCGCATAGGGAAATAAAACTGGCGTTTGGTAAGTGCAGGGCACCGGGAGTGTTCCCATATCACGCAATATCCATATGATTGCCAAGAGGGCAGAATGTTTATAGCACAAAATGTAAATTATATTTTACAAAAAGATGCGAGAAGCCACTATACTCTTCCAATGCGGTTGATACCGACGCACCCCCGCGTCGGCAAGTTTCCCGGGTATGCGGCATCGCGCAGAGGAATGAATAGCATGTTCCACCTGATCAGAAAGCACAGGATAATTGATGAAATTGCCGGTGATGCCCGGTGACCCGACATGTGATTCTTTTTATAGGGTGCATGGTTCTGCTTGTTTTTGCAGGTATCTGTTTACCAGCTTCAGCAGCAACAACGGCTATCACTTCAGCAGGAGTGACGGGATTCGTGGCACCGGTTACCGGTGCAACTCCGATTACAGTTTCATCATTAACACCGGATTCTGCGCAGTATACCGTTTCAAGCCTGACCTGGTCGGGAAGCCCGAGTACCCTACGTAGCATCAACGGCTTATACCGCGACAGTCACGCTCACCGCCGCGGCAAATTACACGTTCTCGACCGCTTTGACCCCGACTGTCAATACTGGAACAGCAGCAGCGGGAGCAGCATCTGGATCCGGAACCGGTAACACACTTACCTTCACCGTAACATTCCCGACAACTGCTGCCGCGACCCCAACGGCTATCACTTCGGCAGGAGTGACGGGATTCGTGGCACCGGTTACCGGTGCAACTCCGATTACAGTTTCATCATTAACACCGGATTCTGCGCAGTATACCGTTTCAAGCCTGATCTGGTCGGGAAGCCCGAGTACCTACGTAGCATCAACGGCTTATACCGCGACAGTCACGCTCACCGCCGCGGCAGGTAACACGTTCTCGACCGCTTTGACCCCGACTGTCAATACTGGAACAGCAGCAGCAGGAGCAGTATCTGGATCCGGAACCGGTAACACACTTACCTTCACCGTAACATTCCCGACAACTGCTGCGACCACCACTGTCGCCCCGGCCCCGACATTCACCAGTATCTTACCGACATCAGGCACGTTTGCCGGCGGTACCACAGTAACCATCACTGGGACAGGCTTTACCGGAGCGACCAGGGTAACCTTTGGCGGCATAGCAGCAACTAATCTCGTGACAGTCAGCAATACATCAATAACCGCAACCACACCGGCTCAAACATTAGCCGGACCCGCTGATGTGATCATCGTCACACCTGGCGGTTCGGTCACCGGGTCAGGAGCATTTACCTATACAGCCCCAACCCCGACATTCACCAGTATCTCACCAACATCAGGCACAACCGCCGGTGGAACCTCAGTAACCCTCACCGGGACTGGTTTCACCGGGGCGACCGCGGTAACCTTCGCCGGTATAGCAGTTACAAATCTCGTAGTTAACAGCCCTACTTCAATCACCGTAACCACACCGGCCAGGCACAGCCGGAACCGCCAACATTATCATCACCACAACCGGCGGTTCGGTCACCGGAACAGGAGCATTCACCTATACAGCAACTACTTCGTTGGTCAGCTTTATTCACTGCATCCCCCACTTCAGGTACCGCACCCCTCACCGTCCAGTTCACCGATGAATCCACCGGTCCGCCCACATCCTGGGACTGGGACTTCGGAGACGGGAATAGCAATTCGACTGAGAACCCGACCTATATCTACACGACCGCTGGAACCTATACCGTCTCCCTCACAGCAACCAACTCGGCAGGAAGTAACACCAGTGCAACGACACAGAATATAACCGTATCCTCAACCACCCCGGTCGCCGCATTCACGGAATCGATTACCTCGGGCATTGCACCTCTCACCGTCCAGTTCACTGATCAATCCACCGGCTCTCCCACATCATGGGAATGGTCGTTTGGAGACGGCAGTACGGGTACCGCTCAGAGCCCGTCACATATATACACGACCGCAGGGACCTACACAGTTACCCTTATAGCCACAAACTCCGAGGGAAGCAGCACGAATACCGAATCCCAGACCATAACGGTGGACTCAATGGCTGAGACAACTGTTCTCACACCCGTATTCACGACAGCGCCCACCTTTGCAGTCGGCGTTGAAGCCACAACGGGATCTTCTGTCGATGCATGGTTGGCACAACAACAGGCTATAGCCACGGCAACACCAACTCACAAGTCACCCGGATATGACATGCTCTCCGCATTGATCGGTTGCGGAGTTATTGCCGGTATTGCCCTGCGCAGAAAGCACTAAACTCCATCCTCTTTTCTCACAACACAGCAGGAAACTTCTCCACTATCGATCCTTGCGAATATACGATGAATGCTTGTCATAGTGTAAGAATTGTCTACGAGGGCCTCGTTCAACGTTGCGCAAAAACGGGGATGAGCGTTTTACGCCATATACACGGGGATAGAAATTTTCAACCTTTAAAGAGTGCCTGCTGGCAACCGTACAAAACCATCCGGGCGGCATACCAGCCTCAACAAAGATATACGGTTGATCGTTGATATGATGAGTACACAAACAGGAGACACAAGATGAGCGACGACACCATGTTTGATCAGCAGCCGCTGGGGCCCGTTACCTTCGCAGAAAACCCCGAACCCCGGTGCCCCTGCCTCCTGCTGCTGGATACCTCCGGTTCCATGGCGGGAAAGCCGATCGCAGAACTCAACGCCGGCCTGCGATCCTTTTACGAGGAACTCCAGGGTGATTCGCTCGCGGTAAAACGGGTCGAGGTGGCACTAGTCTCCTTCGGCCCGGTCAGGGTCATTTCCGAATTTAACACCGCGGATTTTTTCCTCGATCCCACGCTTGAGGCCGAAGGCGACACTCCCCTCGGCGAGGCAATACTCCAGGGAATCGATCTGGTGAGGAAACGTAAAGACGAGTACCGGGCAAACGGGATCTCCTTTTACAGGCCTTGGATCTTTCTAATCACTGACGGTTCACCAACAGACGATTGGCAGCGTGCGGCTGCGGCGGTCCGGGAAGGCGAGAGTTCAAAATCCTTTGCCTTCTTTGCGGTTGGCGTCCAGAATGCGGACATGTCAGTACTCCGGCAGATCACGGTACGGCAGCCGCTCAAACTCCAGGGCCTTAGGTTCCGCGAATTCTTCCAGTGGCTCTCCAATTCCATGAAATCTGCTTCCCGGAGCAATCCGGGGGACAGGATTCTGCTCTCTCCACCGTCAGGGTGGAGCGAGATATGACCTGGAAACACCTCTCTTTGTCAGTCACGGGAAAATCGCACAGGGACAGGAACGAACCGGGTCAGGATTACTGCCGCACGGATGCCCTCCGATTCTCTGATCGTGATTTTTTCATCGGTCTTGCTGCCGATGGGGCAGGGAGCACAACCCACGGAGGCGTCGGTGCGGAGATCGCATGCGAAACACTGTACCTCCAGATCCTCTCAGTGATCCGCAAAGGAGACCCTATTTCCTCCACCACGGACGAGGAGGTCAGGGCCTGGGTCACCGCTTCCCGGGAGGCAATTGCCGCTCGGGCAGAGGGTGACGGCCAGCGGATAAAAAACTATGCCTGTACCCTGATCGGTGTTGTTGCCGCAAACGATCAGACGCTCTATTTCCAAATCGGGGATGGCTGTATCGTAACCGGCGACGGTACCGGGTACCATACCATATTCTGGCCGGAACAGGGTGAATACGCAAACACAACCTATTTCGTTTCCGACGATAGGTTTCTGGAGCACATTAAGATCGAACGCCAAGTGTCCGTGCCGGACGAGATCGCACTATTTACCGACGGCCTCCAGAACCTGGTACTCTCGTTTTCCACGCGGACAGTGCACGATGGGTTCTTCCGGCCCCTGTTTATGGCTCTCAGGAAAAATCCTGATAACGGCTTTGCGAACCTTGCCACGAACCTGACCGCGCTGCTCTCCCGGGACGACGTGAATACACGAAGTGACGACGACAAGACCCTGATCCTCGCTGTGAATGTACCATTGAGCTGAAACACCATGACTCAGGTGCCGCACCACAACCTTGTCGACAGCAGGGGTAACCTTGTTAATCTCGGAAAAAAAGTGGGAAGCGGAGGGGAGGGGGATGTCTACGAAATTGCACCCCATCGCATGGATGTGCTGGCCAAGATTTACCATAAGCCACTGAACGGGGAGCGGCAGGAAAAACTCCGGCTGATGGTGAGCGGATGCAATGAAGATTTGAAGGAATTTGCCGCATGGCCGCTCGATCTGCTCCACGCCGGTAAAAACGGTCCTGTTTGCGGGTTTGTCATGCCGAGGATCACCAATTGTGAACCGATTCACAAGGTATATGGCCCCTCGCACCGGAAAGGGTCCTTCCCGAA
This sequence comes from uncultured Methanoregulaceae archaeon, assembly GCA_963805035.1. Taxonomy (GTDB): domain Archaea; phylum Halobacteriota; class Methanomicrobia; order Methanomicrobiales; family Methanospirillaceae; genus Methanoregula. Next base: position 63,332 of record CAWDSU010000008.1, on the reverse strand, counting down.
CGCAGATTGGAAATTTCTGGTGAGAACCGCCAAGAACCTCGCTGCTGCATTCTATATCATCCACAAGTACGGGTACGTGATTGGGGACGTGAACGAGGGAAACATTCTCGTCACGAAAAAGGCATGCGTACGGCTGATCGACTGCGACTCCTTTCAGGTGCAGACCCGTGACACAATCTACCACTGCGAAGTGGGGGTCGCCCAGTTCACGCCGCCCGAACTCCAGAAGTCGAAGGACTTTAAGATGCTGCGCACGCAGAATCACGACAACTTCGGGCTTGCAATCCTGATTTTTCTGCTGCTCTTTATGGGCAGGCACCCCTTCTCCGGAGTCTACAAGGGAAACGACGATATGCCCATCGAACGGGCGATCGCCGAGTACAGGTTTGCATTTGGCAGAAGTGCAGCCCTCAAGGCGATGTCGCCCCCGCCAAACTCTGTCGGACTCCCCATAGTTCCCGGCGAGGTTTCCAGCCTTTTTGAGCAGGCATTCGTCGAATCCGGCCTTCATTCATTGGGGCGTCCAAGCGCAAACGACTGGTGGAATGTGCTTGATGCTCTGGAAAAACAGCTCAAAAAATGCCCTGCCGAATCCATGCATACCTATTATACCGGCCTTGCTACCTGCCCGTGGTGCAGTCTCGAAAACAGTTCCGGCATCCTGCTGTTTTTGAGTTCGGATACCATATCAAGGATCGATGTCGCCGCAGAATGGCAGAAGGTTCTGGCAATAAAGCCACCGGGCGCCCTCCCCGAGATCAGCCCGCGGAAGTACCAGTGCATGCCAGCGCCGCTCTCCCTGGAGATCGCACGGGCGCTCAGGTTCAGGAAGGTGCGGCAGGTCGCTGCGGTCCTGCTTCTGGTCATAAGTATCGTTCTTATGGTGGGGTTGTGGTCCGGAACGTATAATACCACAGACATTGCAGGTCTTGTCCCGGCAGCTATTGCAGGTTTTCTCCTGATGTACCCGGGAGGGGATACAACGGAGAAGAAACGACGGAAAAAAGAGTTCGGGGACGCCCGGTACAGCTGGCGGCTCTGGGAGAAAAAATGGAAGGCCGAGGCCGGCGATGCTGAGTTTATCGCCCAGATTGCGGTGCTCACGGCTCTCAAAGTCAGGTATGAGACAATCGAGCAGGAATACAAGAACGCGCTTATCGCCCTCCAGCACACATCACGGGAGCGCCAGCAGAAGAAATTCCTGGAGAATTGTTTTATTGACACATGCATCTCCCCCCGGCTTGGAGAGAACCGTAAGGCCGCGCTCCGGTCATTTGGTATTGAGACTGCGGCAGATATCGCCCCTCATAAGATCATGAGCATCCCGGGCTTTGATACAACACTGATCAATGAGCTGATGAACTGGCGAAAGCAGCAGGAAAGGAAGTTTGTATATGACGATGAAAATCGCGTCTCTGCATCCGATATCCAAAGTCTGATCCACACGTTCCAGCCAAAGATCCGGCCGGTAGAGCGCGAGATTTTAGCCGGTATCGAAAAACTGCACGCAATTCAGCAGAGAATATTCAAGAGCCGTGCCAAGTTTCAGCCTGTTGTTGAGAAGAGTGCACGGGATCTCGCCCAGGCTCATGCCAATCTCTCAGTCTTTGCGCTGACCGGAAAATTCTTTTGAATTTATGTATAAGAATACAATAAAAACCAGGATAAAGCGGGCGCAGTCTCACTCCGTGGATCAGTTATGCAGGCAGGACCATAACAACAGCCATTTCTGGCTTCCGGTATCCGGCTTTTGAGATACTGATAAAATACCTTTGATGCAATAAGTACGAACCATGAAGTATACGCCACGGCACATAAAAAAATTCCTCGAAGAGGGAAAAATCGATCCTAACCTCTGGCAGATCCACTTCCCCCACATTCTCCCTTCCCATGTTCCCGGGTGCAGTGAATGCGAGGACAAAAAGAATAATCTCTGCCAGGGTGGGAAAAACCCGGTTGATTGTTTCCTTGGCATCCATGCCGAGGGGGAATCCACAAAGCAGGCTGATACCGACAGGAAAGCCCATAAGGAAAAATCCCGTGAGTTTTTCCCGGGCGCCAAAGGGAAGAAGAGGGTCCCTGCAGGGGCAAACATAACCTTTGACCAGTCGAAGATGTGAGGGTATACCTGTCTTTTTTGACTCCTTAAAACACCACCCTATATCACATCGGGAAGCCCCTGTGTTTCCCGTGTTCCTCCAAACGGGTTTGACTATACCGGTTATTTGCCATTTTAATTAGAGACGTTTGTTCATACCCATGGAATGAATATGCAACAGGTTATTCCACTGCTCTGAAAGTCCCACTCCTTTTCTGTCAGGCTCGCGATTTAAAACCGATAAAAAAACGTTTCAGGTAATAATTAACGGGGTTTTCCTGTTTTTCTGTAAATGTCCTGATGATTCGGGCCTGATTATTCATTGAATTTCTTATAGAGACGGTTCGCCACAAACTGGAAGATAAAAATAAAGATCAGCAGCGCCAGTATGTCCAGTATCGGTGAAAAGAGCGATGTTCCGGTATATGCATAAGTAATCATATCGTTTCCATACGTCAGCGGGGAAAAAAGCGCGATATCCTGACCGATCTGCGGTATTTCCGATATCGGGATAAAGACACCTGATATAAAGATGAGCGGCAGCCGGATTGTGTTGAGCATCGACATCACTTCCCCGACGTTCTCGGTAGGGTACGCGGCAAAAAGGGTCCCGAGTGTCGCAAAGCAGAACGCCGTCAGTGCCATCGCAACCACGAGAACCGGTACATGTTCAATCGGTGTGGCAAACAGGATGATCCCGACTATGAGCGGGAAACATGCTATTCCGAGACTATAGAGAAAACCGCTTATGCTCTCACCAAAGACCAGGGAATGGAGCGAGATCGGTGCCGAGAGCAGCCGGTCGAACGTCTTTACCCGCCGCTCGATAGGAATAGAGACCGGCTCGATCGAGGAGGCCGAGAAGAGCAGCGTGATCGCGATGAGACCCGGGATCAGGGTACCGGGCGGGGCATTCTTCCCGATAGCGAATGCAAGGAACATGAAGAACGGGAAGAGAATCCCCATCACGATGATGTTTGGCTTGATGTAGTAGGTGATCATATCCTTGCGCGAGATCGCCCATGCGGCAGAGAGCTCGTGGGTGATCCGCGTAAACCCTCGTTCCGGCCCACCGGTTTTGTTGTCAGTCGATTGCATGGACCATCCCCCCGGTCCTCTGCAGGCCGGTCAACTTTATGAATACATCCTCAAGGCTTGGTCCGAGGGTGGAGATGCTGATCACACGGAGATTTCCTGATCGGGCATACTCCATCACCGATTCGATAACCGTTGCGGGATCTTCTGTATAGAGCCGGAATTTGTCCCCTTCCTTTATGGCATCATTGACCATCGGAAGTCTGCCAACCTCGGCGAGTTGATCAGCAGACGCACGATCAAAAGAGACCAGAATAGACTGCACGCTCTGAATCGTTTTCTTGAGCCGCTCCGGTGCGTCTATTGCGGCGACAGTCCCCCGGTTGATGATCGCCACCCGGTCGCACATCAGGTTTGCCTCCTCGATATTATGGGTTGTTAGAAACACGGTAACCCCTTCATGGATAAGACCCGTTATCACGTCGCGGATGATGAGGTTGCTCTGGACGTCAAGGCCGGAGGTCGGTTCGTCAAGGAAAAGAAGGTGCGGGCTGTTGACAAGCCCCATGGCAATGGTCAGCCGCCGTTTCATACCCTTGGAAAAACCATGTGCCTTGTCGTTGCGCCGCTCGTACAGGTCAAAGGTGGTGAGCAGTTCTGCCGCTTTTTTCTCCCGTATGTCCCGGCGGTACATGGTAGAGTTCTGCGGAAAAGATCATGTTCTGCCATGCGGTGAGGTCGTCATAGACGTTTGAGGTTTCCGAAACGATCCCCATGGACTGCCGCGCCGCAATCGTGTCGCGCCCGATATCGTGCCCGAAGATGGTCGCCGTACCCGTGGTAGGATAGGATATTCCTGTAAGAATCCTGATCGTGGTAGTCTTACCTGCACCATTAGGACCCAGAAAGCCAAACGTTTCTCCTACATCTACCGAGAAGTTCACATCGTTTAACGCGGTCAGGGCGCCGAACTTCTTAGTCAGATGCGAAACCTCTATTGCGTGCATATGATCCCGGTTATGAGCGGAGGACGTTTAAAGCTCATCTTATGGGCCCGGCGGGAAGTAAACCGGCACGCCCGCCGTACCCGGTAAGCAGTTGGTGCAATAATCCGTTCTTACCCCTTTACCACCCATGACAGGATGCATAGAAGGGGCTAGCCATCGCACCGGTACGCAACTATCTTTTTGCTTTTTTAGACCTGTCGGGGTCACCCTTCTTTGCAATCTTTCCGGGCCGCGGCCGATCCTCGTGGATGCCGTGATCCAGATTCAAGGCCTTGCTCTCCGGCCCGGTATGGGGATTGTGCCGGGGCGGAAGTGCGGCCTTCTTCTGCGGGTGGTGCGGGGGGTGGACAGATGGGGCTCCCTCGGGATGGTGCTTGCGGAGTTCAGCGTGCCGGTTTTTGTCCGGGCTGGCAGGGACGTTATCGTGGGCACCATGATCGTGCTTCTCGTGGCCATGGGGGGTGGGTGCCGGTTCGCGTCTTGGTGACATAGCCAAGGGTTCATCGTAGCGAGTGATAAAGTCATCCCCATAGCACAATATTTCAAACTACGCTGGACTGTAATTCCCCTGCCTGAATAGTTCCCTTTTACCGGTGACCGAAATCCTTCTTATTCTTACCCCTCCTAATGCTTAACGGATAGCCTCCCCATCAGTTGCGAGAAAAGAAGAGGGCCGGTGTCATCGGCAAAAAGGATACCGTAATCTCATCATCCTGCACACATGTTCCCTGAACAGAAACCTGAACAGAACCACGGGGAAACCTGCCCCGGTATATATCAAGCTGATCGCATCCAAAAATTCTTCATCCGGCCGTTCTTTCTCACGCTGACAATTGGCATCCCTTTCTGCATTTTCAAGGGACTCTTTGGTCTGGTCGCCATCCGGGTTGGAACGCCGTCACATCCTTTCCTTGCAGATTTTGGATGGCTTGTCGTTGCATGGGCAGCCACCGATTTTGCCATGAACGCCGTACGTGCCTCAGGTGACCTCCTGCATATTCCCACCCGGCTGGAATACTGCACACTTGCCGAGCTCGGACGGCTCGTGAATCGCCCGATGGTCTTTCTCGCGGTGGATACGCTGCTGTCCTTTTCTATTATCTGTCTCATGCTCTGGTCAGGCTGGATTATGCAGCTGACGCAACCGGAAGCATCCCTGTGGTACGCGGCAACCACGCTCAACCTGATCAGCATCTCTCTTGTATCGCTCTACAACGAGGCAAAGAGAACTGCCTGAACACGGTCTGCACCGGAAACACCCATGCAGAGTCTGAATCTCTCCCTCCCTCACAGGAGGCAATCCTGATATCCTGCTGTTACCCTGAATTGATCGGCCCGTCGCGCAGGTAATCCACGACACGATCTACGACATCGGGGGCCCGGGGTAGTTGTATATGGCAGTACTGTTGGGCATCCTTTTCGAGCACCGCAGGATTGGCAGGCAGGATCTCAATGGCTGCACCGGGAAGGACTGAATCTGCGTGCGGCACAATACCGTCGCCAACGTATGTCATGCGCCATCCACCGTCAGCCACCAATTCACAGGTCTTTCCTTCGAATATGGGGAAGAATGCGGGAATCCGGGCAAGGTTCTCTGCACAGAGAAGACAATACCTGATATCCGGGCGGATGCCGGCCGCCGCAGAGCAGCCATCGTTCTGCTCCCCGGCGGGCAGGCTTGGACAATAACGTCAGCTGCCGGATCGAAGTCCCGGGGAACAAAGGTGCCGGAAAGCCTGGCGGTGATCACCGGACCGATGATGGAATCGCAGAAGAGTTCGGCAAGGGAAGAGCCATTGTTGGGTGGGCCGATCGCGATGAGCTGGCGCACCTGCTCGTGCCGGGCACTGCCGTCTGTCACTTCAAGCAGGTAGCGCGCGATGCAGGAACCGATTGAATGGCACACCACGTCAATGCTGCCGGCATATCCCCACTCCTCCCGCTGCGTGGCAATAAAGTCCAGCAGGGCTCCTGCGATCTCTTCCATGGATGCTCCATCCAGCGACGTGTAATCGAAGTTCCAGAAGGGTATGCCCTCCTCATTCAGTCGCGGCGTGAGCCTGTTCCAGATGCCGGGGTGGCTCTTCCAGCCATGAACGAGGGCAACAGGGACGATGTGTGAACGCATTATCAGGATAACATGGGGGACAAAGAAGCATAGTTGTTGTGGGAGGAGGGCCCATTCCCGCGAGGCCCGGGCTGCAGAGAGAGGGAGCTCTATTTATAAAAAATGACCTGTCAATCCTTGACAAGGATCGGAAACCGGATTATAAAGTGTTGTACGTTTGCGGCCCGGGGCCGGATCCCGCTCTTGGCCGGGCCGCTGTCAGGTCATACCCGTTCCGACAATAAATGAAGATTCTAAAGGCTCAAACAGGATACCGGCACCGGCATGCCCCGGGTTTATATGATGCAACGTTCCAGTTGTTCACCATGAAATTTCTTTACGTCCTGCCAGCTCTCATTGCCTTAATTATCGTGACAGGATGTACTGCAACGACCCCGTCCATTCCTGGCGCACAACAGCCGCTGAGCCTGAATCAGCAGGCACAATTTGAGAACAACGGATATGCATTTGATGCAGGGATAACCCACATCGAAATAAAGGACAATCAGACAATTGTCGTGACGCTCACTATAGTAAATACAGGGACACAGGGAATGACCCTCTCTGCAATGCCCTCGCTCAATAACCCCGTTGGCGAGTCATATCCCGGTCCCGCGATCTTTTTCAGCCAGATCGCACCCAATCACCAGTCGACCCAGAAAGGTACCATCTCCATCCCCGTGGGTACCCTCGACCAGTTTAGCCAGGGATCAACCCTCAAAATCCGGTTCCAGAGCACCTCCCCGGTTCCCTACGAGACCGCGTGGAGCATCGATCTCACCAACCTGCCGGAATAAACCTGCACCCGGCCGCAGGTCCGACAGAAAAAGGGTGTTTACAACGGTAAATCTTCCCCGAGCGACTCCCGGCTCCGCATCTGGTAGAGTACCATCGGATCCATCTCTTTATACTCATCAGGAGTCGTCCGCATGATGACATTGATAATCCCGCTGTTGACGATCATCTTTGAGCATAAAAAACACGGCCAGATCTGCGTGAGTTCTCCGGTGGCGACATCGAACCCCGCGAGGTAGAGCGTGCAGCCACGGGCCAGTTTCCCTGCCTGGAGGAGCGCGTTCATCTCGGCATGCACGCTCCTGCACCGTTCGTAGTTGGAGCCCGAGGGGATGTTATGCTCTTTCCTCCAGCAGCGGTTGAGTTCCGTGCAGTCCATCTGCTTGCGCGGTGCGCCGGTGTAGCCGGTGGAAACGATCGTATTGTATTCATCCACAATGATAGCGCCGAAGTTGCGCCGCAGGCAGGTGCCCTGGTTGGCACACCGCTGTGCGAGGTCGAGAAAGTACTGGTGCCTGTTGGTCCGCATTCAAGGAATTATGACAGAGCCCGGTATTAAAGGAGCAGGGTTCAGTATGCAAGGGCCTGATTAAAGGGGGATGTGAAGGAGGATCGCAGCCACATACAGCATTCCTGCAATGTGGATGATCATAAAAAATGGAACCAGGTAAAACCTCTTTTTTTTGGTTTTGTGCCTGAACAGGTGCATCGCCCCGTACGCGCCAAACGGACCAACCAGTGCAGCAGCAATGAGAGTTCTCTCGGATGTCCGCCACGCATCGGTTCTGGCCAGATGCTTGTCATACGCGTACAGGGAGAAAGCGGCAAGATTAGTAATCGCCACGATTGCGATGACTGCCGGAACCAAGAATGTCATATTCATATCCGCACCTTACCATTTTTGTCATCACAAAAGACGGGCTAACCGAGATCTCCATAACACCCGTACTCAACAAAGATGAGGTACTTCAGGATGATATAGGAAGATCATGAAACGGGTCGCAAAGTGCGCCACTATCTCTATAATTATCACCTTTTTCCCTGCCCTGTATTGCTAGCCGCCTTCAGGAGATCCTCCCCACCTCACGCATTTACCTCCCAAGATGTGCGAGCGCAAGGAGGATGCCAACCATAACAATCTTTGCGAGACCTATGACCACCCCCTGGTTCAGGTGAAGGAGCTGAGGCAGTGTCTGTGCAGGAAAGGGACCGCAGTTCAGGACCCGGGTCTTTATTTTCGGGTTAGAGCGCTGCAAAAAGCCCGGAGCCAAGAATTATCCCAAAGATCCCACCACAAATGGCATCAAGCGCACCGGTGCCGGCCGCACCTGCCACGGTCTCCGAACCGTAGCCGAGCAGGGCAAAGCCGCCACCGAAGATGATCCCTCCAATCAATACCGATCCGAGTGTTCCGGGTTTGACGTGCATCTGTGCGCAGCCGAAGTGCATCAGGAAGTAAACGCCGGGCATCGCAACGATGATCGCGGAAACCAGCAGTTGTGCAAAGGTCATGTTCCGGAGCAGCAACTGGCCGAGGATCACATTGTAATCGGTGACTCCGCTTTTCTGGAGCAGGAATCCAAAGGCTACCCCGATAAAGAGACCAATGACAAGCTGGATTCGTGCATTTCTCTGAAGATGTTTCAGCAGGGTCATTGGTTCCTCACACCCCGATTAACTAGGAGAGCACGAATGCCGTCGTTATCCCCGCCAAAAAAAAGCATGCGGTAAACAGGATCCCTGAAAGCGAAAGCTGGCTGGTACCACTGACACCGTGGCCGGTTGTGCAGCCATTCGCCCACCGTGCACCAAATGCAAGGATTATCCCCCCGAAAAATGCAGGAAGGAAACGGAGCGCTGCATATCCATCGAATGCCATCTCCCACATACCGGGCACCCAAGAGAGATGAAACTGCCCTGAAAGAATCGCAGAGAGAGAGGCACCGATGATAAACCCGGGTAGGATCATCAGGACCCAGTCAACACGGGGCACGGTCTCCCGGTAAAACTCATTTTCCGCCCTTTCCGGGGAGATTGTTTTTTCCAGGAGTCCGCTTACCTTGACATATGCCGTCGATATCCCGAGAGGTCAATCGGAGAGCAAAAATGAGATGCAGATAAGGATGCCGATGCCGGCTGTATAGGGCAACCATGTCGGCTGGAAAAATACGTCGAACATAAAACGGACCTCTGGAGAACCTGATAGATCCAGGTCGTGATACAAGACATCGCGTACGCGGCGCACATAAAGGTTTGTCAGGACACATGAGGGAAGGGGCACCCACATTTCACTTTCTCCCCGCACACCCCGTCCTTTTAATACTCATGTGGAGATCAATCCATAACGTATGATCCTTGGCAAAGGGGCGTATCTCAGGCAGCTGACTGCTGCGACGAGGCAGATGAAGTCGTTGGAGGTGGGAAAGGAGATGACCGGCAGTTCCCCGCCCTCGGTCTTCATCGGCAGCTGGAATTATCCTGACGTATACGCCGGCCCGATGATCGCACCCATGCACGGGGATACCGGGATCATGGACCGGCCCGAGGAGTGGATTGCAGGTCATCGAACCCAGGAAGAGATCATCGGGTACCGGATGAACCTTGTCCGGGGCAAGCGCATGACCAACGCCTGCGATCTTGACAACCGGTTTGTGGAGAAACTCCAGGAGATCGTTCTGGCTGAAGGTTCAATCGAGAGCGAAGCGGCGTTTGAAAGCGCGCCTGCCGGCTCCTCATTTTCAGAGGAGCACACTCCCTTTGGGCCAAGTGCCCCTCTCGAACGTTTCGAGATTGAGACCAAGCGCTGGGATCATTCTCTTGAAAAGGTCTTTTACGATACAGATCTGACCGCCCGTAACGCAGTGCTCGATCTGCACCGCAGGGGGCTTGCATTCTCAAGTATCCAGAAAGCATTCTCGACCGGGACGATGGGACGGGGGCCGAATCGCCACCTTGTACCCACCCGGTGGTCAATTACAGCCTGCGACACGATGATCGGGGACCGGCTCCTCTCAGAGGTGAAAAAATGCCCGGTGATCGATACCTTGCGACTCCATGAGTTTTCCAGTCTTCACAACCGATATGCGGTGCTCCTGATGCCAACCGAATGGCAGTACGAGTGGACTGAGGCGTTCCTGCACGTGCTCGGAAATGAGGAGTATGTCTTCTCGGATTATGAGGGGTTCAGAGGGAAGACCGGCTACTCCCCCCTTGGCGGGTGCTACTATTCCTGTAAGATGGCAGTGCTCGAAGCACTTGCACAGGAGCAACGTCAGGCCGGCGCCATCATCCTGCGTGAGGCGCTTCCCGGTTATGTACCTATGGGGGTGTTCAACGTTCGGGAAAACGTCAGGAATGCAATGCGCAAACCGGCAACCGAGTTCGAGGACATCAGGTCTGCGCTCACGCATATCTCGGAACGGTTCACTCTACCCGTGCAACGGTTTATTACAGAGACCACACTCTTAAAAGAGAACATACGGCACCGCCAGTGTACTTTGAGCGATTTTGCCGTATCCGCAGGGTAAACAAGAACGCACTCCTGATTCCTATGCGATGTGACAGGTATCATGCCACAGGGCCGGCAGTCTAACGTGGGCTGGGAGAGGATAAAGATATGACATGCGATGCAGGCACCATGCCCCCGCGGATCATCCTGCATGCGGACATGGACTGTTTCTATGCAGCCGTCGAGATACATGACCATCCCGGACTTGCCGGAAAACCGGTCGTTGTCGGTGCCGACCCCAAGGGAGGTATAGGCCGGGGGGTAGTCTCCACCTGCTCATACGAAGCCAGGGCCTATGGCATCCGATCCGCGATGCCCATATCGCAGGCATACCGGCTCTGCCCGGACGCCGTCTTCATCCGCCCAGATATTGCCCGATACGTTCAGGTATCGGAAGAGATCATGGAGATTCTCCGGTCGTTCGGGTTCCGGTGCCAGCAGGTGAGTATCGATGAGGCGTTTTTAGAGATAAGTCCTGCCGGCAGTTTTTTTGCGGCGCAGAAACTGGCGGAACAAATGAAGCGTGAAATCCGTACCGATCTGGGAATCACCTGCTCTCTTGGTCTGGCACCGACAAAAATTGTTGCAAAGATTGCCTCGGATTTTCATAAGCCCGATGGCCTGACCGTGGTCGAACCAGCTGAAATAGCGGCGTTTCTCGCACCGCTTCCAGTCCGCAGGATCCCGGGGATCGGCAGTAAAACAGAGATGGAACTACATGCGCTGGGAATACAGACTATCGGCGACCTTGCCGCATACGACATACAGGTACTGATTGCGCGCTTTGGACGTTCGGCGGTGCTGCTGCACGAGGCAGCAATGGGTATTGACGGAAGCGAAGTCAGGGAGCATCACGGGATAAAATCGATCTCGAAGGAGATGACCTTTGAACACGACACCGGTGATGCGGGTGAGATTGTCGCCACAATGGGTATACTCGCAAGCGAAGTTCGCCGGTCTCTTGCTGTAGAACACCTGTATTTTAAGACCGTCACGGTCAGGGTCCGGTACGAAGGATTTTTAACAAAGACAAAGGCAAAAACCTTATTCCATTATCACAACGACGAGGAGACGATCCGGGTCTGTGCGCAGGGACTGCTTCGGGACCTTTTTGACGACAGGAAGATCCGGCGGCTCGGCCTCCGTCTTTCGGAGCTGAAAAAACAGGATGCCCGGCAGCAGATGCTTTTTGGCCCGGATGATTCCGGGAATGGACAATAAGAAGCAAGGGCTAAAGGGAAAAATGATCGTATTAAAGGAATTCTGATGCGGTTGCGGGCGGGGTGCTGGGTACCCCGTCACACGTACCGATCACGGATCACGGTGCGATCCCTCTTGTGCAGGTTCCTGTTGTAAGATGCACGGGGCCGATGAAAGGAATCCCAGGACAATCAGGGATAACCCGGCAGCCACAAACGCCCCGATGATAGAAAGATACGGGTTGCCGGTAAAGAACGTTTCCCGTATAGGGTAGGCCATAAACGCGAGGGCAAAGAGGAGAGTTCCGGTAAGGGTCATGGGGTGGTCGGTGAGCCCGTGGTTGAGCCCCGTGATGATGAGGGAGCCACAGGCAAAGAAGTAGAGCAGGATCATAAGCCCCTGCCGGGTGATGCCTCCCATGGAGAGGATGGCGAGCGGCACAACAAGCACCAGAAGCAGTACCGCAAGCAAAACCAGTCCCCGTACTTGCTTTCTCGGGTAAATGCGGTTATAAGCCGACGAGAGGAGCAGGATCGCTGCGACAAAACCCATATCGATGATGCTGGGGAATGAGAATGTTCCTGCTCTGACAAGGGTGGCGGCAGCCCCTGCAACGTCTGCGACGCCCAAGACAGCAAATGCCCCGGCTGTGTAGAGCAGGCCGGTCCCGCGGCCGCGCCGGAAATAGAGAGAGAGGAACGCGGCAGCCCCCGCAAAAGCGGTGATAATCTGGAGATAGTTACTTAATGACAGGTACCGGACGGTAGGAACAATGAATATAGCAAGGGCAAGCGCTGCGGCAACCCCAAGAAAACACCCAAAGAGCCCGGAAAGGAGTGAGATTTGAGAGTCCTGATAGGTCATAGATTGTGCTGACATACACTTCTGATAGGGTGTGCAACAGGAAAAACATAAGGGAATTCAAACGGGAACCTGCTACGTGTATCCGGCGTAAGGAAAGAACGTGGGCAGATACAGGTGGAGGTACCTGAGGGATACGTTAATGATTCCTAACGCCGTTAATATATACGGAGTTGTTGGCATCACTGATAATAACCAGAGAAAAGGGAACAATGATTTTGATCCCAATGCGGTGAATCCTGACGGCACGCCACTTGTCCGGGTCAGGTTGCCCAAGAAATGGAATAATGAGATGTTTGGTTCCGCCGATCTGATGATGGGGGCAAACCATATACGGGTGCGATGTTTTGACGGGGTCACCCGGATGGGACGAATCAAGGGAAAGATAAAAAAGCGCGTCTGGATCCGGGAAGGCGATACCCTGATTATTGTCCCGTGGAGTTTCCAGAACGATAAGTGCGATATCATCTACCGGTATCTGCCCCCACAGGTGGACTGGCTGCGGAAGAACAGATACTTATAATTTTCACCCCATTTTTCAAGTTATCTGTCCCGTCACAAATGATGCGGATAAACCATTCCTCCTTCGGGTAGTACGCGTGAGATTCTTCAAATTTAAGCAGACAACCGAACAGAAGGTCCGGTTGATTCACGACTGGTTGACCCGGAACGGCATCCGGGAAAGAGATACAAGCGACAGGACAAATTTAGCCACTCACACAGCTTCACTGACAACGGCCAGTTCTGTGGAGTTCAGAAACCCCAACCTCCCCCTGACCTGACAGATACGATGTAATTATATCAAACATAATTTTTGGGTGTATCCTGTGTACTCCACGATCTCGCATTTACCGGATTTTCCTTAGGGATCATACAGAAGTACTTAAGCAGGGACAGCATGTTTAATATCACAGTTTTTTGACTGTATGTGAAAACTATGTATGGATCATCCAATTTTGGCGGCCGCGGTCCCAGAGACGCCGGCCCACGTGAAATGACAAAGGTTACCTGTTCCGATTGTGGAAAAGAGTGCGAAGTACCGTTTAAGCCAACCGAAGGAAGGCCAGTGTATTGTCAGGAATGCCTGCCAAAACACAGAAAACCCCGGTTCTAAGTATATAACCTTATAACTATTCCCTTTTTTTTAGGAACGTCTCGTCTCGGTTTATCCATAATCCGTTGATGCGTTTTTCGTGCTTTACTGCCCGCATACCGCATGGTACGGGATTTCATCTATCCCCAATGTGGTTCTCGTACATTATGAAAGAGTCATGTTAAGCAGCAAAATCTGTGCATTGAATATGGCGGCGAAGCAACAGCGCACGAGATACGGCACAAGCAGCCATGCAGCCGGCACTGAAACATACCTGAACAAAATCGCCGTTGCAGCGATCAGGACAATCAGGAAGAGGAGCACTGCAAGGGCAAGGCTTCAGGAACGCAAAATGGGGGCATCCATACCGGTTCCGGGGATTTTTGGGTCATGAAGGTATCGGCAAAGTAAGAAACCGATGAATGTGCTCTGGGAGGTGCTTCATGAAGGCTGAACCAAAAATGACAGCGGGTTTACCAATGCATAGTGTAAATAAAAAAGTGTAAATAAAAAAAGCAGGCTGACGTTTGGCCGCTCACCGGATACTCTGCCAGAGCATCACCCCAATCTCAAAGGCGATGAGGATGATGACCACCCATTCCAGAAAATTCGAGTGCTGGATCCTGACCTCATCGGACAACATCGAGTAGTTCTCCCGGATCACTGCGATTTTGCGGCTTACACTTTCGCTCCACTGGCTGCTCCGCAGGATCTTCAGGACCGTTGCGTAGACCCGGGCATAGTAGACGTCCTCGGTCACCTTGATCAAATTATCGACCTTTTCGATCGTCTCCGATATCTCCGCGGAACTTTTCATCTGGTGTTTCATTATCGCATGGTACTGCCTGCTCCTGCTGAACCATGAGAGCCGGTCCGCATGCTCGATATCGTCATACATCCGCGCCATCTCTCTTGTCAGCTCCCGGTCATAGTACCGGAGTCAAGGACCTGCACGTTGGCAAACTCGATAAGGTCGATGAGATCGGTGGGGTTGTCGGGATTGCAGAGGAGCGCAGAGTCCCAGGATATTACCGCAAGATCTTCGCTGGTGTAGCTCAGTGAATTTTTTATAATATCTTCACGTATCTGGGCCGAGACCCCACTCTGCTCCCCCAGCAGCAGCGGCACCGGATCTATCGAATCGTCCCGCCGGTCGGTCACGTAGATTGTATAATCCTCATAGAAGTCAGGATTGATGGCGAAATTTTTGATATGCGGTTTGATGATCTCCCCGAGCGTTCTGAGGTACTGGATAAAGAAGTCCGAGAGCCCTTCCTGGCCCGCAAACCGGAACGCAATATCTTCCAGCTCCTTATGATCCGCGTCCGGGTCCTCGTAGATGAAACAGAGACTGATCACCCCGATATCGTAGACCCGGGCGACAGCAGAAAACTCGTACGACCGCCCTTCACGTTCCACCGTGACCGGCAACATGCGGATAAGAAGCGGTGACGATTCGAGCATGATGGATTTGGGCTTGACACGAACAAAGCTCGTACGAGCCGTAAAATAATTCCGGGCAAGTGACTTTTCCAGCCAGTCAATATCGATCTCCCGGCCGATATCATAAATGCGGTAAAAATGAAGTGAAATCATACCTCGCGCTCCTTTTTGGGAAAGACCCGTGGTATGGTATTATCATTATTTCCGGAGCACCATAAAACCTTACACCGGTCATGTACCTGTCATACCTGCGGGACTGTTGAGCAATAAGAAGGATAAGAATGACAGCGAAACACCCGCTGTTTTTATCAATCCTAAGGTGATTTATATTCCGGCAGCGCAAACCAACGATGGAGCGATTCCATGAGTACCTGATTTTCTCTCAGTTGCCATGGTCACCGTGATCGGGCTTATGGCGGGCACCGCAATCGGTCTGGTTATCGGTTCCCTTGTAAAGAAGCAGCGATCCAGCTGGGAGGACATGACCGGGCGTGAAAAAGCGATCAATATCGCGCTCATCATTGTCTGTTCAGCGATCTGCATCACCGGGCTTGCGTGGCGTTTTCTCGTGAACTGAAATTACTACGCAAAAGAAAGCCCGTTTATTCTCCAACCATTTCAGGGAACAGGGTACTGTAAAAACCGGCACCTTCAAGTGACAGATTGATGATGCAGGACATGCAACAAATAACGGTACACGTGTCCATGAAGGGAAAAAAAATCCGGCCCCAAACAGGTCCGCTTCTCATGGAAATCCTGTGTGCCAACCCTGCCGGGACGACTGCCCCGTCATCTGGTAATATGCAAGGTGGGTGTAAGTGGAGACCGGACTGTTTATCCAAGGTGTCATCATCGGCATTGCGCTTGCCGCGCCGGTCGGCCCGATCGCATTTGTGTGCATCCAACGCTCTCTTGCCTACGGACGCCTGCATGGCATTACCTCCGGCTTCGGGATCGCAACGGCCGATGCCTTCTATGCGGCGGTGACTGCGTTTGGCCTTGCGCTTATCTCTGACTTCCTGCTCGCCCGTCAGTGGTTCTTCCGGCTGTTTGGGGGGCTCGCCCTCATTGCTGTGGGTCTCCGTATCGTCTTTACTGCACCATCAGACATCACCATAACTCCAGAAAACGAATCCTTCTTTGCCGATTACACCACGATGCTTGCCATCACGCTGGCAAACCCACTTACCCTCCTTTTCTTTACTATCATTATCCCGGGCCTCGGGGCGGTGATCCAAGGAAGCACCTGGGCCACCCCGGCGATCTTTGTTGTCGGTGTGTTCCTCGGAGAAATAGGCTGGTGGGCCTTTCTCTGCGGAACGCTGGGTTCGATGCGAAGCTGACCTTACAAGGGAGCGCCTTCATCTGATCAATCGTCTCGCCGGTCTCGTAATCACAGCATTCGGTGTTGTGCTGATCGCCTCGCTGATGGTGACCAATGACATCGCGTGACTTGAGTGCCCCATTTGCCCTATCCCACCATCGGACTCCTCGTATACCCTTTTCCTGATTCAAGATTCCGCTGTTGTACCTTAAGGGTGATGACTCCGAACGGGCCGGTTCAGCCGATACTTCACTGAGAGAATAGTTCACTTATTAAACTATTAATCAGAAAAACTATTTGCAGGAGGAAAAACCTGATGGCTGGAGATATACGGGACCGAACTGCGGATGCGCTGATTGCTCTTATTCCTCTCTACTACAAGAATGTGATGCGGCACAGGCATGCGATCACCGGCGTACAGATTGCCCAGATCCATACGCTCGGGGTACTGATGAAATACAAATCGATGCCGATGTCTGAGATCGGCAGCAGTCTCTACATCTCCCGGCCGTACATGACCCGGCTCGCCGACCTTATGATTGCAGACGGCCTGGTGGAACGCCGACCCGATCCCTCTGATCGCCGGGTGATCAACCTTGCGATAACAGAGAAGGGTAAAAAATACCTCAGGCAGTCGAATACCTGGTACAAGAAGGATCTTAAAGAGAGCCTGGCCAGTCTTGATGACAGTGATATCGGAAAACTGTGCACAGCGCTTGAAGATGCGTACCAGATCCTTACAAAACTTCAGGAGGGGTGACGAAGTGGATCTGATCGGTCATGAAAAGATTCCTACACCTGATGATAAAAATTACGATGGTCCCATAAACGGATCCGCGGGAGCGTTTTACAGCAGGACACCAGTAGAATCAGAGGGAGCAGATAAGGGTGACGGACAAGTTATCATCCGTATCGAACACATCTCCAAGGTCTTTGCCAGCAAAACAAAAACCGTGATCGCCGTAAACGACGTCTCTTTTGAGGTCATGAGGGGGGAGATCTTCGGGCTTCTTGGGGCGAACGGCGCAGGAAAGAGTACACTCATACGGATCCTCACGACCCTCCTCTCCCCAACATCGGGTCAGGCATTCGTAAACAACTACGATATCACCAAAGAACCTGAGAAGATCCGGGAGATCATTGGAGTCTGTGCACAAAACTACACCAGCGACTCCGAACTGACCGCGTACGACAACCTTGAGTTCTACGGAAAACTTGAGAACGTTCCGGACAGCATCCTCCCGGACCGGATCATGGAACTCTTAAAAATGGCCGGCCTTGCCGACAGAGCTTATATGCCGGTGGGCACGTTCTCAGGAGGCATGAAACGCAAGCTCGAGATCGTCCGGGCATTCATCCACCGGCCGCTCATCCTTTTCCTCGACGAGCCCACCATTGGTCTCGATCCCGAGGCACGCAGGGAGGTCTGGCAGCAGATCATGCTACTCAACAAAGAGCACACGACGATCATTCTCACCACTCACTACATGGACGAGGCAGAAAAACTCTGCGGCCGGATCGCTTTTGTGGAACGCGGCAGCCTGATTGCCCTTGACACTATGGAAAACCTCAGGAAACTGATCCCGGCCGGCGACCTCATCGAGATCGGGGTGGACCACATGGATCCGCTGGCAGAAGAGGCGATCCGGAACGTCAACCTTGTCAATGCAGTATCGGTCGTCGAGCATGCGGTGACCATATCAGCGACTAACGGCAGCCGGGTGATCCCAGCCATTCTTGCCGTATTCGAGAAATACGCGGTTCCCATTATATCTATCTCGATCCGCTCTCCCTCGCTTGAGGACATTTTTATCTATCTGACCGGCAAGGGGCTGGACAACGGCAACGAGAACGGAAACGATGCGCCCGGTACAGGCAGGCGGCGGTCACCGTGATGCCCGTGATGCTGCGGGGCGCCCTTGCGATCTTCAAACGGGACTTCAAGAAGTTCCTGAGCAACCCGTTCATCATCATGATGACGCTCATCATGCCCATCATGTACCTGGTGATCTTCGGGAGCGCGATGGGAGGTACTCTCACTCACATTCCGGTAGGGGTCGCTCAGGAAGCCCCGCCTTACAACGATACGCCGCTCTTTACGAGCGCCGCATACCAGCTCAACCACATCGGCCAGACCGATGACGCCAACAAAATGCTGGACGTCACCGTTTATGCAGATGAAGCCGCAGCCAAACAGGACTTGGATAACGGGAAACTATCGGCAGTGATAGTCTTTCCCTCCTCGGTTTCAAACGACAACGCGGTCCGAATCTACGTCGATAGTTCTGACTCCGTAACACCTCCGCTCATCGAAGCGGCGGTAAACCAGGTTATGCTGGGTCTTGGGGCACAAAACCCTATCATTGTCGACAAGATCTACGGGGATATCCAGTATCTCCAGTTCTTTGGCGTGGGTGTTATTATGATGGCCATCTTTACTTCCACCATGTTTGGTGGCGGGATCGCGCTCATCAAGGACCGGGAGAATGGCATCCACGAGGGCTATCTCGTCACACCGGTCAAACGCTCGAGCATCATCTTTGGGATCATATCGAGCGGTACCGTCCGGGCCTTCATCGCGGGATTTACCATCTTCTGGATCGATCTGCTGATCACCGGCATCATCCTCCAGAGTTTCCAGGACTTTTTGCTCGTCCTGCTGGTAATCCTGATAGCCTGTGTCGGGGTGACGAGCCTGGTCGTTTCCTTTGCATCCCGTTTTGCATCTCAGCAGGAGTACTCGTCAGTTATCGCATTTTTTAATCTCGTTCTCTTCATGACATCGGGTGCATTTTACCCGGTCATCGGGATGCCGGGCTGGCTACGCTGGATCACGGTAATCAATCCCGAATATTACGGGATCCATGCCCTGCGAAGCATCATCCTCAGGAACCAGGGCCTCAATGTGATCGGCATAGATCTCATCGCACTTTTGATCTTTTCCACAGCGATGATCATCCTCGGAATCGTCACTTACCGCCGCACTCTCGAATAAATAGGGAGATTACAGGAAACCTCCATCACTGAACTATCAGATGCTAAAAGATATCGCGCACACCTAGAAAAAGAGGTCAGAATTGCGGTCTTACCTGCGGGTCTGGAGTGAGCTGTGACGATAATGTATTGTAATGTGGGATCGGAATATATATGATAAGAATTTCAACCTGTACTAAACTTCCTATAACCTTTTCGAGGATCTGCATGAGTGAGATGAAAGGATACATAATCCCCATAAAGAGGGAAGCTGCCGGGGCAGGCAAAGGTTCTTCGGGGCGCTGCATTAACGTACCGCGGCTTCTGTGCCTCGTATCGATCGTTCTTGTAATACTTGCCATATCTCCGGTGTTCGCCGGGTCAAAATACATGGCCGGAAGCCCTGAGCTGGAAGCCCATATCGCGGGGACGAACGAGTTTTCCCCGGGAGATGATCTCAACCTTCAGGTAGTGATCGAGAATACGGGGCTCAACCAGTTCACCATCGTTGAGTCCGGCATTCTCGACCCCAGCGACCTCTCCAATACGGCAAAACAGCTGACGGCAACCCTGGATGCAGCCGACGCTCCCATAGTCGTCAAAGCCGACCCCCAGATTGTCGGCGACCTTCCGGCGAGCACCAGTGCCACAGCGACGTTCCATATCAAAGTCAACCAGGATGCTCCTGCAGGAATTTACCAGATTCCAATCATTCTGAATTATACCTACCTTTACCAGGCAGAACAGGAAGGCACCGAGACCCTCAATTACCAGTACAAGAGTATCAACGAGAGTATCGACATCCCGATTAAGATAAAGTCCGAAGTGCAGATCGCGGTCCCCAATGTGGAAACGGAGAACCTGAACGCCGGGATTGAGGGATATGTCATTTTAACGGTGAAGAATATCGGGTATGAAGAGGGCCAGAACGCGGTAATCCGGATCCAGCAGAACGGCCAGAGCCCGATTACGCCGACAGAAGGGAGCGTCTACGTGGGGGACTACCCGGTCGGTTCGGTGGTAAACTGTACGTTCCGGGTGATGGTTTCCAGCGATGCACAACAGAAGACCTACCCACTCGATGTGCTGGTCTACTACAAGGATTCTGAAGGTGACTATGTGAATTCCGCGATCGAGACCATCGGGGTCCCGGTTGGTGAAAAAGTGGACTTCAACGTTACACCGATAATGACCACCATCTCGCCGGGTGCGAAATCCGTAATTACGGTCCAGTACCAGAACACCGGCGGGGCGACTGCCTACGATGCACAGGCCCGTATCAGTGCCGTGGATCCCTTCACGAGCAACGACGATACCGCCTTTTTAGGCACGATGGCACCCGGTGACATCCGCGAAGCTGCGTTCGATGTCTCTCTCGATCCTGGCGCAACCGCAAAAGAATACGGCCTTGATTCCGAGGTTATCTATCGCGATTCGCTCGATAACCAGTTCACCTCCGATCCTCTGAAGGTGAACGTGGAGGTCGTCCCGGCAAAGAGTATCACGGACCTGCTCGGGTTGCCGGTTATTATCACCCTCATTCTCATAGTGCTTGCCGCTGCAGGTTACCTGATCTACACGAAGCGGTTCAAACCCCAATAATCACCCGTTTTTCCATCACGCAAAAACCCCTCAAAAAAAGAGAACCACCATGATCGATCAGATCTTCAGTTCAATCGCACAGTTTGTCAACCACCGGCCCAGACTGGTAGTTGGTATTATCGGCCTGATCTTTATCATTGCCATCGTTGGCATGACGATGATCACCATGCAGACCGGCAACAATACCTACCTGGACAAGAATTCACCGGAAGGCATTGTCAATACACAGTATACTAACACGTTCAACGCAGATTCAATAATTCTGATCGTTAAGACGAGCGACCCGCTGAATCCCCAGGTACTTGCCTACTTGGACCGGCTGGAAGGCGACATCCGCCAGCAGCAGAACATCGCAAGTGTATCAAGCATCGTGGATATCCTCAAAAGTGAGAATAATGGTGTCCTGCCCCAGTCAAAAGGGGAGATCGATGCACTCGTTCAGCAGATCCCCACAGCGACACTGCAGGTTGCAGATCCTTCAAACGTCATGACGCTCGTACAGGTTCCGCTGATTGAAGGTCTTTCGGATGACACCGAAGCCGCCACGCTCAATAACATCCAGTCCCTTGTCGACAATTCCCAGCCCCCGGCGGGTGTGACGGTGGAGGTCTCCGGCAGCCTGGCTTTCACCGCCCAGATGAGAGCGGCGATGGGATCCCAGATGGGTGTCCTGATCGGGGCCGCGATGATCCTGATGGTCATTGTCATGGGCCTGCTCTTCTCCTATGTGAGCTACCGGTTCTTACCGGTCGTTTTTGTGGGTCTGGGTCTTATCACAGCCCTTGGCCTGATGGGCCTGGCTGGTATCCAGCTCAACATGGCGGTGCTGGGTGCGTTCCCGGTCATGATCGGCCTCGGGATTGATTACGCGATCCAGTTCCACGCCCGGCTGGACGAGGAGTCCCGCAAAGGCTCGCTGGACGATGCCGTGTTCATGACCGTCACCCGTACCGGCCCTGCAGTGATGTATGCAATGCTTGCCACTTCCCTGGGTTTTTCCGCCATGTTTATCTCCACCGTCCCCATGATCCAATCCTTCGGGCTGGTGGCAATCATCGGGATCATGAGCTGCTACTGTATCTCGCTCGTGGGCATACCGGCCGTCGCCCAGGTTATTCACTACAAGCCAAAGCAGCAGACCCCGACTGTCTGCTACGCAGTCGGCGAGGAGGCCTGCGATACCCTCCCGGTACCTAAAAAAAGTTCATGGTCCTACGGCCAGTTTCTCACCACCACATCGGTCAAGATCGCGAAAAACCCGGTCCCGGTTCTCCTTATTGTAGCACTCATCGCGGTAATCGGATTCCAGATCGACCCGCTCATTGCAATCGAAGCTAACCAGAACAATTTTGTCCCCAGCGATATGCCGGCAAAGATCCAGATGGACGAGGTCACAGAGGTACTCGGTTCTGCAAGTACCGCGGATTTCTACGTACAGGGAGGCAGGGTCACGGACCTCGATACGATACTATGGATGAAATCGTTCCAGGATTTCGAACTTTCCACCCATTCGGAACTCACCTCTGCGACCAGTATCGTCACGTACGTTCTCGCCTATAATGGCGGGGAGATGCCCCAGACCCAGAGCCAGCTGGATGCCGTGCTTGACAAGATACCGTCCAGTGTGAAAGACCAGTACATCAGCGGATCGATGAGGGGCGTCATACACTTTGGAATGATCAACCTCCAGATCCCCCAGGAGGAGAACCTCAAGAAAGTAATGGTCGGTGATATTACCTTCCTCCAGCCACCGCCGGGGATCTCCGTCAAGCCGGTGGGGAGCTTTGATCTCTTTACCGCTCTGATCGGAGGGCTGTCCTCTTCCAAGGATGAGATGACCTATCTCGGCTTTGCGCTCATCTTTGTATTCCTCGCTCTCGTATACCGGCACATCCACGCTGTTTCGCCGCTCATCCCAATCGTTTTGGTCGTCGGCTGGAATTCGGTGGCGATGTATATTCTGGGCATCTCGTATTCCCCGCTGACTGCAACCCTCGGGTCGATGACGATCGGGGTGGCTGCTGAGTATACCATTCTCGTAATGGAACGTTACAGCGAGGAGGAGGAGCGCCTGCATGACCATATTGCCGCTATCCAGGAGAGCGTGAACAGAATCGGGACCGCGATTACGGTCTCGGGGCTTGCTACCTTTTTTGGGTTCTCGGCCCTCTGTCTCGCCAGTTTCCCTATCACGAGTAACTTTGGCGTCTCTACCCTGATTGCCGTCGGGTTCTCGCTCATCGGCGCGATCTTCGTCATGCCGGCGGTGCTCTCCCTCATGGGGCAGTTTACCGAGTGGATGGAGAAGAGGAAGTCCGCCACTCATAAGGCGGAAAATGGTGATTCCTCATAAAATCTTAAGAAATAACCTGCCATTACAAGAAAAATCCCACACATCTTCCCTCATGAGGCAGTATGAAGCAACCTCTCTTTTTCCCCAAGTTACCCATGCTCCTTGCATTCCTTTCCCATGGATCCATCTTCATTTGGATAGCATGATATTTATGGAGAAATAACCCTCTAGAGCAAGAGCATCAGCACATGAATCACACCACTCGTACGGTTGCACTTATCCAGATGAATGTTGGATTGGATCGGGCTAAAAACCTCGAAACGGCTCTGGCACGTGTCGAGACTGCCGCGCAGAATGGGGCACAGATCATCTGCCTGCCCGAATTGTTCCGTACCCGGTACTTCCCGCAGCAGATAGGGGTACATGCGGATCCGTTCGCCGAGAGCGTTCCCGGAGAGTCAACACAGGCATTTGCCCGGCTCGCCCTGCAGTATGCTGCGGTCATCATCGTCCCGGTCTTTGAACGATCGCAATCCGGTCGGTTTTACAATACGGCCGTGGTGATCGATGCAGATGGAAGTCTGCATGCTCCCTACCATAAGATCCATATCCCGCAGGACCCGAAATTCTTTGAGAAAGGATACTTTTACCCCGGGGAGCACTATGCCGTACACAATACCCGTTATGGAAGGATAGCCGTTCTCATCTGCTACGACCAGTGGTTCCCCGAAGCAGCGCGATGTGTGGCCCTTGAGGGGGCAGAGATCATTTTTTATCCCACCGCCATCGGGAACCCCTGCACGGATCCACCAGGAGAAGGGGACTGGCAGGAAGCGTGGGAACTGATTCAGCGCAGCCATGCCATCGCCAACAGCGTACATGTGGCTGCCGTCAACCGGACAGGACGAGAGGGAGATATCCGGTTTTTCGGGGGATCGTTTGTCTGTGATGCATTCGGAAAACTGCTCGCCCATGCCGGCGATAAGGAAGAGATTGTCACTGCCTGTATTGATCTTGGGATGAACGAGATGATCAGGGACTCGTGGGGGTTTTTCAGGAACCGCCGGCCCGATACCTACGGCACTGTCTGTTCACGGGTACCGGACCATGATGCGACGGCCCCCATTCCCCGTAAAGGGGATACTCCCCGGAAACTGGGCTTTTTCATGCCCGCGGAGTGGGAGATGCACGATGCGGTCTGGCTTTCGTGGCCACACAATAAAAATACCTTCCCGAACCTCAAGATGGTAGAGGAGGGATATGTCAGATTTATTGCCGAGATCACACGTTCAGAACGTGTAGAAATCTTCGTCCCAACACCTCTTGTAAACAGGATGGTAAAGACGCGCCTGAGAAGCACCGGTATTGACCTGTCCCGGGTTACGATACGGACAATCACCTATTCTGATGTATGGATCCGTGACTATGGCCCGACGTTTGTAGTGAACCCGGCCATCAGGAAATCCGCGATGGTCCGCTGGGAGTTCAATGCATGGGGCGGAAAATACGAAGACCAGATCGCTGATGGGCATATCCCAACGGATATGAACCGGTGGCTCGATCTGCCCGTATTCCGACCAGGAATTATTCTCGAAGGTGGTTCGATTGATGCCAATGGCAGGGGCACCGTACTAACCACCCGGGCCTGCCTTCTCAACCCGAACCGGAACCCGAAACTCACCCTGGATGAAATCGAAGACTATCTTAAAGAATACCTCGGGGCTGTAAAGATTATCTGGCTGAACCGCGGTGTTGCCGGTGATGATACGGATGGCCATATCGATGATATCGCCCGGTTCGTTTCGCCATCAACCATTGTCTGTGCATATGAAGAGAATCCTGCTGATGAGAATTACGCAGTTCTCAAAGAAAACTATGAGATCCTGACACGTGCAACCGATCAGGAAAACAAACCATTTACTATTGTAAAACTCCCGATGCCAGCCCCCATTATGAGCGGGGATGAACGGTTCCCCGCGAGCTACACGAACTTTTACATTGGAAATACCGTTGTGATCATTCCGATATTTGGTGATCCCCATGACGAAGAGGCACTCTGTATACTCCAGAATCTCTTTCCGGATCGGACTGTAACCGGGATAAACGCACGTGCAATGGTCGAAGGATTCGGGACGTTCCACTGCGCCACCCAGCAGCAACCCCGGCCGTGAACCATTTTTTACCTGACTTATCTATAAAGGCGTCAGGCACTTTCCCGAATCATGAAACAGGTAACTTTCACTTGAACCGCCGCTGGGGGAAACAAAAAAGTTAATGCCGTTTTATCAGGATCACTGCGATCCCGGCAAGTACCATAAGAAGGGAAACCGGGGATTTTATGGTGGTCTCTATTGCAGCTGGTGAAATCGTGGTGATAGCGAGTGCGGAGGTTTCAATTTTTAAAACAAGTACGGATATTCCACTGACGCCGCCAGAGGATCATGCCGGTTTCTGCTGACGCAAGAACGCAATAATTTCCTTGATGTCAAACGTGCCCGCCCTGGGCCTCGAGGTGATGCAGAGTATCTACAACAACCAGCTCCAAAGCCTCAAGAACCGGTTTGCGCTCGTGACCGCGTACCTTACTGTGCTCGGTACCGCATTTTTAATCCCCAACACGATTGCCACGATTTCAGGCAGCGGGATCATGGAAGGCCATATGGCAGAACAGTAGTGGTACCTGCCGCTCCTCGTTGCGTCCACGGTCCTGCGACTGCCACCTCGTTTATCTGGGTCGTACACGTCTGGAAGTCGAGGAAAGAGGAGGTTTAGATTTCTTCTTTGGCGGTTCTTCCCGCTTGATCTGCGCAAGTTCAGGCTCAAACCATGTCCCTATGCACTGCCTGACCACCCCCAGGCCCGCATCGCTGTCCAGGAAGATCGCACCGATGATGGCTTCCATGGTGTCGGCAAGGATCGTTTCTTCCCCTGATTGCCAGAGATCCTTTTCCCCGCGTCCGAGCCGGATAAACCGTTTGATCTTCATGCGCCGGCCGATTTTTGCAAGGCTGTGGTTGTCCTCAAGCTGCTCTTTTGTCCGGGTAATGACACCTTTTTCCTGAAGCCCTTTCTCCATCAAAAACAGGATAAGGCTGGTTTTGAGCACCGCGTCGCCGAGAGTACTATAGGCCTCCTGGGTAAGACAGATCCGGTTTTTCTGAATCAGTTCATTTGCATAGGCGGGATGGGTCAGCGCTCGTATCAGGTGCTGCCGCTCAAAAAAATGGTACCCGATGATCGTCTCGATCCCATGCAGATCGTCCCTTTTTTCCATAATCTCCACTCAGCCGTTGGCGGATAACCACATAAATATCGCGGACAAGAATGCGGTTTTCCTGTGTTAAACCAATGCAATTATATTTATCTGAGGCAATCTTGAAATATCAACAAATGGAGGATAAGACTGATGAAAACAGATGAGGCAAAAAAGATAATTTCCCTTGCCATTGACCGGGAAGTTGAGTCCTACACCTTCTACCGGACAGTATCCGATAAGGTCAAGGATAAGGCATTAAAATCGCTCTTTAACGAACTTGCAGGTGAGGAGACAAAGCACCGGGAGTTTCTTCAGGGACTCCTGGCAAAAGGTGTCACCACGATGCATTTTGATGCAAAAAACGACTACAAGGTAGGAGACTCGCTCCCGACACCGAAGCTTACTGCAGACTTAAAGCCCCTGGACGGTCTCGTAATTGCGATAAAGAAGGAACTGGAAGCCATGCAGATGTATACTCAGACTTGCAAAACTCTCTACGGACACCGAGCAGCAGCTGCTCTTTTCCCAGCTTGCCTCGATGGAGAGAGGACACAAGGCGCGGCTTGAAGACATCTACACCAACATGGCATTCCCCGAGTCCTGGTAACCGGGTTCACCGGAAAGACCCGGGGGATGGACGCGGCATTGTATCCATTTATTTTCTTTTTTAGGATCCCGCCTGTTATTACAGGGATCCGGCGTTGTAGGATCAGCTCACCAGTTCTTGAGGAAGGGGTATTTTCCTGAACACGAGCGCTGCAGAGTTCATGCAGTAGCGTCTGCCCGTGGGCTGTGGACCGTCGTCGAAGACATGCCCGAGATGCGCCCCGCACCGGGCGCAGAGGACTTCGGTGCGCACCATCCCCTGTGAGAAGTCCTTCCGGGTGACGACATTGAGCGGCGAGACCGGCGCAAAGAAACTCGGCCAGCCGGTGCCGGAGTCGAATTTGGTCTCTGATCTGAAAAGGGCAGTCCCGCAACAGGCGCACCGGTAGATCCCGTGCGCTTTACAGTCATGATACGCACCGGTAAAGGGATATTCGGTTTCCTGCTTTCGTGCAACCGCAAACTGCCGGGGGTTCAGCTGCGCCTGCCATTCTGCATCAGTCTTTACCACCGGGAATACCTCTTCCACCCGATCGGTCTCCGGGTTGAAGATTGGGATGGTACCAGTCCCACCTGCTGCCTTTGCCGTTCCGTGTTTCATTTTTGGATTGATCTCCCCTCCATGAGTGATGGGGGCAGTGGATGATAGCCCTTCTGATGCTGACACGGCGTTTTACATACCAAAGAAACTGAGAATACGGCGTTTGGGATCCTTATAGAAGATCCTCGCCCCGTCCTTGATATTCCTGACATCTTCGATGGTATAGAGAAGATCCGGGTATTCCCGGGAGATGAGCGACAGGAGTCGCGAGAGTTCCTTTCTCGGGACTATCATGAAGATAATGCTGACCGTGCCGGAGAAACTGCCGGTTCCTTCGATCCGGGTCATTCCATAGCCAAGCGTGGAGAGGCGGGACATAAGGATCTGCGGGTCAGCGGGTGTGATGAGCCGGACGATGACGTACCCGATGGAGATGAGGTTCTCGATCTCCATGCCAGGTACCGTCCCGATACCATAGCCTGCAAGGTATGCGAAGAGGTTCCAGTACTGCGTAAGGTTGGTGAGTACAAGCCCTGTGGAGATCAGCCAGATGCCGGTCTTGACGATCCCGACATACGCTGCGAGGTTCGCATGCCCCTTGCTGATATAGATCGTCCTGACCGATTCTAGGCTCGCTTCCGCAATCCGGGCGATGAGAATTAGGAGAGGTATTGCTGCTGCTGCCCAAAAGGTACCAATATCCATGCGTCGTGTCGCTCCTAACCACAATACTCGAACCGGATCGGTTGTATAATTTATGGAATCACTTTCAGGACTGATTATCCTGAAAATGAGATCCAACCCGGACCGGAACAGGGGGAGGGGGGTAATTCCCTTCTGAAAAAATAATAGCAGGGGGGTGATCCCCCCTCTCAGGTCAAACAGGGTGAGGGGGTACCCCACCCCCCCCCTTGACCGCAGAAAACAAGCCAGATCTGATGAAAACACTACACGAAACACAGGATCGCGAGCTGGAACAGTGAGGAAGAGATCCCCCTTTTCTTTTTCGCCACGTTAATCCACATCCCCGCCACACATTCTCTAAAGGCGACCATTGATGGCTTTCCGGTGTCAGCAGTGCGGGGACTGTTGCATCTACATGGGGGACATCATCGGCATCGAAGACCGGATCGATCCCGTGATGTTCCGGATCCGCTTCTCTGCTACCGGTGAAGAACGGATGGTTACCCTTGATCCGGACAAGGTGGATTTTTTCCGTTCGCAGGATATCAGGTATATCCATCCGATGGCATGCCCGTTTCTCAGGTTCCGGGATCCGAAACAGGCCTGCTGCACGGTCCATAATTCGCGCCCCGATCTCTGTCGGATCTACACCTGTTTCCGCCTCCTTATCCTTGACCCGGACGGTAACCATATCGGCCGGGTACAGGATGGATCGCACATCTTTTCCACGATGAATAATGTCCTCCGCGAACTCTGGCAGGATGAGATAGCAGGGGGGTGGATATTCCCGACGAAGCTGCATGGGAAACACATGTGGCAGACGTTTTTTCCCGGGCCGGGTACCGGATCGTGAGGTAAACAGGAGACCTGCACCATTCCCCTTCGCTCTCTTTCCCTCGTATTTCTACCCGTTAAATGATGAGAACGCAACCCTCTGACGTGCGATAACCGTCATTGTTCGTTTCTGCTTTCATACCGGTAAAGATCACCCGTTATCAAATACTATCGCGTTCGCTGTCTAAACGCCCATAACCTGTATACGAGTATATACAAACACGATCGGCTCTAGAAGATCCGAACGTAGATCCACTTCAGAAAAAATGCCAAGGGATAGGGAAAATCTCCGGATTTGCACAGTTCAGATCGCGCAGCAGTTCCAGCAGAGTTACGCACGTCGAAGTTAACTACTATTTTCGGTATTTATTGTGCAAGTCCAGTTCACGAATTCATCAAATCTGGATGAGCAATTCCAAATGTTTATTAGTTTTAGTAAACAACAGATCGTTGCTAAAAAAACAAATTAACCTTCGATGTGTGATGTGCATGGCGTTTTCAGTACATGTAAACATGAACCGCTGCACCGGGTGTGGCATCTGTGTGGTTGCCTGCCCGGTCAACGCGCTCGAGCTTCATACGCTCGACCCGGTAACGAAAGATAAAATCTACGCGGTCAAGGATGGGAAATCCATCAATGTTGACGCGAAGAATGAGCTTTGTGCCGGCTGCGGCGTGTGCGTAGCAGCATGCCCGTACAAAGTGATCACCCTTTCAGGAAGGGGAGATACCAGCGCAATGGTACATCTGTAACAGGGAGATGGACATATGCCAAAAATCCAGCTTAACATGATCACACAGCGCTCCATTGAGGAAGGCGCTGCAATGGAGAAGGGCAAGACCAATCCCGATTATTTTGAGGCCTGCTCCATCTGCGAGATGCACCCTGACGACATGAAAAAAGCCGGGCATCTGGAAAAATACCAATGTCCGTGTCACCAGCGAATGCGGTACCGTAATCGTTAAAGCCATCGATGCGACCCAGTATGTCCCCCCCGGCCTTGCCCACATCAGGCAGGGCGTCTGGGCAAACCAGGTTGTCCCACCCAGGACCCAGTCGACCGGCACCCCGCAGTACAGTGGATTCCCGGTCACCATCGAACCAGCCATCAATGAAAAACTGAAGACAGCCCTTGAGCTGGTACAGGGAGCCGTAGGGCTCTGGAAAGGAGGCCAGTAATTATGCCGAAACTTATCAAAGGCGTCGGATGCCCGTACTGCGGCTCATCCTGCGACGATATCGAAGTTCTCGTTTCCGATGACGAGACCAAGATCCTCGAAGTGCACAATGCATGCATCATCGGGACGAACCTGTTCCACCATGCAAACGACCCCACCCGCCCGAAGCTCCCGCGGATGCGCCAGCCCGATGGCTCGATGAAAGAGATTCCGTACGACGAGGCTATAGATTGGATGGCAAAGATAATGCTCAAGGCAAAGAAGCCCCTCATCTACGGCTTCGGCTCCACCAACTGCGAGGGCATGAGCGCGGTCGCCCGCATTGCAGAGAAATCCGGCGCTGTGCTCGACAACTGCGCAACCATCTGCCACGGCCCCTCGTTCCTCGCAATCTTCGACAACGGGTACCCGAGCTGCACACTCGGTGAGGCCAAGAACCGTGCCGATGTCGTGGTCTTCTGGGGCTGTAACCCGATGCACGCCCACCCCCGCCACACATCCCGGTACTCAATCTTCCCCCGCGGTTACTTCACCCCGAAGGGCCAGATGCAGCGGACGGTCCTCTGCATTGACCCGCGTGAGACCGATACCGCAAAACTCGCCGACCACCACCTGATGCTCGACCAGGGCCACGATTATGAACTCTTCGATGCATTCCGGACCGTGCTCCGGGGCTTTGAGATTCCTGAGACGGTGGCCGGTATTCCCCGCGAGAAGATCAAGGAGTCTGTCGAGATCATGAAGAAAGCAAGGTTCTGCATGATCTTCTTCGGGATGGGCTGCACGCACACGGACGGCCGCAACCACAATATCGATGCCGCAATCAGTCTTACCCGCGACCTCAATACGCACACCAAGTGTTCGATCATGGCCATGCGGGGCCACTACAATATCGCCGGCCCCGGCCAGGTCTGGGCATGGCAGTTCGGTTTCCCGTACTGCATTGACCTCTCCAAGGGAACCCACGCCCACATGAACCCGGGCGAGACGAGCTCAGTGGACCTTGCAATGCGCGACGAAGTAGACTGCTTTGTCAACGTCGGTACCGATGCCGGTGCCCACTTCCCGATCCAGGCGGTCCAGCACTTAAAGAAGCACCCGTTCATCACCATTGACCCGAACTTCAACATGGCAAGCGAGATCTCGGACCTCCATATCCCGGTCAGGATTGCGGGTGTCGATGAGCCGGGCGTTGTGTACCGTATGGACAACGTCCCGATCCAGTTCCGTTCCGTCATCAAGGGCCTTCCCGGCGTCCCGAGCGACGAGGAATTATTTAACAAGGTCTACGAGCGCATGTGCGAACTGACCAAGACCGAGCCCATCTGGCTTGCGGCAAAGGAAGACCGGAGATATCCCGAATCAGAGGCGGTGATCTAAAGATGGCTTCAGGAGAAATGATTATCAAGGGCGGGTTTATCATCGACCCGACCCGGAAGATTGACGGTGACGCAGGCGATGTTGCCATCAAGGATGGCAAAATTGTCGACAAGGTCAGCTCCTCTGCAAAGGTCATCGATGCAAAGGGCAAGATCGTCATGGCCGGCGCGGTGGATGTCCACTCCCACGTTGCAGGTCCCAAGGTCAATGCCGGCCGCCTGATGCGTCCTGAAGACAAGTTCATATCAGGAGTCTGCAGGAGTGGGATGGCACAGAAGAACGGCTACCGCATGGAGTCCGGCTTCTCAATCCCGTCAGTATTCAAGACCGGGTACGATTACGCCCGCATGGGATATACGTTCGTCATGGAAGCGGCAATGCCCCCGCTCCTCGCTCCCCACGTGCACGAGGAGATCCACGACACCCCCATCATTGACGAAGCGGCACTGCCGGTTTTCGCTAACAACTGGTTTGTCATGGAGTACCTCAAGAAGGGAGAGGTTGAGAACACCGCAGCCTACATTGCCTGGCTCCTCAAGGCCACGAAAGGCTATGGGGTCAAGCTTGTCAATCCCGGCGGCACTGCTGCATGGGCATGGGGCCTCAACTGCCTGAACCTCAACGACCCGGTCCCATACTTCGGGATTACTCCGGCGGAGATCATCAAGGGCCTGATCGAGGCAAACGAGTACCTCGGCCTTCCGCACTCGATTCACCTCCACCAGAATAATCTTGGCAATCCCGGCAACTATCCGGACACCATTGCAGCCCTCAAGCTGGCGGAGGGTGTTAAGACCAAGAACAAGTTCGGCCGCGAACAGGTCCTACACTCCACTCACCTCCAGTTCCACTCGTATGGCGGAGAGGGATGGAAGGATTTCTGCTCCAAGGCCAAAGAGGTCATGGACTACGTGAACAAGCAGAAGAACATTACCATCGATCTCGGCTGCGTAACGCTGGACGAGACCACCACGATGACCGCGGACGGCCCGTTCGAGCACCATCTCCACGGCCTCAACCACCTGAAATGGACCAACGTTGATGTCGAGATGGAGACTGCCGCTGGCATTGTCCCGTACATCTACGATAAGAATGTCCTGCCCAACGCAATCCAGTGGGCGACGGGTCTTGAGCTCGCACTCTTTGCAAAGGACATGAACCGGACCTTCATCACTACCGACCACCCGAACGCAGGACCATTCACCCGCTACCCGCGTGTCATCAAGTGGCTCATGAGCAAGAAGGCCCGTGAAGCAACCCTTGCAACCATGAAAAACTCCGACAAGGTCATCAATGCAACCTATATCCACGGCATCGACCGCGAACTCACTCTCTACGAGATCGCCCAGATGACCCGGTCCGGCCCGGCAAAATGCCTTGGCCTCGGCAACATCTACGGCGGTCTTGCACCCGGCATGGACGCGGACGTCGGTATCTTCGACCTCAATTACAAGGACATGCCCAAAGATGCCGAGAAGATTGAAAAAGCATTCCAGCGGGCAGCCTGCTTCATCAAAGGCGGCGAAGTTATTGTCAGGGATGGCGAAGTTGTCAGCCACGGCCACAAGAAGACCGTCTGGGTCAAAGTCAAGATGCCCGAGAACTCGCAGGTCACCCGTGATGTCAGTCAGGCATTCAGCCAGGGAACCTATACGGTCGACATCAGGAACTACCCGGTTCGGGAATACCTTGCACCGCACCAGTCTGTTATCGATGTCGATGTGGAGGCCTGAGGTGCGATCATGGCAACCGTTACCTTAAAACCCACAAAAGTCCCCGAACTGATCTTCGAGGGCTACAGTATCAATCCTGATGCATTTGCAAAGAAGAACGCTGCAGAGATCGCAGCCCTTCCGGGTCACGAAGGCAAGATCCATGTCACCATCGGGGACTTCTTTGAAGTCTCCGGCAATGGCGGCGAGACTGCCGCAGACACCGACATTGTGATTGCCGGTGACTGTACCCGCGTCAAGTACATCGGCGCCAGGATGACCGCAGGGACGATCACCCTCAACGGCAACGCTGACATGTATGTCGGCGGCTGGATGAAAGGTGGCAGGATCCACGTCAAGGGCAATGTTGACTCCTTCTGTGGGATCCAGATGGAAGGCGGCGAGCTCACTGTCGATGGCGATGCCAAGAACCATGTCGGCTGCGCCTACCGTGGCGACTGGAGAGGCATGAAGGGCGGTATCATCCGGATCAAGGGAAGTGCCGGCAACGATATCGGCACCTTCATGCTCGGCGGCACCATCATTATCGAGAAGAACGCCTTCATCCACGTCTCTACCCATGCGGAGGGCGGCACCGTCATCATCAAGGGCGATGTCGAGGGCCGTGTCGGCGGCCAGATGGTCAAGGGCGAGATGTACGTGCTCGGCGAGATCAAGTTCATGATGCCCGGGTACCAGAAGGTCGACACCGTTGAGAAGGAGATCGATGGTGTCAGGGCAAAGTTCGACCACTACATCGGCGACCTTGGTGAACGCCACGGCAAGAGCAAAGGCCAGATCGTCTACGCGAACCTGTACGTTAAAACAGCGGCATGAACCATCTGCCCATCACACACATAAAGCCGGAACAACCGGCACCTTTCTTTCCATATAGATAAACAATCCCAGGTCTTATAAGGATAATACCATGAGAAAGGTAGGCAAGGATTTCATCAAAGGCACACAGTACCCGGATTACTCCACGGTGGATCTGGTTCTCCGCGTCCCGGAACCCCCGCACGAACTCCCGGCAAAAGAAGGGCAGACTATCATCAAGCTCCCGAACCCGAAGAAGTTCAAGGTCCCGGACTTCCCGGTAAGGAAAGCAATCGAGCACTATGAGCCAGTCGGTTTCTTCTCCCGCTCGTCAATCACGTTAAAAGACCTCTCGTACATGCTCTGGTGCACACAGGGGTTCAAAAAGATCGTAGCAGAGACCATCCAGCTGCGGAATATTCCTTCCAGCGGTTCAAGGTACCCGCTGGAGACGTACTTTGTGGCATGCGAAGTGGAAGGGCTTGAGACCGGTCTGTACCGGTACCTCCCGAAATCCCACAGTGTTGTCGCAGAACGGATCGACTCCGGCCTGATACTGGAGATGAGCACGGCAAGCTTAAACTTTAAGATCATGACCCGGGCTGCTGTAACCTTTCTCTGGGTTGCACTCCCGTACCGCTCGGTCTGGGCCCTTGGGAACCGGGGTTACCGGAGCTGCCTCATCGAGGCCGGGCACACCTGCCAGAACCTGATCATGGCGGCAGAAAATCTCGGGTACGAGGTCTTTCCCACGGATATGTTCCATGACGAACAGATCACCAGACTCGCCGGCTTGGACCCGGAGACCCAGTGGCCGGTCTACCTTGCGGCAGTGGGAACGGTGGAAAAGAACATCACGATGGCTTGAATACGTCCCCTTTTTTAGTGAGGTTCTTCCTGCTTTTTTCTTCCTGAAAAAAATAATTCGGCAAGGCCCCGGAGCCGGCCTACAGCCACGAGGGGGAAAACCTGCGGCAATGTGAAAATAGCGTAATTATGCTAAAGATTAAGCCAACACACAGGTTTGTCCCACCTGTTCATTGACCTGAGCGTTATTGCCCGGCAAGCCCGGCCTTCGCTATACCCCTGCTCCCGCCTTGCCCCTCTCGTCAATCACGGGTTTTGCCTCCGGGACATTCTTAAGGATATCTTCCTGGAACTTGTCAAAGTGAATATCATCCAGCTGCTCCGAGAGGAGCCTCCCGCTCCATGCCCGACGGTATACCCAGTCAACGATCTTCTCGATAACAAAGAGCACCTGGTCCTCGGACTCCACAGTGAGCAGGTTGCGCCCGATCTTCGGGTGCCGTCCCCGTCTGCCGCCGACCGTGATGAGGTAATGACGGTCTTCAGCCTTGATAAGGTCAAAGGAGCACGACTGAACGCAGACCCCACACTGGACGCACTTGATCTCGTCCAGCACTGATATGCCGTTCTTTATCCGGATCGCGTTTTCCTTGCAGTAATGGACGCAGTTGCCACAGCCGGTGCAGAGGCGATCCTCTGTGCGGACCGGTTTAACCCTGCCGATAACACCGATCTCATTGAGCATGGGGCTCATGCACGCATTCGGACAACCGGATATGGCGATCCGCATCTTGACCGGCATCTCCTTGCCAAAGAGTTTTGTGTCGATCAATCTGGCAAGGTGGATGGTATTTATATTGGCAAACTTGCACCGCTCGGTCCCCGGACAGGCAACGATATTGACGATTTCGTCCTGTTCTGAGCCGATGGGTGTGCCGTTCTTCTCTAAGGCTTTTCCCAGTTTCTTGAGGGAATCCCTTTTGATATGAGGTATCTCCAGTGTCTGGCGGGTAGTGCTGTGCACCTCACCGTTACCATATCTCTTTGCAAGAGTGGCAATGCCCCGGAGTTGATCAGTCGTGAAGATCCCGGCGGGTGCCCGGAGGCGCACGGTACTGTAACCGGTGTCCCGTTCAGTGATGACACCCCCTTTCATATGAATACCGATATCACGCTGCATTGATCAAAAGTGGGTGATACCGAGTAATCAATGTGGGTATTATGTCAGGAACAAAAGACGATTTCATCCCCACTCCAACGTAATCAGTGTTCGATCTATCGTAAAAAATATTTTTGGTGTAACGTTACTTTCGGATATACGGGTCGCCATTGCATACGAAACGATCGCCGGGGCGGGTGTTTAGAACACAGTGCTTTGAAGAGAGCGGATCCACAGCAAAAAGGTAACTCCGCATCCGGGCCGGGATACTTTCACCATGCACGGCCTTATATTAACACTCCGCGTCGATCAAGAAATTACCTGAAATGAGGAAAGGTGCACACCTCATCATAGGGGTACTGGCATTTTTTGGATACGCGTACCTGCTCAGTTTCATACGTGAGACCACAAGTGAATGGTTCCTCCTCGGACTATTCGCCGTTGTTACCGGCTCACTCATACCGGATATCCTGGAAGCGCCGACCAGCTGGAGACACCGGGGGATATTCCACAGCAAACGGGCATTGAAATGCATGGTGGGAACGTTTGGCATAACGGCGGCAATCGATGTACTGCCATCCCCGCTCATTCCCCATGCGTTCCTGGTCTATGGCATCTCCTGTTTTGCTCTCGGATATCTCTGCCATCTTCTCGCGGATGCCACAACAAAACGAGGATTGCCGGAATAACACAGGTAGATACCGGTACAGCCATTATAATCATCATTTAAAAAAAGACGGGATTCATCCCTGATTACCGATAACCCGGAGAACCGCATCACCGAACTCACGGGTCCCGGCCGATCCGCCAAGGTCCCGGGTCCGGGTACCCGACGCAAGGACCTGCTGAATGGCGGATTCTATCCGCACAGCCCCACCGGTGTCACCCAGATGCTCGAGGAGCATCGCAGCACTCCGCAGGGTGGCGATCGGGTTTGCGATGTTTTTCCCTGCGATATCGGGTGCGCTCCCGTGCACCGGCTCAAAAAGGGCGTACCGGTCGCCGATGTTTGCGCTCGGCACAAGGCCCAGGCCCCCGATAAGGTACGAGGCAACATCGGAGAGGATATCACCAAAGATATTCGTTGTCACGATCACATCGTACTTCTCAGGGTGCTGGAGGATGTCAAGACAGAGGGCATCGATGAGTTTTTCGGTACACGATACCCCTGCCATTTTTGCTTCCGCTACGCAGATGTCCCGGAAGAAAACGTCAGATTTGAGTACATTTGCCTTGTGCCCGATTGTGAGATTTTCTCCCCTTTGCTGCGCAAGCCGGATCCCCTCTCTCACGATCCGTTTGGTTCCCGCCCGGGTCACCACCCGGAGCGTTGTCGCGCGATCAGGGCCGATCTCCTCTATCCCCAGGTACAGGCCCTCGGTATTCTCCCGCGCGATCATCATATCAAACCCATCACCTTTGACCGGCCGCAGGTTCGCATACAGGTCAAGCGCTTTTCGGATCCGGAGGACCACGCTCTGGTAGTCCTTCATCGGCGGGGTCGTGACCGCCCCGAACAGGACTGCGTCCGCAGTTCTGAGTGCCGCGATATCGCGGTCCGCGCAGGGGCAGCCGGTCTGCTCCCAGCGCCCGTACCCGACTTCGACCGGGAAGTATTCATATTCAGGATGCAGTACCTCAAGCGCTTTTTGTGCGACCGGGATCACCTCGTGGCCGATCCCGTCGCCTTCGACAACTGCGATCCGCGTCATCGCATCCTCCACCGGCTGATCACTTCCCGGACAGACCGGGCAATCGTTGCGGGACTTGCACCCCAGTGAACAATCGCCCCGGACTTATCGTTCCAGGTTTTCGTCCCTTCTCGCTCGGCCCGGCAGCACCGGGCAATAAACGGCTCTTCTTTGACCAGCTCAAGGGGACAGATGTTCTCAAGCACAAAATCCGTCCCATAGCACTCCATACAGAACTGCGTTGCCGTAAGGCACCCGGCCACCCGTTCGCCACCCTCCAGCGGGTCGGCATCCAGCGTCCTCGTATACCCGGCGGCCCGGCAGGGATAGATATCAGCAGGCACCCGGCTGATGTCCCGGATATGGTGGTCGAAGACCACCGAGAGTTCCCCGAAGAGCCCTAGTGCTTCCATCTCCTTCAAGCTCGCTGAAAGGGTCGGCCGGGGGGGGATGACATCGTAGACGTGAACGGTAAGGAATCCCGACAGGTCGGGATCGAGCACGAAGGTCATGTTCTCCTCAAGGCCGGTAAAGACCGTGCACCGGTACCCGCTCTCGCACGCGAGGCGGACAAGCCGGGCCCGGTCGTTAAGCTGCACCTTCTCCGGGTAACAGCAGACCTCTGCTGGTGTCGCAAGTACCCGGGACGAGACGATATCCCTCATAATGGTTTTTTTTGCAGGGTCAAGGGTGACTTCCAGGAGTTCGTACCCCCCGCGAGTCTCACGCAGGAGATACCGGCTTAAGGCATAGACCCGATCGCCGCAGGGTCTGGTCGAGGCAAGCCCTACGACTTTGCAGTGGTCGGGAAAGATCACCGGTGAGCCCTCCAGTATTCGACAAGGCCCCCGGCCATGAGGATCTCCTGCATCCGCAAAGACAACGGGCGGATCGTGTGCCGTTTTCCCCGGCCTCGACCCAGCCGCCGGAGAGATCAAACACCACAGTGCTTCCTTCTTCGCACGTCAGATCCGATTCGATAAGCGGGAGGCCGATGTTGATCGCGTTCCGGAAGAAGATCCGTGCAAACGACGGGGCGATCACTGCGGCGATCCCGGCCTCCCGTATTGCCAGTGCCGCCTGTTCCCGCGATGATCCGCACCCGAAATTTTTGCCGGCGACAATCACGGCCCCCCGGAGCCGGGGGGCCAGGGTGGGGTCGAGATCCTCGAAGACGTGGGCTGCCCAGATACCCCGGTCTCTGGTCCGCAGGTACCGGCCGGCAATAACGACATCGGTGTCAATGTCCGCCGGCAGGCAAACTGCAGTTCCCGTGCCCTGCATTATGCCGCCTCCGGTGACGCGATCTCGCCTTCAAGGGCACTTGCTGCCGCAGTGGCAACAGAGCCCAGGTAGATCTCCCCGCCGACACCCATGCGGTTTTTGAAGTTCCGGTTAGCGGTCGAAAGGCAGACTTCCCCTTCTCCGAGCACCCCCATGTGGTACCCGATACAGGGGCCGCACCCGGGAGTCACGATGGTGCACCCTGCCTCAACGATATCGGCAAGCACACCGGTCCGGATCGCCTTTCCGAGGACTGATGCCGATGCGGGGATCACAATTGTCCGTACGGCTACCCGCCGTCCTTTGACCAGCCGGGCAAACCGTGCAAGATCGGAATACCGCCCGTTCGTGCAGGTGCCAACAAATACCTGGTCGAGAGGCAGACCTGCGAGCGCCTCGACAGGCTTTATGGTATCCACCCGGTGGGGGACCGCAACCAGCGGAACGATATCGGTGAGGTCAAGATCGAGATCCTGCCGGTAGTCGCAGGGTTCGGCATCCTGAGGCCCGATGTCATATCCCCGTTCCTTGAGGTAGCGGACGGTCACATCATCCGCGTAGAAGAGCCCGGCCTTTGCCCCGGCTTCCACGGAAAGGTTGGAAAGGACAAGACGTTCGTCCATGGAGAGGTGGTGTGCCCCTTCTCCTACAAACTCAAGCGCCTGGTAGGTCGCGCCGTCCATACCGAGTTTTCCCACATAGGTAAGCGCAAGGTCCTTTGCCTCGGCTGCACCGGAAAATCTCCCGGTGAGGTGGATCCCTGTCGATTCGGGGACCCGGAACCACGTCTCTCCCGTCAGCCATATCGCCGCCATATCGGACGCGCCCATGCCGGTCGCAAACGCCCCGAACGCCCCGAGCGTGACACTGTGCGAGTCTGCACCGACCACGATCTCTCCGGGCAGGACAACGCCCTCGCTCATCAGCTGGTGGCAGATACCGCAGCCGATATCAGAGAACTGCATGAACGAACTTTTCGCAAAATTCCGCAGCTCGTGCTGGAGGGTAGCCGTCGTGCCGTTGTTGGCCGGGACGATATGATCGAACTGGATATAGTATTCGGTGTCTTTCCCAAGCCGGTCGCCCCCCATCTCCTTCCAGGCTTCAAGTGCGAGGACTCCTGTTCCGTCGTGGGCATATGCCCTGTCGACCTTCCGGTCGACGTATTCTCCTGCGGCTGCCCCAAGGATCCGTTCAGAAAGTGTCCTCATGCAAGGTCCTCTTTTTGCACCCGCCGGATCAGTCTTTGCAGTACCTCGGGCGTGATGCTGCATTTCTGTTCGGAATGCTCCTTGACGAGGTCGAGTACCCGGCAGACCTGGTGCTCGGAGAGTTCCCAGCCAAGCGAGGCGATCACGTGCTCGAGCGCTTTTCTCCCGGTATGCTTCCCGAGGATGAAATGCCGCTCGCCGCCGACCAGTTCCGGGGGGAAGTACTCGTACGTGGCAGGGTCTTCAAGAATTGCAGCGATATGGATACCGCTCTCGTGAGAGAATGCGAGTTCCCCGGTAACCGGCTTATTCTTCGGGAGTGCAATGCCGGAATACTTTTCTACTTTCCGTGAAAGGGCAAAGAGATGCGAGAGGTCATACCGGTCGATGCCGCCCTTGGTCCGCAAGATAACCAGCACCTCCTCGAGCGAGGCGTTTCCCGAGCGCTCACCGATGCCGTTTACGGTAGTATGGAGCTGGAACGCCCCTGCCTGCGCCGCAGTGATCGTGTTTGCAACGGCACAACCCATATCGTTGTGGCAGTGCGCGCAGAACGGCCTGTCGACCGAGGAGACGAGATCGGTCATGATCGTGCGCATCTCACTAGGAATCAGGCAGCCCACCGTATCGGCAAAACTGAGCAGGACGGCCCCGTGGTCGGCAGCCCGCCGGTACACCTCTTTGAGAAATACGACGTCGGTCCGCGAAGCATCCTCTGCCGCAAACCGCACGGCAACGCCGTGATCCCGGGCATAATCGATCATGAGGAGGGCATCGTCAAGCACCCGCTCGCGGGGTTTTCTGAATTTGAGCCTGACATGGAGATCCGACGTCGGAATAAAAATGGAGACCATGTCAACGTTGCAGTCAATGGCAGTCATGATATCCTCTTTTTTCGCCCGGGAAAAACCACAGATGCGTGCATCAAGCCCCAGGTTTGCGATAGTCTTCACGCACCTTTTTTCGTTCTCAGAGACTGCCGGGAACCCTGCCTCGATGACTTCTATACCTATGTCATCCAGTGTCCGGGCGATATCCACCTTCTCTTCGCAGGAGAACGACACACCGGGTGTCTGTTCCCCGTCTCTTAAGGTTACGTCACAGATCTCAATATTCCACGATTTCATGATATGCTCCCTTGGGGCATTCCGCTTCCACGACAACGGTCTGCGGTGCATCCGGATCATGGATCACCTCGCGGAGGCGGCATTCATCTTCCGCACGGCAGACGACCGGGTCGGCCCAGGCAATATAGGGGACGGGATCGCAGGCGGGCTGGCCACCGGTCATCGCGGCGCAGTGGTTCCTCATCACGATGCACAGGAGGGGGAGATTCTTTTCGTAGACATCGATAAGGGCATTAATGCCCGAGTGTAGCAGCGCGTAGTCGCCGATCAGGGCCACCCGTGTGCTCCGTGCAGCGACCGCGATACTTGCACCCATGCCATAGCTTGCGACCCCCAGCTCGTAGGGTGGATTAAGCCCAAACACCGAGCAGCCGGGCATCGCAGATTACGTGCATCCCCCGCTCCTTTAAGAGATGTAACAGAGGGTGATAAGGACAGGCTGTGCAGAACGTCCGGCTGAATCCCCGGTCTTTTCTCGACTCCGGCTGTCCCTGAGGGCCCGGGGGCAGGAGGGCCCGGTGGTCCCGGACAAAGGGGCGGCCGTACTCCTTCACTTCAGGGAACGGTGCGGCACGGGCCGGCACCGGGTGCACAGTCACAAGCCGGGAATCCCCCGGGGCAGGTCCGGCACCAAGTGTACCGCTCTGCCACCGGTTCAGGGGCGAGCCGTCCGACCAAGCAGACATTGACCGGTACACCTCTGTAGCGGCCGTAACCCTGCCATACATGGTCCAGCCCGGTTCGGCAAGCCTCCCGCTTCCCACACTCCGGGAAACGGGGCTCCCGGTGACCTCAGCGTCCAGCAGCTGCGGGGTGAGCCGGAGCATGGCCACCCGGGAGAATGTTTCCGATGCAGCTAGTGCTGCCTCAACCCCGGTAAAACAGGTGGTCTCGTCCGGTTCGATCACGGGGATCTCTGCCAGTTCCCCGTAATACCGGGAGTCCTGTGCCGTCTGGGAGCCTTTGGCCCCGGGATCATCGCCGACAACAAGGAGGACACCCCCCCGGAGTCCCTGCACGGTTGCCTGGACAAGAGGATCGACGCAGGCATTTACGCCCACATTTTTTATAATTACGGCAGCACGCCTACCGGAAAGGGAGTCGCCCAGCGCATATTCGAGGGCGGTCTTCTCGTTTACTACCATCTCCGCTTTGGTGGATGCACCAAGTTCCGTCACCGGGAATCCCGGGACGGTATATTGGCGGTCTGTACCAGCGGATATGGCCGCTGCAAGCGCCTCAACGCCCTTCATTCGTCCCTCCCGGGCACGAGATCGCAGCCCGCACAGCTCGTGCACATGGTCAGGGCACCGGAAGTATCGAGTCCGGCACGGGCAAGGGCCTGACGGTGCAGGGCAAAGAGGTACCGGAGCCGTTCGGCAGGCGGCCGGGACATCCCGGTGCACCCTGCCACCGGGTTGAGCGGCCGCAGCACCGGGATCACCCCGTGTGAGGTGAGCCGGTCGATGCATGCCTCCATCTCTGCGTCAGTCTCACCCAGACC
This sequence comes from uncultured Methanoregulaceae archaeon, assembly GCA_963805035.1. Lineage (GTDB taxonomy): Archaea > Halobacteriota > Methanomicrobia > Methanomicrobiales > Methanospirillaceae > Methanoregula. Next base: position 20,202 of record CAWDSU010000008.1, on the reverse strand, counting down.
GACGATGACATTGGAAAAGACCCGTCCCTTCCCAAAGAGTTCCACGGACCGGTCGAGAACCTGCCACAAGCGGTCGTAATCAAGACCCGGGCACATCTCTGCAAAGAGCTCCGGGGTAGCTGCCTCGATATTGAATTTGACCTCCGCCACCCCAAGGGCATAGAGCTTGTCCGGGGTCTGGTCGGTCGGGTAAATGGAGACGCCGATGGGCAGGCCAAAGAACTTCAGGTGACCAATTACCTCGCAGACATAGGCTTCTTCCTCCCCGATGCTTCCCATCACGCCGCTGGTAAGAGAAATGGCACTGATACGGTGCCGGACCGATTCCACCAGATCCATGATCTCCTCCACGGTCTTGCGTCGCGCCGCAAGCCGGGGGACGGAGCAGTAGCGGCAGGAGAAGATGCAACCTTCCGTAACCGTGATGAACGCTTGGTCCGGACAGTGAAGCCCCGGCCGGAGCAGCCGCGGGATCTGCCGGTCCCCGAAATAGAGATCGGCGACCCCGCCTCCACGGTGGGCAATTTCAATCGAAGATAATGGATTGATCGCAAACTTGATCCGGTGACTGCCCATGGCAAAAAAAATCGCCCCTTTTCCCCCGGCACCCGGGCCTGCCGTGGATTTTGCAATATAATCCTCCGCCGGTTCACCGCTGAGCCGGGCAGAACCGGCCTCAAGCAGCCGTGCCTTCAGTTCTTCCCACTGCATAGTTCCAGTGCCTCCTCGTACCGGGTGAAGAACGGAAGTGCCGCCACCGCCCCGGTGATCCCCCGCCCGTCCATGACGATGCGGAGATGGGGATCCCTGATATTCTGCACACGATCCGGAGCAACTTCACCCCGTTTGACGTCTTTTGCGTATTCCCTGAGCTCTTCCGACGGGGAAAAACCGGTATAGACCGCCATGCCGGTCTTTTCAGAAAGGGTATATTTTTTGAGCAGTTCGCCAAACCGGCCGATAAGACGTTCCGGTTCGGTGGTGGCAAATTCAGCGACAAGACTCACGCAGTTCTTGGTCCTGTACGCCACCGGAAAGAGCTGGACAATGGTATGTGAGAGATAGACCGACTGCCCGTCTTCCACTGCTTTTGCGATATTATGGACGAGCGTCCATGTTGCCCCTTCTTCCGCGGTGTCAGTGTCATCCACCCCGATCAGTACCCGCTGCCTCCGGGGAAGCCAGAGCGTTGCACCGGCAATTTTCCCTCCGCCGGCGGGATCGCAGCGTTCCCGCAGCACGCCTTTTGCAGCAGCACGGCAGGAAGTTGCACCCACACCTCCGCCGCCCATGCCGATGTAGGTTATCGCGATCTCGTTTTCTGTCACGGACACGCATGAGATTCCGGCGGGAAAACGGGAGCCTTCAAGCGCCAGATCAACAGCACCAAGGCGGAGCAGGAAACGTGTCGTCGGTCCCACGGATCTGACACCCTCAACAAGCGGGCTCTTCTGGTAATGATGCTGGGTCCACATCGCGCCCCCGATACAGTCAAAGAATTCGATAAGCTCGACCGTACTTCCGGTTTCATCCGCTACCGCAACGATCTGCGGGTAGCGGATCACATACGGATCAGAGATGCTCGCCATATAGTCCCGCCGCCTCGATTCCCAGGTTAGCCCAAAGCACCGCACCGAGAGCACCGATCCTCCCCTTCCTGCTGTTGTGGTCAAGGAACTTGACACCAAGCCGCCGGGCCTCGCGTTCGGCTTCGTCACGGGTCACGATCTCGGTCTTGATGGCTTTGAGTACCGAAGAGTCCTGCACTGTGCCGATGCCCTGGATGAACGCGATCCCGGTATCCTCTGAGAATGTATGCTCCTCAACAAACGTACAGACAAATTCACGGAGTGCTTCAATACTGCTGGGTCGTGCGGCAAAGTTCAGTGCAGAACCGACACAATTGGTAGTCTTGCTGGGGACGGCCGGGTTGAGCTGGACAAGGCGCATGTTCAGGAATTCCACTCCCTCGATGTGACATGCCTCTGCACACTTGAGGGCCAGGACCCACGTAGCACCTTCCTGTTTGGTATCCGTATCATCGATGCCAAAACAGATCTTCTCGTACCGGGGTGAGATTATCCGGACATGGTTGGTCCGGGCCCCACCTACCTTGAGGTCCTCCTCTGAGGGGTACTCAGCCCGGATAACCCCCGGCGCCTGCGGGAGGCAGGCGGCAACACCGACACCGGCGCCGGCGATGCCGGCCCATGTCGTGATCACCTCCTCACCGTTTACGTCCACCGCTTCCAGCGCCTGCCCGCCAATAGTACCCGGCTGCTGCCCCGAAATTGACGGGGTGGCGACCGAGGCGAGCCTGGATGGTCATTGTCACTCCCCTCCACGGCACATGCTGCTACCGCTCCACCTGCCCGGGACCGGTTCATCGCGTCCCATTCTATGGTCCCCCGTGCGTGACACTGCTCAAGGATCTCTGCGAGCCCGGCCTTCTCGTCAACCATCACCAGGAATTTCTTTGAGAAGAGCGGGCCAAACCGCTGCTTCACGTCGTCAGGTGTAAGCGTAATCATGTTATCGCCGAAATTTTCGTTAACAAACTATTCGGCAATAACAATATTTATAGAATTCCATGACTGCAGAAATTGTTGCATTAAAAAGAGGTTTAAAGAACTTTCTCAAGTTCCAGTTTGAAGGGTCCAAGACTGCCGCCAAAGTTACCGGCTGAGATAAACTTCACGCCCGGCACCTTCACTGCAGCCCTGATGCCGGCTCCCATCGCAGCGGCAACGCTCTTCTCATCCACACCGTCGATGACAATCTCATAGACCGCCTTGATGCCGGCCGGGACCTTGCTGTCTGCCACTTTCTCACGGAGAGTCGGGCAGTACTTCTCGTTCGTCGTTGCAACCATAAACTTGTACTTCAGGCTGCCAACCTTCGAACCACTCGCCACAACGCCACCCGGGAAACTTGTGATAACGCCTTTTACGCCCGCGATCGCATCCGATGCAGCCTTCGCACCCACCAGGGCTGCCATCTGGTTCTCGCCCATGATAAAGAAGTTGCCACCGGCAACACCCTTGACGATGCCGAACTCCTCTTCGCCGACATACTCACCGTTCATGATCGGGATCACCCAGCACTTCCTGCCGCCGACTTCCTTCTGGTACTCGTACCCGTCGCCGAAGAAGTGAAGCTTCACCGGTATCTTCTCTTCTGCATCGGTGATACCGTTAAAGACCGCTGTTGTCGGTGCCGTCAGGACGCACTCGGCAAGTCGTTCCACGACCTGTTCTTTGAGTTTTTTCTTGCTCGCACAGATCAGGATGGCGACACCCGGCCTCCCGTCCGGAGTCTCACTGCCGGAAAGGACACTCTCGATTCCTGCTTCGCAGGGGCATCCGATCGCGGAGGTTGCAAACCCGGTTGCCTCGGTCGCTGCCGCAAGGGCCCAGTCTTTCGTTACTGCAGTAATGATCACCCGGCAGACCCAGGTCGGGAATGCCTCTGCATACGTGCTGTCGATTGTTACACCGTTGATTTCCATTCTAACATAACCTCGCGTATACCAACAGTACCTTGATTATTACTGAATAAATTTTCTCATTTAATTCCGCGCTTAACAAAGTGCACCGGAATATACCGAAAAAGTAAACCACTTAAGATTAATATGGCAAATTTATATGTTAACATGATGAGGGTGCATATAAAGAAAAATTAAAAATATATAATAAAAGGGCTGGTTTACAGCGATATATTTCAGAACCTTTATCTACATACTTTTACCACTCTTTTGATAATCGATTTTAAAATCGATCATAGCTGGTGCGTGAACTCATGGTATTTGCAAAGCAGATTAGCCACGAACATTACACCGGCTGTAGCAAATGTGTTGTTGCATGTCCTGTGGACACGCCGGAACTTCGCACGGCAGGTCGGTGTCAGACGAAATGATCTGCACAGTCCAGGATGAATATCCATTATCCCTGACTTTCCGGGTGAAATCAGTGCCGGGTGCGGCGTATGCGTCCCAGTGTGTCCGCATGAGATTATCAGGCTGACAGGGCTCTGGGAAACCAGAGCAGAGGCAAAGGTGCAATAGAGGAACAGCGTGAGGGTTAATTTCATGGCATTGTTTCCAAAGTTTTCCAAAAAGAGGGATGGTGTCAACGTTGTGATGGAGCAGCGCCTCCTTCAGAGCGTGAGCAACCTGATTCTGAATTCAGAGACCTGCACGGGATGCGGTATCTGTGTCGATGCATGTCCGGAGGAGGCTATTGTCCTCGGACTTGTCGGTGCAGCCCGCCGTGGTGCCATCAACTACGCGACACCTATCGATGTAGACGAGACCAAGTGCTCGTACTGCGGTGTCTGCGTCATCATGTGCCCGTTCAATGCATTGACTCTGAAGGTCGATAATCAGGAGCGGCTTCCCATTGTTGAAAAAGAGGGATTCCCGCAGTACGACATGAAGGCAGAGATCGATGACGAGAAGTGCGTCAGGTGCACGATCTGCGAAGAGGTCTGCCCGCGTGATGCAATCGACCGGGATGTCCCGGCCTATGAAGGAACCTACCAGGGACCGGTTGCAGGCGCAAAGGACCGACAGACAGCACTTAAAACCAAGACCACCTTCACGGTCGACAAGGAAAAATGCTCCCTGTGCGGCCTGTGTGGTGCACTCTGTCCTGCCATCAGGGTCAAGCACAAGGAATTTACTTCCGAGACCGGAAAAGTCGAGGGCGATGTGATCTGGGACGAGACCAAGTGCGACGCCTGCAAAGTGTGCGTGGAAGTCTGCCCCGAGGAGTGCATCACCGTCGAGCGTGAAGTTATCTCCGACAAGGTTGACGGCAAGGTTACTATCATAAAGGACAACTGCTGTACCTGCCGTTGGTGCGCGAAGAACTGCCCGACCGAGGCAATTACCGTCGAGAAACTTTTCGAGGGCGACATAGAATTCCATGCCGAGAAATGCCCCGGCGGCTGTTCGACCTGTGCAGATATCTGCCCGGCAAACGCGATCTATCTTCCCAGCGAGAAGCCCGCAGCCGAGATGGGACACCATATCGAGGCCAATATCGCGGTCAACAAGGATTACTGTATTCTCTGCGGTGCCTGCGTGAATGCCTGCCCCGGTGAGGATATTATTATCCTCCAGCGGACCGGCATCCGGATGAAGGGCACGGAAACGGACCTCTTCAAGAAGATCAAGGAGAAACTCTTTGCGAAGAGAACCTCGAAGGTCAAGGAAGGCATCACCGGACAGGTCGGAATAAAACTGATGGAGAAGGCGTGAGGGAGAACGAGCATGGCAAGATCAAAAGGTTACCCGGAAGCGCTGGAGAAGAAACTCCACGATCAGCGGTTTTACCGTGAGGATTCGACACCTGACTTTACAAAAAGGGTCGAAGGCATTTCACGTACCATCGCCCACATGTGCTACCAGTGCGGCACCTGCACCGGCTCGTGCCCGTCAGCACCCAGGAGCACCTACCGCATCCGCAAGTTCATGCGGAGGGCGGTGCTCGGGCTCGAGAATGAAGCGCTCAACGATCCCGATCTCTGGCTCTGCACCACTTGTTACAGCTGCACCGACCGGTGCCCGCGTGACATTGCACCCACGGATGTTATCATGGCCATGAGGAACATGGCATTTACCCACGATATCATACCGGTGAACTTCCTCAAGACCGTGCAGGCAATCTACAGCTCAGGCCATGGTGTGCCCAACAATGATGTGAACCGTGCAGCCCGGGAGAGACTGGGACTCACCCGCGACCCGCCAACCACCCATATGTACCCTGAATATATGCCCGGCATCAGGAAGATCCTTGACCACTACCATCTCAAGGAAAATGCCGACCGGATTGTCAAGGAACGGGAGGGATAAGAGAGCATGTCAGAATCAACAGCAAACCACACGTTCGCGTTATACCTTGGCTGTATTGCGCCGAATCGGTACCCGGGTGTGGAATCCGCATCCATCAAAGGCTGTAAAAAACTTGGCATCGACCTTGTTCCCCTCAAGGGAGCCAGCTGCTGCCCGGCCCCCGGTGCATTCGGTTCCATCGACCTGAACGTATTCTACGCAATGGCGGCCCGCAACCTCGTGCTCGCCGAGCAGATGAAGACAGACATAGCACTGGTCTGCAATGGCTGCTACAAGTCGATCTGGGAAGTCAACCACAAGCTCAAGCACAACCAAGATCTCCGCGATAACGTCAACGAAGTGCTCAAGGAAGTTGACATGGAGTACAAGGGCACCATCAACGTCTACCACGTCGCCGAACTCCTCTATAACGACAAGTTCGCCGGGGTCAGCAAGATCAAGGATTCCGTGGTAAACCCCCTGACCGGCGCCCGCATCGCCGTCCACTACGGCTGCCACCTCACCAAGCCCCACAAGGACCGTGAGTTCGAAAAAGAGGTCATGTTAAACACCGAGCACCCGACCTGGATGGAAGAACTGGTCGCTGCCCTTGGTGCAACGCCGGTCGAATACCGCAACAAGATGCAGTGCTGTGGTGCCGGCGGCGGTGTCCGCGGGTACGATATCGTCCACTCGCTGGATATCACCAACGAGAAGATGCTTAACCTCAAAGAGGAAAAAGTGGACGCACTGACCGATATCTGCCCGTTCTGCCAGCTCCAGTTTGACCGTGGCCAGATCGAGATCAAGGAGAAGTTCGGCGTCAGCTACAATCTACCGGTGCTGCACTTTGCCGAACTTCTGGGACTGGCACAGGGAATGAGCCCGCAGGACCTCGGGCTGGACCTCCATGCGATCAGCTGCGAACCGTTCCTGCAGAAGGTGCTGTGAGGTGGGAATGATGGTTGAAAAGAAGAAAACAACTACCAAAAAGACCGAGACCAAAAAACAGGACACCAAAAAAGAGGCTCCCGTGAAACAGGAAGTCAAGAAGCAGGCTGCGGCACCAGTGAAAAATGCCGTGGCAGCACCAGCCGCCACCAAACAGGAAACCCCCAGGATCGGTGTCTTCATCTGCCATTGCGGTACCAACATTGCCGGGTCAATGGATATCCCTGCCGTACAGGAATATGCAAAAACCCTCCCGAATGTTGCCTATGTTGACAATTACAAGTACATGTGCTCAATGCCCGGGCAAGCTGTGATTAGCAAGGCGGTCAAGGAACACAAACTTACCGGGGTCGTGGTTTCTGCATGCTCGCCCCGTCTCCACGAGCCGACCTTCAGGACGGCAACAAAGGAAGCCGGCCTGAACCCGTTCCGGTTCGAGATGGCAAACATCCGTGAGCAGAACTCATGGGTGCACATGCATGACCGTGAAGGTTCGACCGAAAAAGCCAAGGATGCGATCAGGATAGCTGTAGCAAAAGCTGCACTCCTCCAGGACCTCTTCCCGAAGACCGTGCCGGTCGAAAAGGCCGCGATGGTTGTCGGTGCAGGGGTTGCCGGTATGCAGGCAGCCCTTGACCTTGCTGCCGCAGGGATCAAGACCTATCTCGTAGAGTCCGATACCAGCATCGGCGGGCGCATGTCCCAGCTCGACAAGACGTTCCCGACACTGGACTGCTCGCAGTGCATCTTAACGCCGAAGATGGTGGATGTCGGCAGGGCTACCATGATCGACCTGATGACCTACACGGAAGTCGATGCGGTCGAAGGTTACATCGGTAACTTCGATGTTACTGTCCGCAAGAAGGCACGCGGTGTGCTCACTCCCGCGGAGGCCGAGGCACGGGGTATTGTCGGCGGAGGCTGCAACGGCTGCGGTGACTGCGAGACGGTCTGCCCGGTCGTCAAGCCGAATGTCTTCGAAGTCGGGATGAAGCCCCGGAAGGCCATTTATATCAACCACCCGCAGGTCGTCCCGTTGCTCTACACCATTGACTTTGATTCCTGTATCAAGTGCGGACTGTGCGTGACCGCCTGCGGTCCCGAAAAGAAGGCAATTGACCTCGAGTCCAAGGACGAGCTCCGCAAGGTCAAAGTCGGAACAGTCATCCTTGCCACCGGCTACGACATCTTCCCGATCGAGAAGAAAGAGGAGTGGGGATACAAACGGTACGAGAACGTGATTACGAGCCTTGAATTCGAGCGGCTTATCTGCGCATCCGGCCCGACCGGCGGCAACCTTATCCGCCCGAGCGACGGTGTGACCCCCAAACGCGTGGCATTCGTGCTCTGCGCAGGTTCACGTGACAACACCGGAATCGGCAAGCCCTACTGTTCCCGGTTCTGCTGCATGTACTCCCTGAAGCACGCCCACCAGATCACCGAGAAGATCCCCGGGTGCATCCCCTACATCTTCTACATGGATATCCGATCATTCGGCAAGGCATACGAGGAGTTCTACTACCGCATCCAGGATGAGGGCGCAAAATTCATCCGCGGGCGCGTGGCAAACATTCTCGAAGACCCAAAGACCAAGAACCTCCACGTCTACGCCGACGATACCCTGCTTGACCGCCCGGTCGACATGGAAGTCGACCTTGTCGTACTTGCAGCCGCGATCGAGCCCAAGACAGATACCAACAGGACCAGAAAACTCTTCGGTGTTTCCTGTTCCCAGGATGGATGGCTCCTTGAAGCCCATCCGAAGCTCAACCCATGCGGGACCACCACGGCCGGTGTCTTCCTTGCCGGTGTCTGCCAGGGCCCGAAAGATATTCCTGACACGGTAGCACAGGCAGAGGGTGCGGCATCGGCAGCGAGTATCCCGATCCACAAAGGAGAAGTCGAACTCGAGCCGTACTTCGCTACCTGTATCGAAGAGAGATGCGCCGGCTGCGGCATGTGCGTGAACCTCTGCCCCTACAGCGCCCTGTCCCTCGTAGAGAAGGATGGACGCACGGTCATGCAGGTAACGGAAGCAAAGTGCAAGGGCTGCGGTACCTGCGGAGGGTTCTGCCCCGGCGGTGCCATCTGGATGAACCACTTCGCAACCCCGCAGATTGTTGCACAGATCGATGCGTTCCTGCTCGGAGGTGAGCAGTAAATGGCTGACGAGTGGAAACCCAAGATCCTCGGTATGGTCTGCAACTGGTGTTCCTACGCAGGAGCCGACCTAGCTGGCGGGGGCCGTATCCAGTACCCCCCGGATATCAGGATTGTCCGCGTGATGTGCACCGGCCGTCTCGACTCCCTCTTCGTCCTCAAGGCGTTTGCCGATGGTGCGGATGGGGTCCTCCTCTCCGGGTGTCACTTCGGAGACTGCCACTATCTTGAAGGTAACTACAAGGCGGCTAAGAGAATGTTCATGGTCAAGAGGCTCATGAAGAGCATCGGCCTCGACGACCGCCGCTTCCGGATGACGTTTGTCTCAGCATCGGAAGGTGCAAAATGGGCAAAAGTCGTGACAAACGTCGTCGATACCATCAAAGAACTCGGGCCGAGCCCGCTTGTGGAAAACAAGTAAACCCTGTCATGGATCCCTCACCATGACCCTGTCACAACCCATTATTTTTTATAACAAGCGCACCGGAAAACAGGTAATTTTTTTATTTAGTATAAGAGAGCATAATACTTTTTTAAAAATTCGTAATACTGCGTAAAACAATGAAAGGGCAGATATATGTAATATTTGAACATTCCTTCGATCTTATGTAATATTTTTGAAGATTTATAAAATATTTTTTCGAGATAAAATAGGAACGCTTATAAGGGGAAATTGGAAATTATTCAATGTCCCAATCTAGGGGACGTGCAATAGCGACTTTCAGTCATTACCAGTGTTCCGTTATCCACCACCAGTGTTCAGTCACCGTACCGTATTGCGTAAAATTTTGATTTGGAGGAATTTACATGAAACAGAAAGACTCAATCGATCTCTACGACGATGAGGGTAAGCTCTTAAAGAGCAATGTATCTCTTGACAAGATCAGCCCGCTGGTCAACAAGGGTGCACTCAATGTCATCGACCTCACCAAGAGGACCGTAGCCGTCAACCTCGCCGGTATCGAGGAAGCACTCAAGACCGGTAAGATGGGCGGCAAATCGAACCAGATCCTCGGCCACAGCATGAGCTGCAGCGTAGTCAAGGATGTTGACGCACTTTCAGCCAAGATCAAGGAGATGGTCCAGGTCACTGACGGTGACAACACCAAGATCACCAAGGTCGGCGGCGGGAAGATGATCCTCGTCGAGGTCCCGAGTGCCCGTCTGGATGCAGCAGCAACTTACGATGCAGCATCAACAGCGGTTGCAGCAGCCACGACCTACGCACTGGTTGACCAGTACAAGGTCGGTATGTTTGACGGTGCCTACGTCAAGAGTGCTGTCTGGGGTACCTACCCGCAGACGATGAGCATGGACGGCGGCAACATCGTCACTATCATGTCCATCCCGCAGAACAACGAAGGCCTCGGCTATGCACTCAGGAACATCCCGGCAAACCATGCGGCAATGATGACCCACCGGAATGCCATGCAGGGTGCAGCACTCTGTGCCACCTTTGAGCAGGCCGGCGAATTCGAGATGGGCGCAGCAATCGGCCCGTTCGAGCGTGCCCAGCTCCTGCTCTACGCATACCAAGGACTCAACGCAAACAACATTGTCTACGACCTCGTCAAGGCAAACGGCAAGAGCGGTACTATCGGTACTGTCGTTCAGAGCCTCGTCGAGCGTGCCATTGAGGACAAGGTCATCAAGGCAGGCAAGAAGGGCAAGAGCGGCTACATCTTCTACGACACCAAGGACCCGATGCTCTGGAATGCCTATGCATCCGCAGGCACCCTCGCGGCAACCATGGTCAACTGTGGTGCCGGACGGTTCGCACAGGCAGTCTCCGCAACCCTGCTCTACTTCAACGACCTGCTCGAGCACGAGACCGGCCTCCCAGGCTCCGACTTCGGTCGTACCATGGGTGTCGCAGTCGGGTTCTCGTTCTTCAGCCACTCGATCTACGGTGGCGGCGGCCCCGGCGGATTCAACGGTAACCACGTCGTTACCCGTCACGCAGCCGGTGTCGGTATGCCCTGTATCGTTGCAGCATGCTGCCTTGATGCAGGTACCCAGATGTTCGGCCCCGAACAGACCTCGAAGATCTACCAGGACACGTTCGGTCAGCTCGACGCATTCAAGAAGCCGATCCAGGCAGTTGCAAAGGGTATTTAAACACCCCAAAAGGATACCAAATGACCGAAGCCACGTTCCCCCAGTGCAGGATTGTCACCGCACGACTGCTTAACCCCGAGACTACGGAGTGCCTGCTGAATAAAATTGTCAGTGTTGCAGGAGTACGACGGATGGTTCTTAACGGACCCCGCCTTCCTGTTTCCATAACCTACGGACCCGCCAAAGGACTCGCCAATCCTCACGTGATGAGGAAGACAATCCATGTCGGCGACCAAGAAGTGGACCTGCAGGTTCATGTAGGCACGGTCGTGCTCGAACTCGAGAGCCGTGATGTGATCCCCGCACTGAAGGCCGCGATCGAACCGGTCTTTACCACCTTTTCTTTCTATATCCAGGAAGGCAGGTACATGAAGACCGAGCCATCGCTTGTCGATTACTGCAAGTATGGCCCGAACGCGGACAAATCGATCCTCGGACTGGCTGATCCAAACAGCAAGTCCAGACCCATAATCATCCAGGGAAATAAATAATGCCGATAGGACGAGTAACCCAAGTTGTTGACTGCCGCGAGGCGTTGGGCATGGGTAAAGGAGGCGGTATTGCCCAGCGGGGCACCATCTCCGAATGCCGGTACCCGGACGTGATCGTGGTCGGAATGTCCCCGGGACGCCGCCACGTCACCAAGCCGGTGTGCGATATCACCTCGGGGTTGCGACAGCAGGGCGTCGAATACAGCATCAGTACCCTTGTACTGAATGCCGGCAGTGGCGTCCCCCCGGACGCCCCCAATATTGCCGGCGGTGTTATCGGCGCCTACTTCGGGCTTACTGACAAAGAGGTTGCGCAGATTGAGAAACACAAGCTCGCCATACTTCACCATGGGAATGTCCGATCCCATGTGGTGCACAAGGTCCGGTTTATTCTCGAGGCCTGTGACGTGAAGGCGATTGTCGTTTCCCAGTCCCCGATTGATTATGAGGATCTCGCAAAGGTGGGCGTGAAGACTGCCGTGGTAATGCCCCAAGCCGACCAGATCCGTACGAAAGGCACGGTGATGGCGATCGTGAGCGGCGTAACCCGGGGCCAGACCCCTACGCGCGAGAAAATGGCGGAAGTCATTTCGTCAGTGATGAGAATCGTGAAAAAAAAGTAACATTGGAGTGATAAAACAATGGCATACAAACCCCAGTTTGGTCCAGGCCAGACGCATATCGCCGAGAACAGGCGCAAGCAGATGGACCCGAACCACAAGCTGGAAAAGCTTCGCGATGTAACGGATAAGGACGTCGTCCTCGTCATGGGACACCGTGCACCCGGCTCCGCATACAAGAGTGCACACCCGCCACTTGCCGAGCAGCAGGAACCAGCATGCCCGATCCGCAAGCTCGTGACCCCGACTGACGGCGCAAAGGCCGGCGACCGCATCCGCTACATCCAGTTCACCGACTCGATGTACAATGCCCCCTGCCAGCCCTACCAGAGAAGTCTACCTCGAGGCATACCGCTTCCGTGGCATTGACCCGGGTACGCTGTCAGGCCGTCAGATCATCGAATGCCGTGAAAGAGATCTCGAGAAGTATGCAAAGGAACTCATCAACACCGAGCTCTTTGATGCAGCACTTACCGGCATCCGCGGCTGTACCGTGCACGGACACTCCCTCCGTCTCGACGAGAACGGGATGATGTTCGATATGCTCCAGCGCTTTGTCATCGACAAGAAGTCGGGCATGATCAAGTACGTCAAGGACCAGGTCGGCGTTCCCCTTGATGCCGAAGTCAAGATCGGCAAGGCGGCGGACGACAAGTGGCTCAAGGCGCACACCACCATGTTCCACTCCGTAGCAGGAACCGGGTTCCGCGACGATGCAGAATACGTTGAATACATTACCCGCATCCACACGCTCAGGGTAAAATACGGCTTCATGCCCAAGGAGGCGTAATCATGGCAAAGGCAAAAATCGAAAGGACCCAGAAGCTCTTCCTGAAGGCAATGAAGGAGAAATTCGGTGCAGACCCGGAGGCAATGTCCACCGTATTCGAGCGCAAGGGTCTCGAGCAGTCCGCACGTAAAGTCGAGTTCATGAAGGCCGGCAAGAAGGCCGAGATGGAACGCGGCATCTCCATGTATGACCCCAAGCGCTGCCACTGCGGCGGTATCCCGCTCGGCCAGCGCCAGCTGACACCCTACGAAGTCAGCACCACGGGCGTATTCGTCGAGGGCGATGACCTGCACTTCGTCAACAACGCTGCGATGCAGCAGATGTGGGACGACATCCGCAGGACGATCATCGTCGGCCTCGACCTCGCCCACGGCACTCTCCAGAAGCGTCTGGGCAAGGAAGTTACACCCGAAACCATCAACGAGTACCTCCACGTGCTGAACCACGCAATGCCCGGCGCGGCCGTCGTTCAGGAACACATGGTCGAGACCCACCCGGGACTCGTGGACGACTGTTACGTCAAGGTCTTCACGGGCGACGACGAGATGGCAGACGACCTCGAACCCCAGTTCGTCTTAAACCTCGACAAGCTCTTCCCGGCCAAGATGGCCGCACAGACTGAAGGCCGCGGTCGGCAAGTCGATGTGGCAGGCAGTGCACATCCCCACAACCGTCAGCAGGACCTGCGATGGCGGAACCACCTCCCGGTGGTCTGCAATGCAAATCGGTATGTCCTTCATCGGCGCATACAAGATGTGCGCAGGCGAAGCAGCAGTCGCCGACCTCGCATTCGCCGCAAAGCACGCCGGTGTTATCCAGATGGCAGACATCCTGCCCGCCCGCCGTGCACGTGGCCCGAACGAGCCAGGTGGCATCAAGTTCGGACACTTCTGCGACATGATCCAGTCAGACCGCAAGTACCCCAACGACCCGGTACGGTCATCCCTTGAGATTGTTGCCGCAGGCACGATGCTCTTCGACCAGATCTGGCTCGGCAGCTACATGTCCGGTGGTGTCGGGTTCACCCAGTATGCAACCGCTGCATACACCGACAACATCCTTGACGACTACACCAGCTACGGTGTGGACTACATCAAGAAGAAACACGGTGGCATCGGCAAGGCAAAGGCAACCCAGGACATTGTCAACGACATTGCAACCGAGGTCAACCTCTACGGTATGGAGCAGTACGAGGAGTACCCGACTGCACTCGAGAGCCACTTTGGTGGTTCCCAGCGTGCGTCCGTCCTCGCCGCAGCATCAGGTATCTCCGTTTCACTGGCAACCGCCAACTCCAACGCAGGCCTGAACGGCTGGTACCTGTCCATGCTCATGCACAAGGAAGGCTGGTCACGTCTCGGCTTCTTCGGCTACGACCTGCAGGACCAGTGCGGTTCCGCAAACTCCATGTCGATCCGCCCCGACGAGGGACTGGTTGGCGAGCTCCGTGGACCGAACTACCCGAACTATGCAATGAACGTCGGACACCAGGGAGAATACGCAGCCATTGCCGGCGCCGCCCACATTGCACGCGGCGATGCATGGACCCTTTCCCCGCTGATGAAGATCACGTTCGCAGACCCGTCGCTCAAGTTCGACTTCTCCGAAATCCGCCGCGAGTTTGCAAAGGGTGCAATCCGCGAGTTCATGCCCGCCGGCGAGCGCTCACTGATCATCCCCGCAAGGTAAGCACGATCGTCCCCAACCAAATTTTTTTCTTTTTTGGCGTGTTCCCTGCCCCGAAGATATCTCCCGTACCGGGAGGCCTGTCCGATGAGCATGAGCGAAGCCGGGGGTTACCGCTGTCAGAACGGAATACTTTATATGATTTTATGCGCATATGAGTAATTATAACACAACAACTACGTCGTGAGTCAATGCCAGAACCAACAAAAACCCCAGCCACTACCAATGAATGAGCATCCCCCGCCCGACGCGGGTGTATTGATGAACATACCTGCGCCTGCGGCGAGAAACACGAAGAGCACGAAGTCGGGGTAAGCCACCGGGAATCCTGCACGTCTCCCTTAAAATTTGGAAATACCTGCTCGGGTTCAATTCCCGCACGCGCCGCTGGAACATGACCAAGTGGCGCAACTGGTAGACGCGCGACGCTCAGAACGTCGTGCCGCAAGGCTTGGGAGTTCGAATCTCCCCTTGGTCACTGACGAATTGCAGGCACGGCAGGTGCCCAACCGGCTCCCATAAGGCCGGTGCGCCCGGCTCGATACCGGGGCCTGCAACTGCGGGTGGGCCAGTGCTCAGCCGGGCCCCATAAGCCTGGATCGCCGGGTGCAACACCCGGACCCGCCATGACCGGGTACGCAAATTGGCATAGCGGCGAGGTCGAGAGCCTCGTGCCTGTGGGTTCGACTCCCACCTCGGTCACTTGAATCCCGTGGTCCAACGGCGAAGACGCCTGGGTGACAACCAGGAAAGCGATGGTTCGACTCCATCCGGGATCACTGTTGCGAAATGGTCTGTAGGTGTTTCGGCAGCACACCTCCTCGGTAAGGAGGAAGACCCGGTTCAACTCCGGGACGGACCTCTTGAAGATACGGGCCGCTGGTCCAACGGGAAGACGCTTGGTTTGCACCCAGGCAATCGGGGTTCGATTCCCCGGCGGTCCACTGAAGATGACACGGGCTGATGGTCCAATGGGAAGACGCCAGTTCGGCGAACTGGAGATCCGGGTTCAATTCCCGGTCGGTCCACTGATGTGTGGTTACGGAAGGTAGCCGGATACCGGGTTGCCGGGCCGCCCCGCTAAGGCGGTTCTCCCCAGTGGAGATGAGGGTTCAACTCCCTTGCCTTCCGCTTGGTGTGCCGAATTACATGCCCCGATAGTGAAACGGACATCATGCCTCGCTTCTAACGAGGAGATCCAGGTTCAACTCCTGGTCGGGGTGCTGAAGGAGACAGTTATATATGGTGTCCGTGGTGTAGCGGTTGCTGCACGGCTGGCTGTGAACCAGGAGGTAGGGGTTCGACTCCCCTCGGACACCCCTGGGGAGAATTGTGGAAGGAGAATGTTATGGTCACCAAGGTACTCCAGCGGCCGACGCTGGTGCTGAACCGCAACTGGCAGCCGGTGAACGTCGCCACCGTGGCCCGGGCGCTGGTGCTGCTGTGGAACGAGTCCGCACGCGTCGTGGACCCGGCCGACTACCAGCTTTACACCTGGGCGGACTGGGCCAAGCTGCGGCCGCAAAACGGCGAGGACTGCATCCAGGCGGTTCGGTTCAAGCTGCGGGTGCCGGAAGTGGTCGCCCTGAGCAGCTACGATCGGCTGCCGACGGCCCACGTGACCTTCAGCCGCCGGAACATTTTCAAGCGGGACCACTACACCTGCCAATACTGCGGTGCCCAGCCGGGCAGCGAGGAATTGACGCTGGACCACGTCCTGCCGCGTTCGCAGGGTGGTGTGTCGGGCTGGGAGAACTGCGTGCTGGCCTGTATGGCCTGCAACAAGCGGAAGGCCGACCGGACACCGGAGCAGGCACGGATGCACCTGCGCCGCAAGCCGGTCCGGCCGACGTGGAAGCCGCTGTATGCGGACCACGAGGTGCGGATCGAAAGCTGGTCGAAGTTCGTCAGCGAAGCGTACTGGAACGTGAGGCTTGAGCTGAGACCTGAGGCTTGAGTGGATGAGGAAGTTAGGCACTTCGGCGAAGAGACCGCAATAGACCTGCCAGGACCTTTGCGGTCTCGTCCGCCTGTTGTGCGACTTTCTGGGCGGCATCGTCCGGCACGTATCCTAGGCGATGAGCGACCGTAAGCTGGTACTCGACCTCACGCGATGAACCAAACGCCATGTCGAGAAAACGAATGTAGTCGGCCTGCGAGTGCCTGGCGCAGCCCTCGACGATATTCGAGGCAATGGAGATTGCGGCACGACGCAATTGGATGGTCAGCCCGAACTGCTCCTGCCTAGGAAATGTCTTGGTAATTGAATAGATCGACAGAACAAGATTGTCGGCTAACTCGAACGCACGGAGTTTTCGATGGTCTCGCATCGCTGTATTGTGCCACTTCAAGCCTCACAACTCAAGCCTCAAACCTCAGGCTCAAGCCTATTACAGGAGTGTCCTCCTGGGAGAGGAAGCGGCCTCCAAAGCCGCCCAACGGGGTTCAAATCCTCGCGCTCCTGCTTGAGTGAATGCCGACGTGGCCGAAAGCGCAAGGCGAGCGCGTCGGCCTTGTAAACCGCATCATGCTGGTTCAAGTCCAGCCGTCGGCTCTGGTGCATTTGTCCCGATGGTGTAGCGGATCGCACGGGGCCCTCCTAAGGCCCTGGCCCTGGTTCGACTCCAGGTCGGGACGCTGAATGTCTCGATGGTGTAGCGGATCGCATAGGACCCTCCGAAGGTCCAGGTCCAGGTTCGATTCCTGGTCGAGACACTTGCCCTGCGAGTGTGCCGGATTAGCACGGCAGACTACGAATCTGCAAGACGGGGTTCGATTCCTCGGCGGGGCGCTGAACAGAAATACGTCCTCGGAGTGTGGCGGATTTGCACGCGACCCTGCGAAGGTCGAAGACCAGGTCCGACTCCTGGCGAGGACACTGGACAAGCGTGGCGCTGGAGCCAGACGGCACGGCGGCTGCCTGCAAAGCAGCTTCAAGTGGGTTCGACTCCCACCGGCGCCTCTTTGGAAGCAATGATACGGCCGGGCCAACGGCGCACGCCGCCCTGTCCCTTCAACAAGGCGGTTGGCGACGTGTGTTCCGTAAATGGGTTCTGACCGATGGTTGTGTCAACGAGGTTAGCTCAGTGGATAGAGCACCAGACCGTGAATCTGGCTGTCGCGGGTTCGACTCCCGTACCAACACCGCAGGCTGACCAACGCCCCGCGACCAACGCGGGGCGTCGGTGCCCGGCGGGCCAACGTGTGATCGGCCACCGGCGGCCGGCTTCCGACGGCGACGAGGATTCGGGGCCCACTGCTCATTGGGGCAGTTCCCGGAGGAATCGACGCCCGAGGAAGCATACGGTTGTCCGGTGGCAGCACGGCCGAGTGCCATGTAGTGCGTGGATACCGCTTTCGCCGGCCTCCGGCAAGCGGCAACGGATGCCTGGCGACTCGCCCCAGGGCTTTGGCCCTTCGGCGACGAGCCCGGCGGAAACTGCCGCGTCGCCGCAGGCTATGCGGATGCTCAAACGACACTCCGCACTTGTCCGTGTGATCGCCGCTGGTTCCGCCGCCCAACGGCTTTATGAAACGAAGCAAGAGCGGCCCATGAAAGGCCGCAGGAAGGAAGGTGAAGGATGTTCGTCATCAAGACCGTCAAGATTCGCAGTTACGAAACGGGCCTGCACTTCCGTGACGGCGAGTTCAAGGGCCTGCTGGCGGCTGGCCGGCACTGGTTCTTCGACCCGCTGGGCAAGGTCAACCTCTCAGCATGCAGTCGGTTGTCAATCTCGTCGGCTGTGGGCGGATGCGAATCCTCTGCCAGTCTCCAGGCGTCGCGGAAGGCATTGAATCGTTCCCGCCGACATTCCGCACAGGGTCGATGTCCAGCTGCAAGAGCAGTTGCTTCGTCGAGGAAGAAGAGTTCGGTGTAATGGCCGGGCGACATGACCTGTGGCTTGCGGCCCCGAAACTCCAGCACGCACACGAGCCACCGCTTCCCCTGCCAAGCCCGCTGAATTCGGCCTTCCTGGTCATGGAGAACGCCACGATTGCCCATGAACATGCCCCGATCCTGGGTGGCAATGATCTCGCCAAATGGGTTTACACGGTTTTGCCTCGGCATCGGCCTCCCCTGTTTCATCCAGACCGGGAAGTTTGGGTCATTTCCACGCCTTCTTCAACTCATCGTGCCTGAAACACTCGACAAGATGATCGTTGACCATGCCCACGGCTTGCATGAAGGCGTAGCAGATGGTGCTGCCAACGAATTTGAAACCTCGCCGTTTCAAGTCCTTGCTCATGGCGTCCGATTCTGGGGTTTTGGCTGGAACCTCCTTCATCGACTTTCTGGCATTGTGCCACTGCTCATGGCCGACGAAGGTCCAGATGTACTGATCGAACGAACCGAACTCCTTCTCGACGGCCAGGAACGCTTTGGCATTCTGGATGACCGCTTCGATTTTCAGTTTGTTGCGGACGATGCCTGGATTCGACAACAAGCTCTGGCGTTTCTTATGGCCATATTTTGCGATGATTGCTGGGTCAAACTGGTCGAAGGCGTCCCGGTAGTTGTCCCGCTTCTTCAGGATCGTTTCCCAACTCAGACCGGCCTGTGCCCCTTCGAGGATCAGGAACTCGAATAACAGGCGGTCGCCATGGACAGGGACGCCCCATTCGTGATCGTGGTACTCGATGTAAAGCTCGTTCTTCGCCCACGGACAACGGTTCATCGTCTCGTTCAATCTGGTTGCTCTATCCTCCCTGGACGACAATTATGTTCCGCCCGGCTCCGTAACGGATGGCGTTCAATGCCCGGATGCCTCCAAAGCGGCCGTGTCTAACCGTATCTCCGGTGACGAGCATTCGGCATTACCTCGTACGCTTGGCGGCATGCGCGGAGATGGGAGGGACGTTACCAAAGAGGAGGATAAGCCCTTCCGGCATGGTGGGATGAGCGATGACTGCGTCGCGTACCGCGGTGTACGGCACTCCGGCAATCATCGCCATCTGCACGGCTGCCATGACGTCTCCAGCGCCGGCGCCAAACATGGTGAATCCGAGGATGCGGTCGCTTCCCGTCTCGATCAACACCTTCATAAATCCGCGCGTTTCAGAAATCGTCATCGCGGAAGGACGGCAGCCATGGGCAACTTGGCAACGCGATAAGGGATGCCGCGCCGTTTCGCCTCCGTTTCGCTGAGTCCGATACGGGCGAACTCCGGGTCGGTGAACATGCAGAACGGAACCTGGCGGCCGGTAGTCACGCGATTGCCGCCGGCGATGTTGTCAATCACAACCTTGGAATCATTGGTTGAGATATGTGTGAACTGTGGGCTTCCGGCGCAATCTCCGATGGCCCAAACACCCTCGGCGGTCGTTTGCAAACGCTCGTTCACCTTCACATAGCCGCGGTCGGTCGTCTCCACGCCCGCCTTTTCGAGGCCGATGCCGCTCGTATTCGGCGTACGTCCTGCGGCTACCAGCAGGTGTGTGCCTTCCAGAGAAAGGTCGCCTCCGTCGCGCAGCCGTGGAGCCTTATCCACTCGCCGGAGTTGCCCTCGACGCGGGTTATTTTTGCATTCGTCACGACGGTGATGCCTTCATCCC
>CAWDSU010000007.1:0-17929 GCA_963805035.1 uncultured Methanoregulaceae archaeon | reverse complement strand
GCCCCCGTGGGGGGTCTCATCACTTTAAAAAAAAATTTGGCCGGCCCGGACTTTTTTAAAATTGGGGACCCCCACCCCCCAACGGCCCGGCCATCCGGCGTGAAAAGAAAAATTTTTGTCAGATGTACATTTGATAATCAAGTGTACATCTGACAATCAAATGTACAACTCACTACCGTTTTCCGGGATTTTTTCACGCGAGCTGCAATATCAGGGTGCCTGATGCTGTGATCCGGTAATACTTTTCCTTCCGGTTTCCGGCCGGGCCCGGCACTTCCTGCACCAGATCCGCGCTGGCAAGTGTGTTCATCAGGCTTGAAAACGTCCCCTGACTCAGTATGGGTATCAGCGCCCGCTTCCCGGTGATGGCATCGGTCTTTGTTTTCGAGATATTCATCCTGACCCCCGATTTCTTCACCGGCACGTAGAACGCCTCCATCTGGGTGAAGAGGTAGGAACGGGGAAGGACCCGGGGGGAGGTATCGTTCTTTCCCGGCGTCCCGGACAGCACTGCGAGTATCCGCATATAGTTTGCATTTACTGCAATCTCCCGGAGCGGGATCTTCGGAACCGCCAGTTTTTCCGAAGTTTCCGCTCTTCCCGGCCCGGCAAACGCATAGTAGTAGGCATCTCCTTCCAGCCAGAGCGAGATCTGGAAGAGGGCAAGGGACAGGTCCTTTGAGCCGCCGGAAAGATCGAAGGTGTAACGTGCACCGGGATTCCCGTTTTTAATCTTCTGTACCGCTGCGGCCACCGATCCGGATGCCGGCGGATCGATATACACGAGCGATGCGGGTATCTTCAGGGACGTGGCAAGGACTTTTATGCCATTGACCGCTTCCCGGACCGCAGTCTTGTGCGCTTTTGTCCGCTCGTCGTCGCGGGATGAATTTGTATAGATGTCATTGTCCGCAAAAACATAGATCCGGGTAATATCCTGCAAATCCCGGATGGCCGCCGCACAGGCCGCTTCGATCTGCTCCCCCGCACTGATGATGTGGATGTGCTCCTGCCGGTCCATGAAAAGCAAAAGGACGCACGGATAGCCGAGAAAATTCGTGTTCTACCCGCATACCGTTTCCACACCTTTATCTGGGAGGTGCACCAGATGGAAAGATACACCAAAGGAGACGATACCATGGCCACCGATCCGGTCTGTTTTATGATAGTCGACGAGGAGAACGCTCCGTTCAGGAGTACGTACAGGGATACGGAATACTACTTCTGCTGTAACTACTGCAAGAAGCAGTTTGACGAGAACCCGAAGAGGTACAGCCGGCTTGCAACCGATATGAGGGTCGATATGGGATCCGGCTGCTGATGGATGCCGGGGTGCACCGACGAGGAACGTGCGGCCGGAGAAAACAGGTTTTTTGTCGTGCACGACAAAGAATGTACCCGGGACGTTTAGAGGATACCTGCCATGACATTACCAGCGACAATTACCAGGACGCTCGCCGCAGACGGCCGGTTTTCCCTGATGGCGCAGGCGATCCGGGCAACCGGCCTCGATGCCGTGCTCGCCGGGAAGGGGCCGTTGACGGTCTGTGCGCCCACCGACGAGGCATTCCGGCGGCTCCCTTTGGAAACCCTTGCCGCGCTCATGGATGACCCTCGCGGGGCAGCTGCTCCGGGTCCTCCAGTACCATATCCTCTTTGGCAACCTCTCGTGCCACACGATAAAGAAACTGAATTTCCCCAAGACACGTCTCGGCATCACCGTCGAGATAACTGAGAAGGGCGGTGTCGTGATATTCGGCGGCGCCCGGGTGACCATCCCGGACATCGCCTGCACAAACGGCGTGATCCACGGCATCGATCAGGTGGTTATCCCCCGGTAACCGAGGCTGCGTACGTGCGAAGCGCGGTACGCGTTCCTGATCCACCGGTGAAACCCGTGTTCCCCCGGAACGGGTATATTCTCATGGCGGCGGAGCCGGCGGTGCTCAACGTATCGCGGACAACAATCTATAACTTATTTCATGAGCAATATTTCATCCGTTGAATAGCCCCTTTTATCCTTTACACCAAAACACAGCACAGGTCAGGCCATGAACCCACCATCCGTCGTCGACAGCATTCTCTCGGCCCGCTACCTGCGGAGAGGAGAGAAGAATTTTACCGATATCTGCCGCCGCGTAGCCTCGGCTCTGGCAGACGATGAGACCGAACGAGCCCGTTTTTTTGAGGCGATGATCTCGCTACACTTCCTGCCCAACTCCCCCACTCTCATGAACGCAGGAACTGAGCTGGGACAGCTCTCTGCCTGCTTCACCCTCCCGGTCCCCGATTCCATCGACGGGATCTTCGATGCGATGAAGGAAGGGGCGATCATCCACAAGACCGGCGGGGTACCGGGTACAACTTCTCGCATATCCGGCCGGAAGGCTCTCCCGTGCAGTCCACGGACGGCGTCGCGTCGGGCCCCGATCTCCTTCATGCGGGTCTTTAACGCGGCCACCGATGTGATCAAGCAGGGCGGCCGCCGGCGGGGGGCAAACATGGGGATCCTCAACGTCTGGCACCCCGACATCCTCGCGTTTATCGCGGCGAAGACAAAAGAGGGCGATATCTCCAACTTCAACATCTCCGTGATGGTGAACGACCGGTTCATGGACCTCGTGGGGAAGCAGCGGTTCGATGACGTCTGGCTCACGAACCCCCACTCGGGAGCAAAAGTCACGGTCGGAGCGATCTGGACGGGCATTGTCGAGGGTATCTGGAAAAACGGTGAGCCGGGCCTCCTCTTCTACGACGAGATCAACCGGCACAACCCGACGCCTTTGCTCGGGGAGATCGATACGACAAACCCCTGCGGCGAGCAGCCGCTCCTGCCCTACGAGAGCTGCGTCCTGGGGAGTATCAACCTTGCCGCCTGTGTTCACGATGACGTTCTTGACGAAGACCTACTCCGCGAGACCGCACGGATGGCGACCCGGTTCCTCGACCTCGTGATTGAGAAGAACGTGTTCCCGATCCCGCAGATCGCGGAGGCCACAAGGAGGACACGGAAGATCGGCCTTGGTGTCATGGGCGTCCACGACGCGATGCTCATGATCGGCCTTGCCTACGACTCCCCCGAAGGGCGGGCATGGTCCGAACAGGTCATGAAACTCGTGACCGATACGGCCGTCGAAGAGTCCCACAAACGTGCCGAGAAACTGGGGACCTTCCCGGCCTGGCAGGGAAGTACCTGGAAAGATTGTAAAGTGCGAAACGCTGCGATGACGACCATTGCCCCGACGGGGACGATCTCGCTTCTCGCCGGGTGTTCGAGCGGTATCGAGCCGGTCTTCTCGTTTGCCTACACGAGGAAGAACACGGTGGGCAAGACCTTTATCATCGTCAACCCGGTGTTCAAGGAGGCGCTCGTCCACACCCTTTCCGGAATGGGTTTTGCCGGCGACGAGCGGGCCAAGAAGGCTGACGAGGTCATCGCCCATGTCCACGAGACCGGCACTATCCAGGACCTGCACTGGCTGCCGAAAGGGTTCCTTGCACTCTTCAAGACGGCGCTTGACATACCTTGGCGGGACCACATCCTGATGCAGGCCAGTTTCCAGAAGCATGTCCATGCCTCGATCAGCAAGACCATCAACATGCCCGGCTCTGCAACAAAAGAGGACTGCGAGGAGGCGCTCATGATGGCGTGGAAACTCGGCCTCAAGGGGATCACCATCTACCGGACCGGGAGCAGGGACGATGTCGTGCTCGCGTTAAAGGATAAGAGCCCTGCCGTATCCAGTCCCCCGGGACCTGCCACGGCCTCAGCGGCCAAAAGAGCGATGCCGGAGACGATCCCCTCGCTGTCCATCGACCGGCCCAAGGAACTCGCCGGCCGGACGTACCTCTGCCAGTCAGGGTGTTGCCGTCTCTACGTGACGGTGAACCTGATGGAGGGAAAACCCATGGAGGTCTTTATCCGGACCGTGGGCAGCGGGGGGTGCGACGCGAACAGCAGCGCCCTTGGCCGTGCGATCAGCACGGGGCTCCAGAACGGTGTGCCGTACCTGAAGTTTGTCAAGCAGTTCGGGAAGGTGAACTGCATCTCCGCGATCAAAAATCCATCGTCGGAAGGCCATTCCTGTGCTGACGTGGTGGGGCGGTGCATCGAGCTCTCGGCAAAGAACCAGAGCATCGCGACCCTGAACGACTGGAATATCAGAAAGACCGGGGAGCAGCGGCTCTGCCCCGACTGCCATGAACCGCTGGATTTCGGTGAGGGCTGCAACCAGGGGATCTGCAAGCACTGCGGCTGGACCGGGTGCAGCTGATCCTGCTGTATCCTCCTTCAGCGCGCCGTATTTTAATTTTTATGAGCTTTTATCAGAATCTTTTATAGGAACCTTGGGGCCGCAATCCTGCACATGCCATCCATAACCCCCGTCGGCCCCCCTGCCGGAAGAACCTGCCTTCATGGCATTTGGGATTATGCCATGCAAATGCACCATGCAAATATTGAAAAGATAATCCCGGTACAGGATATTATCAATCAATAAAAGGGCGATGCAGATGGAGGCGGACAACCATTATGGTAAACAAAGGGCCGGGGGGATTACCGGAGTCAAAGACCCCGCCGGGGCGTTAAAAAAATTCCGGCAGCCTCTCTTTGAGTATCTCGTGAGCGGCCTTGAAGTCTGAGGATAAACGGGTACAGCTGATGGCGGCGGGCATGCTCGGGGCGCTTGGCGATCCCGGTGCAGCCGGGTATCTCAAACCGCTGGCGGCGGATCGTGATACCGACCTGCGTGAAGTCTCCCGGCATTCCCTCATGATGCTGTACCCAGACGGCATGTTTCCCGGAGCCGGGCGGCCGGATCCCTGCGAAGGGTGCATGATCCGGTTGATTGCAGAAGAAGCGCTTGCATACCGGAAGAATGCTGTACCCATTACACTCCCTTTCCCTGATACCGATCGCTGATCCTGCGGGATACGTCCCGCCGGACAGGGAATAAGAAAAGTACGTAGTACAGGCCGATATCTCCTTTTAACGCATGTTCGTATACCGGTGCCGGCAAAAGAGCCCCGAACCGGAACAAACCACGAAAAAAAAATATTTTGATAGTTTTTCAGATAAAGAGCGGCGCGAGCACAAGTGTCAGCGTAGCAAGGAGCTTGATGAGCACGTGGAGCGACGGGCCTGCAGTGTCCTTGAACGGGTCGCCGAGCGTGTCGCCGATGACGGCTGCCTTGTGGGCCTCGCTGCCCTTGCCACCGTGGGCACCGCTTTCAATGAATTTCTTGGCATTGTCCCATGCACCGCCGCTGTTATTAAGGATCAGGGCAAGGAGAATGCCGGTGATGGTCGCAACCATGAGGAAGCCAGCGAGGGCTTGGTATTTCATGGTGACACCGATGATAATCGGGAACCCAATCACAAGAATGCCGGGGATGACCATGTTTTTGAGCGCACCCTGGGTCGTGATATCGATGACTGCTGCATAGTCAGGCTTCTCTGTGCCTGCCATTATGGCCGGGTTCTTGAACTGGATGCGGACTGCTTCGATAACAGACTGTGCGGTCTTGGAAACGGCACGAATGGCGAAGCTGGCAAAGAGAAAGACCAGCATCGCGCCGAGGAGTGCACCAACAAAAACGTGCACGTCTGCAAGGTTTACGACATCGAATACCTTGTTGGTCAGCTTGGCAATGTCGGCCATATACGCGTTGAAAAGCAAGAATACAGCAAGGGATGCACTGCCAATTGCATATCCCTTGGTGAGTGCCTTCGTGGTATTCCCCGCTGCATCGAGCTTGTCCATGCGCTTGCGGACATTCTCTGGGGCCTCGCTCATCTCAACGATACCGCCGGCATTGTCGGCAATAGGTCCGAAGGTGTCCATGGCAAGGACGTATGCACAGACCATCAGCATACCCACGGTTGCAACGGCAGTTCCGTACAGACCGCCGTTCAGGATACCGCTCATGGTACCGCACCAGTAGGAGATCAGGAGGGAGAGGCCGATGAGGATTGCGGGAATTGCGGTGGTTTCGAGACCGACCGAGAACCCGGTGATGATGTTCGTTGCGGCTCCTGTTTCAGAGGCGTCAGCGATCTTCTTTACCGGGGGGTAGTGATGGTCGGTATAGTAGAGAGTGACCAGGAGGAAACACACGGAGAGTGCGATACCGACGAGACCTGCATAGAAGAAGTACATCCAGCCGGTTGCAGATCCGAGGAGCCACCGGACCCCGAAGAAGAGGAAGACCGCGGAGATGATCGCCGTGATGTAATATCCCCGGTTCATGGCGTCCATCGGGTCTGCCCCGTCCTTGCCCTTGACAGAGAGGATACCGATCATGCTTGCGAGGAGACCCAGCGCACACATGACGATGGGGAAGAGGATACCGTTGACACCGAAGACCGGGAAGAGCGCAACACCGAGGATCATGGCACCGATGTTTTCGGCAGCAGTGGACTCGAAGAGGTCCGCGCCACGGCCGGCACAGTCGCCAACGTTGTCGCCAACGAGGTCAGCGATGGTGGCCGGGTTCCGGACATCGTCTTCGGGGATGCCGGCCTCGACCTTGCCGACAAGGTCTGCGCCGACGTCTGCGGCTTTCGTGTAGATACCGCCGCCGAGCTGGGCAAAGAGTGCGACAAACGAGGCACCAAAGCCGAACCCGACGATGACGAAGGGGGTGGTCTGCGGGTTTGCCCCGAGTGCGATGTACGTCAGGGAGACCCCGAGGAGTGACATCGACGTGATAATCAGGCCGGAGATGGCTCCGCCACGGAACGAGAAGTCAAGTGCTTTCCCGTCGCTGTGCTGGGCTGCGGCTGCCGTGCGGATATTTGTCCTGACTGCAATGGACATTGCGACGACACCGGCAACTGCACTGCACGTGGCACCAACGATATACGCAAATGCCGTGTACACTGCAAGCGACTGCTGTCCGGTGAAGTAATAGACGGCAAAGATCACGATGGCAAGCACGATGGCAATAATAGCGATAGTCGAGTACTGGCGCTTGATGAATGCTTCCGCACCCACCTTGATCGCATCGGAGACCTCACGCATCTTGGGCGTCCCTTCATCCTGTGAGAGGAGATTACGCGCCAGGAGAGCAGCGAGGGCCAGTGCGATAACACATATCACAATGACAACGAGTAATGCTGTTTCGATCATTCCCTGACCTCCCTGTGGTGCTATGGGCTCTCTGCGTACAGCGCCGGCTCTGCATCATGACCTAAAATGCACTTGACAGAACAGCCGGTTGTACCGTGATCCATACCACATCAGGCTTGACAACTGATACGGGCAGAAACCTGCCCGTTTTAATGCACCCTTCAGGATGGTGCCATGATACCGGGGAACCCCCGCAACGCCGGCCACCCACCATCAGGACAGTAGTACTGCATTTTTGTTACATTAAACTTTTATCCCCCATGGGGGACGTCCGAACCACCGGAAACGAACCCGGTACCTGCGGGAGGGGACAAAAATCACCATATTTTTATCCGGGAGAGATAACCGGACATTATTTTTGGGATTCCCCCTCTGAAAACCGCTGTTCGTGCGCAATTCAATATGATTAATAATGAAAAATACCCATAACCTGATCAGGAGGATATCTGGTGCAAATCGTTCAGTTATTACTGTTTCTGATCCTTTTTCCGCTGATAGCTGCAATCTTCCTGCTTTTTGCAAGAAAAACCTTTGAAAGCAGCTGGATTGTCAAGATCGCCTCACTGGGCATCGGGGTGGTATCGCTGTATCTTCTCGCTGCCGGGTTTGACAAGGGCGGGATCTCGTATGCCGTATCAGGATGGGCGATTGATCTTGTCATGATCATCATCGAGCTGGTGATTGCGGTTTACCTGCTCTACCTCGGTATCCGGCACAGGAAATATTCTGCAGTGATCCTGGTCCTTGTCCAGGCGGCCCTGATCCTGTGGTTCGAAGCGATGTATGGCCGACACATCGAACTGAGTTATAACCTCTTCTTCGACCAGCTCTCGATCATCATGGCTCTTATTGTCGGGATCATCGGGAGCCTGATCTGCGTCTATTCGCTGGGCTACATGGAGACCTATCACCAGCGCCACCCTGAGATCGTAGATCGTCGCAGGATGTTCTTTTTCATGCTCTTTGTTTTCCTCTCCGCCATGTTCGGGCTGGTCTTTTCCAACAACCTTGTCTGGATCCTCTTCTTCTGGGAGATCACGACGTTCTGTTCGTTTGTCCTGATCGGGTATTCCCAGACCGAAGAAGCGACCAGCAATGCCTTCCTCGCGCTTTCCATGAACCTGCTCGGCGGGGTGGCGTTTGCCGCTGCCCTTATCTATATTGCCTCCATGGACCCCTCCGGGAGACTGCTGGAACTCAATACCCTGATCTATTCGGGGTTGGTGTTTGCCATCATCCCCGCAGTGCTGATCTGTTTTGCCGGTCTCACGAAGGCAGCCCAGCTCCCATTCTCGTCATGGCTGCTCGGTGCCATGGTCGCCCCCACACCGGTTTCGGCCCTGCTGCATTCCAGCACGATGGTAAAAGCCGGCGTATATATCATTGTGCGGTTCGCCCCCGTGCTGATGGGCACCACCGAGGGTCTCATGATTGCCCTCATCGGCGGGATAACGTTCCTCCTGGCATCCTGCATGGCGATATCCCAGAGCAACGCGAAGAGGGTGCTCGCGTATTCTACCATCGGCAACCTCGGGCTGATCGTGGCCTGTGCCGGCGTTGGAACCTATAACCTCATGTGGGTGGCGATCCTCCTGATGATCTTCCATGCGGTCGCGAAGTCGCTCCTGTTTCTCTGCGTTGGCACGGTGGAAAACCGGATCGGCAGCCGGGATATCGAGGATATGGGCGGGCTTATCGAGCGCATGCCGAAGCTTGCCGTCATGATGTTTATCGGCATGGCCGGCATGTTCCTTGCACCGTTTGGTATGATCATCTCCAAATGGGCAGCGATCGAGGCGTTTACTACTGCCCCCTTCGGTCTCGTTTTCATCGTTATCCTTGCATTCGGTGGTTCGGCCAGCCTCTTTTTCTGGTGCAAGTGGATGGGAAAGATCCTCTCGGTGATGCGGCACCAGGAGAACGTGGAGACCGGGATCCGGCCGGAGAAATGGGCGGTCCTCTACATACTCACCGGGCTTGTAGTCATCGTTGCCCTGATCTTCCCGCTGATCTCGTCGACACTCATCGAGCCGTTCGTGATGCAGGTCTACGGGGAGACGACCCGGCTCGCGCAGGCCAACATCACGATCATGCTCCTGATGCTCGGCCTCCTGATCATCATGCCGTTTTCCATGCTGTTCTCCCGCAAGGCGCCGCGGATAGCCCCACCGTACATGGGTGGGATGTCCACGGAAGGCGGCATGAAGTATACCGGTTCCATGGGTATCTCCCACGACCTTGTGCTCTCGAATTATTACCTGAAAAACTACTTCGGTGAGGAGAGGCTTTCCATGGCCGGCACGCTCGTGTGCTGGGGCCTTATTCTCATTGCCTTTATCATGATTGCAGGGGTGATCCTGTGATCCCGGAACCGTACTCATCGATCATAAACGCGATCATCTACCTGCTCATTGCGCCGGTGGTCGGCGGGCTTATCGCCGGGATCGACCGCAAGGTGACGGCACGGATGCAGGGACGGGTCGGGCCGCCCCTCCTCCAGCCCTTCTACGATGTGGGAAAGTTCTTCGAAAAGGAGAACCTCGTCGTGACGACGACCCAGAACTTCTATGCCCTGAGTTACCTCGTCTTCATGGCTGTTGCGGGAGCCCTGTTCTTCTCGGGAGGGGATATGCTTCTCGTGATCTTCGCGTTCACGCTCTCGCATATCTTCCTCGTGCTGGGGGCGTACGCATCGTTCTCCCCGTACAGCCATGTCGGGGCGGAACGCGAACTCATCCAGATCATCGCGTACGAGCCGATGATCATCATCACGGCCGTGGGGATGTACATGGTGACCAGAACCTTCTACGTGGGGTCAATCGTGCAGTCCACCACGCCGGTTATCCTGTACCTCCCGGGCGTCTTCATAGGCTATCTGATCGTGCTCACTATCAAACTGCGGAAGTCCCCGTTCGATCTCTCCACGTCCCACCATGCGCACCAGGAGATTGTCAAGGGAGTCACGACCGATTTCGCCGGCCCGAACCTTGGACGGATCGAGATCGCCCACTGGTACGAGTACGTCTTCCTGCTGGGGGTTGTCTACCTGTTCTTTGCGTGGAACCCTCTCATAGCCATCGCGGCAATCATCATCGCCTATTTCCTTGAGATCCTCATCGACAACACGACCTCGCGGGCGAAATGGCAGCTGACGCTCAAGAGTGCCTGGCTCGTTGCCGGAACTCTCGGTGTCATCAATCTGGGGGTACTGTATTACCTGAGGATGGTGGTGCCATGACGTACCTCGCAAAATCCCCCTGGATCATCCATTACGATGCGTCGTCCTGCAACGGGTGCGACATCGAAGTGCTCGCGGCACTGACCCCGGTCTACGATGTGGAACGGTTCGGGATTGTCAACACCGGCAACCCCAAGCATGCCGATGTCTTCCTTGTAACGGGGAGCGTCAACGAGAAGAACCGGGAGATCCTCAAAAACACGTACGACCTGATGCCGGACCCGAAAGTCGTAGTGGCGATCGGTATCTGTGCCACATCCGGCGGGATCTTCCGGGAGTGCTATAACGTGATGGGCGGTATTGACAAGGTGATCCCCGTGGACGTCTTCGTTCCCGGGTGTGCGGCCAGGCCCGAGGCGATTATCGACGGTGTGGTCAAGGCCCTCGGGATCCTGGAAGCAAAAAGGCAGGCGATGAACGACAGACCGGCTGCCGCCGCCAAACCGGCAGGTGATTCCGTATGATAACACAGGAGCAGTCTATTACCCCTATTGATGTCGGCAAGCTCATCGGAAGCGTGGAACAGTGCAGGAACGAGGGCTACCGGCTCGTCCAGATCGGCTGCACGAAGGTAGGCGACGATGCCTTTGAGATCAATTATTCCTTTGACAAGGACTATATCCTCAAAAACCTGCGGATCACCGTGACTGCCGAGACGGAAGTCCCGAGCATCACCGGCATGTACTGGGGTGCTTTCGTGTACGAGAACGAGATGCATGATCTCTTCGGCATCCAGGTGAAGGGGATCAATATCGATTTCAAGGGCACGTTTTTCAGGACATCGGTAAAGTACCCGTTCGGGGTCACAGTTGTGAAAGGAGAGAAACCATGACCAAGCAGATCATCGTCCCCTTCGGGCCCCAGCACCCGGTCCTCCCCGAACCGATCCACCTCGACCTCGTGCTCGAGGACGAGCGGGTAGTCGACGCCATCCCCTCGATCGGGTACATCCACCGGGGTTTTGAGAAACTCGTGGAGAAACGGGAATTTACCGAATACGTCTATGTCGCCGAACGCACCTGCGGGATCTGCAGTTTCATCCATGGCATGACCTATTGCGTGGGTGTCGAACAGATCATGAACATCGAAGTGCCGGAGCGTGCCGATTACCTCAGGACGATCTGGTCCGAGTACTCGCGGCTGCACTCGCACCTGCTCTGGCTGGGTCTCTTTGCCGATTCCTTCGGCTTTGAGAACCTGTTCATGAACGCGTGGCGGATCCGCGAGCGGATCCTTGATGTGTTTGAACAGACGACCGGTGGTCGGGTGATCCAAGGCACCTGCAAGATCGGCGGCGTCCGGCGGGATATCACGAATGAGAAGCTCGCGGAAATGTCAAACGACCTTGTCAGCATCAGAAGTGAGATTGACGAGCTGACAAAGGTTTTCCTCAACGACAATACCGTCAGGCACCGGACGCGGAATGTCGGGGTTCTTTCCCGGGACGATGCCTACCATCTCGGTGCGGTCGGGCCAACCGGTAGGGGAAGCGGCGTCGCAATAGACCTGCGCAAGACCGGGTATGCCGCCTATGGGAAACTCAACGTCCCGGTGGTCACGGACAGCTGCGGGGACTGCTATTCCCGCTGCCTCGTGCGGTGCAGGGAACTCTTTTCCTCCATCGACCTGATCCAGCAGGCGATAAAGAAGATCCCGGAGGGGCCGATCGATGTCAAGGTGACCGGTGCCCCGAATGGCGAGTTCTTCTGCCGTGCCGAGCAACCCCGGGGCGAGCTGGTCCATTACCTCAAGGGTAATGGCACCAAATTTTTGGTCAGGTCCCGGATCCGGACACCGACCCTTTCCAACATCCCCTCGCTCGTAAAGATGCTGCAGGGATGCGAGCTTGCCGATGTCCCGGTGATCGTCCTGTCCATCGATCCCTGCATCAGCTGCACGGAGCGGTGAGGTTCATGGCATTTTTTGAGATGGTAAAGACCGCACTCAAAACCGTCGTCTCACGGCCGGCAACGATCCTGTACCTGTACCAGCCGGCGAAAAAGACCAGCCTCACCCGGGGGCACGTGACGATTGACGAGAGCAGGTGCATTTCCTGCGGTACGTGCCAGAGGAAGTGTCCTGCTCAGGCGATTGTGATCAGCAAAGAAGCGAAAACGTGGCAGATTGACCGGCTCCGGTGTGTTGTCTGCAACTCGTGCGTGGACACCTGCCCCGTGAAATGCCTCTTTATGGATACCCAGTATTCTCCTCCGGTAACTGCACGGAGCGTTGAGATCATTGCGATCACGTACGTAAAACCGTTGAAGGTGGAGAAAACGGCGGACAAACCGGAAAAGAAGGAAGAACCGGGGAAGTGATCCGGGGGATGATCCTTCACTATGGATCACCGGAATCTTTTTATTAAAAAAAGGGATTTCTGCAGAGCCGGTTTTTTATCAATTGTTCCGATTTTTTATGAACGTCCTGTACCCTTACCAACTATTTTTCAATCAAAAATCCGGTACAGCCAGAAAAAAATTTGACCTGCATGCCGGTTACCAAAGGTTTATGCTCTCCCGTAGGGTAAGATGAAATCATTCAGGCATAAAAAAACAGTCCGTACCTGAACGGAAAAACTCCCCGGAGTGGAATGACCGCGCCGGTATACTCGGGAAAAATGCCCAAACGTGCAGGAAATCCTGGAAGACCCCCATGACCGCACCCCCCTGTTCCGTCCATGGATTGGCAGATCGCACCCCCCTGTTTTCAACCCCCGGCTATTCCACCGGCTTCCCTTCCTGCCCCTGTACATCCACATCCTGCCTGGCCGCGAGAGGATTGCATCAGCAGCACGTGGTGTCCCATGGCGGATAGTGATCTCTTCCTGATCATCATCCTCTGTATAGCAATACCGGTTCTTGCACTCCTTGCCATCGTGCAGAAAAATCTTATCCGTGCGGTGATCGCATTTGCGGCGTCCAGCATCTGCCTGTCTGCCCTGTTCTACCTGCTCGCTTCCCCCTATTCGGCGGTCCTTGAACTGACGGTCGGCGCCGGTCTTATTGCGGTGCTCTTTCTCGTAGCCCTCATCCTTGCGGGCGGCGAGGAGGAGAAGGTGACGCCATGAATGCAAAAGAAGCGTGTGCGGTCGTCCTTGCCATCGTATTCCTGGTCATTTTCATTGCAATCGTGGTTCCCCGGGGCGGGCCGTGGCCGGCGCTCCCTCCCTCCCTTTCAGCAGCCGGCCCGGCATTATGGAAAGGCCGGACCTACGAAGCGGTCCTGCAGGGAGTCATCATCCTTGCCGGTGTCCTCTCCATCCTCCTGCTCCTGGGACGGAACCGGTCCGGGAGGATGCAGCCATGATCCCGTACGGGACAGCGTTCGTCCTTCTCGCGGCAGGAGCCCTCTTTGCGATCGGTCTTTTGGGCCTGATCGCCCGTTCCAACCTGATCAAGATGGTGATGGGGCTTGAACTGCTCGGAAAAGGGGCGAGCCTCCTCTTTATCCTCGGGGGATACCTTGCCGGTGATACCGGCGTGTCCCAGGCGGTCGTGTTCACCCTGATCGCCATCGAGGCGGTTGTTGCCGGGCTCGCCCTCGCCCTGGTGATCCTCCTGTGCCGGGTCTGGAAGACTTTTGATATTGCCCGCATCTCGCGGATCGCCCGTGGAGGTGAGCGGTGATGGACGTGTACCCGTGGATGCTCGTCTGCATCGTTCTCATCCCCCTCGCCGGCACCGGTCTCGTGATGCTTTTCGGGAACCGGCCGGATGCACGCGAGGCGTGCTCGCTCATCGCAGCAGTCCTCACCTTTCTCCTCTGTGCCCTCGCCCTCCCCTCGGCCTTTGCAGTCCAGCCAATCTCCACCCCGGCACTCCGGATTCTGCCCGGCCTTGATATCCGGTTTACTGCCGATGCGCTGGGCCTGCTCTTTGCCACCCTCGCCGCGGCCCTCTGGATTATCACGACAGTGTACAGCATCGGGTACATGCGTGGGTTGCAGGAACACGCCCAGACCCGGTATTATGCCTCCTTTGCCCTCACGATCGGGGCCGTGATGGGAGTCGCACTCTCCTCCAATATCTTCTCCCTCTTTGTCTTTTACGAGGTCCTTGCCATTGCCGCATACCCCCTGGTGGCGCACAAGGAGACACCGGAGGCGCTCGCGGCGGGGAGGAAGTACCTGGTCTATACCCAGTTCGGGGGCGTGTCCATCCTTGCCGGGATCATGGCACTGCTCGCGATGGGGACCACCCTTGACTTCATACCGGGCGGAAACCCGGGCATTGCTGCCATCGCCCCGGCGTTTGCCCGCCTTGCCTTCCTCCTCCTGTTTGCCGGGATGGGCGTGAAAGCAGCCCTTGTTCCCCTGCACGGGTGGCTGCCGAGTGCCATGGTCGCCCCGACACCGGTGAGCGGGCTGCTCCATGCAGTTGCCGTCGTGAACACCGGGGTGTTCGGGATCCTGCGGCTGATGTGGTACCTCTTCGGGCCGGAGCAGGTTACAGATCTCGGTCTCCGGAACCTGGTGATCGCAGCCGCGGTCATTACCATCGTCGTCGGGGCTCTCCTTGCCCTCAGACAGGACGAATTCAGACTTCCGGCTTGCATACTCCACGATAAGCCAGCTCAGCTACATGATCCTCGGGGCTGCAGTCTTCCTGCCGTCGGGGGTCTCCGGGGTGTCCGATGCCGGCCGGGCGTTTGCGGTGATCGGGGCAACCTGTGCCTTTACCGCCCACGCGCTCGGCAAGCTGACGATGTTTTTTGTTGCCGGCGCCGTTGCGGTCGAGACCGGGAAGACGAAGATATCAGAGCTTGACGGTATCGGCAGGAAGATGCCCTGGGAGTTTGGTGCGTTCACGCTTGCTGCCCTGAGCATGGCCGGCCTCCCGCCCATGATAGGCTTCGTTTCCAAGTGGTACCTGGCCCTGGGGGTCGGCACCACTGATGCCTCCGGATGGTGGATGCTCCTCGTTCTTGCCGGGGCCAGTGTCCTGAACCTTGCCTATTTCCTCCCGGTGATCTTCCGGGCATTTTACCGGCCCGGTGAGCCCGTGGTGCCCCGCGTCAGCCCGGCCCTCCGCTGGCCCATTGTCGTGACTGCCTCCCTGGGGTTCCTCTCCGGCCTCTGGACACTGTACCCATGGAGCCCCTTCGGGCTCTGTGTCCAGGTCGCTGCCGTGGTAACCCATACGGCAG
Organism: uncultured Methanoregulaceae archaeon; assembly: GCA_963805035.1. Taxonomy (GTDB): domain Archaea; phylum Halobacteriota; class Methanomicrobia; order Methanomicrobiales; family Methanospirillaceae; genus Methanoregula. The sequence goes on along the minus strand of CAWDSU010000007.1, from coordinate 2,416 downwards.
TTCCTGCGCTCGGGAGCTTCATGCCCGGCACGGCTATCCCGCCGTTCCTGGTCTTCCTGGTCGGCGCCCCCCTCGTCCTTGCCCTGAAAGGTCGGGCCCGGCAGGCGGGGCTGGTCACCCTCGGTGGCATCGCCCTTGTCTGCGTCCTCCTCCTCCCCGGGGGGTATCTCTCCGGTACGGCGGCCGGCACCGTGACGCAGTGGAACCTGCCCTTCATGGGATATACCCTCACCCTCCTGCGAGTCGACAGCCTCTCGTACCTCGTGGGGGTGATCTTTGCGGTCATCACATTCCTTGCCATCCTGTATGCAGCGGCCGTGGCCGCACCCCGCCTCCACCTCTATGCCCTCCTCTATGCCGGGGCTTCCCTCGGGGTGGTCTTTCCCGGGGACTGGATCACCCTTCTTGTCTTCTGGGAGATCATGGCGATCACGTCGACCTTCCTGATCTGGCAGGAAGGCGGGGAGGCGATCGGGGCGGGGTACCGGTACCTGCTCTTCCACGGCCTTGGCGGGGCGCTCCTTGCGGCAGGGATTGCCCTGCTCTTTGTCGGCGGGGGCTCCCCGGTTGTCGGGCCGCTCGCCGGCATTCCCGCCGGTCCTTACCAGCTCTGGGCGTCCGTCCTGATCGTGCTGGGCATCGCGGTCAACCTGGCCATGATCCCGCTCCATACCTGGCTTCCCGACGCGTACCCGAGGGCAAACTTTGTCGCGAGCGTCTTTTTGTCCGTCTACACCACCAAGGCGGCCGTCTACCTCCTTGCACGGGCGCAGCCCGGGAGCGAGTACATCGCCTTTCTGGGAGCACTCATGGCCGTGTATGGCGTCACCTTTGCGATCTTCCAGAACGATATGCGCCGTCTCCTCTCCTACCACATCATCTCCCAGGTGGGGTACATGGTAGCGGGGATCGGCATCTTGGGGTGGCTGGGTGCGGCGGACGCGATCGGGCAGCTCGGCCTCGACGGGGGCATGGCCCACCTCTTCAACCACATCCTGTACAAGGCCCTGCTGTTCATGGTGGTTGGCGTGATCATCTGGAAGACCGGCGAAAACCTGCTCTCCCGCGTAGGGGGGCTCCAGAAAAAGATGCCGGTCACCGCCATTGCATTCTGGGTCGCGGCGTTCTCGATCGCCGGGGTCCCGCTCTTTAACGGGTTTGTGTCCAAGGGGATGGTGATCCTTGCCGCCGAACACACCAGTATCTGGCTCTGGGCACTCCTCGAGATTGCGTCCTTTGGGACATTCGTCTCCTTCCTCAAGCTCGGGTACTTTGCCTTCCTGCGGCCGGGAACCACCGAAGGGTCCGACCCGCCGCTCCTGATGCAGGCGGCCATGATCGGTGCGGCCGCCCTCTGCATCATCATCGGGGTGTACCCGCAGGCCCTCTACACCCTCCTGCCGTACCCGGTGGCGTATAATGCCTACGCCCCCGCGCAGGTGGCAGTCGCCCTCGTGGTCCTCGGGGCAGCGGCCCTGTTCTTCTTTACGGTCGGGAAAAGGGTCCTCGAACCGCATGAAGCACCCTACAGGGATATTGACTTCCTGTACGGGAAGGCCTGCCACGGTGTCTGCGTCTTTGCCGGCATTCTCAACGACGTCTTCCGGGAGTGCTACGTATATGCCCTCGCTGCGGTCCGGGGGCTGTTTAATGCAGGCGCGGCTGCCATGGGCATGGAGAACCGGGATGTGAACTGGAACATCGCCATGTTTGCGGGCATACTGGTGGCGCTCGTCGCGGTGGTCGCGCTGGGGGCAGGCCTGTGAACCCGCCGGAAATTGCCGCATTCATGCCCATCCTGATCGGGCTCTGCGGTATCGCGATGTACTTCATCACCAGACTTCTTCCGGCAAACCTCCGCCACTGGAGCGGGACGCTCACCGGCTTTCTCCTTCTCGCGGTCTTTGGTCTCCTCCTCTCAGTCATCATCCAGCACGCGGCCTACCCTGCGATCTCCTTTATCGGGCTGACCGGGGGACTCCTTGTCACCGGGATCGGTGCTGTTGCCGCGTGGTCTTCGGCGGGGAATCTTGACCCGAAGGGTCCGGTCCAGTTTTATTACCCGCTCTTTTTGTTTGCCCTTGCCGGGGCGATGGCAGTCGGGTTTGCCACCGACCTCTTTACGATCTTTGTGCTGGTGGAACTGTCCGCCGTCCCGGTCTATGCCCTCTGCGCCTACCGGCACCAGGAAGATCCTTTGGCCCTTTCGGCTGCGATCAAGTATCTCCTCCAGGGCGTTACCGGCACCTTTACCGCGCTCCTGGGTATTGCCGTCCTCTTTGTCCTGGGTCATACCCTGAGCATCTCCCAGCTCCCGTCTGCCCTTGCTGGTGCAGACCCGCTCCCGGTCCTCTTTGCCGCCATCCTGATCATGGTAGGGTACGGCGTGAAATTGGGATCGTCCCGCTCCATACGT
>CAWDSU010000006.1:0-111736 GCA_963805035.1 uncultured Methanoregulaceae archaeon | reverse complement strand
TGTTATAGTCTCTGGGGACAGTTCCGGTGCCGGTGCCTGCTGATTGATAACATCGGCCTTTTTAATGAGTGCCGCTGCTTTTTTCCCTATATCTATATCCTTCATTGCGGCGGGTGCCGGCCCCGGTACATTCACAGGAGTGTGCTCCCCTTTCACCGCCTCGCGAGGAAAACGGGCCGGACATGGCGGGCTGCCCTCCTGGAGAGTTGCGCGAGCCTCGGCGACATCATCACGGTTATTCGGGGTGTGCGGGGGCTTACAATGCTCCCGGGAGAACTGCCATAGTCTTCTTAGGATCTCCGATTCTGTCATGCCACAGCGGCGCAGGGTGCATGAGATATCAGAAAAAAAGAGTGGAATTCCTTTGCCCTGCCGGGATAGTTGCGTGTTTTTTGTGGAAGGCAGTAAGAATTGCCGCCGCTCTCTTCTCGGTCGGGATCTCCAGATCGCTCTCTGGAAGGTTCGAATATTTCTGGATCTCTGCCTTTTTCGTTCCTGAGTTAAGGAAGACAGGTATTCCGTCTGGGCGTGTGGCTCGGCATTAACGACAGGGAATCGCAGACTGCTGATTGATTGATTCTTTTGGGGCACTTTTGCAGGTCTAGTCCCAGCTGTATGTTTGGGCTGTGGTGACGACTGGTTTCTCGGGCATTCTACAGCCCCGTCCTGCTTATCAGGAAAGTCATCACAGCAAATCAGGGTACGGCTCGGCTTTTCGGATTAAACCGCTGCCGCTGTCACACGTAAGCGCCTCCCGGTATGCCAAATTGCCGATTTTAGTTACCGGATCGCTGGTTGGGAGCAGGTTCCACAGGTTCCCGGTCATGATTATGAATCTCGGAACACCAACATAAAATGCAAAGCCCGGCACTGGGTTTGTCGGAAAAATCCTTTTTCTGATGCCCACAGCGGTTGTGCAATAAGTGACCGGATACAGACTTTTCGATGTATGCTCCCTCGCACCGTGAGACGATCCGCACTGCCAGCGGGGTTAGGTTCCCGCGTCGTTGATGCAGTGGTCAAGGTCCAGAACCCGGAGCGGATAATCCGCGCCGAGCACGAACGCCGGATGTGTTCCGATGCAGAACTCAATTGCCGTCAGAACTTCGGGTAAGGTCGCCCAGTCAATCGGATTGTCGCACCGGCAAGCGTCCCCCGGACGGTCAGCGGGATCTTTTTCACCGATCCGTCTGGCTGGGGGTACACGAAGACTACCCACCGGCGAGCGCCCTTTAAGGGCTCCGGGATATTATCGAAGCTCAAGATCCTCACTCTCTTCTGTGAAGATTCGGTGAAGTTCCGCCAGCGGTCCCCCCCGGTGCGGGCATTGGTCCGTCTCGTAATAGCCGCAGAGGGTGCCGTCGGTGGAGCACGCGGGACAAAACTTTATTATCGGACGAGTTGAATTAATCTTGTCCAATTTTTTTCTGGCCTGCTCTGCACCGGGCTGGCCGAATCCCTTCATCTTATCCCCCCGGGCTGTTCCGGGATACCCTCGATCTCGGAAACAATGACCGCTCGGCCCGTCTTGACGAGTTCGTCAAGAATAACCTGTTCGATGAGATCAAGGTGCGGCAAGGTTTTGCTGTGCACCTGGAGAACTCCGGCGGTCATTCTGCGTCCTCCTCGCCGGGGCTCCCGAATTTTTCAATTAAACGGGTCACAATGTCGTCGTACGTTTCATTGAACCGCCCGAGTTCGCCAAGGCGTTGCACTGTGCTTCTCTGAAGCGAGATCGTGGTTGTTGATCGTGTGTCCTTCATACAGACTATAATTCTCATTCCGCTTATAGGGAGGTTAAGATATAAGATAACTTAATCAAAAAAGGTATGTTTTAGAATAACCTTTTTGCGCATAAAGTTATATAATATCATAATTCAAAGGTATTGGTATGAAACCCGATACCCGTAAACGCAACTATGGATGTCTGACCCCCCTCATGCGTGAACATCTACAAACGAGAAACAAGACAGAGCCAATCGACGAGAAAGAAAGGGACAACCGCAAACAATCTGATTTTGTAATAACACGTCACGCAAAACAAGCCTTGAAAGATCTTGCGCTTGTAGCTGCTGCATATCCGGAAAAAAGAACCCAAGATATTTTTTCAATCGATGATCTGACAACTTTGGTAAGTGCAATCATCTTTAAGAATGGAAGTGATGTCACCAATCACGGCCCGTATTACCATGTTCTGATTGACGCCATTATTGCTGCAATGAATTCATCCCCCAACGGAGAGATCACACATCTGAAATTTCATATTGAACCCCAGTTGTACGGTTCGAAGAGCGGCAGACCACTGGATTTAACCAACACACTTACAAAACGGATTTCTGACCCTGTGAAAAAATAGGTTATATTTTTCATTTTATCATCATTGACGCAACCTTTTCGGCCAATTCCTGCATCTGTGTGGGTGACAATTCCGCACCGGCTGCACGGATAGCGCTCTTTTCCTGTTGAACCTGTTCCACTTGAGCTAACCGCGCTGTCAGTTCGGCGTTCCTGCGTTCGAGTTCCGAGAGTTTCCCGGTCTGGATCCTGTGATCCGCCCGTGTGATGTATAGCGCGGTCTCATGCTCGTGGAACTGTTTCTGCCTTTCCTCTTCGGTCATCCTGACATACGTCGAATCAAGATATCCGGTTTGCCGCATAATCCCGGTAACGAGGTCCGGGTGCATACCGCCGAGTGCTGCCTGTGTCCTGAAGTACTTTCGACATGCGTGTACAGGTACACTTCGCATGATACTTGCCCTGTTCCCCGTCCACTTTATCATACAGCCGAGAGAAAATGCCTTGCAGCGATGAATAGGACAAAGCAAAGAGGCGCTGGTCGTTCTTCTGCATTACGATTATCTTGCGGGTGTCCGGTTCCCCGGGCTTTGGTTTAGGTCCGGCTCTTAATTTTACCGCTCTGGCCCGGTTGGTCTTTATCCAGGCATCCCGTTCCCGGAGCCAGAGGTCGATATATTCCCGTGCCTCAGCTGTCAGGAATACCGTACCTCCATGATGCCCTTTGGCGATCTCGTTCCTGATTGCCACCATATCGCCCTTGACATCAGATAGAAGGATCTCGCACGTTTCCCCCGGTCGGCACCCGGTACTCACCAGGAACGATAACAGGGCCCGCCCGTGCGCATCGGTCAGGTCCATCATTTTTTGCAGGGTCGTAGATCTCCAGCGGCTTGTCGTTGTGCTCTCGTTCGACCTTTGGTCGTACCGCGTTATATTCCATTTCGTCAAATACAATCCCGTTTACCGAAAAGTAACCGATGGAGGATCGACAAAACATTTTTCGTGCCGTAATCGGAGAACTGGTTGCGCGAATCAGCGAATTTAAGCAGATTGGAAACCGATAGATGATGATGCACCTGATCGAGCGGTACTTTAAGAAACCGGGCGTACGAGTTCAGGACCTTTCGATAGTTTGCGATAGTCTGCTCACTGCGCTTAGATCTTCGCAGCATGATCAAGTAACTGTTCAACATCATACTTGATTTTGGGGCGTTTTCTTCGGAGGCATAATTGTATATCAACGGGGAGTGTGATATACTTTGTGTCCAAGTAGTGATTATTACGACACCCTCGGAGTACCGAGAACTGCCGATGAAAAAGAGATCCAGAAAGCGTACCGTAACCTCGCCCGGAAATACCACCCGGATGTCTGCAAGGATCCGGGAGCCGAAGAGAAATTCAAGTCGATCAACGAGGCCTACAGTGTGCTCTCCGATGCCCAGAAACGGGCGCAGTACGACAACATGGGCCACGAGACGTTCACCAATGCCTCGAAAGGATCCTATACCGGAGGGGGAGGATACGGGAGCGGCGGTTTCTCCTCCGACTTCTCCGGTTTCGGTGATATCTTTGACTTCTTTGGCGGGGGCCAGCGCAGGTCAGGTCCGCAGCCCGGTGCCGACCTCTTAATGCGCATGCAGCTCACGCTTGAAGAAGCCGTGGCAGGGGCGGACAAGGAGATCGAAGTCCTGCACAGCGAGGCCTGTTCTGCATGTGCGGGTTCGGGCAGCGAGACCAAAAAGACCAATGTCTGCCCGCGCTGCGGAGGCAGCGGGCAGATGCGCCAGACGGCGCAGTCGGTGTTCGGCCAGTTTGTCCGGATGACGCCCTGCACAATGTGCGGCGGCCGGGGCAAGATCCCGGAGAAGCAGTGCCGCAGCTGCCACGGTACCGGGCATACCCGGGTAAAACGGAAGGTCTCGGTCCATATCCCTGCCGGTGTGGACAGCGGGATGCGCCTGCGCATGGAAGGGTATGGCGAGGCCGGGGAGTACGGTGCCCAGAACGGGGATCTCTACATAGAGATGTTCGTCCTTCCCCACAAACGCTTTGAACGGACGGGCGACAATCTTGAGACCACGGTCGAGATATCACCTTCCCTTGCCGTGCTCGGGACGACTGTCGAGATCGAGACCATCGACAAGCGCCATATCGACCTGAAGATCCCGGCCGGTATCCAGTACCGGTACCGCGCTCCGGATCGGCGGCGAGGGTGTGAAAAGACGCGGAAAACCCGGGGATCTTCTTGTCCGGGTAAAGATTGTCACCCCGAAGGGAATATCAGGGGAACAAAAAGAACTTTACGAGAAACTCGCCGATCTGGAAGGCCACGGGAGCAAAACCGGCGGGATCTTTTCCGGGATCATGGGAAAGAAGAAAGGAAAAAAATAATTTTTTTTAATTGGATTACCCGTCAGTTCCTCTTTTTGTCCACCCCTTCACGCAGGTATTTGTGGGCAGGCACCCATGTATAAGAAAGATGAAGCTCCTTTTTGAGCTGTCCGGTGAGAACCCGACCCTGCCATACGCCGAGATCGAATGCGTTGCCACGGTACTGGATACGCATCCGCAGGTAGCCATCGCTGAATGCCCGGTACCGGCTGCGGCCCGGCGCCTCGCAATGACGCATGTCGTGCTTGAGTACCTGGGTGAATGTGCCCCGGATATCACCTCATTCCGGCACCTTCTTTCTGATCTCTCTCTTTCCACCGATCAGCTGTTTGCCGGCCGGGCAAAACTGGTTCATGACGGCTGCCAGGAAAAAAATCCCTGTTCGCAGCGGGAGTTCGAGCGGCTGATCGGCACCATGATCACCGGGCCGGTCCAGCTCATCAACCCGGTTGAAGAGTACCGGGCGATCCTTTCACAGGACCGGTGTTATTTTGGCAGAGTACTGTTCCGGATCGATCGCGGGGCATACAACGAGCGCAACCCGGGCAAACGCGAGTTCTTTCATCCCGGGGTCATGATGCCCCGTATGGCACGGACGCTTGTCAATCTCTCGCTTGCAAAGGCCGGGACAACAATTCTTGACCCGTTCTGCGGGACCGGCGGGATCCTGATAGAGGCGGAGATGATCGGGCTCCATGCCGTGGGAAGCGATTTTGACCCGGCGATGATCCTAGGGAGTAAGGAAAATGTGAAAGAAAGCGACCTGCTCCTTGCCGACACCACCCGGCTCCCGGTAAAGGACTGCAGCGTCGGGGCAGTCGTGACCGATTTCCCTTACGGCCAGTCGGTCTGCATAAAAAAAGTTGATACCATGGAGCACCTGTACCACAATGCACTCGAGGAAATCAACCGGGTTCTCAAGATCCACAGCCGTGCAGTCGTGGTCACGCACCGGGATATCTCAGGCAATAGCTGCAGAGCATATGGCCGTGCTCCAGCATCACACTCAAAGGGTGCATAAGAGTCTTACGCGCCATATCATGGTGCTCCTCAGGAACTGATGTTTCCAAGGTACTGGGAGCAATTCTTATGAGGGAACTATGCCCCATATATGCTTTAACATGAGATCAAGAACCACTGTCCTCGTGATGCTCCTGTTAGTACTGAGTATCTTCACCCTCCCTCCAGTCGCTGCGAATACCCCTATCAATGCCGTAGGATGGTATACACTTGGACGTACCTTAACAGATGAAGGAAATTACACAGAAGCCCTGCAGGCATACAATCAGTCACTAACCCTTGATCCCAGCTATGCCGAGGCATGGAATGGCCTAGCGGATGTCCTCAACCGGGCAAACCGGTACACCAATGATCCCCTCGCCACCCTTAATCTCGCCCTCGAAGCGTCCAACCGTTCACTGGAACTCAATGCTTCATCCGCTACAGCCTGGATAAACCACGGACAGATCCTCTACAATATCGGTCATTACTATCAGGACCAGCTCAACGACAAGATCACCGCGAATAGGTATTACAACGAGCAACTGGACTCCTTCAACACGGCCATCAGTGTCGAACCAGACAATGCCGACGCATGGTTCAACAAGGCGTACGCGCTCTGCGGCATGGGCCGGTGTACCGAGGGCGTTGTTGCATTCCAGAAGGTAGAGGTGCTGGATCCTAGTTATCCTAATCTCGAAGCAAATCTTAATATTGCAGAAAAACTGGCGGCAACCGAAACACCGTTTTATATAAAATATGATGTTGAGATCGGTCTCGCGGCGATCGTACTTGTCGGAGCCGTTCTCTGGTATGTCGCGGTCAGGAAAAAATATTGAAAACCATAGTTCTTTTTTTGCAGAGTCTCCACGAGAATCATAATCAAAACAGGGACTCGAGGAGACCGAGAGTACTTAACAAAAGTACAAAACGCATAGTGACGGTGGTGACCGTGTCTGTCCCCCCAGAACCGCCCCTTCACGATGCGATGGTTCGTTCGTGCACTACTTTCAGGGAAGCTGCCCGTACACCCGCAATGTGATACTTTGTGAAAGAAGATTTAAAAAAATTCCCGGGAAGCGATGTGTACCCACAAACTCATTCTTAAAAGGAAGAGTAATACCGTTTGGGGTCAAGGGGATGGTCCCCTGATCTGCCCCTCCGCCTCTTGTGGGAGTGGGCCATCCTCATAATACATCTGAACGCTGTGGGAAATGGGTGAAACGCACTTTTTCTACAGAGCCATGATTGCTGCAATGCTAAAACGTTTCGAATGAATCTAGCACCAGGTCCTCACTGCCCCTTCTCGTAACAGATCTGTGCTTCTTCGTGCTTCCCGAGTTTGTCCAGCGTTACGCCGATGTCACTCCAGACTTCTTTTCGTGAAGGATCAATTTCCAGCGCACGTTTGAAGGATGTAAGGGCTTCCGGGTATTTTTCCAGTTCCTGCAGGGCACGTCCCTGGTGGATGTATGCCTCGACAAAATCCGGCTGGAGGGAGATCATTGCGCGGAAGGACTCTGCGGCATCCTCGAACTGTCCGAGAGCCTCAAACGCGCTCCCCCTCGTGAAATAGGCAATCGAGAACGAGGGATCGATTGCAAGGGCCCGATCATAGGATTCAATCGCAGTCTTGTGATCCTGCAGGCCGGCAAAAGTCATTCCCCTCCGGGTCCAGCCAACCGCATTCTCCGGGTCCAGCCGGAGTCCTTCATCATACGCGTCCCGTGCCTCAGAGTATTTCCCAAGGTCATAGAGAACATTTCCCTTGCCAAACCAAGCAGCTGCAAAATCACGATCCTTTTCGAGCGCCTTTTCGAACGCCTCGAGCGCATCACGGTACATGCCAAGCTCAGCAAGAGATGTTCCCTTGTGGGCAAAGGCATCGGCACCATGGGGGTCGATCTCCAGCGCCCGGTCATAGGACTTGATGGCGTCGCGATACTGTTCGATCGCCGCATAGGCAAGACCGCGATCCCGGTAAAGATCAGCTAGATCCGGTTTTATGGCGATAGCACGGTCGTACTCCGTGATGGCTGCATCATAACTGCCCTCATCATACAGCGTCCGGGCCTTCCGGTAGTGTGCCTGGTAGCAGGACGGGTTTATCTCCAGTGCGCGATCGAATGCCCTAATGGCACCGTCAGGATTCTGGAGTGCGATATAGGTCCTGCCTTTCTGGAAGAGTGCATCGGCATATCCAGGGTTTGCGGACAATGCCTGGTCAAAAACCGCGAGGGCATCCTTAAACTTCTCTAGGTGAAAAAGGGCCCGCCCCTTCGCGTAAAGAGCATCCGGATAATCGCTTTTGATCTTCAGAGCTGCATCAAACGAGGCAACGGCTTCTTCATACTTTTCGCGGCGGGCAAGCGCAACCCCTTTGTAGTAGTATGCTTCAGCATATTGCCGTTTGATGGCGATCGCATGGTTGAATGCATCAACCGCTTCATCGTCTTGGTTCATCTTAACGTGGGTGAGCCCCTTATAGTAATAGGCTTCGGATGACTCCGGCTGGAGGGTGAGAACTTTTTCTAAAGCAGCAAGAGCCTCCCCGGTCCGCCCTAGGCGGATAAGTGCTCTTCCCTGGTTAAGAAGCGCCGGTGCATAGGATGTGTTTATTGCAAGGGCGTGGCTGTAGCAGTCCAGAGCCTCCTCGTACCGGTCAAGGCTTGCCTCGGCTACCCCCCTATAGAGCCATGCCTCCGGGTAATTCGCTTGTCCGGCGAGTGCCCTATCGAACGCGTTGATCGCTTCCTGGTACATACCGACGCCGCACAACGCCCGCCCTTTTGCAAAGAATGCCGGGGGACAGTCAGGGTGCTGCACCAGCGCCGCATCAAAATTCTTTATCGCTTCCTGGTACCGCCCCAGAACCGCGAGAGAGAGTCCTGACTGGTAATACGCGCGTGCATCCTTCTTGTCAAGGCCGATGGCCTTGGCATAACAGGTAACGGCATCCTTATGACGGTCAAGTGCTGCAAAGGCCATCCCTTTTCCTGTCCAGATATAGGCATAGTTCGGGCGGAGCCGGAGCGCGAGATCAAAGGCAGCGGCTGCATCCCCGGGACGCTGAAGCCGCAGGAGAGCCATACCTTTGTGGTACTGCGCTTCATCGTGCTTGGGGCGCTGTGCGAGCGTATTGTCGTACGCGAGGACGGCTTCGTTATACATACCCAGTTCGAAGAGTGTCCTGCCCTTATAGTAATGTGCGTCCGGAAACCCGGGATTTATTTCAAGTGCCTTGTCGAATGCCCCGACCGCATCTTCGAAGTTGTTGAGTGCGAGGAGCGCACGGCCCATCAGGTACCAGGTATCTGCGTTGGCCGGATCGATCTCCAGCGTCTTTTTATACGCCGTGATGGCGTCGTTGTATTTCCCAAGGTCATACAATACCATCCCCCGGTGGAGCCATCCCGGAACAGACCCGGGTGCGGACTGAATCACATGGTCAAATGCCTCAATTGCTTTACGGAGTTCGCCGGTTGCAGCAAGGGAGATTCCTTTGTGGTAGAACGCCTCGGTGTTTCCGGCATCGAGGTCAATGTCCTTATTAAACGCGAGGATAGCATCGTCATGCCTTCCCAGCTCTGCGAGAGCAAGGCCCTTATGGAAGTACACCCCGGCGTAATTCTTGTCTATAAGCAGCGTCTTGTCAAAGGTCTTGACCGACTCGCGGAACATTCCCAGCGTCGCAAGTGCCTTACCCTTCTCAAAGAGCGCATCGGCAAAGACCGGATCGATCTCCAGCGCAGCGTCAAAAGCTTTTACTGCATCTTCAGGGCGACCGCTCCGTGCAAGTGCTATGCCCTTATAACAGAGTGTCTTTGCATCCGAAGGCCGGAGGGCAAGCGCCTCGGAATAACTCTCTATTGCCTCGCTGTACTGTTCGAGCTCGTCAAGCGAGCGGGCCTTCTGGAACTGTGCATCGAAATGCTCCGGGTTTATGTGGATGACATGGTCAAATGCGGCGATGGCATCCTCGAAGTGGCCGAGCCGGGCGAGCACGCAGCCCTGCTCGTACCAGGCATCCGCATTTTCCGGGGTGTACACCAGCAGACGTTCGAACGATTCTGCGGCCTCTGCATAGCGTTCCAAGGCAGCAAGCGATGCTGCACGGAAGTACAGCGCATCGGTATTTTTCGGATCGCCGTCAAGGGCAACATCAAGTGCCGCAAGCGCTTCTTCGTATTTTTGAATATAAAAAAGCGATCTCCCGCGCTCTAAACTGGCGGTGGGATCCATTGGCTCAATCTCAAGCACGCGGTCGAACGAATCAATGGCGTCTTCATACTTCTTAAGTGCAACAAAAGCCCGGCCCCGCTCCAGATGTATCCCGGGATCATCAGGCCGGAGTGCAATTGCATGGTCGTACGCAGAAATCGCTGCCTCGTAATGGCCGGTATGCACAAGCGCCCCGCCTTTTTTAGTCCAGATATCCGGGTTATCGGGGTTAAGCGACAGCGCAGCGTCAAATGCCATATCGGCTTCCTCGTACCGTTCGAGCACGACCAGCGACTCTGCCCGGAGATACGCAGGTTCATAGTTGTCGGCAAGCTGGGTGAAGGCAATACGGAAGATTTCCTGTGCCTCGTCATGACGGTCAAGAATAGCAAGGGTTTTTCCTTTCTCAAAAAGGATTTCGCCATTGCCCGGTTCCTTCCCAAGCGCGATGTCAAAGAGGTGGAGCGCATCCTCGTGCTGTCCCAGACGGTACCATGCCTTTCCTTCAGAGAAGAGCAGGGGAATATCGTGGGGCTCGATATGGCGGGCTTTCTCAAAGGCCTGCACTGCGTCATCGTCTTTTCCGATTTGCACCGATGCGAGGCCACGGTGGTACCAGGTCCCGAAATGATCCGGTTCATGGGAGAGCATGCCGTCAAATGCGGTTATCGCATCAGTGTACCGGCCAAGGTGTTCCAGTGCAAGACCCAGGAAATAGGCAGCATCAGCAAACGTGGCTTCAAGCTCAAGAACCCGGCCAAATGTGGTGATTGCCTCCTCGTCATGCCCGAGTTCGAACAGCGCACGGCCTTTTTCGTAATGGGTCTCTGGTTTCCCGTTGTCAAGAGAGATTGCATCAGAAAATGCGGTTACAGCATCCTTGTACCGGCCAAGCCGGGCAAGCGCCACACCTTTTTCGTGATACGCCAGGTACTGTTCTTTGTCGATGCCAAGCGCCCGGTTAAAGGCAGCAACCGCGTCGTCATACTGCCGGAGCCTGGAGTGTGCGCAGCCCTTGGCAAACCATGCATCGTAGCCTGATGGATCCAGTTTGATGGCAGAATCAAACGCAGCAACCGCGTCATTAAATTTTTTGAGGTTTGCAAGGGCACGCCCCTTGTTCAGGAATGCCGGTGCACTGGATGCATTGATTGCGATTGCCGCATCAAAGGCATTTATCGCATCCTTATTCTTTGAGAGCCGGGCAAGTGCCAGCCCCTTTTCGAAATATGCCTGAACAAAATTTGGATCGATCGATGAGGCCATCTCGAACGCTTCAATTGCCTGACGGTCACGGCCAAGCCGGGCAAGCGCACACCCCTTATCATAGTAAGCGCTGGCATACTTTGGATTGAGGGCAAGCGCCCGGTCATAGGAGGGGATGGACTCCTCAAACCTCCCAAGACCGGCGAGCGCGACAGCCCGGTCGTACCACCCGTTTGCATTTTCGGGTTTAAGTTCGAGGGCTTTTGTCAGTGCTTCTATAGCGCCTTTAAGATCACCGCCCGAGAGCAGGGAACTGCCTTTCCGGAACCAGGCCGAAGCGCAGCCGAGATCGGCAGCGATGACCCGGTCAAAGCAGTCTATTGCTTCCGTATATTTGCGAAGCCCGGCAAAGGTTTTTCCCTTACGGTACCAAGCGGTAACAGCGTCCGGGGTCAGAGCGAGGGCACGATCAAAAGATTCCAGAGCATTCTCCAGCCGCTCCAGATCGAGAAGCACGGTCCCTTTAAGAAGCCAGACATCGGCAATGTTGTTCTCGATGTTAAGGGACGCGTCAATCGCGGCAAGGGCCTCATCGGGTCTCATGAGTTTTGCGAGCGTGCGCCCCTTGTGGTAGAGTGCCTTCGCATTCTGCGGCTCAAGTTCCAGCAGTTTGTCAAATGCGGCAAGTGCCTGCGTATACCGGCTCATACCTGCATACGCCAGCCCCGACTGGAAAAGCGCATCATTGATGGAGGGATCATGTTCAAGGGCATGCTTGAAGGATCGTATCGCTTTTTCATATTTCCCAAGGGCAAAAAGAGCCAGGCCTTTCTGGTAGTGCGCATGGGCGTGCTCGGGAACAAACTGGATTGCCTGATCGCAGGCCTCGACTGCCCCGGCATAATTTTTCAGCCGGAACAACGCCAGCCCTTTTCTGTACGCGACTTCTGGATATGAGGGATCGAGGCCAAGGGCAAGATCGTACGCATGGACGGCCTCTTCGTCATTACCCTGCAAAGCGAGGGATTCTCCTTTATAGAATGCGGCCTCGACGGATTTCGGGTCAAGTAAGAGGGCCTGGTCAAATGCAGAGACGGCGGCAGCACCATCATTTTCATGGAACAGGGTTTCGCCTTTTGAAAGCCAGATAAATGAATTCTCCGGGTCGAGATCGAGCGCACGGTTGAGCGCGTCGAGGGCTTTTGGGAAATTCTTGATTTCCATGAGGGCCCGGCCTCGGTAATACTGGATGACGGACGTCTCCGGACCAAGCGTCAGTGCGAGGTCAAAGATATCGGATGCTTCCTGGCACTGCCTCATCATGAAGAGAGCAAGCGCCTTCCTGAATGCGTAGTCCTGTACGCCGGGCGCTATCTCAAGTGCACGTTCGAATGCCGGCAGCGATTCGTCAAAGCGTTCCAGTTCAAAGAACACAAGGCCTTTCTGGTACCACCCTGCCGCACAATTTTCATCGATTATAAGCGCCTGTTCAAATGCATCCTGCGCATCACGGGGGAGCTCAAGGTGGGAATACGCGATGCCCTTGTAGTACCAGGCGGCTGCACTCTTCGTGTCAAGGGCCAGCATCCGGTCAAACGCTGCAATGCCCTCCTCCCACTGTTTGTTGTGCAGGAGAGATTTTCCCCGGTAGAGCAGGGTAAAGATATCCTTTGGCTGGCGTTTTTGCGCCTTTGAAAAAGATTCCGCCGATTCCTTGAAACGGTTGAGCCGGTAGAGTGCGTATCCCTTGCATGCATGTATACGGGCGTTGCTTCCGTCACTTTCAAGGGCACGATCGAGCGCGATCACGGCATCCTCGTACCGGGACAACCGGACAAGCGCGGTTCCCATGGTAAAATGGGCAATTGCATTTTCAGGATCGAGCGCTGTTACCCGGTCAAAGAGCGTAATGGCCTCTTCATAGCGCTGAAGTTCAGAGAGAGCCTGTCCTTTTTTGACCAGTGCGCCGATATGATTGTTATCCAGTTCGATCGCACGGTCAAATGAGGGGATCGCGTCCTCATACTTTTTGAGGGCGTAATATGCGCAGCCTTTCTCGTACTGGATGCGGGCGCTTTCCCGTCCCAGCCTGAGGCACCGGTCGAAAACATCGATCGCGTCCTCGTATTTTTCCAGCCGGGAAAGAGCAAGTCCTGCCTGCTCCAGCGCATCAACATTGTCCGGGAGGATCTTGATTGTTTTTGCAAAGGCTTCGATCGCTTTTTCATCTTTCTGCATTTCGACATATGCAAGGCCCAGATGATAGAAATTATCGGCTGACCCGGGATCTGCGGCGCACGCTGACTCAAAGACCGTGGCCGCCTCCTTGAATCGCTTTAACGTTTCAAGGACAAGACCTTTGGCCGAGAGAAGTTGGGCATCCTTTGGGGTAATTGCCAGAGCGTGATCGAATGCAGCAACCGCGTCCTCATTTTTACCTATGGCGGCAAGAGCCTGCCCTTTGTGATAGTATGCCGGCGGATAGTCCTTAACCAGGCCAAGAACATGGTTAAAGGCCGTGATCGCTTCATCGTTGCGCAAGAGCCGGATCAGGTCAAGCCCCATGTCGAACCAGGCATGAGTATTTATGTTATCGAGTTCAAGCGACCGGGAAAATGCCGGCACCGCATCGGCATAACGACCAAGGGTCGAGAGGGCGACGCCCTTGTAATACCAAGCCTCGGCAAACTCCGGCCGGATCCCAATGGCCTTATCGGATGCCTGAACAGATTCATCGTCCTGCCCAAGGTTGTGCAGCGATATCGCCTTGTTAAGTGCGGATTCCGCGCTATTCGGATCGCATTCGAGTGCACGTTCATAGGCATCGATGGAATCCTGGTACAGGCCCTGTGCAGCGAGCGCGACACCCTTGAGGTGATGCGCAGCTGCATACTTGGGTAGGAGGACAAGCGTCTGATCAAAGGCCTGGATCGCTTCGCGGTAGCGTTCAAGTTTTAAGAGCGATGCACCGCGATGGAACAGGGCCTGATCAAGGTGGGGATTGCTCTCAAGTGCCTGGTCAAAGGAGAGAATCGCTTCCTCGTATCTCCCCAGTTCGTAGAGGGCAAGTCCCTTGTGGTAATAGGCTTCAGGGTAGGTAGACTCCACCTCAAGCGCATGGTCGTAGGCGTCGATCGCCTCGTTGTAGTTGCCCAGGTCAAAGAGGGCACGGCCTTTCTGGTACCAGGCATGGAAGTTATGGGGGTTCTCTGTAATGGTCCGGTCAAAATCCTTGAGGGCCTCACCAAACCTGCCGAGATTATACAGCGAGATCCCCTTGCGCATCCGCGCTTCGGCATACTTTGGTTTGAGGGCAAGGGTTTTCTCAAACGCCGTCACGGCTTCCTGGTGCCGGCCAAGGCCATCGAACGCCCGGCCTTTCTGGAAATAGACCAGTGCATTCTCCGGGTCATAGACCAGCGCCCGGTCAAACGCGTCAAGCGCTTCCTGGAACTTCCCGAGCTTCGAGAGCGCAACACCCTTGAAGTAAAATCCCGGGGAGTTGCTGGTGTCCTTTTCGAGATTTTTCTCGAACGCTTCGATGGACTCCTGGTACCGCCCGAGTTTCTGGAGGGCGAGTCCACGGCAGTAAAATACCTCGGTATACCCGGGTTCCAGTTCAAGTGCCCGGTCAAACGCGGCGATCGCATCCTGGTACTTCCCGAGATCGAGGAGCATTTTTCCCTTGTTATACCATGCCGGGGCAAAGTTCTCCCGTAGTTTTATCGCCGCTTCAAAAGAACTAAGCGCCTCTTTCTGTCGGCCGGAATTTGCAAGGGCAAGGCCCATATGGTAATGGGCGTCGCTGTTGTTTGCATCGATCTCAAGGAGGACTTCAAAGACCTGGATCGCCTCATGGATCCGGCTGAGCTTTTCAAGGGAGAATCCCTTATAAAGGAAGGCCCCGATGCTCCGCTGGTTCAAGGCGATCGCATTATCGAATGCATCGATGGCGTCTTGGTACCGCCCGAGGTCAAAGAGGGCCCGGCCGTTCTTGATCCAGCCCTCCTCTAGGTCGGGATTCAGTTTGAGAGCCTCTGAATACGCGACCGCAGCGTCCGCGGTCCGCCCCAGCACATTGAGGGCGTCGCCTTTCCGCATCCAGATCTCCCCGAGCGCGGGATTGATATCGAGGGCTTTATTGAATGCAGTAACTGCGTCGGAAATCTTCCCAAGGTCCGATAGCAGGATGCCTTTTTTCACCCAGCCACCGATATTGTCCGGGTCGATCTCCAGCACTTTTGAGTACGCGAGAAGCGCATCCTGCTTTTTTACAAGCCGGTCGAGCGCGGCTCCCTTCTGCATCCAGATATCGACAAGACTTGGGTTTAAGGATAGAATGCGATCGAATGTTTCCACGGCTTCCGCATACCGCTGGAGCACCATGAGCGCCTCGCCACGGCAGACAAGCGCTTCCATCTGCGAAGGATTCGCCGCGAGACTCCGGTTCAGCGCTGCGACTGCCTCATCATACCGGCCGAGCCGGGCAAGGGCGATGCCCTGGTACGTGAACGCGTCGACAAGCGAGGGGTTCAGTGAGATTGACGTATTGAGCGCTGCAAGGGCATCCTCGTACTTCCGGGACTGGAGATACGCGATACCCTGGTAATAGTACGTGGATGCATTGGATTTGTCAAGGGCAAGCGCATCGGAAAATGCTCTGACTGCATCATCGTACCTCTCGCGCTGTATAAGCGAGATACCCAGGTAATGGTGGGCAAGGGCATTTGCCGGGTCGTGTTCGATGGAGCGTTCAAACGCCCCGATGGCATCATCGTACCGTTCCCGGCCGGCGTACGCAATACCCAGATAATAGAGCGCCTGCGTATTCTCCGGTTCAAGCGCTAGCATCCGCTCAAAAGTCTTTATCGCATCGTCGTACCGTTCGCGCTGGGCAAGGGCGATACCTTTCTGGTACAGGGTCTTTGGATTATCAGGTTCGATCTCCAGCGCCTGGTCGTACGAGATAATTGCTTCCAGTTGTTTACCAAGGCGTACAAGAGCGTTACCCTTCTCGTAGAACGCACGGGCACAGCGGCGGTTAATCTCAAGCACCCGCTCGTAGGATCTAATTGCCTCTTCAAACCGGGAAAGTTCTGCAAGGGAGATCCCCTTATAGTACCAAGCCCAGACATCCCGGGGGGCATCCTCAAGAGCGCGGTTAAAGACATTTATCGCTTCATCATACCGGCCAAGAGTGACAAGTGCCATCCCCTTGCGGACCAGGGCTTCCGTGTTCTTCGGGTTAAGGCCGGTTACCTTGTCAAACGATGAGATCGCATCATCATAGGCGCCCAGATGGGCATGGCAGATCCCCTTATAGAGCCAGGCATCGGCAAGGTTCGGGTTCTGTTCGACCGATTCTTTAAATGCAGTCACGGCATCCTTGAACCGTCCAAGATGCGTGAGGGCGATCCCTTTTTCATAAAGGGCTGTCGTGTTCTGAGGGGAGAGCGCCAGCACGGCGTCGTAGGCTGCAATGGCATCGGCATACCTCTCTTTTTTGAAAAGAGTTGAACCCCGGTGATACAGCGCAAGCGTATGAGTGGGATCGAGCGCAACGGCCCGGTCGAATGAACGGAGTGCCTCGTCCAGTTCCCCCTGTTTTGCGTACGCCAGGCCCTTGTTGAAATAGGCACTGACATAGTTGGGGTAGATCCCGATTGCCTGATCGAACGCCTCGATCGCGGGCTGTAGCCGTTCCGCTTTTAAAAGCGCACTTCCTTTGTCATACCAGACCTGCGCATTGTCGGGCTTGAGGGCGATGCTTTTGTTAAATGAGTCCAAGGCCTCCTCGAACCTCCCGGTCTTTGCCAGGATCTGACCTTTCTGGTGATAAGCCTGAGCATTGCCCGGGTTATCGTTTAAGGCTTTATCAAATTCCTGGATGGCCTCCTCGCTGTTTCCCAGCCTGGCCAAGGCAAAACCCTTGTGGTAGACGGCGTCCGAATAATCCGGCGGATCTTAAGCGCCCGGTTATAGGCAGAAACGGCATCGCTGAAGCGGCCGAGGCTGGCACAGGCAAGACCGATCTGGTATGCGGCCGAGGCACACCCGGAATCGACAGAGAGGGTATGATCGAAGGCTTCGATCGCCTCCTCCTGCCTTCCGAGCCGTGAAAGGACAATCCCCTTGAAATAGGAAGCTCCGGAATGGTTCTCCTGAAGGGAGAGGATCTGGTTGAATTCCTCAAGGGCGTCGTCATACCTGCTCAGGTGGATGCAGGATACACCCCGGCTGTACACCGCATCGATATTATCCGGTTCTGCAGCAATTGCCCGGTCAAAATCCGCCACCGCCTCGCGGAAACGGCCCATCTTCTGGTAGGCCTTGCCCCGGAAAAAGTAGATCATGCTGTTTGCCGGGTTCATCTCCGCTGCCTTGTCCAGCGCATAGGCAGCGGCCTCATACCGTTCCAGCTCAAACAGGGAGAATCCCTTGTAAAGCCACGCATCTGCGACGAGCGGATTCTGCAGGATTGCCTGGTCGAGCGCTATTACAGCATCGGCAAATTTCCCGATCCTGTACTGGGCGATCCCTTTTATCACCCAGATGTCTGCATGGTCGGGTTCTGACTCAAGAAATGTCCCGGCCGCTTCGGCGGCTTCCTTATACCGTTCCTGTTTTGCAAGAATAAAAGAGCGGTAATACCAGACCCACGCATCAGAGGGATCGAGCTCATGAGCCTTTTCAAAGGCGCCCAGGGCTTCGTCATACCTTCCGATCTCATAAAGGGAAATCCCCATGTTGTAAAACGCCTTCGAATAGCCGGGAATTATCTCGATCGCCATCCCGTACGCGACAATAGCCTCCTCGTGCCGGCCGAGATCCGCAAGGGCGATACCTTTGTTGTAATAGACCTTCGCGTGGCTGGGATCGATGGTAAGCGCATGATCGTAGGCCGATATTGCGTCCTGGTACCTACCCAGTTCGTAGAGGGCAATGCCTTTAAGGATCCATGCTTCGGCGTTGTCGTATTTGAGAGCGATAAGCCGTTCGCAGGCATCCAGCGCCTCCCTGTTCCTGCCGACCTGTGCGAGAGTCGCTGCCTTGTTGTACCAAGCATTGATATCAGAGGAGTCCAGCGTCAGCGCAGTGTCGTAGGATTCGATCGCTGCATCGTATTTGTCGAGATCGTACAGGGCAATACCTTTGAAATAATGGGCTTTGGGCAGTTTCGGGAAGAGAGTGAGCGCCCGGTCAAACATGACCACGGCTTCCTGGTACCTGCCGAGATCATAAAGTTCGATGCCCTGTCGCATCAGTGCTTCAGCATCATTTCTGCTCATGGAATGTTGTCACTCCCTCGTTAGTTTTCGATGATTCCTGGCGCCGCATGACGATACATATGCGTGGGGAAATGCGGCATATACTCTTTCCGGTATATATATGTACATCACTATTTATGAATACTATTTTTATAGCCCCTTCGTTTGCGGTGCATTCCAGCTGCCATCAGGGTATCTTCACGCGGCGAGGGACCGGATCACCCGGTCGAGCCGTTGTATTCCTTCTACGATCCGTTCAGTATCTGAGCTGGAAAAGTTCAGGCGGAGAG
The DNA here is from genome assembly GCA_963805035.1 of uncultured Methanoregulaceae archaeon. Classification (GTDB taxonomy): domain Archaea; phylum Halobacteriota; class Methanomicrobia; order Methanomicrobiales; family Methanospirillaceae; genus Methanoregula. The sequence goes on along the minus strand of CAWDSU010000006.1, from coordinate 93,063 downwards.
TATCTGTCCCGCCATCATCGACATAGAATGGGATGCCAGGGAGCACTGCGACCTGCTTTTTGAGCGCTTCGGTAAAGACTTCCATGGAGGAGCAGCCTGCAGGAAGCGTAACCCAGACAAACATCCCTCCTTCAGGTTTGGTCCAGGTAACTCCTTCCGGCATATCATTCTGCATCGCGGCGATCATGCTGTCCCGCTGTTCCCTGTACACACCCCGGATTTTACGGATATGGGCATCAATGTTGGTGTCTGCAAGATAGCGCGAGGCAATACGCTCGGAGAGAATATTAGAGTGCAGATCGGATGCCTGTTTCGCAACGACCAGCTGATCCATAATAAGCTGCGGGGTGCAGATCCACCCGAGACGCATGCCCGGGGCAACGATTTTTGAAAAGGACCCGATAAGGAGGGTCTGGTCGGGCAGATATTTTTTAAAGGGCGGGTACGATCTGTCCGAAAACCGGAGTTCCCCGTATGCATCATCCTCGACAACAATGGTTCTGGTACCGGCAAGGATGTCTGCACACGTCTTCCGCCGCTTCTCTGAGTACGTGATCCCCGAGGGGTTCTGGGAATTGGGGATGCCGTAGAAGAGCTTCGCTGTGTCCCCGGCTATCGCCATTTCAAAAGCTGCCGGATCCGGTCCTCCTGACTGGAGTTCGATCGGCACAAAAACCGGCTCGTACAGCGAGAATACCTGGATTGCACCGAGATAGCCCGGGCGTTCGATGGCGATTCTGTCACCGGGATAGATCAGGATCTTGCCGATAAGATCGAGGCACTGCTGAGACCCGTTGGTGATAAGGATCTCTTCGGGAGAGACATCAAGACCCAGCCTTTTTTGTACCGATCTGCGATAAACCGACGGAGCGGGAGGTACCCTTCGGTCGTCGAGTACTGGAGTGCAGTCTTGCCGTCTTCACTGAGAACTGCTGCGGCAGCCTCTGCAATCCCTCCGACATCAATCAGACTGGGGTTTGGCAGGCCACCGGCAAACGAGATAATTTCGGGATTTTCTGTTACTCTGAGGATCTCGCGGATAAAAAATTTGGGGGTATTGTGCATCCGCTGAGCGAATGAATAGTGACGGCATAACTTTTCGGGGTTCTGTGTGTGCATGAGTTCCTGTTTTCTGGCCATAAAATCCCGTTCCGTTTCTAAAAATTAATGAGCATATATTGAAAAAGCGGCTTTAAATATGTGAATGGTAGGTGTATCTTGGTTTTTCTTTACTGCCATCAGTCCCGGCACACAAAAGCCAGAGACTTCGTACAGATTAAACTTCAAAAGACTTTTTACCCATACCCGCACACCGGTTCACAAGGTGTTGTATATGACCGTCATCAAGAGCATTGAAATCATTTCGTGGGCGAAGATCCATGCATTGTTCGGTATCGTGTTTGGCCTGATCTACGGGATACTGTTTGCCATCATGGGTGCCGCAATAGGGGCCAAGTACAGTCTTCCTGGTGCGACGACTCTCGGGCTGCTCTCCATTATTGTCTTTCCCATTATTTTTGGGATTATGGCGTTTATCTGCGGTGCGATCCTGGCATTCCTGTACAATGTTTTTGCGAGCAAAATCGGCGGCATCGAGATCGAGCTGGCAGAGAAAAAAGCATAACCTCGTTCCTTATTTTTCAATTATTGTGAAGATCAGGCATGGCGGTTTACCAGATCCCTTTCAAAAGTTATTGCATCTCGGGCGAAGGTATCGGGATCCGGGAACGGCCCTGCGTCAAGTGGTACTTCTTCCAGGGGATTGGATCGCAACATGGTCATGGTCATTCTATTCTTGGGGAAATAAGTGTACCGTACCTCCAGCAGGTGATCAGGCCCACGCAGCCCGGGATTTCGGGACGGGTTATAAGCCACAGCAACCCGCCCAACTATCTTTCTGCATGTTGAGGTAGACCGTTGAGATAAGGTACCGGTTATCCTTCCTGATCATCACTTCATCTTCGAATTTTTCCACCGCTTGCCGGGTTGCCGGCTGCGGGTTGATTCCATAAAATTTTGACATTTAACCTCCCTTTCCCCATAGCATTACTTCGTTTTCCGTTCCTGCCCGGTTCAATGCGAATGCGTCGGCAACCCGTCATGGCTATGCTCTTCGATGTGATGGTACTCTGGTCCGGACGCGGTCAGGGGGTCGACGTGAATTGTTGCATCCGACAGGTACCTGAGATGATGGAGAAGTTCATGCCGGACTTCTATTGCAATCGCATGTCCCTGCTCGACGGAAAGTGACGCATCCACCGTGATATTGACCTCTGCGTGGAGCCGGTGTCCCAGCCATCTCACTTTCACACCGGTAACTTTACGGAGGTCGCTGACATGGTGTGCAGCATGGAAAATTTCCTTTGGGATCTCCGGGTCAACACCATCGAGAAGCCGGGTGAAGATGGTCTTTGCCGAATCCCAGACAATCCAGAATATCGCTATCGTAATAGCAAGACCGATAATCGGATCGGCAAGCGGGAAACCCGAGATAAACCCCGATGGCTCCAAAAAGGACAGCAAGGCTTGTCCACCCGTCCATCCGTGCATGGTAGCCGTCCGCAACAAGTGCCGCGCTGCCGATTTCCTTTCCTACACGAAGACGGAGCTGTGCCACCGCCTCATTTCCGATAAACCCGATGACTGCTGCCATTGCGACAGCCCAAAGAAACGTCACGGTCTGCGGGTGAATAAGCCGGTAGATGGATTCATACCCGGCAACAATAGCGGAGATAAGGATCAGCACTAAGACTGCCACGCCGGCAAGATCTTCAACGCGCCCGTACCCGTACGTAAACCGGTAGGTCGGTTTTTTCGAGGAAAGCAAAAACGCGAACAGAAGCGGGATCGCGGTGAGCGCATCCCCGAAATTATGGATGGTATCGGCAAGAAGCGAAACGCTGCCGGAATAATATACGACAACGACCTGCAGGATTGCAGTGATAAATAGGCCGACAAATAACCACTTTACCGCCCAGATGCCCCGTTCGGTTGCAAAGATTGAAGGATCGACAACGCCGTGCATGTGGCCATGCCCATGGCCTTGATGATGATCATGATGGTCATCATGACCTTCCCCATGATTATGTTCATGAACATGGCCATGATCATGGTTGTCATCGTCATGATGTTTGTGGTTTTCAGCGAGAAAGATCATTCTGTCGTACCTCGTTTTGCCATAGACCCGGATACGGGAGACTTTGTTTTCGTGTTCATGGGGACAACAGCAATCTTATTGCCGCTTTCCCGGCAGTAAGTTTCAACCCGCCGGAACACATGCGGCACCATCGATGCCGGTGTCAGGAGCACCGAACATTCCCCGACAAGTGCCCGCAGGATACCTTTGTCGATCACACCATACGTGAAATCGAGCGCTATCGATTCCCGCTCGGCAAGATTCTTCGCCCGGGTTCCCATTGCCCCGCACCTGATCCCTTGCTGCCCGTCTATCCATGCCCTGATTTCATCAGCGCCGGTCACATCCACGTTGCAGACTGTGATGGTTCCAAGAGCCCTGTTTGCCCGTGGTTTACTGAAATTCTGTTCAAGCGAACTGACCAGCTGCAGGACGGACTTTGGCGATTGCGTCTTTTCCACCATCTGCCGCGAGACGAGCTCCGTGTAGACTTCCAGTACCTGCAGGCATACGGAGATTCGAGGACGTGACAAGCGCGGGATCCGTAAAGACTTCCTCTGGAGTGCCCGCATGAAGCACAGTTCCTTTGTTTATGAGGATGATCTGGTCCGCCCAGAGGTAGGCGAGCTCCACATCATGCGTGGAGATAATGATCGTCGCGCCTTTCGCATTGAGTTCATCGAGCAGTTCCATGAGATCCGCTGCACCGGCGGGATCAAGCGAGCTGGTGGGTTCATCAAAGACGAGAACTTCCGGCTCCATTGCAAGGATTCCGGCGATTGCAGCCCGTTTCTTCTCACCGCCGCTCAGCTGGTGGGGCGGCCGCTTCTCGTATCCGGTAAGACCCACAGCTGCAAGTGATCGCGTGACCGCGGACTGGATCTCATCCTGTGTCATACCGAGATTAAGCGGACCGAACGCTACATCCTGGTATACCGTGGGGGCGAAAAGCTGGGTATCCGAGTTCTGGAATACCAGTCCGACTTTCTTGCGTATTTCGCGGAGAGAGTGGCTATCGTATCTGAGGGGTTCACCTCCGAGAAGTACCCGCCCCTTCGAAGGTTCAAGAACCCCGTTACACATCAGGAGCAGGGTGGTTTTCCCGGCTCCGTTGGGACCGACCAGAGCAACCTTGGCTCCTTTTTTTATCGAGAAGGTTACACCGCAAAGAGACTCCTGGCAGTTCGGGTAGGCATAATGAACATTTTCAAATTCGAGCAGGTTTGTCATCATTCACCTGAAAAGCACGATAGTACTGGTCATGATTGCAACGGTAATACAGAGACCCAGATAGACGGTAATGGACGCAATTGCCACCGGTTTCGGGGGATTCTGCTGGCCCGGTAATTCCAGTTTGCCGTCATAGCACCGCGAATCCATAGCAATGATCAGGTCTTCAGCCTCCTTCCATGCACGGATAAAGAGCATTGCACCAAGCATTGCCATCGAGTTAAGGGACCGTTTAAAGGAAGTATACCCATGCCGGATGGTCTGGGCATTGTGGATTGCGATTGCCTGGCCGATAAAAACAAAGATGAAATGGTAGATCAGCATGGAAAGATCGACAAGAACTGGCGGTATGCGGATCGTGTGCATAACAGAAAAGATCTCGATCATGGGGGTTGTCAGCGCGATAAAGAAGAGGCCACACATCCCGCCGAAAGTCCGGACCAGAACAAGAAATCCGAGGTTTGCAGAGCCAGACGTGACGGTCAACGGGATGTTAGCGATGGAAAACGTCAGTATTGGCTCGCCGCCGCCGCTTAAAAACAATATTACAATCACTGATAGAGAGACAAATACTAACGGTATATGCAGGAGTTCTATATAAATGCAGACCGGGATTTTTGCGAATGCTATTGTAATTGCTGAAAGGGTAAAGAGAATAAAAAGGGGTGCTACCGGGCCCGGGGAGGCCACACAGATCAGGATGGCGCCCATCCCGAGAACAAGTTTGAGATAGCTGTTCACGTCCCGTAAAGCATTTGACTGAGCATAGTAGTCTAGGTTCTCCTCCATAATCTTCATAGGGAACACATCTCATCGGACGTCTCAAACGTCGGTTAATGAACGAGAGGGGTTATGCAGATTTTACACTTTCCCGTTTGCCCCGGTAATAGCCGAAGAAGTACCCGATCACGAGCGCCCCGAGGCCGGACTGGATGCTGAAGAGCAGGGATTCGACTTCCGTGCTGGGGGGGGTCCAGATTGGCTGTATCCACGGGGTATATCCCGTGGACTCAATTGCAGCACTTCCCATGTCATCTGATCCCTGCCATGTTCCCTGCCCGGGTTTTGCGGTTGCCTGGATATGGGCATTCTGGATGAGAAAGACCGCAGCAAAGACGACAACAACAATCGCAAAGATTACCTCAAGTTTGTACTTCCTGAAAACCTTAAAATTCATTAGAAACTCCCCATGATTTTGGTGATCTGTTCCTGTGTGAGCACCCTAAGTTTGACAAGGATATCGGCCCGGCTCTGGATAATATATTTGAATACAAGGGCGATGAGCACACCTTCAAGGATCGCGAGCGGAATCTGGGTAATTGCATATATCGCAAAAAAAGTCTCAAACGAGAACACAAAACCTCCTTGGAGAGGAACTGCAACAGCGAGCTCGATTGCTGTAACAACATAGGTGAAAAGGTCTGCGACGGCAGTAACGAGGAATATGTTGACAAATATATTCAGATTTACCGCTTTTCCCAGACGGTAAACTGCATAGCCCAGAAGCGGGCCTGCAATTCCCATCGAGAAAACATTGGCACCGAGCGTGGTGATCCCCCCATGGGCCATAAAAAGCGCCTGAAATATGAGGACGATCAGGCTGAGAACGCAGGTAATGATAGGACCAAACAGGACTGTCGAAAGTCCGGTGCCCGTAGGGTGTGAACAACTTCCCGCAACCGGAGATGGCAGTTTCAGTGAGGACAGGAGAAAAATAAATGCTCCTGAAACTGCGAGCAGTGAAAGTGTTTCACGATTTTCCTTAACCTGACGGTTCAAGATGTAAACACCGTAGATGATGAAGGGCGCCGACACAATATACCAGAAGACGCACCACTGCCACGGGGGAAATCCTTCCATTATGTGCATGATATCTCGGAAAAATTTACTTTATAATACTAAATAAAACTTGCTTTTTGTAACACAGGACCGGTGTCCCGTACCCGTCGGCAGTACTGCCCGCACGTTCGGGTTTCCGGATTTGCCAGTCAACCAATTTTACGGGTACGTGGATACCGGTTTCACGGCAGAATATTGAGGATGCCCCAAACTTTATTTTTCCCAGACGCCCAATACCGGTACTTATGGAAACCGGTAACGACCCTGATATATCCCCGCGCAAGGTGGAGTACCTCAAATACCTGTGCGAGAAAGGCGGGAGGGTGCGAACCACCGATATCGCACGGGAGTTTTCCGTTGACCCGTCGACCATCACAAAAATGATCCAGGAACTCTCGTGTGCCGGTCTTGTCACCCACGAACCGTACCATGGGATCTGTCTTACGGATACGGGAAAACGATATGCCGGTTACTGTATCAAACGCCACCGGATCCTCAGCCTGATGCTCACCCATTATGGGTTTTCGCATGAACAGGCCTGTGCGGAGGCCTCGCATTTCGAGAGCCGGGTAAGTAAGGAGGCAATCGACCGGATCTGCGTCGCGATGGGTCATCCCGGTCAGGGGATCTGTGGCGAGATCACGCATGACGACGGGTGCCTTGACACCCCGCCGACTCCATGAGACATTTTTCACGTATCGGCATTTTTTGATTTTCCAGATTTTGCTTTTGCAGAATCCGGGGCCGGACAGGGATAGTGAAAAACTGTTTACTGCCACGATCGTTTATCGTTCACTGATTTGTGACAGGTCAGGTGAACCTCCGGTACCAGCATGTGACCGGGGTCTGCACGACAAAAAAATATTTTTAAAAAATATTGGGGCATGCCCAAATTTTGAATAATCATTATATGATCACCCGGCGACACTCCTCCCCGGATTGCCAGCCTGCACGTCCCCCCTCCAGAAGGTTATACAAAATGATCCCGTTATCGAAAAAAATTGCCTTTGTAAGTGCTTCTGCAATCGTTATCATCCTCGTTGTCCTGATCGCACTCCCAACGTTTACTGCACAGTCCGGCACCTCCCATGCGCCATCCGTGGCAGCCGGGTCGACCGGTAAACTCCAGGTCATCACCTCGTTTCGGCCGATCACCCTGCTCGTAGAACCTGTTGCCGGGGACTATGCCGACGTAACCCAGCTCCTCCCTCCTGGTGCGGAACCCCACGAGTACGAACCGACTCCGGGCGATGCAGTGACGCTCGCAAAAGGAAAAGTGCTGTTCTACGACGGGCCGTTCATGGAACCCTGGGTGGAGAACATTGCCGGTTCAGCTAACCCCGACATTGTCCGCGCACCGTTTATCGATTCGATCCCGCCAGCGGCGCTTGCGCAGATGAAAACCGAATACCCGGACTTCCCCAACACGGATCAGGATCCCCATCTCTGGCTCTCGCCACAGCTCGCCGAATATTATGTGCCCTATATCGCAAACCAGCTCTCAGCAGCAGACCCGGCCAATGCCTCCGGCTACCAGAAGAACGCGGCTGCATTTGAGACGCGGCTGAAAAAACTGGATACCGATTACTCTCTCGGCCTCACAAACTGCACGACACGGACATTCCTGACTTCGCACGCATTTCTGGATTACCAGGCGGCCGCATATAACCTGACCGCCCTTTCCATCTCCGGTTTAAGCCCGGATGCAGAACCGTCAGTCCAGCAGATGGCATCGATCTTAAAAGAAGCAAAAGCAGATAACGTCCAGGGCGTGCTCGCGGAAACTGACGAAGTCCAGGCATTAAGCCAGTCCATTGCAACCGAACTTAACCTGCCCCTCTACCCCTACTCCACCATGGAGATACTGCCAGGCGGTTCACCCCAGCCCGGGGATAACGATTATGTGACCATAATGGAGAATAATCTCCAGCAGATGAGGCAGGCGCTGAAATGCCAGTAGACGCTCCCCGCGACCGTCCGGTATGCCTGACCGCAAGCAACATCAGTTTTTCGTACGGCGCCGAACCGGTCCTTGAAGACGTCTCGCTTGAGGTCAGGCAGGAAGAATTTGTGGGTATCGCCGGACCAAATGGTTCCGGGAAGACGACACTTTTAAAGATCCTTGTCGGCCTGCTCACTCCCGAAACAGGGACGGTCGGGTTTACCTGCCACATGGATGACTGCGAGGGCATGTCTCCCTGCCGGCCCTGCATCGGTTATGTGCCCCAGCAGCCGGTCCTGCGCCAGCAGCAGTTCCCGGTAACCGTGCGGGAAGTAATCGAGATGGGCACCTACGGGCAGTCCGGCCTTTTTACCCGGCCGACACCGGAGGATCGGGCGGCAGTGGACAAAACAATTTCCGAGGCCGGGCTTTACCGGGTGGCCGGGGAACTTTTCTCCGACCTGTCGGGAGGCCAGCAGCAGCGTGTGCTGATTGCACGTGCGCTTGTGGGAAACCCCCACATCCTCGCACTTGACGAACCGACAAACGGGATCGATGCAAAGAGCAAACAGGAGTTCTACGCGCTCCTCAAGCACCTCCACGACACCCATAAGATCACGGTCCTCCTCATCCTCCATGACCTGACCGAATTAAGCAGTATGATGGAACGGATTGTCTTCCTGCACCACAGGGTCCTGTACGACGGCCCGGCACAGCCTCTTGGTACAAAAGGGCTCTGGAACCTGATGTTACAGGCAGGAAACCAGTGACGGTGAGATCGAATGGTGCTTGAATTTCTGATGTTCAAATTCGGCGTGCGTGCCCTGATCGGGGGACTGATCGTGGCAGTGACCTGCGCGAGTCTCGGGGTATTTATCGTGCTGCGCAGGCTCTCACTCATCTCAGATGGTCTCGGCCACGTAGCCTTTGGCGGTATTGCCCTTGGGTTCTGGACCGGGATCTACCCGCTCTATACTGCGGTTGCGTCTGTCATCGCAGGGGCTCTGGGGATCCATGCACTGGGAAAGCTCCGGGTCGCCTCCGATGCGGCGATCGCGATCCTGTTCTCAGGAGGACTTGCCATCGGCATTGTCCTTATCAGCCTCGCACAGTCAGCTCCGGCAGATCTCCTGTCCTACCTGTTCGGGACGATTCTTGGCATCAACGACAACGACGTGTACCTTGCCGCAGGGCTCGGGATGATTGTCCTTGTTGTGATGGGCCTGCTCTGGAAGGAATGGGTCGCGATTACCCTTGATACTGATTTTGCCCGGGTCGCCGGGATGCCGGTGACAGCCCTTGAGATCCTCTTTACGGTCCTTGTCGGCCTCACCGTGGTCGTTGCGACCCGGCTTGTGGGTGTTCTCCTCGTATCAAGCCTCATGATCATCCCCGCGATTGCAGCAATCCAGCTCAGGCTCCCGTTCCGGCGCACGGTCATCGCGGCATTGGCCATTGCGATCGCCTCGGTCGTTATCGGCCTCCAGTTCTCGTTCTCCTACAACATTGCATCCGGGGGAGCGATCGTGCTAGTCACCATTGCGTTCTTTATTCTGACCGCATCCTTTGCCCGGATCTGGCCGAAAATGAAACGGGATCTGCTGGTCGATGACTGGAAGCACCAGTGCACGGAACCGGGATACAGAGAACCACAAGAGCAAAAAGAATCAGGTAAGTTCTGAATTCTTATTTTTTTGATAGTGTTAGAAAAATGACCTGATGCCGGACAGCAGGAGCGGCGAGAGGAAGCGGAACAGGGATGGGTTTTTCATAAGAATCCCTGCAACTTTACCCGGCCGGTCCATGTCCCCGTATTTCACAATCTCGTCGATAATTCCCGGATCGCTCATCGTGAGGATCATCTGGTCTATTGTCTCTGCGGACAGGTGCTGGCGCATTAAAAAGAGACGGTACCCGAGTGCAAGTTCCCGCCCGATATCTGCTTGCCAGCGCCGCTCGTACGCTGCGAGCGCCATATCGGAAAAGGTGTCGTGTTCGCAGCACGCAATCGCCACCGTGGCCGCATGACAGGCAGAGCGGACACCGGTATAGACCCCGCCGCCGGAGGTGGGCTTCGCAAACCCTGCGGCATCTCCGATAAAGAGGGTGTGGCGGCCGTATGTCCGTGGCATTACGCCCAACGGGATCGTTCCGGTAACCAAGTGCAGGTCGGACCGGAGACCGATCCTGCGGACAAATGCAGAAAACCGCTCGGGTACCAGTTCAGTCCCGCATAGCCCGACCCGGACCCGGCCATTCCCCGATGGGATCACCCAGCCAAAAAACTCCGGCGAAGCATCCGGGTACAGTTCGACAAGCCGAGGATCGCCATCACGTTTTCCCTCGGCCTGGATGCCGGCAAGAAACACCGGCGCTCGCTCCATCCTATAGATTCGGGCGATCGTGCTCCGGGGCCCATCGGCCGCGATCAGGATCTTAAAGGAAAACTCCTCGTGCCCGTTGATCCCCCGGGTGACGACATGGTTATCCACAACCCCACATACAGCAGTCTTGAGCCGGAAATCTGTTCCCGCGTCTGCCGCCGCTTCTGCCATCTCGCGGTCGAGCATGCTACGGTTGATCACCAAGGCTTTAGGAATTTTTGCATCGATGACAAGTGTGTGTCCCGCACCGGATACCACCCGCGCACCGGTTACGGTATTCTGTATGGAGCGCCGGGAAACGGCACACTCGTCAAAAGCGGCAAGGGAGAGGAGGCCAGCACATTGCACCGGGTAGCCGATGCTTCCCTGCTCCTCGATGCAGAGCACGGAAAGCCCGCTTTCTGCACATGCACGGGCGGCTGCGGCGCCTGCCGGGCCGGCGCCGGCGACAACAATATCGTACGCCGGTGGCATGATTGGTGACTCCGGGAAAAAAGCAGGGTTACTGTGGGGGTTTTTCTTCCGGCTTTACCGGAGATTGACCCGGAGTACCTGTTTGCGGTGTATCTCTTCCAGCGGTTTTTATCGGAATTCCGCATGTACTGAGAATAAATACATGCGGGGGAACGGGCGCTTCTGCCCCCTCTTTCATGGCCAGTCCCACGAAAATGGCAAAGAGCCCAAGGACAAGCGAGAACGTCCCGACCACTGTCATGAGGATAATGGTGCTCATGGCCGGCACGTAATAAATAAAGAGACACAGCAGGACGACACTGGTCACAATCACGCCAACCACAAGGAAGTATTTTGATCGAGGCCGGGTCGGTGCGGAAGACATCCCGGAGTATCCGGCATAGAATGCCAGTACGGCAACGGCCAGCACAAAGATTAGAGAGAGTGAGTTCGGGAATAATGCCTCAATGATCCCGATGACAAGGAGGCCGGCGGAACAGAGAAACCAGAAAAATGATTCTTCCATGTGGGATGTGATCGCGATCAGTACACAGAGCACGATTCCCGTCACCAGAAGCACCCAGAATATCCCGGTGACGAAAGCGAGTACAGGCCCCGGCACCACCAGCGCGAGACCTCCGAATATCACTCCTATCAACCCCTTCAGGAGGCAGGATAGTTTCGCATCCATAGAATTACCTCTATTTTCTCGCGTTAATAGTTTCGTATCCCGGTGTCAGGATGAACGGTGCCTTCACGAACATCCTGCTGCTGGAAGGCACAGGATACAGTGGCCGGATATACGCAGTTGCCGGCTCTGGTTAATTTCCGGCAGTATTCCCCGGAAAAAGTCATGTCTGCTCTTTTTTCGCCCCGACACCTGCTGATCAGTCTACCTGTGAATAATATGGTTATCGTTGGCAATGCTAAAAAGGGAGGGTGGCGGAACGCCTAGGTGCGGCCGAATCCGAAAAACTCTATGCCCAGCAGTTTTTCCAGGAGATAAAGAATGAAAAAAAAGAACACGGCGTACAGGACGAAGCTGACGACAAAATTCAGCCAGCCTGTTATCGCAGTATACTCCATGATCAGGTTCGAGAGTGCATTAGCGATAATAATGGCGCACAGAATACCCAGAAAAAAGATTATCCATTTTTTGACATCAGCAAATTCCATAAGCATAATTGAATGTTATCTATAATAAATCCCCCAAAACCCTGTGGGAAGTAACGGTTGTTTCCTCCTAAGAAAGTATTTGTGTCCCCCCTTCCAATCTCTCGCAGACAGCCGTGATAATCCCCCGCCGACCTGTGGTTGTACCGGCAGATGCAGGAGAGCACGAACAAAACCTCAGGGTAAAGGCATTTACAGGAAGACATACCCATGACAGGACGAAATACCGCTGAACTGCTTCACTGTATCCTTAACGAAATCGGAAAAGTCTCCCGGCTTACCGAGGGACACCAGTACGAGGATTTTTACCGCGACGAAAAGACCTATGCAAGTGTCACCGGCTGCATCAGGGCAATCGATGAACTGGTTCACCAGGTACCGACGATCATCCGGGTAAAATACGCGCTTTTACCCTGGAAGGAACTTACGGCACTGGAAGAGGAGGTTGCCCGGGCCGACCCGGTCTCCCGCACCCGGCTCCTCTGGAAGATCAGCACGGAAACGCTTCCGCGTATCCGGCCGCTTATCGAAAACCTGATCGAAGAAATGGGAAAATAATACCGGTCAAACGCATAGTCCGGGAGCGTTTTCATCCCGGACCAGAACAGGCCTGGTCTCCGGCATGGGCCGGTTTTTTTAAGGGACAATTAACTCCGCGAATGCTTATCTTTTGAGGAGCCACTTTAGTATTAGAATGGCTGGCGAACCTGATGGGATAACGCCCGGCACCGGTTCACGTGATAAGCCGGATCCCGTGCCCATTCCGGTGGCACCCATGGGCCGGGGATTCTGGGCAGTTATGATACTTGTCGGGGTCCTGATCCTGCTTATCATCTATGCCCAGGTCCAGGGAGTGACACGACCTGTGCCGGTAAACCTGACCGGCACCAGCTGGCTACTGACCTACTATGGGAACGACGGGGGAACACTGGTACCGGTGATGAACGGGACTGAGGTGACTATCTCCTTCGGCCACGATAACGGGACTTCCCTCGGCGGGTATTCCGGCTGCAACCGGTACAGCTATGCGTACACTGTCAGCAACCTCACTCTTGTCCTGACAAAGAGGGTTACCACGACAATGACCTGCGGTGCCCCGGGGGTAATGCAGCTCGAATCCACGTACATGCATGATCTGGAGATCACCTCCGGCATCCGGTTCCGGAACGGACACCTCTTTTTATATGATACGGCAGACCGGCCGCTCCTCATCTTTGAACAAAAAACATCCTGACCTCCTTTTTCGCGAAAAAAATGCCCGGTTTGTCACAGGTGTAGAAAAAGATAGCCTCCCTGTACATAAATACGAACATTAAAAAAAGGCAGGTACAAGAAGTATTATCCGGGAGATGGAAATATGGAGGCAAAAAGCGAACGAAAAGAGGGTGTGCTCGTCTTTTTTATTAACGGGAGGTTGGATGCATTTGGCGCCCAGCAGCTCGATGAGTGGATAAAAGGGGCGCTGCACGACGATGACAAGGAACTGGTGCTCGACCTCTCCGGCTCCACGTACCTCTCGAGCGGCGGTCTTCGCACGTTTAATGTGCTCAAAAAGGAGATGAAGCGCAGGAACGGGAGATTCGCCCTTGCCGGCGTCGGGGAGTACCCGAAAAAAGTGCTTGACATGGCCGGGTTCACGACAATTTTGGAGATCTTCCCGACCACTGAAGCCGCTGTTGAGGACATAAAGAAAAAGCGCAAAAACCCGACGCTCTTTAACGAGATCTTCTACAAGAAGATCGAGGAGGAGGGCGTTACTCTCACCATCGAGCCGGGCTGGATGACAAGTCCCCCTGCCCTTCGGGTCACCGGGGATCTCCACAAGATCCTGCATGCACAGCTCACCGAAGCCGATATCAGGACCCGCAAATTCTCCGAGATCACGTACTCGCTCGGCCTTGGCGCGCTTGGGGCCGACAAGAAAGAGGCGATGCCACTCTTGGGCGAGATGATTACCCTGTACGGCTCCATGGTCTGGCTGCCGACCGACGGGAACAACACCCCGGATTTCCTGACACCGCTTGACGCGGAAACGGACGTGCCGGTCTACACGGGATTTAATGTCACGCTGGACGGCCCGTTCAACGAATACCTGACTCTCGATACGAAGGATCCGCAGGGGATCAGTATCACCGATATCTACCGCATGATCTTCGCGGGGGCCGTTGACCGGGGAGTAAAGACATACAAGGGTGTCGTCGCGGTCGCCATCTGGGGCGTTATTGCCGGCCTTGCCAGTTCGGGCATCAAAAAGGCACCTGTAGCCGGGACTGCGCTGCCGAAAGGCACCTCGATTATGGATCCTGCACAGTCCGGAACATGGATGGCTTCCGATACCAGCATGTCCTACAAAGGGGATACGCTTGTGAGCTTCGGGATCGGGATCGACCTCGCGCACGATCTTTCAGGCTACAAAAAAGAGAACCTCGATGCGCTGTACTACGCAAACCCGGCAAACAAGGGCGCGTCAAAGGCGATGTACCTCCACAATCATGGTGTGGTGTTCCGGGGGGTGCCCTACGATGGCTCGCTTGACTTAAACTCGCAGGTAAAAAAGATCGTCAGCGATGCCACGTTCGTGGATATGCGCCACCTCCTTGACAGCACCCGGATCAGGCGCGCAAAGATCGGTGTTGCCTATATCCAGAATATTGTAAAAGAGCAGTAGAAGATAATCCCGTTTTTTTTTGAACGATTCGAGGTACCCTTAAGAAAGGGGGCGTCTCTTTTTTGTCAGGGTCATGATATTTTTTGCCTTTTCGTACCGGTACGTGGCGTTATCGGTCACTTTCCTGATAAGGAAAATACCAAGACCCCCGATCACCCGGTCATCGAGATCTGCGGAGGTATCCGGCTCCGGTACCTGGAGCGGGTCAAATGCCGGGGCATCATCAGAAATCTGAACGGTCACCTCGTCCTGCCCTGCCCGGCAGCAGATCGCGATGGTGCCTGTGGTACCGGCATAGCCGTGCATGATCGTATTCGTGATCGCCTCCTCAACGGCAAGCTGGAGATCAAGGATCTGTTCATCGGAAAAACCCGATGACCGCAGGTACTGCTCAAGTTCAAAGGAGACCCCGGGGATCGCATCAAGGAGGGCGGGAATAACAATGCTTGCTGACGGGGTCATGATCAAACGCCGGAAACCTGCGAAAATGCCCGTGGTTCACCCGGCGCCGGCACCGGGTTGTCACGGCCCTGAACCGGAAACCCGGCTCCCGTGCCAGTCTTCCATGAGATGCACAGCGGGGGAAAATCTGGCATCCGGATCACGGGGGTCATAACGGGATACTCCAACTATGGTTTGCACACCCACGTACATAAATAAGTCAGTTGGAGAAAAAAAGAGAAGGATTATCTCGGCACAGAGAGGATATTTCCCAGGTATCTGATACAGCCAGATGGCAATCCGGGGAATAAACATGGAGATTACAACAACGACGCATGATACCGTAACCGTCCTTACGGTGACCGGACGCGTGGATGCCATGACCGCAGGAGCCCTCGAAACTGCCCTTAACAATCTTATTGCCGATGGGAGCCGGAAGATTATTCTCGATTTTACCGGTCTTATCTATATCTCCAGCGGCGGCCTGCGGGTCCTGCTTGCGACAGCAAAAACATTACATAACGATAGTGACCGGTTCGCGCTCTGCGGCCTCTCGCATGAGGTGCAGAAAGTCATGAGACTGGCCGGGTTTACCACCATCTTCTCCATCTATACGACAGCACAGGAAGCGTCAGCCACACTGCAGGGATCGCCCGGTTCCTGATCCTGAAGCTTTTTCTTTTTTTCCAGGTACGTCCGGATCCCTGTCAATAATCCTGTCGGGAAGTGGGGATGTTATCCTGCCCCATCACCGGCCCTTTCACGTTTCCCCACGGTTGCAAGGTAGATCAAAAACTGTTCTTTCCCGTCAATCCCGAGGATCTCTGCCATCGCATCGTCATCGAACGCCGCAATGGCGCAGACCCCGCAGCCGACCGCTTCTGCGGCAAGGTACAGGTTCTGGCAGACATGACCGGCGTCGAGGTGCAGGTTGCGGTACCCGCGTTCGCCGTACCGCCATGTCATCCGGTACGGCACGGCCGTCCAGAGAAACACGACGCCGCACCGCATCACGAATGCTTGGTCGAGACAGGCATGCGCAATGTCGATGTGGAGCGTGGGATCGGTTTTTACCCGGCAGAGCCGGTGGGAGAGGGCAAGGTACCGGTAGAGGCCCGGTTCGAGGCCGTCCACATCGTTTGCGAGCAGGTAGGTCTCAAACGCGTGGCGCGCCCCTGCCGAGGGAACGGTGCGAAAGGTTGCCTGTGTGCCGTGCACGCTCTTTACTCCCTGCGTGCACCAGAGGAGGAACGAGAGATCTTCAAGGGAGAGCGGCTCTCTTGCATACGACCGGACGCTGTGCCGGCGCCCGATTGCCGAGCGGAGATCGATCTGCGGGATGACAAGTGACGCCGGATCCGGGAGATCGAAGACCGGCAGGTCCGGGTCCGCCGCGAGTTCCAGCGGCGGCCGGGACATGCCATTTTCCTGGTCCGATCGGCCCTGGTACCGGTACTTCGTCCGCTCCAGGAACTCTTGTCCTGCACCGGTGGGGGGCAGCATATGGTCTGGCATATGCTACGCTTTGTGAACCGGCCCCAGATAGCCTTTTTGATAGTACAAGCGTTCCTGATAAATTCCCGGTCCTGCAATCGTACGTTACAAGGGAACGGATATCATCTAATAAAAGGAAATAACATTAACCCGTTTCGGAAAAACCATTCCAGCATGCGCTGCACACGATCCCGCAATCATGCCACCGCTCTTTGAATTTGTGAACCTTTCCGTGATCCGGGGCGACAAACGGGTGCTCGATCGCATCACGCTCTCCATTGGAGAAGACGAGAACGTCGCCATCCTCGGGCCAAACGGCGCGGGAAAGTCCTCACTTATAAAAGCCATTACCCGCGAGTATTACCCGGTCCTTTCCGAAGGTCCCGTGACCTTTGATTTCAGGGGAACAGACACGTGGGATGTCTTTGATCTCCGGTCTTTTGTCGGCATCGTGTCAAACGACCTCCAGTACACGTTCACAAGGACCATCACCGGCCGGGAGGTGATCCTATCAGGTTTTTTCTCAAGCATCGGGCTTTTTAACCGGGTCGTCACCCCGGCTATGGAAGAAAAGACGCAGGAGATCCAGAGGTTCCTTCACATCGACCAGCTCAGCGACCGGCCCATGAACGAGATGTCATCGGGTGAGGCACGACGCTTTTTAATCGGGAGGGCGCTTGTTTTCGATCCTGCCACGCTCATCCTCGACGAACCGACAAACAGCCTCGACCTTTCGGCCCTTCACACATTCCGCAAGACCCTGCGGACGATCGCGCAGTCGGGAACAGGCATCATCCTTGTCACGCACCAGCTCCACGATATCATCCCGGAGATCTCCCGGGTCGTTATGATGGACGGCGGCAGGATCTGCGGCGACGGCGAGAAAACGGCGATGCTGACCGATGAGAAGATCAGCCGGCTCTTCTCGGTACCGGTGCATGTGAGGGAAGAGAACAGTTGGTACTATGCCACCGGTTACTGAAGTGTATTCTGTCCCTGAGTAATTAATTGTACTCGTGAAAATCCCGGTGTGCACGGTGATAAACAGCTGCGAGACCGGTATAACGCCGGGGACAGCCCGGCCCTGATAATCATAATACGGTGTTATACTCACGGAGCAACAATATCCTCCTCACATCCGGGGATGGGTGGCATCCCCCGCACAGGGACTCATATACATGTTCACGCTTGATGAGATCAGGGAATATGCCGGGGTGGACGGCCTCACATCTCCCGCGGCAGAAGAGAGCCGGAAGAAGTACGGCGCAAACGTGATGACGCCGCCGGAACGCGAGCCGCTCTGGAAACAGTACCTTAAAAATTTCGACAGCCCCATCATCAAAATCCTGCTCTTTGCCGTCATGATCTCCGCGGTTGTCTCGGTTCTTGAAGGGAGCGGGCTTTTAGACATCCTTGCGATTCTGGCTGCGATCCTGCTTGCCACCGGCATATCCTTTTGTAACGAGTACCGGAGCAGCCGGGAGTTCGACGTCCTCAACGCCCGGCGTGACGATGTGGCGGTCAGGGTGATCCGTGACTCCCATCCCAAGGTCGTGCGCTCCCGGGATATTGTCGTTGGCGACCTTATCCTCCTTGAAGCGGGTGATGCGATCCCGGGTGACGGCTGGCTGCTTGCATCTAACGGGATTTTCTGCGACGAATCGGCCTTCACCGGCGAGAGCGAGCCGGCCCACAAGGAGATCGGTGAAAAAGTTTTCAAGGGAAGTTTTGTGACCGATGGAAAAGGGCGGATGATCGCTGCAGCAGTCGGCGATGCTACCGGGATGGGCGTGATCGCTGCAGCGCTTGGGATCGATCATTCTACGAGGACCCCGCTTGAATCCAAACTCGAAAACCTTGCCGGGCGTATCTCAGAATTCGGGTACGTAATGGCAATCCTCATCTGCAGCACGCTTATTATCCGGGGCATCCTTGTCGGTGACGTAACAGGATTTAATGTTGCCACCGCAAACCACGTACTCAGTTATTTTATGCTTGCGGTCGTAATTATCGTCGCCGCCGTGCCTGAGGGGCTGCCGATGAGCGTCGCTCTCTCTCTCTCCCTTGCCATGCGCAAGATGACCCGGGCCAACTGCCTTGTGCGGCGCCTCGTCGCCTGCGAGACTATCGGGTCGGCGACTACCATCTGTACCGACAAGACCGGCACCCTCACGAAAAACCAGATGGAGGTGGCAGGGGCTTCAGTCACCTCCCCTACCCTCCCGGGACCGGTCCCGGCGAGTGCGGCGGCGTGGATCACGCTCAACGCTGCGGTAAATGGAACCGCACACCTTGAAGAGCAGGAAGACGGCAGGGCAAGGGCAATCGGGAACTCCACCGAAGGGGCGCTCCTCCGGTGGCTGCGGGCCCACGCGATCGACTACCGGCAGCTGCGGGACGAGCACCCGGCATGCAGGCAGATCCTTTTTGACGGGAAGCGCAAGCGCATGTCGACCGTTGTCGATCTGGACGGCAGACGGATCCTGCTCGTCAAGGGGGCGCCGGAGATCCTCTCGGGCCTCTGCATGCCGGCTCCCAATCTCCACGGGGTGGAGACCCTTGCATCCCGTGCGATGCGGACGCTCGCTTTTGCCCATAAGGAGATCACCGGGGACGATGAGAGCGAGACCGGTCTTCTCTGGGATGGGTACGTTGGCATCCGTGATCCCCTGCGGGACGATGTCGCGCAGTCCGTGACCCGGTGCCAGCACGCAGGTATCAGGGTGCGGATGGTCACCGGTGATACTCCGGCAACGGCTCATGCGGTGGCCAGCGAGGCCGGCATCCTCCGTGGCGGGACAGTGATCACCGGAAGAGAATTTCGGGAGCTTCCGGCCGAAGGGCAGGTCGCAGCCGCAGCAAGCTTGGACGTGATGGCCCGCGCCGAACCCATGGACAAGCTCCTGCTCGTGCAGGCGCTCCAGAAGACCGGCGCGGTCGTGGCCGTGACCGGTGACGGGACAAATGATGCCCCGGCCCTCCGGCGTGCGGATGTGGGGCTTGCCATGGGTATCGCCGGCACCGACGTGGCCCGTGAGGCAAGCGACATCATCCTGCTCGACGACTCTTTTGCCTCGATCACGAGCGCAGTCTGGTGGGGCCGGTCGCTGTACCGAGAACATCCAGCGCTTCCTCATCTTCCAGCTCACCATCAACTTCAGCATCTGCATTCTCGTCCTTGCCGCACCGCTCCTTGGGTACCCGGAGCCGTTTACCATTATTGAGATCCTCTGGGTAAACATCATCATGGACACGCTCGCCGCGTTTGCGCTTTGCTCGGAGGCGCCGCATCCCGGGCTGCTCGACCGATCTCCTGTCCTGCGTGATGCCCCGATCATCACGCCGTTCATGGCAGTCTCGATCGCGGTAACCGGCACCTTTCTTGTCGTCGCCGGCCTCCTCCAGCTCAGCACCGGGTTTCTGGGGGGGCAGACGGACGCGGAGATCGCCTCGGTCTTCTTTGCCGCCTTTATTATTGCAGCAGTGATTAACGGGTTCAACTGCCGGGCGATGGACGGGAGGATGCCGGCGTTTTTTTCTGGCAACCCGACATTCTTTTTTGTCATGAGCGGGATCGTGGTGATTCAGGTTCTCATCATCCAGTTTGGGGAGTCGATCTTTGGCACGGTGCCGCTCACGGTTGCGGAATGGGTGACCATTGCGATTGCAGCGGCGGTTCCGGTGCTGGTTTTGGGTTTTCTGATCCGGAGCGCATTCGCCTGTCACCGTGCTTCAGGGAAGATCCCGGCTGGTTCATGAGCGGACTGGCACACTTGGTACCTGGTGCGAATCCGAAAAAATCTTTACCTTCCCTCTGGTACCGGTATATATCATCGTACCTCTTGGTACCAAAAATACTACAGACGGGTCCGGATACCGCTGATAACCGGGCTTGCCTGCCCGCACGAGGTTTACTATGAAAAAGATCCAGCTGCAAAACCAGCCTCCCGCAACGCCGCTCCCCATCGTGATAGCCGGCGCACTTGTTGACGGAAAGGAGAACTATCTGACCATCGGCGCTTACGGTGTCATGTCTGTCCAGCCGCCGGTCGTCTATATCTCGTCCATGAAGGCCCATTACACGAATGCCGGGATCAAAAAGACCGGGTATTTCAGTATCAATGTGCCCTCTGCAGATCTCATCAAAAAGACTGATTACTGCGGGCTGGTCTCGGGACGTGATTCCGACAAATCCTTGGTTTTTTCCGCGTTCTACGGGGAGAAAAAGTACGCCCCGATGATCCGCGAATGCCCGGTAAACGTGCTCTGCAAAGTGGCAAAGACCATGGAGCTGCCCAACAACGAGGTCTTCATAGGCGACGTTGTTGAATATTACGTGGACAAAGACTGCCTGACGGACAATAGCCCCGATCCAAAAAAGATCGACCCGCTGCTGCTCGCCGGCCGCTCGTACCGGAAACTGGGGCGGATCGCCGGCACGGCGTTTGCTGCAGGAAAAGCCCTCATAAAAAAATCCTGATCTTTTTTTAGAATGACACACAGTCAAGGCATTCCCACACGGATAGCATGAAGGCACAGGAGGGAAGGTTTGCCGGGGGCAGTCTATCTCGCTTTGGCATCGCGTTTGCGAAAAGAATCTTCTTGATCTGGAGAACCGGATATGAACCGTTTTTGCGTTCACTCCGGATCTAAAGGAAACAAGGAAAAAATACGAGAGTTCCCCGCCTCAGAGCCCCTCCGGGGCACGGCGGGGCAGGGAATTTTTTTGTCGATTTCTCTTCTTGCTGTCAGTTGTTGATTCGCCCGAGGTCGTCCCTTTCTGGTGCAGCGGTACTCCTCAGTATGAAGATAAGACAACAATCTCGACATGAGATTGTATTGATGTTCTGCAAAACTGATTTTTGTCGTTCCAGTTCTCCCGGTGTTATCCAGCGATAACCCCGGGAAAAACCGGACACATACAGAAATTCAAACACTGCGAACAAACTAAAAAAAGAGTGGGCCCTTATGGAGCCGGAGTCATAGGGATTGCTTTTTTTGCTGAAAACGAAGTCACGATGGCAGCAATGCCAATAATGATGGCGAAGATCCCGGCAGTAAGTGCAAGGAGGACAACCGAAATCAGGGGGAAGATGAATGTCACCACGAGCAGCAGGAGCCCGAAGATGAAACTGACGATCCCAAGAATGGCATTTCCTGTATCCTTCTGTGAGAACGCGTGGTACATATGGGCACCGCCGGTGATGCATGCCCAGACGCCGATGATAACGATAAAGAATGTGGTCAGGAAGAATGTGCTGTACAGCGGATGGGCAAGGATAATAATACCTGCAATAAGATTCAGGAGCGCAATGCAGATTTTCCAGCCCATGTTTGTCCGATCAACGGCGAGGCTTGCAAGAGAAAATATACCTCCGATAAGCCAGTACGCACCAAGGAAGGTGATGAAGATCGCAAGCGTGATGCCGGGCGATGCAAGGAACATGATCCCAATAAGCAGGGCAAGAATCCCCCACAGGAAGAGGATCCACCAGGGAAAGAGCCCGGGAGCACCGCACCTGCATGAGCACCCGCACAGTTCCGGAGTTGCAGTTGTTTCAGTCATATTATTCCTCAAGAATTATACCAGAAGTCTGCCGCGACCATATTTGAACACTCGCTTTTTAATGCGGACGCCGGCGGGTGAGAGGTTGCTGTTTAGGGATTGTGGCGGGGCATCAACCGGATTATCCACACACCGGCATCCCGAGGATCGTGCGGATCCGCTGCTGCGTCTCCTTTGGCGTCCCAGTCGTATTGAGCAGGTAACAGTCAGTCCGATCAATAAGATCGCTGATATACCGTTCCCGGAGTGCATCCTTGCGGGAATCTTTTACCAGCAGATGCGGGTTGAAGTACCCGTTACGGGCAAAGAGGTTAAATGCTTCCCGCTTCTCAAGCGGTGTGAGGACCTGCGGGTCGGTGGCATCCCTTTTGAGGATGATGATCGTGCTCAACGTGGTCAGCGGCAGCAGTCGTCCTTTGCCCACGACCCACCGGATGTTTGCGACCGCACGCCCGTCGGCATCGTACTCGTCTGCTGCCACAAGGCCGCCGAACTCTTTCCAGATGAGAGAGAGATCCTGCCGGATGTAAAAATTCCGTTCCGAGCCGTAGGCAAGGATCTCGGGGCCGAAGACCCGGGTAAAGAACCAGTCGTCCGAAATGATCCGGGCGTGCGGGTCGCGGAGGAGGCCGTAGGTCTGGGTGGTCTTTCCCGCGCCCGAGGTCCCGACCATGGCAAGGCCTTTTCCCCCGACATCCACGCAGGCGCCGTGGACGGAGGAGATGCCGTGCTCGTCTTCGAGGATATCGCCGCACAGGCCGAGCGCAATCGACTTGACCCAGCCGTAGTAAGAGATGTTGAAGAGGAACGCAGTCTTCGAATACGGGTCAAATTGCACCATATCATCCCCACAGGACAGGTCTGTAAAGACATAGAGCCGGCCGTGCGACCGGATATTCTGGGACATTGGGTAAAAGTTCTCCTGCCATTTCTCGAGAAGCACCCGGTCATCAGACAGGAGCTTGATACAGCAGCCGAAGATCTCGGACTTTATCTCGTACTTTACCCGGGGGGCGCAGCGCTCTGCCAGTTCTTCTTTTTTTTCGGGAGTGATGAGGGTGACGGTATACGGCATGAGTCTGCCTCGAAACAGATGATGTACTCTTTTGATATTCATGTGTGCCGGCATAGGATGTTTTCGGTCATTTGTCCATGGCTGGCGTAATCGCCTTGTCCCGGAACATCCGGCCGAAAAACAGGAGCCGGAACTTCCCGGAACTCCGCGGAGCTTATCTTGACCATCTACCTGATTTATGCCCCGCTCACTCTTGTTTTCCGGCCCGGTGACAGGAATTCCCGGAAAACCAACAGGAAATGGTGATTTTTAAGTGATTTTCACACCGTGGAAAAAAGATTGAAACGGCACTAATTCGGGGCGAAATCTTCTACCGGATGGGCTGGCGGACGTTAAAACAGGAAGAGGGCTGTTTTCCGGAGCCTTCTCCGCACGGGACAACCAGTTCCCCTGTCACAACGTCCCTGCAAATGCTTTCCTGGTACCACTTGTGTCACCCGCTCGCATCGCAAATTCTTTGCCACCTTATGCCCTATCGCACCCGCACACTCATCCGCCACAATCAACAGGTTAGTGCTACCGTTCGCCCAGCGTTTGAGATACCCGTTTCGTCCAGATGAGCAGGATCGTCCCCGCAGCGGCGATGACGGCAGCGATCAGGAAACCTGCGCTGTACCCGACGAATGTCCATATGAACCCGATCATCACACTCGATATGAGATCGCCAATCCCTTTCATGGTGGCAAGCGCCCCGAAACTAATCGTCCGGGACTCTTCTTCCACCATCTCAGCGGCAAGGGCGCTTTCGAGTGTGTCCTCGGCCGCGATGAAGATGCCGCACAGCGCAAAGAGACTGCCATATAGGATTAGGTTCGCCGGGGCGATAACAAAGCCGATGAAGGTCGCGACAGCGATGGCATACCCGAGGATAAGCATCGGTCTCCTCCCGAAACGATTGCCGAGCAGCCCCAGAGGATACGATGCAACGGCATAGACAATGTTCCGTATAAGATACAGGCCTACCCCCAAAGTGGTTGCCGGAATGAACCCGACCGATGGCCTTCCCGAGATCTTTCGTCTCCACCGATTTCGAGAGGATCGCGTCCCGGGTGGGGCTGCGGATCCCCTTCCCTATCCAACCGGCGAGCCTTCCTGCAAGGACCACATACCACGAGGAGGCGATGGCAATGATCGCGGGGAAGACAGCGGTCGCGACAGAACCTCCGAGGGCAAACTCCCGTCGTCGGCCCAGTTTGTCGGCAAAATATCCCGAGAAGAGCTTTACGAAGCTGGATGCCCCGTCACTCAAGCTTTCGATGATACCGAAGGCAAAGACCGGCGCCCCGAGAATGATCAGAAACGAGGGAGGAGGACAGTTACCGACTCGTACCCGAGATCGCCAAAGAAACTGGCAAGCCCGGCGCCAACAACTGTCCGGTTCAGCCACCCGGGCCACTTCATACCAGTATATCGGGCAGGGATACATTGTAAAGGCCGGGGATTTACCGGAAACGAGCATGTTATCGGGAAGTGCAAAAACATCTGGTTAATGCACAATGACAACCAGTACCTGGAACAATGCCAGCCCCGCTCCGATCCCCCACATTCCCGTTTCCAACCCGTCCCCCGGAAAAACTCCTGTGTAACGAAACAAAGGCCTATATACTGCATTGGGCGATTACCAGTTACCGAATGTCGATGGAGTAAGTGAGTTATGGTGGAAGAGGAACCAAAATCCGTGCTGGTCCGGGAACGGCTGGATGTCTGCGAGCTGGACCGGGCCCGGATGTCCCTGATGAACCCGGCGCTTATCGCACAGAAGATGGCAGAGCGGACAATCGATGAGAATGCAAAGCCCCTCATCGAGATGACGATGAAGGAGGGCATCGAGACTGTCTGGGACCGGTACGAGATGCAACAGCCGCCCTGCAAATACTGCGAAACGGGGATCTCCTGCTCGCGGTGCACCATGGGCCCGTGCCGGATCATCCTGCCCCACCGGATCCGGGGTGTCTGTGGTGCTGACGCCGACCTGATCGTATCGCGCAACCTGCTTGACACCATCGCGACCGGCTCGGCAGCCCATTCCGATCACGGCCGCGACATTGTCGAGACGCTGTACCTTGTCGGGACAGGGAAGACCAAAGATTACGGTATCGCCGATCCGGACAAACTGTACCTGATTGCAAAAGAGTACGGCATTGAGACCGCAGGGAAAAGCGCAAATGACCTCGCTGCTGCGGTCGGGAGTGCCATGCTCGAAGAGTACGGGATGGTGAAGAACACCCTCCAGCTCCTCAAACGGGCGCCAAAAGCGACCCGGGAGACGTGGAACAAACTCGGTATCTCCCCAAGGGGGATCGACCGCGAAGTGGTGGACTGCATGCACCGGATCCAGATGGGAGTCGGGGCGGATTACGTGAACATCCTGCTGCAGGGACTCCGGTGCAGCCTCTCGGATGGGTGGGGTGGATCGATGATGGGAACCGATGTTTCCGATGTTCTTTTTGGTACGCCGACCATCAAATCGTCACGGATCAATCTCGCGGTGCTTAAGGAGGACCACGTCAATATCGCAGTCCACGGCCATAACCCGGTCCTCTCCGAGATGGTTGTAAAGGCGGTTGCGGACCCCGAACTTGTGGCCCTCGCCCGGAAAAATGGCGCAAAGGGGATCAACCTTGTCGGGCTCTGCTGCACGGGAAGCGAGCTTTTGATGCGCAAGGGCGTTCCGATGACCGGCAATCACTTAAATCAGGAACTGGTCATCACGACCGGGGCGCTCGAAGCGATGATCGTCGATTACCAGTGCATCTTTCCCTCGCTCCCGAGAACCGCGAGCTGCTTCCACACCCTGATCATCTCGACCAGTGCAAAGGCGACCATCCCGGGTTCGTATTTCTTCGAATTTACTCCGGACAAAGGATTCCTGACAGCAAAAGCGATCGTGAGGATGGCAGTCGAGAATTTCAGGAACCGGAACCCAAAGAGGGTCCTGATCCCCGGAACACCGGTCCCGCTGATGACCGGCTTCTCCAATGAAGCGATCAAACATGCACTGGGCGGATCATTTAAGCCCCTCATCGATCTCATCGCTGCCGGGAAGATCCGGGGGGCTGTCGGGATTGTCGGATGCAACAACCCGCACGTGAAGCATGACTACGGCCACGTGACGCTCTCAAAGGCCCTTATCCAAAAAAATATCCTCTGTGTCGAGACCGGCTGTGCAGCGATCGCCTCGGCAAAAGCCGGACTTCTCATGCCGGAAGCAGCGGCACTCGCGGGAGACGATCTTCAGGCGGTCTGCGAGTCACTCAAGATTCCACCCGTGCTCCACATGGGCTCCTGCGTGGACAACTCCCGTATCCTCGTCCTCGCGGCGGAACTCGGGAATGCGCTCAACGTCCCGATCCACAAGCTGCCCATCGCCGGCGCGGCGCCGGAATGGTACTCGCAGAAGGCGGTCTCGATCGGTGCGTACTTCGTCGC
The DNA here is from genome assembly GCA_963805035.1 of uncultured Methanoregulaceae archaeon. Taxonomy (GTDB): domain Archaea; phylum Halobacteriota; class Methanomicrobia; order Methanomicrobiales; family Methanospirillaceae; genus Methanoregula. The sequence continues at coordinate 66,233 of CAWDSU010000006.1, read as the reverse complement.
GTCCGGGGTTTACACCGTGCTTGGCGTGATGCCGCACATCGCCGGCAGCCCGGCCGTGGTCTCGCTCCTGACCGACGGCCTCAAAGGGGCGGTGAACGCGAATTTTGCCGTGGAGCCTGACCCGGTCAAGGCTGCCGCGCTGATTGAGAGCCATATCGAACAAAAGCGCGTCGAGCTCGGAATATGAGCGAACCTGCCAACAACCGGCCGGGAGCGCCCGGCATCCGGGTCGTGATCACCGGGAAAGGAGGTGTCGGGAAGACCACTCTCTCGGCCCTGCTGGCCCACCTCTTTGCCCGGGAGGGAAAACGGGTCCTTGCGATAGACGGGGATCCGCAGCAGAACCTTGCGGCGACACTCGGGGTTCCGCTGGCTGAGGCGGAGCGGATTGTGCCGGTATCTGAGAGTACTGAATATCTCCGTGAAAAGATCGGCGCCGGCACGGACATCTCCCCAGGCGGGCTTCTTACCCTCAATCCCGATGTGAGCGACGTGATCGACAGGTTCTCGGTACCGGTCGGGGAGAACCTCCGCCTTCTCGTCATGGGAAGCGTGCGGGAGGCAGGCAGCGGGTGCCTCTGCCCCGAGTTTACCCTGCTTTCCGCACTCCTCCGGCACATAATCCTCCTCAAGGATGATGTCATCATTCTCGACACGCCGGCCGGTCTCGAACATTTCGGGAGGGCCGTTGCCGAAGGGTTCACCTGTGCGGTTGTCGTGGCGGATCACTCTTATAACGCAGTCTCTGTCGCCCGGAAATCGGCGGCCCTCGCCCGGCAGCTCGGGATCGGGGAGGTAATCCTCGTCATCAACCGGGCACAGGAGGAGATGGAACTGCAGAATACCTGCGGGAACACGGGAGGCCTTGCGGAATTTTCCGAGACCGTCGTCCTGCCCTTCGATCTTGAGGTCAGCCGTACCGAACCCGCGGTCACCCCGCTTTTTGCCGGAGAATCGGCATTCATGAAAAACGTCGGGGTACTCGCGGCAACCATTGCCGGCCGGTGTGAACGCCCGCTCCCGCGTGGTCACTGAAAGGCCACGTACCCTGCCGGAGGTTTTTTGAGATGTCCGGCACCAGACCCGCTTGTTTATCGTGAGCAGGGACAAATATTGCTCACCCCGGACGTGAGTATCCTTTTGACAAAGCGCACCGTATCTCCTGATTCCCCAGCCCACCGCGCAGTTTTCGCAGTCACTTCGCTTGTCCCGCAGTTTCCCGCGCCGGCAGATATCCCGGCAACCGGCGTACGCTGGGTGCTGGTTGCCGATCAGGGCGTGGCTATCCATGACGGGGAAAACCCGCAGGTCTATACACAGGCCTGCCCCCCGCAACCGGGCCTCGTCGAATACCTGGGACAGATTGGCACCGCACCCTGCTACGCGGCAGAACAGACCAAGGATATACCGCTCCCGGAGGGCTGGGTCGTTGCTGGCGTGCGGGAGCTCTACGGGAGGATACCGGACGAGGATGTGGCCGTTGCGTCCTTTGCTGTCAGGATGATTGGAGCAGCAAAAACAAGCCGGTTCTGCGGCCGGTGCGGGCATGAGACCGTGCCGGTCCTCGCCGAGCGGGCAAAGCAGTGCCCATCTTGCGGGCTTGTCACATATCCCCGGATTTCGCCGGCGATCATTGTGCTCATCGCCCGGGGCGAGGAGATCCTGCTTGCCCGTTCACCCCGGCTCCCGGCCGGGATGCACAGCCTGATCGCCGGCTTTGTGGAGCCGGGCGAGACGCTGGAACATGCCGTCCGGCGCGAGGTTGGAGAGGAAGTGGGAATTACGGTAAAAAACATCCGGTATTTTGCGAGCGAGCCATGGCCGTTTCCCGACTCCCTCATGATCGCGTTCGTGGCTGATTATGCCACCGGTGAGATCGCCATCGATAACAACGAAATCGTCGCCGCAGGCTGGTTTGGCCGGGACAATCTCCCGGAGCTCCCGAAAAAGCTGAGCATTTCGCGGGCGCTCATCGACCAGTGGGTGGAGCATAAGATCCCCCTTGCCTGAAACGTGAAAAGAACCCGGCCCCGAAGCGATCCTTAATTTTATATGAATTATACAGCGCAACATGACGGAGTGAACCGTGCCCGTCCCCCGGGACCTTCCTAATCGGTTCGCGATTGACGTTCCTATTACCTTCCCGGGAGGTAGTGCTCCAGAGTGGGTTGCCGCGGCTGTGCACCGTTGAACGACACCACGTGACGATGCCCACAAAAAAGGTTAAGAGTGATTCATGAGTTTCTCAAGATTGAAAAAAACCGGTTTTTATAAAAAAAGTGATCACTCTTGCCCGGAGCCTGCATCAGTCGTCGAGCGTGGAGATGTCGCCCGGGTCCATGCCCATCTCCTTTGCCTTGAGGATACGCCGGACGATCTTGCCGCTCCGGGTCTTAGGCAATGAATCGGTAAATTCAATCTCCGATGGCATGGCAATGGGCCCGAGCGTGATCCGGACATGGTAGATGAGCTCGTTCTTGAGCTTCTCGCTCGGCGTATGACCGATCCTGAGCGTGACAAATGCCTTGATCGTGTTTCCCTTGAGGGGATCGGGCTTGCCGATCACGGCCGCCTCAGCGACTGCCTTGTGGGAGACAAGTGCACTTTCCACTTCTGCCGTGCCGATGTTGTGACCGGAGACGATGATGAGGTCGTCGGACCTCCCGATCACCATGATATAGCCGTCCTCGCCTTTAATCGCGAGGTCGCCTACCTGGTAGCATCCTGGGATCGTCTCCCAGTACTCTGCGGTACCGTTCATCGTTGTTCCAGATCGTCCGCATCATGGCAGGCCATGGCTGCCGGATCACGAGAAAACCGCTCTTCCCCGGCTCAACGCTTTTGCCGTCTTTGTCCACCACGTCCGCAACGATGCCGGGGATAGACTTGCCCACGTATCCCGGCCGCATGGGTTCGCCCAGCACCGTGGTCACCATGTGCATGCCGGTCTCGGTCTGCCACCATGTGTCCACGATGGGGCACCGGTCTTTCCCAATCACGTGGTAGAACCACTCGAAGGCCTCGGGGTTAAGCGGCTCGCCGACAGACCCGAGCACGCGCAGGGAGCTCAGGTTGTACTTGTCGGGCCACTCCCTTCCCAGTTTCATGAACATCCGTATCGCGGTCGGCGCGGTGTAGAGGATGTTGACGCCGTACTCTTCCACGATCTTCCACCAGACACCCGGGTCCGGGTAATCTGGTGTGTTCTCGGCAATAAGGACGGTCGCTCCCACTGAGAGCGGCCCATAGACCACGTAGGAGTGGCCCGTAATCCAGCCGGGGTCCGCGGTACACCAGTAGACATCGTGCTCCTTGATGTCGAAGATATACTTTGTCGTGTAGTATACCCCAACCATATATCCCCCGCAGGAATGGACAATCCCCTTTGGGGCGCCGGTGGTGCCACTGGTGTACAGGATAAAGAGCGGGTCTTCTGCATCCATGACCTCGGCCGGGCAGTCGGAATCAACGTCCGCCATCGCCTCGTAATAATCAATCTCCATCTCGCTGTGGAGTTCGACCGGGGTGCGCTGCTCGCGGCGCAGGATAATGATATGTTCGACCGTGGGGGCATTGATGACCGCCTCTTCGATCACATGCTTGAGCTGGATTGCCTTGCCCCGCCGGATTGCCATATCGGCCGTTATCACGATCTTCGCGCCTGCGCCGACGATCCGCTGGTTGAGTGCCGCCGCGCCGTACCCGCCAAAGACCACGGAATGGACCGCCCCGATCCGGGTGCAGGCAAGCATCGCGATCACCTGTTCCGGGATGACCGGCATGTAGATACAGACCCGGTCGCCTTTGGTCACGCCCAGTTTTTTAAGACCGTTCGCAAACCTCTGCACTTCGCGGTATAGTTGCCGGTAGGTAAAGACCCGCTCTTCATCGGGGTACTCGCCCTTCCAGATCAGCGCCACCTTGTTGCGCCGGTCACCTAAAACGTGCCGGTCGAGGCAGTTGTAGGTAATGTTTGTCTTGCCGTTCACGAACCATTTTGCGTACGGGTAATTCCATTCGCTCACTTTATCATAGGGAGAGAACCAGTGGAGCTTCCGGGCGATGTGGTCCCAGAACTTGTCCGGGTCCTTGACAAATTCATTATAAGTCCAGGAGTAATCCCCCATCCAGCTGTGCACGCGGTAGGAAGGGTCCGGTGTGTAATACTTGATTGCTTGGCCGGCATCTGCGCTCTTGTCCATATTGTTCCTCTAAACTACATTATCAATAATGATGAATTAATGTTATTCTTTGCGGTCGGAATGGAAAAAATCGTTCAGATATTTGTCCGTTTATCTTATTGCGTGCATTGCTTACAATTCAGCACATTTAAATGAGGACTCGCCACATTTCTTATCACATCATACGATCAGGGTATACAGGGTGTCCGGAGCCGGACCTTTTGCCTGCATGCCGGAGATTAACCGGGGAGATTGCTCTTTGAGACGACAATCCCCAGACCATGATTCGAGGTGAAGATTGTGACCCAGAAGATGCTCTCTGAAGCTGAAGGATACGACATTTTGCGGAAATACGACATTCCGGTTCCGGAGTACCAGATCGTCAAGAATGGCGAGGATGCTGCGTTCGCGGCCGAGAAGATGGGATGCCCGGTGGTGATGAAGATCATCTCACCGCAGATCGTTCACAAGAGTGATGCGGGCGGTGTGATGGTCGGTATCGGGAGCAGGAAGGCAGCCTTGGGCGCGTTTACCAAGATCATCGATAACGCAAAAGCATACAATGCCGGGGCGCAGATCGATGGCGTGATGGTCGAGCAGCAGGCAGAGCCCGGCCTCGAGCTGATCATCGGCGGGAGGACGGACCCCGCGTTTGGCAAGGTCATCACCTTCGGTATGGGCGGTACGATGGTCGAGCTCATGAAAGATGTGACGCTGCGTATCCTGCCGGTGACTGAAGATGAGATACGGCAGATGGTCCGCGAGATTAACGCGTACCCGCTCATTACCGGGTACCGGGGCGCAAAGCCCCGCGATGAGGAGACGCTCGTGCGGATCATCGGAAACGTCTGCCGCTTCTTTGAGGAGAATGAGCACATCGTCGAATTTGATATCAACCCCCTCAGGCTGTACGAGTCCGGTGCCTGTGCGGTGGATGCCCGCGTGATCGTTTCGGACACCGTCCATGCGGTGGAACGCAAAGAGCGGATACCGGTACCAATAGAGTATTTTACCCCTCGATCTATCGCGGTAATCGGTGCGTCGCAGGACTCCACCAAGATGGGGTACGCGGTCATGCACAACCTCCTGCATTTCCCGGGACAGCTCTACCCGGTCAACAACAAGCGCTCCGAGATCCAAGGGCTCAAGGCATATCCCAACATCACCGCGATCCCCGCTCCGGTGGATATGGCCGTCATCACGGTTCCTGCCATCCATGTCCCGGCGGTCGTTGAAGAGTGCGGGGCAAAAGGTGTCCCGATGGTTGTCATCGTTACTGCCGGGTTCAAGGAAATGGGACCCCAAGGCAAAGCGCTCGAGGACCGTGTCGTGGCGATTGCAAAAGGGCATGGGACACGGATCATCGGTCCCAACTGCCTTGGTGTGATCGTCCCGCCCCGCGGCATCGATACCACCTACGTCCGCCAGTCGCCCAAGCCAGGCAACATCGCGTTTCTCTCGCAGAGCGGGGCCATCATCAACACGGTCGTGGACTGGAGTCTTGCACAGAACATCGGTTTCTCGAATGTTATCTCGGTCGGCAACCAGTCCGACCTCGACTTCCTCGATTACCTCCAGTACGTGGAAAAGGACCCAAAAACAAAAGCGATCATCATGTACATCGAGCAGATCAACGATGGCAAAGCCTTCATGGAGGTTGTATCAAAAGTGGCGCAGTCAAAGCCGGTGATCGCGATCAAGTCCGGGTCTTCCCGCCGGGGTTCGGCAGCCGCATCGTCGCACACCGGTTCGCTCTCCGGTTCGTACGATGTCTATATGGAAGCGTTCCGCAAGTCAGGGGTTATTGCAGTACACACGCTGACCGGCGCGTTTTTGGCGGCGCGGATGCTCGCCCACCCCAAGCGTTACCCCAAGGGGAGGCGAGCAGTCGTCATCACCAATGCCGGCGGTTTTGCCGTGCTCTCGTCAGATTATGCGGAGCGGTACGGTATCGAGCTTATCGACCTCCCCAGAAATGTCATCGAAGAACTCAACGAGTTCCTCCCCGACTTCTGGAACAAGGGGAACCCTATCGATCTATTGGGCGACGCTACCGAGAAACGTTTTGAGAAGACCTTTGATGTGCTCATAAAGCACGGGGATCTCTGGGACATGGCATTTATCGTTGACTTCCCCAACCTCGTGCTCACGTCAGAGCAGCTCGCAAAACAGATCCTCAGGTTTTCCGAAAGGACCGAGAACCGGCTGATCGTGACCATGCTCGGCGGAGACTCGCTGAACGTGGGCCGGGAGATGTTAAAAGAACACGATATCCCCAGTTTCGATGAGCTGGATTTCACGTTCCGGGTTATGGGACGTGTGCTCTGGCAGATGTTCCGGGTCAAGGCACCGGGCCTGCTCTGAAGAAATCCAGTATATCCTTTTTCCGGAATCTTAAACTACTGAGCCGATCTTTTTTAAAATGTTCAGCTGCGAAGCTGAATTTTTTCCGGAATGTTCGCGAATCTTGCCGGACATTTTTGCGAAAGTCCGGTAACTTTGCCGGGCATTTTCCGGAAAGCTCGTCATGGCACACGGGAGGTTCAGATGAAAAACTGCATGTCTGGAACCCGATTTTTTCAGGAAAAATCCGATAACCTTGCCGGTCTTTTTTCGAAAAGTTCACCAACTCTTCCGGACCTTTTTTAAAAAGTTCGCGAACATTACCGGCTTTTTTTACAAAAGTCCGGTAACTTCACCGGCCATTTTTCAAAATGTTCACCAACTCTTCCGGACTTTCCCCGGAATTTTCAACCAATGGGCCGGCCGGCATACCTCTGGCTTTGGCCGGCCCGGAGGATGGGGGCTGTCGCCCCCATACCCCACAAGCGTAGAGTGCCGACACTCCCGAAGGGGCGCCCCACGGTGGATCAACGAAAAAACGCATGGATATGTCCTTGCCTCACGGTGCCCCGAAGGAGGCCAGAGGCCAGGGGGGATCGTATTTTTTTTATCGAGAAAGACGGGAAAAACCGTATTTAAAAAACGCTATGATATTTTAGCAGTATAACTAAAACTTAATCATACTGCCGCCAGGTATGGCCGCACTCAGTACAGCGGAAGAACCGCACTTCGCTCTCATCAGCCGCCCGGAGCTGACGGAGCCACCAGAACGCAAGATTGTTCTCACACTTGGGGCACTTGATCTGCATCGTCGGCTGCGTTTTTACTTTGTCGTCCTCATCGTCCACAATGGTAATCTCATTCTCCGTGCGCTTTTTCTCCCGTGTCATATGTTCGGTGGATTCAATCTTCCTGATATACCCACACTTGCGGCATTTAAGCTGGCCACCAGATGAGATTAACATAGTCTTACATTCCGGGCAAAACATCGGATACCAGTATTGGTCATGCTACCAGATTAAGGTGATTATCAGGACCCTCTGACGTAAACGCATCTTCTACCCGCTTCCCGCAGCTGGGCATGACGCGATTATTCTGCAGCCGTTGGAATATGGCAGGGGAGAATCCTTTTTTTGATTAAGCGCAGATAGATCTATGATGATCGAGTATCTTGTCCTGATATCCTGTATCGGATTTCTGGTATCCCTGATACCTGGTCTCCACCGGAAATATGCAGCGATCACTGGCTGGGTCTTTATCGTCATCTTTCTCTTTGCTGCGCTGCCGGAATATTTTTCCGAGAACAATTTTCTCTACCCGCTCATGGCGGTGCTCTCGGTCCCGTTCCTGGTTATCACGATAAAATACCTGCTCGCCGAGAATACATCGGTCCTGCACCTCTCCCGGGCTGCAGCCGTGGCATTTTTAATTTACGCACCGTTCGCGTACCTGCCCGTGGCCGGTACATGGCTCATTTCGCTGGTCGTGGGTCAGATTATCTGGCTGCTCAATTTCTTCAATTATCCGGTCAGCCTCGATGCGTGGAATATCATTGCGCAGAACAGCTTCCGGGTTGAGATCATCCTTGCCTGCACCGGCATCCAGAGCATCGCGATCATGCTCGGCGTTGCCGCAGCAGTGCCGACCACGCTCCGGCAGAAAGCCTGTGCGTTCCTTCTCGTCGCACCGACCATCTATATCCTCAACCTGTTCCGGAACGTCTTTGTAATTATGGCCTATACCGGCCAGTGGTTCCCTTATTTTCCCGATATAGCAGGGAACGGCGAGATCGGGTACGAGAGTTTCTTCTGGGCGCACAACGTGATCGCGGAGTTGCTTGCACTGGTTGTCCTGATCATTATCGCGTACGGCCTCTTTACCCTTATACCCCAGCTCGGGACGTTTGCCGATGAACTGTACCAGTTGTACTATGGGGAAATCGTCAGGGAATTAGGACTGATCCGGCGAAACGGGCCGGATAAACCTGCACCGGACAAAATCCGGCACAAGTACCGGTACCGGGTCCGATGAGCCGGAACTCCCGAAAATATAATATCCCCCGGGTTATTCGCTAAATATCCGGTTTTACATCGGAGTTCTGGGATATGCCGCATCTGCATTTTCCCGTCCGCGCGGGGTTCACCCTTTTTGGCTCTGGAGAATTTCCTCATACTATCTCTCTTAACGCTCTTGGAGGCTTCGGCGGGTGTTGCCTTTCGTCCCGCATGCTTGTGGCATCCCCCAGAGAGCGATAACTCCCGGGAAGGTAATACAATATCGTCGCGAAAGTGCAGTTGCGGTTCTGGGAGTGAGACTATGAGCGGCGCTTACTACAGCCACCCAAAAAAGCCCGGCGGACAAGAGCGGAAAAAACAGTGGTATGCCGGGGAATAGCACCAATAAACAATAGCCATAAAATCAGGACAATGTTCTGTATAAGTACACGATCCGCTGGATCGCCGACAGGTTCGTGCAGATCGCGATAATAATTACCGATACCCAGATAAACCCGGTGATGCCCCCGAGAATCAGGAAGAGAAACGTCTCGGGCCGGCCAAAGAACCCGACGCCTTCAAGCGGGTCGTCGATCTTGCCTTCCACTTTTTCCCGTACCCGATCTCCGCATAGACAACAGGTTTGATAAACGTGTTCATCAGCGAGCCGGTCATGGCAAGCCCGATGATGGCAAAATCCGCAATTTTCGGGACAGGCAGAAACCCGCTCACAATCGCGATCCCGGAGAGGCCGACGCCAAGGATCACCAGGGCATCTACATACTTGTCCACGATCCAGTCAAAGACCGCCCCGAAATTGGTATGGGAGTTGGTCCGGCGTGCGATGCTGCCATCGATCAGGTCAAAGAGTGCCGAGAGCAGCAGGAGCAGGCTACCGATCAAAAACCAGCGTTCAACAAAGAGGGCTGCAGCAGCGATACCTGACACAAGCGCGAGGAATGAACACTGGTTGGGGGTGATACCGCACTGGACAAAGACCCCTGCAACCGGCTCAAGGTACTGCTTGAACCGTGGCCGCAGAGCGGTAATATTCATAGCTCACATCATGGGTACACGAACCATTAATAGTTACGGGATATTCCCGGCTGACCTGTCACATCAATCCGTGGGCACTATTATGGGGCCCGGAGAATCATCATATTATTTACGTCACGCGTCAAATGAAGAACAGAGAGTGTAAAAGCAATGGCAGCAACACCAGCTCGTCCGCACATCCTCATGATGTCCGAGATCACCGCTGACGGCAAGCTTACCCTGAAAAAGGGCGCTTCCAGCAAGATCCTGATGAAATACATGGCGCATGAGACCGAGATCCTGCTCCACGAGACCCGGGCCGCCTACGATGCGATCATGGTCGGCGCCAACACCATTCGGATCGATAACTCCTTTCTGACGGTCAGGCTCGTGCCCGGCAAAAGCCCTCTCCGCGTCATCCCGTGCAGCATGGCGGATATCCCACTTGATGCAAACGTGCTCGGTCCCGATGCCAGGACCCTCATCGCGGTAGCCGGACATGCCCCGGAGGACCGGGTTGCGGCGATACGGGCAAAGGGCGTAACGGTGGTAACCGCAGGAAAGGATCATGTCGAGCTGCCTCTCCTCATGCAGACCTTGTATAATGACTTTGGGATAAAAAAACTGATGATCGAAGGCGGCCCGACGCTGAACTGGCACATGCTCCATGAAAAACTTGTCGACGAGATACGGCTCATCCACCTGCCGTTTATTGTCGGTGGATCGGATACGCCGTCTCTCGTGGGCGGAATGCATATCAATTCAGAAGATGAGATGATCCGGTTAAATCTCAAGAAGTATTACATGTGCGGCAGCAACCTCGTCTCCGAGTTTGACGTGCTGTATCCCTGAGAGCTTACCTGTATGGAAATCCCTGCTATCTATCCCGCGATGTCTGCACCGGCCCCTGCCCCCCACAGTGCCGGGCTGAAATGGTTCCTGATCATCATAGTCGGTCTTATCCTTGTGATCGGGACCTTCATCGCAGTGTATTATATCACTGGCAATGATCATCCCGGGGTCAAGGTCATCCGTATGGAGGGCACGATCTCAACCGGTGATTTCTCGAACGATGACAGCGTCGGGAGCGAGTACGTCGGCAACCAGCTGAGGGAGGCGGCTGACGACCCGATGGTAGAAGCAATCGTGCTCCGGGTGGATAGTCCCGGCGGCACGCGGCGGCAGCAGAAGAGATTATCAACGATATGGAGTATGCAAAGACGAAAAAGCCGGTCGTTATTTCGATGGGAGACATGGCCACATCCGCGGCGTACTACGTGAGCGCCCACGGGAACGAAATATATGCAGATCCCGATACGTTTACCGGGGGTATCGGGGTTATCTGGACATTCTCCGATATCAGCGGCTGGATGAATCAGGAAGGTTATAATGTCACGATCGTTAAATCCGGGGCTATGAAGGACATGGGGTCGACATCCCATGCGCTCACCCCCGCCGAGCAGGACTACGCCCAGCAGATAGTAAACGAGAGTTTCGACGAGTTCATCACCGATGTGACGACGCAAAGGATGATTGCACGGTCGGATATTGATAATGGCCGGGTGATCCGGGGCGCTGATGCGATAAAGATCAACCTTGTCGACAAGCTGGGCAATCTCAACGAGGCGATTGAAGGCGCGAAGGAACTGGCTGATGCACGCAAATAAGTGCATTTGTTTTCCATTTCCTGCCTTTTTCTCACTGCTGTAAGCATCTGAAGCATAATGATGCCGCATTTGTTGTACCGCATCATTCTCATGACCGGTATTATCTCCTTCTCGTGTTTGTCACGTACGGCAGCCAAATTTGGTGTCGACGTCGCGAAGATTTTTGGTAATGCAAATCTTCGTTTCCGTTTATATGGCTTTAAAAAGGTCGTCAGGGTTACCGGTCTTTTTTAAAAAAGTCCGGCAAGATTAACGGAATTTTTAAAAATCTTACCAAAATTGCCGGACATTCCTGAAAAAGTGCGGCAGAGCCATCCGGACTTTCAGATAAAACAGGTTTTTCTCAGGATCCCAAAAACGGCTTTACACCATCCGGATCGGGTCGGCCTTCATGTATTCCCTGCAGACCGTCGTCGCGTAGTGACCCGGAGGCAGGGTAAATTTCAGGTGCACGTTTGTCTCTTCCACCGAAGCATCGACAGAAGTTTTGAGGGAGATCGGACGCCACGTCCCGTCAAATTTTATCCTGACAAACGCCGCGGCCGAGCGAAAATTTTCTGCCGTGATCTGACGGTCGGCAAGAATATCCCTGATGGCGTTATTCCCCGTCACTGCATCTGTTTCCTCTTTGCCCGGCATAAACAGCGCGATGCTGCACCGGCCCCGGGCGAGGTGAAGGGTGACGGCAGGGAGGTTTGCTGTGGTTACTGCATCGGTACGGCCGTTTGCGAAGATCAGCCTGTCTCCCGGGACCGGGTCCGTGAGGGTATGACCTTCAGCGAGCCGGTGGGAGAGGGCGCAGTTGAAAAGGTATGACTGGAACGCGGAGACAAACATCGAGAGGAGTTTTGGCGGCAGCTGCCGGAGCGCGCCGGCATGATCTCCCGGGTGGGCATGGAGATAGGAGAGCATCGAGCGCTCAAAGGACATCTGCACCGGCAGCTCGCGGAGGGCAACGGCCGGGTCACGGGTGTCCATAAACGCCGTCCTGACCCTGCGAACCTCATCAGTCTCGTGAGGGAATGCCAGGCCCACATAGGTGACCACCGCCTGCTCGTAATCGCCATGGAGGATCAGCTCCCCGATCCGGTGCGTCAGCGGGCGGATGACCCCGAACCGCTGGAGCCCAAAATAGTTGGGCAGGGCCTGCGACGCGGCCCCGGTGACGGCAGCGACACGGCCGGCAAGATCCTCCGGGTCTGCATTCCGGATACAGATAGCGAACCGGTTCCCCTCAAGATCCCCAAGCGAGAGCTGTTCATTTGACTGCCCGACCGGTTCAAGGGTGATGTCCTTAAGGGAGAACGCGGCGATATCCTCCGGGGTTACCTTGTACAACGAGATGAGCTGAGTGGTCCGGGCATTCCTGTCCTTGGTCCCTGCCCAGCCAATTCGCCGGTGACTGATGTTGAGCCGGCGGGCGATCTCTTTTACCGCGTGCTGGAGTTCCCAGTTGGTTTTGGTGAGCCGGCAGATCAGGTACGGGCCGGTCGTTTTGCCTTTTCCCGCGAGCGGGATCTCATCGACAATAAAATCTTCCGGTACCGTGCGGAGCGTTCCCCCGATGCCCGGGTACTGGTCGCGTAGTACTGCATCCCGAGATCACGTTCGAGTGCATACGGACTCTCTTTCATAAGAGTGAAAGCGTTCCGGTGATCTTGTCGAGGTCATCGGATTTTGCCGGTCCAAGGCCAAGGGCGGTGATAGTCCCGGGCGGGATCTCGGTCATGCCGGCATCCTGGACAAGGGATGCAGAGATCCCTGACCGTTCTGCTATCACTTTGATCTCATAGAGGGTCCGTTCGCTGTCTGCTTTGAGGACCACTTTTTTCTGACCTTCCGCCTGCCATGCCCTGCGGAGCGTCTTGTCCGCACTCTCGAACGCCCCGATGGATGCATGAGCCGCCTGTGCGCATTTCTTGCCGCAGCTCATCTTTACATCGTTCCTGACAATGAGGCACTGTTTGTACCTGAATTCCGGCTCCTGTGCCATTCGCAGTAATCTTCGCAGGGTCATGCAATATAGGTATGGAATGGAGGCCGGTGCTGTGCAACGGGATATACCCCCTGACGGCGATCGCAGGAGAGTCCGGCCGGCCCGTGCGATCAGGAAAAAGACCGGGCCGGTGATTCATTTCCGAAATATGTTTAATACTCTGCTTTGCGAACGTAAAACACAGCGGATAAAAACGGCTTCTATGGGGGTTATTCAAGCACGCTCAGTCTCTCGGCAGTAACCAAACAGATTGGCGGCCTTACCGCGGTGGACAAGGTAGATCTGGAAATAGAAAACGGCCAGATTGTCGGCCTTGTGGGGCCGAACGGTGCCGGGAAGACAACACTCTTAAATATCATCTCCGGTATCATTCCCCCGACTGCCGGGACGGTCTCGTTCTGCGGCGAGGACATTACCGGTATGAGACCGGACCGGATCTGCCGGAAGGGGATCGCAAAAACATTCCAGATTGCCGAATCCTTCCCTAACCTGACAGCAAAGGAATGCGTGATGATCGGTATCCTCTTCGGGAATGATACAACGCTGGGAATGAAAGAGGCACAGTCTCAGGCGCTTTCGATACTTGCTGAGGTCAACTTTCCACTAGGGAAGGCCGAAACCCTCAACCGGAACCTCAATGTCGTCGAGCTCAAGCGCCTGCAGCTCGCCCGGGCGCTCGCATGTCGCCCGAAGCTTCTGCTGCTCGACGAACTCACCACCGGTCTCAACCCGAAAGAAAGTAAAGAGGCCGTGGATCTGATCCGGAAGATCCGGGACCGGGGAATATCCATCCTCATCATCGAGCATGTCATGAGTGTCATCATGGGGGTCTCCGACCGCATAGTCGTGCTTGATCACGGCGAGAAGATTGCCGACGGACTGCCGCATGATGTTGTGAACAACCAGCGGGTAATCGATACCTATCTCGGTGACTTTAACGCGTTTTAGGTATGGGGGGAAAATCATGCTTGCGGTGACCGGCCTTAACGTTTTTCACGGGAACCTGCAGGTGATCTGGGACCTGAGCTTCCGGGTTGAGAAAGGGGAACTTGTGACCCTGATCGGGCCGAACGGTGCCGGGAAGACGACCACAGTCGAGACCATCATCGGGCTCAACCGGAACGCCTCGGGCTCGATCCTCTTCGAAGGAGAAGATATTCTCGGCCATCCCCCGAACTATCTCTTCAAAAAAGGCCTTGCGCTCGTTCCGGAGAAACGTGAGATCTTTTCAAAGATGCCGGTCAGTGAGAACCTTCTCCTCGGCGGGATCGGCCCGGACGGAAACCAAAGGACCTTAGCGCATATTTACCAGATCTTCCCGATCCTGCGTGAGCGCGAACACCAGATGGCCGGGACCCTGAGTGGCGGCGAGCAGCAGATGCTTGCGATCGGCCGGGCGCTTATGTCGAGGCCCCGCCTCCTCATCCTTGACGAACCCTCGACCGGGCTCTCGCCTCTTCTTGTCGGGCAGGTCTTCCGGTCCCTCGAACAGCTCGGCAGGGAGGGAATGACGATACTCCTCCTGGAGCAGAACGTCCGGAATGCTCTTGCTATGTGCCACCGGGGGTATGTCCTCGAGAACGGAAGGATTGTCAAGGAGGGGAAGGCAAAGGAGCTCATGCGCGATCCGCACATCCAGAAAGCGTATCTCGGATTTTAAGGGGCTGACGAAGGATCTTTTGAAAATTTTTGCTCTGGTGGAATCATCAGAAAAATTTCCAGGTACTCCTTTGCGGCCTCGCACCAGACCCTTTCCTTCCCCGTTCCTTCCACCATGTCCGCACTCGTTCCGGTAGGTTCACGAGCCCCTTTGGCAGGAAGATGATCGTGAGGATGAGAATGAACCCGACAATAACGTACCTGCCGAACGTGAGTCCCGTTTCTTTCAGCCCCTCCCAGATGACCGTGAGCACAATCGTTCCGGCGACCGGTCCTGCTATGGTACCGAGGCCTCCGAGGATTACATAGGTAACAGGCCAGAATGAGTTGTTGACTCCATACAGGTCCGGGGTCAGATAACCGATATGGTAAATCTGAAGCGCCCCGGCAATCCCGGCGAGGTAGGCACTCATGGCAAACGCGAGGAGACGGTAACGGATGGGATCGACCCCGGCAGCCCGGGCTTCCAGCTCGTTTTCCCGGATTGCGAGAAACGCAAGGCCGATACGGGACTTCATGATATACCAGATCACGACCAGGGAAGCGATCGTGATGGCGAGGACCACATAGTATTCGATGAACTGGTAACCGGGAATGGACGGGCTGACAAGGCGGGGCGAGGC
The DNA here is from genome assembly GCA_963805035.1 of uncultured Methanoregulaceae archaeon. Classification (GTDB taxonomy): domain Archaea; phylum Halobacteriota; class Methanomicrobia; order Methanomicrobiales; family Methanospirillaceae; genus Methanoregula. The sequence continues at coordinate 50,735 of CAWDSU010000006.1, read as the reverse complement.
GATCCCGTCCCAGCCGCCGGTGACCGGTGCGAGAACGCTGACCGTCAGCGTCTGGACGATAATGGCAAACCCGAAGGTGACCATCGCGAGGAACCACTCCTTGAGCCGGACACAGGTAAGCCCGATAAGGATACCGATAAACGCGGCGACGGCGGCCCCGAGGAAGATGGTGACAAATGGGGAAATCCCGCATCGTACCGCAATCAGAGTCGAAGCATAGGCGCCGATACCGAAGAACGCAGCGTGGCCGAGCGATCCCTGCCCGGTGAATGCGAGCAGGTTCCACGCCGATGCAAAGATGATGGATATGAGCATCAGGACGAGGAGGTTTAAGAGGAACATATTGTCCGAGAGGAAAGGTAAGGCTGTCGCGATGGCGAGTGCTGCAACGAGCCCGTATTTTGTCAGCTCATGCCGTCCGAAATTCACGATCCCTTAATCCCCCTTCTCCCCGAACAACCCGGTGGGCCGAATGACGAGGACGACAATCAGGATAATGAACGAGACTGCGTCCTTCCATATCCCGCCGAGAAGGAACGCCGCTCCATTCTCGGCGATACCCATCAGGAGCCCTCCGATGATCGCGCCCGGGATGCTGCCGAGCCCGCCAAGGATGATGATAGTAAAGGCCTTCACCGCCGGCATCGATCCTATGTACGGGTTGAAGACCTGCCCGCTCACCACCCAGAGTGTCCCTGCCGCGGCCGCGAGCGCGCACCCGAGGCCGAAACTGATAACATCGATCCGCTCGACATCGATCCCGACGAGCATCGCCCCCTTCCGGTTCTGGCTCGTCGCCCGCATCTCCATGCCGGTTTTCGTCTTTTTGAGGAAGAGGTAGAGAGCAATGAGGATCGCGGCGGTAAGGGCCACGATGATGATGTAATCGAGCGGGACGCTGAGCGGGCCGACAGGGACCGTGATGCCGTCATAGGGACTCCTGACGCTCTGCCAGGAGTCGCCCCATATCATCGCGGCGCCGTTCTGGAAGATATAGATGAGCCCGATGGAGAGGAAGATCTCGTTGAGTTTGCCGGTGCCGAGGATCGGCCGGAAACAGAGCCGTTCGACAACTGCCCCTATGCCGATGAGCACGAGCATGGACAAAAGGATGATCAGGTAGGGATTGATGCCGGTCAGGAAAAAGACCGTTGCGGTGATATATGCTCCGATCATCAGGAACTCCCCATGCGCGAAGTTGACGATCTTCATGACCCCGAAGATGAGGTTCAGGCCTGTGGCGAGCAGGATATAGATACAACCGGCGTACAGCCCCCAGAACAGGATCTGCAGAAATATCCCAAGATTGTCCATTGGTACCCGGCATCCTTTCGTTTATGTTGTGAAATCAACTGCCTGTGATAAAAAAGGTTGGAACGGATTTATGCGCTGCCGGCAGTATACCGGGATGGCAGTGTAAAGCCCGTTGTTTTGAGGTTGTCCGGCCAGACAATCGAGGGCCGTGTCTCACCGATGGTCGCGTTGTACGAGAGCTGCTCCATCCAGAGATCGAAACTCGACTCCCGGAAGTCGGGCGAGAACGAGATGGTCTGGTTCTTCATCGCTTCGATGACTTGGGGCATATTCAGGTTGACAAGTGCCTGCCGCACGGTTGCCTTGTCGGTAGTCCCTGCATTCCCGATCGCCTGTGCAGCGATGAATACGCCCTCGTAGGTGGAGGCGCCCATCATGTCCGGGTAGGTTCCGTACGTGGCAAAGTAGCTCTGCTTGAAGGCATTCTGGGCATCGGCAATAGTACCAACCGGCGCAGTATAAGGCGAGAACCGGCTCTCGATGACCGCCCCATCACCATACTGCCCGAGATCCTTATAGAACTGGGCATTGTCATTATTCTCAACATTAAGGAAGATCGTGTTCAGTCCGATGTCCCTCCTGGCCTGCGTGATGGCGGGGGCGCCCTCATTCGGGAATGCGGCAAGGTACACCACGTCAGGATTTGCTGCCTTGATTGCGGTCAGCTGGGTCCGGAAATCGCTCTCGCCCATCGTGAAGCTCTGCTGGGATACGAGCTGGATATTGAGATTGTTATTTGTGATAGTGTTATTCACCGCCTTCTGCACACCTTGGCCGAACGCGGTATCCTGGTACAGGAGGGCAAGCCGGACCGGGCGGCTGGCTGCAAAGCCGTATTTATTGTTGATTGCCTGCCGTACCACCTGGTCGATGAAGGTTGTGGTATACTGGCCGTAAGTGTCGGTTGTCGGGCAGTGGTGGAAGATATAACTGGTATTGATGTCTGTGCGATGGGTGATGATGGGGCTCGATGCACCGGTGACGATATACGGCACCTTGTATTCCGCGATGGTCTGTTCGTACGAGGAGGTTACCGCACTCGAATATCCGCCGACGAGGATATCGACATTGTCATCCGTGATCAGCTTGGTCGCCGCGTCCTGCCCGCCTGTCTGGGTGGATTCGTCGTCGCCAACGATCAACTTGATCTGGGCTTTCGAACCGTCTTTTAAGGTCACGCCGCCAGCTGCGTTGATCTTGGCAGCGGCGACCTGTGCCGACTGCCACATGCTGGTGCCGACATTGCTCGCCGGGCCGGTCAGCGATGCGATGACACCGACCTTGATTACGCCCTGAGATGCCGACGTTGTCTGCTGCTGCGTAGCTGCTTGCTGGGTACAGCCCGCAATGAGTGCGGCCATGATGAGCAGGACCGCAATGAAGAGAACCTGGTATTTCATTTCACATCCCCCTGTGCTATGATATAGCAAGGCATTGTATCTGTTATTGGTTGACCTGAAAAAAATATCGATTTATATGCACGGTGAAAACATGCAGAGAACTGCCTGCCGGGTTCTTTCCTGATGGGGACAAGCCAGTTCCGGAACCCGGTCAGGTAATCTTTTGTTCCTTGCAGGGCCGTTCCGGTCAGCGGTATCTCCAAAGTAACCTTCATGATATTGATAAGGAGGAGATCATCAGTTTTACCGGAAACAGACGGGCAGTAAAGACACAGGAAAATTGATAGGAGTATAATGACAGATGCAAATTTCATTTTCTGGGTGGATTGTGCAAAGTATTACCTTAAAATTAAACTTTTTTAATTCATTATGATAAGGAACAAATTTCGTTTCGTGCCGAAAGTGAGGAGATTTTTTTCTGGTGTTGAACATAATGCCGTCTTCGCGGAGTCATGCACTATAGTCATGCACTATAGGTATGGCATGGGAAGGCGTCGCCCGACGGGTCACACCCGGTGCAGGCAGTTGCGAGAGCAGCCGGTTTCTAAAACCTCATCTGGCAGGAGCGACAATTATAAAATGAAAAACGCCATGGAACCCCTCAGACCCGACCGAATCATCCGCTCCCGCCGCCGGACTATCTCACTTGAGATTACCCGGGAGGCGGCTCTCGTCGTGCGGGCACCCCTGAGGACAACGGACGCACATATCGGGAACTTGATCAGGGAAAAGCGTGCATGGATCGAAAAAAAAATGGCCGAGATGAGGAGCCGGCCGCCCGGCGAAAGACACTTCGTCCGGGGCGAGGAATTTTTATTTCTCGGAAAATTCTACCCGCTTGAGGTTCTTGCCGGAAGCAATGCCGGGATCAGCTTGGGCGATCGGCTCTACATTGGTGAAAAACGCCTGCCGGAGTGCCGCGGACTTCTCAGGGCGTGGTACGCGGAAAAAGCTGCCGGGATCCTGCCTGCCCGGGTCACCGGGTTTGCCGCCATTCTCGACTACCGGCCAAAAAAGATCCGGATCTCGGATACCCGGCGGCGCTGGGCCTCGTGCAGCACGTCAGGTACCCTCTCCTTCTGTTGGCGCCTTGTCCTTGCCCCACCAGAAGTGATCGATTACGTAATTGTTCACGAACTTGTTCACATGAACCAACCGGATCACTCGAAGCTCTTCTGGGAGAAAGTGCGCCGGGTAATACCGGACTACGACCGGCACCGGAACTGGCTGCGTTATAACGAGCGGATGCTCGGGATCTGACCGGAAAGACCGGCTTAACCAGCCCATGGTTGTCATATACCCTCCTTGCCGGGCACACGCTGTGCATCACCTCAATATACTTTATGAGGGCAATGATAATTCAGGGAAGTATCTGATGGCGCACGTACTGGTATCACCACTGAACTGGGGCCTCGGCCACGCAACGCGCGACATCCCGGTGATCCGGACCCTGCGCGATCACGGCCACGATGTAACGATAGCCGCGTGTGGCAACGCCCTCTCGGTGCTCAGGCAGGAATTTCCGGACGCCCGTTATATCGAGTACCCGGATTACCCGGTGCCCTTCAGTTCCGGGCATCTCTTTGTTCCCAAATTCTGTGCAGCTATACCTTTCATGCTTAAGGCAGTCGTACGCGAGCATGCGACCCTTGAGGCAATCCTCGCAAAAGACCGGTACAATCTTGTCATCAGCGACAACCGTCTGGGTGTCTTTTCTTCAGAAATTCCCTCGATTTTTGTCTCTCATCAGCTCCACTACCACCTACCGCTTCTTTATTGGCCGGCTGAGCTTCTCGCCATCCCGGTCAATCAGTATCTCCATGAACAGTACAACCGCATCATCGTACCTGACAATCCACCGGGCCCGCTTTCCCTGGCGGGCAAGCTTTCCCGGCCCCAGACCGATGTGGCACGCGAAAGGGTCTTCTACTCCGGTATCCTCTCCGGCACCAGGCAGTTAGCGTGTACACGGGATCTCGATTACCTTATCGTCATCTCCGGGCCGGAACCACAGCGGAGTTTTCTTGAAAAGGTTATCTTGTCAAAAATCGGGGATCTCGACGGCTCCGGTGTTGTGTTGCTGGGCAGCCCGCAGAGACCAAAGGCTGCAACCCGGCGCGGGAACTGGATCTGCGTCTCGTATGTTTCAACGGAAGAGAAGGCAGAGCTGATGAACCGGGCCCGGTGCGTGATCTGCCGGTCGGGATACACGACCCTGATGGAACTTGCGGAACTTGAAAAAGATCGTGCGCTCCTGATCCCGACCCGGGCCAGACCGAGCAGGAGTACCTCTCGTGGTACTACAAGGAAAAGGGCTGGTATCATTCACAGGATCAGGGCCACTTGGATCTTCTGGACGATGTCGAGAAGACCCATAAGTACCATGGATTCCCGGCGATGCCAAAGACAACGGAGAATGTGCACAGGCTGTATGACGAATTGCTGGCGGAGTATCTCGAATGAGGCCCATCCATGGATGATCTGGTCGTATCCGGTGTCATCGCCCTTCTGGTATTATATGCCGGTATTGCGCTGGTGGTATACGGGATCCTACGGCTGTTGTTGCTGGTTGTAGAGGCCGCCCTCGCCGGCAATTATCTGGTGTTCGGCAAGCTGGTGACCTTTATCGCCGGCGTGATTCTCGCATATATTGTCGTCGGGTTGTGGCTGCGCAGAACCGGGACGATCTGAAAAACGCCCGGGTTTCCTGGGGTGTAACGGTAAAAAGGTTTGATCTTGTCCTAACGACTCTTTTCATGAGCATGAGATTCCTCCTTTTATTCGATTGAACGCTTCCGCTACCAAACTCCAGAGACATCCGGATTATTATCAGGAAAATGGTTGACTGGTCTGTAAAGAACGATCACGGAGCCCGGGGCTCTGCCGGTTTTGCCAGGTTTACCCGCTCAAGGGCGAGTGCTGCCTGGTTTGCAAATGCCGTCAGGATACGGGACTGCTCATGGGTTATGACGCCATTTGGCTCGATCGGCTGAACACTCATGATCCCAATCACTCCCCGGGAACTCTGGAGGGGGATGTACCGGAGTTTCGATCCGTGCAGGGTATCGGTATCGTACCCGGCAGTGGTGCCATGCGCAAAAGCCCAGGTTGCCACGGCAATATCATCTGCATCTAGGACAAGCCCCGGGCTCTGCGCATATACCGCGAGGTGGCCATTTTCCGGGAGGAAAAATGCACTCTCCCACTGGAATATTTCCCGTATGTGCTGTGAAACAGCATTCATGATCGTACCGGCATCCACAGCACCGGCAAGGTCCTGCGAGAGCGCATAAAGCGTTCCGGTTTCTTTCTCCCGGATCTGCGCTGCATCGGCATGCCTGCGGGCTTGGGCGACAAGCAGGCTGATGACGGTACCCACAACAATCATCCCGGCAAAGGTAATGAGATACTCCGTGCTGGAGGGCCGGAAGGTAAAGTAAGGCGGTACGAAGAAGAAGTTAAAGGCGAGGACACCGATAACCGATGTGAAAATGGCGGGCCTGAGTCCCCGCTTGAACGCGATGACGACCACCGCTAGCAGGTACAGCATTACGACATTGACCGGGGAAATAAAGGAGTGGATAAGAAGACCGATGACGGTGACCACAACGACAAGAATCAGGCTGTCGATGTAATCCCGGGGCGGAGTGGCGGGCAGCAGGGGTTCCATTTCTGCCGATTTTTCATGAGGGTTAGTGCCGCTGCTGATTACGTACACATCGATGGGCCCGCTGTTGTGGATGAGCTGGTCGACCACCGAGCCAAAGACGTATTCCTGCCACCGGGGGCGCAGGGTCTTACCGATAATGATACGGGTCACGTTGTGCTGCCTTGCGTACTCAAGAGCGGTATTTGCGACGTTGAGCCCGAACACACTTGCAGTTGTCGCTCCCAGTTTTTCTGCAAGCTGAAGCGACCGATCGACCTGCTCCTTTGCTTTCTGCGAGAGCCGGTGATGTGCCGGTGTTTCGACATAAAGTGCACACCAGCGTGCATTGATGCGATCGGCCTGCCGGCGGGCTGTCCGTATCAGCCGCTCAGCGAGAGGACCCGGGCCGATGCAGACCAGCAGGTATTCGCCGACCGGCCAGGGGCCGGGGATCGAACGCGTCTTCATATACTCAAGCATCTGGTTGTCCACGCGTTCTGCTGCCCGGCGCAGCGCAAGTTCCCGGAGGGCATAGATGTTACCCTCATTAAAGAACTGTTCGATCGCCCGGGCTGCCATGTCGGGAACGTAGACTTTGCCTTCGCGGAGGCGCTGGAGAAGCTCGGGTGGAGCCAGATCAACAACCTCGATCTCAGATGCCTCGTCGATCACCCGGTCGGGGATCTTTTCCTGCATGATGACACCGGTGATCCGGGCGACCACATCGTTGAGGCTTTCTATATGCTGGACATTGAGCGTGGAATAGACATCGATCCCCTCGGCGAGCAGTTCTTCTACATCCTGGTACCGTTTCGGGTGCCGGGAACCGGGCACGTTTGTGTGGGCCAGTTCGTCAACGAGGACAAGCTGCGGGTGTGCAGCAAGGATTGCATCGAGATCCATCTCGGGGAGTTTTACTCCATGGTACTCGATACTGCGGATGGGAATGGAGGGGAGCCCCTCCATGAGTTCTTCGGTTTCGCGCCTCCCGTGGTGCTCGATATACCCGATCCTTACATCGATCCCCTCGTCTTTCCTGAGATGCGCTGCCTTGAGCATCTCGTAAGTCTTCCCGACTCCCGCGATATATCCAAGGAAAATCTTCAGTTTGCCCCGCTGCTTCTGCAACTCTTCTTTTTGCACACATGCAAGCAGTGCATCGGGGTCAGGGCGTTGATCGGTACGGCAATCGGAAGGGGCTGGCATAGGTCAGGTTCACACTCCAAGGAAGATCAGCAGCATATCAATGATCTTTATGCCGATAAAGGGGGCAATAATCCCACCGACACCGTAGATCAGGACGTTGTTCCGTAATGCCTCTTCTGCCGACATTGCACGGTAATTCACACCCCGCAGGGCGAGCGGGATGAGCGCGACGATAATAACCGCGTTGAAGATCACTGCAGCAAGAATCCCGTTGTGGAGGCCGAGGATATTGAGCGCGGCAAGGGATGGGTACGTGGAGGCAAATGCGACCGGGATGATGGCGAAGTATTTTGCGATATCATTTGCGATGGAGAACGTGGTGAGCGCCCCCCGAGTCATGAGGAGCTGTTTTCCGATCTCCACAATCTCAATGAGTTTCGTCGGGTTGGAATCGAGATCGATCATGTTTGCTGCTTCCCGGGCCGGCTGAGTGCCGGTATTCATGGCGACGGCAACATCGGCCTGCGCAAGGGCCGGGGCGTCATTTGTCCCATCGCCGGTCATCGCCACCATCCGCCCGCCGGCCTGGTACTCGCGTATCAGCTTAAGTTTGCTTTCGGGTGTTGCCTCAGCAAGGAAATCATCAACGCCGGCTTCTGCAGCAATCGTTGCAGCGGTGAGCCGGTTGTCCCCCGTGATCATGATGGTTTTGATGCCCATCTTTCTGAGCTGGACAAACCGTTCCTTGATCCCGCCTTTGACAATATCTTTTAAGTGGATGACTCCGAGCGCCTTCCCGTTCTGCGCGACGACCAGCGGGGTTCCGCCGGCACGTGAGATGGTATCGACGGCGCCCCTCAGTTCATCCGAGACGCCGTTGCCACTGGACTCGATATATTTGAACAAAGCATCGGCAGCACCTTTCCTGATGTGGAGATCGCCCTGGTCGACGCCGCTCATACGGGTCTGGCTTGAAAACGGGATAAACTGCATCCCTGCTTCAGGCCCTGATGCGCCGACCGTCCGGCCGCGGAGACCGTACTTCTCTTTTGCGAGAACCACGATGCTGCGGCCCTCGGGGGTTTCATCGGCAAGCGATGCCAGCTGGGCGATCCCGGCGAGATCCTCTATCGTGGTCCCGTCCACCGGGATAAATTCGACGGCCTGGCGGTTCCCGAGCGTGATCGTGCCGGTCTTGTCAAGCAGGAGGACGTCCACGTCCCCGGCTGCCTCGATCGCACGGCCCGATGTCGTGATTACATTCCTCTGGATCAGCCGGTCCATGCCTGCAATGCCGATCGCGGAGAGAAGCCCGCCGATGGTTGTCGGCGCGAGGCAGACAAAGAGCGCCACAAGTACCGTTATGGTGACCGTCGTCCCGGTCCCGACAGACTGTACGCTGTATGCAGAAAACGCATAGAGGGCCGCTGCCACTACAAGAAAGATCGCGGTCAGGCCGAGCAGCAGGATGTTGAGCGCGATCTCGTTGGGTGTCTTCTGACGCTTTGCACCCTCGATAAGAGAGATCATGCGGTCGAGGAAACCTTCCCCGGGATTTGCGCTCACGCGGACGATCAGCCAGTCAGAAAGGATGACCGTTCCGCCGGTGACTGCACTCCGGTCCCCGCCGGATTCGCGGATGACCGGGGCGCTCTCGCCGGTGATAGCGCTCTCGTTGACCGACGCGATGCCCTCGAGGATCTCGCCGTCGACCGGAATGATGTCGCCGGCTTTTACATAGAACAGGTCGGATTTGTGCAGCACCGATGACAACACCTGCTCGAAGTCGCTCTCCTGCGGCTCGCTGCCTTTTATAATCCGGTACCGGTCACGAAGTCGTTTTGCGGTTGTGTCCTGTCGCATCTTCCTGAGGGATTCTGCCTGCGCCTTGCCCCGGCCTTCGGCAAGCGCCTCGGCAAAGTTTGCGAAGAGTACCGTAAACCAGAGCCAAGCAGAGATGGCACCGATAAACCCGGCGGTGCTTCCCCGGTTCCCGTGAGCGCCTGAAAATATAGCAGTGTTGTTATTGCGCTGCCGATTTCGACAGTAAACATGACCGGGTTATGGATAAGCGTCCGCGGGTCGAGTTTGATGAGCGCATCCACAACCGCGCGCTTGTACAGCCCCGGAACGGCCGGAGTGATCTTGCGGGATTTTTCCGCATCAGACATGGACCAGCCCTCCTGCAACCATGCCCATGTATTCCGCGATGGGGCCAAGCGAGAGCGCTGGGAGGAAACTGAGCGCCCCAATAACGATGATGACAAAGACCAGCCAGAGGATAAACAACGGCCGGTGATCTGAGAGCGTCCCTTCACCCGATGGCACGATCTTCTTTGTGACAAGCGACCCCGCGAGCGCCAGTGTCAGGACGATAATCGCATAGCGCCCGATAAACATCGCGATCGCTGTCGTGATATTATAGAACAGGCTGTCCGCCGAGAGCCCGGCAAAGGCGCTGCCGTTGTTCTGGGCCGCCGAGGTATATGCATACAGGATCTCGGTAAAGCCATGGGGCCCCGGGTTGAAAACGCCGGCCTGCCCCGCGGTCGTGAGCACGGCAAGGGACGTGAAGGCCAGGATGAGAACGATGGGAATAAGGATGATGATTGTTGCCATCTTCATCTCATGCTGCTCGATTTTCTTGCCGTAGAGCTCCGGCGTCCGCCCGACCATCAGGCCGGCAACAAACATCGCGATGATGGCAAAGACAAGCATACCATACAGACCGGAACCGACACCACCGAAGACAACTTCGCCCAGATGCATGTCAAAGAGCAAGATCCCGCCGGCAACGGGCATGAACGAGTCATGCATGGCATCGACCGCACCACAGGAAGTACTTGTTGTAACTACCGCAAAGAGGGCAGATGGCACGATCCCGAACCTGACCTCTTTTCCCTCCATGTTCCCGCCCGACTGGAGGTACGAGGGTTTCTGATCGATACCGAGAGGTGAGAGTGCCGGGTTTCCACCCTGCTCGGACCATATGGCAAGGCCGAGCAGTGGCAGGAAGATAAGGGTCATCGCGAGCAGGAGCGCAACCCCTTTTCGCTTGGACCCGATCATGATCCCGAACGTGATGCAGAGCGCTATGGGGATGATGATCATGGCAAACATTTCGACAAAGTTCGAGAACGGTGTGGGATTTTCCAACGGATGCGCAGAATTGGCATTGTAATATCCGCCGCCGTTTGTCCCAAGCATCTTGATTGCGATCTGAGAGGCGACCGGCCCAAGCGGGATGGTCTGGCTGGTGACAAGAGCCCCGGTGCTGTCCTTTACCGGGTCAAGAAGCGGCACGGTCACCGGGCCGCCAAATGTCTGGGGCGTTCCCTGCGAGACGAGCACCAGGGATATGACCAGGCAGATGGGGATCAGGATCATGACGCTCCGTACCAGCAGCACCCAGAAGTTGCCGATAGTCGTAGCCGACCGTCGCATAAACGCATAGATGAGCGCGATAAGAACGGCGAGTCCGACTGCCGCCGAGAGGAAGTTCTGGACGACAAGGCCAACCATCTGCGTAAAGTAACTGACGGTCACTTCCGGCATATACGCCTGCCAGTTGGTGTTGGTTGCAAAGCTGATCGCAGTGTTGAGCGAGAGATCCAACGGCACGGCCCCCAGTCCTGCCGGGTTGAGCGGCAGGAACTGCTGCACCTGCTGGATCACAAAGACAACACCAATGCAGGGGATCGCAAAGACCATGACGGCAACCGCAAACTGCTTCCAGTCCATCTCCTCCCCAACAGCAACTCCGCACACCGTGAGGACTTTCTGCTCGATCCAATCAATGACCGGCGAGAGAAAGTTTGGCTTACCGGTAAAAATCTTTGCAATCCATGCACCAAGGGGCACGGCAATGAGTGCAACGATAAAAATAAAGAGGATCAGCTGGGCCCAGTCGGAAACATTCATCCCGAAGATCACATCCGGGACATGGTTCTGGAGAAGGGCTGATAACCCGGTCTGCTGCGGCACGGGGATTGCATGGGTGCTGAGATCGTCAAGTGCCAGATTCAGCGAGAGGACGTTGACCCGCGGCTCGCCGAATATCCCGAACTGGCGGGGCTCAATCTGCGACGCGACAAGTGCTGATACGTCAGAAGCAGAGAGGTTCCGTTCCCGTGATACACGGGACACTTGATATTCCGCGGCGGCGACCGAAATGTCCGGGTCAAGGCCACTGCCCGATGCAGTGACAAGATCGACCGGGATCTCATTCGTGTTATTGGGATCGACCGCGTGCAGTGCATCGACCCTCGCCTGTACCTGCTGTACGAGCGCCGGGTTATTCGGGCCGAGATTGGACCCGGTTGATGACCCGGCATTATACGCTACCAGCGTTGTTGCGGAGGGGCGGCCCCAGAAATACTGCGGTGACGAGAACGGCTGGCCGATCTGCGACGATCCGGCCACATGCCCGTCGTGCTGCAGGAGGTCTCCGTTTGCCTGGGAAGGGAATACCACCTGTGCAATACCGGTGACAACAAGCGGGTACAGGATTCCCACGACGAGCGTGAGTAGCAGGAAGATCAGCACTGCTGGTTTTACCTGTCTTTTTATCAGTGCACTGATCGAATCGGAAGTCATAAATTGAGTACCTCATGCGTGCCCCGGCCCGGTGTTTCCGGACCGGCAGATCCTGCGCGTACGAGGGTTTCAGGTTATTGTATAAATGCATGTCAGCCTTGTAAGAATGGTGATGTTTGCTAAATTAGACTTTTTGTAGATACATCAGGATACGAGGTGCACCAGTACGACATGCTAGGATCCGACGGGGTAGTCTGTTCCCGAATCAAAGGCATGCCGTTTTGCCGCTTCCTCTACCTTCTGCACTTGTGGTTACACCACCGGCGACTGGGCATTACGATACACCGGATACTTCATCATCCGTACAGGGCCCCTTTGAAAACAGCCGTGAGATTCGATTTGATCCGGGACAAACACCGGGAGTAATGGCTGCTCTCCCGTACGAATATCGCAGTCTGATGCAAAAGGGGATCGCTGCCTGCTTTTCTTTTCACACACCCGGGAAGAATCTGTCGTCCCGGCCGGTTTCACGTCTCCTGCCGAGTTCAGGCAGGTCTCATCACGATCTGTACTGCAATCCCGTTATCCCAGAATACGGTCCCCAGAAACATATCGACAGTTACAGCACTCATGTCATTTTTGATGAGCCGGACGTTGTCAAGGTTCATTCGCGCCCCGGCAGCTGCCTGATCAATTCGCTGCCGGAAGATGGCCTGAAAGTCCGGATCGATCATCTTGATGATATCGCGGCCTGCCAGGTTTTCCCCGCGTTCAGCGCCGAGCAACCGGCTGCCGGCAGGATTTATGTAGGCGATCCCGTCTTCCCGGTAGACCACGATCCCTTCAGGGAGCCACTCGATGAGAGAGCGGTACCGCTCTTCGCTTGAGGCGATATCCTCGACATTCGCCACATAATCCGTGATGAAAAATGATGCAATGATGAGAATCAGCGCAAAGAAGGCTCGGTCGATCAGCGCGTATTCTATCGGCAGGTCACGCGGCGACAGGAAAAGGCTCGCCGCCATGAGGAGAATAAACACGCTGGTCATCAGGAGCGGTGCGTACTTCCAGCTCAGGTATACGGTTAAAAAAAGGGGGATGAGGTATAGGATCCAGATCATCACGCCCAGCGGTGTGATAATGTCGATGATAAAGATAAGGGCTGTTGCAAGAGTGATATACACGACGATGCGGAGAAAATCTTGCCTTCGTTGAACCGGCCATGTGAGCCTTCCTGTGTCCACCATACATGATCCTGTCGGATTGTATTATAAAAATCTGCCGGAAAATGGGAGGTACCCCTCGGGAATTTTGTGGATCTCGTACATCCCGGTTTCATGAGTTTGCTCTGGTGTCCGCCGGTCCTCACGGAATGAGGCCAATCATCTTCGCCCCCGTAAGGGGCATGATGATCTATCAGGCCCTCCCGCCATTACTCCGTGACCCCCGGGGTATCCTTTTCACCTGCAGTGGCAGACCGAGCAGAGCTCCGGCATCTCACCGGGAATACCTTCCCACTCTTTTTTGCCCTGGCAGATCACCACGGCCCGGTCCCCCATCTCAGCACTGTCAGAAATCCGGTGCGTCACCACAATGCAGGGGATCTGCATCTCTCTGACAAACCGGCGCGTGAGATCCTTTACGGTCCGTGTACTCTCCGCATCAAGCGCGGTAAACGGCTCGTCCAGCATCAGGAGGCTCGGTTCGATGGCAAGTGCCCGGGCAAGCGCGACCCGCTGCTTCTGGCCGCCGGAAAGGTTCCCGGCTCTGACCCCGGCCAGGTCCGCGATATGCACCTGCTCCATCCAGTACGCAACGCGCTCGGAAATGACCGGACGTGGGAGATGACGGGCGCGAAGCCCGAACGCGACGTTATCCCGGACCGTCATGCGGGGAAAAACCGCCGTGTTCTGGAGGACATACCCGATCCGGCGGTCTTCCGCTGGTACATCGGTACCATCGGCAGTCCCACAGAGGCACTCGCCGCTTAAGGTAATCGTAGCCGTGTCGGGCTGTAGCAGTCCTGCGATAATGTTGAGGGTTGTCGATTTACCCGAACCGTTCAGGCCCATAAGGGTCATAATCTCCCCGGGCTGTACGCTGATGGCGAGGTCAAGGGAATAGTCACGGAGCCGTTTTACCATCACTGCTTCAAGCACGGTCAGCCTCCCGGTTCTGGATCAGGCGCACAGCGATCATGATCGCAAACGAGATGATCACAAGCATGATCGAGATCGTCAGCCCGACGTTGATATTGCTGCCCTCCATCCCCACGTAGACCGCAAGCGGCATCGTCTGGGTCACCCCGGGCAGGTTGCCGGCGAACATGATCGTCGCGCCAAATTCCCCGAGCGCCCGGCCGAAGGTCATGACCGCACCCGAGACAAGGCCGGTTGCCGTCATGGGGAGGGTGACCTGTATCAGGGTTCGCAGCGATGAAGCCCCGAGCGTCCGTGAGGTCTGCTCGTAGGCCGGGTCCAGCTGCTCAAAGAGTGATTTTGCCTGGCGGAGGTAGAACGGGGATGCGACAAAGATCTGCGCCATAATCACCGCAAGTGTGGTAAAGGCGATCGGTATCCCGAGCATGTTGAAGTACCTGCCGAGGATCCCGATCCTGCCGTAGAGAACGAGAAGGGCGACACCCGCTACTGCCGGGGGAAGGACCAGAGGCAGATCGATGAGCGTATCCACAACCACTTTTCCCAGGTACGAGTACTTGGAATGGAAATAGGCAAAAGGAGTGCCGACAAGGATGACTACTGTGAGAGAGATACCTGTCGTAAAAAGGCTCAACCAGAGTGCGCTCGCCACATCCGGGTCATGGAGCGTGGCAAAGAACAGATCCGGTGTCATCCGGAGAAAGAGGGCAACGATCGGCAGGACAAGATAGAGCGTAACCGCTGCGATCAGGATCCCTGCGGCAAGATACGTCAGGCTGCGCCGGTAATTCTTTGGCAGGAAACGTCGTGGTATCATAGGTTCGTTCCTCTCTCCTATTGGGATCACCGGCCGGTACGGCTCAAAAAAAAAATAACTGGATTTTAAGAGGTTACAGGAGCGGTAAACCCGTATTCGTTCAGAATGTTCTGGCCGGCCGCTGAAAGCATAAACTGTTCAAACCATGCGGCCTTGGCCTGGTTGGTACTCCCCTTGAGGATACCGATGGTATATGTCTGGAGGTAATTGTCTTTTCTTGGGATGGTGATGCTCTGGTAGGTACCACTTGCTGCTGCGGTTGCCGTAGACTGGTAGACAAATCCCGCATCGACTTCGCCAAGGGCAACCTTGGTGGCAACGGCCGGCTCGGAAGTCTCGTAGGTCACTACGTTACTGATCGTCGCATTCTTCCAGCTCTGTCCATAGGTCGAGTTCGCCAGGTTATTCAAGACCGCAATGGTCGCGGTGCCTGCGGGGACGGTCTTGTCCTCCATCGCGATCTTCACACCGGGTTTTGCAAGGTCGGCAAGGGACTGGATGTTTGCAGGGTTGGATGCCGGCAGGATGACGATTATGTAGTTTGTTGTCAGCGTCTTTACCGAGCCATCGACAAAGTAGCCCTCGCTTTTAAGGGTGTTGGTGTAACTGTTGCTTGCAGAGATGAATACATCGGCATATGCGCCGTTCTCAACCTGTGTTTTGAGTGCCTGGGTCCCGTCAAGGTCGAAGCTTACGGCTGTTCCCGGGTAGGCTGCGGTAAATGAGGGGCCGATCGTCTTTGATGCACCGGCTAACGATGCAGCCGTGAACGCAACAATATTTCCTGACGACGGAGTGTAGACCGGGGCCGGTGTCGCGGTCGTTGCAACGGTCGTCGGGACTGCAGTTGCCACTGTTGCTACCGGGGTGGATACCGGGGTTACCGGTGCGGTTGTTGCGACCGTTGTGGCCGGGGTGCTTGGCGTGCTCTGGGTGCAGCCGGCAATGAGGGCCGCTACAAGCAGGAGTCCGAAGACCATACTGATAAGTGCAAGTTTTGCAGGTGTCAACTTCTGTTTCATGGCTTCACAATCCTCAAAAATCAATTCTTTCACTTATTCATTTACTAATTAATAGTTAAAAATTGTGTATTGATATTCATTTTTGTCAACAATAATTAATTAACGGGTGCTGCCAAATCGGTGTATACCTCTACGGTATTATCGGCATGAGATGTGCGTGCTCCGGCCATACATTGCCGGTGATGGCCCGGCAGAATAAAAAGCGGGGCCGGGAACGTATGCCTTCCGCTGCCAGTTTCCACCCCGGGTGCCGGTTGTTTTTACACGATATATGGCCATTCGCCGGGATTGGCAGGGTACTCTCCGGCGTTAAAGTGCGCTCTCTAGGGTCTGAATCCGTAAGTGGCAGAAGATCCGTAGGGGGGGTCAGCCATTTGTTCAATAATTTCATTTTACATTATTCAAAAATAAGTATAATCCCAATACTTATATGCAAACAAAGTCAAATCAATTGGCCAATAACCGGTGGGCACAGCTCCCACCTGATTTTTACCGGTGCCGTTCCGGCGGAATCAGAAACACCGGCAGCGCCTGTTGCCTGAAAAACTCAAGTCCAGTGAAGCACGAAAGCATTGAGGATCACTCTACCATGATTACCCGGCATCACATGGCACTTGGCCTGATGTGCGCTCTTATTGTCTGCAGTTCGTTCTTTCTCTCTGAACCGCTCCCGATGATAATGGTTATTAGCGGTACCTGTACCGGTGTATTTCTGCCGGATATCCATATGACCCGGCCAAAACGGTTCACTTTCCGTACACTGGCATGGTTGATCGTCCAGTTCCCCCGGAGGATCTGTGCCCCTATCATCTGCCGGATTTATGCACACACCCGGCACCCTGTTTTGGATCCTGCGGACAAGCGCCTGACCCACTCCATCCCCGGCGTCCTGTTTATTTTTGCATTCGCGAGCGCTTTCCTTTACATCCCGGCACGTCTGATTAATGGAACACTTGCCGGTTTGATCGCTCTGTTTGCAGGAGGTGTACTCCTCGGTATGGGGCTTCATCTGACCGAGGATCTCTGCACGAGAAAAGGTATCTTCCCGTTCTTCCCGTTCAGCTCATGGACGGTCGCCGGTTCCATCCGCCCCTGTGACCGGACCGACCCCCGGATCGCCCGGTACCATATCCAGCACTGCGCGGTACTCATTGTCCTTTTCTGGCTTGAAAGTGAAGGCATCCTTGCACCGGCCCTCTTTTTACCAGTCAGTGTTGCTGGTATCAGCTTCTGCCTCATCACTATGGTGTACTTCTCAGAAGTCTCCCTCCGGCAGGATCACGGGCCGGCAGGCATCACGAGGGCACCCTCTCCTGCAAAAAGTACCTGAGCCGACCATGATAGCACCGAAAAAATGACCGCTGCTTTAGCCTGATTACAATCGCCGATATACTAAAAAAGTGAGGTTATGCCGGTGGTTTATTAATTTGCCTGATATCCCCTTGCACGGGCAAGTGCCACGAGCTCTGCAAGCTGTGCTTCCTGCCGCCGGGTCAGTCGCCTGCCTTTCTGGATCAGCCGCCCGAGCTTGACGATCCTGATGCGATCCTCATGGCTGAGCGTATCGGTATTGTGCGCCCATTTGACGAGGTCCAGCCACTGCTGCCGGCCAAATGACGGGAGTCCGGCAGCATGTTCACTGTCTGCGGTTTCCTCGCTGAATGCGCTCCCGTCACCAGCCTCATTAACCTCGTCATCACCTGTTTCATCCTCGTCCAGGATACCTCCGGTATCTTCCGGTTCAGCTTCTCCTGGTCCCGGGACACTGTATCCCGTTAACCCGGCGGTACCATCTGTATCTGATCCCTCGACCTCCCTGTCAACCCCGCTGACTTCCGCTCCAGAGACCTGGATAGCGTCCGACAGGTCGTGAACATCGAGGTCCGTTGAATCTTCAAAGAGATCTTCCACGCTCCTGATCCTGACCCGGGGGTCATCCTGTTCTCCGGCGGTATTTGAGGTCTTCGTATTTGCCGGTGCCGGAGGTACCGGTGCCAGGTAGTCGATCTCTTTACGGGTGAGTGCCTGAGGCCCGTGCAGGATCGTGACAGGAAGATCCGGCCCTTTCGTGACTACCGCATGTTTTTCTATCGGGACCTCTTCTATTGCGGAAGACGGGATCTGGGGTTTTTTCCTGAGTGCGACAAGAGCATCTTTTGCGTCTGCATATGCCTCTTCTGCTGCATGCCGCTTCTCTTTTTCTGCGGCAAGTGCGGCAGCAGCCTGTTCAACTTCCTGGTTGAGGGCATGCACTGCTTCTTCTTTCTCTGCCTGCTCGTGATCGGCATCGCGGAGCTGCTCTTCCAGTGAGCGTTGTCGTTCAAGCGCAGTTTTAAGGTCGCCTTCGAGTCTGGTGATCTGATCTTCACGGCAAGCATCCACTGCCACCCTCTCGTTGGAAATCACCTGCAGTTTCTGTTCTGCCTGCTCCTTTTCACGGGCTGCACGCGACAAGTCCTCCTCTGCTCTGTGACGCGCATCGCGCTCTGCGTCAAGGGCATCCGCAAGGGACTGGATTTTTGCGTGGTAATCGCGCTCCAGTGCCACCACCCGCTCACCGGTGGAACCCAGGTTCTGCTCAACCTTCTCCTTTGTCCGGGTTACTTCCGAGAGTCTCTCATCAGCTGCATGGCGCAGGCGCTGCTCGGTCTCCAGTTCTTCCCGGATCTGCTCCATCTCGGATGTAGCCGATCGTGCAAGTTTATCGGATTGTGCTCCGGCAAGAACGGCCGCGGCGAGATCGTCACTGAGGCTCTTCTGCCTGTCAAGCGCGGCGTCCCGTTCCCGCTGAACCTGCACCAGATCAGAACGGGTGCTCTCCAGATCCTTACGGAATTCACAGAGATTATTGTTCAGGGTCTCTATCTCCTCGTCCTTTGTTTTTGCAATATCCTGAGCGCTCTTTTCTGCGCCGGCACGTAGGCCTTTTTCCTCTTCAAGAGCGGCAGTTGCCTTAGTAAGCTGATCCTGTAATGACTGCAACTCCCGGGCGATCTGGTCTCGTGCCGTGGTAATGCGGGCGAGTTCGGACTCTTGTGTTGCACTCTTTTGTCTCTCGGCACCAAACGATTCCGTGAGCGCGTCGTATTTCTGCTGGAGCGCTTCATGGTGCGCGAGGAGTGTCCCCTTCTCGGCGGCAAAGGCTGCATCTTTTTTTGCCGTCTCCTGCGCGAGCGAACTGCACTGCTGCTCTGCGGCTGAACGCTGCTTTTTTTCGGCGGCCAGTTCATCGGCGAGCTGCATGCACTCATGAGACTGCTGCTTTGCCTTTTCGGTAATGTCCCCGACCATCTGCCGGAGATCCTGCTCGGACCTGGCTTTCTCCTGCAGGATGGATTTGACTTCCTGTTCAGCCGCTTCCGACCGGTTCTTCTCCGCGGCGAGGGCACTTTTAAGCTGATCGATCTCGATCAACCGGGCACTCAGTGCTTTTTGTGCTTCCTCCTGCATGTGCGTGAGCTCAGCAACCTGCGCCTCCAGTACCGCCCGGTGCCCGGAGACGTCCGCGAGTTCTCTTTTTGCCTCTTCCAAATCCTTTTGTGTCTTTTCAAGATGCTTGTTCAGGGTCTCTGCATCGCCGCGGAGGGCATGTTCGAGTTCATCCTTCTCGGTTCCGAGCGTATGTACCGTATCTTCTGCTTCCGCAAGCCGGGAACGGGTTGATTCGAGTTCCTGCGAAAGCCGACTGATTTCATCCTTGTTTCCGGCAATGACCTTCTCGCGCTCTTCAATACGGGAGCGCAGGGCCGCCCCCTCTTTTTTCTGCCCGGCAAGCGCGTTTCCGGCATTCTCCAGCTCCCGGCTTTTCCCGTTCAGGAGCATCTGGAGACGGGCCGTTTCTGTACCGAGTTCACTCGTGCGGTCTGCGACCCGTCGTTCAAGCGTGGATTTCAGGTTGTCAAGCGCTCCCTGAACATGGGCCAGTTCCCCGGCCCGGTTGACCGCGATCTCGAAAGACGAGAGCAGGAATTCCAGAAGTTTCCTGCGATCAGCCATGATCACGTAATCGTGGTCTTCGTGCCGGATCTTGAACTGGGTCCTGACTTTGTCAGAATCCGGTTTTTCTACCGCTGATGCGAGCATCGTTTCGATGAGTGACAGGAGGTACTGGGTATCGTACGGCCGGGCGATAAAGTTGTCCGCGTTGCTGTCGAGGACAATCAGGAGGTCGCCGAGGCTTGCAACACCGGTAAGAAGGAGTACCGGGACCCTCCAGAGATCGTTATCCGCTTTTATCTCGCGGCAGACTTCATAGCCGTCCTGCTCAGGGCTGGTGGCATCGCAGATGAGGAGATTAGGTTTTCCGGCACGAAGGGTCTCAAGCAGGTCCGTCCTGTCAGAAAAAAGGGTAACCCGGTATCCCTGCGGCGTCAGCTGATCGCTGATCTGTTGCGAATCCCGGGCATCTTTGCAGAGAATGAAGACATCAATGGCGCTCTCCCTGTCATGGATGTCCGCATCAGTTCCTGATGGTTCAGAATTCATCACCATTGCTCTCTAACAGAATTAAAAGGCTTTATATTATATCTATGTTTATATCGCCTGCGGTTTTCTTAATCACCACCAGCCACGTGCGGTATCGTCCAAGACGGGTAAAAATCGTTGTTGGGTCTCGTGAAAACAATATACTACCCCCTCCTTCCGTTCTTTGAAGTCTTCCCCCCCCACAACCTTGACATCTCATGGAGAGCGATAATATCCGGGGTGGGACTACGCACATCATCGCGAAAACAGCAGGGGGCTCTGGGGACAGTCAACAGGAGTTATGCAATTTAAAAAAAAACTGATGTTTTTCCAGAGCCGTATTTTTCACTATTCAACAGAGCTCTTGGTATGATGCAGGTCACCCGGATATACTGTATTTCCACCAGGTTCCTCCATTATCCGGTTTAAAAAAACAGGGCCCTCGCGGGTTTCATGCACGGATCCTTGCCCTGTCGTTAACCCGATGCCTTTTTATACCGTGCTTCCCTTTCTTTATATGCTTTATATATGGGGGCACAGGTGAAGCGATCTCCCCGGCCGTGAAACAGATTGTCTATGGAAAAGGTGATGGATGTCATGAAAGTCAAACCAGAGGATTCCCTTAAGATAGAAAATATCGTTGCTTCTGCGAAGGTAACCGATTATCTCGATCTGCCGGCACTTGCATCCAAAATCAAGGATGCCGAATATAATAAGAAGCGTTTCCCCGGAGTCGTCCTTCGTATGCAGAATCCCAAGATTGCCGCGCTCGTATTTGGTTCGGGAAAGGTGGTCCTTACCGGTGCAAAGAGTGTCGACAGCCTTTCAAAAGGGCTCACAATTCTCGGGAATCAGCTCCGCAGCCTCGATATCGATATTCCGAAAAAACTTACCTATAAGATCCAGAACATCGTCACCTCGGCTGATCTTGCGACCGCGATCAACCTGAATAAAATTGCCGTGGGATTTAACCTTGACCGGATCGAGTACGAGCCTGAACAGTTCCCGGGTCTGGTGTACCGGCTCGAAAACCCCAAGGTAGTTGTACTTCTTTTTGGTTCGGGAAAACTGATTATTACCGGTGGCAAGGAACCCGAAGACGCAAAGAAAGCCGTCATCAAGATCCTGGCTGACCTTAGAAGCCTCGGCCTGATGTAATATTTTTAATGCAGTCTCAGGCAGTGATGGCAAATTTTATCGATATTTTAAGCAAAATTCATTAACATTTCGTTAATATCCACTGAATGATGATTAATAGTTATATATAAAATTAATGTTTAATGATAGTTGATAACAGGGGATATATATCATTTTAAAGATAAATAATTGTGAAAGAGTGGAAAATACTAGGGTAAGGAGATTGCATGAGAACTGAAAATGTAATGTATTTCACGGAGAAGGAGGAAGAATTCGCGAACCTCCTTATCGAGATCGGAACAAAGAAAAACGTGGCAAAGGTGCTGGTATTTTTAGCGAACCTTCCTGAAGCGACATCCCGTGCGATCGAACGCGGGACCGACCTGCGCCAACCTGAAGTAAGTATCGCCATGCACTTCCTGATGGAACAGGGCTGGATTATCAGCCGCGAGAGCAAGGCCGAGAGCAAGGGACGCCCGGTCAAGATTTACGAACTTGCAAAGCCCATCACAGAAATTATGGACAGTATCGAGAAAGAGAAAAAGAAAGAAGCCACCAATCAGCTTGCCATGATACAGAAATTACGGGAATACATCAGCTGATGTCAGTACCGTACA
This sequence comes from uncultured Methanoregulaceae archaeon, assembly GCA_963805035.1. Taxonomy (GTDB): domain Archaea; phylum Halobacteriota; class Methanomicrobia; order Methanomicrobiales; family Methanospirillaceae; genus Methanoregula. Next base: position 28,474 of record CAWDSU010000006.1, on the reverse strand, counting down.
CTTTTTTTCGCTGCCGACAATAACTGTCGTGTTCCCGGCAAACCGGCTAAAGAGCCCGCTCTCGATGACCCCAGGAATCGCTGCTATGGCAGTCTCCAGATCCGCAGGGTTGACGATATCTTCGAACTGGCAATCGACAATAAAGTTGCCATTGTCCGTAATGACCGGCCCATCTTTCTTTACGGCTTCGCGGATGAACGGCCGGCATCCAAGCCCCCGCAGCTGTGCCATCGCGGTTCTGGTCGCAAACGGAAGTATCTCGACAGGCACGGCCCCGGAGAGGCGGGGGACCATCTTTGCCTCGTCAATGACAACGACAAACCGGAAGGCGGCGGATGCCACGCATTTTTCCCGGGTGAGCGCTGCGCCCCGTCCCTTGATCATCCGGAACTGCGGGTCGACCTGGTCTGCGCCATCGATAGCGAGGTCAAGCACCGGGTTGTCGTCAAGCGTGGTTAAGGGGACCCCGTACTCCCGGGCCCTCATCGCGGTCTGGTAGGATGTCGGGACGCCGGCAACCGAGAGGCCGTCCCGGATCCGGCCGAGAGACATTCAATCGCATAAAAGACCGTGGAACCGGTCCCAAGGCCGATCACCGTGCCGTCTTCCACCATCTCCGCTGCCTGATATCCAGCCGCCCGTTTTGCAGCGGCGACTGCATTTGTTGTGCCAGCCATACTTAATGATAGGATTCGGTGCCGGGATAATTAAAACTGGTGAAGAAGAGAAAACCGGATAAACAGAAATAATCTACAATCTTCTTAAATGAATAACAAATTATTCATAAAAAATGATGCCCCCCCTCCTCAGGGCTCCATTCACAATGCGAGCCTTCCCACCCCCTTCGGGGGTCGCTCGGGCGCCTCGTCGGGCTTTCGCTGGGCCGATTACCGGGTACATCCCTTTTAGGTAATTGAGGCCGCCGCGGGGCGCCCCGTCGAGGGCGGCGGCAGGCATTGCACCTTCAGAGAAACACGGGAGGGCAGTCCTGATCAGGACAATTAGTTACGAAAGTTTAAAAGTCCGATAGAAAAAGTATGCAAAAACAAAAGACACTATTCAGCCAAGAAAGATCTTCCTTGCATCCTCATCCGCCGTGTGCGCCGTACAGTCCAGCGTGATCGGCGTGATCGAGACATTGCCTTTCCTGACCGCATGCACATCGGTCCCTTCTTCGGCGTCTTCGAGAAGCGGACCGTTGATCCAGAAGTAGGGGCGACCGCGGGGGTCGAGCCGCTTTTCAACACCGGTGTGAAAGAGCTTGCGGGCAAGGTGCGTGACCTCGTACCCGCCTTTAATCTTCGAAGGGATGTTTACATTGATCACATCGGCAGCCGGGGGAAATCCCGATGCAAGCACACGCCCGACCACGTCGCGTACCACCTTTTTTGCCTCGTCAAAGCTCTGCGACGACTGGCCGGGATCGTCGAACTTGTCACCCTGGTCCTCCACCTGGAGGGAGAACGCGATCCCCTTGGTACCCTGGTTTGCGGCCTCGAGCGCCGCGCCCATCGTGCCCGAGGTCATGATCGATTCGAACGAGAGGTTCTCGCCAATGTTGATCCCGCTCACCACGAGTGCCGGCGCAAGTTTCAGTGCATACAGCCCGATGATCACCGCGTCGGTGGGCTTGCCCGCGACCGCCCATGCATGAATGCCATTGATCTTTATCCTGTTCGCCCGGATGGGTTCGAAGATAGAGATAGAGCGGCCGACCGCGCTCTGCTGGGTCGCCGGTGCAACCACCGTCACGTCAGCGATCGGGGCGAGGGTTTCATAGGCCGCCCAGATACCCAGGGAGTTCACACCGTCATCGTTGGTGAGCAGGATCGCGGGTTTCATAAGCACGGGTACACTTGGTGCCGCCCTGCCAAATAACTTCACCGATCCGGTCCGGCCCGTGGCCTGCACGGAACGGATAGGGTAATTTCCTGCATGTGCAATAGTACCTGTGATGAAAGTCCTGCTTGCCGAGTATGCTTCCACCCGCGACCCTGCCCTTGCTCCCGAGGGGGCGGCGATGCTCGATATCCTTATTAAGAGTTTTACCCGGTGCGGGCACGAAGTTATGCTGCCCGGCCCCGGGGATTTTTACGATGAAATCGCAAGGCTCGCCCCCGCGTGCGACATGGGTCTTGTGATCGCACCCGATCACATGCTTGCAAAATTTACCCTCCCCATAGAACAGTCCTCCCACAACCTTGGTTGCGGGAGCATGAATGCCGCTCTCTGCGCAAACAAGGTTACAACGGGCAGGGTCTTACGAAGCCACGGTATACCGGTACCTGCCGATGCTCCTGCAGGAAGGCACGTGGTAAAACCGGTAGCCGGGTGCGATGCGCAGGGTGTCAGGCTGACCACAGATGTCCCCGGTAAGGGAGAGTTTGCCGAAGAATATATCGAGGGTGAACATTACTCGGTCAGCCTTGTCATGAACCGTGTCGTGGGCGAGGCCTGCCTGTACTTCTCCGGCAATCCCCCGCTCGTCCTTGCGATCAACCGGCAGGCCGTGACCCTCAATCCCGATGGCACATTCACGTATGCCGGGGGAGAGACACCGGTTCATCCCCGGCGCGAGGCAGAGATCGCCGATACTGCGGTCAGGGCTGCCACCGTGCTGGGCTGCCAGGGATACTGCGGCGTCGATGTCGTCGTAGGCGACAAAGTCTATGTCATTGACGTAAACCCGAGAATCACGACAAGTCTCGTCGGAATTGCGGCCTGCATGGAAGAGGAGATCGCTGACCTGCTGGTCAAAGCATCTCATGGTGATGTGCCCGAAACAGTGCACCTCACCGGCAGTGTGCGGTTTGACCGGTCCGGGACGATCACGCGGTTATGATTGGCATTGACGTGGGTGGGGCAAACCTCAAGGTGATCGACGGGCACGGGGTCCATATCCATTACTGCCCGCTCTGGACCGGGGGCCCGCTCACCGATCTCCTGTCCCCGTACGCGGCCGGGCAGGGACACTCTTGCTGCCGTGGTAATGAGCGGGGAGCTTGCGGACTGTTTCGAGAACAAACTGCAGGGCATCGGGTTCATTGTCAGGGCAGTGCAGGAGGTCTTCCCCGCAGCCTGGTTCTACGGGACCGATACTGCGTTCCACACCTGCCCGGTGCCGGCACTTGCCGCGGCAAACTGGCTTGCCTCCGCAGACTTCCTGCGGGAGGAATACCCGGACGCAGTGCTGCTTGACATCGGCAGCACAACCGCCGACATCATCCCCCTCTCGCGCTTTCCTGCACTGCGGGGACTCTCGGATCTTGACCGGCTCCGGAAAGGGTATCTCGTGTACACCGGTATGCTGCGAACACCTGTTGCGACGCTCATTTCCTCCGTGGACATCAGGGGGATTACAACCCCGGTCAGCACGGAATATTTTGCCACGAGCGCTGATACCCATCTCGTGCTCGGCCACATAACGCCGGATGAATATACCTGCGACACGCCGGACAAGAATGAAAAGACCCGCGCAGCATCGTTACGCCGTCTCGCCCGGGTGGTCTGCGCCGATCTCGAGGAGATCGGTGAAGAAGGCGCCTTGCAGGTTGCCCGGGCATTCTGGGACCGTCAGCGGAAAATTATCTGCGGTGCCGTAAGCCGGGTAAAAACAGAGACCGGGGCATCGTCCGTGATCGTGGCCGGCCTTGGTGCCTCCATCTTTGCCCGCGAATGTGACGGTACGGATCTGCGGGGCGTCCTTGGGCCGGCAGCAGACGCGTTGCCGGCGTATGCGGTGCGGGAGGTGGCGCTACGGACGCGTGGAAGCTGAGCCTTCTCCTCCTCGCCGGTTCATTGGGAGTTACGGCTGTGCTGTGGAGCCTGCACCTGCCGTTCTTTTTCCTTGTTCTCTGCATCCCCCTCTTTCCCTTCCTCGGGAAGCGGCCGGTGAAGCGCTGCCCTGCCTGCGGATGGGAAACCACAGGCAGCGAGAACTTCTGCCCCGCTGACGGGACTGCCTTGTCCGGCCCCGGCTGCGAGGGTGGAAAGTGAGATCACCGACATCGGCATCCTGATGCCAAAGAGGGCAGTCGCCGGTACCGGGCGGGCGTGGTCCCTCGCGTACAGCCGGCAGCTGGTCCGGTTCACGATGACGTCCATGGCATCAAGCCAGGCCGCGGTACGGTTCGCCGGCATCGTAGTCGCGAGCGTGAGGCAGAGATCGATGACCGGCGAACCGATCCGGGTGCCCGGGTAGAACGGTTCATCCGCATTCACGATGCGGCCGCACCTGCGGCAGGAAAATCGCTTCACCGTGACCCTGACCGTACGCTCCCGCTCATTTTCGCGGACGAGCGCAAACACTTTTTTCCGGGTATCGTATCCCGAGACCGGGCCCCCGCAGACCGGGCAGGCCATACACTCGCCAAAAGTCACGCCATCGACCGCCACCAGCCCAGCCTGGACAATGGTGGAGAGCATCGGCGGGACAAGGGGGGATTTCATACTATTAGTCATTCCTCTTCCCGATGCAGCGGGGGACGTCAAGGGGAGCAGCGGTGTTCACCGGGTTCGTTTTGTACAAGATAGTGCTCATCACTATTCCACCCCATTTGTTTTTTTCAAAGAAATAGTATCCCGCTGTTGCACCCGGGAAGCGGTAAGGCCGATAGGATAACTCCAGTTTCCGAAGCGCGGGAGGACCAGCATCATTCGCTGTGTTCCCCATGGTGACCGGGAGACCGGCCCCCCGCACGGTGTCTTGTGCCGGTGAAGAAGTGACAGTCGTGCGCGAGCTGGATACGGACATAAAACCAACTTGACCCACTAATAATCATCATTTTTTTGTAACATTTGATTAACATTATATATAATACGGACAGACTTTGATCGTTCGAGGTCAGAACATGGATTTCAAATATGTACCAAGCACCTGCCCCTACTGCGGCAACGGGTGCGGTGTCAACCTTGTCGTGAAAGACGGCAAGTTCGTGGGAATTTCCCCTTGGCACCGGAACCCGGTTAACGAGGGAAAGGTCTGTATCCGCGGGAACAAGTCCTATGAGTTTGTCAGCAGCCCTGACCGGCTCGTATCGCCGCTTGTCAAGAAGGACGGCAAGTTCGTGGAGGCCAGCTGGGAAGACGCGTACAAGGAGATCGCCAGTGCTTTCAAGTCCGTGAAGGGCGATGCCATCGGTGTGGTCGCTTCTGCACGGAACAGCAACGAGGACTCCTTTGTCTTAAAGAACTTCGCGGCAAACGTGCTCAAGACCGCAAACATCGACTACTGCGGCCGCCGCTGCAATGCCGACGCGGTCAGGGGCCTCGCCGATGCCTTCGGCAACGGCGCGACCACCAACTCGCTCGCCGACCTTTCCGAGGCAAAGGCGATCCTTGTCGTGGGCAGCAACCCCCTTGAAGAGAACCCGCTCGCCGGCCGCCGGATCATCATTGCCAGGCAGAACGGCGCAAAGATCATCGTCGCTGATGCCCGGAACACGGCCACCGCGAAGATCGCCGATCTCCACATCGCCTGCAACCCCGGCACCGGTGTTGCGCTCGTGAATGGCATCATCACCGCGATCGTGAAGGCCGGGAAAGAGAACAAGGACTTCATTGCAAAGCACACCAAGGACTTCGAGAAGGCAAAGGCAGCAGCCGCTTCCTGCACCCCCGACGCGGTCGCAAAGGCAGCCGGCATCAGCGCTGATGTCGTCACGAAAGCTGCCGAGATCTTTACCGCGGCCCAGCCCGCAGCCGTCGTCACCTCCGCGGGCGCAGGCTCCGGCGACCTGATCCGTGCCCTTGCAAACCTCCAGCTGGTCACCGGCAATGTCGGCAAGGCCGGCGCAGGTGTCAACCTCCTCCGCGGCAAGACCAACGCCCAGGGCGCAGCCGATGTCGGCGCCGTTCCCGGTGACGGGGGCCTCACCGTCCCGGCCATGATCGAAGCGGCAGCAGCCGGGAAGATCAAGGCGCTCTACGTTGTCGGGGAGAACATCGCCTCGGCAGGCGCCCAAGTCGCCGACGCTCTCGGCAAGCTCGACTTCCTTGTCGTGCAGGACCTCTTCATGACCGCGACAGCAGCAAAGGCAAACGTCGTCCTGCCCTCGGCCTCCTTTGCAGAGCGCGACGGCACCGTCACCAACGCTGAGCGCCGCGTCCAGCGGATCCGCAAGGCCATAGAACCGGTCGGCAGCGCCAAGGCAGACTGGCAGATCATCAGCGAGATCGCAAAGGCCATGGGCCACGAGAAGGACTTCGCGTTCAAGGACGCAGAGGCCATCTTTGCCGAGATCGCAAAGGCAGTCCCGGCCTACGCAGGCATCACCTACGCGAAACTCGAGAAGCCCGAGGCCATCCAGTGGCCGGCAGCCGGCGGCGTGTTCGGTACGGCAATCCTGTATACCGACAAGTTCGCAACAAAGGACGGAAAGGCCGCGTTTGCCGCAGTTGAGTACAAGGCCGGCGAAGCCCCAGGCGGGGAGTACCCGTTCGCGGTGGCCGCACAGTGGCCGATGGGCACGCTCTCGACCAACTCCGCATCCATCGTGCGCGAGTGGCCCGAGGCAAAGGTCCAGATCAACGCCGAAGACGCTAAAGGACTGGGTATCCTGAACGGCTCTGCCGTCAAGGTCACCAGCAAGGCCGGCTCGGTTGCGCTTGTCGCCGATGTCACCAAAGACATCAAGAAAGGCGTGGTCTCGATGCCCGTGACCATGGGCATCGCGGCTGTGAAAATCGAGAAATCCGCAGGAGGGAACTAACCATGACAAAGAAAGGCGATATGCTCTACGCGTGGACCAACGACGCAGAGATCCAGAAGAAGGCCGAGCTCGGTGGCGCGGTCACCTCGTTGTGGAAGCACGCGCTCGAGACCAAGACCGTTGACGCGGTGCTGGTCATCTCGAAGGGGAAGGACCTCTACGATGCCAAGCCGACGCTGGTGACCGACGCGGCCCAGCTCGCAACCACGGCAGGTTCGCTCCACTGCGGTACGCTCCTCCTGCCCAAGCTCATCAAGAAGTACTTTGACGGCGCGACAACCCAGAAGATCGGGGTCACGGTCAAGGGCTGCGACGCGATGGCGTTCTACGAACTGGCCAAGCGCAAGCAGATCAACCTCGACAACATCTTCATGATTGGCGTCAACTGCGGCGGGTCGGTCAGCCCCGTGCTTGCCCGCAGGATGATCGCTGACAAGTACGGCGTCGATCCCGACACGGTCCACAAGGAAGAGATCGACAAGGGCCAGTTCATCATCGAGTACGAAGGTGGCCACAAGGGTATCACGGTCGACGAGCTCGAAGAGCACGGCTACGGCCGCCGCTCCAACTGCCGTCGGTGCAAGATGAAAGTCCCCCGCCAGGCAGACCTCGCGTGCGGTAACTGGGGCGTCATCGGCCCCCGTGCCGGCAAGGCAACCTTTGTCGAAGTATGCAGCGAGAAAGGCGCAAACCTGCTCGACAGCGCGGTCAAGAAAGGCATCCTTGCGACCGAGGCAGCAAACCCCAAGGGATTAGAGATCCGCGGGAAAGTCGAGGGTGCCATGCTCAAGCTCGGCGAAAAGTGGCGCAAGAAAGACTTCGAGGGACTTGGCGACGGGAAAGACCGGTTAAAGAAGATCATGACGGAGACCTCGCGGTGCATCAAGTGCTACTCGTGCATCTCCGCCTGCCCGATCTGCTACTGCGTCGACTGCACTACAAAGAACCCGGTCTATGTAAAGCCCGGCGAGGTTCCGCCAAACTTCATGTTCCACCTCATCCGGTTCGCCCATATTGCGGACTCCTGCGTGAACTGTGGCCAGTGCCAGGAACTCTGTCCCGCGGAGATCCCCAACGCCCTCTTCATGCACGCCCAGCAGGTCGAGCTCGAGAAGATGTTCGGCCATGTCCCGGGTGTCAGCATGGAACTGCCGCTTATGGCCTATGTTGAAGAGAAACAGGAACGGGCCCGGCTTGCAAATACCGGCAGCGACATGATCTACGAGAACGTGTTCAACCCTGTCGCAAAGAAATAATCTCCCCTTTTTTGGGAACTTTTTTTTTGAGGGCTGGGATTCTTCAAAGCCTGCAAGGTGTGGTTTTTATACGATATCGTAGATTGCAGGCCAATTTACAAGGAAGACAGATCCAGGTGTAAATAACACCCGGCATGTTATTCGCATTTGGTCGCCAAAATAACGGGAATGTGAAAGGAGGGCTCCCCGCCTCAGGGCCCCTCGCGGGGCACGGCGGGGCAAGAAGGTTTTCAGTATTGATTCTTGCCGGCTTTCTGGTACACAGGTATCAATTTCGAGGGAGGAGTCCCTAGCCCACCGCGGAGGCGCCCTTTCTGGGGTGGCGGAAGCCAGCCATCGCACCAGATACGATCGGACGCCCCGTCCCAAACTTGAAAATAATTTAAGAAATAAACAAATTTTTCCTACCCTTTCATTTTCCGCTTAATACGCTGCCCCTCACCTGACTCCGTGCAGCTTCCGGAACAACCGCACCCGGGCCCGGGTCGCGTCCGAAGGTACCGGCACCGGCCCGGTGCTCCGCGCTCCCTCCACTGCCCGGAGAATGGCGTTAATAGCTGCAGGGTGGGACGGCCCGTATCCGCCTTCGAGAACAAACGCGGGAGGCAGGTCGAGTGTGTCCAGCAGCAGGCCGGCAAGCGTGCCATAATCGGCCGGGCAAAGGCCCATTACGCTCAGTGGATCGTCACTCAGCGCGTCCTGCCCGGCCGAGACGATGAGAAGATCCGGGTGCGCCCGTTCAAGCACCGGGAGAAAGAGATCGGAAAAGACATGCGCATAGTCCCCGATGGTACTCCCGGGGAGCAGCGGAACGTTGACGGTATATCCCCTCCCGGCGCCGGTGCCGGTCTCGGTTGCCGCACCGGTAAAGGGGAAGAGATCCTCCGCATGGACCGAGCAGTACAGCACCCGGTCGCTCCCGGAGAAGATCTCCTGTGTCCCGTTCCCGTGGTGGAGGTCCCAGTCGACGATCGCCACGCGATCCACGGAGCCGAGCGCCTTTGCCGCGGCTATCGCCGTATTGTTGATAATGCAGAACCCCATCGCCCAGCCCGATGCAGCGTGGTGGCCCGGCGGCCGGACGAGCGCAAAACAGCTCTCGCCATCCAGCGCACGCTCCGTCGCTGCAATGGCCGACCCTGCGGCGTAGGTGGCGACCTCGTACGACCGGGGGTTGACATAGGTGTTTGCATCCAGGAACCTGGGCACATACAGGTTGCCCGTGAAGTACCCGCCGGAGCATCCGTATTCGTCAACCGTGTCGTACGCGGTATTGAGGGAGCATTGCCGGTGCAGCCATGCGAGGTAGCCGGGCTGGTGGACACGCAGGAGATCCTCCTCTGCTGCCGCCACCGGGGAAGATACAGGAATCCCCGCCGGTAGTTGTGCGATGATCGCCCGGAGGCGGTCGTGGCATTCGATATGGCCCGGGCGATCGTGAAATTCAAAGACCGGCCCGGTGATGAGAGAACTGTTCACTTAAAACCCCGCTTCCTGAGGGGAACAGTAGATCATCAGCCGATGCAGCAGATGAATATTATGGATGGGGCCGGTGCACGCGAAAAACCGGCCTGCATCTCCTCCGGCATATTGCGCGGATCTGTTTTTTCTCAATCGTTCTTATGAGGGAGGATTACGCCGTGGTAAAGGAGTCCGGAAAATAACGTCAGTTTGCTTTATTTTGTGTATACCTTAAATACTTCGATATTCCCGTGAATTCCCGGCATGCGCCGCGCATAATGCCTCGTCCCGGGATCCCGTGACAAAAAAACTTTTTTAGAGTGTTTTTCCGGTGTACTTCCGTTTTTCTGCTGCGGATCTGTCCTGTCTTTGGCATTCCGGTGCGTATCGGGGCAGGCCATATGGAGAGGCACCGGTATCAAAAATGAGTTACAAAAAGTAACCACTCTCCGCCGTTCACGCGACCGGAAAGCATTTAGAAAGGTATTAATTCCGACAAAAAGATGATCAATTCAGCCTATGCCGGGCAATATCCGATCCTCTCTGGCTAAAAAAGCTGTTCCCGGTTGCCCGAATAGGTTGAAACGTTTCAAGAGGTGTGTGAAAGAATGGTGTTTCATCCTCCGGTAGCTGTTGTCGCCAAGGCCGGCGATGCCGGGAAGTACAAAGTAGGCCTGCCAGCCTGGAACCTGCTCCTTCGTGGATTTATGGCCGGTGCGTACATCGCGATGGGTGGTGCCCTCGCAACCGTGTGCAGCACGGGGATCATGGCTAGTGATGTTGCTAACCGGTACGGCGCGGCAAGCGCCGGTTTTGCCCAGTTGATCCTGGGATCCGTGTTCCCTGTCGGGCTTATTATCATCGTGCTCACGGGAGCAGAACTCTTCACCGGTGACGCGATGCTCGCCCCGATGGCGGCGTTCATCCACAAGGTGAGCTGGGCGCAGGTCATCAACCTGTGGATATGGGTGTATATCGGGAACCTCATCGGTTCGATCGTATTTGCCTATATCATGGCATACGGCCCCTTCGTCTCGTTCGACTCTACCGGTGCCGCAACGGTGACCGCGTTTGGTACCCGGGCGATTGCCATTGCCAGCGCAAAGGTCAGTTACGTGGGAATGCTGGGTATGTGGTCCGCGTTCCTGAAAGCCATCGCTTGTAACTGGCTCGTGAACCTCGCCATCCTGCTTGGCATATGTGCTGATGACCTGATTGGCAAGTTCTTCGGGATCTGGTTCCCGATCATGGCCTTTGTCTCGAGCGGGTTCGAACACTGTGTCGCGAACATGTACTTCATTCCCGCTGGTCTCTTCACGCAGGGATTCATCACTGATCCCACGAAGATCAATGCCGGCCTGACCTGGGTCACGATGTGGACGAACAACATGATTATTGTCACCATCGGAAACATCGTCGGTGGGTTGTTCTTCGTCGGTGTGATCTACTGGGTTGCGTTTAGGAAAGAGATCGCAGCACTGAAGTAGGAAAACCAGCAATAGATCTTCTCATAATGAAGATCGGTAATGTCGAAGTGAAGGTCTCAATCCTCGCGATTGCGGTCTTTGTGATCTTCACCATTTTTTTACTGGCTGCTTCCGTGTACAGCAACGATGTGCGGTCGCAGCTCATCTGGCTGATCCCGGGACTGTTCCTGCTCCTCGTGATCCCGGTTGCCCTCAACTACATGAGCCGCAGCCAGTATGCGGACGTTGCGCCGGTCTACGAGGCAGAGGCAAAGACCGTCCGGATCAGGATGGTCAACGAGAACATGATCGGAAAACCGGTCCGGATCACCGGGGTCGTCGAGAAAGTACGGTTCCGGTTCCTGAACCGGCCGCAGTTTATCGTCGCCGACCGCTCGGGCGGGATTTCGGTCAAGATGTTTACGAATCCTGTCGAGGAGATCCACGAGCATGACGTGGTAGAGGTACTCGGGATGGTGATCCGCCGCTATGTCGTGGTGGGCGAGCCGGTGATCAACTGCGTCTCGATCCGGAGAACCGGTAAAACGACCGTTCCCGCACAAGCGCGGTAACAAGCGGCTTTTTTGTCCGGTGAGTAACCATGTCCCATCCTGATATTCCCGCAGTCCCGGGATCACCCGGTGAGATCCTCGTGCCGCTCTTCTCGTTCGGGGGGGCGGCGCTTGCGATCCTCGCTTGGACGTCCGGCACCTTGATCGACCTGCGCGTTACGGCAGCGGGCTGCGTGTGTGCATCGTTTACGCTCGCGTACCTCGCATGGATCCGGCCGAAGAAGGATATTGTCGCCCTCACGACACCCATCTATGCCATCATCTTCTTTGCCGTGCCGCTGGACGATCCGGTGGCGACGATCATTCTCGAACTGCTCTACGCGATCAGCCTTTCGATCCTTCTCGTGCGGCTGAAGTACCGGTTCAGCACGCCCGGGGCCGCTGCCCCGCAGGGGGATGCCCTCCCCGCCCCGCTCGGGGAGTACGTGGATAAAACGCACCAGGCCTGCGCCCGGCTGCCAACGGCCGCGGCGCACCGGGCGGCGCTTGCGTTCCTGCGGTTTACGGCAGGTGACTATGGCGATGTGCCACCGGAGGCACGGGAGGGTATCCGCGACCTCGAAGGGTCGGGCTGTGCGCCTGCCTTTGCCATGGCATTTGAGATCGTTGCGGAGCAGGCTGAACTCACGGACAGGGCCCTGCCCCGGCCGCCATGGTACAAACAGTTTGCCGCGTCCGACGCCACGCTGCTCGCCCGGCCGCTGCCGCCCCGGAAGGTAAACGACGACGGGTACGACGCGGGCTTCGATGCGGCGCTTGACAATGCCCTGCTCCTGCTCTTTGCGGCTGCGTGGACCGCTTCGGAGGCGGACCGGAGGCACCTGCGGACGGCTGAGGCGTTTGCAGCAAGGTTGATGGAAGGGTAATCCACTTCCGGAAAACCTTTCCCGGACTGCTCTTTTTGGACGACCTGTGCCCCGGATCCGGCAGGTCTAAATAAAACGTTCCCTTTACCTTTTTTCATGGACTCAAACAAAGAATGCGACTGGAGCCTGATGAGGATTTGTTTCTGGTCAGGAATAGCGGTTTTAAGCCTGGTTGAACTCGCCCTGATCGAATTCAACCATAATGTATTCGCCTATGATGTGTATATCCTCGCAGTTTCCGTTATTATCATCATTGTATCCATCATCCTAAGAAAACGGTCAATACCCCGGTAGGTTTTTGCACCTCCGGACCTCCCGGTAAAAACCAGTTCCCGCGGGCCTCTCCCGCTCATTGCCGGTCGGACCGGTGGATCCCGGTGTCAGAACCCGGTAGCGAGCCCCTCGCGGATATCCTTCTTCTTTTCCTGGTTGAGCCGGGCCACGTAGTCCTCGAACCGGTGGATCCGGGTGCTGACCGGAAACGGGATGCCGATCGTGGAGATGATCGCGTCTCCCTGGTCAAGGGTCTGGATCTCGATCTCCATTTTCGAGAGGTCCTGCTTGGCGCTGCCCATGATGATCTCGCGGTCGCCCCGGTCACCGAGGCCCATGACGACAAACGTATTGATCTGGGCAAGCACCTTCGCGTCAACATTCTTGGGCTGCTGGGTGATGACGCAGAGGCCGACGCCGAACTTCCTCCCTTCCATCGCACATTCGCGGAAGATCTGCGTGGATGAGCCGCCGGACCCCAGCACCCGCTGGGCTTCTTCGATGGTGATCAACACTTTTTTCTGTTCGGCTGGTTCGGTCTCCATGCCGAACTCCTCGGCGGATTTCCGGTGCGCCTGCATAATCCGGCGGGTTATCATCGAGAGGACAAGGAGCTCGCTGCGCTCGCCCATCCGGGGGATATCGATGAGAACGACCTTGTTCTCGTGGAGGTACCGGAGGATCTCCGGGATGGCAGACCCGGACTCGCGGAAGAATTTCCGGTTGCCCTGCACGATGTTCCGGATGCGCCGCTGGATGACCCCCAGCGTGCCGGGGTGAAACGATCCCAGTTTATTTGCAATATCCGGGTACGGCCCATTATACTGGTTGTTTTTTACGTCATCCGGCAGCGTGTCCACGTTTGCGGCAAGGAAGAAGGGGATGAGGTCTTTCCCCGGGATTTCATCGAGCGTTTCGATCAGGTCGCGCTGGGCCTGCGACGAATCGTACAGGAGGTTGAGGTCCGTCATGCGGAAATCATCGTAGTCAAGCCACAGGCTGTTCAGCGAGTATTTCTTCCGGTCGCTCTCGCTGATGGTAAAGACCGCGAGCCCGTCTTTTCCCGCACCGTAGTGGACAAGCCCAAGTGTGCGCTCACCGGTGCTCGACTGCCCGCCCCGCACATATTCCCCGTGGGGGTCGACCATCAGGAGACCAAATTGCTGCATCTTCATGCAGGAGGCACAGAAGGTCTTCATGAAGTTGCTCTTCCCCATGCCGGTGGTCGCAAAGACGCCCATGTGCTGGGGGAGCACCTTGCTGTGGATCCTGACGGGAACATCCCGGAGCACACCCTGCCCGGTCCGCATGACACCGACTTCGATATCGCCCATGACCCTGGTGAGGAAGACAAAGTCCTCTGCTTTTGGGATCGTTACCGGGGAGAACTTGGTCGGCACCGTGCGGGGCTTGCGGAAGACCCCGTTCTCATCGACAAAACCGAGCGGGACTGCCTCGACTTCAATGAACACATCTTCGCCAAGGTCGTAGAAATGCTCAGAAAACGGGCGGGTATCCCAGTTCTGGTCGGCAAAATTGCTCTCGTGGACAAGGTCGCTCACCTTGGCGTAGAACGAATAGCCCTTGGCCTTATCGGTGATCTTCAGGATGTCACCGACAAAGAGGGTTTCCGTGTGGGGGATGATAAACCGGTACGAGAGTACGCTCCGGCCGATGAGCCGGAATTTGGTCGTATCCTCATGTTCAGTATCGTTCAAAGTCATCATGTAAATCACCAAAGAGGTCTTCAAAGAGCCGGTTGCGGATCCCCTGTTTTACAAGGCCGGCCTTTATGTCCTGCTGGACCCGGGTCACCAGCGCTTCGTCGATGAGGACGGCACGGTGGGCATCGAGGAGCGGGTAGGGATACCCGGGGATTCTCCCGTCATCGGCACACGCGGCAAGGGCCTGCAAGGTGGCCGCTGCCATCTGTTCGTCTGTCCCTTTCGGGAGCTCGAGCTTCATCGGCTTCGTCACATTCGGGTGGAGCGATGCCACGTAGATCTCCCCGTGCCGCCCCTGACGGTATTCGGTGTTGTCGAGGAGGTGAGGTCCGATCTTCGTCCACCACGGGCCGGTGATGCCGAGCTGTGCCTGCAAGGCCCCTCGATCGCGGGGAGGAGCGGGTGCCCTCCGCCCCATGTGGCCCGGGTCCTTTTTGCCACGGCGGCAAGAAGAATATCGCGGTCCGCTGCTTGTTTTATGATACCGGCAAGGACCGGTTCGTGGTTCTGGCTGGTGACCCTGAGTGCGCCGTCAATGAGGAGGAGGGATCCTCGTGGCAGGGTGGCCGCGGTCTTTTGTGTGACCCAGTACTCCAGCGTGTCCCGGAGGGTATCTGAGGCACGATCGGGATCGCTGTTATCCAGCCCCTTGTGCGGGAGCGTGCCGAAACACTCCTGGTACAGGTCATCGAAGTCCTGGTTGCGGTGATGGGGGCCGATGGTCACCAGCGTAAGAGGTGTGATGGCCCGGCCGGACCGGACATTGCCGGCAAAGGTGGTCCGGCCGGCCCGGATTGCGGCAATGGCGATGCTCCCTCCTTCCAGCACCATTGCGTTGCTCCCGTCAACGGCACTCACGGTACCGGCGGGACCGGGGGGAATGGGGCGGAAATCGTCTTTCCTGAGACCGCTCTTTTCAGCAAACTCGTGCCACAAGGTCGTCCGGGACATGAGCGGCAATCTTCCCGAGCGCTGAATCCACCGATGCTTCGTACAGCCTCCGGTTATCCATTTACTCCACCACCCTGATCCGGCTTGCGAGGTCTGCGCCCATCTCGACCACGAGCGTGTTTTCGAACTCGGCCTGCATCTCCGCAATATGGGAGATTAGGAGGATCTGCGGGAACCGTGATTCCTGCGTGCGCAGCGCCGTGAGCAGGTTGTTCCTCCGCTCCTCGTCCTGGCTCCCGAAGATCTCGTCGAAGATGAGGAGCGTGCTCTCGTGGACATTGTGGAGCTCGGCAAGGTACCGCGAAAGGGCGATCCTGAGCGCGACCGCGATGTCGTCCTGCTCGCCGCCGGAGAAGCGATCGATGGCATAGTCGTCGTCCACGTCCCGCACGAGGAGGTTGAAGTCCTCGTCGAGGAGCACCTGCTCGTACCGCCCGCCGGTGATCTCGCTTACGATCCGGCTGACCTCGCCTTCGATCCTGCTCCGCACGACCTGCATGAGGTAGATGACGTAATCGGCGATGACCGACCGGGTCAGTTTCACGAGCTCGATCTCGTCCCTGAGTTCTCCGGTCTGCTTCTGCAGGAGGGCGATCTGCTCTGCAGTGCGCTGGTAGTCAGCGATCTTCTTTTCGGCAAATTTCCTGTCCTGTGCTGCACGGGCGATGGCAACATCGGCATCCCGGAGGGCCGCGTCGGTCTCTCTTAACCGGTTTTCGGCTGCGTCGGACTCTGCCGGGTTGTACGGCGCCTGTGTTATCTCCTGCTCCAGCTTTTTTACATCGGCATTCCGTTGTGCCAATCGTTCCGTGAGGCCGGCAAGCTGCTGTTTTAAGGAAACTGCCTGCCCGATCTTCTGGCCGAGCTCGGTGAACCGGGCCTGCACCTTACGGGCCTCTGCCTCCGCCCGCCCGGCTGCACTGAAGGCCGTTGCATCGAACGCGAGCCTGGTAAGGGCATCTGTACAGGCCTGCTCCTCCCGCAGCTTTGCGCCATGCTGGGCGGTGAGTTCTGCGATCGTGCTCTCAAACTCCGCCCGGCGTTTCAGGTCTGCCGCGAGGGTCCGGAGTTCGCTCGTGACCGGTCGCAGTGCCTCGACTGCCGCCTTTTCCTTCTCAACGATCTCCTGCTGTGCGAGATCGACAACTGCCTTGTCTTCCAGCTCGCGGAGTTTTGCATTAAACTCCTGCTCCAGGTTGCTGAAATGGGTGCCCAGTTTCTGCCGGGCAGAGCGGGCAGATCCCGTCCGGCCCGGCCTTTGTTATCGTCACCCGGTCGGCCTCGATCTTCTCTCGCTCTTCTTTGTACTGCTTCTGCTGTGCCAGAAGGGTGCTGGTCCGCTTTATGAGTTCTGCAAGCCGGAAGCTCACCGCAGTTTCGAGCCGGTCGTCCGCAAGTTCCAGGCCGGCGCCAAGGCCCTTCCTGATCGAAGCAGCAAGCCGGGCGTACTCCTCTGCTTCTTGTGCAAGACTGGCAATCCTTGTTTTTTCCTTTTCAATCCGTGTTGTTATCTCCGCGGCCTGTGTTTTGCAGAACCCGAGTTCACCGGTGAGCCGCTGGTGTTCGGCCTTCTGCCGGGCGAGTGTATCGAGCCGGGCCCGGATCTCCTGGTACGACCCTGCCGCCTTCTCAAGCTTGTGATACTCGGCTTCGTCGTTTTTGAGCAGGGCAAGGGTCGATTCGATCGTCTTTTGCTGTGCCGTTTCTGTGGCAAGCTCCCTTTTTACCGCCAGCTGCTGCTGCACGAGCCGGTCGTGTGCGGCCTTCTTCTCTGCGAGGATTTTGAGCCCGGTATCGATCTCCGCCCGCTGTTGTGTGAGGACAGCTTTCTGCTTTTCGTACCCTGCAATTGCGGCGGTAAAGGTGACGAGCGAAACCTTGAGGCGGGCGAGCTCTTCTTCGCTCTGCTGTCCGGCAAGTGCTTCAAGACGGCCGGTCAGGTTCAGGAGTTCGCCGGTCTTCTCGTCGGCCTGTTGCTTTAAGACTGCATCGCTCTCGGTTTTGAGGTAATCGATCCCGAGGGCCTTCTGGAACCACTCCTTCCTCTTTCCCGGCGTGGTCTCAAGGAGGGTCAGGAGATCTTTCTGGCCGGCGTAGATCGTATTTTTGAAGTCCACCGGGCCCATGCCAAGAGTCCGGCGCACCTCCGTCTCGACCGGGCCGATACCTTTTGCCCGTTCTATCCCTTTATGGAAGAATGAGGCATCATGTTCCGGCGATCTTCCCGGCTTTTCCTGAATGTCCGCAGCACCGAGTACGTCTCGCCGCCCACGGAGAAGTCGAGCCTGACCTCGCACTTGTCCTTTGGCGACGCAAAACCTGAGACAATGTAATCGGCAGCGATACCGGTCGCCTGCACGCCGTACAGCGCAAAGAAGATCGCCTGGACGATGCTTGACTTGCCCGTACCGTTGTTGCCGAGGATGCCCGTGATGCCGTCCGAGAAGGTGATCTTCTCGTCCCGGAACCGTTTGAAGTTCTTCAGGACGAGCCGGTCAATGATCATCGCTCACCTCCCGGTGCTGCTTCCATGACCGTCTGCGAGCACCTCGCGCCCGGCGGCTGCGACAAACGCCTTTTGCTTTGCGGAGAGCTGCTGCTTTTCAAGGAACGCTCGAAAACTCCGCGAGGTAATCGATCGCCCGGACGTCCTGCTGGAGGGGCACGGCACTCTCCTCGCCCGCGGCAATGACCCGGATCTTCAGGTCGAGGAGCAGCTCCCGGACCGGCGCAAGGGCCCGCATATCGATGCCCTTCCCGTGCTCCCGGGACATGCCGTCGAGCGTGACCTGCGCAAGCGAGAACTTCTCGGGGCACTTCTGCTCCACCCGTCCGATGATCTCGTCCGTGATCTCTGCCGTGTGCCCGCCGGCGCAGGGTATCGTGCCGCAGATCGTACATCGGTGTCCTGGGCAGGTCGAGGTGGTCGACCGTGTGCCTCGCAGGATCGACCACGAGCCCGCCCTTCTCATCCCGGATCTCGCCGTACGTGAGGTACTCGGTGGAGCCCGAGTACCACGCGTTCGTCGGTGATCTGCGACTGGTTATGGTAATGGCCGAGCGCGATGTAATCGAAGCTGTCGGACAGGATCGTGCTGTCGAGCTCATGCTCCGCGACGGTCGCAAGCCGCTTGTCCTTTATCGCGGTCGCAAGGCCGTGGGTCACGAGCACGTTATTCCTGCCCGGATGCCAGTTCGATCGTATCGTAGGCCGTGCGGTAATCCTCCACGCGGAGCATGTTCGGGATCAGGTGGAAGACCGTATCCCCGATCTCCACCCGCTCGTACCGGAACTGGTACGCGGCGTGGATCTCCGCGGGGTGGTAGTCGAGGACCGCGAGCGGCGAGGTAGTGTACCGGGTCTTGACCATGCTGTGGTTCCCGGTCACGATCACGAGCGGGATCCCGGCTTCGTGGAGCCGGTCGAGCGCGTCGAGCACGGTGGTGTAGGCCCGGGTCTTGGGCTTGACCGTATCGAAGAGGTCGCCCGCATGGACGAGCACGTCGGGCTTTTCCCGGATGATCACGTCAATCGCAGCCAGGAAGTTATCGTAGATCTGCTTCTCGCGCAGGTTCATCCCCGCTCTCAGGGTCGAGCCGGGAAAATGCGGCGAGGCCGAGGTGCGTGTCTGCGATATGGACGAGTTTCATTCTCTTAGGTTTTTAGTTGGGGTGTGCTGGCATATAAGGGGGAGGGGAGCGGGGGGAAAATGAGAGGCACTGGGGACAATTTTATTGAACAGGGGGTTAAAGGATGAGCCGTTAAGTTCAATCTTTTGGACAAGTTCCTCGTAATTTCACTTTATCACATTCAAATCCAGGCGGTGTTGGTTTAAAATCTTTATCCGTTTCAGAGTAGTCTAAACATTGAAAATCTCTCAGTTTTTTAATATTCAATTTGGATGTGAGAATTGTATTATTTTCCCCCCCAGACACTCTGACAAGATCCATTCTTTCTCGATTGGTGGGCCGAACAATTCTTGAATCACCATACTCTGAACAATTTACTTGGACAACGAAGCAATGCAAATCCTTGACAACTGATTCAACGATGGACGAAAAGTAATTAATATCCTTATTTAGGACACATGCGACAAGAAAATCCAATTCTGATTTGAATATTGACCGGTCTTCGATGTCGGCAAGTTCGTAACAATTATACGCCGAGAATTGACATCCTCTCCATCGGAAAAGATCATATTTTGTAGGTTCGTCAGGAATTGCGTGATGAGATCTTTGCAATTCTTTCTTTTCGAATGGAGAATAATGATTTTTACATCTGATGGTCAGACAGCATGTTTTATAGTCATCCTTATTTCTGATGGGTAAGGCTGTTGTTATAAAATTATATGCGACTGTTTCAGGAGATTTTGCAATCCAGTATTCCATTCCAAAGATGAGACCGACCTGATGAATACGGGAATATTTTACCATAAACGGGAGCCAGCGATAGGGTACTGACAATTCCGGAAGAACGAGCAAATCGCATTTTTCTTCTTTAGCCAGATTCAATAGTTTATACAAATCCTTTAAACGCTCAAATGATAAATTCGCTTTTCCTCGGGGGGGTGGGAAATAACTTGCTTTTATGTCCGCTTCCTTGACTTTGATATTTGCAACACCAATTTTTATTGGGTCGTATTCTTTCTCTTGTATGGATATCTTTTTAGGTATGTAATAATCGAAAACGTGAATTTTTCTTTCCTTACCATTTTTTGTAAAGGTGACATCTCGATCAACTATTGATACAGGAAATTGATCTGCCGGTAAATAATAAGAAATTTCATTCAAATATTCTTTATTCAAGTCTTGTTTTAATTTAAACTCCACCATACTTTGTTTATCCTCACTGAGAATCCCTCTTAAAAAACAGAATAAATAATATTCATCGAAATGGATGAACCTTGGAGTGGTAATAATTTTTTCTTGTATCAAAGCATTTGCTGAACCAGCAAAAAAATTCTCAATTTTATCCCAGTCAATTAGCGAGTTTTGATAATTTGTGTAGTTTATTAGTGGGAATGCAACATAGTTGTGCCGGATCAAATTTGATATTCTGAAATAATGTGCCAGGTGCTTTATTCTCTTAATTTCCTTTGAGATCTGATCTTTTTTCTTATATCGTTTGATTGATTGTTCTTCATGATGCGACGTGTATATTTCAATATCCGATCCGAGCAATCCTAGAGATAATGATAATGATACATCAAGATACTCTTGCAAATCTTTCTTCACTCGGTTCAGTAATTTTTCACACTTCCCATCTCCATTTAATGTATTCAATTTTGTAATTTCGGGAGAAATCTTTTCGATTCTCGATATTGTGTCTTGAATATCATTGTAAAAATTTGCACCTTCACTATATAAATTTGTGACAATGGTAAAGGTAAACATCTTTTCCCAGGTTCTGCAAAAATTAATAAAATTTTTCCCTTTGTAAAACTTTATTATTTGATCAGATACTTTCTTGAAATTTTTTTGTTTATTGCTCTGAGAAAGACCCATAATGATATTTGATAAATTTTTTGATAATTCAGTAACATTTTCTTTAATTCCGGTTAAACTTCGAAATTTGTTTATCGACCCGTCAAATAATAAATTGTACGAAGTTTTATTTATATAATAATCCAGATCATTTTCAGGTAACAGATAAAATGCACTTGCATTTTCATCAACCATCTTTTTGAAAACATCAAGTAACGCGTAAGAATGATCTGTTGAATAGTAATGAAGAATGATTTTCTCTTCTTGAATCCGTAAATTTGAATCCTGTACTAATTGGTAAACATAATCTTTTTTTATTTTTTTGTCCTTAAAGATATGATTTTCACAGAAGTATCTTAAAATAAAATTGTGAACTTTTTCTTTATCCCCTAACATTTTGGGATTGCCAATCACAATCAATAAATCATCAACATATCTCCCGTAATAAATAGGATTTAACTTTTCAGAAATTTGATCATCAAAATCTTTGAGATACCAATTGCACAAAACTCCCGATGAGACTAATCCTATCGGGAGAATATTGTGGTTTTTTAATTTGGCAATTTCCGGGTGAGTATAGGAAAAATGTTCAGAAATTTTTTGTCGGTACTTGTCATGAATCTTTTTAAGAACCGTCGTGAGTTGTATTGCAAATGTTCTTTCGTTTTCATCCGATATTTCAGTATTAATAACCTTGACAAGGTCTTCGAAATGGATATTCACAAAATAAAAACACTGTTTAAGATCGAGAGAGATAATGGCAATATTTTTTTTATCAATTTTCAATGAGTGTTCTGCTTTCTCGATTGCTTTATTTCTCCATGCGGAGTACTGTTCATTGTAAAGTTTGTATAAATGAGTGCTTTGATCATCAGGTCTTTTCATCTTCTCATTTAATCTATTTCCAAAACATGATTCGCATAATTTTGAATCAAGTAAAATTCCAACCTTCATTGTCCAGATTACATCTATTAGATGTAATTCAACTGGGACATCAATAAAATAATTTACGCCTTCGAGTGAATATTCCTGTGAAGATTTATCATTTGATAAAAAGTGCTTTTCTTCGTTTTCCGGGACGGTTTTTATCGATTTTGGAATTAGATGATATTTTATCGATGAATCGATTAGCTGATCAATTTCGTTTGGGATCTCTCCGGTTTGTAATTTGTTTACGATATTGATAATTTTTTTATATTTTTCATCCCCGGATTTTGAATACTCATAATCGGCTAATTTCTCTCTTTGAAATAAATCTAGTTGTTCATAATAAACATTTTGCTTGTATTTTTTAAATGCAGTTTTAACTAGTAGTTTGGTTTCCATATCGCTCAGTACTATTGAATTATTTCATGTTCTATATAAATTCCATTTACTGAACTGTTCTCCATCGAATGGGGAATGCAAATTTTTGCAGAGATAATTGTACTATTCAATATAGAAAATTTTGAAATGAGAATCGTGTAATCACTTAAAATATTGAAAAGCCAAATATCATCGTATCAGAATGAAAATGATGCTCCTCTTCCTCGACACCGAAACCACCGGCCTCCCCAAATATTCCGCAACCGACCCCATCGAAAAATGGCCGCGGGTAGTCCAGCTGGCATGGTCGTTATACGATAGTGACGGGACGCGTGAAAGCCGTAACAGTTTTATCATTTACCCGACGGACTTTGCCATTCCCCTGGACTCTGCCCGGATTCACGGGATCACAACCGAGCGGGCGAAAGCAGAGGGTGTGTCGCTCTTTAAGGTGCTCCCGCAGTTCAATGCCGATGTTGAGAAAGCGGAAACGGTCGTGGCCCATAATCTCGATTTTGACCTGCCAATTGTCACGACTGAATTTTTGCGGTGCGGGCTGGAAACAGGTCTCATGAACAAACAATATTTCTGCACCATGAAATCATCTGATATAATCAACTGGTGCAAACTTCCTGCAAATTCCGGCCGAGGGTACAAATATCCGAAATTGAATGAATTATATTCTCATTTATTCGAACCTGAATTTGTGGACAGCCATAATGCCAGCGCAGATGTGGAAGCCTGTGCAAAATGTTATTTTGAATTGAAGCGGCGGGGAATAATCAGATAAAGTAATTAGGAGTATGATCATCTCATACGCTTTTTTTTGATTGTCGCCTCCGGACAAACCTCCGCAAATTTACAACTCACACACTCCCGCTGCGAAGGCCGGGCCGGGAAATCCCCGTACTCATGCGTGGCATTCATCGCCGTGAACTCCCATTGGATCTTTTCCTCAACTTCACGCAACTGTTCCGGGTAAAACGAGTACGGCTTTGTTGCGCCGGTCTTCAGGAACACGAGTTCAGTTTTAATCTCATCGGCACTTTTTTTGTAAAACTCCTCTGCCCAGAGTACGTAGGCCGCCATCTGGAGTTCGGTCTCGTACTCGTCATCGTCACGGCCGGTCTTCCAGTCGGTAATAACGAGCGTGCCGTCCGGCATCTTTCCGGCAAAATCCACTTTGACCGTCACCCCCACATCCCCGATGGTGAAATGATCGAACTGCTCGTGCCGCAGGCATTCCCGGCCCGTATAGTCCGGCCACTTGCCAAAGAACGTGTGCAGGCAGGTCTTCCCGTCCTCTTCAATGGCAGCAAAAAAGGCACCCGGGATCTTCTCGCCATTGCGGTACTCGGTGAAGATTTCACCGCCGATATCCTTGTAGCGTGAGACGTTCCTTGCGAACGCTGCCAGTGCCCCGGCAAGGTCCATCGGCTTGTTCTCGCAGTGGAGCTGTATCTGCTGGTCGATGATATCGTGGATGAGCTGGCCTTGGACGACAAATTTTGAGGTGAAGTTCTTGAGATACCGGATTTTTTCCGGATTTACTATTGGATTGGATTTCACATACGGCGCGATGTACTCGTAATAGTACTGACGCTGGCACCGGTTCAGACCCGGTGTTTGGTAAAGGACCACGTGTTGATTGTGAAGAAAAAGGGATCCAGATCTGGCATAGGGTTCTGTTGGGGACCGGGAGGAAATAATTTTGCCACTGATAGAGGGGGGGTGACCCCCTCTTGAAAAAATTATGGTAGGGAGGGTGATCCCCCCTCTCAGGCTAACAGGGGGTGGGGGGTACCCCCTCACCCCCCTCCCCCCTCCGGCCGTTTCCGGCACCCACGCTCCGGCGGAGGCTCCACACGAAATGCAGGATCATGGCGCTGGAACCATGAGGGGGGGTACCCCCCACCTTCACGCACAAAGGGGGAGGGGGGTGATCCCCTCTTGAAAAAATGGTGGGTGGGGGGGTGGCCCCCTCCGGAAAAAAAGATGAGGGGGGGTAGGGGATTACCCCCCCCTCCCCCACCCCAAAACAGGCCTTCCTTTCGATGTGACTTGCGTGTGGTCGATCTGAGGGGAGATCGCCCGCTGTAACTCTGCTAAATATGGCCGCAGGTCCACCGATGTAAAAATGACCGAAAATGAGCGAAACCCGCCCGCATTTTCAAGGAAACTGTGCCGCGGGTCCGGGGAAAGGGGGTAATCCGGGGCCGTACGGGGCCCTGATTGGCATCCGGGATCGTCTGTCCCGGGACATGTGTTCCTGCAGCCGGAGTCTTACTTCCCCTTCTCCCCGGTCATTAAAAACACCGTAAACGTCCGCACCACGCCGTCTGCCCCGGGCTTTTGCAGGATCGCGGCAGTCCGGTTCCGCACCGAAACAAAACCGGCGGCCGCAAACGATTTCATCATCATGTGCCGGTCGAAACCGGAATGGAAGACGCCCTCGTTCGAGTCATGGAATTTTCCCTCATCTGAATCGAGGTCGGCGACGGCAATCCTTCCTGCGGGCCTGAGGACGCCGGCTATCCGGTCGAGGAGCATGCCGGTGTCCCGGATGTGGTGGAAGGTCATGCTGCTGACCGCGAGGTCGAACGTCCCGGTGAGCTCGTCCCCCTGTTCCAGGTCCACATGCCGGGTCCTGACGTTTTTGAGACCCTGCGCCTTGATCTTCGCTTCCAGCACATCGAGCATGCCCTGCGAGTCTGTCGACCGCCGTGATCGTGTGGACATGGGGCTGGAGCGCAAGGGAGAGAAGGCCCGTCCCGCACCCGAAGTCCAGCACGTCCATTGCCGGCCCCGGCTGTATTGTCCCGATGATTGCCCGCGCCACGTCATGCGCCATCTTTACCCGGCCCGGGTTCTCATCCCATGTCGCCGCTGCTGCATCAAAATCGCGCTTTTCGCCGGCCATATCAGTGACCGGAGCGTGGGCAGGGCAAACGGAAATAATGTGCGGATTGGGTTATGGACACCAGCCGGTATTAAGACCGCGTCCGGCTCATGGATTCCCTTCCTCGCATCTAAAATACGCCCTATACGGCCCCGGATTCCCCACAACCCGGCCCGGAAAACCCCGTAAAATGCCCGGATTCGGGGGCCATCCGGAAGTCGGTTATACGGGGTTATTTTGCCAAAATACCGCGTATATGCTCCCTGATTCTGTTCCCCAAAAAGGCCTTATTTTCATTTCCGGCATACTTTTGCCTGATCAAAGGAAGATCGGCCACCGGAGACGCGATAGCGGCCGTTTCTCACGGGGTCGGAATCAGGCGGTTTTTAGGGGGTATTTTGGCAGAAAAACTGTGATTTGGGGGTGTTTTCGCTTATTATAAACGACCTATTCTTCGCACTTGAACTCGATGTCATCCCCTAAGTGTTCGGATCCCCAGTCGCAGAGCTCATCGAGGATTGGGATGAGGGATTCTCCCGTTTTTGTGAGCGAATATTCCACTTTCGGCGGGACCTGCGGGTACACCTTCCGGATAACGAGCCCGTCGTTCTCCAGTTCGCGAAGCTCTTTGGTGAGCATCCTCTGGGTGATCCGGGGCTGAACCTTGCCGACGATCTGGTTAAAACGAAGTGTCCCGTCCCTGAGCTGGTAGATAACCAATGGTTTCCATTTGCCTCCGATTACGTCCAGGGTTGCTTCGATCGGCCAGCTGTATTTGTATTTTTTTGGCGTGGTTTCCATTAGTATCAAACCTGTAAGTATGTCACATCTTTGTTTGTACGCACTATTTATGTCATACATTCTTGATATATACTACAGTAACATGGACGATACTAACAGCGGCTGAAGGAAGAAATCTATGAAAAATGTTGCAGCACGGTTTGTGACCAGAATCACATTGGAGATAGCATAGCTATGCCAGCTACCGAGGTCAAAAACCGTTCGCATCCCAATGCGGTGCTCGCGCTTATCCTTGCCGGTTACCTGATGATCGTCCTCGACATCGCAATTGTCATCACCGCGCTACCGGAGATGCACGCGACCCTCGGCTTTACAGATACCGGACTCTCCTGGGTGCAGAATGCCTATTTGCTTACCTTTGGGGGTTTGCTCCTGCTCGGTGCCCGGTCCGGGGATATTCTCGGCCGGCGCCGGATGTTTGTTATCGGGATTGCTCTTTTCACTCTGGCATCGCTCGCCGTAGGCCTTGCGCCATCTGCCTCCTGGTTGGTTGGAGCCCGTGCGGTACAGGGTATCGGAGCAGCGATCCTGGCTCCATCGACACTTGCGCTGCTCATGGCAAATTACCCCGAAGGACGTGAACGTACCCGGGCGGTTGCATACTATGGCGCCGTTGCCGGTGTCGGGGCCAGTCTCGGTCTTGTCATCGGTGGTATCCTCACCACCTGGATTTCCTGGCGAGTCGCATTTTTCGTTAATGTGCCTATCGGGATTATCATGATGCTTGCCGCACCGTATTACCTCGCTGAAACCGAACGACGACCAGGCGAGTTTGACCTTCCCGGTGCCATCAGCTCTACCCTGGGAATGACGGCACTTGTCTACGGTATCGTCAATTCCGCGACCGCAGGCTGGACTGATCCAACAACAATGATGGCACTTACCGCAAGTGTTCTCCTCCTTGCGTTCTTTGTCCTTAATGAGTGGCGTGCGAAACAGCCCATCATGCCGCTGCGTTTGTTTGCGAGCCGGGAACGTGTCGGAGCGTACGCAGCACGTTTCCTTTTTCTTGGCGCCATGCTGGGGTTCTGGTTTTTTATTACCCAGTTTCTCCAGATAGTTGACGGTTTCACGCCGATTGAGGCCGGTATCGCCTTTTTCCCGATGACGGTTGCGAACTTTGTAGTGGTGGTCATTGTGCCACAGCTGACCCGGCGGTTTGGCAACCCCCGCCTGCTTGCCGGGGGTCTCTTCATTACCCTTGTCGGGATGTTCTGGCTGAGCCGGCTCACTGCAGATGTCCCCTACATGACCGGCATAGCACTCCCGATGGTACTCATCGGTATCGGCCAGGGTGCCTCCCTTGCCCCGCTCACCGCCTCTGGCATCATTGGTGTCACAAAAGAAGATGCCGGCGCTGCCTCCGGGCTTGTCAATGTTGCTCACCAGCTTGGCGGTTCGTTGGGACTTGGCATTCTCGTTACCGTCTTTGCAGCTGCCGGCTCCATCACGCTCAGCGCAAACCAGCTTTTTGCAGAACGGGTTGCGGCATCGCTCACAGCCGGGACGGTGATGCTTGCAGTTGCGCTCATCATCGTCATAGTGCTGGTTGTACAGCCCGGCATCATACCGAAGGATCGAAACATGAGGTTGAATCTGAATCATCAGGGGTGATAAAATTGAAAGTATTACTCGTAAACGGAAGCCCACACAAGAAGGGCTGCACATGGACTGCTCTTTCTGAAGTTGCAAAAACCCTGAAGAAAGAGGGTATCGAAACAGAAATCTTCTGGATTGGAATAAAACCGCTTGCAGGCTGTACCGCGTGCAGGACATGTGCCAAGAACGGGAGCTGCATGTTTGACGACAAGGTCAACGAGTTTCTTGAGATCGCAAAAGATGCAGACGGCTACATCTTCGGATCGCCAGTACATTTCGCCGCGGCATCCGGTGCGATCACCTCGTTCATGGACCGCGTATTTTTCACGGACCTTCAGTCCGGAAGGCAGACGTTTTACCTGAAACCAGCGGCTGCAGTGGTCTCCGCACGCCGGGCCGGGACAACGACCACCTTCGACCAGCTCAACAAGTATTTCACCATCTCGGAGATGCCCGTTATCTCATCCCGGTACTGGAACATGGTCCACGGGGGAGAACCGGAAGATGTGAAAAAGGATCTTGAAGGACTGCAGACAATGCGCATCCTTGCAAGGAACATGGCATTCTTCCTGAAGTGCAAGGAAGCAGGTCTTAAGGCCGGTGTACAGCTCCCGGTGCGTGAAGAAACCGTTTTCACGAACTTTATCCGCGAGTGAATGCATCGGATGAAGAATATGCGGTACTCGATCATGGGAACCAAAACCCCTGCCGAAGGAGCGCATCCATGAAAGCGACAAACATGAACGGAAATGACGCAAAATGCCTGATCGCGTATTTTTCGCGCCCGGGAAACAACTACGTCAATGGACAGATCGTGAACCTGCCGGTAGGAAATACCGAAGTAGCGGCAAAGATGATCCGGGAAATGACCGGCGGCGACCTGTTCCAGATCGAAGCAGTGAATGCCTATCCTGCGGATTATACGGAAACCACCGAGGTTGCACGGCAGGAACTTCGCACCAATGCCCGGCCGAAGCTTACCGGCCACGTGGAAACCATGGCATCCTTTGAGGTAATCTTCCTTGGCTATCCCATATGGTGGGGAACGATGCCGATGCCGGTATATTCCTTCCAGGAGGACTATGATTTTTCCGGTAAGACCATTGC
>CAWDSU010000005.1:0-291000 GCA_963805035.1 uncultured Methanoregulaceae archaeon | reverse complement strand
GGGACAGCACTCGTCCCGAGGTGATCATGAGAATGCGTCGTGCGATCTCGGATACATCATTCTTGGGATTAAGACCACGCTCCCGCTCCATTATGCAATCATGAACAACCAGCAGTTTATCGAGGGCAATACTCACACTCATTTCCTGCAGGAGGAGCATATTATCAAGACCCTTGAACGGTACAAGACCGACGAAGAGGCGCGGATGCAGACGCTTGCTGGTTCGTTCTCGCAGGGCAACAAGGTAGCCGCGATCACGGCCGCGGTAAACGTATATCTCCAGCAGAAAAAAAGGCTGATACTCACGCATCTCCCGTATCAGAACCTTTAAGAGTTTTTACGGTGTTGTAATTATGCACTTTTGTGCTGCGGTGGCCTAGCTGGTTAGGGCGCCAGACTCATAGGGTTTGATACACAAATATTATTGCGTGAAAACTTTGGGACATCTGGAGATCGTGGGATCGTAACCCACCCGCAGCATTGTTTATTTTTCTGGCACTCCCGGATTTTTTTAATTTTGCGTACCGCAGTTAAAGAGGTATTGTTACCCGGAATGGCTGTCTGGGCATGGATTCAGAGGATTTTAACCTCCTGCCGGGGATATATTTATGTGCACCGTCCACCCACAGAATATTAAAATGAGGTGAGCATATGATTCTTTTAAATGCAGCTGTCGGCATTATCCAATTGATTATCGCGGTTATCCTTGCCGTTGTGGCTTTGTATATCGGCTTCTCTGTCTTTGGCAAGATCACTAAAGACGTTGACGAGCAGAAGGAACTTGCGAAAGGTAATGTTGCATTCGGGATCGTCGTTGCCGCAATTTTCATCGCGATCGCGGTTGTCGTCCAGTCCGGTGTTTTGGGTATCTCGGTGGGCATTAGCAAGGCTTCGGCATATGGTTTACTGTCCGTCGACGGCCTTATTGCGATCAGCGTTGCAATCATCCAGCTGGTGCTGGGGGTTCTCCTTGCGATCGGTGCGATCTATCTTGCCTTAAACATCCTCGACAAGCTCACCACGGGTGTCCAGGAGTTCGAGGAACTTAAAAAGGGCAACGTGGCAGTCGCGCTTGAAATGGCCGGCGTCATCATTGCAGTTGCCCTGATCATCCAGTCAGGTATTGTCGGTATCACGACTGCCCTAGCCTGAAGAATCTCAAGAAGTTTCTCTTTTTTGATTTCAACAAAAAATGCCGAAATAAAATCTTTTACACCTGCCTCAGGAAGGAGTAGGTATACCTGTGACTCCCATACACGTGTAAGGAATCCTCCATGGGGATGACAGGTATGCCGGTGGGGGCGGCACCCATCGTAAATGAATGGGGGAGGGACACACTCCTCACATCTAAACAATTTTGTATTTTATCCGTTGTTGAAAAGCATGGTTTTCTATAGATCTATTTCTCCCAAACTGATTATTATACGCTTTATAGAAGATATCGTATTACTTCCCGTGAAGGTTGATTTTTTGGATGAGATTTAAGAAGCCCTCCATCTCCAGCGCAAGCACCTCGTTCCGGGTCATACCCATGCTTGTCTCGGCATCGGCAGTGAGCTGATCCGCCCCGGATTACCTCGCGGTGCGTTCCGTCACGGCTCATCACTTTTTGGGCTTCTGCATCATGGACAAAGGCCCGGCCCGGGATGATGACCACCTGTTCGAGATTTGATAGGTCGAGTTCTTTGAGATCATCGATCGTGATCAGGCAGGCGATCTCCTTTTTTACCGAAATGACCGGGAACGTTGCACCGCGTGCTGATAAGACCTCGCTGATATATGGTGCGGCGACGGAACCGGTGATTACCGATGCCCGGCGCCGGATCCGCGGGAGTTTTTTAAGGAGTGTCGGTTCATGCAGGATAGCAAACGGCGAACCGATCTCCGGGTCCCAGAGCGGCGTACCGGATATCTTCATTTTGAAGCGGCTGCTGAGATCGGTCACCATGTCCCGGAACGCATCCACCGTTTGTGTGGCCTGTCCTTTGATGACCGGGGCATTTTCGAGGATCAGCCCCTGTTCCGTTGAATTCGCAAACCTCATGAGAATGAGCCCTTTTGCGCCGCGTTCTTCGAGCCATGCGCAGGTATGTTCGAGTACCTCGCTGTCGTTTACCCCGGGCAGCACAACCGCTGCGGCGTAGACATCGGCAGCATCGCAGAGCCGTTCCAGGATCGCAAGCGAAGCGTCCGGTGTCGGGTCGTGCATCCAGCGTTTCCGCAGGCCGGGATCTGTCGCAAATACCGTAAACGAGCATTCGGCCAAACCGTTGTCGATGAGGAGATCCGCAACCTTGGGGTCATCCCAGCCTTTGCCGCTGGTGTACCCGATGTGGAGCGGTGCTTCCGTGGAGCCGAGCAGTTCGATGAGATCGGTAAACTGCGGGTAGCAGCTGGGATCGCCGCCACCGCTGATGGTGACGCGATCGAGATCCCCGGATTTTGTCTGGAGGGCGGCAAGGGTTTCCTGCGCGATGGTCCGCAGGTTCTTGAAACCCGCATACTCCTCCCGGATGCCTTTGGTACAATAGTCGCAGCCTATTTTGAAGGGAAGGCAGTACCTGCAGCCAAATGCCCGGGCGGTTTTCACATGCTTGAAGTAACGGTCCTCGCAGAAACCCCGGCAGTCTATGCCTGCCCGTCCCCCGATGTCCACGGTCAGCTGAGCCATTCGTTGTTAGATTACTCCGTTTTTGTGCGTATAATGTATTTGGAATTGAACGGTGTGGATCTGGGAAAAATTATTGTTTTGTATTGGTGGAGACATCCCAAAGGAGTGCAGATTTGTAAAAAATATGGTGAGCCGCTACCTTATCTCCTATTATACAAGGAGATTTCCGGAAGAGCACCACATTTTTTACCAGTAACTGCTTATTGTATATGGCGCCTCAGTGGCTTAGCTGGCAGAGCGGCTGACTTGTAAACTCCTCCCGATTGCAATTCTGGGTTTATTTTTGACGTATTTTGGATAACAGCATTTTCGGACTTTGATCTAAATTGGATAAGAAAACCTCCAATGATTTCGAAGATATCGATCTCTTTCCCTATCAAGGAAGGATCAAATCCCCAAGGGAATTGTATACAAGGTGAGGGCGCTAGTCCACCTTCCTTCGGATTCATCTCTTTGACAGATGTGCTACAAATTTGTCTCATGAAATATCTATAGAAACGACGTATTATTTAAAAATGATCAAAATTTGATCGATTTTTATTAAAATGAGTCCAAATTGAGCAGATCCGTTTAGTAGGATCAAACCTTATTCTGATTCAGATGACCTATGCCCTGAAGGGGATGTGACTAAACAATTCTGGAAAAATTTGTATGAAGGGATTGAACGTATAACAATTCATGAAAAAATAGATTTGTTTAATAATTGAGACACCTATAAAATATTTTAAGATGGTCTTCATTGGATAATAATTTACGAAAAGGACTAAAAATTTTTGGCTTGATTTTTTTAGTAGTCATGATTGTTATAATTCTGTACCTATCGTATATTTTCATTCCAAAGATTATCTCAGATGAGGTATACACTCAATACTTTGTAACAATGGATAATACTATTATTAATAAATCCGGGGCGAGTGAGATAAGTTTCATTGTTAATGAGTCAATTACAAGCGGGAATAGTTCTCAACGTTTGAACAAAATTGCTGATTTGATTACAGATAATTACGATGATAAAGTTGTAGCAGCGACTCCTCCTCTACTTCCAAATTCTTTAAGATATTTGTATGATGAAAATGGTCGTATTTGGGTAATACCTTTAGATTTTGAATTAGATCCTTATGTTGGGTCAATCGCTCATAAATTTTCAACAGATCCAAATTGGTTAATTTACCAAAAGTTCGGTGCCTGTAGAGAATTATCTTTGATTTTTTATCATATCTCAAATCAATCTGGTTTTATTTCAAGAATTGTCAGAACTGGTGACGGGCAAGACTCATTCGGAAGAGGGGCAACCCATTGGTGGAATGAAGTTGAGATAGATGGTATCAACAAAACTTTTGACGTTCAATGGTATTTACAAATAAAAAATAATATTAGTCACGGGTCAAGTTGGTCTGGAAATAGAAGCGATTATATTCACAATTCAGACAGTTTTAGTCCAGAACAACTATGTTCTTGGGGAGGTGTATGGGTAACTGATAATCAAGGACATAAGATAGAAGATATCACGCACGATTATTTGGGTTCGTATAACTGCTCAAGATACAGTAACGCGATATCACAATAAAAACAACATTTTTGGAAAAAGGGCATCAAACCATCGGTGTCAAAGTGCTGCAATAGAGAATTGAAGTTAAGATACAGCCTCTAAAATTAGGTCTACATCATTCCAACAAGCCATAATCGGGCAAAGACCGTTTTGGGTAAGAAACTGCCAATATAGTATTCGATCTATCGAACAGTTTTCTTGTTATCAAGAGTAATAGGCTGTCAATCATGAGACAACCCAATATGTGTTTACACAGTTTTCATCAAAAGTCCAAATGTAAGACATACCAATCACCTTTTTCACATAGATCACAAACCTGAATGCGCGCCTAATGGGTAAGAGCAGAGCGGCTGACTAAATGTCAGCACTATCAAACAACAAAATACGAGTTTACGCGGTTTCCTTCGAACGTCCATTTATAAGAACCACCATTATCTTTTTCTTTACAGGCGACAAACCTTAGATGAGCGCCTCAGTGGCTTAGTTGGCAGAGCGGCTGACTTGTAATCAGCAGGTCCCGTGTTCAAATCACGGCTGAGGCTTCTAACTTTTTGTTCATAACCTACCGACAAGTATTTGAACACTATTTTACAATCCTAATGCATGGGATTTCACAGCCAGGACAACCTGAAATACGGCGATGCGTCGATAAAAAAGGCTCTTGCATCAGGACAAATCACGCCCGATGACGCGGACCTCATCCGGGCGTATGCAGCACAATATCAGGCCGAACGGCACGTCTCAAACCTGCGTGTCTTGAAAAGCATCTTTGAAGTGGTTGCCTGGCGCCGGTTCATCAAATCCTCATACCGTTACGTCACCATCACCGAGATCCATTCGGCTCTCAATGAACTCAACACCGCAAATAACACCCGGGGAACACCCTACAAGCAAAATACCAAACACGACTACGTCAAGGCGTTGAAATGGTTTTTGCAGTGGATGATAAGCGAAGGGCACTCCAAAATAGCGATAGATAAAATCGATAAAATCAAAGTGCCCTCGGTGGATTCCTGCACCACCACTCCTGACGGCCTTTTACAAGAGGATGACATCCTCGCCATGGTCACCCAGGCCCGGACATTCCGGGATAAGGCCCTCCTCTTTGTCCTGTATGAATCCGGCTGCCGCATCGGTGAACTGGCCCGCCTCAAATGGAAAGATATCGTCTTCAACGATGACAGCACTGTCGGCGTCACGCTCACCGATACAAAAACCCGGAAACTTCGTCACGCCCTGCTCGGCGCATCCGTTGAATACCTCGCAGGGTGGCGGAACAATTACCCCGGCACTCCCGACAATGAAAAATTTGTTTTCATATCCACGAACGGCGAACCCATGGAATACCGGGCACTGTCGCAGGTTGTCGGCAGGACCGCGAAGAAAGCAGGCGTAGATAAGCGGGTGACACCCCACCTGTTCCGGAAAAGCCGGATCACCAGCCTGATAAAACAAAATTATCAGGAGAGCGTCATCAAACAGGCCATGTGGGGCAACCTCGGCACGAACATGTTCAAAACCTATGTTGTCCTGAGCGAGCAGGACATCGACGCCGAGTTCCGGGAAAAGATGGGGATAGAGAAGAAGGAGATCAAGGAAGACAAGAAGATGCTCCCCCGGCAGTGTAAATCCTGTTTTGCGATGAACGGGCCCCAGAGTAATTTCTGCCACGTCTGCGGCAAACCATTGACCGAAGAAGCCCAGATGAATGTAGCCAGCGGTACCGAACAGGTCCGGCAACTCCTCGTAGAAAATCCTAAGGCCCAGGCCGCATTTCTCGAACTCATCACAGAATTGAAAAAATAATCTCCTCTTATTTTTTAGCAAATTATTTATAATTGGTGAGCCTTAGAGTACCTTATGTCGAAAAACATTAAGATATCTGATGAGGTCTACGAGGCCCTTCAGATTATCAAGGTGTATCCGTCAGCGTCCTTCAATGACGTTATCAAAGGGTTAATCGAGACGGAGTTCCCCGGTGATTTCTTTGACAGCTTCCCCCCGGTAGAAGTCAGCCCGGACGATTCTTCAAAGATCCTGTTTCGGCATGTAATCCAAGTGGAAAGAGAGAGGTTGAGAAAAAAATGACATCGACATTTTGGATGAGAACAGAAGGTGAACACGGGCCGGCTGGGTTATCCCTCTTCTGCCGGTTCGTTACTACCCAGGGAGGTCCGTATGCAGCAAACACTATTTCAGGTTCGCTCGTCTCAAACGGGAGGTGCTGAAGAAGTCTACGTACTCTCCCATCAGGTCTTCAGAGCGATGCACCCCATGGAGCGGCTCATGGCCCAGGCTCTGGAGCGAGTCGGAAAAATCCGGATTGAGAAGGACAATCTGACGAGCGGGTGATATCTTGACTTTTCAAAAGACTGCTGTACCGAGCGGAGCAGAGGCTTCTGACAGCCCTGCCCAGCGAGGACCCGACGAGGCGTCCGAGCGACCCCCAAAGGGTGGACCCCTCCCGACAGGGCAACGCGGCGCGCAGCGCCGCAGGGGCGCGGATGCGCCCCTCTTGGCATATATAGACTAAATGATACCAGACAGGACACGGGGGAATGGGGATGATGCCGGTATCCTCTCACCTCTCCCGGGTAAAACGCCATCCCCGGCTGTCCCGGTATTATAACTGGTGCTGGCAGTTCATCTCTTATCTCCGGGACAAAGAAGATGTCCGTATTATCATCAGGGGTTTTAACCCGGAACGGAAGAAGCGAGATCCCGGCGTCGTCGCGGCATCATTATTTCAAAACCCTACATGCACCGTTGGAAAAGTCATTACATGAAGATGCGTATCGCAAAACTCTACCTCCTCGATAAGTGGGCAGCAGAGAACCCTCTCCCGCTCACCCTGCTCACGTTCACCACCTACCACGATTCCGCGTATGCCCACAGAAAGACCGGCCGGAGATACAGCATCGAAGAATCATGGCACATCCTGAACACCGGCTTCCGAAAGGCCTCCCTCATCATCAGGAACAGGATACGGCCCGGTGTCTCCGTACTTCTGGATTGTCGAACCTCACCCGAAGTCCGGTTACCCCCATATCCATGCAGGATTCTTCACCGAGTTTACTGATGCAGAAATTGACCGGCTCAAGAACCACTGGGCGCAGGTCGTCAAAGCCGGTGATAAAAAGCATGGTCTTGACATCTCCCTGAAGACAAGGCACAAAAGCGGCGAAATGGCATCCCTGCGGAATTACCTGATGAAATACCTGGCGAAGACCTTCCATGCAACCATCCCGGATTGGTCCCCGGAAGAACTGGTCTTCAACGCGATTGCATGGAAGAAGGGGTACCGGTTCTTCGGCTGCTCGCGTGACCTGTCGCAAGCGATGAAAAGGACCGTGAAAGAACACCCAAACTATGTCTGGCGCAGCACCTCCCTGCACCGCCCGGACCGGGGGCCTGAAGGGGATATAATCATCCGGGAAAATCCGAAATGGAAAAATGTCAATTAATCCTTTAAATGAATGCAGAACTTAGAGAATTGAGAGAATTTAATTGGTTGTTATCATTTTTTTCAAATTAAGTTTATATATAATATCTAAAAGTATTATATGTGGGAAACATTTTCGATACAAATCCGATTATATCATTTTTTAGAGACAATTATGAGATTTTTTCTGTTTTAGCCTTATTTACAGTTTTTTTTGGTATTCTATTCGATATGCATTCTCAAAATCCTAATTATTCTAATATTTCGCCGGATATCCTTCTTTATGCCCTTTTATTTATTTACTCCTTGTTAGTGATTTTATATGGAATTGTAATTTGTCATGGATTCCATGAAGGATTAAAAAGTTCTTTTTCATTAATAGAAACAACTCAACGACGTGTTTTAGTTGTAATATCAATTATTATGATGATGATAATCCTTTTTATGGGATGGTTTCTTCTCTCAAAATTTTCCACACCGTTTATAATAATTTTTTCTGCTGCAATCGTTTATATAATAATATATATTTTAACGGGAGTCACCGATTATTTTCCGGATAGAATAAAGTCGAAAAAAGGAGTAATTGTTGGAGCAATTTGTTCATTAGGTCTATCAATCTTTTTCTTATATTTATTTCTCATTCCTGCAAATTTTCTATATAATCAGGCAAGAATGGGCCACAATTATCAAAATTTCCCGGATATCTTTGGTCCAAAAATTGGTGAACTGGCAATTCTTATTGCGTTATTTACACTTGCTTTCGGTATATTCGTTAGTATTTTGCAAAAATATCGAACTTTGGAATCTTAAAATAGACAAATATAATCTCCTTGAACATCAAGGCAAAGTGCGCCGACCGGGACTTTGATGGAACGAACATTCAAATACATGCGCGCGCATAGTAAATTAAGGAATTTTCACGTCGTAGGATTGAAACATAAAAGGTCAACCACGGCTGAGGCTTACTTCTTTTTTGCATATCATAAAATGGTCATTGTTCAAAATCTATCCTTATCATTTATATGATTAATTTTATCTTCTAAAAAGGGGGAGTATACACTGCCCATAGAGAGGGGAGATTGTATATTAAGGCTCTTTCGTGGATATTTCTTTGCGTTAATTAAGAGTTCAAGCGATGAAAAATCTGTGTTTCGTGTTACTATATTCCATTATATCACAATCGATATAATTTATCAAATAGGTTTACATAAAACCACAAATAACTATTATTGCCCGGTGACAAATGTGACTTCAGATTTCACCCACTTCCACGTGTAACCGAATATGCGAATAATGATAGGTGTAGCAGTTCAAAGGTTATTGCAGTGACTAATATCGAAGGTAATATATGCTAAACATCCGCGTCAATAGAATCCCCTACACCGGCACATTGGTGCTTCCGAATTATACACCCAACATGACAAAAGTGGCGATGAGTTGATCATGAGCACGAACAGGGTATTGATGTTCGATGTGTTGCGGATCCTTGCAATTTTGCTGATTGTGGTTGCACATGTCGGGCAGACACTAAAAATACCCCCCTTATTACAATCTTTTGGGATATCCCCCTTATCCGGCGGTATTGGAGAATGGGGCATTGTCATTTTTCTGCTGATCAGCGGATGTGTCCTGGAATATAATTATGGTAAAAAAGTATGGGATGCCGGGACTAAATTTGATTATATACAATTTATCGAAAAACGGCTTTTACGCATCTATCCGGCATTCTGGTTTTCGATGCTGCTTGCAGTGATACTCACTACTTATGTACTTACCTCAGCAAATGTTCTCCGCGATTTGATTCTGCCTTTAACCGGTTTTTATTTTTTTCTTACTAAACTGGGCAGTCCTGCCCCACCGATAAACGGTGTTACATGGTTTGTCGGCACCATCGTATGCCTTTATCTTATGTACCCCCTGCTGTCGAGAATCCTCAAAAGGAATGGTGTTCAGGGTTTGATTGCAATCCTTCTGGTTGCGGGATCCATCCGAATAATATTAAATGCTGAAGACCCCACGGCGTGGTACTGGTTCCCCCTCTCAAGGATGGCGGAGTTTGCACTCGGGATCTATATTATCCAGGCAGGATATTACCTCAAAACGATCAACACTTCGAAAATCATAGCATTTGCAAGTGATTTTAGTTTTCCCGTGTTCCTGACGCATTATATTGCCATTCCTCTTCTCATCGAACTGCCCTTTGCACACTATATGAATATTATTGGTTTTATCGCAGTGGCGTTATTCCTCGCATTGTTAGTCTACATATTCGACATTAATTTTAAAGAAGTTTATGAAAGCTTCAGAATATGGCTGAAAACAAGAGGGGAGAACACGGTGAGGACCTGAAAAATGGATTTTTCTTACCTCTGCATTATCTCTCTTTATTCCATATTAGTTATTGAATGGATGAAGATAATTACTAAAAGTACAGCCAATAAAAAAGTTAAACAATCGAAATTTTTAAAAAATGATCGGAACAAAAACATTTCTTTCATATACATTGGGAGGATAAACCTATTAATTAAAATAACATAATTTTTTATTAATTGAGGTTTTTTATGACCGAATTAAAAGAGTATTCGTACGAAATATTTAAAGACCATTTCCTGGGAATACCCAAAAATTCACATTTTTCTTTAGAAAAGATTATGGTTCGCAATAAATATTCTTATCTCAACTTCTTGAAGATAAAAAATTTTTATAAAAGACATTTTGGCGATTTCGGTTTTGAGGATAAAATTAAAACATTCA
Source organism: uncultured Methanoregulaceae archaeon (assembly GCA_963805035.1). Taxonomy (GTDB): domain Archaea; phylum Halobacteriota; class Methanomicrobia; order Methanomicrobiales; family Methanospirillaceae; genus Methanoregula. The sequence continues at coordinate 280,584 of CAWDSU010000005.1, read as the reverse complement.
ATTATTGCGAACCTCCCATGTTTTTTTTAAAGTGGGGCTGCGCGATTGTATACCCGTTTGGTATTACCCTGAGTGTAGATGAAATGGGGGCAGATTGTATGATAGCACAAAATGCAACCCTAGGGATGGATTTAAAAGACATAACTGTTACCGAGGATGATGTATATCTCCCGAGATACAGGCCGAAAATCGGTAATCTGGTTCATATTTACTCAGGGGCGGTAGTCTCAGGAAACGTTAGAATCGGCGATATGGTGATAATAGCAGCAAATGCGTTTGTAAATAAAGATGTTCCTGATCGATCGATAGTATATGGAGTGAATAAAATAGAACCCTTGAAGCCTCACCATTACCAGTCCCTGACCAATCAATTACGGTATTGTAAATATATTCAGAACCTTCTACCGGGGTTGGTATGTAAAAACAATAAATTATTTATTGACAAGGATTGGTGTAATCGGAGAGAATTTCTGTTAAATAAAATTGTGTAAATAATTGTTGTAGATTAGCCATACCTCTGAAACTCAAATGGGGCAATTGGAGGTATTCCGTGCCACACAAATTTTTTGAACAGATGGAACCCACGAACCCGCTGCACTCAAACAATTCTGAGTAAGACTCACCATATTGCATGGAATAAAGGCCATTTCTCGGACAGTTCGACGGATAACAATCAGGATCTGCAGTTGATGTGACAGGAAGTTCAGAAGATTGCATCGTCAGACTTTCTTAACCCAGAGTATAAGTAATGAAAAACAAATATTATAATCGCATTTCATGACCGAGACTGATCACGTTAGAATGCCTGAAGTCCCGATTTTGGTTATTCGCCCTCCCCGAAAATGGATACCCGTTGACTTTCATGAGATCTGGGCGTACCGGGAACTCATATATTCTTTTACGATACGCGATATAAAAGTCCGGTATAAGCAAACCGGGCTTGGGGTTGCGTGGGCTGTTCTCCAGCCCCTCTTAACCATGGTCATCTTCACGGTTTTTTTCGGGGGACTCGCGAAGATCCCCTCCGATGGAGTGCCTTATCCTCTTTTTGTACTGGCAGCACTGCTCCCCTGGCTGCTTTTTGCCGAAGGGTTGACGCGATCCACGACAAGCATGGTTACCAATGCCAACATTATGACCAAGGTGTACTTCCCTCGTCTTATCATGCCCCTTTCCAGTATAATCTCACCACTTGTAGATTTCGGGGTCTCATTTATTATCCTCCTTGCGATGATGGTCTATTACGGGTATGCACCGACAATTAATATTATCTTCCTGCCGCTCTTCCTCCTCTTGGCGCTCGCCACGTCTCTCGGTGTTGGTCTCTGGTTGTCGGCGCTTAATGTCAAGTATCGTGATTTCCAGTACACAGTCCCCTTCTTAATTCAGATCGGGATGTATGCCTCGCCGGTCGTCTATCCATCCAGCCTTGTGCCGGCATCGTTGCGTGTCTGGTACGGTCTTAATCCGATGGCGGGCGTGATAGAAGGATTCCGCTGGGCACTGCTCGGCACCGGGACACCCAGCGCGATGGTGCTCGTTTCCATTGGGATGGTTATCTTGCTCTTAGTATCTGGTATGTTTTATTTCCGCAGAATGGAGCAGTCTTATGCGGACATCGTTTGATTTTTATCCGGAAAACGAGGGAAATCTTTGACAGATAAAGTTGCAATTCGGATTAAAAAGCTCGGCAAACAATACCGTCTTGGCGGACCGCAGGAACCGTATCATACCCTCCGTGATGCGATTGTAAGTTCAATAAAAGCGCCGATGAGGGCCTTCCACAAGACTCTGTCGGTTGAGGAATTCTGGGCGCTCAAGGATATTTCATTAGACGTTTGCCAGGGAGAAGTTGTCGGGATTATCGGGCGAAACGGTGCCGGGAAGAGTACGCTCCTGAAAATTTTATCACGGATTACCACGCCCACGGAAGGAACGGTTGAACTTTATGGACGGGTGGGTTCTTTGCTGGAAGTGGGAACCGGGTTTCATCCGGAACTGGGAGGACGGGAAAACATCTATTTATCCGGGTCTATTCTGGGGATGAAGCGACGGGAGATTGATGCAAAGCTTGATGATATCATAAAATTTTCCGAAGTCGAAAAATTTCTTGATACCCCGGTAAAGCGCTATTCCAGCGGGATGTATGTAAGGTTGGCATTTGCCGTGGCGGCACATCTGGAGCCGGAGATCCTGCTGGTGGATGAGGTGCTGGCGGTAGGGGATGCTGCATTCCAGAAGAAATGTTTAGGGAAGATGGGAGAGGTGGCACAGGAAGGAAGAACTGTTTTGTTTGTAAGCCATAACATGAATGCAATAGAAGAGTTGTGTGATTCGTGCGTGCTTCTTGAAGGGGGAAGAATTAAAAACCAGAGCACTTCAGTGAGGTCAATTGTCTCATCATATTTATTCGAAAATGCATCGGAACATGGAAAAGACAATTGGATAAATGCGGGGAATGAATTTAACAATTCCTGGTTCAAACCATTGCAGTTCTGTTTTTCAGACAGTGCCGGAGAACCTGTTACCATGCCGGTGAGCAACAAAGAGGGTGTCTGGATTACCATTACCGGTGAAATAACTGATCCTGATCCTGCTTTACAGGTCGGGTATGCAATCTTTGATCAGTCTGGCTCACTTCTTTACTGGAGCCTCCAGACCGATGGTCCGGAAACGGACTGGGTCGCCTTGTCGAAGGGAAAAAATACAATACGTTCAAGGCTCCCAAACAGGCTGTTAAACCAGGGGAATTACCGACTGGAAATGATTGTTATCTTATATTGCCGCTGGTGGATATGTGAGCCGGGAAAGAATTCACCGACAATTAACTTGAATGTCCAAGGTGGTCTGAGCGATTCCCCCTACTGGATGACCCAGCGGCCGGGGATTCTCGCCCCGGTTCTTCCCTGGGAACGGGTAATGAAAAATACCCTATGATCACTATGGTTTTGATACCAATGCTGTGGGAGATACGATGAAAATCTTAATTATAATCACAAGGTTCGCCAAAGGTGCATACACGTATGATAAGAACAGTACAGAGAAAAACTACACTTATATGGTGCCATTAGGGTTACCCTATATTTCTGCATTTTTAAAAAAGAATGGTTATGATGTAACTATCCTCAACCTCAACCATCTGGAAGGGAAAGTTCAGGATTTAATACGGGATGAACTGTCAAAAAATCAATATAACATTATTTTTACCGGGGGTGTATCCATCTACTTCCCGGATCTACGGGATTATGTCCAGTATATCCGCGAGGATTCCCCGGACTCAAAGATTGTGATTGGTGGCGGCATAATATCCGCGCAGCCAGAGATCATGTATTCTCTCCTGAAACCAGATTTTATTGTTATTGGTGAGGGAGAACTGACCGCACTTGAATTGATGCAGTGTATCGAAAAAAATGGCGACCCCTCCAAGGTAGATGGGATTGGATATACTGAAAATGGAAATCTCGTTCTCACCAAACCCAGAAAACCAATAATTGACCTCGATGCCCTTCCCTACCCGGATCTTGAAGGAATGGGTTTTGATGAATTTCTGGATCATACTCTCCCAACCTTCATCGTGTACGATACCGTTGATTTTCCACGGCCCTATCCTTTGCTCGCAAGCAGAAGTTGCCCCTTTGCATGTACTTTCTGTTTTCATACTATCGGAAACAAATACCGCCAGCGTTCGATCAAAAGTATTATTGACGAAATAAAGTATGCGGTCAGGAAATACAAAGTGAATATCATCCATCTCGAAGATGAATTATTTGCCTATGATAAAGAACGGGCATTGGAGTTCTGCAAACAAGTAAAAGAGTTCACGGATACGGTTCCGTACAAAATCTACTTTAATCTGAGTCTGCGTGTCGATTGTGCGGACGAACAAATACTCGATGCCTTGAAAAGCATCGGGTGTACGCTTATTGGTTTAGGACTCGAAAGTTTCAGTCTAACTGTTCTGAATAGCATGAAGAAGCATACCTCCCCAGAACAGATTGAACGAATACTACAAATGATTGCTGAAAAGGGCCTGGCCGGGCAAGGATCATTTATTTTTGGAGACCCTGCAGAAACATTTGAAACTGCCACTGAAACACTGGACTTCTATAATAATCACCAGGATATCATCCGTGGTGGAATAACGTTAGGGTTTGTTGTACCTTTCCAGGGATCACCTCTTTACAAATATTGCGTGGAAAAGGGCATCATCAAGGACGAGATTGAATTTATTGAAAAACGTTCGCAGGAAGGATATCCGTTTTTCGAACCAATGAACCTTACCCGCATGTCGGATTCTGAATTCGAGAAACTGAAGGACAGGGTATTTACTGCTGCGTTCACCACAGGGTACTTCTCGATTCCGATTTCCTCTGAATCTGTCAACGGGGTAAATGAAATCCAGATCAGGTGCCCGTATTGTAACCAAGTTTCGGTTCTGAAAAATATAAACTATCCCAAACGGTTTGAATTTCAACAAATCGGGTGCAGGCATTGCAACGGCAAGTTTAGGATGGTGACCCCCTATTACCCGGCAATGCGGTTCATATTTAAAATACTTGGGTTTAATAGGATCAATTCGCTGAAGAAAACATTTGATCGTATCCGTAATGTTGGAAGTAATGAGCGAAAAATTGGGATTACCTAGCAGCGATACCAGCACACTGGTTTTCGTGTATCTATTATACGGTATAATAACGGCATTTTTCTACGGATGCCTTCAGGTGTCGTGACAAAGCTTAAAAAAGACTGGCTTCAATTAACATGGGAAGGGCATGAAATTATGGCATTTGAATTTAAAAAACTTCCAAAAAAAATTCTTGACATTACTATCAAAGATTCGTTTGAATCTACACAATCCCTCAACAATGATGAAGTCGCTAAGAAATTAACCTTGGGGGTCGAATATGTCTGTGAGGGAGATGTCGAGGGGGATATTGCAGAATTTGGGGTGGGGAGTGGACGAACTGCCCTCGTAATCGCATCTGCAATGAGATTATTTGATACGCGAAATAAAGAAAAAAAGAGATTATATCTGTTCGATAGTTTCGAAGGATTACCGGAAGCAGATACAAGTACCGACGCAGAATCTCCGCATGTCAAAAAGGGGATATGGGGTAAGGGAACCTGTAAATTTAATGTGACCGTGCCAGAATTAACGAAGAAATTAAAAGGCATTATTCAGGAATCAAACTTTAAAATTTTTAAAGGGTGGTTTAACGAGACTCTTCCCTTGTTATCTCCAAATACAAAACTTGCAATGATCCATGTTGATTGCGATTTATATAAATCCACAATTGATGTATTGGATTATTGTTTCTCTCATGCAATGGTTCAAGAGGGAACGGCCATTTTTTTTGATGATTATAACTGCAACAGAGCCGCCAAAAGCTTTGGTGAACGAAAAGCCTGGTCTGAGATCATAGAAAAATATTCCGTGGATTACTCAGATTCAGGGGACTATGCCTGGGCCGGGAAAAAGTTTATTGTACATTCTTACAAAAAAGCGCCGGAAAATTAACTATAGTATTAAATGACACCCGCTCCCTTTTTTATTGATACATTCCAACCAGGTGATTAGGATGGGGAAAAAGAAATTACGATGTCTCATTACGGGAGGGGCAGGGTTTATCGGGAGCCATCTTGCGGAAAAATTAGTTTCGCAAGGTCATGAGGTTGTTGTTCTCGATAATTTTTCAACAGGGAGGAGAGATAATTTAAAAGCTCTATCGCATCTCTCTCACTTTGACATTGTTAATGTCAATATAGCAGATTTTTCTGCAATCCAGCAGTATTTCAAAAACGTTGACTGGGTTTTTCATCTTGCTGCCCTGGCGGATATTGTCCCTTCTATTGTCCACCCCCAATTATACCACCATTCAAACGTTGATGGAACAATTGCCGTTCTCGAGGCGTCAAGAAAGGCAAATGTCAAGCGTTTTGTCTACGCAGCCTCCTCCTCCTGTTACGGGATACCTGATATCTATCCTACGCCGGAGACCGCGCCTATCCGGCCCATGTATCCCTATGCCCTCACAAAAAATGTGGGGGAACAGTATGTTCTCCACTGGAACCAGCTCTATCATATCCCCTGTGTTTCGCTCCGCCTTTTCAATGTTTATGGTCCCCGTGCCAGAACGACCGGGACCTATGGTGCAGTATTCGGGGTTTTCCTCGCCCAGAAACTCGCAGGAAAACCTTTCACCGTTGTAGGAGACGGAACCCAGACAAGGGATTTCACGTATGTTACCGATGTTGCTGAGGCATTTGTCAGGGCCGCTGAATCTGATATCACCGGGGAAGTATTCAATGTTGGATCGGGCGGGACCTATAGTGTTAATGAACTTGTGCACCTTCTTGAAGGGGATGTAGAACACATTCCAAAGCGCCCTGGTGAACCGGATTGCACGTATGCAAATATTACAAAAATATCAACGATGTTGGGCTGGACCCCCAAAGTTGATTTCAAAACAGGTGTGAAAAATATTCTCGCACATATCGATGAATGGCGAGATGCGCCCGTTTGGGACAAACGAGCAATTGCAGAAGCGACAAAAGACTGGTTCAAATATCTGGGCAAAGATACCGGATCCCGCGATAATAACCAAATCAGGCAGGAGTAAATGATGGAAGGAAACAAAAAAATTAAAAAAATTTCAGATCTTGCAGAAATTCTCCGGGAAATCAGATCCGGTAAGAAGTTAGTACTCTGCCATGGTGTCTTTGATCTTCTTCATATTGGGCACATCAGATACTTTGAACAGGCGAAAAAATACGGAGACATTCTCATCGTTACGGTAACTCCCGACCGGTTTGTCAATAAAGGTCCGGAAAGACCGGCATTCCCTGAGAATTTACGTGCGGAAGCAATAGCCGCGCTCGATGTAGTTGATTATGTGGCCATAAATGAATGGCCTACTGCAGTAGAAACCATCCATATCCTGAAACCTGAGATCTACGCAAAGGGCTCTGAATACAAAGATGTAAAAAAGGATATCACCGGTAAAATAATTGATGAAGAGAATGCCGTACATGCTGTCGGGGGGAATATCGTCTTTACTGAGGATATTGTTTTTCAGCTCTTCGAAATTGTTAAACAGGAATTTCTCAATTTTTCCAGAAGAGACGCGTACTTTTCTCGCACAGTTCTCGAACCACTATTCCTCCGAGGATGTGATACAGTACCTGCGGCAGGCAGAAAAATTGAAAGTATTAGTCGTCGGTGAAACGATCATTGATGAATACAATTATTGTGAACCCATCGGAATGACCACCAAGGATCCGATCATCGCAGTAAAATATATCTCCAAAGAAAAGTTTGCCGGGGGAATTCTTGCTGCTGCAAACCACCTGGCAAATTTTTGTCACACTGTTGACATCGTAACCCTCCTCGGCGAGTTTGAAACCGATGAAGCATTTGTGAGGGAGAATCTCAATAAAAAAATTACCCCTACCTTTTTTTATAAACGCAGTTCCCCGACGATAGTGAAGAGACGGTTTGTTGATAATTACCTCACCCAAAAACTTTTCGAACTGCATGAAATTAACGATAACGAGCTCGATCACGATCAGGGATCTTTGCTGGATGACGTCTTACGGGAGAAACTCCCCAACTATGATGTAGTCGTTGTCATCGATTATGGTCACGGGATGCTCACAAAAGATCTGATAAAAACGATCTGTGATAACGCAAAATTTCTGGCAGTAAATACGCAGTCAAATGCAGGAAACCGGGGATTCAATGTAATCTCAAAGTACTCAAGAGCGGATTTTATATCCCTGAACCGATCCGAGCTGAACCTGGAAGAACGGAACCGGCATTGTAAACTGGAAGAAAGTATTGCCCATGTTTCAAAAAAGATGTCCTGCCCAAAAATCCTGATAACTCAGGGAAAATCAGGAAACATATATTTCGATGGCAACGAAGGATTTGTGAACACTCCCGCATTTGCAACCCAGGTATTGGACAGGATGGGTGCCGGAGATGCAGTCATATCATTAAGTTCTCTCTGTGCATTCCAGGGTGCACCAAAGGATATTGTCGGATTTATTGCAAATGCCGTTGCCAGTCAGGCTGTTGCTACCGTAGGTCACCGGAAATCGATCGAACCTGTACCTTTGTATAAACATATAAACACTCTGATGAAATGACTTATCATACACCGGAGTACTATCGTGACTGAACAGACATTTTCTGGATACGCACAGGAATTATGTCGCCTGCTTTCCCATATTGAAGTGACCGCGGATTCTGGGGAGAGAATGTCCCTTGAAGAGGGGATGAATCGCGCAACATCCATAATTCTCTCAAAAAAATCCGAGGGGCGGAAGATTATCATTATCGGCAACGGGGGGAGTGCTGCAATTGCCAGTCATATGCAGAATGATCTGTGTAAAACAGTGGCAGTAAGATCGCTCGTGTTTAATGAGGCTCCGCTCTTGAGTGCTCTTTCAAATGACCTGAGTTATAAGGTAGCGTTTGAAGTTCTGGTGGATCTCTGGGCGGAAAACGGGGATGTATTGATCGCGATCAGCAGTTCCGGGCAATCTCAAAACATTCTTCGTGCGGCAGATACTGCACGGCATAAGGGCTGTTCAGTCATCACTCTTTCCGGTTTTAAAAACTCGAATCCTCTTCGGCATAAAGGAATGATCAACTTTTATGTTCCCCTTGAAAACTATGGATTTGTCGAGCTGGGGCATTCGATATTGACGCATTATATTTCTGATGCTGCCAAAGATCGTATAACTGCAGCTGTGAGTATATGATTCATGAATGGGTGATAAACAATTCATGAATGTCCTTCTCTGATGAACCTCAAAATATCCCCTATGGGGGCTCTCAGAAGTTTTGTGCAACGGGAAATCCCATGAAGATCGAAACTGAAAATCACAAACTGATATATCACCCGGAACGTGTGAGCGAATGGCTTTCGACCGGGGACTGTTACCCAATTTATGTTGAGATTGGACCTACCAACCGGTGCAACCATCACTGCATCTTCTGCGCTCTTGACTGGATAGAGAAAGAATACAAGGATATAGACCCCGTCGTCATGAACCGGGCTTTCGGAGAGATGAGTGCATGTGGTGTCAAGTCGGTAATGTTTGCCGGTGAAGGCGAGCCTTTTTTACACCCTGATATCTGTGATTTTGTCATAAATGCGAAAAAGGCTGGACTTGACGTGGCAATGGCTACAAACGGTGTCCTTTTCACCGAAGAAAAGATCCGAAAGTGCCTCCCCCATCTGTCCTGGTTACGTTACAGTCTTGATGCAGGAACGGCAGATACCCATTACAAAATCCATCAGGGGGGAAAAAATGATTTTGATAAAATAATAGGGAATATACGAAAGGTTGTAGAGATAAAAAAACAAAACCAATATCCTGTAGTCATTGGCGTCCAATTATTGATAATATCAGAAAATTTTGATGAGATAATTCCATTTATTCAATTAATGAAGGAAATTGGCGTTGATAATGTCCAGTTAAAACCTTATTCACAGCACCCGCTCAGTAAAAACCGGTATTCCGTGGATGTAACCCGGATGGACCATCTTGCGGAAAAACTCCAGGAATATAACGATGATTCGTTCCAGGTGATCTTCAGACAGAAATCAGCTTATCGTGTAGTTGAGGAAAAACCCTATCCCGAATGTTATGGGCTTCCCTTTTATGCACTGATAGAGGCTGATGGGAATATTATTCCCTGTAATCTGTATCATACCCGAACCGAATTTGCATATGGGAATTTATACAATGAATCATTTTCTGAAATCTGGCAAAGTAAAAAACGTCATGAAGTCATAACTAAAATAAAGGAGCTTGGAATTGAAACCTGCCGAAAGGGTTGCCGGTTGGATCCAGCAAACCGGTATTTGTCTGCACTCAAACATCCCCATCCTCATGTGAATTTTATCTAAATTGCATGGTGGCAAGGAATTTATCAGATCTCATCCAAAAGGATTTTTTAAGTGCTGCAATGACAGAAAAAGGAGATTTAGGGGAATATGGGAGAAAAAATTTAAAATTTTAATGCAATAGCTGTTCTCGTGATTTTGGAGCTGCTGGTATCATGACTGAGACAAATTCACATTCTAAACTAAAAACAAACAAGGATCTTATGGATATTTCCCGGAAGATGCGGGGAGAGATCGTGGAGATGTCTCATACAGCGGATGCCATGCACCTGGGCTCATCCCTTTCCTGTGTAGACATATTCGTAGCGCTCTATTATGGGGGATGCCTCAATATCGATCCAAAAAATGCCTCTCTCCCCACACGGGATCGAGTCCTTTTAAGCAAAGGGCATGCGTCGATGACCCTCTATAAGATCCTGGCGGAAAAAGGTTTTTTCCCAAAAAGCCTGCTTAAAACATTCAATAAATCAGGGAGTCATTTAACGGAACACCCCAATCTGGGTGCATTGCCCGGAGTCGAGATGACAGCCGGCTCTCTGGGTCATGGACTTTCCGTGGGCCTTGGGATGGCACTGGCAGGTCGTATCAGAAGTGTGCCCTATAACGTGTTCGTCATTATGAGCGATGGTGAATGCAATGAAGGGAGCGTGTGGGAAGCAGCGATGCTTGCACCAGCGCAGAAAGCGGACAATCTGGTTGCAATAATCGATTTTAACCGCTGGCAGGCTACCGGTAGAAGTGAAAAGATAATGGCATTAAATCCCTTAAAAGAAAAATGGGAATCATTCGGGTGGAGTGCCTATGACATCGATGGTCATGATATCGGTTCCTTAATAAAAATTTTGTCTGCTGTCCCGGATGGGTCCGGAAAACCCATGGCGATTATTGCCCATACCATAAAAGGAAAGGGAGTTTCATTCATGGAAGATGATAATAACTGGCATTATCGGATTCCCAATGCGGAAGAGGTTAAAAAAGCAAAGGGAGAACTAAAGGTACCATGAGATCCGCGTTTGCTCAGGAAATAACCGATCTCGCAACCTCTGATGACAGGATGATTGTTCTTTCCGGAGATATTGGAAACCAGATGTTTGATGATTTCCAGGAAAAATTTCCTTCCCGTTTTATCAATTGCGGAATCGCGGAAGCAAACATGGTAAGCATGGCTGCCGGGCTTGCAATATGCGGGATGCGCCCTTTTATTTACACATTTACTGCGTTTGACACGGCACGTTGTTTCGAGCAGATCCGTGTTGACCTCTGTTACCAGAATCTTCCGGTAGTAATTATCGGGCTCGGAGGGGGGTTAACCTATGCACCGCTCGGGCCAACCCATTATATCTGCGAAGATATTGCAATAATGCGATCGCTCCCTAATATGACCGTTCTTTGTCCGGGGGATGCGGTTGAAGTTCGTTGTAGCCTCCGGGAGTCCCTGAACCTGAAGGGCCCCGTCTATATCCGCATTGGCAAAAAAAATGAGCCTGTGGTCCACAAGGACGTTGTGGATTTTCATATCGGAAAAGCCATAACCTGCAAAAAAGGTAACGATGTCTGTATTCTTACTACAGGAACAATCCTTCCCAATGCCCTCAAAGCACATGAATTACTCGAAAAGAAAAAAATTTCTACGCAAGTTGTACATTTCCCAACCGTTAAACCTCTAGATCTTGCGGCACTAACCACAATTTTTTCACACTTTAATCTGGTAATTACCCTGGAGGAGCATAGTCTCATCGGGGGATTGGGAAGTGCCGTTGCCGAATGGTATGTTGATACCTTCAAAAGAACGGTGAAATTAGTACGATTGGGGACCCGTGATGAATTTTTATATACGTCGATAAGCCATAATGAGGCCCGGGATTATTATGGGCTTTCACCGGAAAAAATTTCAGAATCTGTTGAAAAGGCACTAATACTGACAAAGGAACAATTCCATGAAAACTGATGCTGCAATACTGACCGAGTTACAAAAACCCCTTGTTGTTTCGGAGATTGAAATCCCCTCATTAAAACCGGGCCAGGTGTTAGTTGATATGTCGTATAGTGGCATATGCCACACCCAGTTATCTGAGTGCCAGGGAACACGTGGAGAGGATAAGTTTCTCCCCCATTGCCTCGGTCATGAAGGGAGCGGGATCGTCCGTGAGATTGGAACCGGGGTAAAAAAAGTAAAGGTTGGGGATCAGGTTATCATATCCTGGATTAAGGGATCGGGTGCAGATGTTTCAAACACCGTCTATCAATGGGGGGATAAACGGGTAAATGCTGGAGGAGTGACGACATTCAGCCGACAATCGGTGATCAGCGAAAACCGGCTGACGGTCATCCCGAACGACATTTCGATGGAGGCAGCAGCCTTAATCGGGTGTGCAGTGCCGACCGGCATGGGTGCTGTTCTCAATACTGCCCAACCCCGCCCGGGCCAGAGCATAGCAATATTCGGGACCGGGGGTATAGGCCTGTGTGCAGTTGCCGGTGCAGCGATTTCCGGCTGTGTTCCCATTATTGCAGTCGACATTAATCCAGAAAAGTTGAAGGTTGCAAAAAAAATGGGGGCCACGCATTGCATTTGCTCAAAAACGGGTAATCTTGTTGAAGAAATCATGAAGATTTGTCCGGGAGGTATTGATTTTGCCATTGAAGCAACCGGGATACCAGATGTAATGAATCAGGCACTTACCTCAGTGCATGCCCAAGGCGGCGTCGCGGTTGTTATCGGGAATGCAAATTTCAAGGATAAATTGGTCATTGATCCCCGGCAGCTGAATATGGGAAAACAACTGCGGGGAACCTGGGGTGGAGATAATAACCCGGATGTTGATTTTCCACGATATTGTCAGCTCATAAAATATGGACGCTTGAATCTGGATCCCCTTATGAGCCAGCCATATTCATTACGTGATATTAACGCGGCGCTTACGGATCTAGCTAGGGGTCGTGCCGTCCGTCCGTTAATTGATATGTCCCGGGAATAAGAGGTTTTAATGATACTGGGTGTCGACTTTGATAATACCATTGTCTGTTATGATCACGCGTTTTACCGGGGTGCATTGGCAAAGGGGTTAATCCCGCCATCAATTCCCCCGGCAAAAAATGAGATCCGAAATTACCTGCGGAAAAATGGGCAGGAAGAAGCGTGGACACAACTTCAGGGTTTCGTGTATGGGGCATGCATGCGTGAGGCAGAACCATTCACAAAGGTCATTGAATTTTTCCACACATGCAGACAATCCGGTATCGCGATTTTTATCATCAGTCACAAAACAAAGTACCCCTATCTGGGGGAGAGATACGACCTTCATAAAGCTTCGCTTGACTGGATCACCAGATATGATCTATTCAATGATCGGGGTATCTCGATATCAGATAATGTTTTTCTTGAATTGACAAAAGAAGAAAAGATCATGAGGATAAAAAAACAGGGGTGTACTCATTTTATCGATGATCTCCCTGAGTTTTTATCTGAACCGGCATTTCCCCGGGATGTGCAAAGGATACTTTTTGATCCTCATGACCTGCATGTGGATGCAGATGCAGACCTCCGGGTAAAATCCTGGTCGGAATTGTTTAACTGGTTATCCAAACAAAATCCCACCTGATGTATGATGTCGAAAATATTTACTGACCGTGTTACTACCCTCATGAATGCAGCAGGGCATCATGAAGCGTTTGAACTGATTCCCATGACTGGGGGCGTGAATAACCGGATATTTTTCATACGAAGGGATTCCCAAATAGTCACTGTAATCAAACAATATTATCACTCCAGCGGCAACCTGCGTGACAGGTTAGCTTCAGATTATGAATTCTCACGATTTCTCTGGGATCATGGTATACACCAGATCCCAGAACCCCTTGCCTCTGACCCTCCTCATCATCTCGCACTTTTCAATTATATCGATGGAAAAAAACTGGTCAGTTCTGAAATTACAGGGCAGCATATCGATCAGGTACTTGATTTTTATTTTGCGATTAATACCTGCCGGGCGTCAGAAGGTGCCCAAGTACTGCCGGATGCATCTGAAGCCTGCTTTACTCTTGCAGATCATATCCAGTTAACAGAACGCCGTATTCAGAATCTGAAAGCGATCAAGGGATTATCGGATATCGACAAAAAGGCAGAACTATTTATCCGGGATGAATTATTGCCAATGTGGGAGCAGGTAAAGTATACTGCCTGTCAGAATACAGAGATGGATAACCTTGTGCTGGATGAAAGAATCCCGGATCAGGATATACGCTTGTCTCCCTCTGACTTTGGTTTCCATAACGTACTGGAGGATAAAACCGGGACATTAATCTTTATGGATTTCGAATATGCCGGCTGGGATGATCCGGCAAAAATGGTCTGTGACTTTTTTTGTCAGCCCCAAATCCCTATACCCCGACGGTTTTATTCCTGTATTATAGAAAAAATTGTAAAAGATCTCAGTAATCCGGATCTCCAACGAAGGAGAATCAGGATGTTACTGCCCGTGTATAAAATAAAATGGTGTTGTATTATTCTCAATGAATTCCTGCCGAGGGGAAGGTCCCGCCGGGCATTTATGAAGGATATGCTGAACCCCGAAGTAAAAAAGGACGAACAACTGCAGAAAGCCATGAATATCATTGCAAATATCAGGGAGTGTGAAGACAAGTATGCCGGAAATTGATTTTATCTCTTCAGTTCATAAGAAAACAAAACGGAATTATCTTGAACGTGTGACCGAATACCCCAAAGCAAAGGCTGCAAATGTCGCGAAAAAATTTGATTTTGATTACTGGGACGGGGACCGGAAAGTCGGCTATGGCGGTTTTTATTACGATGGCCGCTGGAAATCTGTTGCCTGTGCTTTACGGGATCATTATCACCTTAAAAGCGGTGATAAGGTTCTTGATGTTGGATGTGGGAAGGGCTTTTTACTCTACGACCTGATGATGGCAGTTCCGGGAATTGAGATCTATGGTATAGATATATCCCGGTATGCGATCACCCACGCAAAAGAAGAAGTACAACCATTTTTACAGGAAGGACGGGCTGAATGCTTACCATTTGAAGACAATACCTTTGATCTTGTTATATCAATAACAACATTGCACAACCTCTATTGTTTTAATCTGGAAAAAGCATTGAAAGAAATTGAACGCGTAGGGAAGAAGAATAAATATATTGTTGTTGAGTCGTACAGGAATGAGGAAGAAAAAGTTAACCTGCTTTACTGGCAGTTAACATGTGAATGTTTTTGCACTCCCGATGAATGGCGGTGGTGGTTTGAAAAAACAGGATACAGCGGCGATTATTCCTTCATCTATTTCGAATAAACTAAACAATGAAGTTTTCAGGTACCTGATCCGGGGAAGAGGAGATTAAAATGGAAAAAATCGTGGTAATTGGCAGCAATTCTTTTTCAGGAAGTGATTTCATCGATCATGCACTCAACGATACAAATTATCGCATTCATGGAGTAAGCCGGTCTCCGGAAAAATCCTCCCTGTTTCTTCCCTACAAAAGAAATGCAAACCTTAACCGGTTTTCATTTCACCAGATGGATCTGAATCAGAATATGTCAGAGTTGAAAAAATTTCTCCTTGATGTCAAACCAGAATTTATTATTAATTTCGCAGCCCAAAGCGAGGTCGGACCCAGCTGGGAGCATCCTGAACAGTGGTTCCGTACAAATGCTGTCGCTATTGCCGAGTTAGGAAATTTTCTGAAAAGTCAGGACTGGTTACAACGCTATGTCCATATCTCATCTCCTGAAGTATATGGCACATGTGAAGGAACAGTTCGTGAAGATGCCCCATTAAATCCAAGCACCCCCTATGCGGCATCAAAAGCCGCCGGGGATTTAATGTTATTTACCCTTGTGAAGAATTTTGATTTTCCCCTGGTAATGATCCGGTCCACCAATGTCTACGGGGCGCACCAGCAGCTCTTTAAAATTATACCGCGCGCAGTTATTTTCCTGAAAAAAGGGAAAACCATCGAATTACATGGAGGGGGGCATGCAGTCAAATCATACATACACATCCGGGACATTTCGCGAGGGGAGTTGCTGGCCATGCTCAACGGGAGGAATGGTCAAATCTATCATTTATCCCCTTCGGATTCGGGGATATCGATAAAAAATCTCGTCCGAATGATCTGTGATGAAATGGGGAAGGACTTTAATTCCTCGACAACGGCGGTTGCAGAACGAATCGGTCAGGACAAGGCATATATTATTGACTCCCAAAAAGCGCGACAGGAGATGGGGTGGTGTCCCTCAATTCAACTTAATGAAGGGCTGAGGGATGTGATTTGCTGGGTTGAAGCGAACTGGGATGAAATTTCACGACAACCCCTTGAATATATGCATAAACCCTGAAAAATGGGTGGGAACTATCCTTAAGAGAGGTTATGGATCCATCGTGATGAATATGGTTGAGGGAAAACCCCCGAAGAATTGCAGTTTAAATCCGTATCGGATTTTATTCCCGTTTCTTTAACTGTGGATGTTAAGAGAACAAAAAACGTTTCAAAAGGGGGTGCATCGGATTGTCTCGTGACTCTTTTTCAGAATCTGATCGAAACGCCAAATTTTGTTATCTCTCAAACCCCCCTTAATTTCCCTGAACTATGGGAGTACTTCATAATTTCCCATGCAATGCGACAAAATTTTAAAATGAAAAATAGCTTTGTTCAACGTCTATTTTTACACCGTTAATAATAATACAGATAAGTGGGTAAATAAGAGGTGTAAATTTTTCTTTCTTTGGGGGAGAGAAAGCATCCATTTATGATTTCATCAAATGAATGAGCATTGCCAAATCAGGAAATCTGAAATTCATGAAGACGAGAATGGAAAGTGAAGAAGTTCTCTACGCTGAAGATCCTATTGTTAGTGTAACCGACGAGGATTTAGAAGTGCTCAAGTGCAGGGCAAATGTAAATTCCCGAAACCGTATTCGCCTGTGTGCACATCCTCATGTATCTGATAAATTACATGAAATGATAATTATCCTCAAAAGAAATGCCTATTTCCCCCCCCACAAACATATCAAGAGAAGTGAATCACTTCATATTATTGAAGGTATAGCTGATATGGTTGTGTTTAATGATGACGGAAGTATTTTTCAGGTACTGCCACTTGGGGGACCCGGTTCAGGACGGAGCTGGTATTGCCGGCTGAACTCTTCTGTATATCATACACTTCTTATTCGATCAGAATTTTTAATTTTTCACGAAACGATAAATGGTCCATTTCAAAAGGGCAATAACCAGCTTGCTTCGTGGGCTCCGGATGGTTCAGATCCCAAATCCAATAAGAGATATCTCGAACAGCTGGATACATTGGCCGCCCGTTTTATGAAAAATGCCACTTCATGAGGATTTAATGGAGAGTTTATAATGGAATCCAAGATTCACCGGCGCACAACCTGCCGAATGTGCGGAAGTTCGAATTTGACACTTGTTTACCCGTTGGCCCCGTCTCCAATAGGAGATGCGTATGTCACCTCTGACCAGTTGCGCATTTCTCAGGAGCTGTACCCTATTGATATGTTTTTATGTCGGGATTGTGGGCTTGCACAGTTACTTGATATAATTTCACCGGACGTATTGTACAGCGATTATATCTATACAACCAGCAGTTCATCGGAAATGCAGGAACATTTTCCCAAATACGCAAAGAAGGTGGTAGAAAATATCAGGCCGTCCCCGAATGCATTGGTTGTAGATATCGGAAGCAATGATGGAACCCTTTTACAGGAGTTTAAGAAATACGGACTTCGTGTCATCGGAGTGGAACCTGCCACTGAAATTGCCCGGATAGCAACAGAAAAAGGGGTGAAAACGTTCGCGGGTTTCTTTACTCCTGATCTTGCTTTTCAAATAAAACAGGAATATGGTCCGGCCGGTATTATCACCGCAAATAACGTTTTTGCAAATGTTGATGATCTTTTCACCTTGACCGAGGGGATCAGATCTCTCATGGCCCCCGATGGTGTCTTTGTATTTGAGAGCTTTTATCTCGCCGATGTTATTGAGAACAAGGTATTTGATTTTATTTACCATGAACATCTGTCCGCATTCTCTGTTGCCCCCGTACAACGCTTTTTCCAGCATAGGGGAATGCAACTGATTGATGTTCAACGGATTCCTACCAAGGGGGGATCACTTCGCTATACCATTCAGCTTGCCCGGCGGCCCCCGTAAGATTTCCTCGTCTGTTGCATCCATGTTGCAATTTGAAGAGTCTTTCGGGTTATATCGTCCTGAAACGTTCAAGGCGTTTTTAGCTGAAATTGACAGTCTTAAAACAAGCACCGTTGCCTGTCTCAAAAAAGTGAAATCCGAGGGTAAAATGGTAGCAGGATACGGTGCATCAATTACCGGCACTACATTAATCTATCATTTCGGTATTGGTGAGTATCTCGATTTTCTGGTTGATGACAATCCTGCCAAACAGGGGCGGTTCAGTCCGGGACAGCATATTCCTGTGTATGATTCACGGGTGCTCTATGATCGCAAACCGGATTACGTGATAATTCTTGCCTGGCGTTATGCTGAACAAATCCTCAGGAAACATAAAGATTTTCTAAAACAGGGGGGTAAATTTATTATCCCCGTACCTGATTTCCGTATCATTGAACAAGTGTAATTCAATATCTTGGTGGATGTGATTATGCAGTCAAAACACATCGTAATTATTGGGGGTACGAGCGGTAGTGGACGTGTACTGGTCCGACGCCTTTCAGAAAATCAGGCCCGGGTCTCTCTTTTAGGTCGTCACCCCTCCCCGGAAGTTCAGCAGCATCTCCCCGGGGTTCATTTTTATCCTGTCGATCTGCAGAATATTTCCACTGTTTTAGAAGTAATCAACAAGGTCGTGGCGGATAATGGCAAAATAACACATTTGATCTTTTTCCAGCGATTCAGAGAGAAAGAAAATAATTGGGAAGGTGAATTGCAGATCAGTCTGACTGCAACAAAAGAGATTATTGAAGCAGGCACCGAAGTGTTTGATGGCTCTGGAGAGAATTCAATTGTTGTGGTGAGTTCGATAGCTGGTCATCTTATTCATTCCGAACAACCGGTCAGTTACCATGTCGCAAAATCAGGGCTCAACCAGATGGTGCGTTATTATGCAGTCCTACTCGGGTCAAGAGGAATCAGGGTCAATTGTGTTTCGCCGTCGATAATGATGAAAGATGAGTCAAGACAGTATTATGTTGAAAAAGAGGATTTACGCAAGTTATATGAGAAGATTATTCCGCTCCATCGCATGGGAAAAGCGGAAGATATCGCCGATGTTATTGAATTTCTCTGCAGCGATAAGGCATCCTATATCACCGGTCAGGAAATTATCGTCGATGGAGGGTTGTCTTTGGTTGGCCAATCCTCATTAGCCAAGCATCTGTGGGAT
Organism: uncultured Methanoregulaceae archaeon; assembly: GCA_963805035.1. GTDB lineage: Archaea > Halobacteriota > Methanomicrobia > Methanomicrobiales > Methanospirillaceae > Methanoregula. The sequence continues at coordinate 261,275 of CAWDSU010000005.1, read as the reverse complement.
ACGAATCATCTGAAAATTACATGAACCCGGGTGTACCCTTTTCAGCTGGGATTTGCTGGTAAAAGTGAACAGAATAACTATCATATTTTTTGTTTTTCAAAACAAAACGAATACAGAGCCACGTGAAAAAAATGAGAGAAACCACATCACAACCGATGAATCTGGGGCCCCAAGAAACAGTTTATCAGGATCATGTCCGCCGCATCTATCGAAAGGTGGCAGAGTTCGAGGGATTTTCAAAACAATATCTTGTCTCTGACGAGGGAGAGCGTGCTGCAGTACCTGGTAACCAGTGGCTCATATGTCTTATTTGCCCGACAATATCGTCTGTTAATTGACAATGTTAGTCTGGAAATTCCCGGCGGAAGGGTTGATGCTGGAGAAACTCCGGAAAAGGCGGCAATTCGCGAATGTTACGAAGAAACCGGGGTGGAATGTAGAAATCTCAGAGGCTTACAATCGTATTATCCCGGTCTGGATGTAACGTTTAATCCGACCTATATCTTTCATTCAGATGATGTAGTTCCAACATCTGTTGCCAGAAATGCCCGTTCTCTCTGGCTGCCATTATATGTCTGTTTAGAGATGATCTCTGATGGCAAGATTCAGGATGCCATGACTATTGTTGCATTATTAACCTATTCCCTCGATATATGCCGCGGAGTGAAAATAAAAAACAAGCCCGAATGCGGAATTAACCCGGTTTGTACCCATCGCAGGAATTGTACTGTATTAAAGGGCGAATGAAAAGGAACAGGAATTGTGAATGTTATATTTTTGCAATCCGGATCCTATATCGTGTTATAAAAATTATTAATATTCGGTGTTCCATGCAGGGTTATAATCCTTTAAAAACTGAGGAGAAATTGAATTTGAATCCGGCAGTCTTTCTCGACAGGGATGGGGTTTTGAATAAGGACCCCCCTCATTATGCCCATAGGCTTGATCAATTAGAATTAATCCAGAGAAGTGGCAAAGCGGTAAAACTTCTTAATGAACATGGGTACCTTGTAATTATTATTTCTAACCAGTCGGGTGTTGCACGGGGATATTATACCGAGGAAGATGTTACGATATTCAATAATGCGTTACGGGAAAAAATTCAGGAATGTGGCGGGGTGGTCAATGCGGTATATTATTGCCCTCATCACCCTGACGCAAAAATTGATAAATACAGGATGGATTGTGATTGCAGGAAACCAGGGCCGGGAATGCTCACAAAGGCCGCAAAAGAACATCATATTGACCTGAAGAAATCATATGTTGTCGGGGATAAACTGAGTGATATTAAAGCCGGAAAAGAGGCAGGATGTAAGACTATTTTAGTGCTGACTGGTCATGGGAAAGAAGAAGTGTCAGGGATGAAAGAGAATAATTGCCCGGTCACTCGAGATTTGTATGAAGCCGTAAACAAATATATTATTGGCGAAAGTAACGTATCATAGTTAAAATAAGCAAAGCGTGTCTGTAAAATAATTAAAATTGAGTGAAAGAAACAGAAGCAGATATCAGATAACAGGATAAATGGGGATCAGGTGTTGTCATGCAAATATTTCTCGATACTGCGGATATTTCAGAAATTGAAAAATTTTCGTATCTCATTGATGGAGTCACAACGAATCCGACATTACTTGCCAAATTGGGCAAATCGATTCCTGTTGAGGAGGTTATCGGAAAGATCACCAGAATTGTTTCCGGGCCTGTCAGTGTGGAAGTAATCAGCCAAGACTACGAAGGGATGGTAATGGAAGCCGAACAACTGGCGAAAATCTCTTCAAACATTGTAATAAAAATCCCGATGACGGAAGAAGGGCTGAAGGCATCATTAGTCCTGACAAAAAAAGGCATAAAAACAAATGTAACGCTGGTATTTTCTGCAAACCAGGCATTGTTGGCAGCAAAAGCCGGTGCCACCTATGCAAGTATATTTGTCGGGCGACTGGATGATCAGGGTGCTGATGGTGTGCAGGTTGTAAAAGATAGTCTGAAAATTTTTAGTAACTACTCAATAATGACAAAAATAATTGCGGCAAGTATAAGAAACCCGGTCCATGTTCTTGAGGCAGCGAGGGCAGGATGTCATGTGGCAACCATTCCCCCCGCTATCATCACGTTGATGATGAAGCATAAACTGACCGATGTCGGTTTGGAGCAGTTTTTAACTGACTGGGCAAAGATCAGCTGATACCGTTCCCCATTTGTCCACGAACATTCACCGGGTATTACCAGGACTCTCCTCAATTTTTATACACATTTCAGCAAATTCTTTTTTTATGACATCGTACGAATCCTCATCCCAGACTATTTTTTGAAATTTTGAAAAATAGGGTAACTGATCTCCGATCTTATAGCCAAGAAATTTCAAATGGTTTTCTGTGGCGACAGGTACTGAATCTGTAATAAGTTTAAAACTCAGGCTCCGGCATTTTTTATTAAACCATGCAAGAGACATTGGTCCGCCACTGGAAAAAAGATTTAAATAACTCATTTGGTATAATGCTGCCCTTATTTCAATATTCCAGCTGGCCTCATAAAAGAGTGTCAAACCGGCCATCTCACTGGGAGCAGGTTGAAATGCCTTTTCGGTGTCCCTGATAATAACCGGGAAATAGATGTTCTGGTCAAGGGAGCGAACAAATTTCATCCAGTCCTGAATATTGCTATTCCTCTTAATTTCATATGAAGCCTCACGCAAGGTGATAGTCACTACTTTTTTTCCCTCACAGTTTTTATCGAGCCACTCTGAAACAAAATCACACGCAGTTTGTGTTGCAGAGATACTGGGTATACCGGTGTTGTCCGGTGTTACTCCCATCCGGTAAATATTTTTATTTGGGTTCACGGGGACATCAACGAGATATTGATCGGGGTATATCTCTTCTGCCAGAAGTCGCTCAATTTCCCGTGCTTCTTTCCGTGATGTACAAACGGTCAACTGGTTACAGGATGGCATCAGCCAGCAACAAGGAACCAGAATATTTCTTACACGCCATCCAAGATACGCGAACTGTATTTTTTCTTTATTGGGTGCCATCATCTGGTAATATTCAAAATAACCTTTTCCAAAACCTTGTTTTGAACCGGGCACGATGATGATATGGAGCGATTCCAGTTGCCGGGACATTCGAATTTTTTCGGCAGAAATCAGAAATGGAATTATATCAAATGATGCAGCCATTACATCGAGATCATAAAAAGCGTATAATGCATCTTTTCGATGAAATTTTTTATCTGATAGGGTTCTTTTTATCATGCCGATCTGATATTTAAAGCCGAAGAATATTCTACGGACCAAATAATACGGGGGCCTCACAATTTTTTTTATAAGTTCTCCGGGGGATGAGATCTCACGTGGACTTCGCAAAGAAATCAGGTGTCCTTTTTTGGGGAAAAAATGATTGAACACCATTTCATTTTGATAATCCCGTCTCCTGAATATTTTGCAATTCTTCAGGATAATATTTATAATAACAAGCCACCACCTGAAAACGTTGACCTCTGGAAAAACAATCTAATAGTGTATGCTGTCATCATATTAAATTTTAGATTTAATAATTAAAAGATCGTGTCATTTAAGATATATTTGAAGGAAGAGAAATACACGGTGTAGCAAATAGTATAGTTTATCATGCTATTTCGTGATTTAAATCATAATATGTCTAGAAAGAGCTTCATCATTATGGTCGTCATCACCGTTATCCTCGCAGCGGTCACCATAGTGTTTGTTTTTGGGGTGCATGGAACCATCCAAAGAACAAAACTTGTTTCCATAGGTATCACCCGATACAATACATCTGATGTTATTGTAACTGATGAAGGCGGACCGGATGCCAGATCCTTATCATCAGTATTTTGGACCGTTGATAACGATTATACAACGTGGCAACAGCAAAGCAATCCCAAAATCGGGTCAAACATAATAATTCATGCAAAGCAAGGTCAGGATCTTATGATCATGGGGAAATTCAGTGATGGCAGTTCGGAACTATTGTATAACCGAGACGTGTGAATAATAAAATCTCAAAAAATCCCTCGACAACCACAATATTTTCAGAACGTATTATAAAAAAGGGAAGGAAAATTCATTTCAGATGGTTATTGATTCATAAAAATGCCAAATAACAGGTGATTTACAAAATATTTTTTGGGAAGCTAAAAAGTCCCTCAAGTTATTGCCCCCAATCCGAAATGTCCCAAAGCACCTTCATACTTTCAGGAGCAGTAAACGGTATATCTAACGGTGTTAACCTGATATAAGTCGGCGCCCCCCCCACCGAAATCATCATATTTCGTCATGTTCGTTGTTCCTCACCCCCTGTGCTTTGAAATATGAGAAGATGGTAATCTTATAATCTGAAGCAAGAGACTATGATTGGCAGCTCCCCCCCGATTCATCATTTATGGGGGGTCTCCCGTTGTCCCCAAATTTCTATCATCTCTCCTGCATAAACCTATTAACCAAAGGATATCCAAATCGGGTTTAAAATGATCATCCTGATACTCGGCGCCACCGGAATGCTTGGTCATAAACTGGTGCAGGTGCTTTCACGGGAACATAAGGTTACCGGAACAGTGCGCAGAAATGCATCAGTTCTCGCAAATTATCCCATTTTTTCGAATATGGATATTATCGGGAACATCAGTGCAGATAATTTAGATACTGTCCGCACTGCAATCGATAAAGTAAATCCTGATGTGATTATCAACTGCATCGGTATTGTGAAACAACTTCCCGCTGCACAGGACGCCTTGCAGAGCATCGCCATCAACGCACTCTTTCCCCACCAGCTTGCACAAATCTGCAGGCAAAAAAACATACGCCTCATCCATATGAGTACAGATTGTGTATTCTCTGGACGGAAAGGGTACTATTCCGAAGAAGATTCGTCCGATGCTGAAGATCTGTACGGTAAAACAAAATATCTTGGAGAGATTGATTACGCCGGGTGTCTTACCCTCCGCACATCCATAATCGGCAGAGAGCTTGATACTTCCCATGGCCTCATTGAATGGTTCATGAGTAACGAAGGAGGCACCGTCTATGGCTATAAAAAAGCTGTTTTTTCCGGCCTTACTACTCTGGCCCTCTCCGAAATTATCTTAGAAATTATTTCCCATTATCCCCATTTGTCTGGGGTCTACCAGGTCGCATCCGAGCCGATCAGCAAGTATGATCTTCTGAATCTGGTGAAAAAAACTTGGGGTATGATCATCACCATCGAGCATGATGAAACCGTTGTCAATGACCGCAGCCTGAATTCGGAAAAATTCAAAAAAGAAACAAACATTAAGATTCCATCATGGGAATATATGATAGATCAGATGTACCGGGATCCCACACTGTATGTCTCCATCAGGGGGAACCATGCTGAGCAATAAAACAATTCTTGTCACCGGCGGGACTGGATCTTTAGGCAAAGTCCTGATCCGGCGTCTCCTCTCCGGAGAAATGGGAACGCCAAAAAAGATTATTGTTCTTTCCCGTGATGAAGCCAAACAACATGAAATGCGGGTTTCTTACCTCAACAGCAGGGCCCCGACCGATGAAGTTATTTACAACAATTTCCGGCGCCTGCTTGAGTTCAGGATCGGCGATGTCCGGGATTTCCACAGTATTGCATCGGCCCTTCAGGGGGTTGATGTGGTCTTCAATGCGGCTGCATTAAAACAGGTCCCTTCCTGCGAATATTTTCCCTACGAAGCGGTCAGGACTAACATCTCCGGCCCTGAAAATATCGTCCGCGCGATCCGCGAACTGAAAATCCCGGTTGATACCGTTGTGGGGATATCCACAGATAAGGCCTGCAAGCCGGTTAACGTGATGGGCATGACCAAGGCCCTGCAGGAGCGGATTTTTTTAACGGCAAATATTGATTGCCCGAAGACCCGGTTTATCTGTGTGAGGTACGGGAATGTCCTCGCATCACGGGGGTCTGTCATCCCGCTCTTCCACGAGCAGATTCGTACCGGCGGCCCGGTGACTATTACAACAGCGGACATGACACGGTTCTTACTCAGTCTTGACCAGGCAGTGGATACTATCTTTGCCGCGCTCAGAGGGGCGCGGAGGGGAGAGACATACATACCTCGTGTTCCTTCGGCAAAAGTGACCGACATTGCACACTGCCTTATCGGGGATCGTCCGGTCAAGACCACAATAACCGGTATCAGGCCCGGGGAAAAGGTTCACGAAATTCTCGTATCCGAGGAAGAGGCACACCGGACGATCCGGCGCGGGAATTACTACGTCATACAATCCATCCTTCCCGAACTTTGCAGTGCTGATGAAAAAAGTACCCCTATTGGTCATGAATTTTCATCACAGGCAAATGTCATGACCCATGATCAGCTTTTCGATACCCTGAAAAAGTATGACCTGCTGGTCGATGGTAATGGATCACTGGATGGGGAACTCCTGCGATGAAGGTAATGACGATCCTGGGCACGCGCCCTGAACTTATTCGTCTGAGCAGGATTATCGAAAAACTGGATGCACAGTGTACCCATGTTCTTGTTCACACGGGGCAGAATTTTGATAAAAATCTGAAAGACATATTTTTTAAGGAACTCGGTATCAGGAATCCGGATTATTTTCTTGATACCCGGGGCGTGACTGCCGGGGAACAGATTGCACAGATCCTCACCCGGACTGAAGAAGTGATCGAAAAGGAACAGCCGGATCGCATCCTCCTTTTGGGGGACACGAACAGCAGCCTGTCAGCAATTATCGCCAAACGCCAGGGTATTCCCGTTTTTCACATGGAGGCAGGAAACCGGTGTTATGATGACCGTGTTCCTGAAGAAGTCAATCGCCGGATCATCGATCATACGAGCGATATCCTGATGCCCTATACCGAACGCAGCCGGGCAAATCTCATACGGGAGGGCATCCCTCACGAACGGATCTTCGTCACAGGAAATCCCATCCTCGAGGTGATCAACCACTATTCCGACAGGATCGGCGGTTCGGATATTCTCGAACGCCTTAAAATAGAAAAGAACCGGTTCTTTCTCGTAACACTCCATCGTTCAGAGAATGTCGATCTGCCCGACCGGCTCCGGGGCTACCTTGCTGCCCTCACGGCACTTGGGAGGCAGTATGGGATGCCGGTCATCTGCAGCCTCCACCCCCGTACCCGTGATAAGATCCGGAAGTTCGCCATTGAAACTGACGCCGAGTTTCTCCATTTTTATGAACCGTTTGGGTTCTTCGATTTTATCCGTCTCGAACAGGATGCCTGCTGTGTCCTGAGTGACAGCGGAACGGTTCAGGAAGAGTGCTGTATATTCCATGTTCCCAATGTCACACTACGGGATGTAACTGAGCGGCCCGAGACTCTCGAATGCGGCAGCAATATGCTCGCCGGCTCGGATCAGGAAACGATTCTCGGGTGCGTACGCCTCGTCCTGTCCGCCCCGCCGGTATGGGTCGCACCCCGTGAGTACCTTGATGAGCAGGTCAGCACAACCGTTATCAGGATTCTCCTTTCATACAACCTGATTACACCGGACAAACCCGGCAGCACCTGAAAAGTACAGCGGCCATGAAAAAATTTGCATTCGTTTCCCTGGGGCTTCCACCGTCCCAGTCGGGGCAGTCGCTTACCGTGTATCACCTGCTGAGGAAATTCGATCCGAAAGCGTACTGCCTTGTCACGCTGAAAAATTTTTATCTCTACGGTAATCTCGGGAACTGCTCAGAAAACCTTGGTGCTTCTACGTATTTTGTCAGGCCGGATTATCAGGTTATCCGCGGGCTTGTTGCGATTGCTGCAAAACTCCGCCTCAGACTCCTCCTGTCATTCCTGCTCAGGCTCAGGGTATACCAGTATAAACGGGTTATTCGTGCGGAACATTGTTCGGCGGTTGTCGGGTGCACCGGCGACCTCCTGGATCCTCCCGCCGCATTTTTTGCAAGCCGGGCGCTCAATCTCCCGTTTATCCTGTATACATTTGATTATTATTCCCGGCAGTGGCCCGATTCCTTTCTTCGCTCGTTTGCAGATGAACAGGAAAAAACAATCGTGAAGGGATCGTCTGCCATTATCGTGCCCAATGAATGTCTTGGCAGGGAGTATTTCCAGAGGTACGGCGTCCGGCCGGTGGTTATCCATAACCCGTTCGATCTTTCCGGTTATGAAAAAAACCACAGAGTTTCACCCGCTCCGGATGGGGTTCCTGCAGAAAAAACCATTGTCTATACCGGGGCGGTCTACGAAGCGCATTACAGTGCGTTCAGGAACCTGATTGCCGCGATAGATACTGCTGGGATCCCCGGGCTTAAACTGCATATTTATACATCCCAGTCGGAAACCCGGCTCGCGATGAACGGGATCAAGGGACCGGTGGTGATCCACCGGAACCTGCCTAATGACCGGATGCCCGATATCCAGCGCCGTGCAGACCTCCTGTTCCTTCCCCTTGCATTTGCATCGGAGTATCCTGATATTATCCGGACATCTGCACCGGGAAAAATCGGCGAATATCTGGCTTCAGGGATCCCGGTCCTCGTTCACGCACCCCGGGAATCCTTTGTATCATGGTATTTTTCCCGGTACCAGTGCGGCCTTGTCGTGAGTGATGATGACCCGGCGCTCCTCTCAGAAGCGATCAGGACCCTCCTGTCCAATCGCGGGCTTCGTGAAACCGTGACAAACAATGCCCGCGAGCGTGCAAAATCTGATTTCGATGCCGGGCATGTACGGGAACAATTTGCGAACCTGATCTCCGGGCTGGAGTGATTATTTCGTCAGGGATGCAGGCCGGGTATTTTCCAGTACCGTTGTGTGGATCCCTATCAGGCGGGCGGTCATGATCCGGTGATCGTATCGCTGCACGACCGTGGCCCGTGCATCATGACCCATCTGCATTCGCTCCTCTTCGTGCGATCCCATCCATTCCACGGCAGCTACAAGGGCCCCGGTATCCCCGACCGGGACCATCAGCCCGTTTTTCTGGTCAGTGACGATTTCAGGGCAACCACCAATATTTGTCGTTATAGCGGGGATCCCGCAGGCAAACGCCTCCATGACCGAGGTCGGCACGGCCTCCGTGTGTGTCGGGAGGACAAGGCAGTCTGCGGCATTCATCCAGGCCCGCACCTCGCGGTGCGGGACGGTGCCGAAAAAGATACAGTTGTCGGGATGATCCGGCGGCGAGCCGGGACCGATAAAGAGGAACAGGTGCTCCGGACAGGCACGTGCGGCCTCCACCAGTTCAGGTATACCTTTCCAGGGATGAAGCCTGCCCACGAAGAGAAAGATGGTCTTTTTGGGCGGGAGTCCCAGGCGGGCCCGGGCCTCCTGCCGGTCGCCTCCCGTAAAAAAAGCTGTATCCACACCGGAATGGATGGCAGTAACCCGGTCGGATGGCGCCCCGATGTCAATGAGTGTCTTCCGGATCTCCTCGCTTGCAGTAACGATATGGGCGGCCCTCCGGATCATGGCCCTGGTCAGCGCCATGTTCACCCGGTTTTTGAACGGGAAGATTCGGGCATCGTCACCATGGAATTTGAGGATAAGGGGCACTGTGCGCCGTCCCAGCAGGGCGGGGATAAGGCTGCTGTGAGGAATATATTCGGCTTGGAGAAGATCCAGATCCTTCCTTCTCGCGAGCCGGACAGACCGGGCCGCGAAGGATATATATCCCAGCAGCGAGGGTGTCGGTTTGGCGGCAATAAAAATTTTTACCCCCCTTTCCTCCAGATCGGTCACCATCTGCCGGATAAATATCCCCCGGTAATCCCCTTCAAATGCAGGGTACATGTTTGTGAAAAGGCCAAGTGTATACGAGGGGGTGTTCCCCGGGTTGACAGGGTGGGATAGATCGCCGGTCATTTCATCTCACCAGCACAAGGAGCGAGTATCCGCCGAATATCCTGGCGGTAATGTCGGGTGCGAGTGGATAGAGCAGCCGCCGTGGTACGCTAAGCATCCGGTCTTTGATGCCATAATCGTGGTGGGGGTGCCGGTATCCCGCAGTATACTGGTAATCCACGACCTCGTACCCGAGATCACGCAGTACCTGGAGTGCGGTTTCCCGGGAGAAAAAGTGGAGATGGCCCACTTTTCTTTTCTGGCCAAGGTGGAATGACGGGTAGAGGCTGGATACCGCAAACATCTCGAGCGGGATATGTAAAATTTTATGCTGACTTTTATCCTTGAGTATCCGCAGGAACTCAAAGTAATCTTCAAGGTGCTCAATGAGATCGATCAGCAGGATCAGATCGTAGGTCGTCCCCTTTTCTTCAGATATATCCGCAAGGCGGAAGGTGAGGTTTCGGTTCGAGTGCCTGCATGCGAGGTCAATTGCCTGCGGCGATATATCATATCCGGTAAATATGCAGTTCCTGTCCATCTTCTGCTGGAGCTGCCACAGGATTTCCCCGGAGCCACACCCGGCCTCGCATACCGTTGCCGGTTTTAAACCGTGTTTCTGGATCATCGTAAATATCTGGTCTGCTTTCCATGCCGCGTCATCGGCTCCCCACGTAGGATTATGTTTGAGATACTGACCGTTCGTGTACATATCCCCAATCTTCATATCATGCCCCTGATCGGATCAGATCACGCTCATCTCGCTTAACCGGGCCGGCAAATACTTCTTCGTCACAAAGTCCAGGCCCCGTGCCGCAAACGCCTGCTGTTCTGATTTCAGCCCCAGTTCAAGCTGCAAATTGATCTGCTTTTTCCAGTACTCTGTCGCAAACCGGGGATCGGTCAGTTCAGCGTTCAAAGCCTCAACATCCTTATCCGATAATTTGTCCGAAGGCAGATTGTAATCCCGGATATCGCTGGGCTGCAACCCAAGGAACTGCGCCTTCGGTGTCGCGAGCAGCTCGGACATGTGGGCGCTCTTAATAGCGCCGTAGGCAACCGACGCGTAGATCCGGTACGACCACGGATCCCCATCGGTAAAGACGAGGATCGGCAGGTTCCAGGTAAGGCTTATCCGGTTGAGCAGCCTGCGCGTCGACCGGGCCGGCTGGCCTTTAAGGTGGAGGAGGATCGCGTTGTGCTCCTCGTCAAACCCGTTCTCAATGAGCCGGTCGTACATACCACCGGTTTCCATGGCGATGACAAATTTCGCATCGTGATCGACCAGCTCAAGGTTCTCAACGTTGTTCGGGATAGAATACCCGGCCGATCCCACGTCGTCCTGGCAGTGGATCAACTTGAGGCCCCGCCGGGTCGGTTCCCGGATCCGCATCGGGCCGTAGATGCTTGCCCCGTTTTCCTCGGGCCGGAGATGGAAACCTTCGCGCGGGACATCGGAGATGATCTCGAGGTCCTCGACAAGGAAGTTGCTCTCGTCCTGCGCGCCAAACTTCGCGCGCTTCCAGCCCTCAGAGATGTAATACATTTCTCTTAAGGTCGAGGACCGGTTCTCGATGAGCTGCTGCTTGACAAAACCGATCACATAGGCCATCTTTAAGAGGTGCGTCGCGCTCTTTGCCGTTGCCGCTGTCCGCAGGCTCTCTTTGTCGCCGTACTTCCAGACCTCGCTTGCATCATCGGTACTCGATGTTGTACCTGGTACGGGTGGGAAGCGAGATAGACGGGATCTCCCCGGCCTTCATCTGATCGTACCAGGTCGATGCGATCGTCATGAGCGCCTTCATCGACCGTGCATCGAGTTCCTCTTTAGACATCGAGATCCACCACCATCTTTTTGTTGTCCTCTATTCCGCGGATGTCGAGCATGCCGCCGCCCTTGCCGGTATACGAGACGCGCCAGACCGTTTGCTTCGGAATCGTCATCTTCCAGACTTTTGTGAACTGCCCGTCCATCTCGGTCGAGAATGCGGGCGGCATATCGGCATCGGCAGCATTGTCTGCGGAGATATCATAGACCGATATCTCGACATCGCTCCCGGTGTAATTGTTCGCCTCGATCGTGACCTTTCCGTTCCGGGTCCATTTCTTTGCGATCAGCTTGCGCATCAGCCGGCCCTCGATGGGAGTTGTATCCACGACCGGTTTATCCACGATCTCGCTCACCTTTACCGCGATCTCGGGGATCACCGCGCAGACGGCCCGGGCCCGGTCCTCGGCAAGCTTGTCCGGTCCCGGCGCGAGAGGAAGGTCTTGAGCTCCCGGCCGAGGTCCTGGAGCGCGAGCACGATCTCTTTTTCTATCTCCGGGATGCTCGCGATCGCATCCTTGCTCTCGCTCGTGAAGGGCACATTTGTTGACGCGACATGGACGAGGATCAGGACCGGCCCCAGCGGGAGGCCCTGCTGGGAGATGTTGTACGCCTTCCAGTTGACGTTTGCCACGCACTCGGTGACCGCGCAGGCGCCCTGCTGATACATGAGCGGGACGCGGTTTGCGAACCGCAGGATCGTTGCGTTGCCTTCGGTTTCGAGCCGGCCGCCGTACCCGATCGCTGCCTCGATCACAAACGGGTGGCCGGAGTAGACCGAGCTCGGGCGCGTCCGTGCCGCGACAAAGTCCATCTGGAACTCCTTGTCAAGGCCGCGCCGGATCAGGTCTTCACCGATGGGCGAGAGGCACTGGGTGGTCGGCGGGGCGGGCACGGCGACCGACTGCATCGCGGCGAGCAGGTTTTTGAGTTCCTCCGATGAGAGCGTTTTTACTTTTGCCGTCTGCTTAAGGCCGGATATATCGCACATCTCCTGCGCGGTCTTTTTCCCGACCCGTGAGAAACCGTTTACGAGAAAATCGACCAGTCTCTCATCGCTTGCTGCGGCCATCCGTTTGAGCTGCCCAAACTCGATCCCGTGCGGGTGGGGCTGGATCGCCACCGGGCACGCGATCACTTCCTGGCTCACCCGCTCGAACGTGAACGACTCGTCGTCCAGCTCCACCCGGAAGCGTGCGTGGGGATTTACGACTGAAGTGTACCTGAGGTATTCGAGCAGCTTCTTTTTAGCCGACATCGTGCTCTTGAACTCGATCTGGACCCGGGTGCCGTGGATCCGGTCCCACTCGAAAGGCTGCTGCGAAATGATGTCCGGCTCGTTTGTTTCGATCTTTATTAAGATCTCGAACTTGTGCGCCGGTTCCTTTGCCCCGGTGCGCGAGATGACGACCGTGGGAAGGCCGCTTGTCAGCTGCGCGTAGAGCACGGCAGCCGAGATCCCGATGCCCTGCTGCCCCCGGGTCTGCCGGATCTGGTGGAACCGGGAGCCGTACAGGAGTTTACCGAAGACAAAAGGGACCTGCGCGGGGACGATGCCGGGGCCGTTGTCCTCGACAATGATCCGGAATATATCGGAGCCGGTTTTTTTGATGCTGATGTAGATGTCGGGAAGCACCTGCGCTTCCTCGCAGGCGTCGAGTGCGTTATCGACTGCTTCCTTTATGGTGGTAATGACCCCCCGGGTCGGGGAGTCAAATCCCAGCAGGTGTTTGTTCTTCTCGAAAAACTCCGCGACACTGATACTGCGCTGCTGCTTTGCGAGTTCCTCAGCGAGCACCATGCACTTTCACCTCGGCTATCGCCGCGGCCGGGTCAAGCGTCTTCTGCTCGCCGGAGTGAAGATCCTTGAGCGTGACCTGGCCGGCCCCGGCCTCCCGTGCACCGATCACGACCGCAAAGTCCGCAGATTTTGACGCGTGCGCCATCTGTGCCCCAAGCCCGCGCTCCATGAGATCCATCTCCGTACGGATCCCGTCGGCCCGGAATGCCCGGGCCACGGAGAGCGCGAAGCTGCGCCCCTCGTTTGTGCACACGATCCCCACTACGGTATCTTTTTTGGGCTGCACATCGCCAAGCGAGACCATCACCCGGTCAAACCCGATGGCAAAACCCACGGAAGCGATATCGTCGCCACCGAACAGGTGCGCGAGCCGGTATGCCCCGCCTCCCACGATCTGGTTCTCCGCGCCGAGGTTGTGTGCAAACCCTTCAAAGACCATGCCGGTATAGTAGTCGAGACCCCGTGCGATCCCGAAGTTGAGGGAATAGGTAACACCGGATTCATCGAGGATTGCGGTCGTCCGCTCCACGCGCTCCTTATCAGGAATTGTCCCGGCGATCTCGAAGGCCTCGGGAAGTGTGCGGCACGCCACGAGTGCAGTCAGGGACTCGCCGAGATCGCCTTTTCCCATGTCCGCGAGTGTCACGGCAAGGCCCTCGAAGTCCTTCTTGTCAAGATGTGCCATTACCCGGCGCTGGGCTGCAGGCTCGAGGTCGTTTAAGAGGTTTTTCATGAACGCGAGGTGGCCGACCTTGAGATCCCACGTGACACCGGTCGCATTGAGCGCATCCGCGGCGAGCATGATCACTTCTGCATCGGCAGTCGCGGTGTCGGCCCCGATCAGTTCCGCGCCGAACTGCCAGAACTGGCGGTACCGCCCTTTCTGCGGGCGCTCGTACCGGAAGCAGTCGGCAAAGTAGCACCAGCGCAGGGGTTTGGGCGCGACCCTGGCCTCGTTAATGTACATCCGGATCACGGCTGCCGTGATCTCCGGGCGCAGGGCCATTTCCCTGCCCCCTTTATCCTCAAAGACGTACATCTCCTGCATGATCCCCTCGCCCGACCTGAGCGTGAAGAGTTCGAGGTCTTCGAATTCAGGTGTGCATACTTCCCGGTATCCCCAGCGGCGCACTGCCTCGCGCATCTTTGCCTCGATACTCCGCCGCGCTTCCATCTCGTCGGGAAGGAAATCCCGTGTGCCTCGTGGTTTCTGGATCATGCCTGTAAAATCCCTGATAGTTTGTTTTTTGCTGCACCCTTATTTTTTGTCCGGGAGCCGGCGCGGTACGCTGCCCAAGAGGCGCACGAGCGTACCCTCGTCCCCTTTCCAGACCTTCTCTTTTTCAATCATGCCCTGCAGGTACAGCGCCGCAAGGATGATGCCGAGGCCCAAAATCTCGAAAGCGTTCCCGGCGATCGCGCACAGGATGCCCAGCGTCCCGAGTGCCCCATACAGCACGCCGTGGTACGCTGCTTTCCGGTAGCCGGGCAGGCCGGTCCGGAAGAAGATCCGCGCATCGCGCAGCCAGAGCAGGATCACTGCTGCGCCGCCAAAATACGCAACATAGAGCAAGTAAGACATGGCAATGAACTAACTTATAATACGCCTCTCCATATCTGTATTATCACACCATGCGCGCAAATCCAGTCCTCTCCTCGGTCCTTGAACGGTACAAGAACGGCGAGATCCCGCTCGACGATGCTGCACAGGAGATCGAAGGGCTCCGCCTTGAACGGGTAGGGGACTTTGCCTGTCTCGATCTCGGCCGCGCAGTCCGGTGCGGGATGCCGGAGGTGGTCCTTGCCGAGGGAAAGGACCCTGAACACCTTGCCGAAATTGCAGTCCGGCATGCGGAGACCTCCGGCCGCTGTGTTGTCACGCGCGTGACACCCGAACAGGTGTCCGTGGTGCAGGCACGTTGTACAGGCAAAGGGATCACGGCAGAGTACCGTACCCCGGCACAGGTGCTTGTCCTCTCGACCGGCCCTGCTCCGGAACCGACCGGGGGGATCGTCGCTGTCATTACGGCCGGGACCTCGGATATCCGTGTCGCGGAGGAAGCAAAGATCATCGCTGAAGAGATGGGCTGCACGGTCCGGACCGCGTACGATGTGGGAGCGGCCGGCATCCACCGGTTGTTCCCGGCGCTCAAGCCCCTGCTCGACGCGGATGTCTTTGTTGTCTGCGCAGGCCGGGAAGGGACGCTCCCGGCCGTTGTCGCCGGTCTCGTGGATAAACCGGTGCTCGGGGTCCCGGTCAGCACCGGCTACGGGTACATGGGAGAAGGGCGTGCGGCGCTTGCGAGCATGCTCCAGTCGTGCTCGGTCATTGCCGTCGTCAACATCGACGCAGGGTTCACGGCCGGCGCCTTTGCGGCAAGGGTTGCCAATGCGGGAGAGAAAAAATGAAGCGCGGAT
Source organism: uncultured Methanoregulaceae archaeon (assembly GCA_963805035.1). Taxonomy (GTDB): domain Archaea; phylum Halobacteriota; class Methanomicrobia; order Methanomicrobiales; family Methanospirillaceae; genus Methanoregula. The sequence goes on along the minus strand of CAWDSU010000005.1, from coordinate 245,413 downwards.
TTTATGTGGGCAGGTTCCAGCCCTACCACAACGGTCACCAGGCCGTTCTTGAGGAACTCGCACGGACGTGCGATGAGATCATCATCGGTGTCGGGAGCGCGCAGCTCTCCCATACGACAGAGAACCCGTATACTGCCGGTGAGCGCGTGCTGATGATCACCCGGGCGCTCACATCTCTCCGGTGCCCATACTACGTGATCCCGATCGAGGATGTGCAGAGAAATGCGCTCTGGGCCGCGCATGTCATGTCGATGACGCCGCCGTTCGATACCTGCTACTCCTCCAATCCGCTCGTGGTCAGGCTCTTTTCCGAGGCCGGGATTACTGTGCAGTCCCCCGCGATGTACGAGCGCGACCGGCACAGCGGAACCGAGATCCGGCGCCGGATGCTTGCCGGCGAGCCGTGGGAGTCCCTTGTTCCCTTGGCGGTCGTGACCGTAATCAACGAGATTGACGGGGTGGAACGCCTCCGCCAGATCGCACGCGACGACCAGTGACCGTGAATGAACCCCAAATTCGTTCATGAACCGATGACTATGATGCCTGCTCCTCTCATAATTTGGTAGTTCCGGAGTGCCCCCCATGCTGAAATTTTTAAAATCGCTTCTGGGCTCTGCGCCCGGCAAACAAATAACCCTGACCTTTGAGGAGGTTCCCTCATGGCTGGATGAACAGGAGAAAACGGTGCACCTTACCCTCCAGGATGAGGTGAAGGAGCCGATCCGGAATATCCGGCATGCAACCGCGAACCTTCAGTTGATGGTAAATAATCTCAAGGATGCCGATCAGGATCCTGATACCCACCCGAAGATCAAAAGTATAGCAAAAAATTCCCTGCCCCTGTTCATCAGGGCGATGAACGCATCGCTTGCAAAGGAACTCCCCAGCGAGCCGGAAGCGTTCTATGCCGTGGCGGTTGAATGCGTAAAAGGCTGCCTGAACGCAATCCGCGGTCAGGGCCGCTACCTGATGGTCGCTTTTCCGGAAGAGATGAAGGTGACGAAAGCTGGTATCGATACGATCGGCCGTGAGATTAACATAATGACAAAGGCGATCGGCCGGTTCAATGAGGAATCCACCCACATCCAGGCAACACGTACTGCATATGCTGCGCTGTGCGAGGCCCGCAAGGATCAGGAACGAGCGGTCGGAAAAGAGGAACGGATCAGGGCGCGCATCGTGGAGATCACCGGGCGTCTTGACATTATCTCCACGGAGATCACCCGCCTTTCTTCCGATTCGTCCTTACAGCTGCTTGATGCAGAGCGTGGCCGGTGTACAGATCTGGTCCGGCAGCGGGACGATTACCTTCGGCACTATGCCTCTCTTGCCATGACGGCTTCCCACGTCTTCAGGAAAGCCGAAAAGATCGCCACCCGCAAGCACCTGTCAAAAGAAGTGCATCTCCTCAAAGATGCCATGGATATCCTGTCCGATCACACGGTTGCTTCAGCTGAACTGGTTACCCCTGCTCTGGATGCAGCATGTCCTGTGGTACAGAAAATGATCGATGAGGGTGATATTATCTTAAAAAACAAGGAAGAGCATGCGGTCTTTTCCGACAGCCGGAAATTCTGTGGCGAGGTGAGCGGGTTATGTCGTCGGTACCGCGATCTCGAGGCCCGCTGCCGCGAAGCAGAGGAAGGCTTTGCGAACCATCCGGTTCTTGCACGGCTGCGATCGCTGGAACGCGAGAAAGAGCAGCTGAAAAGTATGCAGGTTCACGAAGAAGAGGAACACAGGCAACTCCTCTTATGGAGAACGAAAATTCTGGCATCAGCTCCGCTCTTACAAGAGGAACTCCTGAAAAAATTAAAAGAGATGATAGGGGAGACGGTGCAACTCGAGATGGACGAACCGGTGCGAGGGTAAAGCACCGGCGCGATCCTCTGAGATTGTTGGTTTATTTCTCTTTCATGCGAACAAGTCTTCGATAATCTCGATGATTGATTTAACGTTGTCCCGGGTAATGTCATTGCTGATATGCCAGCGTGGGTGGCTGGCACCTGCAGGATGCTGGACCGGCGTCCACCTCTCGTGGCGGGAAATCCCGATATTTTCCCTCACTTTGAAGTCTCCGTTCCGGTAAAATCCCCCAGTTCGCGCTGGTTGGTCGGGAAGGCATCCGACCAACCATAGCATTCATGGAGCATTTGCTCAATAACATCGCTGAAGGTCATGTTGCCACGCTTGAGCGCAAGCAAAGCCTCATACACCTCGGGATCAATCCGGATCGATCGTCCCTCGCCTGCACGAGGCATAATTACCACTCTGTGGTAACTATATATAAATATATCCCCAAATTTATCATTGGATTTTTAATAATCCCAAAAGATCCTCAAAAATCGCCAGTTTTCAGATAATGTTTACAGCCCGCGCCGGCCATAAACGGTGTACTTTTCAGGTTCTGGAGAAACCGTTAGTTTTCAAAAAAAGCCACATACCTGATGACGGAGGGGAAAGTGCCTGTCCCCCAGAACCGCCATGCGGTGGATCAGAAACCAGGATCAACACGAAGACCCATACACAAAAACACCCTGCCCCCGCCGTGCCCCCGGAGGAGTCCTGATGCGGGGAGCCCTCATTCTTTTTTACCGGTTTTCATGGATCCCGAGTGAACACGATCGGTACATTTCAGTTTCCCCGGAGCAAAAAAACAGGTGCTATATCAGTATTTGTACCAGCGGCCCTTGCTGTCGAATTCCCCGGCTACCTGCTGGATGGCAACCGGGCTCCCGATCAGGCTCCGGTAGAAACAGGCCTTGTATGCAAGCAGGAGCGGCACGATAAATGCGACCCCGAAAAAGATGACCGCGGCAGTCACCCACATGCCATCCGGGCCGATCAGGGTTACCAGCTGCTGCGGGGTAATGGCGGCAAACTGGGTCTCGTTATAGCTGGCGAGCGGCTCAAGCTTGTCATAGAGAAGACCCTCCCAGATGAGAGCGAACACGAACAGGTCGACAAATGAGAGCACGCAGCATACAACAAAAAATCCCAGCACCTCCCGTGCATGGCCGGCAACAATACCAATACTGCGACGGAGGGAAACAAAGACCTGGAGATCCTCAAAGACAGATGCGGTATCGCAGAAAAAGGTCAAAAACAACGTGGGGATCATGACAATAACGGCAAGCAGGCCCATGGCCTCGTAGTCCGTAGAGCCGCCGGTGGAAAGGATCGTTACGAGCGTTATCGTCACAAAGACGAGCAGGAGCACAAAGAGGATCACAAGCCAGGGAAGCAATACCCGGAAATAGTAATGCACCCCTTCGCGCACCATCGTGACGGCGCCGGTCCCGTTTTTTCTGATCAGCCCAAACGTCCCGGCAACAAAAAGTACCATCACGAGGCCGGAGATAATCACGAGCCGGCTGGCAAAGAAGGTACCGGCGAGGTTTAACAAAATCCAGAGCACCGCGCCAAGCAGCCCCGCGACAACACCGGGGATCCAGAGCACCGGTGCCTGCCCGACAGCGCGGAGAGCTTCCTGCAATTCCTTAAGGACCATGGTCATCTGATCCGGGGCATGGCCACGATTTCCCGCACCTGGAGATCAAAGAAGCTTGCCGTATAGGCCGGGCGGATCACGCAGACGGTATCTGCACCGCTTGCTGTTCCGCCGACAGCAATAACCTCATCATCGATCCCGACTGCGCCCTGGTCGGCGGCGATAAGCACGCATTCAACGGCGACTTTCAGGCCAACGGCGATCACGCGGCGCAGCGCTTCGGCAATCGCCTCGGTCCGGGACGCTCCACCTACCTTTGGGGACTTTGAAAGGGCGCGTTCGAGACCAGAGAGGGCGTGGGTGCCGGTCACGATCTTCACTCCCTGTTTCCGGAGGTCCTTTGCTGTCTGCTCCGAAAACTCCCACTCACCGGCTTTTGCAAATCCCATCACGTGGGTAACGACGACAAGCGAGAGGCCGGTGCCCCTCATCTCATCATAGAAGATCCGCGCGGTCTCTCCTGAACTGCTTGCAACAACAATGGTCTTAAGATTTAGTTCCTTAGCCCTTTCGATGGCAAATCGCGCTGCGTCCTTTGTGTTTACCGGGCCCGGTTTATCAAAATAATAACAGGTTTTTGCGATAAAGGTCATAAGTACCTTTTAATAAGCAGCCATGAAAAACTTTGTCAGATTCTATTCATACTCAAAGAAAATACCTCAACGGATCCGGTGCAGCGATTTCTGTTGATACCAGGAACTCTTGACAATGAGGAAATACGATGATCACCCTCGCGCTTGCAGGTAAACCAAACTGCGGAAAGTCGACCTTTTTCAAGGCGGCTACCATGGCGAATGCAGAGATCGCCAACTACCCATTTACGACCATCAGTCCAAATTTCGGCGTCGCGTACGTGCGCACGACCTGCCCCTGCCATGGCCTTGACCTCACCTGCGGCCACTGTGTTGACGGGGTCCGGTTTGTTGCCGTCAACCTCATCGATGTCGCGGGGCTTGTTCCCGATGCCCACAAGGGCAAGGGCCTGGGGAACCAGTTCCTCGACAACCTCCGTCAGGCCGACGCGATCCTCCACATGGTCGACGCGAGCGGCGGGACCGACAGCGAAGGAAACCCGGTAGGTGTCGGGAACCACGACCCGGCAGAGGACATACAATTTCTTGGCGTTGAGATGACGATGTGGGTGTACGGGATCCTCGATAAGCACTGGTCCCGCCTTTCCCGCCAGGCATCGGTCAAGTCTTTTTCCATCCACCAGGGGATTGCCGAAGTCTTTACCGGCCTTGGGATCACTCCCGAGGAAGTGCGCGATGCGGAACTGCTGCTCAAACTCGATCTCGTCCACGCCCAGATGGAAGATCTCGTGCCGTTCTGCGCCGAGATGGTAAAGACCTCAAAGCCTATGCTTGTCGTCGGGAATAAAATCGATGAAACCCCAGAGGCCCTGCGTGCGAAACTTGCCGCACAAAAAGTCTCGTTTGTCAGTGCCGCATCTGAACTTGCATTGAGGAATGCCGCGATTGCAAAAGTGATAAAATACCTGCCGGGCGACAAGGAGTTCAAGGTTATGGACGGGGTCACCCTTTCAGCGCCCCAGAAAGCAGGTCTCGCCAAAATCGCGGAGGTCATGAAAAAGAACAACGGCACCGGGGTCCAGGACACCGTTAACCGTGCGGTTTTCGAACTGCTTGACCGGATTGTCGTGTACCCGGTGGAAGACGAAAACAAGTTCTGCAACAAGCAGGGTGATGTTCTGCCGGATGCTTTCCTGATGAAACGCGGATCGACCCCCCATGATCTGGCGTTCCAGGTGCACACCGATATCGGGAAGGGATTCCTGTATGCCATCGATGCCCGCACCAAGATGCGGATCAAGGAAAACCATCTTCTCAAGGATGGGGACATCATCAAGATCGTAAGTGCGGCGAAGTAGGTGGCGGCAGGCAGCAATGTGTGACGAGTGTCATCCTATTGTCAGACACCCGCGCCGCTCCTGCGTGAAATTTACCTTTTTTTTCGCGATTTCGGCCTGGATTTCGCCCCGTTTACCACAAACTTTATAATACGACGCTGTGTATAGGGGAAATACTGTAAAGCAGGAACAGGAGGTGAATCCATGGGTGGAGAGATATACCAGGCACAGGTGATCCGGAACTTCTTTGACACCATCACCGGGACAGACAGGAACCTGACACGCATCTACATGTGCGTCATGAGCCTTTCAAAGCTCCGCATGGAGTCCCCGGAAAAGATGGCGTCTTTGCTCGACCAGCTCAAGAAAAGTAAGATCAAAAAGGAGCTCTCGATCGATATCCTCGACTATGTTTGCGATGCGGCAAATGACCTTGAACTCGCAACCGTGCAGACAGCGTTTGGCGTAAAAGATATCAAGGATGTGGCGCAGGATTTCAATGCGGTCAGCCTTGACAGCCTGTAACTTTTTTTCTCGTTTTAAAGATTGGTTTTACCATTATTCCCGATAACTATGGAATATCAGGATTGTAACGCATTTTTCCCTGCACGGTGAGCCGACCGGATCGTAACCTGTCCTTAAAGGGATTTCGGTTCTGTCGCACCTGGAATAAGTCTGACAGGTTCACAACGACTCATAAAACTCGATAAAAATATGTAAGGGTTCCCCGGATTTGGGAGGCAGGAACGCGGGGGTCGCCACCATCCTCCTTTATTTATGGAATGCCCAGTGCCCGCCTGTATGTATCAAGCATTTTTATGACATACTTGCGGTGTTCGTCCAGTGCCTGTTCGTCATCAGGAGAGGCAATCACCGCCACTGCATAGAGAAGGAGAAGGGCGTTGTCAAGTTCAAGCGTAACCGGGTCTTCATTGAGATCCGGAGAGAGGTTAACTGCAAGGTATGCCTGCTCAGCCTCAGTAAACGCGGGTACCCCATCCGGCCTGACCTGGGCACTTTCAAACGCAACTGCATACGCGTTTATAATTGCAAGCGCTTTTTTTATTGCATCATTGCCGCCACCATCTTCCTGTATTTGCGACAGGGCCGTCGTGCATTCGCGGAGGGTTTTTGGATATAACTCGAACTTGAACGAGAAAAATGCCGATGCAATAACGTGTGCGGTCTTAGCCGGTAGCCGGCCAAAGACGGGTCTCACCCGCTCAATGTAATCTTTGAGGAATTTCTCCATGGGTATCTCCTTGCAACAGATATGCGCGAGGCGCACCAGTGAACTCAGTCTGATGAATAGTACATGTGCGGAAATCGGACATGAACATATCCTTCTGATTTTTTTCAAACGCACATAGATCTAACCCGGAGCATCACGGGTTTATATGAGAATAAACGACCAATATCCATTCACAGGTTATGGGCACTGTAATTTTTTCCGATGTTCATGCCGATGCTGAAGCCATCAGTCTCGTCGCAACGTATATCCGGGCCCCGTCATTTCCCCTCTGCTTTGGCCCGGTCGATACCCTTGTCAACCTTGGAGACCTCCTGCACCGGGGCAATTGCCCGGAACCCACTCTTGAGATCATCCATGATCTTGCAAGGGAGTTCCTGCTGGTATCTGTAATAGGCAACCACGACCATGCATTCCTCAACGGTGTCCCGGTCTCCGGTAGCGACGAGACGAGTACCTCCCGCCACGAGCAGCTGCGCGGTTCTCCACTTCTTGACATCTTTTCGGACATGCCAATGGAATGGGTGGATCGCTCGATGCTTTTTGTTCACGGGGGACCACTCGATCTCGGTACCCAGACACTCCGTCTCAAGTGCTGGCAGCGCCTGTCCCATACGGCAGGCGACTCCTTTACCGGGTACCACTACACCGCACCGATGGCATTTGACGCGCTCGAAAAACGCGGTCTTTCCTACATGGTCTGCGGGCACCAGCACACCCACATCTGCTGCCGCAAAACAATGGACGGGATCCGGGAACACCTGATCCGGTTTGTGCAGAAGAAGGATGCCCTATGTCCCGGAGGGGAGATGGAAGCGGCACGCATTCCGCTGGACATGCCGACACTCTTCAGGATTGGAGGCTGCCACGGAGACAAGCCGGAATTTGCCTATGTGGATGACAATGCCTTTACCTACATTCGTCTGCAGAGCTACGCTCCCTTTGGATGATTCTGCTTTATAAAAAGTGGCTCCGTCGAACTATTCGAAATATCTTTATCAACGCTCTTTTTGGGCTTTTTGCAACTGTTGCCTTTCGTCCCCCCGTACCTAATCCCTCCGGTAGAGCGATAATCCCGGGAAGGTAATACAAACTCATCGCACTGCGCCGGGGCGGTGCAGGGGGACCGGCACCCCCCCTCGTCTAATAGGTTTTTTGCAACGTGGGGGGACCACAGATTTTTCCAGAGCCGTAATCTTTTACCCGCGGCAGGGCAGGGCGGGCAGGCTAAAAAAATGAATTCTTATGTTTTTTATCTCGTGCCCGGTCCTCACCATGCCACACCGTGCACCATGAATACCCAGTACAGAGCGACCGCAAAGATCCCGCCGCCCAGTGTCGCAAGGAAATTGGTTCCCGCATTTCCCAGGAATCCCTTGTTTTCCAGAACCGCCCCAACAAGGCTGTCGAGGTTGGTACCCACAAATCCCGTAATCGTGCAGATAACGGCCATCCACGGCGTAATGACGTGTAAACCCAGTGCCACAAGCGACACGACAAAACTCCCTCCCAGCGCCACCAGTTCGCCGGTGGTCGTAATACCGCCATTGGTACCGATCGGCACTCTGCGCAGCGTCGTGATCATATAGGGAATCCCACCGGTCACCCCAATCTCGCTTGCCATCGTATCGGCCGCCGCTGTCGCAACGCACCCGACGTACATCACAATAAAGATCGGCTGGACGAACACACCGTATAACACGGCTGCCGCGCACGCGACAATCCCGTTTGCAAAGACATTCCTGTACCCCCGCGCCCCGCTCTTGCCCTGCTCGACGCCGATCCGTTTCTTGTACTCGAACTTGTAGCGGGTGCATACCGAGCCGAGGATAAAAAACGCGAGCATCACGAGGAACCACGTGGCATCAGCAAAGACAAGAAGAATGATACCGACAAGCGCGGTCGAGAAGAGTCCCGAGAGATCGGCGGTCTTGAACCGGTACGCGAAATACCCGAAAACAAATGCAATAAAAACCGCGATAATGACAATCCCGATATCAGCGGTGTAATTGAGTTCCTTTATCAGGTACATCGTCATCGCGATACCGATCCCTTCAAGGACGAGCGAGTCCTCATATTTCAGGAGGATCACCTTTAAGAGAACCGCGGCGATGATCCCGAAGATGACCATCAGGAGCGCCTGTTCATGGAGGTACACCATGACGAGCATCCCGGCCCATGCGGTGGAGATGACATAGTAAAAGTAGGTATTGAGATCGTCAGCCCCGGACTGGAAGACCAGTTCGCCAAGGGAAATCATTGCGAGTGTTGTGGCAAGGACCACGAACGGGAGGAGATTGACTGCGTAAAGGGCGGAAAGGATACAGAATACGTACGCCAGATATTTCGTCCCAAAGAATCTCCAGAGGATCAGGGAAAAGAGGATGATGACAAGTCCCATAAGCCACGGCGTATGTACATACGGGCCGGCAAGGATTGCACCCCCGGTGAGTGCTGCTGTGTACCCCAGTCCCCGCTGTTTTGCCATTGTTCAGACATTTGTTTTCAGATGTCAAGAGTCTTGTCGTTTTTTTCCTCGCGTCGTCCCGGTTTTTCCCGGGCTGGCCCGAATCCGGGACGATCACTATATTTTATAAAACGACCTATCCCATACGGAATGGTTTCCTCTGACGAGCTGCCCAAAATCTATGATTTTGCCGAGGTGGAGGAGCGCTGGCGGAAGAGCTGGCGCGACGAGGACCACTATTTTGATCACAACTCGAAAAAACCACAGTTTGTGATCGATACGCCCCCTCCGTATCCCACGGGCAATTTCCATATCGGCAATGCACTGAACTGGTGTTACATCGATTTTTTCGCCCGGTACAAGCGGATGAAAGGTTACAACGTGATGTTCCCGCAAGGGCTGGGACTGTCACGGTCTTCCCACCGAGGTAAAAGTCGAAGAACTCAACCATATCACCAAAAACGATGTGTCGCGTGAGGAGTTCCGGCGGATGTGCCGTGAGCTCACGGAGAAGAATATCGAGCAGATGCGGCTCACGCTCCGGCGCATGGCGTTCTCCACGGACTGGTCTAACGAGTACATCACGATGACGCCGAAGTACTACTCAAAGACCCAGCTCTCGTTTTTGAGGATGCTTAGCGTCCGGCTATATCTACCAGGACGAGCACCCGGTCAATTACTGTACCCGGTGTGAGACGGCGATCGCGTTTGCGGAGGTTTCTTACGAAGACCGCGAGACGCAGCTAAACTTCTTTGATTTCGACGGCGTCGAGATCGCGACCACCCGGCCCGAGCTCCTTGCCGCCTGCGTCGCGGTCGCCGTTCACCCGGCCGATGACCGGTATCACTCCTTGAAAGGAAAATCCCTCAAGGTGCCGCTCTTTGGTCACTCTGTCCCGATCGTGCAGGATGAGGCGGTCGACCCGAAGTTCGGGTCCGGCGCGGTCATGATCTGTACGTTTGGCGACAAGCAGGATGTCCACTGGTGGAAGCAGCACAACCTTCCCCTCAGGAAGGCCATCGACCGCCGGGGAATGATGACCGGCGATTTCCGGGAAGTACACCGGCCTTTCCACGATCGAGTGCAGGAAAGCGATCCTTTCTGACATGAAAGCGGCCGGTATTCTCAAAAAGCAGGAAAAACTGGAGCAGCGCGTCGGGACCTGCTGGCGCTGCAAGACGCCGATTGAGATCCTCTCGGGCCGGCAGTGGTTCATCCGGATCAAGCAGCAGGAGATCCGGGACGCCGCCCACCAGATCAAGTGGTATCCGGAGCACATGCTCTTACGGATGGAAAACTGGATCGACCAGATGGAATGGGACTGGTGCATCTCCCGACAGCGGATCTTTGCGACCCCGATCCCGGTCTGGTCCTGTAATAAGTGCGGCGAAATAGTGGTGCCGGATGAGAAGGATCTTCCCTGCGACCCGACACTCACAAAACCCAAACACCCCTGCCCGAAGTGTGGCGGGAACGAGTTTACCGGTGAAGAGGACGTGCTCGATACGTGGATGGACTCGTCAATCTCGGTCTTAAACGTGACCGGCTGGGACGGGACCGGCAAGCCGAAGATCTTCCCGGCTCAGATCCGGCCGCAGGGCCACGATATCATCCGTACCTGGGCGTTCTACTCGATCCTGCGCTCGGTCGCGCTCACCGGGAGCAAACCCTGGGACCAGATCCTCGTGAACGGCATGGTGCTCGGCGAGGACGGTTTCAAGATGAGCAAGAGCCGGGGCAATGTGATCGTTCCTGAAGAACTGGTTGGAAGGTACGGCGCCGATGCGCTCCGCCAGTGGGCGGCAACCGGCGCTGCGCTTGGTTCCGATATCATGTTCTCCTGGAACGATGTGATCGCCGCGTCCCGGTTTCAGACCAAGATGTGGAACATCGCCAAGTTCGCACTTATCCAGCTCGAAAAGGAAGGCATCGACGAAGACGCGCCGGTCACCGCGCTTGCCGACCGGTGGCTGCTCGCCCGGCTCTCTGACACGGTGGAAACGGTCAGCGCGAGGATGGAGAACTACGAGTTCGATGAGGCCTTAAAAGCGATCCGGGAATTTGCGTGGGACGTGCTCGCCGACAACTACATCGAGCTCGCGAAGGGCCGGCTCTATACGGAAGGGGCGTCGAGAAAGAGCGCCTGCCGTGTGCTCTATGCCGCGTACGATGCGCTCTGCCGGATGCTCGCGCCGTTTATCCCGTACTTTGCCGAGGAGTGTTATTCGTATCTCAACAAGGGGAGCGTCCACAAACAGCCCTGGGTCTTGTTTACCTTTGACGATCCCGCGGCCCGGACCGAAGGCGACCTGCTCGTCAAGGTCGTTGCCGAGGTGCGCAAGTACAAGCATGACAATGGTCTTGCCTTAAATGCCCCGCTCGGGAAGGTTACGGTCTATGCCCCGCATACCGCAAATGATGAGGGCGACACGGCCCGGACCTTAAACGCGGATGTCCACTGGAGGACCGACAAGGCCCATCTCGACAAGGTGGTTTCGGGCATCGACTTCAACCGCTCCGTGGTCGGCCCGACGTTCAGGAAAGATGCGGGCGCATTCATGGAAGCGGTCAAGGCGCTTCCGGCCGAAGAGCTGGCGCACCCGCCAAAAACGATCACAGGTGAACGGGAAAGATCTTGCCGTCCCCGAGAATGCGTTTACGCCGAAATATTCCTACGTGGAAGAGGGCGCGAAAGTCGACGTGATCACGATCGGCGAAGTGATCGTGACGGTGGCGGGGAAGGAATAATTCTTTTTGAATTTGGTATTGACGTTTGCTGACGGTTAGAATTGAAAAATAAAATTTGGTCGTAATTCCCTTAGCGGCACTTTAGCACAGATGGGCTAACGCGCTTTTCTAAAGTCCGGATTCAATGAATAGTTGGAATGTGTCTAGATTGATTTCCACATGCAGTTCTCCATGCAGTGAAAACTGCCATTTCATTCATCACGATTTTGATTACAGATACCCGGATGATCCAGCCAAACCCGATTGAATATTTTTAAAAAATACCGGGTCGCGGATTGAATCCCGCGAATGATATAATGTTAATTGGGATTTAATATAAGAATTATTCACGGACTGTAATCTTCCTGTTCGTAATACACTGTTGCACTGTCATGACCCGCAAAATTAAATTGTAGACTAATTACTTGTTCAGGCCGAATTACAAATTAGATCACAGCAGTGTAAATTATTGCGTTAAACAGGACGGGTCATTTTGAAAATTACAAGAAGCAAAATATCAACGATAAAACACTATTTAATATCCTATTATTTGTATTTTTTCAGCATATTTATCCAATTCTCCTAAATTGTTCTCATCCTGATATTGATGAGAGGTTAATATGTCTATTAATCTGTCTTCCAATTCTTGGAAATATTCGCACATTATACTCCACTTCCTTCAATAGGAACGGATATTTTTCCTCAATCAGCCAATTCGAACAGTTCTTTCCTTAATCATGTTCATTGCTAAAGTGAGTTTGGGCGGTAACTGTAATTTATTTTCACAGCGAATCATAATTCCATACCCTTTCCCACTATCTCTTTTTGATAACGATGTACCGTTTGACGCCACAAAATCATTGATACAATAACCAATAATGAAAAAATCAGAATTTTGATTTTTAAAAATTGAAAATTATCTTTAAAAAGTTCAAAAAACGCAACACCTAAAAAACCCCAAATTGCTCCATCAGTTATCCGAATATAAGAAGCCAGTCTTTCATTTCGATTAAAGGTTAATTGAAATTTAAGCCGTACACTTTCTATCGGATCAATCGGCTCATCGGAGGATTTTGTCATAATTTAAAGTAAACTCGTTTAAAATTATAAAATTATTGATTATTTTTTGTTAATTTGATATGTCTGATCCTAAAACTCGCTTGCATTTCTTGTCATTCTTTCAATTTATGAGCCTGCAGGCACAGAGTGGGAGCGACCTTCTGGTGCACAGATCAAAGAGCACCCCCGCACCGCAAAAAATGATCGGACCGCTCATTTCCAAAACTGGTCGGGGCGCATATGCATTTTGCCTTTCACTCACATCTCGCGAATCCGATTCACGCATTGGGATCCCGGTAAGTGCGTAGCGCAAAACCCGACGAGGCGTTTTGCGCGTCTGGCATCGCTCCGTTTTATCGTTCGAAAAAAAATCCTGTGAAATGATTTCTATCTCATTTCAAAATTGATTTGTTCGTTTTCCCGGTCGCGTGCATCAGATCTATTTTCCTCGCGTACCACAGGCACTATCCCCCTGGAAAGGCAAATCCCCGGCACTTATCAGTTTTCGCCATCCAAATGCTGCTAATTGTTACCTCACGATCTCCGACGGAAAAATAGTATAAATGACCTGAATTATTACCGCATTTTCGGGAATTATTACCTCCCTATCCGGAAAAACAGGGAATCGGAGCCCGTACAGGGCGTATTTTTGAAGTACTTATCCATCCAAAAAACTGGTGTCTGGCGAATGCCGTTCAAAGCGACTTATGTTTCCGTATGGAACAGGAGTTTAGAGCCGGGGGTGACCGCTCCGGTATCCTCTGGTCTCATGATCAGACTTGAGTTAATCCGGGCCCAGATTGAGCCCGGATTTGCCCTTCCCGGGATCCAATCGGAGCCCGATTGGGGCTCCGTTTTAAAATAAGCCCAAATCGGCCTTATTTTGACAATCGGACGAATTAAAAAGTTCGCATAAACGCGTTTTACGGGCCGATCTCATGCTAAACGGGCATTTGATGGATCCCGGAAAAAGAGGCTGCCGGATAGCCGCTATGGCCCGATTATGGGCATTATATGGGGCTCAATTTGGGCGCATTTTCCCAAATAAATCGATTTACTGGCTTCATTTCCACACGAACCGAAACGGACGGTTTTACGGGCGTATTTTTTGGGGCGGTGGCCCCATTTTTCCGTCTTCCCCACATATTCCAAATTGTTCGGCCCGATGCATAGATTTTCGGAAAAATCCGGTCCACGAGCGGAGAATTTAAAAAAAAAGATCGATCCGGCAGCCAGGGATTTTTAAATCTTCAACTGCTGAGCCGTCCATTTTCCGGAATTCACAAGCTTGCAATGTAATTTTTTTAAAAGCGTCCTTGCCCGGCGAGGCGCCCGAGCGACACCCGATGGGGGTGGGTGCGCTTTTCAATATCTGAAAAAAGAATCCCGGCAGATCTTGGACGAGCGTGTTCCCTGATTATTTCTTCTTCGGTTTCCGTCCGGTTGCCACCATCTGCCGGATCGCATCGGCAACGAAATCAGCGATCTCCTCTTTTTCCAATAAACCGTCGACAACGACAAACCGGGCCGGTTCTGCCCGGGCAAATTCCAGGTACCTGTTCTGGACTTTTTCAAGAATCTCGCGCCGCTCGAAATGCTCATGGCCGCTTTTTGTGGCAAGGCGTGCGAGTGCGTCATCGACCGGGATCACAAGGAGGATCGTCTTATCCGGTACAATTGACCATCCGTTGTGCATCGCCCGCAACCAGCCTTCCGGGTTCAGGGATCACACTGCCGAGCGTGACCGACTGGTAGGCAAACCGGCTGTCCGAGTACCGGTCGGAGATGACGAGTTTTCCTGCCGCAAGCGCAGGGCGCACCACGGTCGCAAGGTGGGCGGCGTGATCGGCGACAAACAGCGTGGCCTCCGTGATGGGATCGATCTGTTCGGCAATTGCCCGCCGCACCGATTCCCCCACCCATGTTGCCCCGGGTTCCCGGGTGAAGACAGGGTCGAGGTCACTCAGCCGCTCTTTGAGCGCCGAAAGCAGCGTGCTTTTCCCGGTGCCATCGATACCCTCGATGGTGACTAACAACAGCATCCCCTCCGTATCCATTCGGCCGGTACTGCGCCCTTGTGGAGGGCCGTCGCGATGATAGCACCGTCAAAGCCGGTATCCTTAATCGTTTCGAGATCCGCGACGGATGCAACACCGCCGCCGTAGAACAACCGGCCGTCATAGGCAGACCTCCATGTTTCGAGCGTCCCGGTGCCGGACCCGAGTCCGTTCTCTGTCCCGACAAACCCGAGGTTGAGGAGAATGCACCCTTCAAAATTCCATTTCCGTGCAGCCCTGAGCACAGCCACCGGTGAGTCTCCTGAGGGGATCACCTTTCCCGTCTTTTACATCCACGCTCAGGTAGCCCCCGTGGTACCGGGAGAGATCGGCTCCCCCGGTCTCGGTGCCGATAATGTTTTTGATGTGCGGCCCGGTGAGCAGATCGCTGGGCGACCGTGTTCCCCGGTCGACATAGCAGCACTCCACGAGCCCGGCACATGACCTGACCATCGCATCATGGGAACCGGCACCTTCGATCCGGTCGAGGTCCGCGATGTAGAGATATTTTGGCGCGATGGCTTTTACAAAACCGACCGGTTCTGCCGTCGGAGAAAGTCCCCAGTCAAGCGGCTTGTAGGTCGCACGCAGCCCGGATTTTCCGTGCACGACCATATTGCGCCGCAAATCCATCGCAAGCACCAGTTCCATCGGTAACGCAACCACTATTAGGATAAAAGATCATTAAAGTTTATGCAATTGTTGGTCAGCCCCAGCTCTATCTCCGAGGCTCAGTGTTCCGTTGCTGCCGATATCATTGACGTTAAAAAACCTTCAGAGGGCTCGCTTGGCGCCAATTTTCCCTGGGTGATCCGGGAGATCAAAACGTTTACCCGGAAACCGGTGAGTGCAGCAATCGGGGACTTCCCCTACAAACCGGGCGGAGCCGCCCTTGCCGCATACGGGGCTGCCTGTGCCGGGGCTGACTACATCAAGATCGGGCTTGCCTTTCCCGGGAAAGATCATGCCCGCGAGGTGATCGCGGCGGTCACCAAAGCCGTCAAGGATGAATTCCCTGAGAAGTTCGTAGTTATCGCCGGTTATTCCGATTATGAGCGGATGGGTTCGATCTCCCCCTTTGATATATCTCCCGTTGCCGCCGCATGCGGGGCTGACTATGCGATGGTCGACACGGGGATTAAAGACGGACGGAGTACGTTCTCTTTCATGGACGAGGCAACGCTTGCACGGTTCATCGAGGGCAACCGGAAACTTGGTCTTGGCACGGCCCTTGCCGGCTCGCTCAAGTTCGACGACATCGATGCCTTAAAACGCATCAACCCGGAGATCATCGGGGTCCGGGGGATGGTCTGCGGGGGCGACCGGAACGGGACCATCCGCGAGGATCTTGTGAAGACTGCGCTTGCCAGAATCAGGTAAGGGATTAGGTAAATTATCAGGAGTGCTATGTACCTTAAAAAACTGGATGTTCCACTCTCTCTCACGTTTGATGACGTGCTGCTGGAGCCGCTGGAATCCTGGATCGAACCAGCCGAGACCGATACCCGGACCCGGTTCACAAAAAACATCGGGCTCAATATACCCCTTGTTTCGTCTGCGATGGACACGGTCACCGAGTCTATGATGGCAATCGCCCTTGCCCGCGAAGGCGGGATTGGTGTGATCCACCGGAACATGACTGCCGAGCACGAGCTCCGGCAGGTTAATTTCGTCAAACAGGCCGAGGAACTTATCGAGCGCGATGTCCTGTATGTCGAGGACACGGCCACGGTTTCCGATGCCGAGAAACTGATGAACCAGTACAGTATCGGGGGCGTGCCGGTGGTGGGGAAGGGCAGGATCATCGGGATTGTCTCCCGCCGGGACGTGCGGGCGATCGTCTCCCGGCGCGGCGAGGAAGGCATCAGGACGATCATGACAAAAAAGCCGATCACAGCCGATGAGGACATCACGCCCGAAAAGGCGCTCGAGGTCATGTACACGAACAAGATTGAGCGCCTGCCGGTGGCTGATAAACACGGCAGGCTGATCGGTATTATTACGATGCAGGACATCCTTGAAAAGCGCCAGTACCCGCGTGCGACCCGGGACCGGAAGGGCAACCTGCAGGTAGCAGCAGCAGTCGGGCCATTCGATTTCACCCGGGCAACACTTCTTGACGAGCGTGGCGTGGACGCGCTTGTTGTCGACTGCGCCCATGGCCACAACATGAAGGTGGTTGAAGCAGTCAAAAACATCAAGGGCAGCGTGAAGGCGGACGTGATCGCGGGAAACATTGCAACCGCAAAAGCGGCTGAGGAACTCCTTGATGCAAACGTGGACGGCATTAAGGTGGGTATCGGCCCGGGCTCCATATGCACGACCCGGATTGTCGCGGGCACGGGCGTCCCGCAGATCACCGCGATTGCGCAGGTCGCCGATATTGCCTCCAGGGCAGACATTCCGATCATCGCGGATGGCGGTGTCCGGTATTCTGGTGACATCGCAAAGGCGATCGCTGCCGGTGCCGACACCGTGATGATGGGGAGCATGCTTGCCGGTACCGATGAGGCGCCGGGCAAGGTGATCACGATCAAGGGACGGCGCTACAAACAGTACCGGGGCATGGGATCGCTTGGCGTCATGAGCTCGGGCCAGTCCAGCGACCGGTACTTCCAGAAGAAGGGAATCGGGAGCACGAAGTTCGTGCCCGAAGGTGTGGAAGGGGTTACCCCGTATGTCGGGCACGTGGGGGAAGTTATCTACCAGCTCGTGGGAGGCCTGAAGTCGGCGATGGGTTACACGGGCTCCACCACGATCGCCGATATGCACAAGAAGGCCCGGTTTGTCCGGATCACGAACGCCGGTATGACCGAGAGCCACCCGCATAACATCCTGATCACGGACGAAGCGCCGAACTACCGGCTCTTTGAATAATCGGCTCATGAGAAATCCTGCGGCCTTAAACTTTTTTTTAAAATCTTTCAGAGATGCAATGAAGGCACATCAAAAACCAGGGCCAACACAAAAAAATCACCGCTAAAAAACTCCTGCCCCGCCATGCCCGGAGGAGTCCTGAGGCGGGAACCCATCACCTGTTTTTCACCGGTTTTTATGGATCCTGATTAAAGTCAATCGATTCATGTCATTTTCTCCACGGATGGATACTTCTTATTTTCCGGTGCCTGCCGCCATGCAATGCATAAAATAGGGGCATGGGGATAGTATCGGTTATATCCCAATGCGGGAGTTGAATGTCATGGCAAACGACAAACTG
Organism: uncultured Methanoregulaceae archaeon; assembly: GCA_963805035.1. Taxonomy (GTDB): domain Archaea; phylum Halobacteriota; class Methanomicrobia; order Methanomicrobiales; family Methanospirillaceae; genus Methanoregula. The sequence goes on along the minus strand of CAWDSU010000005.1, from coordinate 227,255 downwards.
TACACGCTTCCCAAGCTGCCATACGACTATGCGGCGCTCGAACCGTATATCTCAAAGGAACAGCTGACCCTGCACCACACGAAACACCACCAGGCGTACGTGACCGGTGCCAATGCAATCTTTGAGAAACTGGACAAGGCCAGGAAGGAAAAAGCGGACCTCGACATCAAGGCGACGTTAAAGGAACTCTCCTTCCATGTCGGGGGATTCAGGCTCCATACCACATTCTGGGAGAACCTTGCCCCGGCCGGAAAGGGTGGCGGCGGGGCGCCCAAAGGTGAACTCGCAAAGGCGATCGATGAGGAGTTCGGATCGTTTGAGCGGTTCAAAAAGGAGTTTACACTGGCGGCTTCGAGTGTCGAGGGTTCCGGCTGGGCAGTTCTTTCGGCCAGCACAACAACGCATCACCTCCTCATCAACCAGATCGAAAAGCACAACGTGAATGTCTACCCGGGCTTCCGGGTCCTGCTCGTGCTCGACGTCTGGGAGCACGCGTACTACGTGGACTACAAGAATGACCGGGCAAAGTACATCGAGGCCTTCTGGAACCTTGTAAACTGGGACGCGGTGAACAAACAGTTCATCACGCACCTGAAAAAATAACGAGCCCCTTTTTTTAGGCGCTTTTTTATGCAAACGGCGTGTTTCTGCCGAATAAAAATGGGAAAAAATGGTTTTAGTGGGAAGCTTATGCGACCAGTTGTTTTGCCCGGAACCGGTTCCGGACCTTTTCGGAAAAGTATTTTCCGACCGCACTTGAACTCATGAGATCCGCGTAGACTTTTGAAGGGACACCTGAGTACTGGTAAACAAGTCCTGAGTGAAATTCTATCTCCAGATTTTTCATAGTGTCATCATATCCCACGGAGCGCAGGATACAGGACTTAACGGACTGTCTTTCCAAAAGCATCACCACTCTAGTATTAGTGCGCCGAAGGGTTAATGGTTTTTATAAAATAAGAAAAATCCAAATGCCGGGCCGGGATCCCTGTGTTTCTGTTCCGGGCAGCATTTTCTCAAACGGCCGGGCATGCCACATGAAGCACTTGACGGCAAGACACCGGCGGAAGCATGTGGAATTGTCGTTGAGGGAGAGAACAAGTGGATGACGTTAATCCAGAATGCTGCGACGGCGGCAAAATAACACTTTAAGATTCAAATAACAAATTTTATCGGTTGGTATAAAATAGTTAAATCTTGATTCAAATGCCTTACAAAAAGAAGTTGTATTATGTTCTCTTCTGTATTGTCCTCGTTAGTATTGTTCTCCTGACAGGGTGTACATCCAACAACCCGCAACCCGCGACCCAAAGTGCCTCTGCTGCTACGACTGTAACACCATCGTTAGTTCAAATATCAAGCCCTCCAACAACACTACAAACCGCAATCACGACACAAGTACCGACGACTTCTTTAACATCAGTACAAATAACAACAACGACGGAAGCAAATAACCCTGTTAGTATCTCTGTTAATTCCGTGCAATTAAAATCCCAGATTGGAACATTTGCCCCGAAAACCGGTAATATCTTCCTTTTGGTAGACCTTACCATAAAAAATACAGATCCGTCAAACAGTTTTGAATATTCAACTAGTTCGTTTACACTTAACGACAAATCTGCTCAGAAAACATACTCTCCAATTACAAGTCAGCTCGCCGGTAGCCTGAATAATCCACTAAGTTCAGGACAAGTTCCGTTTAAATCTCAAACAACCGGTCAAATTGTATTCGGTATTCTTAATACCGGCGCGCCGCGATACAAATTAACTATTACCGACTCAACAGGGAATCAGATTTTCTCTCAAATAATAAACGCGACCTGATTAATGTAACAAACTGAATTATCCCTATTTTGATTCTATTCTTAAGTATCCCCCTCTGGTTAACACACATTTTCATCCCCCAATAAGTTAACAGAACCCCCCCACAATTCCTTTATATTTGCGATCACTAACATTAAGTGAATATGGAGGATCTCGCAGAGATTGCCCGGCTCCTGGATATCCTCGGGAACCGGAACCGCAGGCGCATCATCGGACTGCTGCGGCAGAAACCGTGTTTTGTCACCGAGATATCGGAGACGCTGATGATCTCGCCCAAGGCCGTCATCGACCACCTCCAGCTCATGGAGCGGGAGGAGATCCTTGCCTGCCAGGTGGACGACCGCCGGCGCAAGTACTATTACCTTGCAAATGACATCCTCGTGGATGTCAGCCTGAGAAGCCTGCAGAGCGCCATGACGAGGCATAAAGATGCGGCAGGGAATGCGGCCGGGGAGCGGACCCGGCAGGCCGTTGTGATGCTCGCAAAGATGGTGCAGGCTCACGACCAGCTGGTCGCACACCTCGAACAGCTCAACCACGATATTGACACGAAACTTGCCGATCTTGCCCGTAACCATAATGATTTATTCAGGAGCGAGCGAGAGTTATCTGTAGCAGTTGCCCTGTCCCACGAATCGCTGACCCCCGCCGAGCTCGCGGAGGTGACCGAGTGCGCTCTGGAAGAACTCGGGCCGATCCTGACAGCGTTCGAGCGGAAGGGGATTGTGTCCAGAACAAAGAACCGGATTACACTCAGAGGAGTCCATGCAGACGAATCCCAATAATCCCTACGATGAAGTGTTTGGCAACCTCTCAAAGATAGTTGAGGAGATCGTGCGGAACATGCCCGAGGCCGAACATGCCCGTATCATCGGGTACACCATCGTGACCCGGCATGCGTCCGGCGAACCCGGGATCTATCCCGGCAGAGCGAACAGCGGCGACGACGACGTCCCGTACGAGGTGCTTGAGAGTGATACCCAGATATTTATCACCGCCGCGATCCCGCCCGAAGCCAGGTACGCCCCCTACGCGGATATCCAGCCAGACGAAGTCCGGATCTGTGTCGATGACCACTCCACGGTAATCAGGCTCGACAAGCCCATCGATACTATCCACAGCTCGTACCGGGTGCACCGCGGCGTTATGGACATTACGCTCAGGAAAATCCCGGACTATCGGTAATATCCCTCTCCCTCTTTTTTTTAGTATACGTTTCAAAAAAAATTGTTTTAGAGTCGATGAGCGGATTGTTCACCCCCTCCATTATTTGCGATGAACGCCGCCGCCCCCGACGGGGCACCCCCGCGGCGGATCAGTAACCAGGAATGGAGAAAAATACTTCCTTGCCCCGCCGTGCCTCGGAGAGGCCCTGAGGCGAATGAGCCCTCTAAAAAAAAAATTTTCAATTAATGATTTTTTCTAAATTCCCGTGCTGACCTGATCGGTTCTGGTTACATTCCTGGATTTTTATCGCACGCTGCACACGGTAATGCGTTCGGGCAGGAAAGCCGGACAAAAAAAGAGTTACGCCTTTGCCGGGATATCCCCGGGTACCCACTGCCTGATCGTCTCCCTGTCGGGGCGGTACTCACGGAACTGCCGGAGCGAGACCGTGAGGTCCCGGGTGAACGCGAAATACCCGATCTGCGTGTTCCGGCAGAGGTTCATCGCCATGTCCATGAGCCCACGGGGATCGGGCCGTGCCTCGCCGAGCCATATGTGGAAGATGTTCCCGCCATCCACGATCGGGAAGAAGACATTCTCGATCTCCATGCGCTTGGTGAGCGGGACATCCGCGCCCGGCGCGACGTGCGTGCCGTTCGTATAGTAGATCGGGAGATCGCGGGTCTTCCCGAGATTTTCAAGCGCATAGTCGAGATCGCCCTTGATCACTTTTGCTGCAAAGGCATGGTACCGCTTGTCGATGAGGTCCGCGACCGCAAAGCGCTGGCCGGTGGTCTCTGCCGGGGTACGGGCGAGCGCGATGGTCATGTTGTTTTTTTCCGAAAGTTTCCGGGCATAGAGCTCCATCTCGGTCATCGCACGGACGGCAAGCTTGAACGCGGCCTTTGATTCGTGCGTCTGCTTACCGGTATGGTGCTGGACCATCTCGTTGACCCCCACCACGCCGATTGTGTAGACCAGCCCTTCGAGATCGACCGCAATTGCGCCGCGCTCGCCGGTATTGGGGTCCTTGGGGCGCTGCATCGCAAACGGCATACGGCCGCTTGCCCGGATATTGTCCATCCAACGACGCTTGATCCTGAAAAGCTCGACAGCCACGTCCATGAGCGACCGGAGTTCGGCAAAGAGCCGCTCGTCACTTCCCTCCGCCTTGTAGGCAGCACGCGGGCAGTTGACCGAGACTACCTGCCACGACCCCATCGAGAAGTGCCTTCCCTCGTCAAAGACAAGTTTTTTCTCAAAATCCGAGTCTTTGTCGGCGACTGCCGAGAACTGGTAGGCGCAGCACTGGTAGCAGGAGATGCCCTTGCCGGCACCACGGTAGGCCGGGAGCTGGTTGTCATAGTACGGCGTCCCGAACTTGGAGGCGAGCTCGAAGGTCATGAGGTACAGGTCGCGGAATGTCGGGAGATCGGCATGGGCGCGGTTGAACTCCTCGCGCTCGTTCATGAAGTCCGGCTCGATGCTGATCTCGGGTTTGGGGAAGTTGAAGGGTTTGCCCCAGTAGTCCCCCTCGATCATAACCTCCATGAGCGCCTTGAAGAGGAGTCTGACCTCGCGCTCGAACCCGCCGTACGTGCGGCGCGGTGCCTGCTTCCCGTCCCAGACCTTCCCCTTGTAGACACAGGGCTTGTCCTGCCAGAGCGCCGGGACGCCAGGCGAGAGCTGGACCGAGGAGAAGACGAGCTGGCCGCCCCGGGCGACCATCATCTGCGTCATCTCGTAGACAAACATCTGCATGTTCTGCTTGATCTCGTCGTAACTCATGCCCTCCATGTACGGGGCGATGAACGTGAGGAAGTTGTAATAGCCCTGCCCCCCGGCAAAGTTCGTCTGGGCGCTCCCGAGGGCCTTGACCGCGTGGAGGATGGCAACTTCCGCCCGTTTTGCCGGGCCGGCAACCGAGGCCTTTGTTCCGTTCCCATCCGGCATGAGGCCGTAGTAGAAGAAGTACCGGAGGTCCCAGTCCTGGCAGAACGGCCGCGTCCCGAAATATTCGAGGTCGTGGATGTGCATCTCGCCGGAGAGATGGTGGTCGGCAAGTTCGGGCGGGAGCTGGAGCAGGTACTGCTCCTTTGAGATCTTGTCCGCTTTCTTCTTGTGGCTGGTCTCGGCGTTCTCCTGGAGGTTTGCGTTATCGTGCGCCTCAAAACCCTTCCCCACATCGATCTGGTGCGCGTCGTAAACCGGCGTCCCCACCCGGGTGCAGACGTTCCGGTACTGCACCATGCCCTTTTCAAGGAGCGTGATATTCATGATCTCCCGGATGAGCGGGCCTGAGAGCGACTTTAGGCCCAGGGAGAGGATACGCTGCTCGACCTGCCGTGCGATTGCCTGTGCGGTCGCATCGTCTGCACCCTCGTACCCGTAAAAGGCCTCGACAAGTTTCGTCTCTTTTTTTATCTGCTCGGCAATCCGGTTCCGGTCCCATTCGATAATATGGCCGTCAGTTGTCCGTACACCGGGGAGGGCAGGGGAAAAACTACCGTCAAACGTCAGTTGCTGGGTCTCCCGCCGTGCCGCCATCATTCACCCGAAAGTATCGAACCGAGTTTTTTGTCGTCCAGCATTCCTGTCGGGAAAAGGTCTTGTGTCGTGTAGAAATCTTCACCCCGCTGGAGGACAGGCGCCTCATTGACAAAGACGCCGTTTACCCGGAGTTCCGTGAGGGCCTCGGCAGTTGACAGGTCGCGTTCGGAAAATGTGTATCCGCCTTTTTTTAGGGAATTCTTGAGCATTACGCAATGCGGACAGCTCTCCAGAGTATACACGATCAACTGAACTGGTTTCGACATAAAAGATACCCTCTGCTATCTAGCACTACGCATTTTGGGGATAAAAAAATCGTGGTTCAGTACTTCTGCACGGCGCTTGTACCAGGCACTTTAGAGCGATCACCATTTGTAGGTGAATGGCTAAAACAGTACCCTGATGGTCAGGACGTTTGTGGCATTCGAGATCTCTCCTGAAATGCGGGAGCTGCTGGCAGCGGCACAAGGAGTGCTGCGTACAGGGTACTGCCCGGCTCTCCTACGTGGATCCGCCGCTCATCCACATCACGGTCAAGTTCCTTGGCGAGGTGGACGAGAAGAAACTCCCGCAGGTTATTGCCGCCCTCAGGACCGTTCAGGCAGCCCCATTCCCGGTAAAGGGGAGCCGGATCACGGTCAATAATTTCCGGAGCCCGCACACGGTCTGGTGCGCAGTCGACGATGCCGGGAAGGGACGGGACGTATTTCTTGCAGTGGAAAGCGTCCTTGCGCCTCTCGGGTTCTCCCGCGAGACCCGGGCGTTCACGCCCCACGCGACGCTTGCCCGGGTAAAGATGGCAGACCAGTCGCTCTTCCGGTGCCTTGAAAAATTAAAAGATGCGCCCTGCGGCAGCTGCACGGTCTCGGGTCTCAAGCTCAAGAAGAGCACGCTCACGCCCCGGGGGCCGGTGTACGAGGACATTGCGGAGGTTGCATGGTAAACGAGAATCGTGAAGGAACCGGCCGGCTGCCGCTTGAGGAAAAGATCCTCAGAGAACAGCTCAGGCCGTCTGCGGAGGAGCAGGAGTATATCCGCGGGGTTGCTGACCGGCTGCTCGCCGCAATAAAGGAGAGCAGGAAGGCGGAGGGGATGGTGGTCGGTTCCATCGCCCGGGACACGTGGGTGAAAGGCGACCGGGACCTCGATGTCTTCATGCTCTTCCCTCCCGATATGCCCCGCGAGGAACTCGAAGCTGAGGGCTTAGCGCTCGCCCGCAGCATTGCGCGGAAGTTCACGCATACGTTCTGCGAGAAGTACGCCGAGCACCCGTACATCAATGCAATCATTGATTCGATCGATGTGGACCTCGTGCCCTGCTACAATGTCGCGAGTGCCGCCCACATCCAGAGCGCGGTCGACCGAACGCCGTTTCACACCCGGTATATTACAGAGAAGATCAACGGCCTTGTGGATGACGTGCTCCTGTTAAAACAGTTCGCGAAGGCAGGGGGCATCTACGGCTCCGACCAGATGACCGAAGGGTTCTCCGGCTATCTCTGCGAGCTGCTGGTGCTCCACTACGGCGGGTTTGCCTCGCTGCTTCGTGCAGCGTCCGAATGGGGCCCGCACCTGAAGATCGATATCGAACACCACGCGGCAAAGGAGTTTGACGAACCGCTGATCGTGATCGACCCGGTCGACCCCCGGCGGAACGTGGCGGCGGCAGTGTCCATCGACCGGATGGCGGAATTTGTCGAACTGGCCCGGGGCTACTGTGAGGCGCCCTCGGAAGTGTTCTTTACGCTGCCCGGGGAAACACCCGTGAGCGAAGAGGATCTGACCGCACTGCTGGCGGCGCGGGGGACGTCTCTCTATGCGATCACATTTGCGACCCCTCCGTTCATCGAGGAGATCGTGGTGCCCCAGCTCAAGCGGAGCACGGGCGCGATCTGCGACCTGCTCGCACGCAGCGGTTTTGTTGTCCACCACGCCCACTACCGGATGGGAAAGGAGCGATGCATGCTGCTCTTCGAGCTGCTTGCAGGGGACCTCCCCCCATCCGGCGCCACGAAGGCCCCCCGGTCTGGAACCGCCAGAACGCGGAGAAATTCCGGGAGAAATACCAGGATGCAGCCCTGCCCGGGCCGTTTATCGAGAACGGACGGTACGCGATGGAGGTGCCCCGGGAGTTTGTCCGTGCGGCTGACCTCCTCACTTCGCCCGCGCTCCTGAATGTGGGTGTCGGCCGGCATGTCCGGATGGCACTTGAAAAGGACTGGTGCGTGTTTGAAGCGGCCGACTGCTGGCAGGAGGAGTTTGCCCCCTTTATTGCCGGGTTCTTTTCCCGGTGCTCGCCGCTGGTGAGGATCAGGAAGGGGCAGTGATTTTCAGAGCGCGCTTCTTTGTGGCTCGCGCCCCTGCCACGCCGGCGTCCCCCCGAGTGCGATAGTGCCGTAGGGGGTTAAAAGGGATGGATGTCGGAAATGGGGGTGTTCCCCGGGCGCAAAATCTCCGGTGTGAGATCTCCCGGAGCCTCATATCCGCGTTCTGTCATTCCCACATATTCCAGCCTGTTTTGGGAAAATGCAAGTGCTGGAACTGTGCTATTAGGTACCGACCCTCTCCGGCGTAAAAAGACCCCCCGAACGCTGTATTCGTGCCCGTTTTTGGCACATGAGTGCCTCCCGGCTGAAATATAAGGGTAATCGGGGCCCGAAAAGGGGTAGAAATACCCGGTGCCATAACCGCAATTCATTTAAGGTTCATGGGAAAGACGGTACTGAGGCGATGAAGTCCGCCACGAACCGCCTTTTCCCGGCTGATGACTTCTACCCCATGGTAGATGATGCCGATGATTCAGGATCAAAAAACGATCCGGTATATATCAGAGCGGCGGTGTGCTTCGGGCGGCTACTGTTTTTACCGGCTCGACGAGCCTAATGCCGCAGACACGTTGTATGCCCTCGCATCGCTCGCCCTGCTCGACGCAGTACCCGATGATCCCGTTACGCTTTCGTATCTCCACACGTTCCAACGCACGGATGGCAGTTTCTCTAATGTGAATGTCGGGTACGCGGTATGCCGGGCCCTGGTGCTTTCAGGTGGGCGACCGCATATCGATCCCGCGGGCTGGATCCTGTCTTTACTGCTGCCTCCCGGTGATAGTACCCGCCCGGTCGAATCATCATCCCTCTTTGAGCACGTGTATCTTCTCACCGATCTCTGCAAGCTCCTTGGGATTGCAATCCCCTCTGACAAAAAGACTGCAGTCATCGGTGCCGTGCTCCGATATAAGCACCCGGACACCGGCTTTGGTCACCCTCACTCCACGATTATCGAAACGGGTCATGCGCTTGCAATCCTAGCCGCGCTGGGTTATCCCGTTTCTTCCGCAGGATCGATACTATTTTTGAAAAAATGCGAAGACCCCGCCTATGGTTTTCTCGCGGTACCGGAGGTAACACCGGCATATCTCGAACACATCCATTCCGGTATACGTGCCTGTTCAGTGCTCGGGTACCTGTCACCAGTTCACGATCAATGCCGGGAATTTATCCGGTACTGCCAGCTTGACAACGGCGGGTATGCCCGGTCGATCTTCGGGGGTGCCGCAACGCTCGAAAACACGTACCTGGCGCTCACCGCGCTCGCCATGATCAAACAGATGAGTAACGATGCCCCCCACCGGCGATCCGCCGGGACCGCGCTCCGGTGCTGCGACTGAGGTGCCGATGGGTACGACATTCTTCTGCCCGTTCTGCAAAAAGGCGTCTCCCCGCGATGACCAGATCTGTTCACGGTGCGGAAAGACTCTCAAACAGTTGAGGGAATATCCGTTTGAAGAACGGCTGCTCCTCACCCTGCACCACCCATTGCCCGGACACCGGATGATGGCGATCCACATTCTTGGTCGGTGGAAATACGAGCAGGCTGTGCCGGCCTTTGCGAAAATGATTACCCCTGGTCAGGATGTGTATGTCCTGAGGGAGATTGTCGTCGCATTATCTCAGATAGATACCGCAGACAGCCTTCAGGTACTCGAAAAACTCCGTTCTCACCCGTCACCGGTTGTACGACAGGCATGTGAGGATCATGGCCGGCAGGCACCCGGAGGAGCGCAATGAAATCTCCGGTAAAGCCCCGGCTGATGCGGATTCTTCTCGATGGCAAGCCGCACGGTGAGATCGCACTTGCCACCGGTGCCGGGTTCACGAAAGTGGCAACGATACGGAAGTGGATAGACTTGTTCGGGCATGCCAGGTTCATTATCCGGAAACGTGAAGACGGGAGGACGGGATATTCTTGCCAGCTGAACTGCACGCGGGACGTCATTGGGAAACTCTACAGGTACCCTGAATTCCGTGCGCTCCGTCCGGAGATCCGCGAGGCCGCATGGTTCTGCCCGCTGTTTACCGGAAATTTTGATGGACTGCCCGATCCGCTTCCCGGCATAATCCGGCAGATGGTCATACAGTCCCACACGTTTTTTACCCATATCTGCCGGTACGATTCTCCCGAAAAAATACGGGAAACCTATGAACCTGTCCTCATGCTGAACCGGCTTATCGGGATTGACGATCCGGTGTTTAACGATCAGTACCTCTATTATCAGATTTTTGTCCATGCAGTTATACGGGACATCGAATACGGTGGGCTGGGGAGCGGTTTTGCCGGGCTGCTCAGTGAGAGCCAGCAGGCGCTCGCACAAGCATACAGAAATTCCGGTGGATGTGTGAAAAAAAGCACTTCTCTCCGGGATCCATGACGGTGATACCTTTTCCATACCTCCAAGAGGGGCAGTCCGGCAATGGCTGAGCCCGAAGGGTCGATGATTTTAAGAAGTATCCCCGAGTACTTTCAGATCCTCCTCAATGGCATGCATCTCATCTGCCGTCAGTTCCTGTCCCTGCGGCGACTGCTCTGCCTGTGCCCGGTAGCGCTCGGCGTAGTCCTCGAATTTCCGGTCCATCTGGTACGTCACCTGGCTTGACCATTCCTTGAGGATCCTGAAATAACTGGCAAAGACCGGTCCGGAAGAATTTGCGAACTGCCGGCGTATCTTCCGGGCCAGCAGTTTTTTTCCAAACCGGTTCCCGAGCAATGCGATGAATCTGTATATGGGCACCGTGACATGGATCTTTCCGGGATCAAAAGACGGCATATCCCGGACCAGTGAGCGGAATTCATTATCGCCGGGCACATCGGCAATGGCGAGGTCTGAAGCGCTTTTTACAAGCTCGTCCTGCAGGCTGGTGGCAAGGGTTTCGACCTGGTCCTGGATATCATTTACCCCTGCCTGCACGGTCTGGAGAATAGCGGCGCGGATCGCCGCATCTTCAACGGAAATTTTTCTGTCAGTGCCCCCCGGCCCGTTGTTTGTGGTGCCTGAAACAGTTGCGATCCAGGTTTCAAGAACTTTCCTGTTCATCGCTTCGGCCTTTTCCCTGCAGGATTTGCTGGTCTCGACGATAAGACCGGTCGCCCTTCGCAAACGGATCTCGACATCCCGGGCGGTTTCTGCATTTCCCGCAGGTGTGTGCCGGCTCCTTCGGATCTGGTTCTGCAGGGAATACACAAGAGATTCCCGCAACGCACCAATCTTTCTCTGTAACGACGCGGCCCGGAGATCCTGCGCGTGGCTCATGACCGGGAGGATCTCCTCCTCAAACCACCGGTCGAGCAGCTTCCGGTGCGAGGCGTGGACACTGACCGGGTGGACAGGCAGGTCAAGGCCGGTCTCTGAGACTATGTGCTGCCGGATGTACCCGATGGTCTTTTCGCAGTCAGGCCGGTCGAGGAGGTCCGCTTTACTGAGCAGGATATGTGCGGGAATGGCAGACTTCCTGTAATGCACGGATGGTCCGCACGTCTTCTTCGGTCAGCGTGGATCCCGCATCGATCAGGACCACCCCGAGATCGCACCGGGGCAGGTACGCAAGGGTCTCGGCAGCGCCTCCGGTTGCAAGGGAACCAAGGCCCGGCGTATCAACAAAGGAAACCCCTTCAGAGAGGCGTGATACCGGGATAGTTATGGTGACGCGTGTCACATGCTTTATGTTATTGGGGTTGTGCTGTTCGGTAGCGAACTCCCCGAGCTGTCGGACTTCGAACGTTTTTGCCGGTGCATCGGCAAACGCAACCGTGAGTGATGAGTCTTCCCCGTGGATGATACGCGTGGGGACAGCCGTAACCGGGGTCACACCTACAGGCAGGACGTCAGTACCGATGACGGCATTGAGGAGCGATGACTTGCCGGAGCTGACACGCCCGAAGACCGCGATCTCAAAACTCCGGTCCTCGGCGCGGTCGAGGATCGAGTCGATCGACCCCCGGAATTCCACCAGTCCCCGTTTCGCGACTACCTGTTCGATCCGGGAGAGGAGGGCGAGGTCATTACCGGCCTCTTCCAGCCGTTGCAACCGATCCTGGAAATCCTGCCCGGCTCCTCTCTCGAGGTACTGGCCGAGACGTGAGACAAGCGCCTGCAACTCCCCTGCAATGCCATTGAGTTCTGTCGCGGTGGAGTCGGGGATACCGCCAAACCCCATCATGTATTGTGGTTTGAGTTCTTCGGCTGCAACATCGATAGTATACAACCTGCTATGAACAGCCCGCGATACAAGGATGTTCGGCGGTTTGCCGCTCATCCCCTGTCCTTCCATCACTTGGAGGAGACGGGTACGGATGCGTGCGATATAATCCTCGATCGTTTTCTGCTGCGCCGGGGTAATGTCCATGACGTACTCCGGAAATGCGGTCCGGGATGATGACTCGTTGAGGACACCTTCGATCTCGCCAAGAAGCCTGTCGATGTGCTGGCAGGTGACCCGGAGGTGCTTTGCGAGAAATTCATTTGATGGGTCGGAACCGGGCGCCATGGGAAGAACCAGTCACCTCACGAACGCTTTCCGGCCGGCATAGGCTGCCCTGCCGCCAAGTTCTTCCTCTATCCGCAGGAGCTCGATTGTACTTCTCGACCCGTTCGCCCCGGCAGGGAGCGCCGGTTTTGAGCTTGCCGGCACTGGTTGCGACCGTGAAGTCAGCGATAAAAGAATCGACCGTCTCCCCGCTCCGGTGGGAGACGTTGATGCCCCAGCCGGCGCCCCGTGCGAGATCGATGGTCGAACGTGTCTCAGTCACGGTCCCGATCTGGTTAAGTTTGATCAGGACAGAGTTCGCAACCCCGGCTTCAATCCCCCGCTTTACAAGTTCGGGGGAAGTAACGAAGATGTCATCGCCGATCAGTTCGATCCGCGTTCCCAGTTCTTTTGTGAGCAGTTTCCAGCCCGTCCAGTCATCCTCGGCAAGCCCGTCCTCGATAGACAGGATCGGGTAAGTATCCACGAGTCTTGTGTAATACCTGACCAGCTCTTCCGGTGCCAGAGTCTTTCCCTCGTGCTTCAGTTCGTACTTCCCGGCATGGCAGAACCCGCTCGATGCGGGGTCGAGTGAGATCCCGATATCCGTACCGGGCCGGTACCCTGCTTGCCTGATAGCGAGGGTGATGAGTTCGAGCGGCTCCTCGTTCGATGCGACCTTCGGCGCAAACCCGCCCTCGTCACCGACCGCGGTCGGGTACTTTTTCTTTTTTAAGAGATCCTGTAACGCGTGGTACGTCTCCGCACCCCATTGCAGTGCGGTATGGAAATCGGGGGCGCCACACGGGACGATCATGTACTCCTGGAAATCCGCGCCCTGCCACTGGGCGTGCACCCCCCCGTTGAGCACGTTCATCATCGGCACCGGGAGAAGATACCGGTGATCGCTGCCTAGGTATTCGTAGAGCGGGATATCCCGTGATAGTGCGACGGCCCGGGCTGCTGCCATCGAGACCCCGAGGATCGCATTCGCGCCGAGCCGGGCCTTGTTGGGCGTGCCGTCGAGAGTGATCATCGTGTGGTCGATCTGTTCCTGGTCCCCGGCATTCATGCCTGAAAGGGCGGGGGCGATGATCGTGTTCACGTTGGCGACAGCCGTAAGGACACCTCTCCCGCCAAACCTTTTTTTATCATGGTCGCGGAGCTCGATTGCTTCGTGTTTCCCGGTAGAGGCTCCGGACGGGACCGCCGCCCGCGCCCGCGTGTCGTTTTCAAGCACGATATCCACTTCAACGGTCGGGTTGCCCCGGGAATCAAGGATCTCCCGTGCATGAATTGTTTTTATCGATGAGTCCATCCTGTTTCACATCCGGCATATTGCTTTTTTGTTCTCGTCCCATTCCTGTATCTTTCGCGTCCGGTTCGGCAATCAGTAATCCCGGTTTTGAGTATATATTCATACCATCACGGGAAGTGCGGACTGGTACTCTGGTATCTTTGCGATAGAAATCATCAGCCTGACCCGGCTGGTGCGGCAGATGTTCATCCCCGCAGAAAACAGAAGTCATCAGCCCTTTTTGGCGGTTATGGCGGACTTCATCGCCACTGACAGATCAGTGATCACGGTTGTTGCCACAAATAGTTTTCTTTTGTTGCACGCGCCGGACCCGGCAAAGGATTAATTACCTGCCACTGCAGATTTTTCTCTCATAACGGTGATGGAGTTCACCGGTAATAAACCGCCTTTTGTGCTGATAACTCCTACACGCCGGTTCCCGTCCTGCATTCTCACGGACAACTTCCGGCCCTGTCATTGCAAGGAGGAGTAATTCTGGACGACAGATCAGGTCCGGCAGGTATTCTTTTGCCGGCAGACGCACATGATGTTCCCGTTCCGGGAAATCTTGACGGGATCCTGTCAGCAGGACAGAAGTTCATCACCGCGATGGGCCCCGGGTATTCTTTATATGCAGGGCAGCTTGCTGCACTGGAGCAACGACTCCTCGAGGGACGGTTTCATCTTGCCGTGCTCGGGCAGGTGAAACGGGGCAAGAGTACGCTCATTAACGCGCTGCTTGGTGAGGATGTGCTGCCAAGTTCGGTTGTCCCGCTCACGGTGATCCCCACGTTCATCCGGTATGGGATCCAGAGACAGATACGGGTACGGTACAATGACGGCCGCCCCGGTACCGTGCTCAGCGGGGAACCGGCACCGTGGCTCAACAAACAGCTGCGGGGATTTGTCTCCGAAGATGAAAACCCGAAAAACGTAAAAGGTGTGCTCCAGGTCGAGATTTCCCACCCTGCCGCAATCCTTCGCGATGTCATCCTCATCGACACGCCCGGCATCGGCTCGACCTACCGGCATAATACGCAGGCAACAATGGATTTCCTTCCGCAGTGCGATGCGGCTCTCTTTGTCATATCGGCGGACCCACCGATCACAGAAGTTGAAGTTGCATTTCTTAAGGAGATCAGGAGCAGGATCGGACAATTATTCTTCGTGCTCAACAAGGTGGACTACCTGACCGACACGGAGCGGGAGCTGGCGCTCGGGTTCTATCGCACCGTTCTAATACTCGATGCCGGTATTGATCCCGCTACCCGGATCTTTGCCGTTTCCGCACGGAAGGGACTGCAGGCAAAAGAATCCGACGATACACTGCAATGGGAGGAGAGCGGTCTTGCCGAAGTGTTCGATCACCTGATTGCCTTCCTTGCCCGGGAAAAAAACCGGGTGCTGCGGGACGCCATCGGGAGAAAAGCGCTCGATGTCTTCCATGATGTCCAGCTCCAGATCGGACTGGAGATGAAGGCACTTGAACTGCCACTCGCTGAGATTGAGTCCAGACTTTCCTTGTTCGACAAAAAGATCGCAGAAGCAAAGGAGCAGCGGATTCATGCACAGGACATTCTCACCGGTGACCAGAAACGGGTGCATGCACAGCTGGAAGCACACATTGAGAGTCTCCGGGATCCTCTCCGCAAGCGGCTTACGGATATTGCCGAATCGGCCATAGCCGCATCACCACAGGATCCGGAGGATGCAGCACAGCTGGCAGTGGGAGATGCGATCCCTGCATGGTTCGAACGTGAGCTCGGCCGGATCACGTTCGTGATGGATGGCGAGGTTGCCTCACGGCTGAAGGACCACGAAGAGCGTGCCGATGATCTCATAGAATCCATCCGGACAGCGGCGGCGGAACTCTTCGAGATCCCGTACCGTGCGCCGCAGGGTGAACGGGCCTATGATCCGGTCAGGAAACCATACTGGGTTGAACATGACTGGGACAGTTCATGTTCCCCGCTCCCCGCTCTCGTCATCAGCCGGCTCCTGCCCCGATCGCTGCGCGGGAGCCAGGCACGGAACCGGACAAAAAAGCAGATCGATACGCTGGTGATGCGTAATCTTGAGAACCTCCGGTGGGAGACACTGCAGAACATTGACACGGCATTCAGGAAGTTTGGCGCCGATCTTGATACGAATCTTAGCCTGACCATCGAAGCAACCCACGGCGCGATCCGGTTTGCACTCGCCCGGCGGAAAAACTGCGAAGCGGAAAGTGCGGAACGTCTTTTTCAGTTAAAAAACGCGGCAGCGGAGATACAGGAAGTAATACGGCAGTTTGAAGCGGTGCAAAAACGCTCGTAAAACCGTCTAATACCATTCCTCAAAAATTCAGCCGTTTAAAAATCTCTATTTTCAAAAATAAGCCCGAATTGGGCCCCATATAATGGCTATTAGCAGGCCATATTCGCGTTCTGGCGGCGGTCATTTTCCGGATCGTCCAAGTGGCAATTTCACATGAGATCTGCCAAAAGAACCGCATTATCGGGTCTGTTTTATTTCGTCCGTTTCCGCAAATAAGCCCTATTTGAGGTTATTTTTAAACGGAGCCCGATACGGGCTCCTTTTCGGGGGGTCAAGGAGTAATCGGGGCCCGAATTGAGCCCGGATTGGATCATGTCCCAGTACGATACCGGGCACCGGTTTTCAGATCCCTTTCGAGCCTCGTTCCCCGGTCCTGACCCGGATAGAATCCTCGACCGGGAGGACAAAGATCTGGCCGTCGCCGATCTTGCCAGTATAAGCAGCCTTCCTAATAATCTCGATTACCGTCTCCGCCACATCATCGGCAACGACGATCTCCAGTTCGCGCTTGGGGATCAGGTCGACAATATACTCGGCGCCGCGGTACTGCTGCTTGATACCCTTCTGGACTCCCCGTCCCTCGACATCGAATATCGTCATCGATCCGAATCCTGCTGCATCCAGTGCTCCCTTGATGTCCTCGAACTTCTCGGGCCGTATCATTGCCTTGATCATTTTCATGGTATTTACTCTTGTCCCGGATCGCGAAAAAGGCTGTGCTTACGCGTGTCGTACCGGGAAATTTTTGGTAATATACAATGAGGAAGGCCGCACTTAAAACGACTTTGGAGAAATTCTTGGATCTCAATAAATGATAACCGGCACTTTGACCGGAGAATTTTTTGATAATCTCCTAAAAGTCATCCGGATATAATGAGATATCGGTATCTCAATCTGATGAACGATGAGTGCCGCCGCCCCCGAAGGGACGCCCCCGCGGCGGATCAAAAACCGGAATCAGAATGAAAAATCAACACAACAAAAACTCCCTGCCCCTGGGGGCCTTCATGGCGGGGAACCCTCACACAGGTTAATCAGGTGTCCTGGTTCCAGTGTGAACTCAATTAGTTCACGTTTTTCAGGGTCCCAAAATCAATTCTAAAAAAAAACGAAAACAAGTGTGGTGTTCGGCACGACATGGTATGCACGAGCCGAAATGAAAAAATTTCAGTGGGAATTTTTCTTAATCTTCGATACTGCAAGTTTCTCGATCGCGGCGGCATCAACACTTTTTTCCGTTACCAGTTTGTGGTTGCGGATGGCGCTCTCCACGAACCCTTTACCGGTCTCGTTCCGGATGACAAGTGTCGTAAACCCTGCAGGGCTCCCGACTGCGCCGGCCGAGAGATCGGCACAGAGCGATGAGAAGTCCGTGCAGATGCGGCAGCCCGGCCGGATCGTGTCCTCGAGATCAACAAGAGGCACGGAAAGGTGCGTGTTGTCCTGTTTCAAGATATCGAGCTTGCCTTTCACGTCCAGTTTTTTTATCTCGTGCGGTGCGAGCTTGTACTTTGTTTCCAGTTTGCCGTGAACGAGCGCTGCGTAGTCGAAGGTCTCCGTGCAGAAGAGCCCGATTACAAGCCGGATCGATTTCGCGTACGGGCGGAGGAGATCGTTCTCGCTTGCCCGGATCCGGGCTGCGGCCTGCACGGCGCAGGGGACACCAATCACGGCGATCTTCGTGTACTTGCGCGTGATTGCGGCCTCTTTGAGCGCTGCAAGGAGCGGCACCCACCAGCTGTACCGGCTGCCGGCTTCCCGTATGAGGACGTCGGATTTTGTTATGACCGCTGAAGATGGCCTGAGCGTCCAGGGATCTTCGGTCACGGTGACCACGGCATCGATCAGGCCCTCGTCAAGGGCATTTGCGAGAATTGCCGTGACAGCCCCGCCGCTCTGCCGGTGCGGGATCTCAAAGGCCGCTTTTGCAGAGAGCAGTTCGAGGAATGTGCCGAGCGTCTCTTTCGGCTGGTCGCCGGTCCGGGGACAAACCGCGTAACACGCACCGCAGGGGACGTTGTCGGTTGCCTGCTTGCAGTAGCCGTTGCTTTTCGGGCTTACGATCATTTCCCCTTCAGCAAAGGAGAGGGCGTCGGCCGGGCAGACTGCGACACACGCGCCGCATCCCGAGCATTTCTTGGTGTCCCAGACCTCGCTTTTCAAATCGAGATAACTCTTTTCTGCCATCGCCATCACTCCGGTGTATACTTGTTTCCAAATGGCCGTGCACTCGCTGCTGCGATACGCGAGTATCCTGCCGAGAGAAGCGGGGCCGGATCGATCCCGAACGATTTTGCAAAATCCTCTATGATGGGGTGTATCATCGCCATCTGCTCGACAGTCGCCGGCAGCTGCTTTGCGCCGACCCCGAGGTATTTATCCTCAACCTTTCCGCGGACAAAGATCTCGCCGCCATGGATGCCGCTCCCGACACCGCGCTCAGCGACCGGCACCTTCCCGTTCATGCCAAGGACAATCAGGAGACCTCCTGCCATGTACTCGCCGAGGAACGCACGGGCGGAACCGCCGACAACAAGGATCGGGCGCTTTTCCATGTACTGTTTCATGTGGATGCCGCCCCGGTACCCGATATCGTCCCGGACATAGACCCGGCCGCCCCGCATGGAATGGGCGGTCGCATCCCCGGCGCTCCCGTGGATGATCACTTTTCCCTGGTTCATCGTGTTGCCCGGTGCATGGTCCGCGTTCCCGTGGACAATAACGGTCGGGCCGCTCATGAACATCGCGAGGTCGCCGCCCGGGACGCCGTTTACCGTGATCGTCACGTCATCGCCCCGGAGCCCGTCGCCGATGAACCGCTGGCCGAGCACGTTGTCGATCACGATCTCTTTTGTGCCGTCACAGATGGCTTTCCTGATCTGCTGGTTAAGGGGGGTGTAGTGCAGGTCTTGTGCATCGATGCGAAGTGCTGCCATCGGTCTCACGCCCCCACGGTCTTTACGTCCAGCACTTTGAGCAGGCCTTCGTCCAGCATGTAGCCCCGGAGCGGTCCCGGTTGCCCCGCAGGCTCTCGATGCTGTTGATACCGGCCGCGCCCATCAGTTCCGCGATCTCGTCGGTCCACGCATGGATGAGGTTTGCGACCTGCACCGCGTTTGTCTCCGGGTCAAGCCGTTTTGTGAGTTCCGGTCTCTGGGTTGCAATCCCCCATGCGCAGGTGCCACGGTTGCAGGTACCGCAGACCCGGCAGCCCATGGCAACGAGTGCCGAGGTCCCGATGTAGACTGCGTCGGCACCGAGGCAGATGATCTTCGCGATATCGGCGCTCTGTCGGATCCCGCCGCTCGCGATAATCGAAACCTCGTTCCTGATCCCCTGTTTGCGGAGTTTTTCATCGACGCTTGCGACTGCCGCCTCGACCGGTATGCCCACGTGGTCGCGGAAGACCCGGGGGGCCGCCCCCGTCCCGCCGCGGAACCCGTCAATGACCACGGCATCGGCACCCGAGCGTGCGATGCCGGCCGCGATCGCAGCCGAGTTGTGCACCGCTGCGATCTTCACAAAGACCGGTTTCTTCCACTCGGTCGCTTCCTTGAGGCTGTGCACGAGTTGCTTGAGATCCTCGATACTGTAGATATCGTGGTGCGGTGCCGGGCTGATCGCGTCGCTCCCCTCGGGGATCATCCGGGTGCAGGAAACATCTGCGCAGACTTTCTCGCCCGGCAGGTGCCCGCCGATACCGGGCTTTGCCCCCTGCCCGATCTTGATCTCGATTGCCGCCCCGCGTTCAAGGTAGTTGATGTCGACCCCGAACCGGCCGGAGGCGACCTGCACGATGATGTGGCTCTGGTACGGGTAGAGCGACTCGTGGAGCCCGCCTTCCCCGGTACCCATGAAGGTCCCCATCTTCGTGACGGCCTTTGCAAGGGCTGTCTGGGCGTTGAGGCTGATCGCGCCGTAACTCATATGGCCGATCATGATCGGCGTCTCGATCTTCAGGTTCGGAGCGAGCTTGGTCAGGAGATCCGTGTCGCCGTTCTTATGCTCTTTTACCGAAAGTGCCGCGGGCTTTTTCCCGATGTACGTCCGCAGCTCCATGGGCTCGCGGAGCGGGTCGATCGAGGGGTTCGTGACCTGGCAGGCGTCAAGGACAAGCCGGTCGAAGATCATCGGGTAGGGAAGGACGTTACCCATCCCGGCAACGATGATCTTGCCGGTCTTTGCCTGATTAAAGACCGCCTCGCGGATCTCGCGGGTCCAGACCGGGTGGCTCCGGTAATCCGTGGGCTTCTCGTAGATGTCGATCGCGTCGCGGGGGCAGAAGGCAAGGCAGCGGTGGCAGGCCACGCAGTTCCGCGAGTTGACAACGATCTTGTCCCCCTCTCTCCTGAACACGCCGTAAGAGCAGTTCTCGATACAGCGGCCGCAGTTCATACACCGCTCGGTGTCGAGTTCCACCTTGAACCTGAGGGGGATACTGCCGATGCTCATGCGATGACCCTCCCGATCACCGGCTCGCCGGCTTTTGGCATGCGGACATCCTCGATTGCCGGCTCGATGCGCCGGATCGCTGCTTCTTCGCTGGAGATATAGAGCCGGTCCTTGTGTTCGCCGGTCACAAGCGGGCGCAGTTTGATCCGGTCGGTGAATCCCATGAGTGAATCGGAGGTTGCGACACAGATGGCAAACGGGCCGTTCATGAGCGCCGGGCCGTACGTAAGCCGGAGCGCCCGGTTGAGTTCCTGCTCTTTTTCGGGCATCGCGTCGATCTCGTCCCAGAATGGCGGGGCAAGGGCACGCACCGCCAGTTTCTCGGAAAGTCCGTGTTTTCTGACCAGCAGGTCGATAAGGTATGCGACGACTTCGGTGTCGGTGTACATCGTGCACTCGTACCCGTAACTCTCGATGTAGCGCCGGTTCGTCCCGTACGAGGTGATCTCCCCGTTGTGGACGACGCTCCAGTCAAGGAGGTTGAAGGGATGCGCCCCGCCCCACCAGCCGGCTGTGTTCGTGGGGTAGCGGTTGTGGGCAAGCCAGAGGTATCCCCGGTAGTCCTGGATCCGGTACAGGTCGGCAACCTGTTCGGGCCATCCCGATGCCTTGAACACTCCCATATTCTTTCCCGAGGAGAAGATCAGGCTGCCCCTGTGTGCGGTATTTACCCCCATGACAATATCGGTGACGATATCATCAGCGGTTGTGCCGGGTTTCTGGGTATTACTGGTATCCGGTGTGAAAAAAAAACGCCAGGGTGTGTGGACTTTTTTTATTCCTGCCTCGAAGGTAGGGATCTCCTCGTCATGGACGATTGTTCCCTTTGACTCGAGTTCCTGCACAAGGGCCGGCTTGTTCTCTTTGACATTGTCAAAGAAAACATGGAGGGCGTATGCGTCCGCAAATTCCGGGTAAATGCCGTACGCTGCATACCCGGCACCCTCGCCGTTTCCCCGCTCGTCCATCATCGCAAGAGAATTGCGTATACTGCTGCCGTCCATACACTGGCGGCGTTTGTCAATGACACCAATAATTCCGCACATTTTTTATCACAATCGGGAGGTCTGATTCAGGATTTGTTGTCAGGTCCCGGCCGGCTCTTTAGCCAGCGGGAAATTGAAACGTATAGTACTAAAGCGTTCTCCGAATTGAATGTAAGCATTCTCCTCACAAGAGTTAGTTCAGAAAATATAAATGTAATTGGTTGGAAACTTAATTCCATTATGTCAGCGGACGTATCCAAGTTGCTCAAGAAAATTGAGGCCGATAATGTAAAATTTATCCGGCTCCAGTTTACCGATGTGCCCGGCATGCCAAAGAATGCCGCGATCCCGGCTGCCCAGGCCGAGAAATCCTTGACCGAAGGTACCTGGTTCGATGGATCTTCCATTGAAGGGTTTACCCGGATCGAAGAGTCGGATATGCTCTTGAAGGCAGACCCGACATCGTACGCGATCCTGCCCTGGCGGCCCCAGGAAGGAAAGGTTGCCCGGTTCATGAGCGATGTGTACACCTACGGGAACAAGCCCTTTGAGGGCGACCCCCGGTACGTGTTAAAGAAGGTCATGGCCGAAGCAGCAAAGATGGGATATACCTTCAACACCGGCCCCGAGCTCGAATTTTTCCTGTTCAACATGGTTGACGGCAAACCGACCACGCAGTTCGTGGACCAGGGCTGTTATTTCGATCTGGCACCCCAGGACAAGGCAGAAGACGTGCGCCGTGAGATTGTGCTCTCGCTTACGAGCATGGGCTTTGAGATCGAGATGTCCCACCATGAAGTTGCTGCAAGCCAGCACGAGATCGATTTCAAGTATGCGGATGCAGTCACGACCGCAGACAGGGTCATGACCTTTAAGTTTGCGACAAAGGCCATTGCACTCAAGTACGGCCTGCACGCATCCTTCATGGCAAAGCCTCTCGCCGGCATCAACGGGAGCGGCATGCACACCCACGGGTCGCTTGCAAAGAACGGCAAGAATGCGTTCTATGATGCAAATGCAAAGGATGGCCTTTCCGACACCGCGCTCTACTACATCGGTGGTCTCTTAAAGCACGCAAAGGCAATCACCCGGGTCGCAAACCCGACGATTAACTCCTACAGGCGTCTTGTTCCCGGTTACGAGGCTCCCTGCTACATCTCGTGGAGCACCACGAACCGGTCTGCCCTGATCCGGGTACCGGCCGCCCGCGGGAACAGCACCCGTGCCGAATTCCGCAGCCCTGACCCGATGTGCAACCCGTATCTTACGTTTGCCTGCATGCTTGCCGCAGGTCTTGACGGTGTGAAAAACAAGATCATGCCGCCCGATGCAACCAATGCCAACATCTACCACCTGAGCGCAAAAGAGCGCAAGAAGATGAAGATCGATATGCTGCCCGGCAGCCTTGCCGAATCCCAGCAGTACCTGGTAAAAGACCAGGTACTCTGCGACGCGCTCGGCCCGCACATCCTCGAAACCTTATCTACTATTGCAGAAGCAGAGACCGATGCATTCCGTCTCACGGTTCACCCGTGGGAACTGGACCGGTACCTCGCGACCTACTAATCTGAAAATACCCATCCAAAAAAATTTTCCCGCATGTCGGGACAGGCTGGACTTTTTATCCGGTAACTGCCCATCGGCCAATAGTGGATCAGTGAAAAATACGGGGAGATGGCGGCCGAAACGAGCTTGCCGCGTGTTGTACTGGCGTCCTGTTTAACACCGGTGTATGCATGCTCTTTAGCCCATACATAAACCCATTTTTTGGTCCCACAATGGCCGCCCACATTTAAGTTACAGGAGATAATTATGGCTCTGGATACCGGTGTTACAACCTGGCTCATGGTCTCGGCACTGCTTGTCATGCTGATGACCCCGGGCGTTGGGTTTTTCTATGGCGGACTTGTACGAAAGAAGAATTTTATCTCGATGATTGCCCTCTCATTCTTGGTGCTCGCCCTCACGAGCATCCAGTGGATCCTGGTCGGGTACTCGCTTGCCTTTGGATCTGATATCGGGGGATTTATCGGCAGCCTCCAGTACCCTGGGGCTTGCAGGGGTAAGTGCCAGTGCAGGTACTGCGGCATACCCCCCGCTGGTCTACATGGCCTTCCAGCTCTTCTTTGCCTCAGTCACGCTTACTATCGTGACCTCTGCCGTCGCCGAGAGGGTAAAGCTGACGTCGTTTATCGCGTTTGCACTCATCTGGCTGACGGTTGTATACTGCCCGCTCGCTCACTGGGCATGGGGTGGCGGTTGGGCGCAGCAGATGGGCCTGATCGATTTTGCCGGCGGGACGGTCGTCGAGATCGCATCTGGATTTGCTGCACTGGCGCTGGCACTCGTGATAGGGAAACGGGCCGGTTTTGGCGAATATTCGCTTGAGCCCCATAACATCCCGATCGCACTTCTGGGTGCGGCCCTGCTCTGGTTCGGGTGGTTCGGGTTTAATGCCGGTAGTGCCCTTGCGGTGAATGCAAGCGCAGTCACGGCATTTGTAAACACGAACAGCGCTGCGGCAGCCGGTGCGCTTGCATGGATGTGTGCGAGCTGGTACCATGGCAAACCCAGCTCACTCGGGATGGTGAGCGGGGCTATCGCAGGGATGGTAGCAATTACCCCCGCAGCCGGCTTTGTCAGCCCCCTTGTAGCCGTCCTCATCGGTGCGGTTGCCGGTGTGCTCTGCTTTGCGATGATGCTCCTGCGGATCCACAGGCGGCTCGATGAGAGCCTGGATGCATGGGCGATCCACGGCATGGGCGGGGTGTGGGGTACGCTTGCGACCGGCCTGTTTGCAGCAGCTGCAGTCGGCGGGTTCTCCGGTTTCTTTGAAGGAAATGTCCACCAGTTCCTGATAAATGCGCTGGGTGCGTTTGCGGCCGTGATCTATGCGTTTATCATGACATATGTGGTCGCGATTATTATCGATCGCATCATGGGCATGCGGGTCACTCCGGATGAGGAGTATGTGGGGCTCGATATCTGCCAGCACGGTGAGCGGGCATAGATTACCTGCCTGTCATCACTATTTTTATCATTTTTAACCGGAATTGTTTGATCGTCACCTTTGCAGGACCGTCTCGGTGTCATAGGAAATCCTGTTTTCTGTCTGCGTTTTCCTTCCAGATTATTGATAAACTTTCTCTTCCTGCATCCTGGACGAAGCGATGATAAAATCACAATATTTATAAACATAGGAATTGAATTTCCTTCCTACAATTCCAATGAACCATGGATCGCTTCAGGACCATGATGCCCATGATGCAAAAATGCCAGCATACAAACGGGGAGCCGGACTTTCTATCCGGAATCGCCTCCTGGCTTTTGTGTGCATTACGGTTCTGCAGGGGTGATCCAGTGCCTGCCTGTATATCCAACGCATTATACGGGTCAGCGCAGAAAAACAGCATTGATTATATCAGGTGAATTGAATGGTTATGGATTCTGGTGCTATTGCATGGGTTCTCGCCTCAACGGCGCTCGTCATGATCATGACGCCGGGAGTCGGGTTCTTCTATGGTGGTCTTGTACGGAAGAAAAACTTCATTGACATGATCACGCTGTCATTTGTGGCCTTTGCGCTCGTAAGCATCCAGTGGGTGCTGATCGGGTACAGTCTGGCATTCGGCCCGGATGTCGGCGGGTTTATCGGCAACTTAAGTAATCTGGGCTTAAACGGCGTGAGTATGAATGCCCCCGGCCCGTACAGCACAATCATTCCTGGCATGTTGTACATGGTGTTCCAGCTCGTGTTTGCAACGGTCACGATGGCAATTGTCACGTCCGGTTTTGCCGAGCGCATCAAGTTCAGTGCATACCTTGTCTTTGCACTGCTCTGGACCACGATCGTCTACGACCCGCTTGCCCACTGGGTATGGGGTGGCGGCTGGACTGCACAGTTCGGCTCGATCGATTTTGCGGGCGGAACGGTCGTTCACATCAGTTCAGGGTTTGCAGCCCTGGCGCTGGCGATTGTGATCGGTAAACGTGTCGGGTATGGCAAGTACGCGATGGAACCGGCCAATATCCCGTGGTCGATCCTTGGTGCCGTGCTCCTCTGGTTCGGCTGGTTCGGGTTCAACGCGGGAAGCGCTGTCGCAGCAAACGGCCTTGCAGTCAACGCGTTTGTCACAACGAACACTGCCACAGCAGTGGCAGCAATGGCATGGCTCCTTGTCTCATGGGCACACGGGGGCAAGCCAGACTCACTTGGGTTTATCAGCGGGGCAGTCGCCGGGCTTGTCGCCATTACGCCGGCGGCCGGGTACGTAACCCCGATGGCTGCGATCGCGATCGGTGCAGTCGCCGGTGTCATGTGCTACGGTATCATGCTCTGGAGGCAGGGCAGAGGGATCGATGAGAGCCTCGATGCATGGGCAGTCCACGGGATGGGCGGGCTGTGGGGTGCGCTTGCCACCGGTATATTTGCATCCGCAGCCGTCAACGGCGCCTCGGGTCTGATCGAGGGCAACGTCCACCAGTTCATCGCCCAGATTGTCGGGGCAGGATCGGCAGTCATCTACGCGTTTGTGGTCACGTATATCCTGGCCATCATCGTCGACAAAACCATCGGGCTGCGCGTGACCGAGGAAGAGGAATATGTAGGGCTCGATATCTCCCAGCACGGGGAGCGGGCTTCAGGATAATCCGGGTGATTACCATGAAAATGATAATTGCAGTCATCAAACCTGAACGATTTGAGTTCGTGAAAAAAGCTCTTGAAGACAAAGGTTATATCGGCATGACAATCAGCGAAGTCAAAGGCCGGGGCGCACAGAAGGGAATCTCCCTTGAGTACCGCGGCGGCAAGATGGTCGTCGACCTCCTGCCCAAAATCAAACTTGAGATTGTCGTTCATGACAAGGATGTCGATGATCTGCTCACGACCCTGACCGGGGCCGCACGGACCGGAAAGATCGGGGATGGAAAGATCTTCATCCTGCCGGTTGAGAAATCCATACGGATCAGGACCGGTGATGTGGAGTCATAAAAACAGCCAACCGCAACTCTACCGTCCAACAGATGCAGCAATCTACAATTCAGGACAGCGGGACCCTCCACCCCCGCTCCTGTTTAAAAAACGTTTCAACCAGCCACATCTCTTTTCCGGCCAAAAATTACAGGCCGGATTTTTTTATTCCGCGTCCAGAAGCGCACGGAGTTTTTTTTCGATGTGCGGTGAGATGTGAATATGCCCCGGCAGGGAAAAGATGCCGGTGTCGTATTTTACCGCATCCTGCATATCCTCATCAGATATCCCGTACTTCCGGTGATCGACAATCTCATGGAAAAATATCTTCCCGCCGCCGGGAATGATCCTGCACAGGCAGAATTCTTCTGCCGCCCTGGTATGGATATAAAAGAACGCTGAACCGATCATCGATTTACGCTGGTACTGGATCTGTTCGAGAATCGCCTCGTATTCCGATTCGGATCCATCCGGCATGGCATACCGCGGCAGTGATTTCTTTTCGGCATTCATGCCATCATTTGTCATCGATTTTTACCCCCCTCCCAAAATGAACCTCCCGGTTCAGGCAAACCAGAGGTTATGGTGGAAATCTTCTTCTTTCATATATATACTTATTTCAACTGTCGGCAGTCCATGATAAACGGAGCGTCCCATGCAGATTGTTATTTACCCTGCCGCTGAAAAACTAAAATACGCAATCATGATCCCATGGCTGAATTCCAATTTTAAAAATTTTAAACCGACGGCAGCCATAGCACTCAACGCCACGCGGCACATGAACACAATCGAACGTAAAAAATTGTTTTCTCCCGATATCGAGCCCATGCGGACTGCCGAAGGGCGCTGGTTCGAGGCGATCGTGTACGAGATGTTCCTAGAGATATCGCAGAAGTCGGACTGCATCAAATACCTCGCGCGTAAAGGTGCTGATGCACCGCATACCGGTCCACAGGCCTATTTGGGACAGAACGGGATCTTTTACTCGAAATACGGGGACATCACCTTCCGGGGGAACGGGCAGGATCTTGCGGAGTTTGATCTTATCCTTGTGGACGCACAGGATCACATCGCATTCGGTGAAGTGGTGACCTCCCCTGCAGATTTAAAGGAATTTGAGATTGAAATTGCGTTCAAGAAACGGTTGCTCGGATACCTGTATGGCCAGGAGCATGTCTCGTTCCTTCTCATCTCCTCCTTTGACATCTCAAACTACTCTGTTGTAAAGAGGCTTGCAAAGGATCCGGATAATGCAGTTATTCACACCAGTTCCTGCGAGCAGATCAAGGGACTCGTCAAGCATTACCGGCCCCGGATCCTGTATACAAAACCTCAAAACCATCCAAAATTGATTCGCGCTACCGACATCCCGCTCAAACACGCACTCGACTACCGGAAATACCATGACGAGTTCAGGAACCGGATCTTTTCCGAGATCACGCATGGCCGGGGCAGAAAAAATCTGGCGCCCGCGACCGACACGGAAGCGCTCGTAAAAAAGATTCTTTACGGTGCGCTCTACCCACATGCGATCAAGGGTGTCTGCGACCAGTACGGGCTGGTGGTGAAGGGTAAACGTATCGAATATGCCGAATTTTTCCAGTATTTCTCAAAAGCGATCGTTGCCACCGATCTTCCCGGCTTCGAGCTGATCATCTACCTCCGGTCCCGGGAGAAAAAGGAGTACCTCAAGATGGTGCAGACAAAGGAGGGCCACTTCCGGTTCGAGCGTCCGACACCGTCCCGTGTGGGATTTTTTTTGTGGATTGAGTCTCTCCAGCCGACGCTGGGAAGAAAGATTACGTTAGATATCCTCAGGACTTTTACCATCAGGGATCCAGCAAAAAAATAAGGGACCGGCAGGTAACGGGGGTCCGGTATTTTTCCCGGTCCTGTCTTCTACCGCAGTGCAGGTGTTTTCTGGCGGTCAATCCAGCAGCGTGGCCATGGCCTCGTCGTACCTGGCTTCCATGACATACGGGATGCCCGAGATGCCAGAGGCCTCGGCGGTCAGCGCCATCAGGTCGCCACGGGTGATGGTGGAGAGCCGGAAGTTGCGGCTGCCGGCCATGATCTGCTGGAGGCCTGTCCTGAATTTCTGTGTATAGGTATAGATGCCCACGGCACCCATCGGGATCTCCTTTATCCGGGAGCCGTATTTTTCTTTGAGTTCCTCGTAGCATACAAAGATCTCGTTGACAGTGCTGCCATACTTTGAGACAGTTTTTGGAAGGTCACCGGCCTCCAGCCATTTCCCGATGTTCTTTCCCACCATGCCGGGGATCATCAGTCCCCTGCCCATGCATACCGCCCGGAAGTACGGGCTGCCCATCGCAAGCGCCTTGAAAACACCCGGCTCATCCGAGAACCCGCCGGCCATGGCGAGATCAGGAACCCGCATGCCTTTCCTCTCCAGTTTCCGGGCAAAATCGCAGGTTAGTGACTGGAGGTAGAAGGTCGGGATGCCCCACTCATTCATCATCGGCCAGGGACTCATCCCGGTCCCGCCGGGAGCGCCGTCAATGGTGAGGAGATCGATCTTTGCCTCGGATGAGTAGCGCAGCGCCATCGCGAGCTCTACCATGGAGTATGCGCCGGTCTTTAACGTGAAACGCCGGAACCCGATGTCACGGAGCCGGTCAATCTCTTCGAGGAAACTTTCTTTGGTGATAAAGCCGAGGCGTGAGTGGCGTTCAAACTCTTTTAGCGCCCCGGCCTTAAACGCGTCCTGGTTCTCCTTCAGCTCAGGATCGGGGAGCACGATATAGCCCCGTCTTTTGAGTTCGAGGGCCTGTTCGAGCGAGGTGACCTTGATCTCGCCACCGATACATTTTGCACCCTGGCCCCACTTGAGTTCGATCGTGTCCAGGTTGTGTTTCGTGGCAACATACTCGGCAACCCCGAGCCGCGTGTCTTCAACATTCATCTGGACGAGGATCTCGCCATAGCCATCATAGAATTTCCTGTATGTGGAAATCCGCCGGTCCATCTCGGGGGATTCGCTCACCTTGCCAGTTGCATCAAGTTTCAGCGCCGGGTCAACACCGCAGACATTCTCCCCGCAGACAATCGTAATGCCGGAAATTGCGGCACCGACCGCGAAGTGTTCCCAGTTGGCCCGTGCGATCTCCGTAGACCCGAGAGCCCCGGTAAAGATTGGCAGGCGCATCTTTACTTTCCTGTCATGGCCGTATTCCGTGATGGTATTGACTGATGTGAAAACAGCGGTATCCGAATTGGCATCAGTATCTTCAGGTAACCCTTTTGCGCCAACGGCATATCCCTGGATATTGAGATGGGAATAGTCAACAGGATAATTCTTGTCAGCCCCTGCGGTGATCCCGCCAAAGGGGCCGGGATAAAGGACCTCCCGGCCCCTGAATGACGAGAGCCAGATCTCACAGCTGCCTTTACATCCGTCCATGCACCGGGTACATATGCCGGAACACGGAACAACGCTCCGCGACCGGTTGACAGTACCTGTTGCCTCGTTTGCATTGGGTTGTCTTAGATTCATGATGAACACCACACATCCACGTGCAGATGCTATCGTGTGCGGATTCGCGTGCGCCGGAGGGGGCACAGGACCACCTTCCCCCGGCATAATGTGAGAGATTGTGTCTCAGACTGGGAGTTTTTCTATGGTTGGTTATAAAAGGTTGTATCAACGTCAGCATATCCTGCAATCCTGAAAAATACAGGACGCTTTCCTTGGTTTCCTCACATAAAAAAAAGATCAAACTGAGGGGTTGATTTTAAAAATTCACCCTGCACGTGTTCCCCGGCAGGCCCTGGCCCGGGTGATCCGGCTTTATTTTTAGAGAACCGGTGCGCCCGTCACCAGATATAATACCAGCAGGATTACAGGCTGGTGAACAAGGTAGATCACAAGCGAATGCCTGCCCAGGAATGACAGTGGAGCGATTATCTGATCAGGGAGTTTCGGGAACGTCCATTTTCGCACTCCCCGGGGATAGGCAAACTCCCCGGCTGCCAACCCGATCAGCACAAGGCCCATCCATGGGAATATCGGTGTATAATCGACGCTCCAGAAGGTGAACGGGTGGACGCCAAAGACCAGAAGCCCCATCGGGCCGGGGATGGTCGCAAGGATCCATCCCAAAACAATAAAAACAATCCCGATCGCTGCGTTCCAGGTGCGGAACCGGAAAAAGAGCGGCGAGAGCATGACCGCGACCCCGATCAGGTGGAGAATACCGAAGATGACAAATCCTTCCTGCAGGTACCACCAGGTCGCCACGGTCACCAGAAGCCCGCAGCAGAATATGCCGGCACCCCGCACCACGAATTTTTTTACAAGAGCCCGCCCGTGAAGGTTTGAAACCGCACGTGCATGGCTGATCGCAAGCGATACGCCCACAACGAGCAGGAAGAGCGAGGCCGTCGCATACGCAAAATATCGCCAGAATCCATCAGAGACATCGATCGGCTGGATCCGGAAAAAGGCAAGATCAAAGAGCGTATGAAAAATGATCATCATCACGATGGCGATACCCCGGAGAATGTCGATCTCAGGATACCGTGCCGTGGTGCTCATGGGTAGTAGTATAATCGTTCCCGGACTCTGATATGTGTTTGTAAAACCGCGAGATCGGCGGGGATACTCTTTTATCGGCTCATGGATTGCAAAAATGAGATACTTATAAGCCGGGAGGAGAGGCGGGATTATAGGTATTCTCGCATTTTGCGACCCATCACATTCTACAGCGTTTCTGATATCACTGTTTTGAAAATAGCGGTGAGAGGATTAGTCGGAGAAGACCGGAAAACCGTTTGTACAGTTATTTTTGCTTAATCCGGTTGATTCTTTTCCCAAGTGAATACCATGCATAACCAAAAGTCAGGCAAATGCCAAGATTCAGGATTACTACCAGCAGGTTTCCAATGATCACGCTGCCAAAATCAAAGGGGGTGATAATAGATGCATATACAAAGGCTGCCGGGACCCAGTAATAAACGATTTGAACAAGGAAGATGTGCCATGAAGCCTTTCCTAGTTCTCCTATGTATCGGTTGAATGACAAATCAATTTTTTTTGGGATGTAGGTAAGTCCTGTGAGAGCAAGGACAGACTGTCCACATAAATGCAGGTGCCTGAAGGATACCATCATATCCGGTATAAGCCGGTATCGAGGATAAGAGTGGCGTATAACAACTGAGCGTTATGTAAACAAGACTTATGCCTCCCCCTAGGGTAAGCCACCGCTTATCGATTTTTGTAGATGTAACAATCCACACGCCCAGAGCTCCAGCAAACATATACCGGAAATAGAGAACCGAAGTTATACTGGTATCCCATCCAATGATCATCGATATAACATCGAAAAAAAGCGTTAAAAAAAGGGCGATGATAACCATTCGATGGGGATTGCGTAATGCAAGAAGGTAGAGGAGCGGAACGAACAAGACGCTTTGGATTATGACAGGGACAAAGTATGCACCCCAACCGTACCCGCCTCTCAACAGATCGAAAATAAGAGGAATAATTTTGAAAGACAACTGGTTGAGACTGAATAGAATACATAGTTCTATACACCAGCAAATAAAAAACGGGACTAAAAGTCGGCTGAATCGTCGAACCAAGAGTGGTGGGTTATAACATTCTTTCAGGGTTTTGGATCCATACCTCTTGTATGCATATGCACCGGTAAAACCTGCAATCAGAATAAACAACGGGATCGCATGCCAGATATGGTATGGTGAACCGATGAGCAAAAAAAAGCCGACAGGCAACGCGTGTAAAAGAACGACTGCAATGATTGCAAGTCCTTTGAGAGCATCGATTTGTGGGATGTATAAAGGTATTTTTTCCTGACTGGTTGAATACTCCCCCTTATTGCCCCTCGACTTTTTCATGAATAATTATTATTGCGGCTTTTTGATAATATAATTTCGAACCGTAAGAGAAAAACAGATTTTCTCTTTATTCTCCATCGTGTTCCACGATTAAACCCCAGTTGTTCCGCATCATATTGCACTATCTCAACAATTCTCCGTCGCTCTTTTCTTCATCTTTGAAAAGCTGAACACTTCCCCCATCTGGCGGCTCATCTTCGATATTATTTGCCTCTTTTCGCGATATGGACAACTTCAGAGACAACGATGTGTTTTTCTCTGAATAAGCATGTCAGGGAGCGGTTGGATCAGGGGGATGATGGAGTGAAAACAGAGACCTAATAAGGAAAAGGGGAGTTGTAAAAGTTACTTTGCAGTGTAGTATCAACCGCGTCTTATCATTTGCATCCCAATTTATTTATCGACAGTTAAAATATCAAAACTCGAATAACAAATCATAAAAATCCACAATATCTATCAAACAGTACGCATGGCCGAGAAGAAATCGCGGAAAGCCAGTAAATCTCCAAAACGTCAGAATAGAATCCTCGTTTTTGATCTTGTCCGCATCCTGTGTATCGCCATCATAGTCTACGACCATTCCCGGCTCTTGATAATCCCAGAGATAAACCAGTATTTCTTTGCGGATGCAATGGGTCCTTTCAATATCTACACCAATGGACTCCAAGGATATGCTGTCTATGGACTGATCCTTATCAGCGGAGCAGTCCTCGAATATAACTACCAAGGTATTGAAAAACTACATGGATACCTGCAATTTCTCTTCCGGCGCTTCATTCGTCTCTATCCCGCATTCTGGATGAGCCTCATTTTGGGCCTCATCCTCTTCGTCGTGTTAAGCCCCCTGATCTCGTCCGCGGTCTGGCTGAACAGCATTCCTAGCCTTCTTTTTGAATTTACAGGATTCTTTGTTGTTTTAGGTCAGGGTCCTGGGAACATCAACAATATGGGCTGGTTCATCGCCACCATCGTATCTCTTTATATCCTCTACCCTTGGTTCTCAAAGATCATCCGGAAATATGGTCTGGGTGCCCTTGCTGGTTTCTGTCTCATGAGCTGGGGATTGCGGTACCTTATCCTGACCTATAATATCGTGCCTATTAATTTGTTCTGGCGATGGTTCCCGCTCTGCAATGCCTTTGAGTTCTGCCTTGGAATCTATATCGTCCAAGCCAACTTGTACCCGAAAAAAGTGAATACCTCTCCGGTTATACGAGAACTATCCGACCTTTGTTATTACATCTTCCTTTTTCATACGATAGTAATCACCGCATTCGTGAAATATCTTGCTTACCCCCCCTCACCGCTAGCAGTATTTGATTATTCCATATTGCCCAATAATCCATATGCCGCCAACACTATCGATTATTTCCAAATGATGATTGCCGTTTTCGTCGTTTCATGGATAGCCATGAAGATCGATGCCCGTATCAGAGCGTGGATCATGCAGAGAGACGCAATCAGGAATTTTTTAAATGTAGAAAATTCCTGACGGATCGTTATAAATCCCGCAATTTATCACCCCATTTTTGAAAAAACCAAAAACCGTGCTCCGCTCTATTAGAACAGTGATTTCACATGTGATGGATTGCAAAAAATGAGATACCTATAATCAGCGGGGGAAATGCGAGGGATGGGATTCGAACCCAAGAACTCCTGCGAGACCAGGCCCTGAACCTGGCGCCGTTGACCTGGCTTGGCTACCCTCGCGCCTGTATAGATTACGTTCACGGTTTAATAAAGGTAAGGGAAAAAAATGTCAGGAAAAAGGCCGATACTCAGTGCTTCTGGTTGCCTGAATATCGTTTGAGTTCCCGCTCCCGCAGCTCGATCCTCCGGATCTTGCCGGAGATGGTCTTGGGCAGGGAGTCGACAAACTCGATCAACCGGGGATACTTGTAGGGTGCGGTTACCTTCTTGACATGACTCTGGAGGTCCCTGACCAGCGCATCAGACGGGGTAAAACCGGGTTTTAGGATCACAAATGCCTTAACGATCAGGCCCCGGATATCGTCGGGCGAACCAACCACGGCCGCCTCCTGCACTGAGGGATGCTCGATAAGCGCACTCTCCACCTCGAACGGCCCGATCCGGTACCCGGATGCCTTGATAACGTCGTCGTCACGGCCGATAAACCAGTAATACCCATCTTCATCCTTGTAAGCCTTGTCTCCCGTATAGTACCAGCCGTTCACAAACGATTTTTTATTCTCTTCGGGATTATCGAGATATCCCGAGAACATCCCGACCGGCCAGGGCTCGACCTTGATTGCGATCCTACCCTCTTCGTGGACCCCGACCGGTTTGCCGTTCTCATCTTGGATCTCGATGACCCAGCCGGGCGAAGGCTTGCCCATCGATCCATAGCGTACCTCCATGCAGGGGAATGTTCCGATGCAGAGCACGGTCTCGGTCTGGCCATACCCTTCGTAAATGTTCAGGCCGGTGGCATCCTTCCACGCCTTGATCACTTCGGGGTTGAGCGGCTCGCCGGCGCTCACGCAGTGCCGGAGCTCGGTAAAGTCAAACTTGTCCAGATCGGCAAGGATCAGCATGCGGTAGATCGTGGGCGGGCAGCAGAACGTTGAGATGCCATAGTGTTCGATCAGCGGCAGGAGCTCGGTTGCGTTGAACCGTCCCCGGATATCGTACACGAAGATTGCGGCCCCCTCCAGCCACGGGCCGTACAGTTTCCCCCACGCACTCTTTGCCCAGCCGGTATCCGAGAACGTGAAGTGGAGGTCGTTTTCGTGGATGTCGTGCCAGAACCGGGAGGTGACGAGATGGCCCAGCGCATAACTCTGGGTGTGGACCACCATCTTTGCCTCGCCGGTGGTACCCGAGGTAAAGAAGATCACCATGGGATCGGTGGCCTTGGTCTTTTTCATGCCGGGAAGGTTAACCAGTTTTGTCGAGACCGGCGCCGGGTAATCGAGCTCGACCGGGTAACTGATCCAGCCCTCGCGTTTGCCATCGATCATAAACCGGCAGGTCAAGGACGGGCATTCTTTGATAATCGCATCGATCTTGTCGGCTTGGTCATGAGAGGTGATCACCATCTTGATCTCTGCTGCATTGATCCGGTACTTCAGGTCGTGTTCGGTGAGCATGGTCGGCGCCGGGCAGTAGACCGCCCCGCGCTTGATAAGCGCGATGGTGGCGATCCACCACTCCGGGACCCGGGGGAGCATGATCATGACCCGGTCACCCTTGCTGACGCCGTACTTGATGAGCATATTCACGATCTGGTTGGAGAGGCGCATTAAGTCCCAGAACGTGAATTTCTTCTCCTCGCCCTTCTGGTTGGTCCAGATCATGGCAAGCTTGTTCCGGTCTTTCTTTGCCCAGGCATCGATCACGTCAAAACCGAAGTTGAAGTACTCGGGGACATCGATCCGGAAGTCCCGGTATGTGGCATCGTAGTCCTCCATGTTGTGCCTGAAGGTACCGGGTGCCGGGAGGGTGCAGGCAGGGTTCACTGCTCTGGTCGTCAGGTGGCCGGTGCAGGCCTCGCTGATCCAGTCCGAACGCGAGATCTTCTTCTGCTCGCAGGCCTTGTCGATCTTTTCCGTGAGTGTATCGTCCATGGATATTGAATACCGCACCATACCACTGCTGTTTGATGGTGCACTTTATCAGAGTTTTGCTTTTTCTGTGCACCATATTGGCAAGAGTCGCGCAAGAATCCAGATTGCAGGCTTCGATTTCCTGTGCAATCATGGTCATTGGTGCGCGATCCCGTTCATGGAAAACAGGTATGCCTCGCAATTATGAGATCCCGGAGAGCGTGACCGGTGCAGGAGCGGACCATTCGCGGTGTAGTCCATTCTGGCAGCGATCCCTACGGTCGGGATTTTTCCGGGAACTACCGTGGGAGCGCACCGGTAGCACCGCCTGTCAGGGAAAAAACAGCGAAAAGATTTACACGGTCGGAAAATACCGCGGCTGGCAGAGACAAAAAAGATCGGTATGAAAAAAGTTACCGGGGCTCCCGGTATTTACGCAGCTCCCGCTCGCGGAGCTCAGCCCGCCGGATCTTGCCGGAATGGGTCTTGGGAAGATCGGTCACAAACTCGATCGCCCGGGGTACTTGTAGGGTGCCGTGGTCTTTTTCACGTAATTCTTGATCTCCTTGATGAGTGTTTCCGAAGGATCGTATCCCTTGTTCAGGACGACAAAGGCTTTTACGATCAGGCCCCGGATACGGTCCGGTGCGCCGACCACCGCCGCTTCCTGCACCGCCGGGTGTTCGAGCAGGGCGCTCTCCACCTCGAACGGCCCGATCCGGTAGCCGGAAGACTTGATCACGTCATCGTCCCGGCCCACGAACCAGAAGAATCCGTCATCATCCCTGTATACCTTGTCTCCCGTATAGTACCAGCCGTTCACAAACGATTTCCTGTTCTCTTCGGGATTGTCAAGATACTCGACAAAGAGGCCCGGGGGTGGCGGGGTGCAGGAGAT
This sequence comes from uncultured Methanoregulaceae archaeon, assembly GCA_963805035.1. Classification (GTDB taxonomy): domain Archaea; phylum Halobacteriota; class Methanomicrobia; order Methanomicrobiales; family Methanospirillaceae; genus Methanoregula. The sequence continues at coordinate 190,550 of CAWDSU010000005.1, read as the reverse complement.
CGCAATCCTGCCCTCCTCGCGGACGCTGACCGGCCGACCCTCGTCATCATGGATCTCCACGTTCCAGCCCGGCGAGGGTTTCCCCATGGAGCCGGGACGGACCTCGAGGCACGGAAACTCGGCGACACAGCAGCAGGTCTCGCTCTGGCCGTACCCCTCCCGGATGGTAAGGCCGGTTCCATCCTTCCAGACCCGGATCACCTCGGGATTGAGCGGCTCTCCGGCGCTGGTGCAGTGCCGGAGGGATGAAAGATCGAACTTGTCGAGATCGGCAAGGATCAGCATCCGGTAGATCGTCGGAGGAGCGCAGAACGTCGTAATCTGGTACTGCTCAAGCAGGGGCAGGATCTCCGTTGCATTGAACTTGCCGGTAAAGTTGTACACAAAGAGGCATGCACCCTCTATCCACTGTCCGAAGATCTTCCCCCACCCGCATTTTGCCCAGCCGGTATCCGTGACCGTGAAGTGGAGGTCGTTGTGCCGGATATCCTGCCAGAACCGGGCGGTAACAATCTGGCCAAGCGGATGGTCGTGGTTGTGGAGTACCATCTTGGGCTCGCCCACGGTACCGGAGGTAAAATAGATCAGCATCGGGTCGGAACTCTTTGTGCGGCTCTCTTCGGGAATGGATACGGAATGGTGCGAGACCGGTGCCGGGTAGAGGAGCTCGTAGGGCCAGCTTGCCCAGCCTTTGCGCTCGCCGTCTACCAAAAACCGGCAGGCAAGGGTCGGACACTCGTTGCAGATCTCCTCCACCTTTCCTGCATTTTCGAGATCGGTAATTACCATCCGGAACCTGCCTTTGTTCACCCGGTATTTGATATCGCGGGGGGTGAGCATGGTCGGGCAGGGGCAGAAAACCGCGCCCAGCTTGATGAGCGCAACCACAAAGATCCACCACTCGGGGATCCGGGGAAGCATAATCATGACCCGGTCTCCCTTGTTGATACCGTATTTCAGGAGGACGTTTGCCGCCTGGTTGGAGAGGTTGGACATATCGAGGAAACTGAGTTTCTTCTCCTCTCCCTGCTGGTTTGCCCAGATCATGGCGAGTTTGTTCCGGTCCTTCTTTGCCCAGGCATCGACCACATCAAAACCGAAATTAAAATACTCGGGAATCTCGATTGAAAATGTTGCTTTTGCCTGGTCGTAATCTTCCATATTGTGCTGGTCTTCGTCCATAAAAATCAGCCTGGATAATGCCTGAATATTGATGGTGTTCCCATTTCAATCTGTCTTTTGGATTTTCTGTACCCGTTTTTTTTAAGCCGGTTGTTTTTCAAATCCAAATCCTCCCCGTCAGAGAATGGGGCAGGGACATAAAGATTCTCCATTAGTATTATGATTCGACAGACTGCATAGTATACAGGATGGCTGATAAACGGTACGATTCATTGAAAATTGAGAATGTCGTGGCTTCAGGAGTCATCGCCGAGTCCATAGATCTCAACATGGTATCCAGCAAGATAAAGAGCTGCGAACTCAACACCAAGAGGTTCCCGGGTGCGGTGTACCGTATCGAGAACCCGAAAATTGCATCCCTGATCTTTTCCTCGGGTAAAGTTGTGCTCACCGGTATCCGTGACGACAAGGCGTTAAAAGACGGCCTTGCAATCATCATCAAATCCTTAAAAGAAGCCGGGGTAGAAACGCTGGACAAGCCCCGTGTGGCAATTACCAACATCGTCTGTTCCTATGATATCGGCAAGTACATCAACCTCAACAAGGTGGTTGTCACGCTCAATCTCGAAAACATAGAATACGAACCCGAACAGTTCCCGGGCCTCGTGTACCGGATCAAGGACCCGAAGATTGTCGCACTCCTCTTCTCTTCCGGAAAGATCATCTTAACCGGCGGGAAAAACCTCGGCGATATCAAGAAAGGCCTTGACTTCCTCGAACAGAAACTCGAAAGTATCATGTGATACGGGTGCCAGTATCGTACCTGAACCGTGATCTTTTTTTGTCCTTGTCATCAGGAGAAATCCCAAAACGCTCATTCCGGAACCGCCTTTCCCGAAGGTGCCCCGTTTTCCTGCACAATTCCAAAAAGAGAGAATTCATATCTTGAGCTGTTTTTAAGGTTTTCACGGGAATGGCAGAGGGACCCGTTATGCCCAGTACCGGTGCGTCTGGATGAAGTTCCGCTCTGCCTTGAGGATCTCGCGGTAGAAGGCGTCGCCATCCGCGAGCGTCGCAAGGATACGGGAAGCATTCTCGGGCCCCACGCCCCGCGCAGAGAGTGCTATAACGGCTTTTTTTCCGCTCGACAGCACGATGTTCGCATTCCGGAGGAGGCGCTGCTCGATGGCTCGCTCCTCTTCGTTTTTCTTCCTTTTTAAAACAACGACAGCATAGGCATCCGCCTCGTACGGTTTGAGCGCTGCTATCGAGCCGGGCGCCGCACTTCGGGCACTGGGGGGAGTCCGGTACCCGGGAGACAATCGTGTGGCTTTTCCAGTTCCGGCAGTTCATGCAGGCGAGAATAACGTCGTCCTGTTCGAGCCGGCGTTTCAGGGTCGCGAGCACGGCCTGGTCTGCAGTCGGCGGCGGGATCTGGTCGCGGGAGGAGAGGATGCCATCCGCCCCGATGATCGAGTGGGGGCCTATAGTGACCCCGATGGTGCCCTCTTTTATCATGCCGACAACCTGCGCCGCAGCATCCACATCCATGTAACCGGACAACAGCTCGCGGTACGCCTCCTGCTGGACGACCGTGCCGTCGAAATAGTCGAGCAGGCGCTGGATGCTGATCTTCTCGTAGTCCGCATCAGGATCGATAGCGCCAAATTTCTTTGCTATCTGCACCAGTTTCCACTTGAAGAGCGCCGTGCGCTTGAGGGCGAGCTTGAGGATACCGGGCATGTGGGCGGGTTCTAAAGAGAGGAGAAAGTCGCGGACGTCTGCTGCCCGGATCGCGGAAGGCAGGCGCAGCAGGATCCGGTACGCGTCCAGTTCAATCCCGACAGTGGTCCCGTACCGGGCGGATATCAGGATCGAGAGCACGCGGCCGAGTGCCTCGTTTGCCTTGTGGCCGGCACAAATGTTGCAGACCACGCCATCGTCGATGTTCTCGAGCGTTATGAGCCGGTCGGTCGGGATTTTGCACCGGTTCTTTTCCATCTCGGAAAGGATGCGGGCAACAAACGCGATGCTCTCTTTTTCTTTTGTGTATTTTGCAGTGGTGTGCTCGCGCCGGATAGCCCCGACTTCACAGGCGACCGCAAACGGGACCGGGATCTGTTCACCCTCCCACGAGGGGAGTTCGCCAATCGCTTTTTTTGCCGGTTCTACCGTAAGGCGTCCCTCATTCATTTCCAGCACCCGCCAGAGCTGGCCCTTGGTGATGAAGACCGCACCGGTATGCACCCATCCGACCACGAACGATTCGTCCAGAGTACCCACGGTCCGGCGGGAGACCATATCAAAGATCGGGATCTTGCGCTCATCATGGATCATCGAGAGGTTGCCCGCGAGGTAGCGGCGGGCCCGCGAGGTCGTGACGATCCGGCTGCCATCGATCCTGATAAGCCGGTGCTCCTCAAGCTGGGAACAGACTTCATCGAGAAGCGTGCCGCACCCGGCAAAGATCGAGGTTCTCTCCACAATCTTTCGGATACGGGAACGTTCGATATCCCCGTACTCGACAGCCATCGCTGCGATCTGGTTGGCAAGTACATCACCCGCGTTCGTGTCCGGTACCACCGGCTCGATCTCGTTTGCCTGCGCCCGCCGGGCGATCACAAGGGACTCCAGCAGGTCGTCAAAGCCGGTGGCGAGGATCGTGCCACGGGAGATGGTGTTGAGCTGGTGGCCGGCCCGGCCTACACGTTGCACCAGCCGGGCCACCTCGCGGGGGGAGCCGAACTGGATCACGTGGTCTACCCTGCCGATGTCGATCCCGAGTTCCATGGACGAGGTACAGATGAGGGTGCGGATCTCCCCGTTCTTGAACCGCTCCTCAGGCATCGATCCGGACCTCCTTTGAAAGCGAACCGTGGTGTACCTCCACGTCGCCCCGGGTAAACAGGGCGTGACCGAGCGCTTCAGCGGTTACCCGGGTGTTGACAAAGACGAGTGTCGAACCTTCCCGCTCCAGTGCCCGTTCCAGTGCTTTTACCTGGTGGCTGAAATTGTCACCTACGAAACTGACATGGATATCCAGTTGTTTTGCGACCGGCACCTGCACGATCTCGCAGGCGCGTGTCCCGCAGAGGAAACGGGCGATCGTCTCCGGGTTTCCTACGGTAGCGGAGAGCCCGATGCGCTGGAATTCGCCGGCATACTCAATAAGACGTTCGAGTGCGATCGCGAGCTGCGCCCCCCGTTTGCTGCCAGCCATCTCATGGATCTCGTCAATGATCACGAACTGCACATGTTCGAGATGTTTACGGAGACGCTTTCCCATAAAAAGTGCCTGCAGGGTTTCCGGGGTCGTAATGAGCAGGTCGGGCGGAGAGAGCGCCTGCTTCCTGCGCTCTCCCGAGGGAGTGTCCCCGTGCCGGACGCCGACCGTAAGGCCCAGCTCCCGGCACCACCACTCCATCCGCACGAGGATATCCCGGTTGAGGGAGCGTAAGGGAGTAATATAGATTGCCTTGAATCCTCCCCCGGCAGGCATCTTCAGGAGCGCATCAAAGACCGGGAACATTGCGCTCTCGGTCTTGCCGGTGCCGGTAGGGGCGATCAAAACGAGGTTTTTCTTTGCGAGGATAAGAGGGATCGCCTGTTCCTGTGCAGGGGAAAGCCGGGTAAAACCCCGCGCCCTGATGCACTCCCGGACATGGCTGTCGAGCACCTCAAGCACCATGGTGATCAACCCCCGGTTCCTTATCCGCATCATCTTCAAGCAGCATCCTGAGCGGGCCGATATATGTCCCATCGGCAAGGATGATCTCCGCGTCGTCCTGCTTCATGCACCGCGAGATCGGCGAGAACGGGTCGCGGGCAATCTTTACGATATCGTAGCCGGCGATCTCGTTGAACGCGGGCACGAGGAGAGCCCGGGCCGGGGACGATATACCCTCATCATTTTTGAGGCCGAGCGCTTTGGCATCGATCCCCGCCCGCAGGTATGCCGGTGCCTGGAGGGAACAGCCCACCTCATCGTGCAGGCTGACCTGGGGGTGGTGGTGACCGGTGACAATAAGATGACTGCCAAGGTCAGGGGCCGGGTAGGTATGTCCATGGAAATACGCGACACTATCAATAATTGCGCCTTCCTTTGGCTGGAGTTCGCCCTCTCTGAGGAACCGCTCAATGCCGATGTCGTGGTTTCCCGGGAAGACAAGGATCGGGATGCGACGCCGGATCGTATCGAGGATGCCCGGGATCTCTGCCCACTCCTGCCGGGTGAGCGAGGGGATGCTGTGCTTGACGTCCCCCAAAAGGATAAGCCGGTCCGGATCCGTCTCATCTACTGTCCGCATGAGCCGGTCAAGGCGTTCGGTACTGTGGCTCTTAAAATACAGGCCATGTGCGGCAAGGTCGGCCTCGATCCCGAAATGGAGGTCGGCAACGATGAGCAGGCGCTCGGTGTTCTCAATGACAAGCGCCGGGCCGTCCCTGATAAACTCCAGTTTCATAATGGTTTGACGTATCCTTTCTGGGGCTGGTAGCAGTCGTCGTTTGCGACAAGCGTCCCGATCGCGGCAAGCACCGCGTCCTGTGTAAATCCCCTTCCTCCCGCATCATCGATCACGTCCTGCACGGCCACGCCCCGTGGGCCGCTCTTCGCGCGGATGATTTCCATGATTATTGTGCTGATAGCAGCCTCTGCAACCAGAGGGTGTCGCAGGAGCTGTACGGACACTGGCAAGCGCACCTCTGGCCATCGCGGCCAGGTCGCGGAGCCGCTCCCGGGTGAGCCCGTAGTGCCGGATGACACTGCACGCCCGGGTATCTCCTGTGTTTCCTTCAAGTGCGGCAAACAGCTCTTCGATCCGAGTGGTGGTCATATCCGCTGTCACCATTATCCAGCGGTCGCGGCCGGCCCTGTCGATAACCTGAACATAATCAGGCCTGACCAAGACCACCCAGCCCCCGTTCTTTGCATACAGCTGAGCAGTTCCCGTGACCGCGACAAAAGACGGCACCGGGATTGCACGAATCTGTTCCGCGACAGGACCCCGCCGGCCTCCTGCCACAATGTCAAATGCGCCGGTCGGGTCGGCAAGCCGGCAGTGCAGTACATCGGCGATCTCTGCAACCTCGGTGAGCGCCCCGCAGAGGTACAGCGACCGGCACCATGCCCCCCCCGGGGTCACGACCCAGGCCGGGCTCCCCGCATCATCAGCTCATCAGCTGGCGCTGAAAGTGTCGAGCCGGAAAAATCTCCGGCAAATACCCGCGCTGCACCTTCCATACTTGTGATGAGTACTTTTGTAAAAGAGAGGTATTCAAGGTATAGGCGGTGATAAACGGCCAGGATACACAGGTAAGGCAGATGACAATTCTTAAACGATGAAGGTTTCAAAAAGGATTATATTATGGGTTTTTTAGTATCGGTTTCAGCGCCGATAATCTCATTTATGTGGCATCGCTTTTTTGCGTTCATCTATAAATGATCGGGTATAATTTGGTGTGTCGGATCGAGGGCAGATGCATTGGCAAAAGCCACTGCTGCATCCGCAGGCCTGTTCAATGCCTGAAGTGCACGTGCCTTCCAGTACCAAGCGATCGTTTTCAGGGTTGTCACGTTTCCTGGCGTGTTGATTGCGACATCCGCCGCATCAATTGCGTCATTGTAGCGGCCCAGCTCCACCAGGATCCCCGCCCGGTTCGACTGGATGATTGGAGTCAGCGAACTCACGTTTTGTGCGAGGGCAAGATCGGCGTCCTGAAGTGCCTCATTATAATCCCCCGCATATGCGAGATCAACGCTCGTACAGTAAAACGCACCCGCAGTGGCAAAGGAGTTCGTGGCATTGCCAGATGGTGCCGGAGAAGGAGTCCCCTGCCTCATGAGAAGGAGACCGGCGAGCTGCGACAATGCAGACAACAATCACGACGCCGATTGCAGCAACGGTTTTTCGTGAAATCCTCTTTTTCTCCGGCTGATTTTTCCGGCTTTTGGGTTTGTTCTGACTCATCTGTTAAAAAAAGGGGATTTTGACGATTAATACTTCCGTCTCATCGCGATTGCGAGCGCTGCAATGCCAAGACCTATAAGGGGGATTCCGGCAGAAACTGGAGAAAAGGTCGTCTTTTCCGGGATGACCGTTGCCGTCGGCTGCGTGGTCAGCTGCTGCGACGGGGTCGTTGTTCCTGCCGTTGCGGCGGCCGTCTCAACCGGTGTCGTGAGAGATGGCAGCATTGTCGGGGAGGAAGTAAATGTATCAGCAATAAAAGTGACCGTTTTATTCCCGCTTATAACCGTCCCCGTCGCTGCATCACCACGGTAACTGCTGCTCATGCCGTTAAGATCCTGCGTAACTGCAAAGGTATAGGTACCTGTCGGGTAAACTCTGCTACCGTCCGTGCTTTTTGCATTCCGGTCCCACGCAGGGCCGTTTTTCCAGATATACGGCGATGACGTGATTATCGGCGCGCTGGCGAACGGGATGATCTGGGTTGTGGGGTCTCCTACGTTTCCTGTAAAGATCTGGGGTATGTTCATCCCGGTGGGGGAGGCGAGTGTTACGGTAAAGAAATCATCGGAAGGGTTGTATTTGGGACGCGCTGAATAATTAAGCGCCATGTACAGGTTCGTATCGATCCGGTAGGTAATATTTGCCGACATCGGGACCGACTGGCCGGTGATATCCGTATTCGTGTCCACATCCCAGATCGAGAGGTTGATCTGGGGCTGGTACACAACAAAGACCGGAATATCGGGTTTGGCGTCGTGCGTATACCAGGTGCCGGTATACCCGGTGAAAATAGCAGGATCCAGATAGAACGAGGTTGCGTTCCCGGCAATCGCTACCGTTGTTGAAGGGTCGCTGCTCCGATCTGCACCCGCCGGCCACCATGCGATTACCGAATGCCCGTTCAGTCCCAACGATATATCAAGGTTGCGCTCGCCGATAAAGACCGGTGCACCTGCGGCGATCTTATTCAGGCTTGCATGGACCGGGACGAGGATGAGACACATAAGCAGGAGAAAAACGAGAGGAATTCGGCTCGGTAACATGAAAAGTAATTTCAAAACTCTTATGATAAAGATTATTACATTCTATTGATTGCAAAAGGACATTTTTCGGGCCGGGGAGGATCTTACCCGGATGCACCGGATACTATGTGCAGGAAAAAACAACATAGTCAAAAGACAATCTAGTCAGTAAGCAGGATGTAGCGCATGGATGAGACCCACACCATCTGGATAGAGAAGTACCGGCCAGCCAGACTTGTGGATATTGTAGGGCAGGACGAGATTATCGAGCGGCTCTCATCCTACGTGAAGACCGGCAACCTCCCCCATCTCCTTTTTACCGGGAGCGCAGGCGTGGGAAAGACGACCGCGGCCGTCACCCTCGCCCGGGAGTTCTTTGGTGCATCATGGCAGATGAACTTCCGTGAACTCAACGCTTCTGACGAGCGCGGAATTGATGTGGTGCGCAACCAGATCAAGCAGTTCGCCCGTACGACTCCTCTTGGGGATGCAACGTTCAAGATCCTCTTCTTAGATGAAGCAGATGCGCTCACGACTGATGCACAGGCGGCGCTGCGCAGAACGATGGAGAGCTGACGCGAAGACCTGCCGGTTTATCCTCTCGTGCAACTACTCCTCGAAGATTATCGACCCCATTCAGAGCCGGTGTGCGATCTACCGTTTCCGGCCACTCGCAGCACAGGCGGTGAAAGAAGAGATCGCCCGGATCGCGGCAAAGGAGGGACTGATTGTTACACCCGATGCGATGGATGCGATGGTCTATATCGCACAGGGTGACATGCGCAAGGCGATCAATGCCCTGCAGGGTGCTGCGATCATCAACACGACCATCGACTCTCCGATGGTCTATGCGATCACCTCCAATGCCCTGCCGGACGAGATCGAGGATCTCCTTAAGCTGGCGCTTGCCGGTGATTTTGAAGGGGCCGAATCCCTGCTTGGACACCTGCTCCATGAGCGGGGAATTGCCCCGAATGAACTGATCAACCAGTGTTACCGGGCGCTCGTGAAGCGCGGGATGAACCGGGCGCTCAAGGTGGAACTGATCGATGCCCTTGGCGAGACCGATTTCCGGCTCTCGGAGGGTGCAAGCAGCGACATACAGATGGAGGCACTGATTGCCCGGTTCGTGCTTTCCAGCACCAAGAAGCGATGAGGGGGAAACATGGAGAAGGCACCCGAACTGCACCAGGGGGACCGGGCCGATGACTGGGGCAGGTTCCTCAAAAGCCGGTACAAGAAGGAGCTCGGCGAGATCTCGCGCCTGTTCCCGCACAAGCGCTCGCTCCTTATCGATTACCGGGAGATTGAGCGGTTCGGGAAGGCAGGCATCACCCTTGCCGACGAACTGGTGGAGAACCCCGGCAAGGTGCTTGAAGATGTCTGGGACGCGATCAAAAACGACCAGCTGATCCGGACCAAAGATGGCAAAGAGCCAAAAGGCGTCAACATCCGGTTCACGAATCTCCCCAAGAAGACCGCTATCCGCGAGATCCGTTCCGATGACATCAACAAATTTATCTCGGTCGAGGGCATCCTGCGGAAGACCACCGAGGTGCGCCCCCGGATCGTGGAAGCGGTCTTCAAGTGTCCGGCCGGCCACTTCACCAAAAAGACCCAAAAGTACGGCAAGTTCATCGAGCCGGATGGCTGTGCAACGGATGGCTGCACGTTCAAGAAACTTGAACTAATCCCCAAGCGCTCTACCTTTGTCGATTCCCAGAAACTCCGGGTGCAGGAATCGCCCGAGGGCCTGCGGGGCGGCGAGCAGCCGCAGACGCTTGATATCGATGTGACCGACGACCTCTCGGGCATGGTCGCGCCGGGTGACCGGGTCGTGATCAACGGCATCCTCCGCTCCATGCAGCGGGTTGTCAAGGGTGAAAAGCACACGGTCTTTGATATCTTCCTGGACTGCAACTCGATCGAGATCGCAGAAAAGGAGTTCGAGGAGGTCGAGATCGATGAGAAGGCGGAAGACGAGATCAAAAAACTTTCCTGCGACCCGATGATCTACCGGATGGTCACCCACTCGATCGCCCCCACGATCTACGGGAACGAGGATGTCAAGGAGGCGATCACCCTCCAGCTCTTCGGCGGGATTGCAAAGGAGATGCCGGACGGGACCCACCTGCGGGGGGATATCCATGTGCTCCTGATCGGTGACCCGGGTATCGCAAAAAGCCAGCTGCTGCGTTACGTCGTGAAGTGCTCGCCGCGTGCGATCTACACGAGCGGCCAGTCGTCGACTTCTGCCGGTCTCACGGCAACAGCCGTCAAGGACGAGTTTGGGGAAGGGCGCTGGACGCTTGAGGCGGGAGCCCTCGTGCTCGCCGATATGGGTGTTGCCGCAGTCGACGAGATGGACAAGATGCAGAAGGAAGACCGCTCCGCGCTCCACGAGGCCATGGAGCAGCAGTCCATCAGCGTCGCAAAGGCCGGTATAACGGCGACGCTCAAGTCCCGGTGCGCGCTCCTCGGGGCTGCAAACCCGAAGTACGGGCGTTTTGACATGTATGGTGACATCGCCGACCAGATCAACATGCCCCCATCGCTCCTCTCGCGGTTTGACCTCATCTTCATCATGACCGACCAGCCGGAGCAGAAGCGGGATCTGGCGATAGCAGAGCATATCCTCAAGGCACATGGCGTCGGGGAGCTCATCGCCCAGCACAGGAAGACGCCTATCCCCGGGATCACGCAGGAGTATATCGACCAGCAACTCAAACCGGTCATGCCGGATATCGATCCCGCGCTTTTCAGGAAGTACGTCGCGTACTCCAAGCGCACCTGCTTTCCCATTCTGTCTGCGGAGGCAAAGGAGGCGCTTGTCGGTTACTACCTCAAGCTCAGGGGGATCGCGGAGCCCAACAAGCCGGTCCCGGTCACGGCCCGGCAACTGGAAGCACTCGTCAGGCTTGCAGAGGCCAGCGCCCGGATCCGTCTTTCGAATAAGATCGAGGCGGGCGACGCGGAGCGCGTGATCCATATCGTGGATGCCTGCCTGCGCCAGATAGCCTATGATGCAAAGACCGGGAACTTCGATATCGACAAGGTGGCGACCGGCATCTCCAAGGAGAAACGCGATATCATCCGGGTGATCAAGGATGCGATCCGGGATATCGGCGGAGAAGGACGGCGTGCTGCCATCGAGCAGGTGATCGAAGCGGTCGCCTCAAGGGGCTTTGCGCAGGACAAGGTGCGGGAAGGAATCGATATGCTCCTGCGGCATGGCGAGGCCATGGAACCAAAGCAGGGGATCATCCAGCTGATCTGAAAGGTGAACGGGATGAAAACGGTAAACAGATCCGGGGAGCACAGCGATCGCGAACGGGCAATTTTCGAGGCAGGGATCAGACTCGGTGCGCTCTACCACCAGTGGGTCGGGACGCCCATTTCGCAGGAGTCTGCACCAAGCGTGGAAGCAGCCATCGAGAAAGCCGTGATCCTCCAGCCTTTTGTCGAGGAGATTACGGTGAGGCTCGACCGTTCGGCAATGAAAAAGAATGTATTCGGGTACAGCGAACTCTCCGGTCTGATGTTTGATGTGGAGATCGTGACCCGGGTGGGATTCTCGTACTGCCGGGCCGCTCTTGAACCGGAAAACGGGTACCCGCTCATGAAGCTTCTGGAGTGCCATGAGATCGCGCCTCTTCCCGATCACTGATGATCACATCCATTTTGATCCCGTGAACGGGCGCGGAGTCGAAGCGGCAAAGGATTTTCTTCACGCAGGCGGAACCCATATCTTCCTTGTTTCAAAGCCCTCGTGGTCGTTCGGGATCGCACCGGCCTGTGGCGCCGATTACGCAAAGGTTTTTGACGAGACGCTCCGTGTTGCCGGGCTGATCCGGGAGACCGGTCTTGTCGTATTCCCAATCCTCGGGGTGCACCCTGCAGAGATAAGCCGGCTCGCTGAACGAATGCCCCTTCCGGACGCGGTTGAAGTGATGAAAGGCGGGCTTGACTGCGCTGCGGGCTATGTCAGGGACGGCCGTGCCGTGGCGCTCAAGAGCGGGCGGCCGCATTACGAGGTAAGCCCCGAGGTGTTTGTGGCATCGAATGAGGTGCTCTCCCATGCGCTCGAACTTGCTGCAGGATACCGCTGCGCCCTCCAGATCCACGCGGAGAGCGGGCCGTGCGCCGATGTCGTGGACATGGCCGAAACTGCAGGCATGCCGGTCGGGCGCGTGGTCAAGCACTACGGTTCTCCCGAGACACATCTCCATCCCTCGCTCGTCGCCCGGCATGAATCGGTGCCGGCCCTTGCGCGTGAGCACCGGCCATTTACCATGGAAAGTGATTTTATGGATGAAAACTCGCGGCCCGGTGCCGTGACCGGCCCAAAATCAGTACCCGGATCACAAAAAAACTCCTTGAATCGGGAGCGATCACCGAGGAGGACTGTTATCGGATCCACGGAGATACCCCGGAAAAAGTATATGGTGTCAGGATCACACTGTAACCGGCACCGTTCACGTGACGTGGTTTTGTTCCCATCTTTTATCTTCTGGCTCGGCAAATGAGCTGATCGATGTTTCTTAAAATCCACCGTTCACCCGGGACGGGTGACGTGGTTGCGGTCTGCGACCGTGAACTGCTCAATACGATCATCACTGACGGCGACCTCAAGGTAACCGTATCTGAATATTTCTACGGCGGCGCTCCCGTGGACGAGGCTGCAGTCACAGAAGCCCTGAGCAAGGGAGACAACGTCAACCTCATCGGTGAACGCTCTGTCGGAGTGGCGGTAAAACTGGGCCTTGTCTCCAGGGCGGACTGTATCATGGTCGGCAGTGTGCCTCATGTCCAGATCTACAGGTTTTAAACCATGACAATTCAGGACCGGTTCTGCCCGAAATGCGGCAAACCCTTGGAGACGGACGGGTTCTGCCCGAGCTGCCGGGCGGCAGATACCGCGTGGGCCGTATGCGATACGCGGGTGGCAAGCACACACTGCCCCAGCTGCGGTGCGACCAAGCAGGTGAATACCTGGACGGATACCGACCGCGAACAGGCAGAGATCGCGCCCGACCTTGCGCGGAGTGCGGTACACTTTCACCCTGATGTGAAGAAACGCGCCATCGCTGTTGAGGTGCGCGACATCAGTCCCAACCGGTCGAGGGCCTACCTCACGATCACCGGTACCCTGTACGGGCTTTCCATGGAGAAGACCTGCACGGTCGAACTGGTCTGGCACAAGGAGCAGTGCGACCGGTGCAACCGAATCACCGGCAGTTATTACGAGGGTATCGTGCAGGTGCGTGCGGACGAACGCAACCTGAGCCCGTTTGAACTGGAGGCGGCGGCAGCCATTGCAACCCAGATCGAGGAATCCCTCATTGCAGGGGGCGAGCGGCTCTCGTTCATCTCAGATATGACCGAGAACAAGGATGGCCTTGACATAACGGTCGGCTCACAACATATCGGCCTTATGATCGTGCAGGCAATAACGGCGCAGTTTGGCGGAAGGTACACGACCCACCCGAAACTCGTTGGTGAGAAAAACGGCCGGCAACTCTTCCGTATCACGTATCTTGTCCGCCTGCCCCGGTACCAGCGGCACGACGTGGTGAAACTTGAACGGGTCTACGTGGAAGTGGAACAGGTGGATTCCCGGCATATGCGTGTCTTTGACCTGTCCGAGGGCCGGAGCCGTTCAATAAAAGAGGACGAGATCCTACGGAGGATTGGCAATGCGCGGAACGCGCAGCCGGCGCTTGTCGCGTACATTGCGGGCGGGATGATGGGCCTTCTCGACCCGGAGACCGGTGTGACAAAAGAAGTGCAGAAAAAACCGTGGCACACCGTGAACGTCGGGGGGAACGTGCAGGTCCTTCGCGACGGGGACACCCTTGTCGTTATGAGGTAACGGTATACTATGCGTGTGCGGGCAGTCAGGACGGATCAACTGGCAGCAGTCCGCGATGCAGACTGGGTCGATCCGGCCCGGCACCCCTACGTGGAAGGGGAGACTGCATGGGTGCCGGTCAGGGAAGGATTTTGGTTCGAGCGCGAGCTCCCTGACCGTTGCACGTATGGCGGTCGCGGCTTTTTCATGCTGGGCGATGTGGCGGTCATCCACGGGACCCGGCCCACTATGCAGGAAATAGACGAGATCGTCAGTTTCAGGCACCCGCGCGGCGTGCTCTGGATCGAGGCTCTCGCTGATGTGACCCGTACCCCGGAAACGGAGTGCCTGTGGGGTGATACCGGGGAGGTGTGCCACCGGGAGAGCGGGTATACGTACCATTTCGATCCCCGGAAGGTGATGTTTGCGCAGGGGAACCGGGACGAAAAGATGCGGATGGCACGGCTCATCGGAGAGGGCGCAAAGGATGCCCGTGTCGCAGACATGTTTGCCGGTATCGGCTACTTCACGATCCCGATGGCGGGGAGCGGGGCCCGGGTCCACGCGATGGAGATCAACCCGGTTGCGTTCGGTTACCTGCAGCGGAATATCGCAGAAAACGGGCTTGGAAAACGGGTCGAGGCTGCATGCGGGGACTGCCGCACGCTTCTCTCCGGCGACTACGACCGGGTCGTCATGGGGCATTTCGATGCGGTAACGAGCCTGCCCGCAGTATTTCCCCATGTGCACGCAGGGAGCATCATTCACGTCCACAGCATAGGAGTGGCGGGGAAGGATATTCAGCATGCGGTGGAAGGCGCAGGTTTTTCTGCCACTATCGAAGTACATAAGGTAAAGAAATACCGCCCGCACACGTGGCATGTGGTGCAGGACGTGACCCTCGCATGACCGTACAGACCCTTGCCGGAAAAGAGATCGTGATCGGCGTGACCGGGAGCATCGCCGCTGTCGAGACGGTAAAACTGATCCATGCGCTGCGCAGGAAAGGCGCCATTGTCCAGCCGGTCATGAGCGCGGCGGCGCAGGGAATCATCCATCCCGATGCGCTCACGTACGCGAGCGGCCGCGAGACTATCACCCGGCTTTCTGGTCTGGTGGAGCATGTGACCTACTGCGGCGACGGCGGGAGCGTATCGCTCCTGCTCATCGCACCCTGCACGGCAAACACGATCGGGAAGATCGCGTACGGGATCGATGATACCCCGGTCACGACCTTTGCGACCACAGCGATCGGGAGCGGGATGCCGGTGCTCGTGGTGCCTGCGATGCACCATAGCATGTACCGGCACCCGGCAGTTGTCCGGAATATCAAAACCCTTGAATCGTGGGGCGTCGGGTTTGCCGGCCCGAGAATTGAGGAAGGGAAGGCAAAGATCGCCGATTGTGATGAGATCGTGCTCCGGTGCGAACGGGCGATCCTCGGTCGCCCGCTTACCGGGAAGAAGGTGCTTCTTACGAGTGGGGCCTGCCGCGAACCGGTGGACGACGTGCGGGTGCTCACGACCCGGTCGAGCGGCAGGATGGGCCGGGAACTCGCGCTCGAAGCCTACCGGCTCGGCGCCGATGTTACCATCGTCCACAGCGATACCCTCCCCTGCGTGCAGAACGTGCCGGCTGAAACCTCGGGAGAGATGAGGGAAGCGGTCAGAAAATACCTGAAAAAAGGGAGCCCCGAGCTGTATATCAGTGCGGCTGCCATCTCGGATTTTGCCCCAAAAAAGGTTGACGGGAAGATCGCGAGCGGGAAACCGGTTACGCTCGGTCTTTCCCCGCTCCCGAAACTGATCGACAGTGTCCTGAAGCACAAGACCCGGGTCATCGCCTTTAAGATCGGGAGAGCACCCCTGCCCGAGGCAAAGGCGCTCCTCGCACGCGGCGCATGGATGGTGGTGACAAATACCCCGGAGAGTATGGGGTTCTCCACCGGCTCGTACCGTGTCCTGACCGGAAAAACAAAGACGGGTAAACCCGTTTCCGGGACAAAAGAGGAGATTGCTGCCCGGATCTGGCAGGAGATCCTGTCGGGTATGGAAAAAACCGGCCCTGCCTGACCGGCATCTCCCCGCATACTCCCCTTGAGCACAACGCCTAAAAAAGCCGGACGTCCAACAGTGTATGACAGGTACCAGACTGCGATGACACCCTCATCCGTTACGGCGTTCTGCCCCGGCCACATATCAGGGTATTTTAAGAGAGTGGACGGGCTAGATCCGGCAACAACGGGGAGCATCGGCGCCGGTATCGTGATAAGCGAGGGGGTGATGGCAACGGTAAAACCGGCAGAGCGATCCTTCGTTGTCGTACGGGTGCGGTCGCATGAAGGGGCGCCTGCGGATGTCTCCCGCTCGTCCCCCCCTCTCACATCGGCGCTTGAAAAACTGGGGGTATCCGTCGCTGTTGAAACCTCCTGCCGGCTCCCCATAAGCGCCGGCTTTGGTCTCTCGGCAGCGGCGCTGCTTGCCACGCTCACGGCCACAAACCGGCTCCTCGATCTCGGGCTGTCGGCCGATGAGATTGCCGAAGTCGCCCACGAGACCGAAGTCATTTTTCGCACCGGCCTTGGGGATGTCGCCGCATGCCAGGGTGGCGGGCGCGTTGTGAGGACCGGCCCCGGTATCCACGGGGCAATCCGCCGTTCTTTCGATCTTGACGCCCCGGTCTGTGCCGTCAGTTTCGGCCCGATCCATACGCCGGATGTGCTTGGCTCTCCCGCGCAGATGGCACAGGTGTCCGCGGCGTTCCCTGAACGCCAGCCTGAAACCTTCACGGACTTTTTTGCCTGCTGCCGGGAGTTTTCGATCAGAAGCGGGCTTGAGACTCCTGCGGTGCAGCGTGTTCTTACCGAATGCGACCGGCACCGCATCCCGGCCGCCATGACCATGCTTGGCGAAGGTGTATTTGCCTACGGCGACCAAGCCTGCGATGTGCTCCGCCCGTTTGGCGAAGTGTACAAAATGGGTATGGCAGATGCCGGGGTCAGGATCGTGGAGGCTGCTGCATGATCCCAAAAGACCACCCCAGGTACACGTCGCTTGTCACCCGCGAGCTCCTTGCGGACTGTGCACGAAAGGGGATTGTCTCGTGGGAAGGACTTACCTCTCACGGGCGCGGCGAGGCATTCGATTACCTGCTCGGCGAAAAAACAAGCACAAGCGCCCACAGGGCTGAGCTCACGGCAGCCGCCCTGCTCCGCGCCGCGAGCCGCCCGGTCATCTCGGTGAATGGCAACACCGCAGCGCTTGCCGCACGTGAGATCGCGCTCCTCCAGAAGGCATGCGGTGCAAAAGTCGAGGTCAACCTCTTCCACCGGACCCCGGAACGCGTGCAGCAGATCGAAGCCCTGCTCCGCGATGCGGGGGCCGATGTTTTTTCCGGCGAGGCCGAACGCCTGCTCCCGCTCTCGCACGACCGGGCCTTCTGCCGGCGCGAGGGGATGTATGCGGCAGATGTGGTGCTTGTCCCGCTCGAAGACGGGGACCGGTGCGAGGTACTTGCCGGCATGGGGAAAAAGGTGATCGCGATCGATCTCAATCCCCTCTCCCGCACCGCAAAGAAGGCGACCCTGACCATCGTGGACGAAGTGACTAGGGCCCTCCCGGTGATCACCGATGCCTGCATGTCGCTTACCGATGAAGAGTGCCGCGGTCTTGTCGCGGCGCTGGACAACCCCACATTCCTTAAGGAAGCACGGGAAGAGATGGCTGCGAGGCTTTGTCATGCTCTGGACTGAACGTTACCGCCCGGCGCGGCTTGAGGATATCAGGGGGCAGGACCGGGTCATACAGACTCCTTGTTTCCTGCGCGGGCACCGGCACGATCCCACACCTGATGCTCACCGGCCCGCACGGAACCGGCAAGAGCGCAGCGATACGGTGTTTCGCAGAGCGGCTCTATGGCGAGAACTGGGAGGCGAACACATCGATCTTCCAGACCGCCGACCTCTTTTCGCAGGGAAAAAAACTCCTGGAAGAGGACGAGCGGTATACCCACCTGTACCAGAAGAGCCAGAGCCTGATCGTGAACTTCAAGTATATCCTGAAATGGTATGCCTCGATGCGCCCGCTCGATGCGGATTTCAAGCTCATGGTCTTTGAGGATGCGCACGCCCTGACCCGCGAGGCCCAGCAGGGGTTGCGCAGGATCATGGAGCAGTACAGCGGCACCTGCCGTTTTATTTTCTCAACCACAAACCAGAGCGCGATCATCCCGGCGATCAGCTCGCGGTGCCTCCCGCTCTTCTTTGCGCCGGTGGCACCGGATGTTCTCATCGCGCAGCTTGCGGGGATTCGGGAGCGGGAACAGCAGGGTGCAGTCTTCTCGTGTTCAAATGACGATATCGAACTGATTGCCGAAGCCGCGCAGGGAGACATGCGCAGGGCGATCCTGATGCTCCAGGTCGCCGTTGAAGCCGGCTCGTGCAGCAATCTTGCCGAGTTGTCGCAGTCTGAGACCGGCACGGTCGCCGCCTCGGCTCTCAACCTGATAAAGTCCGGGGATCTGAAAGGAGGCATCCGCCAGCTTGAGTCCCTGATGATCGATTACGGGCTCTCGGGCCGGGAAGTTCTCTTTGAGATCCGGACGGTCGCCCAGCGGGAGTACAACCACCCGCTGCTTGCGCTCGCCCTTGCAGACGCCGATGCCCGGATCGGGCACGCGAACAGCGAGTATATCCAGATCGATGCCTTTGCAACCGGCGTAAAGGAGATATTCTCATGAGCACGGCAAAACAGGAAAAAATCCAGCAGCATTACGATGAAATTGCCGACGTCTACGACACTCACTATGATTACCCCCGCGGGCGGTGCTATCATACGCACATCAGCCGTCATGTGATGAAAGCCCTGCCTGAAGGTGGCGCACTCCTTGATATCGGGTGCGGCACCGGCCTCTTTGTCGAGAAATATCTCCACAACGGTGGGACTGCGGTGGGTATCGACCTGAGCAGGAACATGATCGGACGGGCACGGGGCCGCTGCGCGTGCTGCGATTTTACTGTAGGAACAGGAGAATCCATCCCGTTCCGTGACAACTCCTTTGATGCGGTCTCAAGCCTTCTGGTCTTCAGTTACCTGCGGGATCCCTGGGCCATGCTCAGCGAGGCATACCGGGTGCTGCGCCCGGGCGGTTCGATCTCGATCTGCACGCTCGGGAAAAAACTGCTCACCTCCGGGATACCGGCTATCTACCACATAAGCGAGAAGATCCGGGTAAAACATGTCGTGATGAAGGATTTCGGCGAGCATTACTATGATGAACATGAGATGTACGCACTCTTCTGCGAGGCCGGGTTTTGTGATGTCCGGGTCAGCTGGTGCTCGTTTGCGCATATCGACATGATCAATCCGCTCTTCCATCTCGCGCAGCGGGTGGAGCCGTTTATCGAGCGCCGGCTTCCCCAGCTGGCGTATAATATCTGTGTGGATGCACGGAAACCCGAATGATCAGGAAAGTCATTGTGCATCCGGGGAGAAACCCTCCCCAACCTTTATCAGTCGCACGGCAGAATTAGATAAGGAGTTTTAACATATGGGCAAGACAGGTACAACCCTCTGGTCACAGGTGAAAGGCGTCAAGGGCCAGATCCGGCTCGTTCCCAAAAAAGAAGGAGAGCGCAAGAGCCCGGGACCCAACCAGAGATTCAAGTCAAGCATCAACTTAAAGAAGATCGATCAGGCCGCAGCTGAAGAGCAGCGCGGCGGCCGGGGTGGCGCACGGCGCGGCGGCAGCCGCGGTGGAAGACGCAGTGGTGGTGACCGGTCCGGTGGCTCGGGGCTCAACGAATCTACCGCAAGCCCGCTGATCCGCAGGCGCATGCGCCGCGCGAAAGTCTCCATGCTCGGTGCGAAGGCAAAGGCAGCCCGGTAATGCTGACGGCTGACTTGTGATCAGTGAATAATAAACGGGGCCTTTATCCTGCCCCTCGGGCAATTTTTTGACCCGTTTTCCGGAGCACATGCTGCGAACCGTTTTTTCGTCTCGTCCGCTCCAATCATAATTATCATTTATCTCCAGCGACTATGGTGAGTATGGATCTTCCAACCGCAGTGAAAAGTTACCAGTTCGGCGAACGGGCAAAATCCGAACTGATCGTCGTCTCCCAGCTCTGTTCGGCGCTCACCGGCTTTTCTGATACCCAGAAGGGCGGCGGCAAAAAAATGCTTCTCTTCCTCATGGAACAGGTCAGGAGCGAAGTGGCCTTTGCTGCAAAGAGCACGGGAGAGAAGGAGTTTGAGCGGGCAATAAATTCCTTAAATGAAGCGATCTCCCTTGTGGAGAGCGACCAGCCCGAGCAGGCCGTAGAGAAGATTTCTGCGGCAATCAGCGCATCTACCACCCCTGCACAGGTTGCATGGCAGGTACTTTCGGATCATGGACTTCTCTGATTTTCTGAAATTTCTCTCGTGCCGGTCATCGGTGCGGGAGTACCGAGGAAATGCCGCTTGAGGACTCAGCGATTGAATTCATCATCTCCTGTGCCAGCACGGCGCCGAGCGCCGGCAACCTTGAAGCGTGGGATGTAGTAGTAGTGACCGATGCTGACACCCGGCTTGCACTTGCCGACGCATCGTTCGGTCAGCCGCACGTTGAGAAATCTCCGGCTCTCTTTGTGGTCTGTGCCAACTATGTGCGCTCGATGTCGCAGTACGGCGAACGGGGCATCCTCTACGCTGTTGAGGACGCAACCATCGCCTGCACGTACATGATGCTTGCCGCCCATGCCCGCGGCCTCCATTCCTGCTGGACCGGGGCGTTTGACGAGGACGAGGTACGAGAAGTCCTCGGGCTGCCTCCGCATATACGGCCGATTGCGATCCTTGCCACAGGGCACGGTCACCCGCCGGCACGGCTGGCGGAGCGCATGGATATCGGGGAACACGTCCACCGCGACGAGTGGTAAGACGAGTGGGAAACAAACAGGGAGAGAAAAAAATGCCGGACTATCTGGTGACACTGGAATCAGCGTGGTACATCAAGGACGCAAAGTCGCTTGACGATGCCATCGGGATCGCAATCAGCGAAGCGGGGAAACGGCTTAACCCGTCGGCAAAGTTCGTGGAAGTCGAGGCGGGCATGCTCGCCTGCCCGTTCTGCGACCAGACGCTCTCAAGTGCCATTGTCGTCGCTGACACCGCGCTTGTTGGCCTCGTGCTCGAGATGAAAGTATTCAGGGCCGAATCAAAAGAGCATGCCGGCCGGATTGCAAAGTCGGTGATAGGGAAAGCCCTCCGCGAGATCCCCTTAAAACAGCTGGACGTGCAGGAACTATGATCCATGTCGTCGGGCACACGGCAGTTGATCACATCTCCCGGGTGCACCACCTCCCCGAGGCAAACCAGTCGACCCATATCACCGACCGGCAGGTCTTTTTCGGCGGCGGGGCGGCCAACATTGCAGCGGGGATCGCCATGCTCGGCGAAGCAGTTACGCTCCACTCCTGTGTCGGCGACGACTTTGCCGGCAGCGACTACGAGCGCTGGATGGACAAACTGGGCATCCACCGGCAGTTCTTTGAGGTCCCGGAGACCCACACGCCGACCGCGTTTATGTTTACGGATGACGCCGGCAGCCAGATGACCTTCTTTGAATGGGGCGCTTCAAAAGCGTTTGCGACGTCGGACGCCCCGGCGCTGCCCCTTGTCCACATGGCGACTGCCGATCCCGACTTCAACTGCCGGGTGGCGGAAAAAAGCGAGTTTGTTTCCTTTGACCCGGGGCAGGACGTGTTCTGGTACACAAAAGAGCAGCTTGCGTCCATTATCTCCAACACCGACATCCTGTTTGCCAACCAGCATGAAGTGCAGCAGATGTGCACGACGCTCGGGGTGACAAGGGAGGCGCTCACAAGAGAGGTCACCATGGCGATCTTTACCATGAGCGGCGACGGGAGTACGTTGTATATGAACGGCAGCGGGCATTTCATCCCGGTCGTGCCGGTCACGCTTTCAGACCCGACCGGCGCCGGCGATTCGTACCGGGCCGGGTTCCTCTCCGCGTACGTCCGGGGCTATACGCCCCTTTCCTGCTGCCGGATCGGGACGGTCACCGCGTCCTATGTTGTTGAGCATGCCGGCTGCCAGACACACCTGCCCACATGGGGGCAGATGCTCGAACGGTACCGCGCAAACTTCGGTACGCCCGAATCGCTGCCGGCGAAGGTGTGACACGATGAGCTGGGCATCACTAACCTCAGGGGGGAAGGACTCGATGCTTGCCTGCCAGAAAGCGATCGATTCAGGAAAGGATGTCCGTTACCTGGTTACGGTCAGACCGAAGAATTCCGAGTCCTACATGTTCCATTCGGCGAATCTCGACGCGGTACCCGTCATCGCCCAGCTCGCCGGCATGGAGTACGTGGAGATCACAACCCTTGGGAGAAAGGAGGAAGAACTCGCAGATCTCGAGGCAGGGCTTGCCGGGCTTGATATCGAAGGAGTAACTGCCGGTGCGGTTGCGTCAGCCTACCAGGCAGAGAGAGTGAAGGCAATCACCGACCGGCTGGGTATCGATCTTTTTACCCCTCTCTGGCACCTTGATACGGAAATGCTGCTCTGTGAAGTGGCAGAACGCATGGATGCCATTCTCGTGGTAACGGCAGCAGAAGGGCTGGACGAGGGGTTCCTTGGCGCCCATATCGACAAGAACCTGATTGGCCGGCTCAAACGCGTCTCTGCAAAATACCGGATCAACCTCGCGGGTGAGGGCGGGGAATATGAAAGTCTTACGCTGAACGCCCCGTTCTACTCGCGACCCCTGACCTATACGACCTCGGAGATCCGGGCAGGCACCGACCGGTCGGAACTGATCCTCGGGGGCTTTGCCTGATGGCAATCGCCGGCGACGTCAAACTCGGGCAGCTTACGAAGTATGTCTTTACGGCACCTTCGTGGCCGGTATCGCTTCTTATCCTCATTGTTCTCGGCATCGTCATCGATGGCGCGAGCGCCCGTGCATGGGTGTATCTCCCCTTCTCGGGCACGCTTGCTTTTACGCTCCCGGCGATCGCCGCATTTCTTCTGACAAAACCGATCATCGAGTCCTCCGGCAAGACGATGACCTGGAACCGGTCGGCGCTCCTTGCACTTGCCTGTACGGTCTTTGCCGTTATTATTACTTTGGCCTCTCTTGCCGGCGGTATCCGGTATCTTCCCCTCTTCTATGGGATCTCCCTTGGTTTTGTCTTCGGCCTGCGCCTCTTTGTGCTCGTTGCAATCTCGGATTACCGCGTGCCCCGGATGATCCTGCCGGCTATTACCCAGAGTGGCGTGGGAATCCTTGCAGGGTTTTTTCTCTTCTCACCGGCATGGGCGTTTTTTGCCCTTGTCCTCCATATCGTCTTCGGCCTCGGTTTTGCAATCCTTATCTGGCTGATCGAGCGCCCGCTCTACCGTGCATTCCATATCCGGGGTCTCGCGTTTGTCAACGCATTCATTGCCCACATGACGGACGGGTCATCGAAGGGAATGGAGAACTTCTTCCGCGAGATCGGCGAAGAGATCTTCGTCCCGCAGGTCTGCCTCTTCTTTTGCCGGGGCTCAAAAAAACCGGTGCTCTTTACCGTCCCCAACCTCCACCCCGGCCCGATGGGCGAGATCGGGGGCGGCAACCTCCCCCGGGTCATCCACGACCGGATGGAGGAGGAGACGCTTGTCGCCCACGGGTGCGCCACGCACGACTTTAATCTCGTCTCCGAAAGTGAGATCGAAAAAGTGATCGACGCGATCGAGCGCACAAAAAAGGATCGCACGTATACCCCGGGTGCAACCCGTTCCGGCCGGCTCTCGTGTGGTTCCGTACATGTGCTGTACCAGCGCTTTGGCGAGGCGATGCTGATCGTGACGACCCGGTCGCCGCAGAAGACCGAGGACCTTGATTTCTCGATTGGCATGAGCATCATGGCGGAAGGGCACCGCTGGTTCCCGCACGTCGCATTCGTTGACGGCCACAACTGCATGACCGATCTCTCCTCCCCCGTCCTCCAGGCAACCCAGACAGCAATTGAATACCAGCATGGTGCGATACAGGCAATGGAGGCTTGCCGCACGGCAGACCTCAAACCGTTCTCCATTGGCTATGCCTGCCAGCATCTGCCCTACTCCCGGGAGGAGGGATTCGGCGATCTGGGCGTGCAGGTGATGGTCGTAGAGACGGCCGGCCAGAAGACCGCATATGTGCTG
Organism: uncultured Methanoregulaceae archaeon; assembly: GCA_963805035.1. GTDB lineage: Archaea > Halobacteriota > Methanomicrobia > Methanomicrobiales > Methanospirillaceae > Methanoregula. The sequence goes on along the minus strand of CAWDSU010000005.1, from coordinate 166,390 downwards.
TTCGACGGCAACAACATGGCTACCGGTGTCCGCGATATCCTGCTTGAAAAGATCCTCACGCTCGTGGATGCGGCGGAGGTCATGACGACTGATTCCCACGTGGTCAACACGATCACCGGGAAGAACCCGGTGGGCCTGGCAATCCCGGTCGAAACGTTCCTTCCCGCAGTCCTGCACACCGTGCAGGCCGCCATCGATGATCTCGAACCGGCCGAGTGTGCGGCGACCACGGCGCAGTGCGAGCATGTGGTCGTCTTTGGCGACAACCGGATCTCCCAGCTGGCGAGCACCGTGAACGCGATGCTGATCTTTGTGGCGCCGCTCTCGCTTGCGATGCTGCTGCTGGCCTTCCTGCTCTCGCTTCTGGCTTACCTGCTGATGGTGTAAGACCGGATTATCAGGCTTTTTTTAAGAAGGCCAAAAGTCAGTGCCGGCGAATGGGGATCTGTGGAAACGAGGATGAACGTATACGTTTACGCTTTAATCCATGAAACCTGGTGAAGACAGATATGTGGGGAGGGTTCCCCGGCGCCGGACTATAACTCACTCTTCGAGAAGTACCTTGCTCTCCAAGCGTGACAACGATGCAGACTTTATTCAGTTTTCCGAACACCTGATAGAGACCAGACCCGCACTTCAGCGAAGCAAGCTATGACCCTGATCCGGTACACAATGACCTATCACGGGATATCCATCAGCAAGGGCACCAGTCAGGACATACGCCGGGAAACGATGAGGGGCAGCGCGGCAACCGTTGATCGAGTGTTAAATACCAAAATCATCAACGCAGTACTTCAGCACACGACAATACAGGGCCGGGCACTTTTTCTCTGCTTGGCCTCAAATGGCGCACGCCTAAACGAGATGCTCTCCGTCGGTATTAACGACGTAGATTTTAACAGCCATCCGGTAAGGATGACGTTATGGGGGAGAGAACACCAAGAACGGACAACAGCGATATACCTTTGTATCCGACGAAGCAGCGGCAGCCGTTCAGGAGTGGTTAAAGGTTCGTGGACAGTATATCGAGATGAGCAACGCCAAATCCAAGAAACTTATAGAGAGGGGGCTAGCCAGTGTCAAGAGTGCCGAAGATACCCGGTTGTTCCCCTTCAGTGATGCGTCCGTAACAGCATGGTGGAATGATGCGTTAACAGCAAGCGGGGAGATGACAAAGGACGATGTAAACCCCAGGAACCAGTTACGGATCCACGGATTCCGAAAATTTTTCTTATCCCAAATGAGTCTGGTTATCAGCAAGGAGATCGGGGAGTTTTTAGCCGGGCACAGTGCGTACCTTTCAGGTTCTCATCGCAGATATGACGATGAAACCGTTGCAGCGGAGTACTTGAAAGCAATGCATATGGTGAGCATCACCGGGAGCAAGCAGGTAAAGGAACTGGAAAACGAGCTTAAGGAAAAGATGGCGGAACAGTCTGCCAAAACCGAAAAACACGCCGACACAATGATTCAGATAATAGAAGAGAACATGAAACTAAAAAACCAGATTCAGGAAATGCACGACCTGATTATCAAGACAAACCTTGTAACTCAAAACAAGGTGCAAGAAATGATTGCTGATTTCCGCCATGAACTTGGAATTGATGTGAATGACGAAATCAAAGAATACGAAGAGGAAGTCAGCAAGATGACCCCTAAGGAAAAGGCAGCACATGAGAAAGAGGTAAAGAAAGGTTCGGCGATAGCAAAAAAATTGCGCCTAAAGGGCAAACCCCCTCTTAAAAACCAAAAGTAACCCTTTTTCCGCGCACCCGTTAAAAATGCGGTGTCATTGCTGCAATGGATATTTTCACGCCATTTACTCCTGTATATTATCCGATACAAAGGAAACAGGTTTGAATCAGTTTACTCCCGATCCATTTTCAGTATCGTCAGATGGATTTTTGGGGTATATTACTATAAATATATTTTTTATTAATCTTCGTTATATTGTCGGTTTTCCCTGATTTTCTCCACGAAGTCCCGTGATCATATCAGACCTTTAATTACTGCGGTTGTTGCTCGTGGCTCGTCGACTCTTTCTGCACATTTGTTATCGTTTTCGCAAGCGCGATTGTACCCGTCATGTCCCCAAGTGTCATTGTTTCGAGAGCGGTTGAAGGAACAATAACGATTGTTGAATGTCCTCCTTTCAACCCATCATACAGCATGTTCATCGCCCGCAGGTGAAGTGCGGTAGGATTGTTCTCATAACTCTTCGCAGCCTGCTCGAACTTCTCAGCAATCTGCCTTTCGGAATCCCCGAGGATGACACGGGCCTGCCGCTCACGCTCGGCCTGCGCCTGCATGGACATTGCATCCTGGAGCGCTCCTGGAATAACCACGTCGCGGATCTCAACAGAAATTACCTTGATGCCCCACCCGCTTACACGGTTCCCAATCAACCTTTGGAGTTCAGCGTCAATTGCTTCTCTCCCGGTGAGCATATCGGAAAGGATCGTCTTGCCAATAACATCCCGAAGTGCGGTCTGCGATGCCAGAGAAACCGATCCCATGTAATCCTTGACTTCGAGCGCGGCTTTCTCAACGTCAACAACCTGCCAGAACAATACCGCATCAACATTGACCGGCACGGTATCCTTTGTCAGGGTCTGTTCAGCATTGAATGAGGTCGTGATAACCCGGATATCGATCAGGAACGCGACCCGGTTCAGGAATGGGATAATAAAGAACAACCCGGGGCCCCTGATCCCGACAAACCTTCCAAGAAACAGGACAACTACCCGTTCCCACTGGTTGGCAATCTTGATCGTCATGGCGAGAAGTGCAACAACGACAATCAAAATTATTGCCACAAAAGTAATATCCATTTTTTAAATCCTCCCTGAAACTGTCCATCCGATTGTCGTCATCCGGCAGTCAAAAGAGGATATGTTCCGAAGTATATATGTGTGGTGATGGTCTCGTGCGGGCCTGGATCTGATAAGTTCGCTGTTAGTCACCAATATTTCACCTCGTTAAAATTCTCTTGTCAACCGCCAACGCACCAGCACCCGACAACACGACAGTACCTTTGATTTTTTCTACGGAGTCTCTTTCAACGTACTAAAATTTTTCAGAAATCATCTATATGCCTGATCAATCCCCTCATGTTTTGTATCACGGGGAAGTGCGATCCTTCCAGTCCTCACCAATTCCTTCACACCGTAGTGACGGAGAAGCCGTTCAAGTGCATCGATTTTCGCCGAATTTCCGGTAACCTCAAGAATGGGATTTTTCACCGGCATCAACAACAGATACCCTGAATATTTTCGCGATCTGCAGGATTTTCGTTCGAACCGTAACAGAACTGGCCAAGACCCGGATGAGTGCCAGTTCCCGTTCCACTCGTTCCGTTGCAGTCAGATCAGACACCTTGATGACATCGATCAGTTTATTGAGCTGCTTTCGGACTTGTTCGAGCATCGCATCGTTTCCGGTTGCAGTAACCGTGATCCGGCTCATATCTGCAATCTCGCAGGTTCCCACCGCTAGACTTTCGATATTATAGCCCCTCCGGGAAAAGAGCCCGGTTATCCGGGAGAGAACTCCCGCCGGTTCTCGACAAGAATACTGAGCGTATGCAGGTTCATGGCCCATCCCCGTTGATCATCTCGTTGATCGCTGCACCAGCCGGTACCATCGGAAAGACATTATCCTCCCGCTCAATCCGGAAATCCATCAGGAACGGCCCGGGAGTTTCGATCGCGGTTTTTAAGGCAGGTTTCACATCATCGCATGTTTCAATCCTTATCCCATTGATACCGTAGGCCCCGGCTATTCTAACAAAGTCCACCGGGGGCAATTTGGTAAACGAGTACCTCCGGTCATAGAAGAGTTCCTGCCACTGCCTGACCATGCCGAGGAACCGGTTGTTCATAACCACAATTTTCACCGGAATGTTGTGCTCGGCGATCGTCCCGAGTTCCTGGATGTTCATCTGGATACTCCCATCTCCCGAAATATCAAAAACCGGAACACCGGGACGCGCATAATGTGCTCCTATTGCAGCGGGAAGCCCGAAGCCCATAGTCCCAAGACCGCCGGAAGTGATCAATTGTCGGGGGTATCGGAAACAATAGTGCTGTGCCGTCCACATCTGGTGCTGGCCGACTTCGGTCACGATCACCGCATCATCTCCCAGCATTTCACTCATCGTTTTGAGAATGAACTGCGGGTGGAGACCCCCGTCTTTGTTGTACCGAAGCGGATTGTGGTGTTTCCATTCCGTGGTCTTCCGATGCCAAGCATCATGTTCTTTTCCCCGATAAAGATCTGACAGCAATTGGTGGAGAACTGTTTTTATATCCCCGACAACCGGCAAGTGCACCGCTTTGTTCTTCCCAATCTCAGCGGGGTCGATATCGATGTGGATTACCTGCGCATGGGGAGCGAATGCCGCGATCTTACCGGTAACCCGGTCATCGAACCTGACACCGAGTGCTATGAGCAGATCACATTCGGTGATCGCATGGTTTGCCTGTGCCGTTCCGTGCATGCCGAGCATGCCGAGATTGAGGGGGTGGTCACCCGGAATACACCCGAGCCCCATCAGGGTCGTTGTCACCGGGATCATCATCCGCTCTGCAAGCTGCATCAGATCACTTGAGGCGTCGCTTGCGATTACTCCCCCGCCTGCATAGATAAGCGGGCGTTCTGCATTCCTGATCAGGTCAACGGCTTTCTCGATCTGTCGAGGGTGTCCCTGCAGCGTTGGCCGATATCCCCGGAGATGTACGACATCATTTTCCTTGTCCCACATAGCCTGACCGACACTCACATCCTTGGGAATATCGACAAGCACCGGGCCTTTTCTGCCGGTTCCTGCAATATGGAACGCTTCCTTGATCACCCTGCCGAGATCTTCAGTCCGCTTGACGAGGTAACTGTGCTTCGTAACTGGCATCGTAATGCCCGTAATGTCGGCTTCCTGAAATGCATCGTTCCCGAGCAGGTTCGTTGGCACCTGGCCCGTGATTGCGACGATCGGGCTGGAATCCATGTATGCGGTTGCAATCCCGGTGACCAGGTTGCAGGCTCCGGGTCCTGATGTCGCAAGACACACACCGGTCCGTCCGCCGGCCCTCGCAAAGCCGTCAGCGGCATGAGCGGCTGCCTGCTCGTGCCGGACAAGTATGTGCTGTACCGAAGATGAATACAGTTCGTCGTAGATAGGAAGGACCGCGGCGCCGGGATACCCGAATAGGGTCGTTACTCCCTGCTGCATCAGCGATTCGACTAGGATCGTTGCACCGGATTTCATGGCTGTTCCCATAATCCGCCTCCGGTGAACGTGTCCGCCGGGCCCATAGCCGGTGCTGCTGTCACATATACAGAAGCTGGTTCAGGTTCACGGTTATGGAATCCATAAACAACAAGATGCATGACCGTCACAGCGGTCGTATGCAGGCAAAATAGGGTCGTCACTAATTCGATGAGCGATTCAGAGTATGCAAGCCCGCTCAAGTGAGCGTCGGTCGCATGATGGTTGGGGGTGTACAAAACAGTCCGTCATGGTTGTCCATCACAGGTACTCATGGAATGGCTGGCCATAATAACAATTGGTATGGGCGGAAGGTTCTGATGCATTGTCATGACTTAAAGAAAATGACCGCTTCGTAATCGATATCTGGATAATTCTGATAAGTTAGCGGGTGATACGCGATTTTTTCCAGCTCATTAAAAATGCCCTATCAACCGCCAACTTATTAGAACAATTACACCCGCTTTTTCCTGTGAAGAGGCGGGGGAAAGGAAAAATCCCCTCCGTCGATGATTCGCTTCCAGTTAAACAGGCTGAAGATTTTAAACTGGAGAACCGCTCCCTTGTTCCGGGTATTAAGAACCGAGACCGAGCCGGAGAAAAACGGCGGTATCATGAGGATTTCTTCATCATCAACGATCAGTTCGAGTATATTTTCGACTCTCATCAGTTTATGAATCTCCCCAAAGTCCGGAGGGGCAAAGGGTGGAGGGACAGCAAATTTTTCCGAAGAGACTACATGGATATCCACGTTCTTTCCCGGGAACTGCGCCCGCAATTTTTTCTCAAGACCCGGTGCATCGGATATCACCACAAGCATCAGGGAAATATCCTTAATCTGTATATTTTCAATAAGAGGAAGGTATCGCTCTCCGATCATGCACCGGATATGGTTTTTTGCCTTCCTGAAAAGGTCACGAAATTTATACTCGATGCTCTTATCACCATAAATTGTCCAAAGGGCTTCCTCTTTCTCGGTTTGCACCTTTTCCTTTTCCAGTATTTCCAGTCCCTCCAGTGCCAGATCGGCTGCTTTCTGATGGTTGCCCATGAGCAGGTCGACAGCCATTCGTGGCGAAACCGCACTATATCGCGCCGGTTTCGAGACTCTTTTTACGGCGAGACCCATTTCCGCTAAATGATCCAGTGCCTCATATATGCTTGGCTTTGATATAGAGAGATATTCAACAAGATCTTTAGCTTCTGCATTATCATACAGGACCAGCGCTGCGTAGACCTTCGCTTCATAGTTGGATAGCCCGAGATCATTGAGCGATTTTACGAGAGATGCAGGGAGGTTCTCCATATAACCAATAATAATCACCGAGTTGTTAATAATTTTACTACAAGCATACATACTTTTTTAAGCCCCTAAGTAAAATCCTAGTAAAAAGAGCTGTAGTAAAAATATTTACTACTCATTTGGGGAATAACGAATGTTCAGAATGACATATCTTCCATCATATCCGGATAATCGGGATTTTTCAGCAGACTGCAAACCGGTTTATTCAGGAACAAGGAAAATGATATTCACTCGAATGCCCTGTTCCGCATACGTGGTGCTCCTGTGCTTTATTGTAACCATGGGATTTCTGGTTCTTCCGGTAAGTGCAGATGCCACAACAGATGCTATTCAGGCTGCAAACAACGTATACGTATCAAACTATACGATAGATCCAGCAGTCCTCTTTACCGGGGATACCTCCACGGTAACATTTTACGTCACCAACGGGAATGCAAACCAGAGCGTCATGGTTAACCATGCGACCTTTGGGGATGATGATATCCGTCTCACCAGCGGCACGTATGATGCCAACGTCAATATCGGACCTCTCCAGACCCGGTCGTTCGTATTCTCTGTCGGGACCGAAAGATCTTCTGGCACCTATTATCCATCCTTCTCTTTGAGCTTCGTCGCTGGCAACGGCTTGTATTCCCGAACTCCAGTCAAGGTGGACAATACGCCCCTTGTCATGACCATTGCTGACCAGCCAGATGCCTTCATCCAAGGGGTAAAGGAGACTATCTGCGTCCAGATCTCCAACTCTCGTGACAACGATGTAAAAAATGTCATCTTTGAAGCCACCGGGAATGATGTCACCCTTACACCTTCAAAGACATACATTGGGTATCTGGCTGCCGGGACCAGTACATTGGTCAATTTTACCGTTACACCGAACTCCCCCACTTCACTCTTCATGAATGTCGATTACGATAACGGGGATAATTTCCATACCATCAACACGACCCTACCGATCCAGTTTACGACGGATAAAATGCAGGCTGACCCGGTGATAAGCAATATTGTTACCGCACTCAACAACAAGACCTACGATGTTACCGGAGATATAACCAATGCCGGTCTCTCGAACGCAAATGGTGTCACGGTCACATCACTTTCTCCCGCAGTGCCGCAGGAGCCTGACAGGAATTATGTCATCGGTACACTCAAACCTGACGACTTCGGCAGTTTCGAGGTCACCTTTACCGCCCCGGCTGGCATATCAAGCATCCCCCTCCAGTTATCCTACAAAGACAGTAATGGAAATATCATCACCTCCGTCCAGAATATCGATCTGTCACAGGCTACGAATCAGACGGGCTCACAGCCAAGCATTCTCCCGGCGTTGGCGGTTATCCTTATCATTGTGCTTGGTGTGGGGGGATATCTCTACGTGAAGAAGCGGAAGAACCAGTGAGGGGGCGGTGCGTCATGCAACCGGTCATCCAGTTTTCCGATGTGGTTAAAATCTATCCGCTCAAGGCCGGAGATGTGACTGCCCTTAACCATATCTCATTTGGAGTGGAACGCGGGGAGTTTATCTCGATCATGGGGCCATCGGGTTCCGGCAAGTCAACGTTATTGAACCTGATGGGATGCCTCGATACCCCGACAACCGGGAATATCTTCATAAGTGGGATCGGAGTCCGCGATATGAGCGATATCGAACTCACCAACCTGCGGCGGGACCGGATTGGTTTCATCTTCCAGTACTTCAACCTCTTCCCGCTGTTAAACATCATCGAGAACGTGAGCTTTCCCCAGATGCTCAAGTCCGGCAAAGGTGTAAATGAGGACAGGGCCCGGGAAGTACTCCGTGCAGTCCAGCTGGACGAACATCTCTACCCCCATACCCCTCTCGAGCTTTCGGGAGGCCAGCAGCAGCGGGTTGCTGTCGCACGGGCGCTTATTAACGATCCGGATATCCTGCTGTGCGATGAACCGACCGGCAACCTCGATTCAAAGACCGGGGCGAGTATCATGGAACTCATGACAGACCTGAACAGGAAGGGTTCGACCATCATTGTCGTGACCCATGACTCCAACGTTGCCAGTTATACAAGCCGTACGATACAGATCGTTGACGGGAGAATTGCAGCATGAGCACGATATTCTGGGAGATCTCTAAACGAAACATCCGGATCCACATGCTGCGCTCGACCCTGGCAATGCTCGGGATCATCATCGGTGTCGTCGCTATCGGTGCCATGGGTATCCTTGGCAACAGCATGACTCAAGAGATTAGTTCGAGTCTCTCCTCTGTAGGAGACTCGGTAATTGTCACTCCGTATAGCGGAGGAGGCGGTGGCATGGGCTCGGGTGGTGGTGGAGGTTCAAGTTCTGCAAACCTGATGCTTACCGACCAGAATTACCAGCTGATCAAACGGGTGGTCGCTCCGAACGTGGCGATTCCCGTTCTTTCAACATCCGAACACATGAAAGTGGGCGTCGGAAGTGACGACATTGTAGCGACCATTTACGGAATCCCGACTGACGATGAATCCGACCTCTTACCCAACCTCCAGGCAGGGGGTTACAACAATGCAAACTCTGGCTGTCTGGTGGGTTCGACCTTTGCATCGGATCATAATATCAAGGTCGGTTCGCGGATTTCCATCGGGACTGATGGGCAATACGGCACGCTCAGGGTGACCGGTATTATCGCGGAAAGGGGGATGAGCTTTGATATCAGTACCGATAGTGCCATTGTCGTGACACAAAACTGGTTTGAGAATACCTACAATGAGCAGAATGAATACAATGAAGTGGTCGTGAAGGTCACCAGCGGCGATACGGCAGATGTAACAACGACCATCGAGAATCAGCTTAACCGGAACATCAAGGAAAAGACCGTTTCCGTGACAGACAGCAAGGCAACGCTTGCCACCATCTACTCGACCTTTAGTACGGTCACGACGTTTGTCGAAGCTATTGGTGCCATCTCGATGATTGTCGCAGGGGTGTCGATCTTCAATATCATGATGATGTCGGTCAACGAGCGGATCAAAGAGATCGGGATCATGCGCAGCATCGGCACCCAGAAAAGAGAGGTGATGAGCATGTTCATCTATGAGGCTGCCATCATTGGGGTGATCGGAAGCCTGATCGGAGGGATTCTCTGTATCCTTGCCGGATATGCTGTAAGTGCCCTGATGCTCGGCACTACTAAGTATCTCTTCACTGTGGCAAGTATGACGTCAGTTGTCGAAGGAGTAGGGTTTGGTATTATCGTCTGCCTTCTTTGCGGAGTATATCCGTCATTGCAGGCTGCTAATCTTAACCCGATCGATGCACTCAGGCATGAGTGATATTCATGGCGAGAAATGGAGATAACCCTGTGCCCTCGGAAAATGAATCCTGTTCCACGGACGAAACCCTGGGCGTTGAAATCCTTAAAGGCGATCCGAAACGGGCAATCTGGAAACTATCAGGGCCGATGATCGTTGCAATGCTCCTGATGTCCAGTTACAACGTGGTAAACGCGATCTGGGTCGCCGATATCCGGAAGCGTGAATGGACCATGACACCGGCCTATATCCAGCGGAACCGGCAGGAGATGTACCGGGATGAATCATGAAGGTCAGTGATACCCCGGAGGGGGTGCCTGAATGGAAGTAAAAAAAGGTACCTATTTCACAGAAAAGGAAGAGGAAGTTGCCAACCTCCTCATGAATCTGGGATTCAAGAAATGGGTTGCAAAGGTAATGATTTATCTCTCTTCCAAACCGGAATCCACGACACATGATATTGAGAGAGGTACGGATCTCCGCCAGCCGGAAGTCAGTCTTGCCACAGTATACCTGATAGATAAAAAATGGATGGTATGTACGGAGGTCAGAGGAAAGAAAACAGGGCGGCCGGCGAAAACCTTCCGGCTCGCAAAACCCCTTCCGGCGATCTTCAATAGTATTGAAGAGCAGAAAAAGAACGAGATCTATGCCAAGCTGCAGATGATGAAGAAATTACGTGCCTGTGCTAACGAATGCAGTGCAATACTTCCGCAGGTATACAAGGACAAGCCGGTTCTTGGGAAAGACCCCCAGGGACGGACGGTTTCCGGCCCACGCCACTGTGAAGGGGACCATTCCCCATGAGTGCCCGACCGCAATAACCTCCGGTGAAATGATGGAATCTGTCAGGTAATCCGAAGCGGGGGAATGAGCATGAAAGATCACCGATGAAAACACCAAAAAAACAGATTCTGGAACGCCAGACCCGGTAACAAACGCTCGAAGAGCGGGCGGTTACCTGTGATGTGGTGCGATGACCATGCTCAACAAAGGTATGCGGTAACAGGAAAATCCGGGGATGCCGGTCAAAGAGTGAAAAACCCCGATGCCCTCTCCGGGCCCTCTACATCCTGTCCCCCACACTCCGGGCACGAGCAGGAAGAAAAAATATCCTGCTGTCCTGATCATGGTGAAGTACCTATTCATCAGGTATCCGCTTTCCAGGGGCGAAATTCCTGAATCATTGAGCAAAATGTGGTTCCCCGTAAAGAGGATACAATAAACCGGAAGACAAAGAATGAACCCATCGAGCGGCTTGTCACTGGCGGTTTGCCAAAAAGTAGTACTTCTCTAGTTTTTTGCCCGAACCAAACGACATCGGGTTCTGTTGCATTTACGGTTGGCGATCAATATTCCGCCTCAGTAAAAATCCATAATCAACCGCCAATGCATCAGAACGTAATTTTTCCTAATCCCTCGTGGTGGTATCAGACTGTTTTTCTCTTTTACCCCGGTTTTTATTTTGATAATCTATGGAGGATCCTTCGGAATTTTCGTGGTCATATACCATGCATGGAAACCCAGTAACAGGTAAACCGGCAACAGCACAACATAAGAGTTTGTATCTCCTTCCATTTTGAGAATATAGACCGTTGCCAGCTCATCGAACGAGAATATCAGGGTCCCCCACCATTTACCGAGATACGCATACCCTGTTCCCGGCAGGAGGAAATTGAGAAATCCCGCAATCCACGGGTTTTTCATATTCTGTGGCCGTTTGGAAAGTCCCCGTGGCAGATAGGGAAGAGAAATCCCGCACTTTGGCGCTGCAAGAACGGTATTCCACCTGACCTCCCGGTTATCGTCACCAAGAGATTGCATAAGCGCAGGAATTGCGTCCTTATCACCGGTAGATCCGAGAAGTTCAATTACTTTCATCCGGACAGTACTGTCGCGATCGCGGAGAAGTCCTGCGAGGGCTGGTATGGCGGGCTTCCCGATATTCCTGACCGCCATCCATTCCTGCATACCGGCAAAATAATATGCACGTTCAGTTGAATCCTGCGGTTTCCAGCCAAGCTTGGTCAGAGCGATCGAGGCCCCGAACCGAACATATTTATCCGGATCCCTCAGCGCTTCGCAGAGCGGTTTAATTGCCGCTTCGTCGCCGATTTCTCCCAGTGCGATTGCTGCCTGCCATCGCACTTCACTGTTCTCATCCCGGAGTGTACCGATAAGCGGCTGGATGGAACGCGGACTTTCGATCTCGGACAATGCCCCGATGATGCCCAGTTTTACCGTTTTGTTCTTGGTCTTTAGTGCTCGGATCAATCTGTCGATTGCACCCGGACCAAGCGTTCCAAGAGCTTTTGCAGCCTGCATCTGTATATCGGCATCGTGGTATCGCAGTGCCCTGATAAGCCCGGGAACATCCTTTTTTTGTGCCATTGCGGCGATATCGGGTTTTCTGGATCGGAAAAATGCAAAGATAGACATCGGGGAGCCCCTCACATATCCGGCATTCGTTTTACCATGTAGTAGGTCTGGACTGCAAATACTGCGGTGAAGGGATAGGTGTACATGTAGGGAAACAGCACATCCCAGTTCAGCTGGATGATGATTATGACACCCACATAGCACAGGAAAACCAGAATTCCCCACCATTTGCCGATGTAACTATACCCCGAGCCAAAGAAAAAGAGATTCAGGACCGCTGCCCCGAAAGCACTGGGGATTGTTCTTGGCCGGTCGGCGAGGATCACAGGTATGCGATCAGTATCAACTCCACACCGTTTGCATGCAAATACCGCTTTCCACCTGACTCCGGGATCCCGGTCCAAAAGCGCCCTTTCGCAGGCTTTCTTTGCATCCGGGCCGCCGGTTTCCCCGAGTAGCTCTACAATTTTGGTCCGGGTCACCGGATTTGGGTCTTTGTTGATATCGATGAGGGGGCGTACTGCTGCAGACCGTAGTTTTCGCACTGCCGGCCAGTCCTGTAATGCAATAAGGGCATATGCCCTGCTGGTTTCATCGGAAGGAGTCCAGTTGAGCATTTCCAGGGATTTTATCGCACCGTACCGTACATACCGGTCATCATCTTTGAGGGCTTCCTCAAGGGCCGGTATCGCACGCGGGTCCCCAATCTGACCCAATGCAATGGAAGCAGCCCACCGGACTTCATCATCCGTATCATCCTTGAGTTTCCGTATCAGGTTGTCCACCGATCGCGGACTTTTTATCTCGCCTAACGCATCGATAGCGCCGAGCCGGACATTTACCTTCGGAAAATCGAGAAGCCTGAGGAGCGGATCACAGGCAGGTTCCCCCATATTTCCCAGGGCATCAGCTGCATGCCACTGGATGTCGGAATTCCCATGGTCAAGCAACCGGATAAGCCCCCGAATGTCATGAGATTTTTTAAGGTCGTCGATATTTACCATCAATAGTTCCTCCCTGTCACCTTGTCACGACCTTCCGGTCATCCTCACCACGCTCCCACAGGGAGGTATCCCGGATGCATGCCCGGATGGATCTCAGGATTATTCCACGCAGCAAAAGAATGTCGAAACGGTGTACCCTGCATGCTCAAACCTTACTTATTTCCGGATGGATAGGTATTAGTTAAATACCAAACTTCGTTGTGATGGTCGTCCTTGAACATGTCTTGTTTTGTCATAATGATAATAGAACCATTACTCCACCGGGTCGGCGTGATACCCGTGGGCTGCAAGAACGGTGCTCACCGATGACACCCATTCCTCATCATCGCCATGCGCCAGATCGTTGATATGGGCGAGAATGTGGCTGTCGTGCCCATGGGTGGAGGGGGTACCGGGAACATGAGTGTGTTCTGCCGGAGCGTGATGGCCGTTGAACGGGTGAGGCAGGTGGGCAATCTTATCATTCCAGATGGCGGCCAGGATTTCGTCATGCGTCCTGAGCTCGTTGATCCCGATCACCTTCCCCCGCATCTCGCCACTCGGCTGGTGATGGATGAGCATCCGGTAGCACTCGAACTCCCGGCAGATACTGGGCCGGGTCGGGTAGATCGCGCAGGCAAACCCCTTTCCATCGGGATTTTTTCGCATGAAGACACACCCTTTGCGGGCAGACCCGGCCTCATTGGGACCGGATTCCGTGAACTCCTCTTCAATCTCATCGGCAAACTCGGGTTGCACGTGGACAGGAAAGATCTCGTCCGTAATACCATACCGGCAATAGTAGTCCCGTTCTGTGAGCTGCCGTTCGATTTTTATGAACTCACCAAAACTTACACAGCACTTCCCACACCAGTCGCAATCAAACTTCGCCATGTGACCTCAGACCTCAGCCCGGTGAAATGGATGCCGATCTCCGCCATCATGGCATGCCGGAAGGTACTGTCACAGAGCCGGAGCACCCCCTAAATCCCCCCATATCAGGAAAAGGCTGCTCAGCGGCTTTACGGAAAGTACCATATGTATAGCATAACCACAGATAATCGGCTCTTTTCCGGTAAGTGACCATTTGATCAGTACAATATAAAGACTATGCAACCAAGCGTTGCCGTGCAAACCCGGCCGAATGGTCTTTCCGTCGTACTGGTCAGACAGGTCACCTGCCGGAAAAACACCGCATCTCTGGTGTAGATTCTTTTGTTTTTGTTTAGCCCCGTAAACCGCAGTTGAAAAATCCCTGGTACTGGATACGGTTCATCGATGATGGCCAACCGGAATGGTGCAATTCCCTGTCTGGAAGGGGAACCAGCGGATCAATTCAAAAAATTTAATATATATTATGTATGATTGTTAACTTTCCATGACACAAAGTTTGCTTGATCAATCAAAGATAGATGCAATCAAGCAGGAGCTCAAATGGCACCCGGGCGGGGTGACCATCTCTGCGCTTTCCTATAAGATGATGATGAACCGGAACCTTCTGGCAAAATATCTCGACCTCCTTCTCAGATCCGGCGATGTCTCGGTAACGATCGCCGGGACTTCCAAGGTATACTCTCTTTCCCGGCGGGTTCCGGTAAATCAACTCCTTAATTTTGTTTCGGATTCTGTCATCGTGCTGGACAGCGATCTTAAGATAGTCTCTCTCAATAAAAACCTGCTCGAGCGTCTGGGTGAAAAGAGGGATTCGCTTATTGGCAAAAAACTCAATGCCAGCGGCAATTCGTTCCTGGAAGGTCTTGACGTTTCCCGGTTCCGGAACAACGACAGTTCTTTCACAGATTTAGTCATCGATATCACCGGTTTGATCAATAATACAACGTGCAGCTTCCGGATAAAATCCGTCCCGGTTGTTTTTGATGACGGGAACAAGGGACTTGCCCTGATCCTGAAGGATATTACGCACCAAATCCAGCCCCGACCCCTGCAGGAAATATCCGGGGCCGGTTACCAGGGTATTGTTGAAGACCAGACCGAATTCATTATCCGCTTCCTGCCGGATGGGACACTCACGTTTGTCAACAATTCCTTTTGCCACTACCTGAAAATGGATGTGCATGAGATTCTCGGACGTTCATTTTTCTCCCGGCTCTTTGAGGAGGACCGTGAGCAGGTTCAGATGAGCCTGCGTGGCCTGAACCGGGAAAACCCGGCACGTTCTGTAGAACTCCGGGTAAAAGGCCCTGCCCGGCGTTCCCCGCTGGCACCGGTGGACAAATTTTGCGCATTCCCTTGATGACAAAGGGAATATCCGCGAATATCTCGGGGTTGGCCGGGATATTTCGGATACCTGTCAGATCGAGAAAAAATTTAACCTTTTTATATCAGACCAGGAATTCCTCTACTGGCATGCATGGGAGTTTGCGAACCTTCCTGCGGATGCTGATATCTATTTGGCTATCGGCAAGGGAATCAAGGAGCTCATTCCCGATGCAATTGTCTCAGTAAATACGTTCGATTCCTTTGTGCCCGCTGAAATTACCTATTCAACATTCCGCTGTTTCCTTGGAGAAAAGGAGCGGCAGGTTTTCTCACAGTTTATCGGGAGAGATATTGTCGGATGGGGCCTAGGATCTCCCAATGAGAGTGCACGGTCGCATATCCTGCCCTGCCTGATGACAGGAAAACTTGTCAAGATTCCCGGGAATCTGCATGTTGTGATGATGTGGAGTATTCCCCAGAGTGACTGTGACAAAATTGAAAAGATACTTAATTTAGGGGATACGTATGTTATCGGGCTCGTTTCCCGGTCAATGCTTTTTGGGAATATTGTGATACATCTCAAAAAAGGCGACGTGCTGGATCGTCCTATGCTCATTGAAACGTATGCCAGTCAGGCGATGCTGGCTCTGAAATGCAGGATTGCAGAACAGGAACTCATGGAGCAAAGTAAAATTCAGCACTACAAAATTCCTCTGTCCGAGAGAGAGCGGGAGTTTAACATAGATAGCGAAAAAGATGGCGGGACCGTCTCAAAAAATTCCTCGTGATTGAAAACAAGTGATTAATAACCTGTACACACGGCTCTGTAGAAATCTTCAGAAACATATCTCATCGCATAAACAAATGCAGGATTCCGAAGAAGCTGCTGAGCCGGACTTTTTCCGGGATATTTGGTTCAGGACCCGGACTTTTCCGGAAAAGTGCGGCAAGGCCGGATGTTGCAATGATGGGGGCTGATGCCCCCATACGCCCACGAGTGAGGAGTGCCGCCACTCCTGAAGGGACGCCCCCGCGGCGAGTGAATAAATTTCTGGAAAGGATTGTTCCACCGCAAATCCCATTCAACCGTAAGGAGGTGTCATCGCAACCGGGGATGCCCGTGCGGCGGGGGCGGAGCTCCCAAGAGCACGCTCTCTCCGGAAAATCCTGGCAGCAACAGGGAAGCCGGAGAAAAAAATACAAAATCAGAGAATCCCGGTGACGCATCTTTGGCAGGAACCTTACCAGTAACCGGCGGTAAAACCCCGTAAAACCACCCTAGTCCACCATCCGGATACCCCTGTTTCCATCATACGAGGCCGATAAAGGCGGATCTCAGGTGTTTTCCCAAAAAAACTGGATCATTTTTCCCGATCAGGAACCCCCTTTATTTTTCGGCCGTAATGCCCCTCCGGGCCTGCCCGAAGTCCCGGACAACCTGCTCATCAGCCGGTTTTTCACGCCCAAAGGAAGGCCGCTAAATTGCACGGTTTTTTCCCGTTTAAAACGCCCTGTTTTAAAAAATACCTGATTAAAAGGATAATCGTGGAGAGGATTGGCACCATTTCCACTGGAACTTCCCGAACCCAGATCCGGCCCGGTAACCCTCCGTCGGAGAATCGATCATGGAAGACCGTAGGTCCGGCACAGACCCCCTTTATAAAGGGGGATGCCCGGAAGGAGGAGACTACCTACCGGGCGTGCGGGTTCGTGTAATCGTCCGGCCCCCACCATCCGATCTCACCGACAACGGTCGGATAGACCCGGAGCCGCCGCCAGGCCCGCTCGTGCCGGGTGCAAAGCCAGATCTCTCTTGGGAACCATGGCGGGAACGGCAGCGCCCGGACCTCGCGGAGATCATCGGGAATCAAATTTTCGTAGATCGTATCCGGGTCGATCCGGTACGTGGTCTGCCGGACCCGGACGATGCAGGCCGTTGCCGGCTTGAAGATGAAGAGATCGTACGGGAGGTCCGGGTGTTCGTTTGTCTGCCAGCGGTAGCCCATCTTCTTCGCGAACTTCTTTGCCTCGTCAATGGCCGCGGTCGGTTTTTTCCCCGGGTCATTTTTTAGTGTGGGGGTTGGGGGGTTGAAGGGTTTGTGGTTCTTGACCGCTTTTGTATGCCCCCACACCCCCCTACGAGCTATTAGTTTTAGCCGCCCCCGACGGGGCGCCCCCGCGGCGGATCAGGGAGAAAACGCCCGTACACTCACTTGCCCCGCCGTGCCACCGTGAGGGGCCCTGAGTATCGGGGAGGATTCGTTTATTTCTGCGGCATTTCATAAACGGACATAGATATTGCCCCCTGGCAAACATTAGATTTGGTTATATCGGCCCCGGTACAAATTAAAAAGGTATTTTACCACTTGTTGTTTTTATTGATGGATTTCTCAATCCATCTTTTGGAACTGATAAAATATCGTAACCAGATTATCGTCACTATTGACATGTTTACCATTTTTAATAATTTTTCATGATCAGTTTTTTAATTCTTATCTTCTGGATTGAAATAACGAAAATCTGTCTACCAGATTATTGATATACTCATTACTTATGATAATTGAAACCAAGAATTTTGTTATATTAAGGGAATTTACCAAAAAACTAAATTTTTGATTTTTTATTAGTGATGTTTTGACAATGTACTTTGTCAAGCCATTCTTGGGGATTTTTTTGCATAGTTATTGTATTTACACTTGATTCGGCAATTAATTCATTAATATTTTCGTCGATTAAATTATTTTTTATGGGTGCCCTCATAATTAATGATGAATAAACAAATAATTTAACATCCGATCAAATGTACGATAAATTATCATTAAAATTAGAGGGGATACTATTTTTTTCAAAAATAACAAGCAACCGACTTGACTTTGACCATTTTTCTTTAATATCATCAGTTGATTGACTTGATTAATTCTTTTTTTCAATAATTTCATCTTGATAATATAGTTTAAAATTGTCAATTCCATTCAACATCTGATAGATTTTTAATAAGAATTTAGTGTGAGATTTAATTGATTGAATTTCAATAGCGGAATCATCTACATGGAGTCCATAACCAAAACCGAATTCAATTCCATATTCATTAATTAAGTCTGTAAATTGTGGACATGGTAGGTTTTAGCCTGTGTTTTGTACTTTAGGTGACCTTTTTCAACTTTATGGGAAATACAAGCCCACGTATATGAATTCACTATTTGGGAATAGAAGGGCTTCCCATAAGACGTGAAATATTGTGCAAGATTTTTTGATTGAAGGTATTCATCTAAATATTTTCTAAGAATCACATTTGGAGTGTTTTCATATTTTTTTTTAAACAATTCAATTTGCGAACGTATTGGAACATATTTTGGCTTATTTTCAGTCGGATGCCAATTTAAATTTTTCCCATTTGCATCAGAACTTGAAATGTATTGTGCAATTTGAATTGTATCAAGGATACTTTCTTTTGTTAGTTTTATTGAAGAAGTCATATTTTCTTTACTTAATTTTCGATGCATTAAACTAATCGAATTGTCAGTAGGTTTTGTAAAAGCCACTCCCCAATGGTCGATTCATTACCTTCGAGAGAACCCGGGATGTCTGGAAGGCTCTTACCTAGTGACTGCAACCCCCAGAAACACCGCATAAATCCCAACCTGTATCAACGTAAGCGGCACCCCGATCTTCGCAAACTCCCAGAACGTCAGCGTCTCCCCCGGCTCTCGGCCTGCCGGATAATGATCACGTTACTCGCCGCCCTGAGGATCGTGAGGTTCTGGGGGAAAACATTTGATACGGCTTGCTCCATCTGTAAAGAGGCACACAAAGAACACGCACTATTCAGGACCCCATAATGGTATCATATACCGTCATCATCGAAACCGGGAAACGCAACTGTTCTGCGTACTGCCCGGATCTTCCCGGGGTAATTGCTACCGGGCGCACCCAGGAAGAGACCTTTGAGAATATGAAAGCCGCAATAAAGTTCCATCTTGAAGGACTGCTGGAAGACAACCAGGAGATCCCGGACCCGGTGTCAAAAGCAAAAACCATACGTATTGCCCGCAAGCACCTCTGCGATACTGTCCCGGCATAATCCTTTTTCCCGGAGGTTCGCGTAAAAAGAGGTTTTTTCTGGTTGCAGTACCGGATGAAATGACGGTTCAGCTCATGCTTCCGGATTTCTCCCGGCATTTTCACTCTTTTTCTAGGTTGGCCCGGCTGTCGGCAATATCGGGAGGTGCAGCAGTAGTATCGGTTCAATTTTGTTCCATGTGGTTCATTTTTGAACCAGTCGGGAATCATCCTCTCCTTCACACCACCCCCAGAAACACCGCATAAATCCCAATCTGTATCACCGTCAGCGGCACCCCAATCTTCGCAAACTCCCAAAACGTCAGCGTCTCTCCTCTCGCCTCGGCCTGCTGGATGATGATCACATTACTCGCCGCCCCGAGGATCGTGAGGTTCCCCGCAATCGTGCTCCCGGCGGCAAGCGCCATGAGCTGGGCTGTCCTGCCCCCGGCCTGCAGGATGAGCGGCTGGAAGAGGGCGACGAAGGGCACGTTTGAGATGAACTGGCTGATGACGACGCTCGTTGCGAGGATCGCGGGAACGGAGGTGACGCCCGCGACACCGGCAAGGGACTGGAAAAAGCCGGTCTGCCAGACGGCGGCCATCAGGACGAACATCGCGGCAAAGAAGACGAGCGTACACCAGTCGATCGCTTTGAGCACCGCGACTCTCTGGGTCGAGAAAATAATAATGGGGAGGGCGGCGGCAAGTCCGATCAGCGGCAGGGGGATGACGATGGCACCGGTGACGAGCGACGCGGTAATATTTGCGATGGCGAGACCGACGAGGATCGCAAGCGAGCACTTGACGATCCGGGTGAGCGCCGGGTCAGGGACAGCAACCGGCCCCGGGTCGCAGGCGGCGGGTACGGACAGGGAGAACTCCCTGCGGTAATACAGGCGGAGCACCAGCCACGCGGCGGCGAGGCTCGCGATGGTCGGGAGGAGGAGCCAGGCGGCAAACGTGACAAACGGTGCGGCGAGTCCGCTGTTGACCGCAACAAGCAGGTTCTGCGGGTTTCCTATCGGGCTTGCCACGCTCCCGGTCGTGATCGCAAACGCGAGAGCAAAGAGCAGCATCCTTTTCGGGAGCCGTGATTGGGCGGCAAGGCCGAGCACGAGCGGTGTCCCGATGATCGCAAGCGTGTCGTTCATCAGGAGCGCCGAGAGCACCCCGAAGCCGAAGATCACAAGGGCGAGGAGCTGGCCCGGGGAATGAGCGTGCCGGAAGAACCGGGAGGAGAACCAGTCGAGGTAGCCGCTCCGGGAGAGCGCTTCCCCCACGACAAACATGCCGAACAAAAAGACCATCACGTCGATGTTTATCGCGGCGAGCGCTGCGGCAGGCGCAATCTGGCCGAGGAGGAGGACGGCAACCGCTCCCCCGAGCATGACCTGCCAGATCCTCCATGTGAACCTTCCCACCTGCCGCACGGCGATGAGGCAGAAGACGGCGGCAAGGACAATGATCGCGATGTACGTAGTGGATTATTTCCCGATACAGGCAGATGAGCCTTGGCACCGGGCATCAAAGGAACACTCCGTTGAAGGAAAAGTGCCGGGAAAAAGTGCTCTTTGATAAATTCCTTCTGTAATTATGCTGTCCCCCTTACGCCAGCCCTGCCCCCAAAGGGGGCGGGGGTGTATGCGATGCCCCCGGTATTACCTAAACCGGGAGCAGGTCTGTGTACAGGTAATGCAGCATCATCGCAATGGGGGGATGCCCACGCGGCGGGGGCGAAGGCATAAAATGCCGCAGCCCCCAAGAGCGTTCTTAAAAATCTTATTTTAGATTTATACAAAAACAGGAAAAAGAAAACCCGCCCAGACCCGGGAACGACCGGCTACTGCCGGTCTTACCGTCCAGTGGAGGAGGATGCCGTTATCCATCCGGACAAAGTCCGCGAGGGTGAGCCGGGCAAACTCGGCTTCCGTTATCCAGCCCGGGCCGTCCACGAGCGTCGGCGCGTCCTTCCCGCCGATAACGATATTCCCGATATAGGTGTAGATCTCGTCAACGAGCCGGGCCCGGACGAGGCCGGCGATCAGCGTCCCGCCGCCCTCCACCATGAGGCGCCGGATTCCCATCGCCCCGAGTTCGTCGAGTACACGGCCGAGATCGACTTCCGTCTCCCCGGCTACAATGACCGTCGCCTTTTTCCGGAGCATGTCCACCCGCGCCGGGTCCGCACATCCCGAAACCACCACCACCCGCAGCCCGTCGCCTTTGTTGAGTACCGAGGCGTCGGGAGAGATCCGGGCCCGGCTGTCGATGACGACCCTTACCGGGTGCTCCCCTTTTCCCTCCTGCTGCCGCCGGCTTTTCAGGTCCGGGTTTTTTACCGTGAGCGAGGGGTCGTCGGCAAGCACCGTCCCGATCCCGACCATCACCGCGTCGCAGTCAGCCTTGAGCCGGTCGACCCGGGCAAAGTCCTCTGCGCCGGAAATCTTCACCTGCCGGCGCTCCCGGGTCGACATTTTCCCGTCCGCACTCATCGCCACGTTGACAACAACTGAGGGGCGCATACGAATAGTGTTCTTGTTTTTTAAGATTTTTATACCCCTCCGTAAAACAGGTCGCCCCGGAAAGAACCCGGTGCCGGGCCGTTTCCAGGTTTGTGGAGGAGTGTACAGGACTGGTTTTTTAAAATAAAGACCGGGTCCTGCCGCTCGTATTCTGCCAACCCCTCCTTTGTGCCCGGCGATATTACTTCACCGCAGAGAAAAGCGGGATAATTTTTCCTGCCTTCTCATCGGATATAAAGAAGACCAGCGTATCCCCTGCTTCAAGACGCAGGGACGGGTCGGGCTGCGTAAACCTCATCGACCCCCGGCGGAACCCGAATTCCCGGATACCGAACCGGTCTTTCAGGCCCAGTTCGGCGATAGCCTTTCCTTCAGCCGCAGACCCGGCCTCCACCCGTACGGTGTGGACATGGGTGGCTTTGAAAAGCGTCTCGAAATTCTGTACCCTCTGGTGCTGGTCCGGGTCGGTACAACGGGTGAACAGGGCATTACCCAGGCGTTTTGACCGTTCGATGATCCGTGCTACCTCCTCGTCCGGGATCTGGTAGCGCTTCAGGGCCCGGGTGAAAATTTCGAGGGCAGATTCAAACTCCTCGGAAATGACCTCGTCTGCACCGAGATCGAGAAGGTTTTGTGCGTTCCTGACATGCCGTGTCCGCGCGAGGATATGCACGCCAGGTGCAAGCTGCCGGGCCGTATGGATGATACGGGGGATCGCCTCCTCCTCGGAGACTGCCACCACGAGAGTCCGTGCCTGCCGTATGCCTGCATGTTCGAGCACTTCCTCCTGCACGGCGTCCCCGAAGATGAAATTGGGCCGGTACTGGGATCGCTCCTCCCGGATGATCTCGGGATTGAGCTCGATAACCATGTAAGGGATACCAGCGAGGGTTGCTGCCCGTGCCACGCTCTTCCCGGTGATCCCGTACCCGGCGATGACAATGTGGT
The DNA here is from genome assembly GCA_963805035.1 of uncultured Methanoregulaceae archaeon. Taxonomy (GTDB): domain Archaea; phylum Halobacteriota; class Methanomicrobia; order Methanomicrobiales; family Methanospirillaceae; genus Methanoregula. The sequence continues at coordinate 143,444 of CAWDSU010000005.1, read as the reverse complement.
TTGAGAGCCCCGCTTCGGGTGCGGTCTCACCCGGCCGGAGGGCAATTTCCCGTGCTATCCTGTTCGGGAACAGCCGGTAGAGCAGGTCGACAACAGCAGGGGAGGCACCCATGACAAACGGGGTAAACGCCATGGTGACAACAGCCCCGGCAAGGAAGAGCTGGTAGACCGGCACCTGTATCACACCGGCATCGAGGCCGCTTTTCGCAAGCACGAACGAGAATTCCCCGATCTGGGCGAGTGCAAGGCCGCAGAAGACGCAGACCCGTGTCTGCATGCCGAGCACCGCTGCGGAAAAGGCACCGGTCAGGATCTTGACAACGAAGATACCCAGGATGATCAGGGCAACATAGCCGAAATTTCCAAGAACGGTCGCCGTGTTGAGGAGCATGCCGATCGAGAGGAAGAAGATGGCGGCAAAGACATCGCGGAAGGGGATAATATGGCCCAGAGCATCGATATTGTAATCCGACCCCCCGATGATCAGGCCGCCGATGAACGCGCCCAGCGTGAACGACAGGCCCGCCTCATTGGTAAGCCAGGCAATGACAACGCAGATGCCGGCTGATCGTAAAGAGGAAGAGCTCGCGGCTGCGCTCCTTTGCCACCCTGAAAAGCAGCCGGGGGATAATCCAGTACCCAAGAACGATGATCACAAGAATGATCAGGGCTATTTTTGTTACCTGGTAAGGCACTGCGGAGAGGTCCAGGCTGCCCCCGGTTCCGGCAAGGAGCGGCAGCACGAGTATCATCGGGATAATGGCAAGATCTTGGAAGATCAGGATCCCAAGAAGCGTCCTTCCCTGAATCGTGTCGACTTCGCCTTTCTCCTGGAGGATCTTCATCACGATGGCCGTACTTGAAAGGGAGACAATAAAGCCGAAGATCAAGGCCTCGGCAAAAGGCATCTGGAATGCGAGCGTGATAAGCGTAATCGCGACTATGGTCGTGCAGACCTGGACGATACCCCCGATAAGGACCGCACGCCACGAACGGAGAAATGACTGGAACGAAAATTCGAGACCGATGGTAAAGAGCAGAAGGACGATCCCGATTTCGCCGATAGTACCGATAACGGTCTGGTCGGTAATAAGCGCAAAGCCGAACGGCCCGGCCAGCATGCCGATAATCAGGAAACTGACGATACTGGGCAGCCTGAAGTGCTGGCCAAGGTACAGCAGGATAATGGACAGGACAAGGACACAGACGACGGCAAGCATAATGTCCATGAAAACACCCCCGATACCTAAACCCGGTGTACAGTTACCGGCGTGAAAATAATTATACGTTCCGGGAGGGGTTCCTGACGGCATCCCGCCCGGGTGCTGTTATCCCGCAGAGGCAGGGGGGTGATCGCTGTGCGGGTCGCTCGAACCGTCCCCGAACAGGGGCAGGAATTTTTGTATGTTTTCGTCCGCGCCGTACAGGATAAGGAAATCCCCGGGCCGGACCGGCAGATCCGGGGCAGGGGCGGTAATGGCAGACGTGCCGCGCCGGATCGCAAGGATCCCGACGCCGTACGTGTTCCATGCATCGAGATCCCGCAGGGTTTTTCCGGCTGCCTTTGAACCCGCGGCCACCTTCAGGGTCCGGATGCGGAGATCCCCGAACACTTTTTCGGGATCGCTTATTGCCGCAGGCGCCGGGGAGGCGGCCCGGGAAAACATCCGGTACCCGTTGCCGCGGATGACTTGTGTCAGCGTATCGATGTCGTTTTCCGGCAGCGTATACTTTGCAAGCACCCGGGTGAAGATCCTCACCGAGGTCTCGAACTCTTCCGGGATCACCTCGTCTGCCCCGAGGTCCAGCAGGTGCCGGGCATCGTTGACATGGCGCGTGCGCACGACAATATAGATCTTCGGTGCCATCTCCCGTGCGAGGTGGATGATCCCCGGGACCACGTTCTGTTCCGAGATGACCACCACGAGTGCCCGGGCCCGCCCTATCCCGGCATGTTCGAGGATCTCCCGGTGCGTGGCGTCGCCAAAGATGATCTCCCGGTGGCTGTCTGCGTACCGCTCCCTGCGCACAACGTCCGGGTCCATGTCGATGGCAGTGTAGGGAATCCCGAGGATCTCGGCGGCCCGGGCCACGCTTTTCCCCGTCATGCCGTAGCCCACGATAACGATATGATCCGAGAGTTCCTGTACAGGTTCCCCGGAAGTATTCCCGGCCCTGTCCGGCTTTTTGATCCTGCCGGGAAAGAGCCGGTACAGCAGGCTGGTGACCGGGGTGGCTGCGTTCATGGTAAACGGCGTGAGCGCCATGGTGATGATGGCCGCCGCAAGGAAGAACTGGTAGGGCCCGGTCCCGATCAGGTTCGATTCGAGGCCGCTTTTCGCGAGTACAAAGGAGAACTCCCCGATCTGGGCAAGCGCAAGGCCCACGAAGACACAGACCCGGGCCGGCATCCCGAGGATCGCAACGGTAAACGTGCCGGTCAGCACCTTGATGACGAGGATGATGGCGATGATGGAAAAGACGATCGTATACTCCGAGAGGATCACGCTGGTATCAAGGAGCATCCCGATCGAGATAAAGAAGATCGCCGCAAAGATGTCGCGGAACGGGATGATGTTGCTGACCGCATCGATGCTGAAATCCGATTCCCCGATGATGAGGCCGGCCATGAACGCGCCAAGGGAGTAGGAAAGGCCGGCGGCGTTCGTGAGCCACGCGACGGTAAAGCAGATACCGGCGATGGTAAAGATGAAGAGCTCCCGGTTTTTCTGCTGTGCCACGCGGTACATGACCCACGGCACCACCCAGTGCGCGGATACGATCAGGATCACGAGGATGGCGACGACTTTTATGATCTCGAATGGAAGGGACGAGTACGACGGTCCCGAGGTCCCCATCAGGAGCGGCGTGAGGAGGATCATCGGGATGACGGCGAGGTCCTGGAAGATGAGGATCCCAAGGAGCGTCCTTCCTGATACGGTCTCGACGTCGCCGCGATCCTGCAGTACCTTCATGACGATGGCGGTACTGGAGAGCGAGACCAGGAAACCAAAGAATATCGCATCCTGGATCCTGATGACCAACGAACAGGTGCATGAACCCGGCAGCGGCAATAACCGTCGTGCAAACCTGGATAGCCCCGCCAAGGACGACCACGCGCCATGCACCCAGCAGTTTCTCAAAGGAGAATTCAAGACCGATGGTAAAGAGCAGCAGGATGACGCCGATCTCGCCGATAGTCTCGATCGTGGACTGGTCGCTTACAATGGAAAGTGCGTAGGGACCGGCGAGCATGCCGATCACAAGGAAACAGACGATGCTTGGGATCTTAAAGCGCTGCCCCAGGAAGAGAAGGAGAATGGTGAGAATGCCCAGACAGACTACGGCCAGTATGACGTCCATATCCATGCAGTCCGGGGATTTCCCGGACATCCTCTAACCAGAATAACCATCGCCATCTGTTAAATAATACCTGCATCCGCAAAAGAAAATGGTCCGGCAAAATTACCGATAATTGAACCGGGAAGTTCACATTATCCTGCCATCCGGTCAGGAGGTCCCCCTTGTTCAGACAGGGAAATGCCGGGGATTTCCCCTGAGTTAAAACGGCATCCGCTTTTTAAAAAAAAATTAAAAAGTCGTAGTGCCCCAGCCCAAAATATTCATGATCTGAAAGGTCATGTGTATCCGGGCATATTATGACTGATACCACTTATGGTGCAAAACTCCAGCGGGATGGCAAAACCTATGCAATCCAGACGCGGATCCCGGCCGGTATCGTAACACCGGAAGATCTCGAAACAATCGCCCGGGTAGCAAAAGAGTTCCGGATACCCATGATCAAGATCACTTCGGGACAACGATTCCTGCTTGTCGGGGTGCAGGAAAAGGATATAGTACAGATACGGAAAGAACTGGGGGACCTCGGGTCGGCAACCATCACGCCCGGTGTGCGCTATGTCCAGTCCTGCCCGGGTATCGCATACTGTAAAAACGGCACTCAGGATTCTATAAGCCTTGCCCGGGAGATCTCCAATGAATATGCAGGCAAAGAGTTCCCGGGAAAGATCAAGATCGGTATCTCCGGCTGCCCTCGCTGCTGCGGGGAGAGTCGTGTCCGGGATATCGGCATCATGGGCTCCGCAAAGGGATGGACGGTATTCTTCGGCGGGCACAGCGGATTTAACTCCCGGCAGGGGGTGCAGGCCGCAGCCGGCCTATCTTCCGATGAGGTTCGGGGTCTTATCCGGAGACTGCTTACTTATTACAAGTGTCATGCGCAGCCAAAAGAGCGGACCTCCCGGTTCCTGGAGCGGGTGGGGACGGCGTGGCTGGAAGCAGGAAAAGCGGATTAAGGACGGTTTTCTGGGGCGCAAAAAGCATGGCTGGACATGTTCGAACAGAATAACCCGGGAGTGGCAGAAGATATCGCGGCTTCCCGGACGGGAAACAACCAGAGTGTGAACGGGTCGGGGATCTCATCTGCCCGAGGGCGGCAGACCGGCTCAGCCTGCAGGAAACGGTATTCTCGATCAATTGAAAGCGTGGTTTTCACATCTCTGAAAACCAGTCCCCGATCCTTCTTTTCCCGCAATGGAGGCATAAGATCGGTTCTGATAACTTCCCGGGACTTAAATCAAATCCTTCAAATTATTACGTGGTGAAAATTCATTGTTCTCCCCATTTTTCCTGCATAGTCCCGTCAACCTATCAGGACCATATGTGGCCCCTCCCAACCCCCGACATAGGGGAGATAACATGCATAATAGTCAGAGACTTGGCAGTGATCATTTATTATGCGTAACCATCAAAAGGGAAAATATGGGTAAATTATACCCGGAATTAAAATTAGGACGTAACCCTTTGTTCGAATGCCCCAGCCCGGATTTGAACCGGGGACAACCAGATCTTCAGAGGCCAATTTGGGCTTCTTTTGAGTTTAAAGAACAGGATCTTAAAGATTTTACAGCACTAAATACAATTGGAAGATGTAAAGGAACCATTCGTGTTATTGATCAGGTGTTCGATTACCTGATGGATTACACCCAAGGTATCCTAAATAAGAAAATTCTGATTGCGATGAACACAGACATCATGCAGAACAAATACTCCTACAGTTCCAAAAAGAAGTTCTACCAGTATATCTGTAAATTCATTCGTTATCTAGCAGAATCGCGTGACAATCCAATGATATCCGCGCTTGTAATGTATATGCGAATGCCAAAGGTGAGGCGCGAGATCAAACTAATGACACCGCGCATAATGGTTACAGAAGATGTTCAAGAAGCGATAGCCAAGATTCATTCTAACCCATTGGTGCAAGATGATAGAAAGCGTCACTATACAGGATTGTTGCTATTCTTGGCATATTCAGGCCAAAGGCCCACAACAGTTTCTAGACTCACTGTAGGACAGTTCCGTAAGGCTCTAGCAGCCAATCCCAATGTGCTTATTGTTGAATCATGGCAGGACAAGATCCGAATGGCGCATTATGTGCCACTTCATCCTGTCCTTATTCCATATCTCACTGATATGATTAAGGATAGGGCAAATTCCGAAAGGATGTTCTCGACATTTGGACTTCAGACATACCTTGTGCGGCATCCAATGCCACTTCACAAGATACAGGGAACACTTGATCTTAAGGATATGAGAAAACTGTTCGAACAAAAGAGCGACGAGTTAGGATTCACGGATGCCAATAAAAATTATATCATGTCTCATGGTGTTAGTTCAATTAACTGGACGAGTTACAAAGCATTCCTCCCCGAAAACATCTACCGTGTCTACATGAAATATTGGGGCAATGTGAAGATTTGTCCGTCCTTATCTCTTTAAATTACAATTAAAATTCTAATCAAAAAGATGAAATCCGCGAGCACATGCAGACTTATACCAAAATCCCACGCATTGCTGCTAATGAATGTAAATTCTCATTGTGTGGCACAGCCAAATCGATTCTAGCGCACCATGCACAAAAATAAAAAGATGGCTACCAGCCAGTTATTTCTTTCACTTTGAAACTAGCCGCATCTTTGTCAATGACAACTGCCTTGAACTTCCATGTCCCGTAAGGTTCTAGGTTGTTCACATTAGCGAGTGTGCTCCCTATTTGCGCTCCATCCTTATCATATTCGTTCACTGTCACTTGCACGTAGGTAAACTGCTTATTCACGTTGCTCTTAACCGTCCCTGCTACATACTGCACCCCATAATCACCAGTCATCACATGAGACTCCACGAGTGTGAAATCACTTCCTGTTGTCGCCGTTGCTTTAATCATTGGTGTCAATGTCTGTGCAGGAGCAACATTAGCGGTCGTAGTGCTTGCACAACCAGCACAAAGGATCATCAGGAACACGATACCTATTCCAAAAAACAAATGGCGTTGCATGAAGATTGTATTAGGTATGCACACAGGATAAAATTATCCAAATGTATGATAATTACATACTTACCCATACCTCCACAGAATAAAATGACATGTCTCTGACTACAATTAAGATCCAGACTGAAACAAGGGAAAGATTGGCGGATCTAGGTAAGAAGTCAGAGAGTTATGATACTATTATTAATCGATTGATAGGTTTTTATTTAGAACATAAAGAGGAAAAGTAAATTTTCAATGCAGATGTGGCGGAACGTTCCCACGTCCTTATCTCCATTTTAATCAATTGAATTAGCATTAATTAGCCATCCCAAAAGTGCAACAGGGACAATCACACCACTTTGGATTGCATGTGCTCTAAACAATGTAAATTCTCATTGATTGGGACTGCCAAACGCATTTTGGAACAGGGACTTATCCATTTCTTTTACAGACTAGACTCTTGAGTTATGGCATGAATATAATCAATGGGACTTCCTACAAGGCATTTCTACCAGAAGATGTCTATGCGCGTTATATGGCATGTTGTAAAGATGTTAAAATTATCTAATCATATTTACGTGCACAGCGGCACTCCCATACTATACAAATTTAATAGTTTCCAGAAGAGCTTTTAATCAAAAATGGAATTCGATATCGACGTCGCGGAGAGTTTTGGGTAATTTTAAGTGTCAAAATCCTTGTTTTCAGTTTATATTTGTTGTTCCACCCATATTATGATTGAATCTGCCCTTTTTAGAGATTGTCTGTATGCGTATACGTTAATCGGCTTCTGATTTCTTGGATACCTGTCTTTTTCTTCGTGATCATTGAGAGTGACTCTTGATGGAGGAAAAATTAATGTATTGAGCGGATATTGGAATAGGCCCACATGTCCCATAAATTGTTGTCCCCCATAGCGTATCGTTGAAAGTGCTTCTTTTTTGATATCTTCAGGAATTGCAATATTATTCTCTTCGAGATTTTTGATCAGTTCATCAAGGGAGTGAGTTTTTGGATATTTCCCTAGTTTAAATATTAACAGTGCTTTCAGGGATTTTTCTGCTGCCTGTTGGCAATGATAGCAAAATAGTTCATAACGGATATCGTGACATTCTTGACCAAGTCTTGCAAGTTTTAAATCCTCTTTTGCGCTTGTGAGCCATTTATCGGCATTTATTGATTCTTCATAAAGGAATTTCATAAGTAAGACCAACTATTCTCAACAATCAATTCCGATATTCACGTTGCACTTGAATGATTGCCTCACTTGCTCAAGGCAGGCCTCATCTTCTTTTAGTTCTGTCGGACAGATAAGATGAAATCGCATTGGCCAGAATAATCATGAGAATAATAACCACAAGTGCATTAAGGGCTTTACGAATATTTTGCTCCTTTTTTATTTCTGGATAATTTGTCTCTCTTTCCTGAATACGAAATTGTGTGAGTGATACTTCCATGTTTTGCAGCCGTCCTTGATATTCGATATTATTAATTTCTTCACGCTTCTTGCTCTTCATATAAAAATAGATGGCAAGGACTACCCCAATAATTCCGACGACCAATGAAAGAAAATCCACCATTACGATAATGTCCATCTAAATTACCCTCTTCTTTTGTAAAATAAATATTATCACTACGTGGTGTGAAAGTGTATTTTATTGTGATCGATGACCCCACTTCTCGTTCCTCTTTCAATTTACGAGCCCGATATTCACGCTGCAATTTACTTTTGTATTGCGGAAAATACATAATGTATGGATAATTAATTGGATTAGTTAAATATAATTTTAGTCTGCCTTTCATAATTTACAAGCAAAAGATAAATCAGAGAATCTATACCAATTAACGAATCATTCACATAATGGCGTAAAATGGTTAGATACTGTAACACTTGTGGTGCTCCCATCGTAAATGATCAAGCGCATTTTTGCAATAAATGTGGGGCTCCTTTAGTAAGATCTGAAACTGAAATAAATGAACGAGAGGTTAGATCTCCTCCTAAAGTAACGAGAGTCGAGATCTCAAAAAAATATTCACATATCCCATTGGTTGCTGGTGACTCAAATGAGAGGTTTTCGATCAGCGACGAAAAAATCTCATTTAATACCATCGGAACGTTACCAAAGAGAGACAATGCCCATAAGAAACGTATTCAGGAAACTCGGTGCACTTGTTTAGCCTGTGGAAGAACATGGTATTATGGAAAATCCGAAGTGTTCTCCGATTTAGCCGCAAAGACAAGAAATTTCGGAAAAAATATTTCCGCTTGTTCTTGTTGTTGTTGGCCAATGTCATATATGTCACGGGAGAAAACCGGTATTGATAAATGCCCCAATTGTGGCTCAAAAGCCGTAAAAAAGGAACAGATTACACATGAAGTTGAGTGAGGTTCCTGCCTTTGTATGCATCGAGATGATAAGATTTCATCAAAACCATATCTCACATCATCTGAATAAACGTGGGATACGCTGTAGATTCTATCCTACTTGCTCTGATTATGGAATTCTGGCAATTCAAAAATATGGGGTGACTGTAGGTATTAGAAAAACATGGAATCGACTCACTCGATGCCGTCCAGATAACTTCGAGAGTTGTATTGATTATCCATAATTTTTGATTTTAATTATATACAAAATAGACGACGTAAAAATCGGAAGATATATCCTAGTGTTTGATGCAGTGATATTTATGAAAAAAATTCTTGTTGCTTTGTTAATTTGTCTTATCGGAATAGGATTTGTAATAGTCAGTGGTTGTTCATCAACAAACTCTCAATCATCTGGAACAATTTCTACATCTAATTCTCAATCTACACCTGTAAAAACAACTACCACAGCAGGTAATATCAATCAAGATTTTTCATCGATGGCATTGACGATTAATGATTTGCCACACGGCTGGATGACATCTGGCGATCCAACTATAAATGCAACACGATATGAATCAAAATTTGTCTATATTGGGGGATCAACAGGAGTTCCCTTAACATTCACAATCACAAAATATCCTTCAGTGAACAATGCAAAAACAATATTTTCTCAAATGAAATCTGCAATCACAAATGTCAGAGTTGATTCTCTGGATATCGGAGACGAGGGGTTAGGCTATCAAGAAGTGGCGAATAGTGCTGTTTCCTTCAGACATAGTAACCTAATCATTTCAATATCTACCATAGCATATCCTCCAATCGAGATTAGTAATCTTCAACCCTATGCGGAATTAGTTGATTCGAGGATAAACGGGTAAACCCTAATTTTTTCTTATTGTGTTGATCCCTTAATGCTTTTTTAACCTTGTAGAAAACATGTATTAACGTCGCATTAACATTGGTGCACTAAAAAAAGTTGTATGTATAAAAATTTTATAACGGTAAGTGTCCGTTCTGTAATTAAATTAGCATTAAATAAACGAGTCCATCAGCACCTATGAGCGATTGCACTGAACCAATGAGCATTATGATTTAAACATGCTATCAGCATTGATACAGAGCGCCAAATCGATCCTGACTGGTCTTCCTAAAGTGGATCTAACAAGTAAGAAAAAATGGGAAAATTACTTCTTCAAAACATCACGAATTTCATTGAGGCTATTTCGAATTGCTCCCAAATCCTCTAACTTGCCGTTCATTGTTTTCATTTCTTGAACAAGGTCTTGTATCGCCATAGAAATCATGACTCCAGTACCATCTTCCATCGACTAATCACCAATTAGATTATAGGAGTCTGACGATTTAAACTCAAGAGAAGTGGTCACCAGTTTGTGCGAACGTAAAAAATTTTCCCAAGGCACATGACTATATTAGATGAAAAGATAACGTAACGTGGCTTCGCCACGATGTTATTGACGGAGAGATTGAGGAATGTTGACGGGTGATCTAAAAACCGTCGCTAGAGAAAAGCAGAGATTTTTTTCTGTGAAATTTTCGCCACCAGTTGTTTTCCATGTTTTACGGTGGAGACCCGTCAAAATTAATATATATTACTATAGCAAGAATGACAAAAAAATTTTTTGTATGACGTACCTTTTCGGAAAACAACTATACGGGCTTCTTTTTTGTTATAAAGAGCGTAGGGATACTCTTCCCATCGCTTATCTCATCCCTTTTTTCTGTATCGTAAATCGTTGTAATAAGTTTCTTGATACCCTCGACTGAACCATAGATTGTTATTTGCTTCTGAAGTGCAGTCGCCAATTGATCGAGAGGGATAGGTGTATTTCCATTGGTGTTAAATTTATTATCAATATGCGTCTCAATAAATTTCAAAATTTTTGGTTTCAGAGCCATTCGACAAATCTTCTTGTAACGATCAAAATACGGTGTTTTAGCTTTTGTTTTTCCTCGTATAATTGACATTTCTCCTCGAATTTTTGTAGGGATAACTAATCCACCATTTTGTTCTTTGCATTCTTTGGCGATGTCTATACTCGTATAAACAACGACAACCTTCACTGAATCGGGATTATCCGTGCTATCACGTAGATTCCTGCCGATCATCTGAAGAAGGTTGATTTTTGCCTCAATGTCTGAAATATCACGTCCAACGTAAGAAATAAAACCATTAGGGTTCTTCTTTCGCTCTTTCTCAATCTCTGCTTCAGTTTTCCATTTTGATTCAAAAGCAGGATGAAGGAAGTATTCAGGAGGATAGTAAGGAGTGCCCAGTATGAATGAAATAGGATAATCCTTGTAATTATTTGTGCCACGAGTGCCTGAACCAAAGTATTTTTCTTCGGCGAATTTTAATCCAGAAAAGACATCATGCTTTTTCCATTCTTCGAGAACCTCATCATCTCCGAAGATGAGCAACTGTTGTTTAGTGAACTCTAATGAGGGTTTTATCGCTGTGATTAGTTCTTCGATCTCACCTCTCATTTTTTCTGAATCTCTTACGAATCGTTTTATTGTTGCACTATCTATTACCTGAAAAACAGCATATCGTTTGGTATCTTTAACCTTTGCTGTAAGAGGCTCGTAGGTTCCTAATCGGTCGATACAATAATGATCCTTGAGACTTGGCGTAGCATTTAGATAAATTACTTTTCGAGAATTGAATTTAGAAGTCTCATCAGCAACAATCTTTAGAAGTTTTTTCCCTTGATAAAAATGAAGGTAATCTGACGTCTTCACCTTATAGATCAAACTTGAAAGGAACGGTAATGATTTGTGACTAGGTAATCTTCCTTTTCCCTCACTATCTGTTTGGAATTGAATTAACTCTCTTATTAGTTGAGCCTCATTATCTATGATGTAGGTTTTAATTTCAGATTTGCTCTCTTCAGTGAATTTATACAATAATAAGGACAAATTAAAAAGATGCTGTGCCTCTGAATCCTGCTCATGCAAATGATCGACTAACGATTTTAGATCATACCTTTCAATCTCAAGTTCGGGCATAACGACAGATGAGAGGGAAATATCGTCAATGATCAGAACTGGATTAAGATTATTCAGAACATCTGAAATAGACTTATTATTGAGATTCTTCTCTGTTGTCAGAACACAGAATCCTTTTTTCGATTGCTTGAATTTTGCTAATATGTTCAATTGGTTTTGATAAGCACAGGTCTTAAAATCAGAGCAATTATCACATTCATTTTTAGGAATTTGTTTATTTTTGTAGATCTCTTGATATTTCTTTGAGTTTTTACAAAGACCTTTTTGCGTCTTACCTCTGAAAACTAATGTGCGGTCTGGGAATGCGGTTTTAATTTGCGGATAATAATTATCCTCTAATCTCTCATAAGATAGCATCAGCACAATGACAGGTCTGTCCTTGCTTACTACTTCGGCAATATATTGTAAGGCTAATGTAGTCTTTCCACAACCTGTAAAACGGGTATCAAAGATGTTCTTTTCTTCAGGGACGTCAGAATAGGAAATCGGTGTATTTGTGCTCACTTCATCACTTGCGTCCATTATAGTGGGCAAGGAAAGTAGTTCAGGGTATCTTTGTGACTAATCGGTGTCGATTACGAAAAGCCCTCGTTAGAACTCAAATGGGAATAAAAAAATAAAAATATCTTTGAATCCCTTTCTAATTGTGGACAGTCGACCGCTTTTAAATAACTTAAAACGAGTGGGTCTAATAATCGACACCACATCTTTTGAACAATCACTAATCACGGGAGATCGACTTCCCTTAGCATTATTGACCTATACCGAACAAGGATTCATTATCTGTATAAGATCTCCATCACCTACAAGCAATAAAATTCTGGAGGCAATTCCCGAGTATCGGGTCATCCTTCCTGAAAAAGAGATTAGCCCAATTACTCCTTCGGGAAGATTATGTTATGAGATTGATCGATATTTTAAAAAGGATAAATCTTCCTACTCCTTTACTTATACATCCGATTACATTAAATTTTTGGGAAAATCAATTCTGAAAAGAGAAATTGACACTAACGAATTCAACTCATTCTTATCGGTTTGTGTTCTCGCAACTTGTAACGGTCTTTCATCTTATAAAAAGGAAAATGAGGAGATATTTATCCTTATTACCCAAAATGAATCACTATTAAAGAATCGAATAAAGATAGAGTCGATGTTCTATTCAGTTCAACTGAATATAATGAGTATCGAAGAAACATCCATGTTTTTAGATCTCTTCTTTAAGAGGCAAGGATTGTTTCTTGCGAGAGGTAACTATAGACTCAATCAAGGTCTTTGGTATTGGTGTTCGTTAAGATCAAAGATTCCACATTTCAATACGGGAGATCCAATTGTTGCTGCAATGGCAAATCGGCTACAATATGCACTAATGGCTATTGACGAAATTGGAATCCAATACTATCAAGGAGTAAACAATGATACGCAGGCCAACATGCTTTACCATTTCAATTATCTTATTTCTCTTATTACGGGAATTTTTGACAATCTCGCAATAAAGACAAATTCATTTCTTAAAATTAATTCTAAATACCAGACTCGGATTAGTCTATCCTCTAAAAATGGAAAAGAGTTTTTAAAACGGATTGATGAAAAAGATCCATCTCTTCGGGCATTAATCCGAGACAACGTGCATCTAATAACCTTAATTTATTTATTCCGTGAACTAGTCGTTCATAGAGAAGGATTACAATGTCTTCATTTTCATTATAATTCGAAAGATGGTCAGTGGCAGGCGAATTTTATCAAGATTACAAAAACTGAACTTAATCAGATCCATTTATGTGGAGATAATGAATCTGCCTATGACGATATCACTAATTGGGGAGTGCATGTAGTCGGTGATGATGTTTTTCTAGAACCATATCACTTTTCGTGTGAGGTTGTGAGAATGTTGATTCCATTTATTGATAAATATCTTGAATTACTCAACTACACATCGTTTATTGAAGAAATCCAAAAAACCGACATTGATTTTTCTCGAACAATGAATGTATTTGAAAAGACTCACTTAGGCTTTTAATTGTATATTGTAAAAGGGATCCTTTATGATTGTCAGAAAATTCAGGTAAAAGCTAAATACTATCCCATCAGATAACAATCATAAGGGTTAATTATGCTTGTAGGTTACGTTCGGACATCTCTAACATCTGAACACGAACAAAATCAGGTTCGAGAATTAATCAAGAAGGGTATAACAAAGGAACACATCTTCAAGGATCTTGGGGTCTCTGGATCTATCTCGCCATACGACAGAAAAGGCTTCCAGAAAATGTTGGATTTCATTAAAGCCAATGATGTATCTCACGTCTATACTTACGAGTTAAGTAGACTTGGCAGGGATGTAACCGACACCCTAAATGTTTTAAGAGATTTTGATAGGCTTGGTGTGTGTGTTCAATCTCTCTCTCCTAATGAGTCATGGCTAAACTGCGATCCATCCATCCGTCAATTGATAACCAGTGTGATCGCATGGTGCGCGCAGCGTGAGAGGGAGAATATCATAGAGCGCACGAAGGTAGGGATGCAGAGGGCAAAGGCAGAGGGAAGACATCTTGGAAGACCCTTCAAGGAGATTGATTGGACGTATGTTGAACTTCTTCACAAAGATGGGATGAACTACAAAGAAATCGCAGAGAAGATCAAGATCCCGTATCCTACACTTCTCCGTAGGAAGGAACAAAGGTGATAATATGGAACTGATTGCAGATACTACGTTTAAGAAACTGAATCCAAAGCAGGGATACCTAGCACCCTACCTTCAGTTACCCTATGGATATGATCCTGCGCTCATTGGAAAGACTGTATCTATCTACAAAGTGGAAGGCGGATTCTTTGTGGCATTGGCAAATGAGCAGTTTAAACCAGTCGATTCAGACAACATCAATAATCCCACGTTAGTAGATGAGTTTAAACCAGAGGATTTTAAAATCGAACCTCAAACTAAAGCAGAAACACAAAATAAAGAGTGCCCCAGCCCGGATTTGAACCGGGGACAACCAGATCTTCAGTCTGGCGCTCTCCCAGTCTGAGCTACTCAGGGCAGGAGTACAAATGTTGTCAGTTGTGATTAATAAATGATACGCTCGACAGGGGGGTCTCGCTCCCTGCCCGTTCTTATTTATGTCCCGCCATGCCAGTATTAACCAGATGCCTCCTTCCCCCCGGCGTGCGGATGACACCGCCGGTCTTGCCAGTGCCATTGCCTCGCGCACCGCCCATGTTGTCCACCTGACGCATAACGATCTCGATGCGGTCGGAGCAGATGCGATCCACCGGATGAAGTTCGGGAAGGACGGGGTGTTTACGGTCTGGAGTTCGGTGGGAAAGTTTGCCGGTCTCTTCTCCCTTATCGCGTCCTGCCCCGGGAAAGGCGACCTGCTCTCGATCTCGGATCTTGGCTGCCAGCGGGATATGGAAGCAGTTACGGCAAAGGCACGCTCAAACGGCTGGGTGATCGAATGGCGGGACCATCACCGCTGGCGCGAGGAGGAGATTGAACGGATGAAAAAACAGGTCTCCCTCCTCCATATCGATACCGATGTCTGTGCAACCGGGATCGTCGCACGGGATCTCGCGCCGGAGAACCCGGTGGCAGCCGAGGTTGCCCGGGTGGTCTGCGATTACGACCTCTGGAAACATGCCGATCCCCGTTCCGCGGTTCTCGGGCAGGTACTCCAGAGAAAGAAAAACCGGGACCATGTCCGGGACTGCCTTGTCGCAGGAATTTTTTCCGACGTGCAGATCGAGACCGAGTATGCGGAGATCAGGGCCGAGATGGATACGATGATGGACCGGAGCCTCCGGCACACCACATTCCTCGGTAAGAAGTACCGGATCGCCTTTGCCCCGCTCTACGGGTACCCGAGCGAGACAGCGCACTTCATCCGGGGGAAAAAGAACACCGACATCGAGGTTATTATAGGAAAAGACGGGAAGTTCTCGCTCCGGTCCGGTGCCTCCGATCAGTCACCTGATCGCACGGGAATTCGGGGGCGGCGGACACCCGAACGCGGCAGGAGGCAGTTTCTCATTTACCGTGGTCGAGCGTTTTACCTGGTGGCTCTTTAAGAAGAGCCGGCATTTTGACGAGCTCGTGAAGATCGCCGAATCGGTCTGAGCGGGTTCCACCTTTAACGAAAATACTGGTGCGGGAAGCCGGTACCGAAGGTTTTTCCGGACGTTTTTTGCAAGGGAATGACACATCTGTCCTGTACGATCCCCATTATTTCGTGCCTGTTATTCCCACAGGCCGATGTCGCAGCAGCAACTCATGGTGCTCTCTCTAAACCACCCGTCTCATTTTCTTCGCAGTACAGGGTTCCACGGTGCGACATGGTGTGCGGGTATAAACAAACGTATATAGATACAAATGTAATGTAAACCTGACACGTATGAAGTTCAGCTATCTTCTCTTAGGAAGCCTCTGCATCCTGTTCTTTGCTGTTATGCCTGCACAGGCGTTCACCGCGAAGACGCTCACCATTACCCTGAACGGGAATGGCGACGCGCAGGTTGACATGCAGTACGATCTCACGTTTGTCGAACAGGCAGCAATCTTTTTCCATGTTGCAAATCCCGCGTCAGAACTCCAGAATGCCCTTCAGGAAAATCTTAACGAGCCGGTCACGGTCGTCCAGGCAGATGACTCCTCGGCAGAAGTGATTATTTCATCCTTTGCCCAGGTCACACAATCCGGTGGCATAACCACGATGGCCACGCCCGCGTTCTCATTTGCGCACGCGGAAGAGGTTATGAAGCAGTACTGGTTTGCGCCGCTCATCTCTCCTGACCTGACTCCGCAGGTGACCACGATCACCTTCCCGGACGGCTACCAGGCCACCTTCAATGATCTGATCAGCATCCCATCTGTCTCGCATACGGTTGCATAACCCGGGTTTTTTGTCTCTGGGGAAGGATTCCGGGAAAAATACCATTTTAGACCGTTTCACGAAGTGACTCCTGTTCCCGTCTCACCACCCCATACCAGGAATACCCCGTCCTTTGAGCATACGCCGAGCCTGGTCCAGCAGGCATGTATTGAGGTTTTTATTTTCATGTCCTGCGGCTCCCCAGGGGCAGATATTCCCGTCTCCCGTGACGAATGAAGGGCAATATACAAAAATATTTATCAATGGCACTGACGAACGGGGTTATTGTTATCTATGGCCCCGAACACAATTCCTGTTGAAAATGTCGCCGGTATCAAATGGATCTCGCTTGTCCTTCTTGGAGTACTCTCGGTGATATTCGGGTTTCTTGTCGTACTCTTCCCGAGGATATCTGCCACGGTGCTCGTTGAACTCATCGGGATTCTCATCCTCGTGCTCTCGTTTGCTGCAATCATGCTCTCCGCACTCTCACCGGGGGGCTGGAAAGCCTCGCTGCTTCTTTCCGTCCTTGCAATTTTCGGGTTTTTCTTTGGGATCGCCACGATCATCCATCCTATAGTCATGGGAATGGTCATTTTCCTCATCGCCGGCATCGGCCTTTTTCTTGGAGGTCTTATCGGGCTTGTACTCGCAGTCGGCGAACCGTATATGGCGCACCGTGGTCTCTTTGCCCTGCAGGGCGTTCTCTCGATCATTATCGGGCTTTTGATCTGCTTCATGCCTGTCGTCGGTATCAAACTGCTTCTCCTCTTTGTCGGCGTGATCCTTGTCGTTTACGGTCTTGTCGGCATTGCTCTGGGGTATTGTGTCCATACCCTGCTGAAAGCCGGGCACCCGTAATCCGTTCTTCATTTAGCCCGGGGAAAAGGGGTGAGCCTGCACTCGAGGCAGGGCCGGGAATTGCAGATCACCTGCATGCTCATCCGGTGCCGCTATCCGGGCCCTCTCCATCAGAAGGTATGATAAACGCCGGAAAAAGGGTGAAATGAAATGGGTAAAAAAGACACCATCAGGCCTAGTCCAGCGGAATGGTTTCGAGCTGGGAGACCAGTTCCCAGATCCGCGTCCGTGCGTGGATAGGCATGTTTGGATCGTTTGAGATTTCATCAATTTTTGAGATTGCTTCCGCAGCGCGCAGGCCCATGGCCTTGTTATTGTTGGAGAGCAGCGTCCGTGTCTCATCAGCAACGCGCCGGATGTTCCGGGGAATAGTGCTGTCTTCCTGAATGTGCTGCAGCATCAGGACACAGTTTTCCATTGTTTTTTCGGGATTTGGCATGGTATCACCTACCGCGTACCTGTAGTTAATACGTAGAACTCGCATATATAGTTTGAATATTACCCAGACGGTGAAGTATGCCCGGAAAGAAAGACGACGAGATCATGGCTGAGTATCTCCTCAAGGGAGGAAAGATGCTCGAAAAGGTCTGCCCCACGTGTGGCTGCCCCCTCTTTCGAGTACAAAAAAGAAGACCTTCTGCGTGGTCTGCGCCGAGAAAAAACCAGCCGTCAGCTGCACCTCCCGCAATCCCTGCCCCGTCCTCTCCTCTCTCCCCTGAAGCAGAGATGCTGTCCCGTGAGCTCTCCGGGACGATCCTCGTCCTCTGCCAGCGTATAAAAAACGATGACGATCCCGATCGCTGCTTCGCGTTCATGGATGCCGTGAAGATCGGGACGGAAGCGCTTGAAATATTACGCCGGTTGTAATTGGATAATTTTCAAATACTTTTTTAACCGGTTTGCCCCGGGATCTGTTCTTAATATAGATCTGTGCGAGTGCCAGCGCTGATGGTATGGGGCACACGGGCCAGGTACGCAAAGACTCCGGCGCGAAATACACTTTTCCCCTGTCCGACCCCCCCTACAGGTATTGCGTGCGGGATTCCTTCATTCACAAAAATTAACGTGGTAAAATCTGTATGTCCCGGGAAACAATGGTCAGGAATTGTGAATCCTGACTGAGGGGTCGGACCATGTATTTGTATGATGGGATGGACCCGGGGCACGCGAAAATTCCTGCCAAATCGGGAAACGGATGCCTCATTTTTCGTCGAAAAATTGGCGCAATCCCGGGGATAATTCCCTGCGAGACCATCTCCCCGCCCGGTACACTTTTCCCCTGCCCGACCCTCCTCTGGCGACCACCAAGGATTTATCGGGCCCGGCCAATCTCCCTGTCAGCAGGCCCGCGTAGCGAGGCAAAACCGAGGACGTTATGGCGGATTTCAAACGAAAGCCCGGAACAAAAAGCGCGTACCGCTCCCTGAAAAAGCCGATTGCTGATATCGGACAGTTCAATGTGATTGTCCAAGATCTCATAATGAAAAACCCGCTTGGCTGCACATCATACTGGTCGGCCCGGAAACACTATGTCCCGGTCAGGAAAGTCCGGGAGATGTACACCGCCAAGTTCGTGTACCTGAATGCAAAGAAGAAGCGGATCGGCACAGGTCTTGATATGTACGACTCAGTCGAAGGGTACCAGACAGGGATTGCGGCGGTCATCTCCAATGTGGCAAACAGCATGTCGCACCGCGGGACCGTCCGGCATATGCCGGATGCCGACCTCTTCTCGGTCATGCTGAAGTGCCATGATCCAGACGGCGAGTTCTATTACCTGAGCCTCGCCCGGAACCGGATTACTGTTTCATCTTATTCGGATGACGGGATCCGGAAACGCGTGGAGGCATGGGCTGATAAGGTACCGGCACTGGCGTGAATGTAAATGGATCTCTTCCCATTAATCCAAAACGAGGGCTCCCCGCCTCAGGGCCCCTCACGGGGCACGGCGGGGCAGATTACCTGATTGGGGATTGGGGGAAGAACGGTAATTGAGGCCGCCGCGGGGCGCCCTTCGGGGCGGTGGCAGGGTATCGAATACCATTTTGGTAAATTTACAGATTACCGGCAATGCTTAAAATTGGTTTGAGTGGATATCCTGCTACCGAATAATCGATGTAATTTCCGGAATATCCCAGAATTTTTAAGATTACCCTATTAAAAAATACACGATATGTCTGAGATAAAATCACCATATCTCGAATTTTTTGAGGTGTTTCTTCGATAGAATTATGAATCATTTTGTTTCTTGCTGCAATTGCAGCAGTTTCCATTATTCCAATATTAATTCCAATTTCTGATAAGAATTCCTCAAATTTTTCATTGCCACTCATGTTAAAGGATTTGTTAATTTTTTGAATAATTTTTACCCTAGTATCTACATCAGAAAATCTTTTTTCAATCAGAGGTAAAATCTCAACCATCCGATCATCAAACTCTTTTTTTGAAATGTAGACTGATTTAGGTTTTGATTCGTGCATTTTAAACCAGTTATTTATTAAAATTTCAATTCCATTGGCGTATATTGGGATATTTGTACCAAGTGGCATCTGTTCAGCAATCCAATATCGCCATAAAACTTCGTTGAACTTTAATGTATCTTTCAATTCCAGATATTTCAAAATCAGAGGGGGTAATATCTTTTCAATTTGGGTCGCATTACTATCGAAATGTAAGGAAATCGGAGGAATAGATGGAGATTTGCATTGTCCTCTAATGTCAATCCCCCATGGATTAATTGCAACCTGTTTTATAAGGTATCTATCCTCATCGAAAATTGTATGGCCGCAATTAAGGAGATGTTTGCCGAGAATGAAACTGACTATTTCAGAGATTGATTCTCTCTCTTTAGGTTCAGGAATATATCCATATTCTTTTCGATATTCAATTCCAAGAGAATGTTCTGACCATGTTGGACCAAAAACCTTGGGAACTTGATGAATAATAAAACCATACTTTTCGCATTCTATAAAAGCAAAATCAAAAGTGGAGATCTGTTCGTTTCGTGGCCCAGAAACTTTTTCTTCTAATTTTCCATCAATATCCCGAACATATATAAATTTAGTATCTTTTCTTCTATGGGTAGATCTAGGAAATACAAATGTGGGATCTGAACTGTTGATATACCACTCTGTTAATTGCGATGGCTCTTTGTCACTGATAATCGTTCTTTCAAATCGGAATGATATTAATTTAAAATTAAAAATTTCTTCACCATTCTCATAATGGGATTCTCCACTTCCAAGGTAACAATCTGGCAAAACATATTTTATTACTCCCGGTCCTTCCTCTCCTTTAACTTCGAAAGGTTCTGCAAATAATTTGTTTGAGTTATTTTGAGATTTCAAAAATTCTTGCAAGTCAAGTTTAGGATCTTTTTTTCCAAAAATATTCACTGTTATTCCATAATTTTCGTCTCGCCGAATGGAAACCTTTGTGGGAATTATGGGCAAGTGGTCCTTTGAAATAGATCCTGTAAATTCAAAATCTTCTTGAAGACATTCCCATTCCAAATGATGTAAATATAGATCCAATGGGTCGGATTTCATACATTGTACCAATTTAATAAATTGAGTTCAACATTTTAATCCCCTACTTTTATGATCTCCAAACGTGCCAATAACCTGCAGCTCGCTTCTGGAGAATCTCACTAGTTGGATGTATCAACTCTCATTGAGTAATCTTATACATTCACCCGTACTTTCTCCGGCACAGTTCAAAGATCTTCCCGCCCGTTTTCTCCCCGATTCCCTTTACTGCGACAAGTTCCTCCAGTGTGGCGTTTGCAATCCCCTGGATGGAACCAAACTGTGCGAGGAGGAGCCGGGCATTTTTCATGCCGATATCGGGAAACGCGGAGACGATGTACTCCTGCTCCTCTTTTGCAGATCGGAATGACTTGTGCGGGTGGACTTTTCGTTCCCCCCTCTCCCCCTCTTCGCGTCGTGCGATCACAAAGAGCATCTGGGCGGTGTCCTGCTCATCCCTCGTGAAGAGAAGCGTGATACCCATATCGACGGTGAGTGCGGCAAGTACTCCCCGGAGAGCGTTCGGGTTCATGTCCCGCTGGGTGTAAATATCCCCGCCTTCTACTATCAGGATAGGCCGGGGCACCGCATCGGCAAGCGCCTTTGCCTGCCCGAGCAGGTCGCGGTTGACGAGGGTATCGACAAAGTCCCGGGCAGTCTTGCGCTCGACAAGGATACGGTCGCCGATCGCGTAATCTCCCTGCGGCAGGCGTTCGAGCCGGATCGCCGCCCCCAGTTCGGAGAGTACCTCAACTACCTTTGACGAGGTCTCGCGGTCATCGATACGGATCGCCGGGCCCTGCGGGGTGAACTCTTCGATGAGCGCCTGTTCGACTGCGACAGGCTTTGGAGGCGGGACCGAATGGCCGCTCATCTGGCGCATGCTCTTTTGCATCTGGCGTTCCTTTGACTGGCTCACGAACCGGTACACCTCGTCGGATGTGCCCTTTGTCACGAGCACGACGACCCTTCCTGCGGCAGATCGCCCGGTGCGCCCTTTGCGCTGGATGGACCGGATCTCCGATGGCACGGCCTCGTAGAAGATCACCATGTCGGTCGAAGGGACGTCAAGACCTTCCTCCCCGACCGAGGTCGCGACAAGCACCCTGAATTCACCTTCCCGGAACCGGGTGAGGGCCGCGATCTGTTTCTTCTGCGAGAGTCCTTTTTCCGTATCTTTTGTCGCCTGGCCCACGAACCGTTCGCATGCGATCCCGTTATTGGAAAGATAGTCCACGAGGAGCTGCACGCTATCCCGGTATGTGGCAAAGATGATGATCCGGCTGTCAGGGTGGTTTTCGAGCTGCTCCCGGACAAGCGCGAGGACAATTGCAGGTTTGGGATGCAGCTCCGATGTCCAGCAAAGCGTCCGGTTAAAGAGCCCGCGAAAGACCGGATCCTTGCTCAGCCGCTGGCTGGCCTTGCTCCCTCCGGCACTCATCCCTTCGGCTACCAGTTTTGCCACGTAGCCCTTGAACACTTCGCTCCCCTGCGATTCGGCAAGAGTCACGGCATGCCTGAGTTTCATGCACTCAGCGTAGACCGAGGCAGCCGAGTATCCCGCCGGGTCCCGGTTCTGGATCCTCTGCTGGATCTGGGCATTGATGCCGGCAAGTTCCTTCATCGAGAGGCGTTCCCGTTTCGGGACGGCAAAGCCAAGCGAGGCAAGGAACGCGAGCCGGTCGTCGATCAGGGTGTGAATCGCATGGATGGCCTGTTTGAGCTCCCTGGGGAGATCGATCTGGTGTATCTCGACATCGCGCTCGTGGACGTAGGGCCTGACATCGGGGTCGTTCTCGGTCCGGTTCTCGATCTGGGTGATGCCGAGATTTGCGCAGACGTCCTGCACTTTCTCCTCGGCACTTCCGGGCGACGCGGTCATCGCAAGGATCAGGGGCTTGTCGGCAGTGTCGTGATACCGCCGGGCGAGAAACACGTACGCGTAGTTGCCCACCGCCCGGTGACACTCGTCGACAATCATGAGCGTCACGTCCTTTAAGGTATAGCGCCCCGCGATAAGATCGTTTTTTATTACCTGCGGCGTCGCAAAAATAACCTGCGCCCGCTCCCAGTCGGCAGTGCGTTCCGCGGGCGGGGCTTCCCCGGTAAACATCGCAAACGGGGAGACATCTGCACCGGCCGGGCTTTTTGCAACCAGGAACTTCTCGAAAAATCTGAGGTGCTGTTCCACGAGCGGCTTTGTCGGGGCAAGCATCAGCACCCGGCCTTTCTCGTTGTAGAGCCGGGAGGCGGCGACAATCAGGGCGACCGCGGTCTTCCCGAGACCGGTCGGGAGGATCACCATCGTATTTGCATCCAGCGCTTTCATCGCGATCGCGAGCTGGTACTCACGTGATTCAATACTGTCGGGCCGGATGAGGGGATGGCTGATGCAGGTCATGTAATTGTGAAAGATTTAGCGGGCTGGGATAATATAGGAAATTGTGGGAAAGGGGAGCCTCATAACGAGGATTTCTTATAGGCTCTATCGTACAGGTCAGTGAAATACGAGAGAGCCCACCCGCCTCGGGGGTCGCTCGGGCGCCTCGGCGGGCCCTCGCTGGGCAAATTACCTTTTTTCCGTAGTGGATTGACAGGTAATTGAGGCCGCCGCGGGGCGCCCTTTGGGGCGGCGGCAGGGCATCGTACTATGACCGATAGGATTGGTATATACGATCACATATATAGTCCGACATTGAGGATAATTCATTAAAATATATGGGCGTGAGATAATGTCAGATTCGATTGGACAAACATATAGAGATCATCGTGAAAATTTAAGGACAATTTTAGAAATTTCCTATGAAAGATATAACCAAATAAAAAATATTAATAATCAAATCCTTGCCATCATCGCTGCAATATTCGTTGGATTATTTACTATTTCGATTACCTTTTTTACATCTGCAATTACGATAAATGATTTTTTTATTCTTATCGGGATTCATGCATTAATTGTAACTTTATTAATATGGCGCTATTACTCCCATATAATTGACAACGAACTTGTTTCTTGTTATAAACGAATACTCTACTGCGAAGAGAAATTAGATATACCTTTTGAAATTTCAATCGCTGCATGGCTCGAAAAAAATATCGAATTTGAATTACCTCCTCCAAAAAAGGGATCTGTTGAACTGAGTCGAAAGAAAAAGTATGTCGAATTAGATAATACTAGGAAAAACTGGGTCATTCAAAAATTAATAGATCACAATAAGTGTGGATATCGTTTTCATAATATTTGGGATAAAACTGTTGGATATGTCATCTTTACGCTATTGGTATATCAGACTATACTTCCTTCTAATCAATTTTAGCCTCTTTATTGATGTTTATTTCTCTGCGGCAATCTACATTCCCATTGCATATATCATTGCACTTTGGGGACTAACGAGAGATTTTAAAAACAATATTATCATTCAGAGAGATGCTAAAAATGAGGAGTTAGAAAAGATAATTGAAGAGGTTGTCGCATTAAAGGAATAATTTTCACTTTGCAGCGCTGATTTACTTTTTTATCCCAGTTCCGCAAACTTTACGTCGCCCTTAATCAGTGCACTTAACGTCTCCGGTATTTTATCAATGGCGATCCTTACCTGCTTCATGCTGTCCCGGTCCCTGATCGTGACCGTGTGCGTCTCCTTTGATTCGTAATCGACCGTGATCGCAAACGGGGTGCCGATCTCGTCCTGCCGGCGGTACCTGCGGCCGATGGCACCGGAGTCGTCGTACTCCGCGAGGATGCCCTGCTTCTGGAGCGTGAGTCGTGATCTCCTCTGAGAGCGTGTCAAGCCCGTCGCGGGTCATGAGCGGGAAGACGGCGACCTGCACGGGAGCGACCTGCGGGGAGAGCCGGAGAACAACGCGTTTCTCACCGTCCGCCGTATCTTCGTCGTACGCCTGTTCGAGCACCGCGTAGCACATCCGGTCGATCCCGTACGAGGGTTCGATCACGTGGGGCACGATCTCTTCGCCCCGGACATCGATAACCTCGTCACGGACCTCGAACAGGTCTGCGGGGATGTGGATCGTCTCGCCGTCTACGGTGACATCGGCCCCTTCGGGAGTCGGTGTCGCTGGTTTCCAGGGCGGCAAAGATCGCCTTTGCCTTCTGCCGGTACTGCTTGCCGAGCACTCCCATGTTCGGGATGATCCGCCGGCGCTCGACCTTCTTTGGCGTGTCGTACTGGATGAAGACTGTCATGGACGTCCCGCTCTGCTTTGCATGGGCATTGAGGTCGTAATTCGTCCGGTCGGCAATCCCGACGGTCTCGACCCAGCCGAAACGTTCCGAGTACACCTCTGCATCCCAGCAGTCGGTCGCATAGTGTGCCCGCTCATCGGGAAGGTGCTGGCGGAACCGGAGCAGCTCGGCCGGATCCCGACGGTGACCAGCAGTTCGTGGGTAAGGGCGACATAGTACGCGACGTACTCGTTTGCGATGACGCCCTTATCCACGGCTTCCCGCATCGACATCTCGACCGCAGGTTCGCATTTCTGCTGGTGGGTGTACGTCAGGAGGGGCATCCGGTAATTGGTGTATCTCTTGAACGCCGGGTGGTGATTCTTCTCGTTGGGGTGGACGAAGATCTCGGCTTCCGCCTGCGTGAATTCCCGGAGCCGGATCATACCCTGCCGGGGCGAGATCTCGTTCCGGTAGGATTTCCCAATCTGCACTGCGCCAAAGGGCAGTTTGTCCCGGTAGAACCGGAGGAGCCGGGCAAAGTCCACGAACATCCCCTGTGCCGTCTCGGGGCGCAGGTAGCCGACCCTCTGCGAACCGGGCCCGATCGAGGTCTGGAACATCAGGTTGAAGTTGTAGACCTCGACGTTACCGAGCACTTCCCCGCAGGCAGGACACGTGCAGGTGGCAATGGCGGCGGCAAGGGTCTCGTTATCCATCGTCGCTGCCCCGCACACCCCGCCGCCATCGGCCACGTGGTCGGCCCGCAGGTATTCCCTGCAGTGCGGGCACTGGCACATCTTGTCGGAGAATCCCTTGACATGGCCGGAGGCGATAAAGACCGCTTCCTGTGCGATCGTCGGGCATTCGATCTCGTAATATCCTTCCTGGACAACGTAAAAATGCCGCCAGATATTCTCGATCCGCCGCTTCATCATCGCGCCGAGCGGGCCGTAATCGATAAAACCGGCCACCGCCCCGTAACACTCCGAGGTGGGCCAGATAAACCCGCGGCGCTTGGCCAGATCCATCACATTTTCAAAAACATCGCTCATGGAGAATCCCTGATAGTTCGTCTCTTATACAGTTACACGACTCCCGACAAAAAGGCTCGTGTCCGGGTCCCGTGGCTGCCCATAACCGCTCCCGTTTTCTGGTGCCCGGAGGGAAACCGGGTTACCCGGAACAGCCCGGGCCCGGAGACTGCCTTTCTGTTGAAAAACAATGGGTCGCGGGATGTGCTATCCAGAGTCAAATAAAAGGTTTCTGGTCAAAAGAACAGTAAAGATAGGATTAAATAGTTGACGAAGTATTGTATATCCTAATCCCAAGACGGGGTATGCAATGACGGAAGACAAACGGAAAACACAGCTGCTGGAACTTTTCAGCACCATGTCCGGCAAGACAAAGATTGTCGAGCCGATGAAAAACATTCATGGCACCCTCAGGGACAGCGATGCAATTGAACGCGAGGTCGCGCTGGTGATGCGGGAGATCATCGAGCAGGGAATCTTCAAGACTTCGCTCAAGCCGATCCAGCTCGCCAAGCTTGTTACCTCGTTTTACGCCGGAAAGAACGACACCGAGATCGCCCGTGAGCTCGGTGATGAAAAACTCAGTAAGACCGTCGCCCGGGCAAGGGTCAGGCTCAAGTTATTCCGGGAGCTTGACTTCAGGATGCCGTTTGACAAGGCAAAGATGGAAGAGCTCGTCGCATCGGGCAAGACGATGAAGGAAGTTTCCGATGAGATCGGTGTCAGCCCGTCTACCTTGCGGGAATACCGGCATGTAATCGAGGAACAGGAAGACCCTACCATCGATCCCTACATCCACCGGATCCGGGATGTAATGGAAGACCGCGATCTCTCCGAGCAGATGACCCGGAGCGCCACGTCAGACACTCTGGGTGAATCCATCGATATTACTGAAGCGGAACTGATCGATGTAACATAAAGTGTTGCATCCCGGAATCTCTCTTTTTACGACTAAATCTGTTTCCTGAACTGGTCTTACCTCCCTTCGTATCCGGTCAATACGATAATGTTCATCCCTGCCTAATCCCCATCAGCATATATGCAACTAACCTGGCTCGGCCATTCCTGCACGCTGCTCACCGGGACAAAAAAAGTCCTCATCGATCCCTTCACACCGGAGGGCAGTGTTGCCTGGACAGACCCGGACCTTGTACTGGTCACTCATGGGCACTACGACCACATGGGCGAGACCGTCGCACTCATGAAAAAGACGGTTGCCATCAGCGAGATCGCGCAGTATCTCCAGGAAAAGGGTGTCCCTGCAGAGGGAATGAACATCGGCGGGACGATCACCCTTGACGGCATCACGATCACCATGACGCCGGCGCTGCATTCATCGCGGATCGATGATGCCACCGTGGCGGGAAATGCCGGGGTGGCAGTGGGTTTTGTGGTCCGGATGGATGGCGTCTGCGTGTACCATGCAGGGGATACCGCTCTTTTCACTGACATGAACCTGATAGGCGATCTCTACCATCCTGATGTTGCCCTCCTTCCCATTGGCGGGAGGTACACGATGGGGACGAGAGAAGCGATGATGGCCGCGAACTTTGTCGGTGCAAAGACCGTGATACCTATCCACTACAATACCTGGGACCGGATCGCGGCAGACCCGGTATCGTTCAAAACAGCTCTCGAACGGACAACGGATCTCACGGTTAAGATCCTCAAACCCGGCGAGAGTGTCGGGGTTACCCCCGGATTGTAAACGAATCAACCTAAAAAAAGTGCCCTGTAGAAAACCTATTTCATGAGATATTATTGCCCCCCTTCGAGCCAACCCTGCCCCCGTTCGAGGGCGCATGGCGCATGTGATGTTTCGGTATTACCTGTACAAAAATTTCCTGTGTTTTTTGTGTACAGGTAATACGACACTATCGCGAACCGGGGCGCCATGAGCGGCGGGGCGGAGCCCCTGGAGCGTCAGGTAATTCTTAATGATTTCTACAGAGCAAAAAAAGTATTTTTCCATTCATTGTGCGAATAAAGGTCATCAGGGACGGAATTTCCTGTTCAGGCGCAGGCTCTCCCCGATATCCCATGAAACGGGTACTTCCAGAAGTTTTTATGCATTTAAATGAGAACTACACTCGATAGAAATGAAAAC
Source organism: uncultured Methanoregulaceae archaeon (assembly GCA_963805035.1). Taxonomy (GTDB): domain Archaea; phylum Halobacteriota; class Methanomicrobia; order Methanomicrobiales; family Methanospirillaceae; genus Methanoregula. Next base: position 115,141 of record CAWDSU010000005.1, on the reverse strand, counting down.
CCGCCGGCAGCATCCCCACGATATCGATCTCAGAACCATCGCTTGGCATGCGATGGAAAAATATGGTTTTGAACCCCGTTTCTCCCCCCCTGTGATGGATGAGGTCAACGCGATACAGGAGCGTACTTTTGTTGATGTACCCAAGGATATGCGCGACCTCCGGACGCTGTTGTGGTCATCAATCGACAACCACGATTCACAGGATCTCGACCAGCTGGAATACTGCGAGCGCATTCCTGACGGCACGATCCGGGTACAGGTCGCCATAGCAGACGTCGATTCCTATGTACAAAAACAGTCGCCCACCGATGAGTATGCAGCCCACAACGGGACATCTGTCTATACCGGTGTTATTACCTTTCCCATGCTGCCCGACCGGCTCTCCCACGGGATCACCTCGCTCCTTCAGGATAAAGACCGATCGGCCGTTATCATTGAGTTTCTGGTCCGGCCCGACGGGAGTTTCTCTCCCGGAGAGGTGTACCGGGCGCTGGTCCGCAACAAGGCAAAACTCGTGTACGAGAGCGTGGGAGAGTGGCTGGAGGGCACCGGGCCTCTCCCGAAAGGTATACAGGATGTCCCGGGTCTCGAAGAGCAGCTCCACCTCCAGAACGACGCAGCGAAACTCCTGCGGAAACACCGCCGTGACGAGGGAGCACTCGAGTTTGATACCATAGAGCCCGAAGTGGTCATGGAAAACGGTGAGGTCAGGGGACTTGTTGCCCTGACGCCGAACCCGGCCCGGGCCCTGATCGAAGAGTTCATGGTTGCGGCAAACGGGACGATGGTTGCCCGGCTGGGGGCTGCCGGTGTGCCGATGATCCAGAGGGTTGTAAAGACGCCGAGGAACTGGGCCGGCATCATCCTTGCCGCTGCCACCCTCGGGGAGACGTTGCCGGAGATGCCGGATGCAAAAGCGCTGGCAAAGTTCCTCATGAAGGAAAAAACCGCCGATCCTCTCCATTTCCCCGACCTTTCCCTTGCCGTTATAAAACTGATGGGGCCCGGCGAGGTACATGATGCTTGAACCGGGTGCCACGCCAACAGGCCATTTTGCCCTCGCGGTGATCGATTATACCCATGCGACCGCACCGAACCGGCGCTACGTGGATATCATCAACCAGCGCCAGGCAAAAGCGATCCTGATGGGAAAACCCGGTCCTTATTCTTCCGCAGACCTCTCCGAACGGGCCATGTGGCTGACCGACCGGGAGAAAGCGTCGAAGAAGGTCAAACGGTTTATGCGGAAGTCCGTTGCTGCCCTGCTGCTCGAGGACAGCATCGGTAAGACTTTCGACGCCCTTGTAACCGGCGCTGCGGACAAGGGGACGTATGTCAGGCTTCTGGTACCACCGGCTGAAGGACGGGTCGTGAAGGGAGAGCAGGGGCTTTTGGTTGGCCAGAAAGTGCGTGTCCGGCTCTTAAAAACCGACCCCTACAACGGGTTTATCGATTTCGAGTGCATCGGCCGGGAAAAGATGGGATGAGGGATGGTGTCCTGCCCGGTCTCATTTTAACGGCATCCGGAAAGGAGACACCTGATCGTAAAAAAAGTATACGGGGATCGGCGAGAACGCTCTCCTTAAAGATCCCCCCCACGGGATCTTCTCCTGCCACCGGATCGTCCTCCTGCATGAAGAAGAAGTGCGATGACAATAAGTGCCAGGATCACCACGCCGATAAAGGGAAGTGTCCACGAGGATGATCCCCCGGATCCCGGCGGGGCAGTTGTCCCGGCAGCGGACTGCGTCTCCGTCTGCTGTTCTGTAGTCACGGGTACGGTTGTTACGACCTGCGTTGGTAGTGTTGTAACAACTGATGCAGAAACAGTGATAAAACCCGGCATGGTCGTGGTATTGTCGCCGCCAGAGTTTACTGCCGTCAGGATGACCGAGTAGGTGCCGCCCTGGGTGTACGTATGTGACGGGTTCTGATCGGTACTCTGTGCCCCGTCACCAAACGACCACTGCCAGCCGTTCGGGGAATTACCTGATGTATCGGTGAACCGGACGGTGAGCGGAGCGGTTCCTGATTGTATGTCCGAGCTAAACGAGGTGATGGGGGGGGATGCAGCATTGGTCACGTTGATGTATGCCGGCATTGTGGTCGTGTTACTCCCTGCAGTGTTCGTCGCTCCGAGAGAAACTGCGAAGGACCCGACAGAGGAAAACGTATACACCGGATTCTCGCTCGTGGATGTTCCGCCATCCCCGAAGGTCCAGTACCATGCCGTAGGGGTGTTGTTTGAGGTATCGGTGAACTGGACGGTCAGGGGTTTGGCGCCGGAAGTCACGTTTGCGGTAAATGATGAGACGGGGACTGCAGCATTCACGGTGATATACCCGGGCTGGGTGACGGTATTGCTGCCCATGGCGTTCGTGGCAGTGAGGGTGACCGCATAGGTCCCGGCAGCCGTATACGTATGCGCCGGGTTCTGGAGCGTAGAGGTGCTGCCATCCCCGAAGGACCATACCCATGAATTCGGGGAGTTGGTTGAGGCATCCACGAACTGGACGGTCAGTGGCTCGTATCCTGACGTTACCGTCGATTTAAAAAGTGCCGTCGGGGTGACTGTTACCTGGTTTACGGTAATATAATTGGTCAGCGAAGTAGTGTTACTGCCCGCAGAGTTTGTTGCAGTGAGTGTGACGGTATACGGACCCTGGGTTGTATAGGTATGTACCGGGTTGGGACTTGTGGAGACTCCCCCATCCCCAAAGGACCATACCCATGAATTCGGGGAGTTGGTCGAGGAGTCCACGAATTGAATAGTAAGAGGTACTGACCCTGATGTGATATTCGTCAAGAAGGAAACGATGGGCACGGATGAAGCCTTCATTACGGTAATATATCCAGCATTTGTAATGAGTGTTGCTGCCTGCAGTGTTTGTTGCGATAAGGGTAACGGTATAGGTACCGGCAGTTGTGTAGGTATGCGTCGGATCCTGACTGGAGGAGATTCCGCCATCACCGAACAGCCATGTCCACGAAGTCGGCGTATTCAGGGAAATGTCCATGAACTGTACCGTGAGCGGGATGGTTCCTGAGCTCACATTTGATATGAACGATGCCACAGGTACAGCCGCAACGACGGGGCTGATGAGAAATACGACGGTAACAAGGACAAGAAGTATCCAAAACACAGGTTTTGTTTTCATGCTGATCCGCCCGACGCACTTTTTCCCGGGGATGCCATGAGATATGTGTGCTGCATATAATCCCTCTTTTCCACTGTAACAATGCTTTTATCTCTTGTTATTAATGCTTGCTCCATGGCGATGGCGTGAAGGGTGCCCTTCAGGTATTCAGCTGCACGCCTCTTTCATGGAAACCCGGGTCAGCCGGTCTGGTCCTTTGAAAGACCGGATACGTTCGTTATGGCAGATATCCGATGCAGCCTCAAATCCCGGGAGTATCTCTTCACCGGGGTTGAAAGAGTGGTGGGGTTTTAGGGGATGCAAAAGAGTTGGGGGCCCCACTCGACACATTCGCAGTTAATACAGGGAACCATAACGGGTTGAATGGCGGGAAGGCCTGATATGCATGCCCGGAATGGCGATGTCCTTCATTTCACGTACACCGCACTCTTCACGAGTTCTTTCCAGTACGTGTCGCACGCATCCGTGCAATAACCTCCGGCGATCACCTGGTCCGGGTCAAGGTGAGATAACGCAAGCCGGATCCCATCATCGTCGGGATCCGTCACGATCAACCGGTGGAGCTCATACTCACCTGCAAGATCGAAGACCGTTTCCAGCATCGTGTTGCCTACGGCCACCTGGCGCTGGTATTCCATGAGCGTTAAAAGGTTCTCCCGCTCCGGCGCCGGTGCAAAAAAGAATACTTTCTTTCCGGCGAGTGCTGAAATCTCTGTCTCTTCTACGGTATCGCAGATGAGGACGTGCCCCCCGATCCCTGCATCACGCATCGCCCGCATCAGGGTGCGGTAAGCCCCGGTGAGCGCGTTGCACCACTCGTCATCGTCACCATAATACGTGTCGGTAATCCCGAGAGTGTGCGGGGCGGGAAGTGCGCACCAGACCTCTTTTCTCTGTGCCGCAAGCATAAGGGCATCCCCGGTGAGCGCACCGGGATCCACATCGATCTCCCCGACAGCGCTGTTCCGGTCATCGCTGAGGCCGGTGAGGCTCTCCAGGATCCGGCCGCGGCAGAAGAGGCCGCCGGCACACGGGAACGTTATGCCAGAATCAAGTTGGGGGGCAAGCGATACATCGAGCCGGAATCCCTGCAGGTCGGTTGTAGTCCCACGGTGATCTGCCACCCAACCCGCGAGCTCGGTAATGTCCGGCACACCGGGTTCCGCGCCGAATGCCCGTGTTGCGAGCGGCAGGATCTTTGCCATGGTACATGAATTATTACCTATCGCATGCTAAAAAGTACCTTCAATGACTCAACCACCGCTGCTGGTTACCTGCGGGCTCCCGTACACAAACGGGCCCTGCCATCTCGGGCATCTGCGCACGTACGTCCCCGCCGACTGTTACGTCCGCTACATGCGGCGGACGGGTGAGGAGGTCGTGTTTGTTTCGGGATCGGACAACCACGGGACACCTATCGTGGTCTCGGCAGAAGAGCAGGGGATCTCCCCCCGGGCACTCTCCGAGCGGTTTCACCTGCACTTTGACGAGACGTTTAAACGGATCGGGGTTAATTTCGACTATTTTGGCATGACTGACGATCCGGTAAATCACCACCGGACACAGGAAATCATGGAACGGCTCATGGAAAACGGGTATGTCTATAAGCAGGTCGTCCACCAGGCGTACTGCCCGAAGTGCAGGCGTTTCCTTCCGGACCGGTACGTGGAGGGCACCTGTCCCTACTGTGGCAAGCAGGCCCGGGGGGACGAGTGTGACCAGGGCTGCGGCAGGCACCTGGAGCCGGGCGAGATCAGGGAACCGGTCTGCAAGGTCTGCGGGACAAAGGCGGAGTTCCGCAACCAGGAGCATTTTTTCTTCAGACTTTCCGCGTTCAGGGACTACCTTCTGCCGTTCCTCGACAGGCTCCGGGGCACGAGCAACGCGAAGAACTATGCGATCGGCTGGATCAGGGACGGGTTGCATGACTGGTGCATCACCCGCACGCTGGAATGGGGGGTGAAGTTTCCCGGCCGGGACGATCTTGTGGTGTACGTCTGGGTCGACGCACCCATCGGCTACATTGCGTTCACCGAGGAGTGGGCAGCGAAGGCAAATAAAGACTGGAAGCGGTACTGGTGCGGGAAAAACCGGGTCACGCATTTCATCGGCGGGGACATTATCTATCATCACTGCATCTTCTGGCCGGGTCTCCTGAAAGGTGCAGGGTACTGCGAGCCGTATGCGGTCGTCGCAAGCGGGATGGTAAAAGTCGACGACCATAAGTTCTCGAAATCAAGGGGTTATGTTGTCTGGACCAACGAGGACTATCTCGACAAGGGTCTTCCTGCAGACTATCTGCGGTACTACCTTCTCGCGTATACAAGCCATACCAAGGAACTCAATTTCTCGTGGAAGGTCTTTGGCGAGCGGATTAACAACGAGGTCGTCAATATTTTCGGGAACTTTGTATACCGTACGCTCTTTTTTGCCCAAAAGGAGTTCGGGGGTGTGCCAGCTGGTGCGGTCGATCCGGCGATCACCGCTGAGATCGGGAAGTACCTGGCAAATGTGGACAAGCAGATGCAGGAGTATGAGTTCAAGGGGGCAGTGGATTCCATCATGGCGCTGGCCGCGTTCGGCAACACCTATATCCAGACCAATGCACCATGGAAACTCATCAGGACCGACCGTGCCGCTGCGGCCCGGGTGATAAAAAACAGCATCCAGATAGCAAAAGCCCTTGCGCTTCTGATAGAGCCGGTGATGCCGGCAAAGGCGCAGGAGTGCTGGGCGCAGCTCGGGTATTCCGATACCGTTGCAGCCCACCGGGTTGACGAGGGAACAGAAACCATATCAGAGCGACAGGTTCCCCCCCGGCCCCTCTGTTTGCACGGCTCGAAGAGAAGCAGATCGCTGAGCTGGATGCCGTGCTCCAGCAGCGTGTCCGGGAAGCCAATAAGAAAATGGAGAAGATACCGATGATTTCAATCGAAGATTTCAGTAAAGTCGAGATGAAGACGGGAATAGTACTTGCAGCAGAAGCGATCCCGAAATCAAGCAAGCTGCTGAAACTTCAGGTAGATATTGGTGGAGAGACCCGGCAGATTGTAAGCGGGATCGCGCAGTTCTATAAATCCTCGGAGCTGGTGGGAAAGGGTGTCATTGTGCTCACAAACCTCGCGCCGGCAAAAATCTTCGGTGTAGAGAGCAATGGCATGATCCTTGCAGCCGGGGATGCAGCGTCGCTCCTGACCCCGGAGAGACCGGTGGAACCGGGGACGAAGATCCGGTAGATTCGGGGGATCCCCGGCCTCTTTGGTCATTCATACGCCGGGATAAAGATACATAATTAATCTTTCACGTACCCCTATCGGGCAAAAAAGTGCTCTTGTCCGTCTGTATTGGCGATTACAGGGTAAATGATCTCCCAAAGATAACGTACCCGGGAGAGCCCGCGCTTCCTCCGGACCGGGGAAACAGCGGAAGGGATTGTACCTGCCGGATTATTTCAGCGCCTCGTTAATTGTTTCTTTGACCTTCTCGTCGGTTTCGGCTGCAAGAGCTTCCCTGAGGGCAGTCCGGACTTTCCCGCCGCCAATTGCAGAGAGTGCCCTCACGGTCATCATTCTCACCACCCGGTTATCATCTTTTAAGAGAATGATCAATGGATCGACTGCCGTGGAATCTCCCAGATCCGTGAGCCCTTTTGCAGCCATGTAGCGCACGTGGTCGCGGCTGTCCTGGAGACCCTGGACAAGTGGTTTTAAGGCTTTCTCATCGGCAAGTTTTCCGAGTGCCTCAACGGCGCGGTACCGTGTCTCCCATTTTGGATCTTTCATAGCGTCGGCAAGAGGCTCGATCGCGGCCTTCCCTGTGGCGACCAGCGCGAGCATCGCCTGCTCCCGTACTGATTTGTCCATATCCCCGAGCGCTTCGATCAAGGGCCTGATGGCCTGCGGGGTTCTGGCATTCCCCAGAATGTAAGCTGCATACCGCCTGGAGGCCGGATCGGCGCTGTTGTGCAAGGTACTAATCAGGACATCAATACCCTGCTTTGCAAGATTTTCCGCTCCTTCCGGAACGGGAGGCACATGTGCATCCGTCATAGAGTATTCTCATCAATTATTACGATCCTTAAAATATTAAAAACGCTTTATCTAACATTCCTCACACTTATTGCCGGTTTATTGATAGGTACATCACTGGTGTATACCGGTGGATGGGGCAAAAATGGTGCTGAGGGGGGAATATTGCCACGGATGCAGGATAGCCAATTCCTGAATATATTCCGCGTTCCCTATACGGGATCGCGGTATCAGTTCAACGTTATTCAGATCTCCTGGACAGGAAAAGATCCCTTTTTTCTTTCAATAGTGATTCTATGTCGTTTTCGTACGTTCCTTTCAACCCGCGTAGGTAATTCACCCAGACCCCTTTCAGGGAAATGGAAAGGGGGTCTGGGTCGAGGTCACCATTCTTGTGTTGGAACTGCTGGCGGGCCTTGTTGGTGCTGGAGCAGCCGGTAATGTTGCAGGAGCAGATACCGTGGAAACCGTGGAAGGCATTCCCTAGCGGGCCATCTTTGGCAGGATAACAACAAACACGACCACAGCAATGAGAAGGATCACGAGGATTCCTGCCACAAGAAGAATCTTCTTCTTGCTTTTGGGTTTTTTCAGCGATGGTGGAACTGCCGTGGGCATAGGTGATGGAATAAGAGGACTGTGCGGCAGATCTTTGGGAGAGAAGAGCTTAGGCATAAACCGTTTCTCTGCCGGAGGTGCAGCAACGGGGACGGTTGTGGCTGCCGCCGGTTGGTCCGGGACAACAGATTTTGCGGAGAAAGAATCGGGAGAAGAGGGTTGTGAAACTTTTGGTGAGGCCTGGTCTTTACCAACGGGATCGCCCGGGACGGTTACCGGGGATTTTTCGATCAAAGGTTCGATGACCCGGATGTCATGATCGATGGGGCGCTCTTTTGGTGCCGTTGGCACAGGTATGGACAGGCCAGCTGCTGAAACCTGTACTTGAGGTATCCCTTCCGAACGTACAATCCGCGTGCCGCACTTGTTGCAGAAACCTGACTCATCAGGTACCTTCGTACCACATCGGGTGCAATAGGTACCGAGTATCGTTTCAGGAACTGGTGCAGGAGCCTTCCAGGATTCCGGAGGATTCTCCACAATCTTTTTTACTGATGGGGAAACGTCTATCGGATGTGGAGGAGATACCGGAGATTCGGCCTGCCCGAAGGGTTGTAATGTCACCTTATTCAGCCCCTCTGGTGGTGCCTCAATCCCCGGTATAACCTTCCTGATAACCTGCTCAAACGAAGGAGTGAGATGAGCCCGGATCTGCTGAACCCATTCGTCCCGCTCCTTTATCCGGTTTCCCCCGCCTTCACGGGAGAACGTCAGCACCATTTGCCGTGTACCGCCGGTCTTGGTGATGACCCCCAGCGTTATAACGAGATCCCGGATTGCATTCTCCCCTCCTTCAATGGACTGGATGGTGGCAAGCGGGATTTCTTTGGGCGGCAGGATGTTTTTCAGCCTGTCAACAAGGATAATTCGTTTGTTGGTGAGGACTGCATCAAAAGAAATCGATTTTACATGGACACCCTGTGTCCGTATGAGTATCTGTTCGTCACCCTGTAACACTGGATTATCCATATTGCTTCTCCGTTCCACAATTCTTTCAACTGTGGGATGTCTGCCGAGAAAAAGATATTTGTCCATATCCTCCCACGATCCCTTGATCAGATACCCGGATTACGCCTTCCGGGCAAATGCAATAGAATCCGGCAACGCACCGTGCCGGTGATGTATTTCGGAGAAGAAAAATCAGCACATTTTTCAAAAGGGCCATGCGGAGTACCGCTGCACGATTTTCCGGACAATTTCCCGACAAGCATTTTATCTGATATTATCCATCGTACCTTATGCATACCGGATCCGGCATTCTCTGTGCGATTCTCGCAGCGGTGCTCATAAGTGCCGGCTGCCTCTCGGTAATTTTCCCGTATCCACCCGTGCCTTCACCAACCCGGACACCTGCGCCAACTCCTGTGCCAACCACAGAAAGCCCGGTTGCGACAGTTCCGGTATCACAGATGGCCCTCCAGCCTTCTGATATGCCGGCAGAATATATCCTTAAGGATAGATCCGACCTTACGTACCTGGAGATGGACCAGATGTCACACGATCTTGGCTGGAGAGCCGGGTATGAGATTACGTACTACCGTATCAATCAGGAAAAATACGACATGACTAATCTCCGGCAGGTCATCGATCTCTACCCTCTGGCAAATATGAACAATGTGTTCAATATCGAAACGGGAGCCATCACCGGACAAGAGAATGGAACGACACAGATCTACGAACTTCCCTGCCCGAACATGGGAGACCGGACGTTTGCATACCGCGAAAATGATACCCAGGGTCCCCGTTCGATCACGACATACTCGATCGTCTTCACGAACAAAGATGTTTACGAAGAGCTGACCATGAGCGGTACAACGACAGATTTTGAAACGTTAAAGGAACTGGCGCGCATTGCGGCCGACAAGATCCAGTAAGTGTCCCCGTGCATGTGAGCAGATAAACAGGAGGAGATTGCAGGAAGTGTCTCCGATATCACGGATATTTCCTGGAATTACACATAAGAGTGAATATGACTTTTACCTGTCGGCAATGCGGAACCTGCTGCATGTATCTTGGCGACTATATTGTCATCGATCACCAGATTGGGCCCTTTGAGTTTTCCTGTGAATCTGTTTCCACCGGTACGACGTTCACAGCCCGCGTTGATGAGGACAAGCGGGAGATCTTCCGTAATCATACATTTCCGGACGAGAATCCGCATGCCTGTCGTTTTCTCCGTCCTGAAGGCAGTTTCCTGCGATGCACTATCCATACCGATAGTCCGGCACAGTGCAAGTTCTACCGGTGTGTGATCATGCGGATCACCGGTCCCGGGGGAAATCCCTTGGGTACCGTGACCGGAACCCTTAACCTGCACTCGGATGATACCCTGTTGCGGGCCAGATGGGAAACTGCAGAAAAGAATATCCCGGAATCTCTTCCTGATGTCGAAGAACGCCGTAAAGTGTATCTCACCGGGCACGGGTACATGGTGGAATGAGGCAAAAATCTGGCGGTTTTCAACCGCACCGGCCATACCTCTGCTCTTCCGTGCGACTCTGAATTGCCTTCTCCTTACCGGGGCCAGTGTACTAACACGTGCAGGTATGAAGGGAACGGAACACGTTATCATGGCGAGGGGTAGATCGGGCAGTCCCGGCATCGCCGGGTGTTGTTTGATGAGATCTGGTTCGTGTTCACGCATACATTAAAAAATCAGAAGAATAATGATTGTCATTACTGGTATATCTGAGCCTCATACCTGCTTTGCAGGATGAACGGTATTCTTCAGTAATATCCGAGGAAAATGATACAGGAATCCACCGGGGAAACCGGCAGTCATTCACGGTCAGCTCTTCACTATTACAATGAAGGACTTGCACTGGGCAGGGAAGGCCGGCATGAGGAGGCTCTCACTTTATTCAACCTTGCACTGGCCGTAAACCCTGCACTTGCCTCCGCATGGGTGGGACGAGGTTTTGCGCTGGGAAAACTTGGTAGGTTCCCGGAAGAAATCGAGTGCTGTGACCGGGCGCTTTCTTTTGATCCGGCCTGTATAGATGCCTGGAATTACAAAGGTTTTGCCTTAGGAAAACTCGGCAGATTCGAGGAAAAAGTGGCGTGCTGCGACCATGCACTTGCACTCGATCCTGGGAATGCAGCAGCATGGAACAACAAGGGGGTTGCTTTTGGCATGCTGGGGCGATACGAAGCAGAGATCCGATGTTGCGACCGTGCACTGGATCTGCGGCCCCGGTACCTCTCGGCGTGGGTAAACAAAGGCTATGCGCTTGGGAAACTGAAAAGGTATGATGAGGAAATATCCTGCTACAACAGAGCCCTTAAAATCTACCCGTTTTACGTTTCGGCCCTCCTTAACCGGGGTATTGCATGTATCAACCAGAAAAAATACCCTGAAGCACTTGAAACACTTGACTGTGCGCTTGCCATCAATCCTCTTCACCTGCAGGCCCTTTACCGGAAAGGCCTCGCCCTTTCCATGCTCGGCAGGCACGATGAAGCGATCCACTGCCTGCAACAGGCACTTTCACTTGATGCCACGATCGCTGACGCATGGGTGGTGTTGAGCAATTCCTGTTTCGCGCTGGGGAGACTGGAGGAGTCGGCCCGGGCGTTTGACCAGGCGTATTATATTGATATTCATGATGTCAGGGCGGGGATTGTGAGGGGTCTCTCCCTGTTAAAGGCAAAAAAGTTTGATGACGCCCTTTGCAGTTTTTCGAATGTACTGGGCATCCTGCGCCGTTAAGTCCCCGGTTCCGGCCAGGAAAATACCCGTGGTATTTATGGATCCGGCACGAATACGGATGCATGGATGTTGAGGAATATGTCCGCAGGCATCTCGCGGCCGGTGAGGATGAAGGATCACTTTTAAAAAACCTCGTCGGGCGTATAACGGAAATAAAACAGGCCAGTCCTGCATATACAACAGCCTTTGCCCGGGCAGTCATTGAGGAGGTCAGAAACACAGAGGGGTTGTCCGGGGACTTTTTTGCATTTGAGCCGGCCCGGGTAAAGATGGGGCAGTTCGGGGTCGGTTCCCGGGGAAAAGGCGATTTTTTTGCCCACCGGGAAATTGCCCGTATCATCGGCAAGACCTCCGCATCGGTCGGTGTGGACGAGATGGACGATGCCGGGGCAGTCAGGGCCGGTGGGGAGTATATCGTCTGGACTGTTGACGGGATGCACTCACGGCTCTCGGATTACCCGTACCTTGCCGGGTTCCATGTGACCCGTGCGACGCTGCGGGATCTCTACGTGATGGGGGCAAAACCGGTCATGCTCTTTTCCGATATCCACGTGGCCGATGACGGCGACGTAGCAAAAATATTCGATTACACCGCAGGGATCACGACTGTCGGAGAGGCGATGGACGTGCCGCTTGTCACCGGTTCAACGCTCCGGATCGGGGGCGACATGGTGCTGGGGAGCCGGCTGACCGGCTGCGTGGGCTGCGTGGGCGTGGCCCGCCACCTGACCGCCCGGAAATCGACGCAGGCAGGCGACGTAATCCTGATGACCGAGGGTGCGGGCGGCGGGACGATCGCGACAGCGGCCATATATTCCGGGTTCCCCGAAGTCGTGGAAGAGACGATCAACCTCAACTTCCTCATTACATGCGAGGCGCTGATCAAAAACCCGGTCTTTGATCAGATCCATGCGATGACCGATGTGACGAACGGCGGGCTCCGGGGCGACATCTTCGAGATGACCGAGACGGCACGGTGCCGGATGGTAGTACGGGAGGAAGATACGCGATCCCTTGTCAATCCCCGGGTGCAAAAGATGCTTGAGGCGCTTGAGATCGATTTCCTCGGTGTCTCGCTCGATGCGCTTCTGATCGTTGCGCCGCGGTCCGCTGCCTCTGATATTATTCAGGTGATCCGGTCAACCGGTGTCAACTGCCGGGAGATCGGGTACGTGGAGGCGGGAACACCGGCTTCGGTGCTCGTCAGGGACGGGAACGAATCTGACTTCCAGCCCCGGTTCCGTGAATCTGCGTATACCCCGGTAAAAAAGGTGGTCGATACCGATGTCCCGGCATTCGATGAGATGAAAAAGGGCGTCCTGCGTGCATCGGAAGCAGCCATCGCAAAGAAGAAGCGGGTACTTGAACGGCTCATGAAAAAACGAGACGACTGAGTGAAGTATGCCGGTGACCTGAACCGGCACCTGTTTTTGTTTTTAGGTTCTGTAGAAATCCTCTTTTTTAGATATGCCTCCCCCCTCTTGCGCCAATGCGTCCCCCGAGGGGGACGGGGCGCAATTGCGATAGTGAAGGAGTTACCTGTACGCACAAACACCCCTCAAACTCAAATTTGCGAACAGGTAATACATCATCATCGTAACTGGGGGATGCCACAAGCGTGCGGGGGCGGAGGCTTGCCGGAGACCTAAAAGAGCGGTTTATATGAATCTTATCCTGGATTGTGGATTTCTACAGAGCAGGTTTTTAAATTTCCTGCACCAGGATCCGGTAAAACTCTTCAGCGGCGTTGCGTTCTATCCAGGGCCGGTGGCCGCATTTCTGCAGGAGAACAAACCGGAAGTTTTTGAGTTCCTTTCCGAGCGGAAGCTCCACGCCCCGGGCCGGGTGGGGGTCATAATCCCCGTGGATGGCAATCACCGGACACGTGATCTCGCGGGCCATATGAAGGAGCGTCTTTTTGCGACGGAGCTCGCACGCTTCATCCCAGACACCGCGGAAAACGTCGTACTGGCAGTAAAATGATTTGTCGTCCGGGGTCAGGGGGTCAAAGGTATCAGCCCGGGCAAGCAGGTTTCCCAGCCGGGCAAGGAGGGCATTCTTGTCTCTTTCTTTCCCGGGAGCGAACGGTTTATCCAGCTGTTCCAGCAGTGCCTGTGCCTCCATGCGGTTCTCCGGGGTAAGCCGTTCGAGCCGGGTTTTTGTGATCGATGCTGCATCCTGCTCTTCAAAGGGCGGGCAGCCGACAAGGATCAGTTTGCCAACAAGCGCCGGATACCGTGCGGCAATCATCCATGACAAAAACGCCCCCCACGAGAATCCCACAAGGGTGACCGGTACCCTGCCATCCCTTTCGAGGACAGACCGGAGTTCCCGTACCTGCCCTTCAAGGGTGGTCTCGGTCTGGAATGGTTCAAGTACCCCTTTGACTGCGGAGAGCTCCCGGGCGACCGATGCCATCTCGCCCGGGGCGCCCGGGCCGCCGTGAACGACCGTTACCGGGTAGGGTCCTGCCCCCCATTTCCGAACCGGGCTCATACAGGTATCCGGTTACTGCTTTCCGGTATAAAGTGTTCCCGCTGTAGGTGAGGGGTGGGGGACCGGGGTTTGCTCATGGTTTTTTGCCGGCCGCACAGAGATGGATTTATATCATTTCCCTTCATTAGGCATACTAAATTTGAGGTTGACGGAAAGGATGCCATCTTCCCTTCATGGCAGAAGTGAACAGACCCTCCATATCCGGATCATGGTAACCTCTCAAAAGAGGTGTTCTTTAAAAAGATCGTTTCCGGATTAAACGCAGGCATCGATCTCGTTTTTTATCCGGTCGAGCGCGATCCTCCCGATACGGGTGAGTTTCCCGTTCACAAGAACCATCGGGATCGGCGGGTAATCTTTTTCGAGAATATCACGGATATGCGCCGGCACCTCGTCGTCGATAAGCGTGAGCCTGATATCCACCCGGTCGCCATAGGTCTCCTTAATGACGGCTTTGAGCGCATCGAAGGCTTTTGTGAGTTTTCCTGACGGGTGGCATTCGGACAGCCCGCAGGTACGGTCCGCATCGCAGGGAAACGGGGAACAGTCTGAATATTTCAGCCCGACAATCTCGACAATAATGGGGTCACTCATGTACGATAGGTTGGCGCGAACGGTATTTTAGTATTGGGAGGGGGTGCATCGCTCTCCGGCCCGGTCTTTTGCCAGGTTTTTAAAAGTGTGTGAGGGGTGGGGGCGACCTCTTTTGATGATCGGTCGGTCCGACCAGTTTTTTTGCGGTGTGGGTTGCAGGGGGGAGGGGGGCTGCCTCAGATCCGCGTGGATCACAGGTCGCCCCGACCAATTACTGAAATTGGTCGGACCGACCGATCCGTGAGAACTGTCGGGGCGACCACCCCCGCTCATCTGAAACTCCAGTGGAAATGCAGATCAAAAAACTGGAACAATGGAGGCCACCCCGACCGATCTTGAGATCGATCGGTCCGATCAATTTTTTTGCGGTGCGGGAGGCAGGGGGGAGGGGGGTTACCTATTTTTTTGGAGGTCGGGGTCACCCCCGCGAATTTTTCCGGAAAGTTGGATAACGTTGCCAGACAATTTGTGAAAAGTTGGATGACCGTGGCGAACTATTTTCAAAAAGTCCGGTAACGTTGCCGGACAATTTTTGAAAAGTTCGCTGACCCTGGTAAACTTTTTCTGAAATATCCGGTAACTTTGACGACCTTTTTTTGGAAAGTCCGGCAAAGTCTCCTGATTGATCTGACGTGGGGAGGTGCGTTTTGACCCCTCAAATTTTTCAAAAAGTCCGTGAACTTCAACGAACTTTTTTCGGAAAGTTGGATAACGTTGCCGGACATTTTTTGAAAAGTCCGATAACCTTGCCGGCCTTTTTCCGGAAAGTTCCATAACTCTCGCGAACTTTTTTAGAAAAGTCCGATAACTTCACTGGACTTTTTACGGAATTGCCTGCCCGGGGCCGGAGTTTTTCGGAAAAGAGCGGGGTGGTCGAGCGCCGGGCTTTGGAAACGGATCAGAAGATGGGGGCTTCGCCCCCATACCCCCATGCGCGAGCAGTGCCGCCGCCCTCGGCAGTCAGGTGGGTACACGTTCATTTCAGATTATCGGCCATCACCTGTTTGATCATCTCCATCGCTTCCTGGATGGTCTCCCTCGCATCCTCCCTCTCGATCCGGTAGAGTTTCTGCAGGGGAACCAAGTGCCCGTGGATCCCCGAGCATGCCCAGTGCCCAGGCAGCTTTTAACCGCACCCGTGCATCGTCATCCCACAGGGTATCAATCAACGGCTCTACGGCCCGGGGATCTCCCAGCCGTCCCAGCGCTTCCGCCGCATTCCACCGCGTCCCCTCATTATCATCCGAGAGCTTTTCGACCATGATTTCAAGAGTATTCGACGTAACCTGTCACCTTCACCCGGGGGTTGATTGTTCCTATGTGGTACATGGGGTGAGAAGAAGGTTCTGGCAGGTTATCGGCAGTTCCCGGAATCTGATACTTCGAAGAAAAGTCACTGCCAGCCTAAAGACCTGACAGAGCCTGCGGGAAGTTTATCTGATGGGGAGCGAACTCACCGATGCGATTGACTGGTGCGATGACTTCCGCCGCCCCCGACGGGGCGCCCCCGCGGCGGATCAGGGAGGAGCCCAACCGCACTCGCCCTGCCGTGCCCCGTGAGGGGCCCTGAGGCGGGGAGGGCTCGCATAATATCTCAACACAATAACTCACTACATCAAGCCCTTGGAGATATCCCGTAAGATCCTTGCTCTCCGTCAGTGTGATGCAGAGAAGATGGGTATTGGAAGGAGGACGTTGAAGTTTATCAAGGATGGAATAAAGATCGGGAAGGAGATTAACCTGAACACACCAGCCATAAACAGGCTGACAAAAGCGATAAATTAAAACAATCTTTTTAAGGGGGTCATTGTAATAAACAATTATAGTGTAAAAGGAATGAAAAATGGAAATCCCAGAAAAGTCCTCATTCAGTAATCCAAATATTCATTGCCCTTATTGTTGGACAGAATTATCTGGCGTTGAAAAATTTTCAAAATATTACTTTTACAAATACCATGTTTATGAAAAAATGATTGTTTTACCAATAGAAAATCCTGATGACTATTTCAATCTAAATTGGTTTGGAGGTGTAAATTCGTTAATATCTGCATTGAATGGCGACCAAAAGAAAATGCAAATTGGTGTCGTATGTCCATGTTGTGGACGGCAATACACACTCTTGGTTCACCCTTATGAAAGAAATATTTGGGAAAAAACCCGTCTTGATAACCTATTCAGGAATTTGGAGAAAAAACGCGATTTATCGACTGATTCTTCCATTATAGATCAATATCCCTTTTTCTTTAAATGGAAATCTGACTGGATCACTTTTATTCTGTCATTGTGGACCCTATTACTAATTAATGGAACATTACTCTTTTTCATTAGTTATTTCATAGTGACTGATTTGAAGGCAAACATACAATTTATCATCGATATTCTTTCTTTAACTATCATTCAAGCAGTTTTTATTGTTATTCTCAAGCGGCATTCTCTAATACTCAATCGATTTGCCGAATCAGACGCTTTGCCTTATTTAATTCATCAAAATTATCAAAAAAGTCCTGATTTTGAAATATTTCAAAGATTAATTCATAATGGACTTGATTTTGTAAAAAGATTTCGTAAAGTCCTTATATTTTATATGGTATTAGCAATTGCGGCATTTATCACCAATGTAATTTTAAAATTTGGATTATCACAGATTATTTCATGGTATCTATCTAACAATCTGAGTTTTACATTTATTCTTGCCCTGTTTACATTTTTCCTGTATTTTTTCTTTATTGGTTTTACCGTGGCGTATTTTGTGTTGATGTCTACGATTGCATTAACAATCTTTACTAGATCAATTCCCATAAAGATTACCCCATTAGAGAAGGATTATGGGATAAAATTATATCAAGATTTTCTGTTTTATGTTATCATTTTGTCGACAATTATATCGATTATAATTCCATTATGTATTAACTTAGTATCTGTTAATTTAACAATAACTGGGATCGC
Source organism: uncultured Methanoregulaceae archaeon (assembly GCA_963805035.1). Taxonomy (GTDB): domain Archaea; phylum Halobacteriota; class Methanomicrobia; order Methanomicrobiales; family Methanospirillaceae; genus Methanoregula. The sequence continues at coordinate 97,592 of CAWDSU010000005.1, read as the reverse complement.
CTCATCTACCTCAAAATACTCGTCATTATTAACATCTATTCAAAATGGAAATTTCTTATATGCTCTTGTAATAGCAATCTCTCTATTTGCCATACCTGCATTACTCATCAGAGTATCAAGTAATAACATTTCATCACGGAAAACCGAGATGATGAATGAAACTGGGGAAAAAATTACTTCATTAAAACAGATTGAAAATCCTCAAATAAAAGAATTAATCTCTCTATCAATTTTATGTAAGGAATACGAACAAATTGAGAAACTATCCGAATATCCAATTAATAAGACGCTATTGCTCCTCACGGCTGGCGTAATTTATTTAGTCCCAATAATAGTAACTTTACTTTTTTGATTTGAATAAGATCTAACTTGCGTTTATTTGTAAAAACCTAAAAAAGCTCATTCAAATTTGATTAACGGTTTATGATAATAAATCCCGCGCGAGCACTGGCACAGTTTGAAAACAGTGATATCACATGTAAGGGGGTTCAAAATTTACAAGATACCTATAACCCACTTTTAGAATGCAAGGGCTGGGATTCGAACCCAAGACCTCTTACAAGACTAGGCCTTCAACCTAGTGCCGTTGACCTAGATTTTAGGTCTTCATCCGATTGGACGGAATCAAGCAGCATCAGAAAAAACCGCCGCCCCGCATCTGTGCCTTAAAAAAAGAGAAACTTCATCAGCGGGGAGGTCTCTTAAAAAAAGTCTCAGACAAACCTCTCAAACCTCTCCTTTGTCGCCTTGCATATCGGACATATCCCCGGCGGCTGCTCCCGTGCGCAGAGATACCCGCAGACCTTGCAGCGCCAGACCGGCAGTGGGAAGATCGGCCGCTCTGTTGTCGAAGCGACCCGGACAGAAGCGGCTTTACCCCTCTGGGACCGGGGCGGGCGACGCTCGGGGACCGGGGCGACCGTCTGTTTACCGGTGGCGATTGCCTCGTTCACGTACAGGGCACAGTAACAGGTGCCATGCTCTTCAATATCTGCATCCCGGTAATCGCAGGGGCAGACAATATCGAGGTCCTGATCTTTCATACCTGAGGCAAGGCGGCAGGGGCAGGCACGGTACCCGTACCGCTGCTCGTTTTTTAACAGGCCCCGTATGAGGTTTTTTACAAAATCTTCATCCGGGTTCAGCCGGTACCCGTTTTTTTCGGCATCGGCCTTGAGCGTCCGGTATGCGGCATCGATGGCCATCTCCGTAATTTCAGGGACGTTCATACGGCAAATGCCTCCCGGATCTCCTGCTCGCGGAATCCTATGATTGCCCGTTTGTTATCGATCACAAGCGTAGGAAACGATCCGCTGCGGTTCCACCGCTCTACTGAATCCATTACCGCATCCTGTTCTTTACCTTCAAGCAGATCGACGTACTCGTAATCGAATGCAATGCCGAGTTCCTCAAGCAGTACCTTTGTTTTGTGGCACCACTGGCAGGTCGAGAGCGCGTACAGCATGACAGCTCCCTTGTTTTTTCCGTTCACGTGCGTTGGCGTTGTAAACCACCTTTAAGTGAAAGAAAATTGAGGCCTGTACTATATAACAATGGGGATACGGGCCAGTGTATTCCAGAAGTGAGGAGTTTGAGATTGTGTCGCGCCCTGATCTGCAGATAAATCTCAACTGAGGTTCAGAGGTGCTTGGCGGGTTTGTTCGTTGGCTCAATAGCGGCAGAATCCTCAGTGCTCAAGCGAGGCCGGCAAGTGTTAGCCAGAGGGTTTGTTCTGTCCTTTGCATCAGCGTTAATAACTAATCCGGCACATAAAGTATGGACATCATGAAGGCGGTTCTGGGATTCGAAGACGGGGACTTTGTTGTCGGCGAAGGATTCGGGGTGAAAGGCGAATGTGCTGGAGAACTGGTCTTTAACACCCAGATGACCGGTTACATGGAATCTCTTACCGATCCGAGTTATTTCGGTCAGATCCTGATGTTCACCTTCCCCCAGATTGGCAACTACGGTGTCGATTCCCGGAATTTCCAGAACCCGCACGTTTGTGCTCTCGGGTGTATCGCAAAAGAGATCTGCGAGAAACCTGAATATGAACCTTCCATCAGAACTTTTTTTGAAGAAAATAACCTCCTTGGGATGACCGGTGTCGATACCCGGGCGCTGACCATCAAGGCCCGGGTGCATGGTACGATGCGGGCGGCCCTTGTGGTGGGAAGCGACGACGGTGCCTTTGCAGTGGCGCTTGCGAAAAAGGCCCCCACCATATGCGATATCGTCCCCATCCCTGAAGTATCGTGCCGGGAACCTTACCGTATTCCCGGCTCCGGGAAACGAATCGCCGTCATCGATCTCGGGATCAAAAAGAACATGCTCACCAGCCTTTCAAAACGGAACGGGGATCTGTATGTTTTTCCGTATAATGTCGACCGCAGATCAGGTAATGACCTGCAAGCCTGATGCCCTCTTCGTGAGTAACGGCCCCGGGGATCCGAAACAGGCCCCGGATGCGATCCGCTGCATACAGGATCTCCTCGGGGACCTCCCGATTTTCGGGATCTGCATGGGCAACCAGGTCTCTGCGCTTGCGCTTGGCGGGGATACCTACAAACTCAAATTCGGCCACCGGGGTGCTAATCAGCCGGTGCGATACAAGGATGGCCGGATCTTTATCACCACCCAGAATCATGGTTTCGCGGTCGATGCCGGGTCCCTGCCGGAAGGGTGCCATGTTTCCTACACGAACGTCAACGACGGCACGGTGGAAGGGTTCGAGAACGAGGACCTGCGTCTGACCACCGTGCAGTTCCATCCTGAAGCCCACGGGGGGCCCCGCGATACGGAATCTCATTTCTTTGATGCACTGTTCAGGAGTCTGGTATAAATGCCCAAGCGGACGGACATCAAAAAAGTGCTCCTCATCGGTTCAGGGCCGATCCAGATCGGTCAGGCCGCAGAATTTGATTTCTCCGGATCCCAGGCCTGCCGTTCCCTCCGGGAAGAGGGCATCGAAGTGGTGCTGGTCAACTCAAACCCGGCGACGATCATGACCGACCCGGAGATGGCAGAAGCGATCTATATCGAACCGTTACGGGCCGATATTATTGCAAAGATCATCGAAAAGGAGCACCCCGATGGCATCCTCTCCGGCATGGGGGGCCAGACCGGCCTCAATCTTACCGCAGAGCTGGCTGAGATGGGGGCGCTTAAAGAGGTCGAGATCCTCGGTACTCCATTAGAGGCGATCTACAAAGGCGAAGACCGGGAAAAATTCCGTGATCTCATGAACGATATCGGCGAGCCGATCCCGAAAAGCATGGTGATTAACAGTTTAAGCCAGATCGACGAGGCGGTTGCAAAGATCGGTCTCCCGGCGGTCGTGCGCCCCGCATATACCCTTGGGGGGGCCGGTGGCGGTATCGGCAGGACCCGGGAAGAGCTGACCCGGATCGTCGAACTAGGGCTCTCCCGGTCCCGCATTCATCAGGTCCTCATCGAGCAGAGTGTAATGGGCTGGAAGGAAATTGAGTTTGAGGTGATGAGGGATTCCACCGATACCTGCATTATCGTCTGCAGCATGGAAAATGTCGATCCGATGGGGATCCATACCGGGGAGAGCGTGGTTGTTGCGCCCATCCTGACACTCCGCGATGACGAGTACCAGATGATGCGCAGCGCTGCCATCCGCATCATCCGTGCCCTCGACGTGCAGGGCGGCTGTAATATCCAGTTCGCGTTTAAGAACGGGGAATACCGGGTCATCGAGGTCAACCCCCGTGTCTCCCGGTCTTCAGCTCTTGCCTCGAAAGCGACCGGGTACCCCATCGCACGGGTTGCCGCAAAGATTGCCATCGGCCTGCATCTGGACGAGATCGAGAACTCGGTAACGGGATGTACCGCGGCATCGTTTGAACCGACCATCGATTATGTGGTCGTTAAGGTTCCCCGCTGGCCGTTTGACAAGTTCAAGGGTGCCGACCGGACACTCTCAACCTCCATGAAGAGCACCGGGGAGGTAATGGCGATCGGGAGGACGCTTGAGGAGGCGTTCATGAAGGCCAAGCGTTCGATCGATACCGATGTCCGGTCGCACACAAGCCAAAGCGAGATCCGGATGATCCTCTCCCGCCCGACCGACGAGCGTTTCCACTGCCTCTTCGATGCGTTCCGGCAGGGCTTTACCATCGACGAGATCACGCACCTCACCGCCATCACGCCGTTTTTCCTGGAGAAGATCAAAAATATTGTTGACCTTGAAAAACGCCTTGCGACCGGAGGCAGCGACGCCGACATCTTCCTTGCAAAAACCTATGGGTTCCCCAATACCGAGATCGCGGTACTCACGGGAAGAGAAGCAGATTCGATTGAAGAACTGGTGGGTGCTCCCGTCTACAAAATGGTGGATACCTGTGCTGCGGAATTCCCGGCCTGCACACCCTATTTCTACTCGACCCGGGATGCGACAAGTGAGATTGTCCGTGACAACCGGCAGAAAGTCCTCATTCTCGGTTCAGGGCCGATCCGGATCGGTCAGGGTATCGAATTCGATTATTGCACGGTACACGCAGTTAAAGCGTTGCGGGAAGAGGGCGTGGAAGTCCATATCGTAAACAACAATCCTGAGACCGTATCCACGGATTTTGATACCTCAGACCGCCTTTTCTTTGAGCCGATGCAGCTCGAGGACGTCATCAACATTCTTAAGACCGACCAGTACTGCGGGGTAATGGTGCAGTTTGGCGGCCAGAACGCGGTAAACCTCGCAGTTCCCCTCGAAAAGGAGATGAAACGACGGGGGCTTCCCACAAAGATCCTCGGCACATCCCCGGATGCGATGGATATTGCCGAGGACCGGGACCGGTTCAGCGTAATGCTGACGAAGCTGGAGATCCCAAGCCCGGCCAACAGTTCTGCTTATTCAGAGGCTGAAGCCAAGGATAAGGCAGAGAAGATCGGGTACCCGGTGCTGGTCCGGCCCTCCTATGTACTCGGCGGCCGGGCGATGGAGATTGTCCATAATACGGCAGAACTTGAGACGTACATGAAAGAGGCAGTAAGGGTGAGCCAGCATCACCCGGTGCTGATTGATTCGTATTTAAGGAACGCTGTTGAGCTCGATATCGATGCGGTATGCGATGGTGAAGAGGTGCTCATCGGCGGTATCATGGAGCACATTGAACAGGCCGGCATTCACTCCGGGGACTCTGCCTGTGTCATCCCGACCCAGTCACTCTCTCCGGAGATTGTCGCAACGGTTCGTGAATATACCAAAAAGATTGCGCTCGGCCTTGGCGTTGTCGGTCTTGTCAACATCCAGATGGCGGTAAAGGACAATGTGGTCTATATCCTTGAGGCAAACCCCCGGGCGAGCCGCACCGTTCCGTTCGTCTCAAAGGCGACCGGTCTGCCCATCGCAAAGATCGCAGCAAAGGTAATGATTGGGAAAAAACTGCGCGATCTGGGATTCCACGAGAAAAAGATCAATCACGTCGCGGTAAAAGAAGTGCTCCTGCCGTTCAACAAACTGGCCGGCGTTGATACGATGCTCGGGCCCGAAATGAAGAGCACCGGGGAAGTGATGGGGATCGACTATGACTTCGGGCTTGCCTTTTACAAGGCCTGTATCTCGGCTGATAACGAGCTCCCTCTCAAGGGAAACGTCTTTGTCTCGGTCAACATCGAGCAGAAGAATGAAGTGATCCCGATTGCCCGGCGCATGCGTGATCTTGGCCTTACCCTGTACGGCACAGAGGGTACCGTGGACTATCTGCACGAGGCGGGTGTGGAAGTGCATCTCGTGCGGAAAGTGCAGGAAGGATCCCCCAATGTGCTCGACATGATGCATCATGGCGAGATACGGCTCATCATCAATACCCCCCAGGATCGGCAGTCCCGGCAGGATCATTACCAGATTATGCGGGCGGCAGTCGATTTCGGTATACCCTACATCACGACCTTACAGGCAGCGCGTGCAGCGGCGCTTGCGATCGATGCGATCAAGCGCGAGAAGATGACACTCGAACCGATCAGCTATTATCTCAAATAATTCCGGCGTGTCTTTTCGTCCTGTCATTTTTTACAGATTTCAGGTAAGCATATCGGTGATCCGGAAGTGGCCCGTATTCGCATTATAATAGAATATCCTTATATACAGAGATAACAAAAAAACATGCATGAAGAAAATTATTGTTGTTCTTGTAGTCCTGTTTATCGGGATCCTGTTTGCGGGATGCACATCCCAGTCATCACCATCAGCAGCAACCCCGACACCGACGGAAGTTCCATCGACTGTTGCCACTGCCGTTCCGACACCCGTGCCGACCGCCATTCCGACCACGGTTGTCACTCCCAACATGACAGCAAATGTAACTGCCAATGTGACTGCCGTTCCGACACCCGTGCCGACACCTGCAAATGTGGTAATGATCACCTTCACACAGAGTTTGACGGTGATACCGGGTGCGACACTTAACGTACCCGTAGGTACAACGGTTGTCTGGTTCAACAATGATCGCTTCCAGCCCCATGGCATTCAGTCAATCGGCATGCAAACCGGAAATTATTTTGGTACCGTCGCGATTCCCTATGGCAAGATGTTTAACATAACCTTCAGCCAGAAAGGAACCTATCCCTATACCACACTCTACCAGCCGTTGATCAATGGAAAAATTATCGTAAGTTAAATCGGGCGATATCAGCGTTCAGGAAATTTTTCCTGAACGATCCATTTTTGTTCTTGGTTTTTGGCATCCTTTTTGCGTCGGGGTGCTCATTTTCCAAATCATCCTTGGGAAATATATGGTGAGACATCCAACCAGATGATCTGACAACGGAAGTATTCATCATGGAAAAAGGAACTGTCGTGCTTGCATATTCCGGAGGGCTTGATACCTCCATCTGTATCCCTCTTTTAAAGGAATGGTACTCCTATAATCGCGTGGTTACCGTTGCTGTCAATGTCGGCCAGAGGGACGTGGAGATCGACGAGGCGACAAAAAAAGGCCAGAAACTTGCCGATCGCCACTATACTCTTGATGTTCGGGAAAAGTTTGTTGCTGAGCATATTCTTCCTGCAATTAAGGCAAACGGATCCTACGAGGGTTATCCGATGGGAACCTCTCTTGCCCGTCCCCTGATTGCAGAAGAAGTAGTCAAGATTGCAAAAAAAGAGAAGGCGACCGCTGTTGCCCATGGATGTACAGGAAAAGGAAACGATCAGCTCCGTTTTGATTTCATTATCCGCGCTGCCGGCCTCGAAGTGGTCGCACCGATCCGGGAGCACAACCTGACCCGTGACTGGGAGATCGGGTACGCAAAAGAGCACCGGATCCCGGTCCCGGTGAAAAAAAGCAAACCCTGGAGCATTGACGAGAACTGCTGGAGCCGGAGTATCGAAGGCGGCCGGCTCGAGAACCCGGCCGTCCATCCGCCGGAGGAAATTTATGTCTGGACCGTTTCACCGGAAAAGGCCCCGGCAAAACCGGAAAAAATCACCCTCACGTTCTCCGGCGGCGTCCCGGTGGCCATAAACGGGAAAAAACTTTCCGGCTATGACTTAATCCAGAAACTCAACATTCTTGCCGGGAGGCACGGGATCGGCAGGAATGATATGATCGAAGACCGTATCCTCGGCCTTAAAGCGCGGGAGAACTATGAACACCCGGCAGCGACCGTTATCCTTACTGCCCACCGTGATTTAGAGAGTCTGGTACTTACCCGGCAGGAACTTGCGTTCAAACGGATGGTGGATGACAAGTGGTCAGAGCTGGCGTACGATGGTCTTGTCTACGAACCGCTGTATGCGGCACTCAACGCATTTATCAATACAACGCAGAGCCGGGTGAATGGCCACGTCGATCTCGAACTCTACAAGGGAGGAGTCCGGGTGCTCGGGCGCAGCTCTTCGCAGGCAATATACTCCGGAGATCTCGTCTCATTTGATAGCGCATCCATAGACCAGTGCCACGCGATTGGTGTCTCCCATTATTTCGGGATACAGGCACGCCTGGTCCATGCCATGGACGAAAAGAAAAGAAAGAATGCCGGCAAACAATAAATTTCTTCACCGGAACCGGTTTTTACTTTTTTATGAGTTCTTATGCCTGTTTCATTCAGATTTATCCGCCACCTCTTCGTCATGCATAAAAAAGAAACTTATATCCCGTAACAACCAGATCGTTAGAGTATGTGCGCCAGTTTTTTCAGCCGATGGGTAAAACCACAGCCCCATATCGTTGAAAGTCCCCCTCCTCCTTCAATCGCGCACGGTGCAGGGATGCAGATCCCGGAATACAGGAACAAGCCCTATTTTATCGTGGCATCTGTAGAGATGGGTAACACAACCACCAAGTGTATTCTCACCGGGGTAAGTCTGGAAACCGGCAAATCGTATGTGATCAACAAGACCGTAAGCATGAGCCGGGATATCCGGCCGCCAAAGCCCGGTGAGGAGGTCTTCGGCGAGACGCTTGATGGGACAAAACTCTCACGTCAGGCGGTTACTGAACTGGTGCGGGACACGCTGATCCAGTGCCACAAGGAGGCACGCCTTGATATCCAGACCGATCTCGATTTCGTTGTCCGCAGTACCGGTGTTGTGGCAGAGATGGAATCCCCGGACCAGATCGGGGATTTTGTCATCGCTCTTGCAAACGGCTGCCTTATAGCCGGCGTCCCTCCGAGAAAGATGACGCCTCCCATGACAAAGGCCAACCAGTCGGAAAAACTCCAGCCGTTCAGTTTTGCCGACAAGGTCGTTTTTATCGGTGCGGTTGCCGGAGTGATCCCTCCGGTGGGTTCGACCGGGGTCGAGATGGTCGCAAATGAGATGGAGGGTGAGCTCGCGATGGCCGGGATTAAGGAAGGGGCAAAATGGACACCGGTCGATTTCCGGAATCCCTGTGTCTCCGTAGATTTTGGGACGACGCTTGACGGGCGGATCACCAGTGATGTCAGTCCTGAAGATCCCAATCCGTTTGCAAAGACCATCGGAAACTTCTGCGGCCTGGCCGGGGCCATTCCCGATGCGATTGTCCGGGGGACCGGCCTTGTCCAAGAACGGACCGGCACCGCCCTCGACATTTTTGGCGAGCACAGCGTAAGCGGGGGGATTTTCTCGGGCGGAAACCGCAGGGTCGTAGACGATTACATCGCACGGTGTCACGAATATATCGATATCAGGATCGTGCCCCCGGACCGGAACCGGTTCGGGCGTGTCCCGGTCAACGCGAAACTGGCAAAGGAGTCCCACATTGCCATGATCGGGTGCGATTGCGGAGTTAACAGCAGCGATCTTGACAAGCTGATCGAAATCGGCGCCGAGATTCACAAAAATTATAACCTGTCCGTTCTCAACGAAGTGGTCGACCGGGTATGCGCGAAGATGGCGCTCCGGCTTATTGATGTGGCCGTAGAAGAGCATCTTGTTCCGCGAAATGCATCGATAGGGTTTACCGGGCGGGCGGCAATCTCCGGACGAAAACCCGAGTATATCTTAAACGGGATCACCGAGCGCAACCTCTTTGACGAACCAAACGACCATCTCGTCTTCGTTGATGACGGTCTCGCCCGCGGAGCATCCCTGATGGGACGGTGCATGAATTCGCTTGGAAAGCCCAAAAACCCCATCGGAGGGGTGCGGGGCGGGCCCTGTATTATGAGCCGGCGAATCAAAATAGGTAAGTAGGAATGTATTAACCATGTCAGACGAGATAAATGACGAGCAGAAAAACGAAAGCCAGAGTCCTGAAGAACCGCTCTACGATGTCCTTATCCCTCCGGGAGTCCCGCGTTCGGTTATTTTTGATATCACAAAAAAATTTGATGTCGAGGTAGTGGAACGTAAACAGGTACTCAAGTTCGCCAACATGGACGGCGACGAGCGGGAACTCCTGGCTTTCCGTGCCCGGCGTGAGGTTGCAGAGCAGGTTGAAAAATATATGATCGAAAGAGTCCGCGCATTTATCGGGGAATAATCCCCCGGTAAACTGCAATGGTAGGGAAACGCATTTTTATTTTTTAAGAAGTTTTACCAGCAACGCTTTCTGGGCGTGGAGCCGGTTCTCGGCTTCGTCCCACACCAGGCTCTGCGGCCCATCCAGTACATTCCCGGTGATCTCCTCGCCCCGGTGGGCCGGCAGGCAGTGAAGCACCCTCGCATCCGGGGCTGCATACCTGAGGAGCTGGTCGTTTACCGTGAACCCGTGGAAGGCAGCAAGTCGTTTTTCCCGCTCGGTCTCGTCACCCATCGAGACCCATGTATCTGTGACAATCACGTGTGCGTCCTTCACCGCTTCTGCCGGTGAGGGGGCGGTCTTCACCGTTCCTCCGAGCTTGCATGCGCGTTGTATAGTCTCCGGTGCCACTTCGTAACCTTTTGGGCTTGCGACAGTGACAGCTATACCGGTCAGAACAGATGAAAGGATAAGGGAGTTGCATACATTATTCCCGTCACCAACCCATGCAACGCGAAGACCCCTTACATCGCCGAAATGCTCCCGGATGGTCAGGATATCGGCGAGGAGCTGACAGGGGTGCTCACGATCAGAGAGGCCGTTGATGACCGGAATTGTCGCGTTAGCCGCCAGTTCCTCAATCGTGCTGTGCCGGTATGCACGGATCATCACGGCAGATACATACCGGGAAGCTACCCGGGCGGTATCACGGATCTCCTCCCCCCTTCCGATCTGGAGATCCTTTGCGTTTAAAAAGAGCGCATGGCCACCGAGTTCATGCATACCTACCTCGAACGAGATATGCGTCCGGGTGGAGGACTTCTCAAAGATCATGGCAAGTGTCATGCCCCGCAGCAGTTCGTGGGGTACTCCAGCCCGTTTCTGGCGTTTGAGGCGCTCTGCATCGGAAAGGATCTCGCCGAGTTCCGTTTTGGTGATATCCAGAATTGAAAGGAAATCTTTCTTCATTGCAACTCCTTCATATGAGCGATCCGCCGGTTGAGCAGTGTCTGCGTCCCGATATCGCGGCGGTGGTGGACGCTTCCTTTTACGGCCGACGCCGCCTGCTCGGCAATGTGTTCTGCCCCGGCGAGAGTATCGGCCTTCCCAACAAACGCGAGCGTCCGTGACGTGAGAGTAAAGAGTCTGCCGTCCCGCTCCTCCACATTTGCATAGTAGAGGATCGCATCGCCGGTTTTCCCAAGGTTAAGCGGTCGGCCGATCTTTGGGGCAGCCGGATAGCCCACGGGCACAACGTACTTGCAGACCGTTGCCGCATGATCAAAAGCCACCTTCGATGCAGAGAGGGTACCTTCAGTGATCCCGGTCACTACATCGGTAAGATCGGATGAGAGAAGTGTGAGCACATTCATCGCTTCGGGATCCCCGAATCGGGCATTGAACTCTATCACCTTGGGCCCGTTTGCGGTATTCATGAACTGGCCGTAAAGGATGCCCTTATAGGGATGGCCGTCTTTTGCCATTGCGGCGACGACCGAGGCCATGATGGAGAGGGCGGCAGTATAATCCTTCCTGCTCACGAAGGGGAGCATGTGATCCGGCATTGAGTACGACCCCATGCCACCGGTGTTGGGCCCGGTGTCACCTTCAAACGCCCTTTTGTGATCCTGCACGAGCGGCATGGGGATAATATGGGACCCGTCGACAAATGCCTGGAGGGTAAATTCTTCACCTTTCAACCGTTCTTCGAAGACAACATCACCTTTGATCTGTTTTACGTAAGCGATGGCGCCCGCCCGATCAACCTGCTCCCCCATGATCCGGACACCTTTTCCCCCTGTGAGACCGATGGGCTTGATGGCCAGATCGCCATCATGGTCCTTTACAAACGCGATCGCTTCAGCAGTGTCGTGGAAGACCCGGTAGGCCGGATTGCCGCTGATATGATGATGCGTCATGAGATCCCGGCAGAACGCCTTGTCAGTCTCGATACGTGCCGCCGCTTTTGTGGGGCCGACGCATGCCACTCCCGCCGCGGCAAGCTCATCAACAACGCCGGCTTCAAGCGGGGCCTCGGGACCGATAATGGCGTGAGTGACCCCGGTCTCCCTGGCAAATGCCGTAATCCGGGCGAGATCTATTTCTTTTGTAAGGCAGATTTTTCTGGCGATCCGAGCGATGCCCGGGTTCTTCCTTGCCATTACTGAATGGATTTCCGTCTCGCTGTTGCGGGAAAGTGCAGATACTATGGCATGTTCCCGTCCTCCACCACCAACAACGAGGATCTTCATTATCCATCACATGGGTTCTTGTTGTTAAAAATGGTTTACGCTCCGGTGCAGGCGCGTCAGAGAATCTCGCTGACCCTGACAAGCGGGTAGAGATCGATGGCCTGCTTTTTTAAGGTCGCCGCCGCGCCCTGCTCCCGGTCAACCACGGTGACAACGCGGCTGGCCCGTGCACCTGCATTCCGCAGCATGGAAATTCCATACATGGCTGATCCCCCCGATGTGGTGACATCCTCGACAAGGAGGATATCCTTTCCTTTTACCTCCCCGATGATCAGGGTCTTCTTGCCATGGTCTTTTTCTTCCGCACGGATAATAGCAAAGGGTTTTTGTGCGGCAAGCGCCGTTGCGACCGCCAGCGGTACCCCCCCGATGGCAACACCTGCTACGACATCGAATTCGTATCTCGTTGCAATCTCCTGCGCTATCGCCGCAAGAAAGTCAGGATGTGTCACTGCAGTTTTCACATCGACATAGTATCGGCTTTTTGCACCGGACGCGAGGGTAAAGTCACCGAACTCGATGGCTTTGTGCCTGATGAGGAGGTCTGCGATTTTGTTCATAAGTGTTCACCAGGGTTCCTTCTTGACCCCGTACAGGTACCCGATAATGTTGACCACACGGTGGAGGATCGGTGTCAGGATCAGGATAATGACAAGAACCGGAAACGTAATGTTTGCAAGGAGCCATGACGGGTCAAAGATAAGCATCAGGATAAAGGCACCGATCACCAAATCGTACTGGTCAGCTATCGGCCAAGCTTCTCCACGTTTTTTCCCCAGCCGTCTCTTGACAAAACTCTTTCCCATGTCCCCGAGGAGTGCCCCAAGCGAGAGGATGACGATGGAGGCAGCTGTATGCTGCGGCAGGAAGGTCCACCCCCTAGTACCGGCAAGCCAGATCTGCAGTGCCCCGACGGTGATACCGGCAAGCACGCCACACGCGAGACCCCGGTAGGTTTTGCCATCGCCAAGGAGCCTGCGGCCGTCGGAGTGGTTCCTATCAAAATCTATCGGTGTCCCGCCACCGCAAAGTGCGGCAACGGGGTTTGGGACATAGGCAGGAACCATGATCCAGAATGCGGAAAGCAGTGTCGAGAGCAATGGTATTATGAATGACTCAGCACAAATAGTGTAGCACTCCAATACCTCTAATAAAGAGCAGATAAAAAGATTAAGGTTACTCAAAAAAAACGAAAGAGAGTTCAGTCATTGCTGCATCGGGTGGATATATGTTGATTAAAAAAACACGCAGCCTTTGCCCTGTCTGTGGGGCAGTTCTGGAAGCGGGGATCGTAGAAGAAGAGGGGAAGATCTGGCTTGTGCGGACATGCCCCGAACACGGGAAGTTCCGACACGTTTACTGGTCCGACCCGGAGATGTACCACCGGTTCGAACATTACGACGTGATCGGCCGTGGTGTGACTAATCCACAGAACCCGGTGACGTCGGATACCTGTCCTACCGCGTGTGGCCTGTGCAGCAACCACCATTCGGGAACGCTCCTTGCAAATATTGACCTGACGAACCGGTGCAACCTCGATTGCGATTTCTGTTTTGCCAATGCCCGTGCATGCGGGTTCGTATACGAACCAAGTTTTGATGAGATCGTAAGCATGATGCAGGTGCTCAGAAACGAGAAACCTGTGCCGGCACCTGCCGTGCAGTTCTCCGGTGGGGAACCAACCATGCGGGACGACCTTGTTGATCTCGTCAAAAAAGCAAAGGAACTGGGATTCCCCCAGGTGCAGATCGCAACAAACGGTGTGAAACTGGCAAACAACCCGGTCCTTGCCCAGCAGCTCAAGGATGCCGGGCTTTCGACTGTCTACCTCCACTTTGACGGAGTTACACCTGCGACCAACCCGTTTTTAAAGATCCATCTCAAGGCACTGGAGAATATGAATAAGGCCGGGGTCGGGGTGGTGCTCGTGCCGACCATCATCAAGGGAAGAAACGATCAGGATGTAGGAAAGATCCTGAAATTTGCCGCGGATCACATCTCAATTGTCCGGGGTGTAAATTTCCAGCCTGTCGCATTTACTGGTGCCGCAAAGGATGAGGACGTCGAGAAGGAGCGGATTACGATCCCCGAGCTTATCGGCGACATAGAGTCCCAGACTCATGGCATCTTAAAGAAGAGTGATTTTTACCCGGTACCCTGCGTGCTGCCGTTTTCCGATCTGGTAGAGGCCTACACCGGCCGGCCACAGGTGCGATTCACCGCTCACGAGCACTGTGGGGCCGCAACCTATGTATTTGTCACGAAGGACGGGATGGTTCCAGTGACCCGGATGGTGGATGTTGAGAGCCTCTTTGCGGCGATCGAGCAGATGGCAAACAAGCTCAAGAAAGGTGGTACCATCAACAAGTATGCAACGCTGCTTGAAGGAGTCAAAGAACTCCACGCGTCATTCAAGAAAGGTGAGAAGGGGAGCACGGCCGAGTTCTGGAAGCTGATCGGAAAGACACTGATTGGCCAGAATTTCGATGCACTGCGGGAGTTCCACTGGAATGCACTCTTTATTGGAACAATGCATTTTATGGACCGGTACAATTACGATATCGATCGTGTCCAGCGGTGCTGTATTCATTATGCGACACCTGACGGCAAACTTATTCCCTTCTGTACCTACAACAGCGGCCCGGTCTATCGCGAGCAGGTCTGGAAGAAATACGCAAAAGAGCAGCAGTAAATTTTTTGACTTTTTTGGGATTGTTCTGTTAATTCGGTTGCATCGAACATGCTTCCAGCCCCCGAAGTGTCCGGCATGAAGGCAGCGATCTGCCCTGCACGCGGGATCCATGGGGATGTTCCGGATCAACAGTACTTCAGAATCCACCCCCGGTATCATAAGATATTCCGGGTTACACAGAATTCATACGTGACGAGATTCGTGATCAGACAGGGATGATCCATCCCTCATAAAAATGGCAGTTCCATGCCGGTTGACTGCCGCATTGCAATCGATGCGATCGCCAGGTCCTGGATGGCAAGTCCGGTGGAGTCAAAGACGGTGATCTCATCCGGGCGTTCGCGCTTTCGTTTGCCGATCACGATCTCCCCCAGCGTGCCGGCGATCATCCATGGCTGGAAGAGTCCCTTGGTGATGGGTACGTTTATTTCCCCCGAGTGAAATGCCTGAGCGGGATCGTCAACGAAGACCCGGGCCCGGTGCAGGATCTCAGGATCAAGCTCCTCTTTTCCCGGCGCATCGGCGCCGATTGCATTGATGTGCGTACCTGCATGTATCCATTCGCTTTTAATAATGGGTGAGCGGGATGGTGTCGTGGTGACAAGGACATCGCAGTCGCAGGCTTTTTCGATAGATACACTTTCTGCGGTAAGGGGGGTAAGCCGTCCGGCAAAAGATTCAGCATGAACGGAATTCCGGCTCCAGACCCTGACACTGGTGACGGAGAGTTCCTGTACGGTGGCCCGGACCTGCGCTTCTGCCTGCCGGCCGGTACCGATAACCCCGAGCACGCAGTCTTTTCTGGGTGCAAGGTATTTTGCGGCAATTGCCCCCGCTGCCCCCGTCCGCATATCCGTGAGTCGGGTCGCGTTCAGGATAGCCGTCGGAATGCCGGTAGCCGTATCAAGAATAATGGTGAGCGCCATCACGGTCGGAAGCCCCACTTTCGGGTTGTCCGGGTGGACATTGACTACCTTAACTCCAGCAATCCCGAGCGAGGGGAGATACGCCGGCATCGTCCGGAAATCCCCGGCAGGCAACGTAATGTAGACCTTGGGCGGCATCTGCACAAGTCCCTTCCCGTGATCGGCAAATGCAGCCTCGACGGCCCGGTTAACATCTGCAATATTGAGGCCCCGGTCCGGATCAGCGAAGTAGCGCATGAATGATTGATTCACCTGATCGGATTTAGTGTTATGCTCCCGCAGGAGAGTGTATCCCCCACCGGGCAATTAACAAATTTCCCGGCGCCGGCAGATCCCAATACAAAACACGGATTCCTACCCGATCATACTATTTGCCGGGACGAAAAAAGTAACAAAAATCAGGCGTATTCCATTTCCTTGAGCGTCTTTTCTGCCAGATCCTTCATGCGTGCCGAGATTCGTGATGATGACGTGTAATCGACTTCTTTCATCGCATTTGCAATCTCGTTACCGAGTACGAAGATGGCGTATTTGTGCTCAAGTTTACTCTTGTGCAACTGGGACGGGGTGATCTTCAAGGCGCCGTACTGGGAAAACTTCAGATCCGGGTTAACTTCTTCAAAATAGTCTTTGACGTCGTAGAGGATCTTGTGAAGGATGATAAGTTCTTCCTTGTGCATACTACCACTCCAACGTTTTACATGGTGTACAACTTGCATAAATAAATTTGTGTGAACCCGGTTTTATGAGCTCATTTTCATCAACCGGATGTTTAACGGCCTTTTTATAATTCCCTTGAAATCTTTTGCCGCGACATATTCGAGCCCTTTCCAGACCAGCCGGTCAAGCAGTTTCTGATCGACCGTGCGGTCTACCACGAGACCGGCCGTAGGTGTATCCAGCGTTTCTACGGCTTTCTCCACCTCTTCTGACCGGGTCTCCCTGATTACCGCCATATCCTCGTTCAGGAACCTGGCGATGTTCCTGCCTTTCACGTCCTCCATGTGATCACGGATCGTCACAGGTACTTTGGGCACGTTTTCTTTTGCCCTTTTCTGTCCGGCACCGGACCGGCCTGGTATATCGTTCCGGTCTCCTTCATCGGGACCTGGAACTGCACGGGACGGCCGGAGCA
Source organism: uncultured Methanoregulaceae archaeon (assembly GCA_963805035.1). Classification (GTDB taxonomy): domain Archaea; phylum Halobacteriota; class Methanomicrobia; order Methanomicrobiales; family Methanospirillaceae; genus Methanoregula. The sequence goes on along the minus strand of CAWDSU010000005.1, from coordinate 80,676 downwards.
GGTTTGCCGGGAGCTCGGCTGCATCCTCAAAATACTGGTCGCGGACATATTCGACCGGCACCTTGTTCCGCAGCGTTTTTATAACCTCTTTTTTTGTCATGTCCTCGACGCTCTTTCCCCGGGGGGAAAATGCGACGTAGTCGATGTCAGCCACCTGCAGGAGTTCCCGTAGGATCAGTTCCCCGCCCCTGTCGCCATCGAAAAACGCAGTTGTGGTTTTTTTCTCACAGAGGTCGACAATTGATTGGGGGATGTTTGTCCCCTCCACGGCCACTGCGTTCTTGATGCCGTACCGAAGGAGATTGATGACGTCTGCCCGGCCTTCAACAATAATTATTGCATCCGACTCAAGGACGTTGGGGCCGGCCGGAAGTTTCTCGTCGCCGATCGTCCCGATCTTCTCAACCCTGATTGTCTGACGGACATCGTCAAGGAGCTCGTCGCTGTCTATCGTCCCGTCATCGAATCGTTCGACGAGGATCTCCTTTGCACGTTCAACGATCTTCTTACGCTTGCTTACACGGATATCCTCGATGGTGTTCACCGCCACGTGTGCGACGCAGGGCCCCACGCGGTCGATGGTCTCAAGCGACGCGGCAAGAATTGCCGTCTCTGCCCGGTCAAGGGAGGTGGAGATCAGGATATCTCCGGATGTCTCGCCTTTTTTGCTTGCAATCTGGACGTCGATCCTGCCGACGCGCCCGGTTCTCTGGAGATCCCGCAGGTCAAGGTCTTCGCCGAGTAACCCTTCAGTCTGCCCGAATATGGCACCGACTACGTCAGGTTTCTCGACCACCCCCTCTGCAGTGAGGCTGATGTGAATAAGGTACTTGGTAGTATCCGGTGAATACACGTAAACGCACCCCCATGTATCATGCGATGGATGTAATGCCTGATCATAGGTATATATTTTATATAATGTCTGGAATTATTTAAAGGATAGGTTTGTGCGCACGCCTTTTTTCGCGCGATTCCTGATAAAAACAGTGGGCCGTTTGTATCCTGAAGGGATCTCACGGATCATTTTCCGGCACTTCCGGAGCACAGCAGTCCCGCAAGCTGCGCCTTGGTGATACCGGAAATTCTCACTTTTTTCTGGGACGAGGTGAGGCCGGAGACTATGGAAACTGCAGAAGCCGGAACCCCGATCGTTGTGCTGATAAGCCTGATTACCGCTTTGTTTGCTTTCCCATCCACCGCGGGTGATGCAACCCGGCAGCCGATTGCCTTTCGCCACTCGTTGTAGCCTGCAGGAAAGAGAGCTCGATTTTGCACCGGGTGAAACCTCGATTGAAAGAATCGTCCCGCTGTGATCTTCAGAAAGCGCATCCGCCATCGTGGACATGAAACACCCTTTCATAAGGAAGTGTCGCCCGGCTTAAACACACGCGGATCACCAGTGGCTGCTGCCGTCCTTCACCGGTGGATAAAACCCTGCAGCCGGGCGATGCCTGTCGCGCACCCGGGTTGTCCCATGGATCATATCCAGGCGCTTGCCAATCGATCACCCGGGGACCTATGGGTGCGCTTTATCGGCACCCTTTCTCATCTGTTGTGCAGGGTCTTTAGCATTTCGTGATCGGGACATGAAGGTACCCCCGCTCCCATCATCCCCTTCTCACACCAGGTTTCGGAGTGCTGCATCGCTGCATCTTGCGTTTTCAGGCGGTGTTTTGTCCTTGAGTCTTCGGGACATATCCTTTACCGGCATACCACAAGGCATTTCCACGGGAAAACTCCCCTTCCCGTAACACCACGGCGCCGCCAAGGATCACCGTTTCGGGGAAGATAGCGCGGCAACCTTCAAACGGTGTCCAGCCGCACCTGCTGTGCAGAAGTTCCGGCTCCACTGTTACTGTTGACTGAGGGTAGAGTGCAAAGTCCGCCCTGTCACCGGGTGCGAATCCTGCCGGGGGAATACCGAGGAGAGCGGCAGGCGCGGTCGCAGTCTTCCGGATCAGGTCGGTCAGGGTGATCCGCCGGTCGAGCACTTCGGCCATGAGCAGGGGTACCATGGTCTCCACGCCCGGGACTCCGGAAGGAGCATTTGAAAACGGGAGCGCTTTTTCTGCAATTGTATGCGGGGCGTGATCGGAAGCGATCATATCGATCCTGTCCCAGCGTGTCCAGAGCGCCTTTCGTTCCTTCTCGCTTCTGATCGGGGGGTTTACCTTGAACCGCGGGTCTCCAGCCCCGGTTTTTTCCCGGGAGAGGAAGAGGTGGTGCGGCGTCACTTCCGCGGTCCCCTTTGCGACATCGATCGCTTTTGCCGTGCTCATATGGCAGAAATGGATCCGGCAGCCGCCCGGATTACAGGCATGGACGGCAGTCACTGCCTCCCGCTCGCGTTCCGGTGATCGCAGGGCATCATGTGCGACAAGATCGGTATCCTCGCCCTGAGTAACACCTTCCGCATGGATGGTGGCTAGCCCGCCGAGAGCATGGATGCGTCCGAGCGCACGGGAGAGTTCCTGGGCGCCCAGTGTCTCGCCATAGGTTGACGGGGCAAAAAAGGTCTCGCCAAAAGCCATTGCTCCTGCCGTCCACATTGCCTCGAACGGGATGTCCGGGGTGACGCTGCTGTTCACAGCGAAACTGCAATACGAATGTGCCTGTGCATCCCGGATCCGGGCCAGAAACGCTTCCGGTGTCGTGATGGGCGGGACTGTGTTTGGCTGGTCAACAACCACGGTAACCCCACCGGCAAGGGCGCTCATGCTCCCGGTTTTCCAGTCCTCCTTTGCCGACTGGCTCCCGCCCCTCATGTGGACATGGACATCGACCGCCGCCGGGAGAACAAAAAATCCCGTGCAGTCGATCACCCGGTCGGCTGCTGCCCCGGCGCCGGTATGAACAACCCGGCCATCAAGGATGGCGATGTCCGCTCTGCGCCCACGGGGAACCTGAACATTTTCCAGCACGAGAGCGGGACGGCGTTCCATGCAGATAAGATCGGCACCGGACCATATAGTCATGCTGTTTCCAGAAAAGATCGGATGAGACCCTGTCGGGGAATACAATGTTTTTTCTGTTAAGTACCGGAATAGTATGCTATGGTGCCGGAGAAGCCGGGCCTGTCGGTACGGAAGCACTCCTGCGGTGGATCCGGTGCCACGGGGGAGATCATGGATAAGATCATTAAAATAACGCTGGGATTCTTCATCCTCATTCTGGTCGTTTTTGTTGCCTTTTTTTCTTACATGTCGTATGTCGATATGACCTACAGGAACTCGCTCACCGGAACCTATTCCTATACCTGCACTATTACAACGGACTCGGTCCTTTCTAATGTCACGCTCTTCTTACCGATCCCTGCAGACCTGCAAGGGAACTCACCGGTGGTTGCACAGATCAGCAGCCGAAATGTCTCCGGGGTTCCCGGTAACTGGACGCTCACCCTCTTTGATACCGGCAAGGCAACTCTCCTTAAGGTCTCTGCACCAACGATCGGGCAGCCTGCGATCAACGGGAGTGCACAAACGACCTCCATCACGTTTGCGGTGAACGCGTCGTCACCTTCCTTGATCGATACGCACTCTCCTGTCGAGAATGCGGCCGTATTCCGCCCGGTACAGGGTATCCATGGGGTGGCATGTCCGGCCGGCGAAACAAAAACCGGTAGTACGCCGGAGTGCTTTAAGTATCTCACCAGTTCCTATGCCGATTATACGGCCGCTCCTTCGGCATCGGTGAGCATAAGCGCCAGTCTTGAGGCAACCAACTCCTGGAGAATCTTTACACCGGAGTCCAATGCATATGAAAACCAGATCACGATGCTGACGATCCATGGGGAAAATCATGGATGGGTCACAACTCTGGGCTGGATCGAGTCCGGTATCGGTGCGTACGATGCGCCAACGATGAGTTCATAATTTTTGGTCCCCTTCAAAAATGACTGAAAGCCATGACAGGTGGTATCCTTCCCTGAACCTATTCTGAACATTCCCATGAACAAGCAACCTGATCCGCAACCCGATGGAAAGCGCCGTAATGCCATACGTCCCGGTTGCGTGGTGGATATTATCCTCAAGGCCGACCAAAGGAGCGGAAGACTGACACGGGGGATCGTGCAGGAAATCCTGACAAATTCATCGTTTCATCCACACGGCATCAAGGTCCGGCTCATTGACGGACGCGTAGGACGGGTGGCCAGAATCCCCGAAATCGACGTTTCCGACAACAAGGAATAAAATCAAAAGGAACATTCCGGCCCGGTGACGGGTGCGCCTTATTTCCAGTCCCGGATGACGATGGTGTTTCCCTCCTCTTTTTTGCGCTCGATCTGCTGCTTGAGGGTGGCAAGTATCTCAGGGGTGATCAGATCCCCGGTCATCACGTACAGCGACTTCTTTTTTGTTTCAGGATCGGACTCGCATGTCACCACGAAGTCTTCGTGATTGGCAAGGGCAGAGTAAAGCATCTCCGGCAGGGTATCTGTCAGGGATGTTTTTTTCCGTACGCGGTGCTTTTTGATCAGCGTCATACAGGAGTGTATTCCGTATAAGCCGATAAGGACTCTCCATGATACCCACCGGCTCTGTCACCGGAAACAGGGAATGCATACGGAATAACAGAAGCGAAAACAGGATCGATGCGAGGGATGGGAGTCGAACCCATGAATCCCTGCGGAACTGGATCTTAAGAGGCCCATTATGGACTCCAATTTGTTATCCAACTCTTTAAAATGGCTATTTTCAAAATCGGAAATGTCGGTTTTTTCACAAGTTTTCAATTTGATCAGAATGCCACCATCTACTTTGTAAACATCTATTGGCTGTCCGATAAGTGAGGGATTGTAGCCTCTTGGTAAACGTATCATTGGCGCGCGGTAGGTTGGTTTAGGATTATATTGTTTTATTTCAGTGGTGCAAATCAGTTCCATGAAGGTCACTTGTCATTTCAATTCTTATTCTTATGGGGGGTTATCTGCTCTATTTGTCCTTCGTCAAATCCACAAGAGGCGTAAGGATGGTCACACGTATCACTTCAAAGCCCCGATGTTACAGCAGTCTGTGATAGATGCGAATCCGATATTGGAACGATTGAAGAGGTTTTTTAAAAAACTAGAAGGAAATTGCTTTGAATTTTGTATTTTTATATTTCGTCGAAAGGAGGATTATAGCCTTATATTACAAATCATTCAAAATTTCCTTCAATTGCTTCAATCCAATCCGAAATTTCCTCCATTTGATTGCAAACCCAAATGACATTTTTAGAGAAAGGATTCATATCAATATCGAATTGTTTGTTTTTATCTGGAAATGGGTATCTAAAAGTTTCTGAAGTTGGGTCTTTCTCATAAAGTTCATTAATAATTTGACCAATGTGTTGAAAATCTGATAAATTTCGGATATAATCATCAGAATCATCGGATTCTTTAAGTGAATCTGATAATTCAATCAATAGGTTCTCACAGTCTTTCCAAAGATTCTGAATTTTGTGACGATATTGTTTATCTTTAAAATAATCAACGGGAATAGTTTTCCCATGCAAATATAATTCCAATGATGTAATCAATTCCTTCGATTTAATTTCTAAATATTGCCTAAAAACAAATAATATTGGATAATAATGATCTAATGGACAAACACCAACCTTTGCATTTTCCATAAGTGTATCAATTGCCCATTTCCATCCCCATGATAAAATCCTCCATGGGTTACTATCATCAAAATCGTTAATTCTTCGACTATTCCGAGACAAAACAGATTTTCTAAATAAATCTCTTCGATTTGGAGGAGAACTCGGATTAATTGTCATATAATTCTTATATTATGTATCAATATTTTGAATATGTCTATGGGGCACTGTCAAGTCTTCAGTTGATGACGCATTTACCTTTAACGTTAATTTTAGATCAACCCATCGCAGAGTTGACAGAACCTAAAGCACCCTTGCTCGATGAAAACACTGCTACGTATAAGATAACGAGCGTGACAGGTTACTAAAACTCTTTTTTTTAAAATAACACACAATTAACTGTTATAATTTGAAAAAGATTATTATCGCAATCTAGTTCTTTTTTCAGCAATCCTTATTGAAGGGGATACATGCTTCAAAAGCCACATTTGCATCGCGATTAGTGGCTTTAATGATGTTTTTGATGGGGCGCGCATGGTTAGCAGATAGCACGTTCGTTTGTGAGGGCGATACATTAGCACCAGTTCTTTAGTGAATGTAAAACACTATTTTGTCGTCGTTGGAATACTTGGTTTGGTGTATACCATTGAATCCTGAAAAAAGGAATATTTGCTAATGAATTTTTAAAAGGAAAGGGATCTACAGTCAAATATTGAATTGGATAAGTATACACCCTCAAAACAGGCTTATGCGAGGGATGGGAGTCGAACCCATGAATCCCTGCGGAACTGGATCTTAAGTCCAGCCGAGTTGGCCACTTTCGTACCCTCGCGCTCTATAGTATTTCGTGTGTACAATAAAAAGAATCGTGACCCGGGGTTCCGGCACGAAGAAAATTTTTGATACGGTATCCATAGGGATGCAGGCATTTTTCCTTCGGACATACCTCGGTTGCCCCACACAAACACAGGCCTACACCCCCATGATCATATGCCACCCCATTGCCACGCATTATATGCATAGCCGGTTCCATACACTATCCGGCGAGTGCATGACCTTATTTCAGTGTACAGGCTGGGTCGAGCTGGATGGAACCGGCTTTCCTTAGCGGACGTTGAAAAGATTGTACAGAATGATCCGGAAAAGATCCGCAGATTCGGCGGCGAGTTTGCACTCTCGTTTGATACCTGCCACGCACGCGACCACTTCGGCATTATCCCGGGCCCGGGCCCGAAAGGTGTCCTTGTCTGCAACGGGCAGGCGCGTTTTTCGATAGTTCCCGATCCTGCCCCCCGCACGCTTGACGAAGCGATTGTAACGGCCGTCCGGCTCAGGAGCGATGAGGGCGTGACCGCACTCTCGGGCGGGGTGGATTCAAGCCTCGTTGCCGCGCTCGCAGAGAGGGAGTGCGTGGCAGTCGGCCTTGCCGGGTCCCACGACCTTGCGCAGGCCCGGCACGCGGCAGAGCTGCTCGGCCTTGCCTGCACCGAAGTGGAGATAACCACCGATGAGATTGCGGACGCGCTCCCCGAGGTTATTTCCGTGATCCCGAAAAAAGACCCGGTTAACACCAGCATCGCAGTCACCCAGTACTTCATCGCCCGGTGGGCGGGAGCACACGGGTACCGGCGCATCCTTACCGGGCAGGGGGCGGATGAACTCTTCGGGGGCTACGCCCGGTACCTGTCCACACCTACGCTTGAAGAGGATCTTGCCCGTGATGTTCTCGGTCTCGCGGCACAGGCAGACCGGGATCAGGCAGTTGCTGCCCTTTTCAGGACGTACCTCTCCATGCCCTACCTAGATATCCGGGTCGTGCGCGCTGCACGCGCGATCCCGGCCCATGCAAAGGTGCACGACGGGGAGCGGAAAATACCGCTGCGGGAGGTCGCAGCGCGCCATATCCCGCAGGAACTGGCAGGATATGGGAAAAAAGCCATGCAGTACGGGAGCGGGGTATGGGGAGTATTGAAAAAGCTTGCCCGTAAAAATGGTTATAAAACGTCCATGCAAGATTACATAGACCACATCGGACGGGTGGAACATGGTCACTGAAAAAGACGTGGAGCATATCGGGGAACTTGCCGATATCGGTATCGATAGCGTTGAGCTGGCCACTTTTACCGGTCAGTTCAATGCGATCGTGGAATATTTTGACGCGCTTGACCGGGTGCAGGGAGAAGGCGCCGTCACCCGGGATCTCTATAACGTGCTGAGGGAAGACGTTGTCGAGCCATCCCTTTCGCAGGATGATGCATTACGAAATGCCGGTGCACAGGAAGACGGATTTATCAAGGCACCCCGGGTGATGTAGTGGCCGTGCACACGATCAGCTTCGAGCCTGAAGACCGGTACAACGCGTTCTTAAAAGTCTGTGCAAAGCCCACCCATGGAGAGGGAAAACTTGCAGGGATCACGATAGCAGTCAAGGACAATATCTCGACACAGGGTATCGAGACTACCTGCGCCTCGAAGATCCTCAAAGGGTATGTCCCGCCGTACGATGCACACGCGGTCGGCCTCATAAAGAACGCCGGTGCCGCAATCGCCGGGAAGACCAACATGGACGAGTTCGGGATGGGGACAAGCACCGAGAATTCAGCGTTCGGCCCCACGCTCAACCCCTGCGACACAGGCCGTGTGCCGGGCGGTTCCTCCGGGGGCAGCGCAGCGGCGGTAGCGGCAGGAATGGTGCGGATGGCCCTTGGTACTGATACCGGCGGCTCGATCCGGTGCCCTGCCGCGTTCTGCGGGATCGTGGGGCTCAAGCCTACGTATGGCCGGGTCTCCCGGTACGGCCTGATCGCGTATGCGAACTCGCTGGAAACGATCGGGCCGATGGCAAACAACGTTACCGATGTCTCGCTCCTCATGTCGGTAATCGCAGGCCATGACCGGAAAGACACCACCTCGCATGACAAGCCCTACAACCACATCCCGTCCGCTGACATCAAAGGGCTCCGTATTGGCATTCCCGGAGAATATTTCGGGGAAGGTGTCGACCCCGAGGTAGCAGCGATAGTACATCGTGCAATCGGCCGGCTCGAAGAACTCGGCGCTATTACGGTTCCGTGCAGCATTCCCTCGATGGAGTACGCGCTTGCCGCCTATTACGTGATCTGCACGAGCGAGGCAAGTTCCAACCTTGCCCGGTTCGACGGCGTACGGTACGGCCCTGCCGTGGATACAAAAAAATCGTGGCATGCGGCATACCAGGATATACGAAAGCAGGGGTTCGGCCCCGAGGTCAGGCGCCGGATCATGCTCGGGACGTTTGCCCTTTCATCGGGCTATTATGGGAAGTACTACGCAAAGGCGCAGATCGCACGGGAGAATGTCAGGAAAGATTTTGCCCGGCTCTTCTCTGAGGTGGATGTGCTCTGCGGCCCCACGATGCCCACGATTGCATTTAAACTCGGTGAGAAGAGCGACCCGCTCTCCATGTACCTCTCCGATATCCTCACGGTGCCGGTCAACCTTGCCGGTATCCCCGCAATCTCGGTACCCTGCGGGAAGGTTCAGGGGATGCCGGTCGGCCTCCAGATTATGGGCCGGCCGTTTGAAGATGAGCGTGTCATCGATGCTGCATACGCTTACGAGCAGGCGGCAAAGCCATGATCGATGCCGATATCGTCGTGGGCCTCGAAGTCCACTGCCAGCTCGACACAAAGAGCAAACTCTTCTGCGGCTGCTCCACCGATTACCGGAACGACGGTCCCAACACCCATGTCTGCCCGGTCTGCCTCGGCCTGCCCGGCACGATGCCGGTGCTCAACAAGAGAGCGATCGAGTACGCGATGCGGGTGGCAAAGGCCCTCAACTGCACGGTCATCCACGAGTCCGACTTCTCGCGGAAGAACTACTTCTATCCCGACCTCGACAAGGCCTACCAGATCACCCAGTACGACAAGCCGCTTGCCGAAGGCGGGTACGTGGAGATCGAGGGGGACGACGGGAAGGAACGAAAGATCCAGCTCACCCGTATTCACATGGAAGAGGACCCGGGCCGCCTCGTGCACATGGGGAACGCCGAACGTGGCCGGTACTCCCTCGTGGACTACAACCGTTCCGGCATCCCTCTCATCGAAATCGTGTCTGAACCGGAGATGCGCTCGCCAAAAGAGGCACGGAAGTTCTTAAACAAACTGCGGGCGACGCTCGAATACCTCGGGGTCTTTGACTCAGAAAAAGAGGGGTCGATCCGTGTCGATGCCAACATCTCGCTCCGGGGGAGCGCTCGCGTGGAGATCAAAAACATCTCCTCGTACAAAGGGGTGGAAAAGGCACTTACCTTTGAAGTGACCCGGCAGAAAAACCTGATCCGGCGCGGCCTTTGCGGTCGACCGCGAGACCCGGCACTATCTTGAGGCCCGGGGGATCACCCAGTCGGCCCGGTCAAAGGAGATGGAAAACGACTACCGGTACTTCCCGGAGCCGGATCTCCGCCCGCTCCATGTCCAGTCATGGTTAAAGGATATCGCGCTCCCGGAGCTTCCCGATGCCCGGCGCGAGCGGTTCGTGCAGCAGTACGGGTGTTCCTTAAACCACGCCCGCACCCTGACCGGTGAGCTTAAGATGGCAAACTTCTATGAGGCCGTGGTTGCAGGGGACGGGAACGGGCTCTGTACCCTCGCCGCAACGTGGATCGCCGATACGCTTGCCGGGGAACTCAACTACCGGAGCCTGGGTATCGATGTGGTAGACGCTAAAAAATTTACCAGTCTGCTAGTGCTCTTAAAAGCAGGAACAATCACCGACAAAAGCGGCGTCGAAGTCCTGCGGGTGATGCTCGATGAGCAGCACAAAGGACGAGCCGGTGGAGACGCCTGAAGGCAATTGTCAGTCCGGTTTAAATCTTGCAAAGACGCACCGATGATGAGGGTGCCTATTTTGGTGCCATCTTGAGAAGTGATAACGGAGAACCCAAAGGCTGTTGAAGATTACAAAGCCGGAAAGAACGGGCGCTATGAACTTCCTTGTCGGACAGGCCATGAAAAAGACACGGGGGCAGCGCAGATCCCGACGATGCTCAACCGGCTGATGGTTGAAGCCCTCAAGACGTATGGAGCAGTGACCTGACGTGCACCTGATTGTCGCGGAAAAGAACATCTCGGCCCGCAGGATCGCCCAGATCCTTGCCGAGGGACAAAAAGTCGTCGAAAAAAAGGATGCCGGAGTATCGACCTACAGTTTCGGCGATACGACGACAGTGGGGCTTGCGCGGCCATGTTGTCGAGGTTGATTTCGAGCCCGGCTACGAGAACTGGCGCAGCGAGACCGCCACCCCCCGCAGCCTGATCGATGCAAAGACCATCAAGGTGCCCACCGAGAAACGGATCGTTGCGCTCCTCCAGAAACTTGCCCGTCACGCTGACCGGGTCACCATTGCAACCGATTTCGATACCGAAGGGGAGCTGATCGGCAAAGAGGCGTACGAACTGGTCCGGGCAGTCAACCGGAACGTGAAGGTCGACCGGTCCCGGTTCTCTGCAATCACCCCGCAGGAAATAAAGACCACATTTGCGAATACGACCGACCTAGACTTTGCGCTTGCTTCTGCCGGCGAGGCCCGGCAGTCCATCGACCTGATGTGGGGGGCGTCGCTGACCCGGTTCATCTCGCTTGCCGCACGCCGGGGAGGAAACAACATCCTCTCAGTCGGCCGGGTACAGAGCCCGACGCTCTCCATGATCGTCGACCGGGAAAAGGAGATCGAGAAGTTTGTCCCGGAGACCTACTGGCAGCTCGGCCTTTTGACCGAGAAGGCCGGCGAAAAGATCGAAGCACGGCACACGAATGGCCGGTTCAAGGAACAGAAGGCTGCCGAACTCGCCCGCGACCGGACAAAAGAACCGCTCGTTGTAACCGAGGTCAGGGAAGGTACAAAACAGGACCGGTCCCCCTCACCGTTTGATACGACGACCTATATCGTTGCCGCCGCCCGGCTCGGCTTTTCCGCGGCAAACGCGATGCGGATCGCAGAAGAACTGTACATGAACGGGTACATCTCCTACCCGAGGACCGACAACACAGTCTATCCCGCATCGCTCGATTTAAACGGGATACTCGCGACGATCAAAAATTCGCCGTTTAAAAAAGACGTGGAGTGGACGATCACCCACCGGCGCCCGGAGCCGACCCGGGGCAAGAAATCCTCCACCGACCACCCGCCAATCCACCCGACCGGTGTCGCCACAAAGGAGGGGATCGGGGACGATGCGTTCCGGATCTACGAGCTCGTGCTCCGCCGGTTCCTTGCGACCCTGGCCCCGGATGCACTCTGGCAGACATTAAAAGTCAACTTCGATGCCGGTGGCGAGGCCTACACCACGACAGGAGGGCACCTGATCGAACCGGGGTGGCACGAGGTCTACCCGTTCTCCGAGGCAAAAGAGACGATCCTCCCGGCATTTGTTACCGGGGAGAAACTGCCGATCCGCAAGGTCAGCCTCGAGGAAAAGGAGACTATGCCCCCGGCCCGGTACACGCAGAGCAAGCTCATCCAGAGGATGGAGGAACTCGGTCTGGGAACAAAGAGCACCCGGCACGAGGTCATCGCAAAACTGGTCTCCCGCAAGTACGTGGAAGGAAACCCGCTGCGCCCGACCCTTGTGGGCCGGGTCGTGACCGAAGCGCTCGAACACAACGCTGATGCGATCACAAAACCCGACATGACGCAGACGATCGAGTCGCACATGCAGCAGATTAAGGAGAGCAAACGCACCCGGGACGATGTCATTAAAGAATCCCGCAGCATGCTGCATGCGGCATTCGACCAGCTGGAAGCAAACGAGCAGGTGATCGGAGACGACATCCGTGACCGCACCGCCGAGGAGCTCAATCTGGGCCGTTGCCCGGTCTGCGGAGGTACGCTTGCGATCAAGCACCTGCGGGGTTCGACACAGTTCATCGGATGCTCCCGTTATCCTGAATGCACGTTCAACATAGGTCTTCCCGTCACCCAGTGGGGCTGGGCAGTACGCACCGATGACATCTGTGAGAAGCACCACCTCCACTTCGTGCGGCTCGTGAGAAAAGGCGCCCGCCCCTGGGATATCGGCTGTCCGCTCTGCCACCACATTAGCTCCAATACAGAATCGCTTACCGAGATCCCCACCATGAACGAGGCTCTCATGGAAAAAGCCCGGGCCCGGCACATCTATACGGTTGCCGAGATCGCCCGCAAAGAGCCCGAACGCCTCGCAAAAGCACTGGATCTGGAACTGGATGCGGCGCAGAAACTCAAAACCGGGGCTGAAGGAGTGCTCGAAAAACTGCGCCGGCGCTCCGAGTGCCGCAAGTTTATGCGAAACCACCTGATCCCACGGAAAGGTCGCAGTTATTCAAAGATCATGGCGGCCTTAAAAGAGTCAGGAGTCACCGATCTTGCTGATCTCGCAAAGACAGATCCTGCAATTCTCCAGAAAGCCGGTATCGGCGAGACCGAGGCGCACGACCTTCTCGCAGAAGCCCGGATCACCCACAACGGGCAGATCTTAAAGGAGATCGGCATTCCCACGGTAAGCCTCAAAAAATATCTGGCGGCCGGAATCACCGGTCCGGATGAGCTTGTTTCGACCACTCCAGAACACCTGAGTGCGATGACGGGCATGAGCACCGGAACCGTGAACCGGCATGTGGCGCTTGTCAGCGGATACCTGCACCAGCCCGTGCCAGTGAAGATCGCCCGCGCCCGGATCGGAAAGGGCTGGAAGGAACTGCTTTCGATCAAAGGCCTGACCGGCACGATGGCAGAGAAATTAGCCGGCGCCGGGGTCATCAACGGGGACAGCCTGCTCGCAGCGGATGCAGGGAAGCTCTCCGGTATAACGGGCATTGATGCAGAGAAGATCCGGAACTACCAGTCCCTCTTACGGAAGAAACGCGAGGATGCGATCATCAGGATCTGACGGTATCATTTATTTTAGGATAATCTTTGTGAAATCCGGTAAATTTGTTAACCGTGGTGAACCACCCGAAGCACCGGTTTATTGGGATAAACGACATAGGTACTACGGATACTGACATGAAGTGGAAAGACTGGGTGCATGTGACCAAACTCGATCCTGACAAGCAACTCAGACCCGGTGACATCGATGCGATCGCCTCGAGCGGAACCGACGCACTGATGCTCTCGGGCACCTTGAACGTGACAGAAGAGAACCTTCTCGGCCTCCAGAAGCAGATCGCAAGGTACGACCTGCCGCTTGTGATGGAACCTGCCGGCCCCGAGGCAGTACTCATCGAGGGGATTGAGTATGTCTTTGTGCCAAGCGTAATGAATACAACCGATGTGCAGTGGATTGTCGGCAAACACCGATTCTGGGTGCAGCAGCAGAACGGTCGTATTCCGTGGGATGTAGTCGTACCCGAGGCCTATATCGTGCTTAACCCAAACTCCTCGGTTGGCCGGGTCACAAAAGCGATCTGCGATCTCAAACCTGCCGAGGTCGCGGCGTATACATCGGTTGCCGACCGATACTTCCATTTCCCGGTCGTTTATATTGAATATTCCGGGACGTATGGCGACCCTGCTGTTGTGAAAGCGGCATCGGAAGCGATTGATCAGGCGATCCTGTACTATGGCGGCGGGATTAACTCGGCGGAAAAAGCCGCGGAGATGGGAAAATACGTGGATACGATTGTGGTCGGAAACGCGGTCTACGACCAGGGCGCCTCTGTCCTCAAGGCAACCGTGGACGCGGTCCAGTAATCTTTTTTTATGCCCGAGATCGACATCGTGCTCGTGGCCCCCATCTATGAGGGGAATGTGGGGTTCGTTGCGCGTGTGATGAAAAATTTCGGGTTCTGTCGGCTCGTGCTCGTCGATCCATGCACACTCGGCGAGGAGGCAAGCACACGGGCGTCCCATGCGCAGGATGTCCTCCACAATGCAGTCGTCTGTACTATCGAGGACGTGTTTGCCCGGAGCAGTATCGTGGTCGCCACGACCGGTCAGGTGAGCAAGTCAGTCTGCACGCCGATGAGGATGCCGTTTTATTCGCCCCGGGAGCTGCGGGAGCGAATCGGTACGGCTGAAGGGAGGGTCTCGATCCTCTTCGGGCGCGAGAACTGGGGGCTCAATAATGACGAAGTGAAGAAAAGCGACATGATCTGTACGATCCCGACTGCAGATGAGTACCCGATCATGAATCTCTCCCATGCAGTCGGCGTGGTCTGCTACGAGCTCGCGAACCTCCCCGGCAAGGAGTACCGGCTGGCCTCACCCTACGAGATGGGTCACCTGTACCGGCATATCGACCGGTTCCTGGACTCGGTGCACCACCCGGCCTTCAAGCGTGAGAATACGATGATCATGATCCGCCGCATCCTTGGGCGGGCCGGCCTTACGACCCGGGAGGCGAGCACCCTGCATGGCCTCCTGCGCCGGACCGAGTGGCATGTCGATCCCGATGCGCTCGACCGTGAGAAAGAGGCACAGCGGCGGCATAAAAACCAGCATATTGAGGATGCGTCCTCCCTTGATTGGGATGCCAGGGAGGAATAGATGGCGGGTTTTTCCCTGTCGGTACACGCATGAGGCGCCGGGAGAGATTATCACCGATCAACGCCAACCCGGTTATCAATGATCCTCGTGGACTGGCAGCTCCTGGATCGCATCGCCCGGGGGCACATCAAAATAGATCCCTACGATCCAACCCTTGTACAGCCAAACTCGGTCGACATCCGGCTCGGCAGCCACTTTGTCTGGTATAACCCGGGCACGCAGGTCATCGACCCGTACGACAAGGCGAGCGTGACCGCCGATGTGGGCGAGGTTCACGCAGACTCCTTTGTCCTTGTGCCGGGACAGTTCGTGCTCGCCGAGACGCTCGAATGCATCGGCCTGCCGGACAACATCGTCGCCACCATTGAGGGCAAGTCAAGTATCGCCCGGCTTGGCGTCACCCTCCACCAGACCGGCGGCTGGATCGATGCCGGGTTCCGGGGCACCATCACGTTAGAGATGGCGAACGTGAATGCACGCCCGGTCAAGGTCTACGCCGGCATGCCCATCGGCCAGCTCGTCTTTTACACGACCGAGCGGGCAGAGAACCCGTACGACAAAAAGACCGACGCCAAGTACCTCGACCAGAGGCAGGCGACCCTCTCCCGGTATCACAAGAACCGGAAGTAGAGCGGAGTCCCGGAAAGCCCCGTCCCGGACGTGTGTCGGGGGGCAATGAGGGTATATACCTTAAGATCCCATTTTATACGGATAATCGTTCCGGAGTGGAGATGAAGCAATGCGACTTCTTCTGATACATTCAGATTACATCGAATACGAAGCAAAAAAGAAGACAAAAATGGCAGAGGAGGGAGCCGTCCTCGCGGATCGCGAAGAGGACGCGCTTACGGTCTTTGCCGCGGTTGAGTCCGTTGATGAAGAGGACCTGGAGGGCGTTATCCTTCAGGCCATCGAAGAGGTAAAAAAGACCGCCGGTCAGGTTCACACAGACAAGATCGTCATCTACCCGTATGCACATCTCTCAAGTGACCTTGCCCGGCCCGATGTGGCCGTGCCTGCGTTGAACGCCCTCAGGGAAGGCCTCGCAACAGAAGGCTTTGCCGTGAAACGTGCGCCGTTTGGCTGGTACAAGTCCTTCAAGATCTCCTGCAAGGGCCATCCGCTCTCCGAACTCTCAAAGACTATCGTGCCCGGCGGCGAAGAAGGAGAGGCCGTCTCGAAAAAGCCGGGTAAGAAAGAGGCCACTCATGACTGGTTTGTCATGACCCCGGATGGGAAGACCCATGACTACCACCAGTATCTCGATAATACACCGTTCGGCTGCCTTGTCAAAAAGGAGCTGGGCGTCGCGGAGCCGACCGGTGGCGAACCGGCCCACGTGGAGCTGATGCGTTCAAAGGAGCTCGTCGATTACGAACCCGCGAGCGATGTCGGCTGCCTGCGCTGGATGCCCAAGGGTAAGCTCGTCCGCGACCTGCTGGCTGATTACGTCCTTGCCATCCTGCTCCCCTACGGTGCGACTCCGGTCGAGACTCCTGTCATGTATGACCTTGGTGATAAAGCAATTTGTGAGCACGCGGCCAAGTTCGGCGAGCGGCAGTACCGGTTCAAGAGCAACAACCGGGACATGATGCTCAGGTTTGCCGCCTGCTTTGGCATGTTCTCGATTATGCGGGACATGCACATCTCGAAAAACACCCTCCCCTTAAAGATGTATGAGCTTTCCACCTATTCCTTCCGGCATGAACAGAAGGGGGAAGTGATCGGATTAAAGCGCCTGCGTGCATTTACGATGCCCGATATGCACTCTCTCTGTACCGATATGCCCGAGGCGATGAAGTGCTTCGAGGAGCAGCTTGCCATCGGCTGGCAGACCGGCAGAGACTTTGAGACAAAGCTTGTCGCTGCATTCCGGTGCACAAAGAAGTTCTACGATGAGAACGAGGCGTGGGTGAAAAAAATCGTAAAAGAATCCGACTGCCCGATGCTGATCGAGATCCTCTCCGAACGCGTCCACTACTGGGAGGCAAAGATAGACCTTGCGGCCATCGACGGACAGAACCGCCCGATCGAGAACCCTACCGTCCAGATAGATGTCGAGAGTTCGACCCGCTTTAATATCAGGTATTTCAAAGACGACGGCACCCCGGTATACCCGCCCATCCTCCACTGCTCCCCGACCGGAAGTGTCGAGCGGGTGATCTGCGCGATCCTCGAGAACATCTCGACCCAGAAGGTTCCTGCATTGCCGACCTGGCTCTCACCGGTCCAGGTACGTATCGTGCCGGTTGCCGAGCGCCACACCGCGTATGCGCAGGAAGTCTGCGATACCCTCAATGCGCAGAACCTCCGGTGTGATCTTGATGACCGCGAGGAGAGCGTGGGAAAGAAAATCCGGGAAGCCGGCATGGACTGGGTGCCTTACGTGATCGTGGTTGGCGACGAGGAAGTAGCCGGTAAGAAACTCACCGTCACCATCCGCCGGAAGTCCGAACCGAACAAGCCACACAAGGAGCAGATGACCGTAGAAAGCCTCTCTGCTGCCGTAAAGAAAGAAATCGCGGGTAAGCCGTTCCGTCCGCTCTATACCCCGCGCCTGCTCTCGAAGAAAGCACGGTACATCTGAAATTTCTTTCTCTCTTTTTCATGCAGAATGTGTATCCTGAAGAGATCGCCGTTTGAGCGGGTGCGATGGCAGGGATCATGCTGGCGGCGTTTGCCCGGTTCTCCCGCAATAACGGGAATTACCGATGGGATCATCAGTGTCAGGGAAGGTCGCTTTTCTCTGCCCGGGATTCCCTGCCCTGAAAAGAAGGAGCAGCGGCTACTCTGCCGGCCCGCATCTCCACTTCCCCGGAGGAATGATCATCTCAAACCGCGAGCCAATCCCGGGCGCTCCGGTCTCTTTTATGGTGATGCCGGTGATGGCAAGGATGTCACGGGCCAGGAACAGGCCAAGGCCGGACGATTTTATGGAATCGGACGAGGTGGTAAAACCGCGTTCGAATATCAGCTCTTTCTTGTCCTGTGGGATACCTACACCGTCGTCCTCATAGATGAGCATGCACCCGGTCTCATGAGGTTCGCTCCGTATCCGTATATGCCGGACATGCACCCCATGGCGCAGCGAGTTGTCGCAGAGGTTGGAGAGCACTTTGGCAAACATAGGGTCGGCAAAGACTGCAAAACCCGGCGCAGGCTCATCAAAGGCTATTCCTCCCAGATCAAAGTGCGACCTGACCTCGGTAAGGATGGGGGTGATTTCCTGCCAGACCGGGGCAGTACCACCCAGCGACTCGTAATCCTTGGTAAAGTCGATGTGATGCCCGATGGCTTCTGCCGAAGTTTCTGCCTTGTCAAGGAGAGCGATCAGCTGCGGATCACGTAGGGATCCCCGAAGCAGATCGAGATACCCGAGCATCCCGGTAAGTTTGTTCTGGATATCGTGACGGGTGATACTCGTAAGGATGCCCAGTTTGTGGTTGGCATACGCGAGCGCTTTCATTGCTTGGACCCGGTCGGTGATATCGTAGGCATATATCCTGAGGGGAGCATGCCCCGGGGCAGCACAGATCGACTCGTGGAATGATCGCTCCTTGAGCTGCACCACGCGCTCTGTCATCATCGGCTGTGCCGGATCGAGCGTTCCTGCGATCTCATCGAAATCTGCCGGCAAAAACGCCGCCGGGTCATCGGGCAGCCCGAGTGATTTGAGCACTGCAGCGGTTGCCGGGTTGGCATAGGTTATTGTCCGGTCCGGCTGGATCTCGATGACCGGATTGGGGTTCATCTGCGGGTAGGCGGCAAGCCTCCGGATCTCGCGCTCCGTCCGGTTTTGTTCCGTCACATCGTCAATAACGGCAAATACCCGCCGATCCCCGTGGATGTCCAGCGCGGTCAGGGTGACGTGGGTCTCGATAGTCGTACCATCGCTTCTCGTGCTGACCCAGGGAAATACCTGGGGCGTTCCTCCACGGGCAGCCTCAAGGTACTCCCGTGCGGCATCGGCAGATACCCTCCCGTCCGGTTGGTACGGGGGGGAATAATCCAGCGGGCCATGCCCGATAAGGTCTTCGCGGGTGCAGGAAAACAGCCGTGTCGCCGCCGCATTACAGTCCAGGGTCCTGTCACTTACGAGGAGAGTGGCATCTTCCGCGCTTTCGAAAACGGCCCGGGTACTGCGCCCTTCCCTTATTGAGCATCTCTTCTGCCCGGCGGCACGTGTGGATATCGTCACAGAAATACATGACGCCGGCCCCTGTCTCGTCGGAAGCAGCATCTGGTATCCGGACCTCACGGATCCACCGGTATTCGCCGGAATGATGCCGGAGACGGTATTCCACCTCAGCCGGGCTCCCCGCATCACCCTGTACGCGGATGAATTCCCGGTAACGGTCGCGATCATCGGGATGGATGCCTCCCATCCATCCTTCACCCTGTTCCTCGGCAGCAGCCCTTCCGGTAAACGCGAGCCACGCCCGGTTACAGAAAATACATGCGCCGGTGGGATCGGTTTTCCTCATCGGATTTGGCAGCCTGTCGAGAATGGCCGCGGCTGTATCCTGTTCCCGTGTCAGTGCCTTTTCTGCCGTTTTTTGTCCGGTGATATCCCGGAGGACCAGGTTCAGGGTGGGGGTACCCTCCTTACCGGTAAAACGGGCTGCCCGGACCGTCACATCAAGGGGCGTACCATCCCCCCGGATGAGCCGCAGCTCCCCTTCAGCACTTCCTTCCTGCCCGCACGTCCGCGCGAGTTCGACAAACCGGGGATCTCCGGATCCTGCGAAACCTCCCCCTCCGGTTGAACGCAGCGCCTCCTCTGTCCGGCCGAGCAACCGGGAGGCAGCCGGATTTGCGGCAAGGATGTCGCCCCCGGGCGATGTGATCACCATGGCGGCGCGGCCGGTCTCAAAGAACGTGCGGTAATTCAGGCTCTCTTCTTCGAGTGCATCCATCCGCAGTTTCCGGTCTGCAATGTCGGTGATAAAAACGCTGACACAGGTCTGGCCGCTGGTCTCGTCGGGGATGGACTGGAGGAAGATCTCGACCGGCAGGAGGGTACCGTCCTTTTTCCGGAGGGTGCTCTCGTAACGATCAGGTTTTTGTGTGGCAAGAACCCGGATGAACCGCTCCTCCTCCTCTGCTGGCTTACCGAGGAGGCTGGTTAAGGGGAGCGCGAGCAGATCCTCCTCGGTGGAACCCAGCATGGCGCAGAGTGCTGCGTTTACCGCCCCGGTGCTTCCATCGGGAAAAACCGCGGCAAACGGGACTGCGGCAGACTCGATCCCGCCGGCGAGGAACCGGGTGCGTTCCCAGCTGCCGTGGGTATCCCTGCCGGCCCGGCGCTGGAGTGTTTTTTTATCGAGGAGATCGAGTGCAGACGACAGCGTGGTGCCCAGGAGCGCGAGCTGCTCTGCCTCTGCCTCCGAAAACGCATCGGGTTCACCGGAGCAGAGAGTGATGGCACCCACCACCTCACCGTTGAGCCGGAACGGCACGGCTGCTAATGACAGGTACCCGTGCCGGAATGCATCCTGCATCCACGGTTGAGCGGCAGGCTCGGTTCCGGTATAGCGGCAGACTACAGAGCCCCCCGTGCGGATGGCCTCACCGGGAAGTCCTTCTTCCCGATCACGACCGGCGACACGGTACCCCTCTTTGGGCAGATCCTCTCCATTCCCGGAGTGTGCCACCGGCCAGAGGATGCCCGCCGCCCGATCGAAGAGCCCGACCCACGCCATGCAAACGGCGTCTTCTTCCGTCGCGATACGGCAGGTGCTGGCAAGCAGCGTCTCCAGGTCATGGACGCTTGCAGCCACAGCGCTGATCCGGGAGATAATTGTATAGAGCCGGTTTGCAGCCCGCATCCGCTGCACGGCAGACGTGCGGGCAGTGATTTCCTGCACCACCCCGATGATCCCCTCAATATCCCCACGAGTATTCCGCAGGGGAGAAAATATTATTCTTATCCATCCTCGTTTCCCGGGATACTCGTACCGGGTGTCAGGTGTGGCAACAATCTCACCGGACAGTGCACGCACCGGTGGCGTTTCAGGCTCCGTCCCGTGCAGGAAAGGCAGCGTCTCCTCAAGCTTTTTTCCGAGAGCATCCCGGGACATAATCCCGGTAATGTCCTCCATTGCAGGGTTCCAGCCGGTGAGGATCTGATCCGGGGTGCAGACAAAGATGCCCTCGCGGGCTCCGGTGATAACGCTTTCTGCGGATGCAGCGGCAGCCTGAAGGGTCGCAGCAGTCTTCACCTGCCCGGTGATATCGGTGAGCGTGACCAGCAGCTGCCCGGCCTTCCCGTCGGGGTTGCAGATGGCAGAACCGTCAAGGGAGATGAAGGCAACGCGGTTATCGCGGAGAGCAAGGGAAAACGTCGCCGCATGAATGCTGCCGGATCGCCCCAGTTCCCGTATTCCATCGGAGAATCGTGTCTGTTCATTTTGGGCGATAAAATCTGCAAGGGATTTCCCGAGCGCCTCGTTTTTTGGGCAGCCCAGCAGTACCGTGCCTGCCCGGTTGATACCCGTCACACGGCCGTCCGGGGAGAGCGTCAGGTGCACAAGCGGTGCCTGCTCGAATAATTCCTCGAAGCCGTGAGCCTGCTGCTCAAGACTCCGCCTCGCCTCGGTCTCATCTGTGGCGTCATGGAAGATTACACCGATCCTTTTTGCGGTACCCTCATCGAGGACCCGTGCGGTTACGACAAACTCCCGGATCCTACCGTCTTTTGTCCGGTGCCGTGTCCCGAAGGTTGCCCGGCCAGTGCGCAGGATCTCAGGGATATTTTCCCGGAGATTCTGTGGTGCTTCCGCAACCTCCCAGTCCTGCAGGCTGAGAACGGAAAACTCCTCACGGGTGTAGCCAAGCTGGCGGCAGGCTTCTTCGTTGAACTCAACGGGAATACCTGTTTTGGGATCGATAATGAGCATTCCGTCGGTGGCAGAATCAAGCAGCAGCTGATGCAGGACCTCGCGTCCGCGCAGCGTTGTATCATCCCTTTTTGATCCGGTTATATCAGTAAGCAAGCCCTGCCCGCCCGTAACCTTTCCGTTATCCGTCCGTGGGGAGCACGACGCACGCACCCAGCATGATTGCCCGCCCGTATTGGTTATCCTGAACTCGACCGATGAGGAAATACCCAGGGTCATATCAGCGAAATGGCGGGCGACTGACGGAATATCTTCCGCACAGACCAGCATGGCAAAATCCTTTCCGATCAGATCTTCCGGATTGTAACCGAACCTGGTGATGCCGGGGCTGGTATAGGTGATTATCCCCTCTCCATTGACTTCGTAGACGACATCCGTGAGGTTTTCCACAAGCGAACGGTAATTCCGTTCGGACTGACTGAGAGCCTGCTCGCTCTGCCGCCGTGACACGGCCGATCGTATTTTTGTCTCGAGTTCCGCGAACTGGATCCGGGGCGAACCCATTTTCCGTATATAAAAGTCTGCGCCGGAGTTAAGTGCTTCAATTGCAATCTCTTCCCCTCCTTTCCCGGTAAAAAGGATGAAGGGCATCCCGTTGCAGCGTGGGCGGAGGTATTTCAGGAGTTCAAGCCCGTTCATTTCAGGCATCTGGTAATCTGAGACCAGCGCATCGTACCGTTCTGCCTTGAGCTTTTCTATTGTTTCACGTGCCGAGGTGGCTGTGTCTACCCTGAACTCACCCCCCCGCTCCAGAAAAACCTTGGTCACTTCAAGAAGCGCTGATTCGTCATCAACATATAAGACTGAGATCATGGCGGCCTCCGGTGGAGCTGGGTCGAAACCTTAGTATATTCCCATCGTTTTTCAACATAGATAATGGTGTATGTCCCGCCCTTTTACGATCCAGGGAGATATTATCCAAAAAATTGCCAGAGTAGTGGTTTTTAGTTCATTAAAGGTGACCGGTTTCTGGAGAATTCCCCGTGTTGGATCATGGTGTTCCGCCACATTCCCGGGAATCGTGGGTGAGGCCGGAAAGAATGATGCTATGACGGGGAATGGAAACAGGTCGCATACATGATGGAAAAGGAGAAAATCCGGGAATAGATGGTTCCGGCCTTCTTGATCGTCCTAGACTGGCGAGAAGTGAACCTATATGCGTCCATTCGCGCTTACAGTGATGACAGGACACCAGACAGGATGTATAGAGATAATTTATCGATCAGTATTCGTTTGATTGGGTAGGTGAAAACAAGCTTGAACGCGGGTTCTGAAACATTCGATTAATGGATTACCCCATCAGTCCGGCAGAATCATCCTGGCACTTATAGCAGTACTGCCAGAAGATCGTGCTCCATGATCCTCAGCCTTCTTTGGCTTTGACCCATAGGCTATCCATTAATCTTTTTTAAAGCCTCTTTAGCATGATACTGGATATCTTCATCAGAAGAATTTGCAAGTGCGTTAAGAACGGGTATAGCTCTGTTATCTCCTATATCCCCTAAAGCATCAATAGCTTCAATAACTGAACCAAGATGAACATGCATATTCCCTTCATACATTTGAACAGTAATCGAATCAGGATTAGATTGTATTTCCCCTGCTGGAACAGAACCACTGACTGCGATCCCACCTTCTACGGGATTTTGTACCAGATCCAGTAGTGCAGGAACAGCATCTTTGGCATCAGGCCCAATTGATCCAAGTGCATTTACTACCTCTTTGCGATACGTCAGTTCAACCAATGACACACCATTTAAAGTTTTAAGCAAGGGGATTTGTTCAACAAGAGGCTGGACGGCCCGTTTATCTTTAATTTTACCAAGTGCTTTTGGAATATCTATCCATTGTTCTTTCATCATAATTGCAATAAGGGGTTCGGTGGCTCTCGTATCTCCAATCATCCCTAATGTATTGATTGCACCCCCTTCACTCGGGCCATTCAATGCTTCAATAAGTGGATCAACTGCTGGTTTACCTATCATTGCGAGGGCGTTTTCAGCAGTACCTGGAAATACGGAGGAAGGCGAGGCTAAGGTTTCGATAAGTGGGGCAATCGCTCTTGTATCCCCCATTCTTCCAAGAGCAGTAGCCGCAGCAGACCTGACATCTATTGCTTCTGTATCATTCTTTAGAACTTCAATCAATGGTTCAACTGCGCTCTCGTCTTTGATCTCACCAAGTGATTCTGCCGCCATTATCCTGAAACGAGCATCGGGATCATTGTTCAAAGTTTCAATAAGAGGAGTTACCGCGTTCTTGTCGCCTGTCTTTCCGAGTTCCTGAACTGCATTCCAACGTGCATCAAAATTGCTTGTATTTTGTAGATCCTTGATAAGGGATTCTGTTGACGGCTGATTTGTCGGATTCCCTCCGGTCACACACCCACCAATTAAACAAAAAACCATAAGCAGAACAATTGTCGCCAGAATTCCCTGTTTCATCTCAAGTTCAGATTTCCATTTTCTATACTATATTTATTTGTATTGATGTTTCTGCGGGTTTTTCATCATATTCTGTATCGAATTTTTTTATGTGCCAAAGGGATAGCCTGATGTTGTTTTGAGAATATATGGGGATAAAAAACAGCCGGGCGGTGTGAAACTTGATCCATCAACATCATCTTCCATTCCGGGCAAAATTGCCAAGGGATCGCTTACCAAGCTTGCTCCCCTGCCTTTGTGGTTTTGATGTGTAGGCGGTGCATGGCTCTATGACCGTTCGGGCACTGCCGGGATTTTGATTTCATAAAATAGTATACTATTTTTGAGGGGATAACGTGAATCTGACGAAGGATAAGATTTATTTTTCCCAACAATATTTTATTGCTCCATTAAATTTACTAACACATGTTAGAGATTTTAAAAATAATTCCCAAAAATTACCGTACAAGGGGGGAGAGCTTTTTAATTACCCGGTTTACCTGCGCGACCGAAGTGCCAATATATGCATCCGGAGCCAGAAGGGCAATGAGGTCATCCCGCGAACAGAACCGGACCACTTCGGTGTCTTCTCCGAGCACATCCACAAGCGGCCGGCTTTCGGCAAGCGCCTGCATGCTTGCCATCCTCACACGTTCATGGGCATCCTGCCGGCTCATGCCGCGCCGGGTGAGCTCGATCATCACGGATTCTGCCATATTGATCCCATGGAGGAATGCGAGGTTGCGCCGTATTGCCGCACGGTTAATTTCCAGACTGTCGAGCACGGTTGTCATGAGCCGGAGGCAGTGATCGGCAAGAATGGATGCTTCGGGAAAGAGCACCCTTTCGCAGGATGAGTTGGTGAGATCCCGTTCATCCCAGAGGGTGTTGTTGAGGAGCGCCGGCTCGACGGAGGCTCTTACGATCCGGGCAAGGCCACATACCTGCTCGGATTTTATGGGGTTCCGTTTGTGCGGCATCGTGGACGAGCCTACCTGTTTTGAACCAAACGCCTCTTCCACTTCGCCGATCTCAGTGCGCTGGAGCGAACGAATCTCGACACCAATCTTGTCGAGCGTTGTTGCGATGTTTGCGAGGAACATGAAGTACTCCGCGTACCGGTCCCGTGAGATTACCTGGTTTGAGACATCCACGGAGGAGAGGTGCAGGATCTGCATCATCGTCGCCTGTACATCCATGCCTTTTGGCCCGATCGCCGCCTGTGTTCCCACCGCGCCGGTCATCTGCCCCACCGCGACCCGGGGGTGCAGCTGTTCCAGCCGTTCGATATGCCGGCCCACTTCGCTCGCCCAGATGGCAAACCTGAGGCCATACGTGGTCGGGACACCCTGCTGCCCGTGTGTCCGGCCTACGGCGACAAGTGTTGTGGTCTCACCGGCTCTTCGTATCAGCACCCCGAGGAGTTTGCGCAGCTTTGCATCGGTAAGGTCCAGCGCCTGGGCCAGCTGGAGCCCGGTCGCCGTATCGAGAATGTCGTTTGAGGTGGCACCGTAATGCACCCACCGGCCCGATTCTCCGCAGACCTCGGAAATAGCTTTCACGATCGCCATCATGTCGTGGCTGATCTCAGATTCGATCTCCTTTGAACGGGCAAGGGATGCCTTCGGTGCGTTCTGTGCGATCTCCCCGGCCGCTGCCTCAGGGATCAGGCCGTGCGCTGCTTCTGCCTGCGCCAGTGCGACTTCCGCGGCAACGACACAGGAGAACCGGTTCTCCTCGCTCCAGATGGCGCGCATCTCCGGTGTACCGTACCGGTTACTCGATGGGGTGGACTGCCATAGGAACAGATGGGTTGTACGGGAATATTAGCATTGAGCCTTTTCCCGTGCAACATCGTGCACCTCCTATGCGACGCTCATAAAACCCCAGAGCGCCAAACGTATTCCGGCAATGGACAGTTTCGATCCTTTCTTCCCGTATGCGGAATACCGCCCCCACCAGCGCGAGATGCTCGCATTTGCCGCAGAGGTCGCCCGCGAGGGTGAGATCGGCATGATCGATGCGCCGACCGGGAGTGGGAAGTCAAGCGTTGTTGCGTCCCTTCTTGCCGAACGCAAAAACCGGAAAATTGTGATCGCTGTCCGAACGATCAGCCAGCTCACCACATTTATACGGGAGCTGGCGCTTGTCAAAAAGAAACAGCCGAAGTTAAAGATCGCGTACCTGGTCGGGAAAAAGAGCATGTGCCCCCTGGGCGGTGAAGGGGATGTGTACCGGCGCTGCGAGGGAGTCAAGACCTTCTCTTCGGCACTCATGCGCGAGCGAGCTGAACGCGGCGCCCTTATCCCGTCAAAAGATCCCTTCGTCGTCCAGCAGATCCGGAGAATGGACCGGGAACACCCGATCATCTGCCCGTATTTTATCGCGAGCCGGATGTTTGTAACCGGGGATACCGGCGGCGTGAAGATGGTACCTTCGACATCTGTGCGCTCGAAGTCCGAGCGGGTGCTTGCCGATCCTGTCCGGCCGCAGGAACTGGCCGGTTTTGCCGGTGATATCTGCCCGTACGAACTGATGATGTATGCGGCAAAAAATGCAGATGTGATCATCCTCAATTATCACCATCTCTTCGACCGGGAGATCCGGGAGCAGCTCTATGCGAACCTCAATGTCGAGGACCGGGACGTGATGCTCCTGATCGACGAGGCCCATAACTGCGGGGATGTGATCCAGTCGATCGAGAGCGTCAGCCTTGCACAAAAAGATCTCGAACAGGCGGCCCGCGAGCTCTCAGGAATGAAGCGGCTGCACAAGGGGGCAGAAGCAGTGCAGCATGTCCTGCCCCGGCTTACGGAGTTTATGGCAGGACTGGCGAACTCCACCGAGGGGGAAGACTGGTTCGATCCCGGGATATTCGACCGGACGATCGTCCGCGGCTCGCTCTGGAAAGACATGGGCGATATCGTCGACGAACTCATGGGACTTGCCGAGACGATCCGGGATCGGAACCAGAAAGCCGGCGAGTTCCGCGAGACCGCGATCGAGCGCCTGACCGTTTTCATGTACCGGCTCTCGCAGTCCGCCCATAATCCGGCGTATCTCACGATCTACAAAAAGACCGAGGAAGGAATTCTCCTCGAGGTCCGGAATATCGACCCTTCCGCCCCCCTTTCGGAGATCTGTTTCTCCCATGCCTGCTGCATCATGATCTCGGGCACGCTTTCTCCGGTCGAGAGTTTCCGGCGCCTGTACTTTAACGATGCAACGGTCGCTACCCTCGCGCTGCCCAACTCGTTCCCGAAAGAGAACCGTCTCATCTGCTGTGCAACCGACATCACCACGACGTACTCGCTCCGGCAGAATCGGGAGAATACGGAAAAGATCGTCCACTATATCACCGCGTTCGCCATGCTCAGGAAGAACCGCGCCATCTATTTCCCGAGTTACCAGATCCTTGAATCCTACGCAGCGCTTGCATCGCCTCACATCAGCAGGAGAAAAGTCTTTATCGAGCCCCGGGATGCAGCAGGTGCCGGGGCCGCGCTCAACGAGTTTCTCTCGCTCCCTTCGCAGGGAGAGTCAGGGATCATGTTTGCCGTCTGCGGCGGGAAGTGGAGCGAGGGTCTCGACTACCGGGGCGAGATGCTCTCCGGGGCGATGGTGGTAGGCCTTCCGCTCGCACCTTTTACCCGGGTCAGAAAGATGGTGATCGAGTATTTCCGGCACAAGTACGGGGAGGAAGGGGAGTTCCTCTGTTATACGCTGCCGGCAATTAACCGGGCGCTCCAGGCGATCGGGCGCGTGCTGCGGACACCCGAGGATCGCGGTGTCCTTGTATTCGGTGAGCGGAGGTTTCTGGAAAAAAGGGTGCGTTCAGCGCTGCCGGCGTGGATTCAGGACGAGATGATCGAGTGTGACAGCACACAGTTCCGGGAGGTGCTGGCGAAATGGAAATGATGGGGGGATCATGCAGGCTCGGGCTCTGGCACGTCCATGTCTGGTGGAGCGGGGATACGATCTACCGTGTCCGGTTCGCGTCCACGGGTATTTCCGGCCCGGTGCCGGCCCGATCCTGAAATACTGCGCCGGCCATGCTGTGGACCTGTCGGGGCTAAAAACGGTCGCTTGTGAAGGAGAGTGCGTCTCCGCCCGGATCTACCAGGCCGTCCGGGAGGTGCCCTATGGCAGCACCGCAACGTACGGGGAGATCGCGGCACAGATAGGTACCTCTCCGCGTGCGGTGGGGCGTGCGATGGCACACAACCCGACGCCGCTTGTCGTGCCCTGCCACCGGATTGTCGCGGCGAACGGTATCGGCGGGTTTTCTCCGGCACTTGAGATCAAGGAACTGCTCCTCGCTCTGGAACAGAAAGGCAAAAAAGCGAGCAGGAAGTGAACGAAAATGTGCCGCCAGCTGCCTGAATCTTTCGGAATCTCTAATTGCCCCCCGGGAAAATACCATAGTGGTTGCGGAGGAGGACGATGAAAATACCGGTACTGCGAGCAAGAGCGGTAGGGTTGTCGGTTGCCGCAAAACTCTCCGGTGTCTGCGATGTCCATGCAGTCACACGGAAACCGACCGCCGAGATCGATTTCCTCAACGGTGCCATTGTTGCAAAAGGAGCCGTGCATGGCATTCCCACACCGGTAAATTCCAGTATAGTGGATCTTGTAAAATTCCGCGAGTCCCTGGAAACGGCTGGAGCGCCACCATGAGGTCTGCGGTAGTGCTTGCCGGCGGCGAGGCACGGCGGGCAAACGGCCAGGAAAAATACTTCTTTACCTACGAGGGAAAAACCTTCATCGAACGGCTTGTCGGCTCACTTTCAGGAATCGTTGATGAGATTGTCATCGTCGCCAGGGACCCGGTGCAGTGCACCCGTTTCAAAAAGATCAGCAATGTTACCTGCGTCAGCGATATCCGGCAGGGCCTCGGCCCAATTGGCGGGCTTCATGCCGGTTCCCTTGTGGCAGGAGGGGATCTTATTTTCGTTTCTGCCTGCGATATGCCCAGCGTCAATGCCGGCGTGGTTTCGTATCTCTTCAGAGCAATCGGTCAGTACGATGCTGTTATACCACGGTGGAACGAGCAGATGCTCGAACCGCTGCATGCGGTGTACCGGCGGGCTGCCCTCCTCGCGTATCTCGAAAGTCACACATCCCTCTCGCTGCGTACCATGATCCAGTCCCTCAACACCCGCTACATCCCGGTGGATGAGCTGCGGGCATTCGATCCGGATCTCAGGACGTTCACGAATATCAACAAGCTCGAGGAGCTGGAACATATCAATCTCTCCTCGTCAAAAGAGGACGGAGAACCGGTCCCGTAGTAACCGGAAGGAGCTGGCTGATATTCACCGGAATGCGGGATGATCTTCTGCGGTATTCCTGATATTTTCAGATTCGGTCGTCTGAAAGTATTTATACAATAAAACAACTCTAAAACAATGATAGAACCGTGACAGCGGGCGCGTCAGCCCTCTCATCCGGGAGAATGCAAATAAATGGGACAGCAGTCATGGGATATTGAGGCGGTCATCCGGCTCTTTATCGTGGTCATTGCATCGATCAGTGCGATTCTCTGTACCATCTTTTCCCTCACCCATGGCATCTCTGCGGCATTTTCGTTCCTCTATATCCTCCCCATCATCTGTGTCGTCTATTTTTATCCGGGTCGCGCCGTCCTCTTCGCGCTTGGCATCAGCATTATCTATATCGGCCTCGTGTACTCTCTGGTGGGGGCGATCGATCCGTTCCTTATTGCCGTTTCCACCGCGTGGTTTGCCATATTTATCACCCTCGCCGTGGTAGCTTCTTCCTATGCGAACGGATTTGTTGAAGAGAAAGCGCGGATCCGGCATATCATGGAAAATACCTTTGAGGGTATCTTCTGTTTTGACCCTGTCTCCTGGCGTATAAGAGAAGTTAACCAGAAATGCGCAGAGTGGCTCTTGTATCCCCGAAGTGAACTGAAAGGCAGTCTGGTCAGTACGGTATGGACGGATGCGGACGCACAACGGCGGTTCATGGGTGAGATAAAAGAGCGAAAAACCGGCATGACATTCGAATCTCTCTTCCGGCAGAAAAGCGGGAGTAGTATCAGGTTTGTCCTCTCTCCCCTTTACGTTATGAAGGATATGGTGCTCTGTTCTGTCACGAACCTGACAGATGCAAAAGTCGCCGATGAGGAGATCCGCCAGACGCTCGAAGACCTTGCACGCCAGGTACGGGAACGCACGGCGCATCTCGAACGGCTGAACGAGGAACTGCGGGCCGAGATTGCCGAGCGCCGCAGGCTCGAACATGCCCTCCTGTCCGGAGAGAGTAACAATAATCCCGGAAACGGGGAGGGGATACGGTCATGATCGTTCGTATCGCCCCGGAAAAAAGGCAGCAGATATACTGGACGGTCACGCTTCTTGTGACGGTTATCATCACCATATCCTCAACTATCTACTCTCTCTCCCTCGGCATTTACGAGGTTTTCCCGTTCATCTATTTCCTTCCCATTATCCTGTTTGTTTATTTCTATCCGGACAAAGGGGTGTATTTCTCCGTCGCATTGAGTTCGGTTTACATCCTGCTCGTCTACACGTACAGCGGTTTCAATCCAAAGGACGTGGCAATCTCCACTGCATGGTTTGTGATCTTTGTTACCATTGGTGTCGTCACGTCGTCATTTGCCGGGGGACTGCGCGAGGAGGAGCGGAAGTACCGGGGAATCTTTGAGAACTCCCAGGCCGGGATATTTACCTTCAATCTGGATACCCTGCTCCTCGCCGAAATAAACGGGAAATGCGCGCAGATGCTCAGGTACGGACGTATGGAACTCACCGGTGCAGACTTGTCCCTCATTATAAATGGTGAAGAAAGCCGCGACCGGTTTATCCGGCAGGTCCGGGAGCGCCATGAGATCGGAGACCTTGAGCTCCCCTTTACTTCCCGTGAAGGTACGATACGGCAGTTCCTGGTCTCCGCATCGGTCACTTCGGGTAACATGGTGATCTGCTCTGCGATCGATATCACTGCCCGCAAACTGGCAGAACAGGTGATAGAAAGAGCCCGTGACGATCTGGAGCGGAGGGTGGAGGACCGGACTGCGGAACTCATGCGGGTGAACAAGGAACTTATGGCAGAAATCGAGGAACGCAAACGTTTCGAGGCAGCAATCCGGCTCGCCAACCATAAAATCAATACCCTCACCGCCATCACCCGGCATGATATCCTCAATCAGATTACGGCAGTAGTGATGTACCTCTCGCTCATTCAGGAATCAAAGACCGATCCGGTCGTCAACGGGTATCTTGAAAAGATTGGCAATGTCACCAACATGATCCAGAAACAGATACAGTTCACGTCCGACTACCAGAGCATCGGGGCGAGCGAACCCAGCTGGCACAGTGTCAGTGCGGAGATCAGCGAGGCGGCGGCGGCGGTCGATCACAAGGATGTGATGATCGACTGGAAAGTTGATGACCTCGAGATTTTTGCAGATTCGGGTTTCCCGAAAGTGTTTCTCAAACTGATCGAAAACGCGGTCATCCACGGGAAGCATACAAGCCTGATCCGGTTCTCTTACCGGGAGACAGAGAATGAGCTCATCCTTTCCTGCGAGGATAACGGGGTCGGCATCCCTGAAGCCTCAAAGGAGTGGATATTCAGGCGTAAATATCTCCGCAATACGGGCTACGGGCTGTTTTTGATCGTCGAGATCCTGAGTATTACCGGACTGTCCATCAGGGAAACCGGCACCCCGGGCAGCGGGGCACGGTTCGAAATCCATGCCCCCAGGGGATCTTACCGGGTGACCCGGAAGACCGGCGGACCTGAATCCGGCCAGTAAGGTGCCTGCAGTATCCCTTGCGGATCAGGCAGGAAATCAACATGGCCCCGGTATCCCGACATGCCGGGTTCTGCCATTCGAATCAGTTCATGTTTCAGATACTTTTCTTCCTGCCGCTTGCATCCCGCTGGTAGTGCCCGAACTCGCTTTTTTTCAGAAGATCGCCGG
This sequence comes from uncultured Methanoregulaceae archaeon, assembly GCA_963805035.1. Lineage (GTDB taxonomy): Archaea > Halobacteriota > Methanomicrobia > Methanomicrobiales > Methanospirillaceae > Methanoregula. The sequence goes on along the minus strand of CAWDSU010000005.1, from coordinate 48,294 downwards.
AAAAGACCGGACCGTCCCGGCAGACACGCAACCCGTCCGGGTCGATGCAGCAGGAGCCGCAGATACCCACGCCGCATTTCATGTACCGGTGGAGCGAGAATTCCGTCCTTGACGCGACCCCGAGGCTGTCAATCTTTGCAAGCACCGCCCGCATCATCGGCTCCGGCCCGCAGACCGCGATCCGGTCGTAGGTTGCCAGGCTGATGTCGTTCATGAGCTCGGTTACGAACCCCCGTTGCCCCAGCGTCCCGTCATCGGTCGCGATCAGGACATCGGTACTTTCGTCCAGCTGGTCGACAAAGAGGAGTTCCTTCTCGGTCCGCGCTCCCAGGAGCATCGTCATCACGCAGTCTGAGCGGGCAAGGGGCAGGAGAGGAGCCGCCCCGACCCCCCCGGCGATGGCAAGCATCTTCTCACCCCGGGTAAACCCGTTCCCGAACGGCCCCCGGATCCCGAGTGCTGCACCTTCCTCAAGATCAAACATGGCGCCGGTCGCATCGCCTACATTCTGGACGGTGATGCTGTTTGGGGAAGAGAGTGCCATGGGGACTTCGTCCACGCCAGGAACCCATACCATTAAAAACTGCCCCGGTTCGAAGGAGAAACCGGGGTCAAAGAAGAAGGTCTTTACCGATGGCGTCTCGTTCTTGATCTCCTTGATGGAAACCTGTACGGGAAGCTGGTCATCCATGGGCACACCCCACGATCTCTTCGGGCGCGATCCCTTTTTTCGCGTACAGGCTGTTTTTTATGGACTCAAAGATCCCGATATCCCGCCGCACCGCACTGCCAATCTCGACAGCACGGGCGCCTGCCATCATCATCTCGATTACGTTGTCGGCGGTGGAGATCCCCCCGCACCCGATGATGGGAATGGAGCAGGCCTCATAGAGCTCATAGACACAGCGGACGGCAACCGGGAAGATGGCCTCCCCCGAGAGCCCTCCATGCCGGTTTCCCAGTACCGGGCGCCTGAGGCTGGTCGAGATGCGCATGGCTTTTACCGTGTTGATGGCTACGATCGCGGTCGCTCCTCCCCGCTCCGCCGCCTTCCCGATTGCGGTGATATCGGTCACGTTCGGTGTCAGTTTCACCCACGTGGGCATCCCGAGCGCACTCACGGCCCGGGTACATTCCTCAACAAGAGCAGGATCGACGCCGATTGCCGCCCCGTACCCCTCCGCATGGGGACAGGAGAGGTTGAGTTCAAATCCGGCAGCCTTCCCTTTAAACCACCCGGCGATTTCGGCAAATTCCCCGGGGTTTCCGCCGAAGATGCTCACGATCACCGGCTTATGCTCAAGCAGTTGTAGTTCGTCTGCAAATTCCCGGGACGGGTTCGGGAGCCCCATCGCATTCAGGATGCCGTTGTCGAGTACGGCAACGCAGGGGCCGGCATGTCCGTCCTTTGGCTGCGGGCCGATCGACTTGGTCACCACGCCACCGGCGCCGCGGGCAAGCATCCGTGACAGGGAGGCCCCGGTTGTTCCGAGAACCCCGGCAGCAAGGATGAGGTGGTTACCGAGTGCCACGCCACCTACCGTTACCGGGCCCGTCCTGAGTACGACCATCCATCACAAGATGGACGTGAAGTATTATAAAGAACATCTTTTCAGGTGGATTATCAGGTATTTTGTATAACCTTTAATCTGCGGAGGGAGTGGTATAACCCGGTTTTAGATGAGGATTTCTACAGAGGCGAAATTTTATATTGTACGGATTGTTCCCAGAGGGGAAAACCCAGTCCGCGTGGCGTTCCATCTTCTGAGCTGACTATTGCGCCATGGCGGATGCCTCATATGTGCAGGGACATGAGGGGGTAGTCTCTGTTTCTCATGGTCATATGAACCCGTTTCCTCGATATTTCTGAAAATAAATAAAACAGGTTTATTATCTATAATACCTAAAACCTGAATTGTTGATTTATAAGGGTGTGTGAATATTATCCGGAACAAAGAGTATTCCCTTTTTATAGGAATTTTTTTCCTCATTTTTTGTTTATTGCCGGCCAGTGCAGGATCCGTTCCCGTGTATGTGTCTCAGTGGGGATCCGCAAGTAGTGGCAATGGCGCTTTCTCTCTTCCTGCTGGCATAGCGGTGAATGCGAGTGGGTTCGTCTATGTTGTTGACTATGGTAACAAACAGATCCAGGTGTTTACACCATCCGGGACGCATGTTACCCAATGGGCGACAGCGGCGGAGGCGGGCAGCGGCCCGTGGTCGGGTCCTTATGGTATAGCGGTGAGCTCGAACGGCGATGTTTATGTCTCTGATACGGGTAATAACCAGACTCAGGAGTTCACACCCTCCGGCACATATGTGCGGCAATGGGGGTCCTATGGCACGGGTAACGGTTCATTCTATTGGCCGCAGGGGATGGCGGTGAACGCAAGTGGATATGTCTATGTCGCTGATTATGGAAATGACCGTGTCCAGGTGTTCACATCCACCGGGACGTATGTGACTCAATGGGGTACTGGCGGTACTGGCAACGGCTATTTCACCAATCCCCAGGGCATAGCGGTGAATGCAAGCGGCTATGTCTATGTCGCTGATTCCGGGAATAACCGGATCCAGATATTTGACCCCTCAGGCACCTATCTGTATCAGTGGGGTAACTATGGTACTGGTAACGGCCAGTTCGAGACACCTATGGGCATAGCAGTGAACGTAAGCGGCTATGTCTATGTCGTTGATACGTATAATGACCGGATTCAGGAGTTCGACCCCTCTGGTACGTATGTGACGCAGTGGGGGGGCCCGGGAACCGGCAACAGTATGTTCTATTATCCTCAGGGTATAGCGGTGGATGCAAGTGGTGATGTCTATGTTGCTGATGAGGTTAATCACCGGATCCAGGCGTTCGGCCCCTCTGGTACGTATGTGACGCAGTGGGGGTCATGGGCCTGGGGCAACGGCAAGTTCGAGACACCTATGGGCATAGCAGTCAACACCAGTGATTATGTTTATGTTGCTGACACCGGCAATAACCGGATCCAGGCGTTCAATCCCTCCGGTACATATGTAACGCAGTGGGGCGACAGCGGTGCCGGCAACGGACAGTTTAACAATCCTCAGGGTATAGCGGTGAACGCAAGCGGCTATGTCTATGTCGCTGATTCCGGGAATAACCGGATCCAAGAGTTCGACTCCTCAGGTACGTACATAACCCAGTGGGGGACCACAGGAAGTGGCAATGGACAGTTCTCAGGGTCTTACTGGATAGCGGTGAATGCGAGCGGTTATGTCTATGTTGCTGATTCCTATGGGAATAACCGGATCCAGGCATTCGACCCCTCCGGTACGTATGTAACCCAGTGGGGTGGCAGTGGTACTGGCAACGGACAGTTCAGCAATCCTGAAGGTATAACGGTGAATGCGAGCAGCTATGTTTATGTGAATGACATGGCTGAAAACCGGATCCAGGCATTCAACCCCTCCGGTACGTATGTAACAAAGTGGGGTGCCACCGGTGCCGGCAACGGACAGTTCAACAATCCTCAGGGCATAGCGGTGAATGCAAGCGGCTATATCTGTGTCGCTGATTCCAATAATAACCGGATCCAAGTATTCAACCCCTCAGGTAAATACGTGACTCATGGGTGGCAACGGACAGTTCAACAATCCTCAGGGCATATCGGTGAATGCAAGCGGCTATATCTGTGTCGCTGATTCCAATAATAACCGGATCCAGTATTCAACCCCTCAGGTAAATACGTACTCAGTGGATGGCAACGGACAGTTCAACTATCCTGTGGGTATAGCGGTGAATACGAGTGGCTATGCCTATGTCGTTGATTCCGGTAATAACCGGATCCAGGTGTTTACCCCGCTCGTGATCTCAACTCCGACGGTCGTTAGCATCTCACCGGCAACCGGCACGACAGCCGGTGGCACCTCAGTAAATGTCATCGGGTCAGGCTTTACCGGAGCATCTGCGGTAACCTTTGGCAGCACACCGGCAACCTCGTATACGGTTACCAATGATAATTGGATCATGGCAACCGCTCCTGCAGGTACAGGAACCGTTGACGTCACCGTCACCACATCTGTCGGAATATCCGCAATTGTATCATCCGACAAATACACCTATGAAGCAACCTCCGGGGGAAGTGGCGGCTACTCAAGAGGTGGTGGGGGAGCGGGCTCAGGAAGTGGCCCGGCGCCTGCCCCGGCGGCACAACCTGCTGCAGCTCCTCAGCCTGCTGCACCACCGGCACCACCACCGGCCGCGCCGCCGAACCCGGCAACCAACCCGGGTATTGCGCCACCTGCGGCAACTGCAAGTTATCCGGCGGGCTTTACGGGTCTAAGCTATAATGCCAACGGGCACGGCACGCTCAGCATTGACATGGCCGCTGCACGGGCAGCCGGGGCAACCATAACGACGTACTTTAACCATGTTGATGTGTACCAGCACCACTCACCAGGAGTGCTCCTCACCTTCTGGGGGAACAATTTCGAGATCAACAACGGGACCATAACGGGCCCGGTCTCACGGGCTGAGTTCGTGACCGACCCACTCAACGCGACGCTGGCGTTCGGCAATGTCTCCGGTTCAGTCCACGCTGAACTGCCCGCACTCACCCAGCGGGTCTATCTCAACCTTACGGTTCCGGGCAACGTGAGCACGGAGACCCTGAACCAGTTCCAGGACATTCTCGGCGGTAACGGTCTCCAGCTGAATACCGTTGCCTACACCTTCAGCGTGCAAAAGGTCAACCTCACCACCGGCCCGGCGAACGTAACGTTCACCATCCCGACATCATGGGTGAACCAAAATGGCGGAAAGGATGCGGTGAGGATCACCCGCATCAGCGACGAGACCGGTAAGCAGGAACTTCTTGACACGGTATACGAGGGCCTGGACGCCCAGGGCAATATGATCTTCCGTGGGGACTCGCCGAACGGCTTGTCACTCTTCGGTCTGGTCACTGCCGAGGCGTACGCCGCCGAGCAGAAGGCTAACCCGAATGAGACCTACGCTGGGGTTTCGAAATCCGCCATGGTCACTAACGTTGGCATGTACGGCTGGGTCATCGAAATCATCCTGCATAACCCGGTGGTGCTCATTGGGGTAATTGCACTTCTTGCGGTGATCGCATACTTCGGATGGTGGAAGAGACGGCTGTAATAGTGTACTATGGAGTGATTATCGATGGTAAATAACGAGGAACTGAAAAAATTCCATGACATTCGGGGGCTTGTCCGTGTCCATTATCGGGCGCAGCATCCACCACACCCACGGAACCGCCGCTGCCCACCAATACGCCCCGGTCCGGGCTCGATGCGGTTCCGGCTCCCCGGCGCGCTTACACTATGCGGTGCGATCTTTCTGTTCCGGAAGAACTGAAATTAACCTTTTCTTCGATGGGGTGCCTCATGTATCCGATGGCGGTGGCATTTGCCGAAACCTCTTATAGTTTACGGGGAAAACAAGGAATTCTCGAGAGCCCTCCGAACAAACACAATAATTCCTCTAAAATTTTGCCATAATATCCACCTGATTCGAAGCGCGTTCGTATTACAAAGAACATCTATTTTAAAGGACGGGCCGTCTGCGCGTGGGTAGTCACTTAAATTCAGGAGCTGCATACCTAATACTGGACGAGAGAATGGTGCGGCTTGCAGTGGTGGGGGTCGGGAGGATCGGCGGGGAGGTTGCCTTCCTTGCCACTGCCCTGGGCCTCGTGGACGAGCTTGTCCTGTACCGATCAATCCGGAAGACCTGATCAGGGCGCAGGTGCTTGATATCCGGCACACCGGCCTTCCGGTCACCATCACTACCGGTATCCGCGATATCCGGGACGCCGATATCTGCGTCTTTGCGGCCGGCAGTCCCCGGACACCCTCGGTGAAGACCCGGGCAGATCTTCTTGTGGTAAACCTTCCCGTGATCCGGAAATGCGCCCGGCTGCTTTGCGGATTTCCCGGCCTTCTTATCACGGTGACAAACCCTGTGGACGTGAACAATTTTCTCCTGCACCGCCTCACGGGCATTCCCCGGGAACGGTGCATCGGGTTCGGCGGCCAGCTGGACAGTGCGCGGTTCACCTTGGCCCTCCGGCAGCGGGACCTGGAAGGCACGGCGTATGTCCTTGGCGAACACGGGGAGTACCAGGTGCCGGTCTTTTCCCGGCTCCCCTGCCGGTTGCGGTCAGCCGGCGCGAAGAGATCCTCCACGAACTCAAAGGTGTAAGCATGGAAGTGATCAAAGGCAAGGGCGGTACGGTCTTTGGCCCGGCATATCACATCGTATCCCTCGTACAGATGCTGCTTTGCGATACGCGGGATACGGTTCCCTGCTCTGCAGTGCTGGACGGGGAGTATGGTATTTCCGATTGCTCGCTTGGCGTGCCGGTCCGGGTCGGGCATGCCGGTATCCACGACGTCGTGCAATGGGATCTCGATGCTTGGGAAGATGCAGGAATGGCACAGGCCGGGACCTTTGTCCGGGATCTCTGTTGTACGGCGGTGTTCTAAGATTATGCCCGCCCAGGTCATGCGGTCCTCGGAAACGCTGACGGTTTCCCGCACCTTCGAGGAGTCCGGCGCGCTGACCATCGCAATTAATCAGGTGGAGTACAGCAACACGCCCGAAGGGCCGATCATTCACATATTCGGGCGGGATCCGGGAGGCCTGGCTCACCGGATCGACGTGACCGGTTTTCTGCCGTACTTCTATGTCCCTGAGGAGCAGGTCGGCCAGACGCACCCGGATCAGGTGTCGGTCGAACCCGACACGATATACCGCTCGATCCGAGGAGAGAAACTCAAACGGCTGTATACCGTCAGGCCGGGCGACGTTCGTAATATGAGAGAGCGGTACCGGCATTTCGAGGCCGATATACCCTTTGCGACCCGGTTCATGATCGATTGCGGACTCACCGGGGCCGTCTGGTACCTGCGACAACGGCGGATTACCATGAACTGGTGCCTGCCGAGGTGGATGCACCGGCCCGGGTCTGTATGATCGATATCGAATGCGAAGACGAGCGGGGCTTCCCGGATACCCAGCGGGATGCGATCATCTGCATCACCTGCCACGATTCTTTTGATAACGATTACACCACATTCCTGTTCAGTGGCGGCACAATACCTGCCGGGATCTCGGAAAAAGAGATGGCCGGCGGATTCGCGAATGGTTGTTTCAGGAAAGGCGCCCACACGATCTGTTCCTATGCAGACGAAGTGTCCATGCTCAGGGCATTTGGCGCATATATCACCAGCCGCGATCCCGACATCCTTTCGGGCTGGAACTTTGTCGAGTTCGATATGCCCTACATCATGGGCCGGATGGAGAAACTGGGGCTCTCGCCGGTCATGCTTGCCCGCCTCCCCGGCATGACCGAAAGGAACGCACTTCGCGGCCGGGCGCTTTTCGATCTTCTCACCGGCTACAAGAAGATGCATTCAACGCAGAAGGAGTCCTACCGTCTCGATGCGATTGCACAGGAGGAGGTGGGGGAGAGCAAGGTGAGGTATACCGGTACGGTCTCCGATCTCTGGAAGAAACAACCGGCGCTCCTTGTCGAATACAATTACAAGGATGTCGAGCTCTGTGTTGCGATCAATAAAAAGGACAACATCGTCGGTTTCTACCGGGAGATAGCCCGCTATGTCGGCTGCCCCCTGGACAAGACGCTGAATTCCTCGAGCGTGATCGATGTCTACATCTTAAGGAAGGCGCACGGGAAGTACGTCCTTCCCTCGAAAGGCTTTGCGAATGCCGAGGAGTTCGAAGGCGCGACGGTCTTTGAGCCGAGCAAAGGCGTGCGGGAGAATGTGGTGGTGCTCGACTTAAAATCGCTCTACCCTATGGCGATGATGACGATCAACGCATCACCCGAGACAAAAGACCCTGACGGCGAACTTAAAGCCCCGAACGGCATCCGGTTCAGGAAACAGCCTGACGGGCTGACCCGGAGTATCCTCTCGGAACTGTTAAAGGAACGGGATGCGAGAAAAAACCTGCGCAACACCTTTCCCTACGGTTCGCCGCAGTATCTTCTCTACGACATGCAGCAGAACGTGCTCAAGGTAATCATGAACACCTATTACGGGGTCTCGGGCTACACCCGGTTCCGCTCTTCGACCGGGAGATCGGGGCCGCGGTCACCTCCGTGGGCCGGGCGATCATCGAGCACACCCGGCGCGTGATCGAGCAGCAGGGCTATAAGGTCATCTATGGCGATACGGATTCCTGCATGGTGCAGATCCCGCCGCTTGACCGGGAAAAAACCATCGAAACGGCCCGCATGCTTGAGAAACAGCTCAATGCGAGTTACCAGGAATTCTCCCGGCGCGAGCTGAATGCCGAGACCCATTATTTCTCGATCAAGTTCGAAAAGATCTATGCCCGTTTCTTCCAGGCGGGAAAGAAGAAGCGGTACGCGGGCCGGCTCGTCTGGAAGGAGGGAAAAGATGCCGACCAGATGGATATCGTCGGTTTCGAGATCCGGCGCAGCGATACGCCGCAGATCACCAAGATCGTCCAGTCAAGGGTGATGGAGATGATCCTTGCCGGTGCGGAATATGCAGAGATTAAGACATACCTTGGCGGGATCATTACCCGGTACCGTGCCGGGAAGTTCTCGCTCGACGAGGTGGGTATACCGGGCGGGATCGGCAAATCCCTTGACGATTATGAGACCGACGATGCTCAGGTGCGGGGCGCCCGGTACGCCAACCAGCACCTGCACACGGAGTTTGGCAAGGGCAGCAAGCCAAAGCGCATCTACATAAAAAACGTGACCGGGAAATACCCCAAGACCGACGTGCTCTGTTTTGAGTATGCCGACCAAGTGCCAAAGGAATTTGTCCCTGACTGGGAACTGATGCTCGAAAAAACCATCGAACAGCCAATCTCCCGGATCATCGAGGCACTCGGCTGGACATGGAAGGATATCGATCCCTCGCACACGACGCTTGCCCAGTGGGGGTTCGGGTAAGGTCGTAACCGCGAACGGTCAGTTCCTGTCGTATCCTTTTTCCGGCATTGTTGCCATGTATGCCAACAGGCTCTGTGAAACGGTGCAATGCCAGGTATCGCCCGGTAATGAGGCGAATATCCGAAAATACGGTAGTCTATGAACTCCCCGTCCAAATGCCGCTCTCATAATGTGTCTTTGGTCATCCGTAAACCAAAAATTATTAATGTCCATTTGTGCAATGAGGAAACATAGACGGGGAATGAACGAAGGAGAGCATATGCAGGGCTTTTCCAGATGCCAGGGTTCATACCCGGAGGTGTGAATTTATGACAGAACGACCCCCTCCCTCTGGGGAACGCGAAGAAAGTTTAGAGGATCTCTGGTTGTTTATTATCGTCAACACGACCATCCTTGCACTCCTCGTCAATATCCTCGCGCTCCATTACGGCACCACGATGGTCGCCACGAACCTGCTCTATATCCCGATCGTGATCACGGTGTACTGGTATCCCCACCAGGGCGTTACGTATGCAGCCGTGGTCTCCGCACTCTATATCGGGTTTGTTGTGGTCATCACGGGCGGGGCTCCGGGAGACCTTGTTGCCGCGATCGTTACCTGTATTGTCGTGATGGGTGTTGCTGCCGTTGTCACAAGCCTTGCCCTTCATATGCGCAGGAACGAGGTAAAATACCGGGGCATTTTCAACCACTCTGAAGCCGGGATCGGCCTTGTGAACAGTTCCGACAGAATGATAAAGGAAGTAAACCGGCGCTTCGCCGACACGCTGGGCTATACCCCTGCCGAAGTTGAATCCGTACCCTTCCCGAGGATCTGGTCAGACGAGGCCGACCGGGAGCGGTTTTTCCAGATCCTTGCTTCCAAGGGGAACGTGGAGAATTTTGAGACCCGTTTTTTAACAAAGACCGGTATGCCCCGGTGGGTCCTTCTCTCCGCCGGTATGCTTACGGACGAACAGTTTGTCTGCACCATCGTGGACATCACGACACGAAAGCAGGCAGAGGAGGCGCTCATCATACGGGATCATGCAATCAGTTCCTCCATCAATGCGATTGCCATTATGGATCTCGACTTTGCGATCACCTATGTAAACCATTCCCTTGTGGCGATGATGAATTACCCTGACCCGCAGGAATTCTCTCATAAATATTTGTGGGACTACGTCGTATCCAAAGAAGGAGTTGAAGTGATAAAGGATGCTCTCCAGAGAAACCATAGCTGGTTCGGGGAGATCCTTCTCAATAAGGCGGACCAGACGCCGTTTTATATCCAGCTCTGGATCAACCTCGTGAAAAATGAAACGGGCAATCCTGTCTGCATCATGGCCTCGTTTATTGATATTACCGACAAGAAGCAGAATGAGTCCGTAAAGAGAAAAGCGCTCGAACAGATCGAAAAGAATATCGAGCAGTTTGCAATCCTCGGCGACCATATAAGGAACCCGCTTGCCGTGATCGTGGGGCTTTCAAGCCTCGTACCCGGTGATGTAACCGACAAGATTATCCTGCAGGCCCGGGAGATCGACCGGATTGTTACCCAGCTCGACCAGGGATGGATCGAGTCGGAGAAAGTGCGGGAATTCATCAAGCGCTACTACATGGTCGGGGTCCAGGAAGCCGGCGAGGCCGGGTTACCAAAGGAAATGGCCAGGTAACTGTGGTATTTTTTATATTGACCATGAGATCCCGGAATCCCGTTCCTGGTATCCGGCAGGGGCACTCCCCAAAATGTGGATTCCGGCAGGTAAATCCCTGCGATGGAGTTCGTCCTGCAGGCAGTTGTTTGGAGCGGTATGCCGGGCGCGGGGAGAACAAATCCGTCGCTCTGTCCCGGACGTTTATGACAGGTTCTTCAGTCGCGATCGGGGTGCTTTCCCCCGTGCTTCAGCCGCTCGGTGAGTTTTTTTACCTGGTCGCGGAGTGCGATTGCCCGTTCGAAGTCAAGGTTGTCCGCCGCATCCCGCATCTGCTTCTCAAGTTCGATGACAACGTTCGGGATCTCGGCCCTGGGCACGTGTTTTGTATCCTTGATTTCGACCTCTTTTTCTTTAACCGGTTTTATAATCGTCTGCGGGACGATGTGGTGCTCCTCGTTGTAGGCGATCTGCATCTCGCGCCGGCGCTTTGTCTCTGAGATCGCCGCCTTCATGGAATCTGTCATGGAATCCGCGTAGAGCACGACTTTCGCGTTCACGTTCCGTGCTGCCCTCCCGATGATCTGGATCAGGCTCCGCGTATCCCGGAGGAACCCTTCCTTGTCTGCGTCGAGGATGCCAATGAACCCCACTTCGGGGATGTCCAGTCCCTCCCGCAGGAGGTTGATCCCGACCAGCACGTCGAATTTCCCCAGCCTGAGTTCCCGAATGATCTCGGTGCGTTCCAGCGTCTGGATCTCCGAGTGGAGGTACCGGGTGCGGATACCATGGTCGGCAAGGTAATCTGAAAGTTCCTCGGCGAGTTTTTTGGTGAGCGTCGTCACGAGTACCCGGTCGCCGCGTGCGATGGTCTTGTTTACTTCGCTTATCACGTCGAGCGTCTGCCCTTCGATGGGCCGGACTTCGACTGCCGGGTCGACAAGGCCGGTCGGCCGGATGATCTGCTCGACGAGCTGTGTTGAGTGCTGCAATTCGTAGGGCCCGGGTGTTGCCGAGACAAAGATGACCTGGCTCATGTACTGCTCGAACTCGTGGAATTTCAGGGGCCGGTTGTCGAGTGCCGAAGGGAGCCGGAACCCGTACCTGACGAGCGTCTCCTTCCTGGACCGGTCGCCGTTGTACATCCCGTGCAGCTGCGGGATCGTCTGGTGGCTCTCGTCGATGATCAGAAGGAAATCTTCCGGGAAGTAGTCGAGCAGGCAGTACGGTTTCTCGCCCGCTTTCCTGCCGTCGAAATGCCGCGAGTAGTTCTCGATCCCCTTGCAGGAGCCGGTCTCCTGGATCATTTCGAGGTCGAAGTTTGTCCGCTGCCGGAGCCGGTGCGCTTCGACGAGTCCCAGCGTGGGAAGCGTCTCTTCGAGTTCTTCCTTTATGGTGGCAATGGCCGCTTTCTGTGCACTCTCGGTAGTGACAAAGTGACGTGCGGGGTAGACATAGAAATATTTCATCGCCTCTTTTTTTGCCCCGGTATTCTTGTCGACCTCAGTGATACGCTCAATCTCGTTTCCGAAGAGTTCGATCCTGATGATGTCGTTATAGTACCCCGGCACGATATCGATGGTGTCCCCCTTGACCCGGAACCGTCCCGGGCCAAGATCGATATCGTTCCGCTCGAACTGGATGTCCAGGAGCCGGCTCATGATCTCGTTCCTTGTGATCTTCTGGCCGACCGAGAGGTCAAAGCCGAGGTTGCGGAAGTTTTCCGGGTTCCCGAGGCCGAAGATGCAGGAGACCGAGGCAACGACGATCACGTCACGCCGGCACGAGAGCGAAGCGGTGGCGGAGAGCCGGAGCATCTCGATCTTGGGGTTGATCGCGGAGTCCTTCTCGATATACTGGTCTTTTGCCGGGATGTAGGACTCGGGCTGGTAATAGTCGTAGTACGAGACAAAATATTCGACCCGGTTTTTCGGGAAAAAGTCGCAGAACTCCTGGTAGAGCTGGGCGGCGAGCGTCTTGTTGTGGGCGATGACGAGCGTCGGCTTGTTTGCCGATGCAATCACGTTTGCCATCGTGAAGGTTTTCCCTGAGCCGGTGACGCCGAGAAGCGTCTGGAGCCGGGTGCGATCCGCCAGTCCGTCATTGAGCTGTGCTATCGCCTCCGGTTGCGAGCCGGCCGGGGGAAAGGTAGAGACGAGCTGGAATTCTGTCACGGTGCTTAGAACTACGGACGGGAATATAAAAAGGGATTGGGATGCGGCATGAATCTAATCCCGTCACTTCGGTTTATAGTAACCCCATTTCGCAAGGGCTTCCTTCAGGTCCTTTGCCTTTTTTGCCTTCTCGTCAAGCGTTACCCCTTCCTGCCACGCCTCGATCGCCTGCATGGTTGCCCGTGCCCCGGCCCTGGTACCCTTCGGGTGGCCGTGGATACCGCCCGAGACCAGCAGCACAAGTTCCTTACCGTAAATGTCGAGCACATCGGGAACAAGGCCCGGGTGCAATCCACCCGAAGAGACCGGGAATGCCGTTTTTATGGAGCCCCAGTCCTGCGCAAGGCACTGGTGCGGGACCTCGGCGATCTTTTTCTTCCGCAGCAGGTCGGCAAGCAGGATCGATTCGGTCTTTGTGCCGGTCAGTTTTCCCACGGCAGTGCCGGTGTGGATCTGGGAGACGCCGATAAGACGCATGAGTTTTGCGAGGAAGTACATCGTCATCCCGTGCTTTTTGTTCCGGTCGAACGTGGAATGGAACGCCCGGTGCGCATGGATTGCAAGGCCCAGGTCAGAGCAGTAATCCCGCATGGTCATGACGCTCGCCGTTCCTGCAACCACGACATCGATCATCGCGTAATTCCAGCCGTACTCTGCGAGCAGGTCGGCACGCTTTTTCATGGTCTCGACATCGGCAGAGATGTTCAAAAACGCGGATTTCTTCTCGCCGGTCTCCTGCTCGGCCTTGTCCCGCAGTTTTGTCATATATTTCACACGGTCGTCGAACCGGTTGAACGACGTCGAGGTGAGGTTCTCGTCATCCTTGACAAAATCAAAGCCGCCCATCCAGGTTTCATACCCTACTTCGGCATGCTCTTTCGCGGAAAACCCGATCTTTGGTTTTGGTACGGCACCGGTCAGGGGCCGGCCGTAGACCTTCATCATCTTCCGTATGCCGTCCATGCCGAAGTGGGGCCCTTTATACCCATTGACATATGCTGGAGGGAGCGTCGCATCAATGAGGCGCAGGTTTTTGAGTGCCTTCATCCCGAAGATATTCCCCGCGATCCCGCTCATCAGCTGCACGGCATTTCCTTCCTCCCAGAGTGCAAGCGGGTAGGCGACCTTGACAAAGTGCTTGTCGAATGCAAACGCTTTTGCCTCCAGTTTCTTCATCCTCGGGGGCATCGTAAAGAGTGTCGTCCAGGTGCCGGTCGAACTCTCGGATGCGATCCGGCCTGCAGCCTCGTTCTCCGTGATCCCTGCAGCCGGTTCAAAGTAAAAAAGACAGACAAGGTCGTCCTTTGCCGGCTCGTAATTTCTATCAACAAACTCGTTGTACCAGTCGATTGCCATAGTTCTTCCCGTACCTACCAATGCGTGCATGCTTCAAAAATCTTCAGATCGGGAGCGCAGAGCGGTCAGGACTACCAGCCTCTCCCGGCGACAAAAACGCTCGTTCCTGCAGGTGATTGACGAAGGGACGACGCCCTGTGGTACACGATGAATGAAAGGAACGTGATCGCACTGGGTGGAAGGGTGTGCTTTAGGTCAACCGAAACCATTTTTATTTAGGTTGTCCTAATTATTACCCGGATGGCACAGGAACAGGTCGAGGAATATCTCGAGGCGATCTACGATATTGCAGGTGTTGAGGGTACGGCAAAGACCACGGCCATTGCCAAATGCCTCAAGGTTGCGCCGGCGAGCGTGACCGAAGCACTCCAGAACCTTGCAGATAAGAACCTCGTGAACTACGAACCGTACCGGGGCGCGAGCCTGACCGGGGAGGGAAAGAAGATCGCAGAGACGATCAAGCGTCGCCACCGGCTCCTCGAAGTCTTTCTCGCGGATGTCCTGCACATCAACCGGGCAAACGTGCACGACGAAGCATGCCGGATGGAGCATACGATCTCGGAAGACACTGAGAACGCGCTCTGCCGGATGCTCAATGCCCCGGCGCACTGCCCCCACGGGAGCCCTATTGCCCCCTGCGCAAAAGGGATCGGGAGCTGCACCGAGTGCGATGCGGTCACCGGTTCTGCCGTCTCCCTTCCTGAGAAACTCCGTGCCACCATCGTTCCTATTACCGAGCTCGGCCCTGACGACAAGGGAAAGATCGCGTTTATCCGCGGGGACTGTAAGATCGTCCAGCGTCTTTCCGATCTCGGCCTTACGCTGGGGACAACGGTCTCGGTCACGCGCAAGGCCCCCCTGAACGGGCCGGTCGAGGTATTTGTGCGCCGGACAAAACTGGCGATCGACCACGCGATCGCCGAGAATATTTTTGTCGATGCACCGCGGGCTGAATTACCATGAGCGGATGCGGCGGGTGCAAAACCTGCTCCCCGAAAGATGCGACCAGGATAAAAGATGCCAAATACACGATCGCGCTCGCGGGCAATGCGAACGTCGGGAAAAGCGTTACCTTCAACCAGCTCACCGGCGTCGACCAGATCATCGGGAACTGGCCGGGGAAGACGGTCGAGCGGGCGGAAGGCCTCCTCCAGTACAAAGGGCACCGGATCCGGGTGATCGACCTTCCCGGTATCTACTCCTTCTCCACGTACTCGATGGAGGAGCTGGTCACCCGGGATTATATCGCGCTGGAGCACCCGGATGCGGTCGTCAACGTGATCGATGCCTCCGCACTGGAGCGCAACCTCTTCTTTACCATCCAGCTCATGGAACTGGCGCCCCCGCTCATGGTTGCCGTCAACCAGATCGACCTCGCCGAGAAGAAGGGGATCACCATTGACGTCGGGAAACTCGCCGGGCTCCTTGGCGTACCTGTTGTTCCCACGGTCGCTATCAAGGGTAAGGGTATCGCAGCCCTCACTGATGCGATCCTCGATCTCGCAGAGCGCCGCCCGACGCCCCCGGTTCTCAGGTACGGGAAGGAGATAGAGCAACGGATCGAAAAACTCGTCCCCCCGCTGGAACAGCTGTCTATCCCCTACCCGGTACGGTTCATCGCCATCAAGCTTATCGAACGCGACCCCGCGATGGTGGCAACCATACGGGCACTGGCACCCGGCGTCGTCGAAACGGCTGACCGGCTCGCGGCCGAGATCGAGTCGATACACGGTGAAGCAGTCTGCGTCGTGATGAGCGCGGAGCGGTACAACGTCGCCGACCGGATCGCGGCAGAGGTGATCACCATGCAGGCCCACAGGGACAGCACGCTCAAAAAGAGCCTGACCGACCGGCTCGACCAGGTGGCCCTCCACCCCCTTCTCGGGTACCTTGCGGTCTTTCTCGTGATAGGGGGCCTGCTCGTATGGACGTTTGTCGTCGGTGCCCGCATCTCCGACATCATCCAGTCATTCCTCTCGCAGATCGCGCCGTATGAACCGGTCATCACCGGCCCGGTCGCCGGTATCCTCTGGAACGGTGCGTTTTCGGGATTTATCGCGGGAGTCACGCTGGTCATCCCGTACGTCCTGCCGTTCTATCTTCTTCTCGCCGTGATGGAGGACTCAGGCTATCTCACCCGCATCGCGGTGATGCTCGACCGGGGCATGCACAAGCTCGGGCTGCACGGTAAGGCCGTCATCCCCCTCATCCTCGGCTACGGGTGCAACGTCCCGGCCTGTTTTTCCTGCCGGATCATGGAATCGCCCAAGCAGAAACTGCTTGCGGCATTCCTGGTCACCCTCATTCCCTGTACGGCCCGGACGGTCGTCATCCTCGGCCTCGTCGGTAAATTTGTCAGCATCTGGTGGGCGCTCGCGCTCTACGCGTTCGATATCGTGTTGATCATTATCGTCGGGAGGATTGCCTTTAAGGTCGTCCCGGGCGAATCGGTCGGCCTTATCATGGAGATGCCCGACTACCACGTCCCTTCGGCCTCTGTTGTTGTAAAACAGACATGGGCGAGGACAAAGTCGCTTATCTGGTTTGTCTTTCCCGCGTACATTATCGGGAGCGCCGCGATCCAGGTCTTCTATGCGGTCGGCCTGCTCACCCCGGTCAATAACGTCCTCGCACCGGTCACGGTCTTCTGGCTGGGCCTGCCCATCATCGTCGGGATCACCCTCATCTTCGGTATCGTGAGAAAAGAACTCACCATTCTTACCCTTGCGGTGCTCTTCGGGTCGACCAACTTCGCGGCCTTCCTTACCCCGGTCCAGCTCCATCGTCATCGCGCTCGTCTCGATGCTCTATATCCCCTGCATCTCGGTCATCCTGGTACTCGCCTCGGAGTTCGGGTGGAAACGGTCGCTTGCGATCTCCTTTACCGAGATCGTCCTCGCTCTTCTGATCGGCGGGATCGCATTCAGGCTGCTCAGCCTGTTTATGGGATGAGAGAACCCGGGGAGGCAGTTTCTCCCCCCTCCACGATACCTCATCAGGAGGTTTCCGGGTAATTCCCGGGATGCGAAGTACACCGGAGACATTTTTGAGAGAGAAGGCGAGATGGTGAGCCGCCCCGCATGCTGCCTCCCCTTTTGGGGGGAGAGGGCGTCACCCATTTCTCTTGGCGATTCGGAAGCGTTGTATAAGCCCGGGTTTTTCCCGAGCCTTAAAAAAGATCCCCTGTCAGGTCAGGACGGTATCATTCACCGGTGGTCGTGACCGGGACAAAGGGGGCTTTCCCGGTCGTGGAATTGACGAGGATTGAGATCGTCCCCTTCGGGGCGCTCGTTTTGAACTGTTTGACCAATGTGCCATTATTATAGACTTCAACGATCAGGGTATCCCCATAATAATCCTGCTTCGTGAACGAGGCTTGCACAAGGTCGTTACTGTTCATTATCGGATAGACCTGCTCGCCGGTTCCCCGTACCTCATGCTGGTTAGCCGGGCCCGGATTCCCGTACGACCCTATAAAGGTTCCGTTGTACGTCACCTTCACCCAAACTCCCTGGAGGGGGATCACGGTCGCCGGGATTGTGGTCACTGGCAGGGGTGTCAGGGTCGGCGTGATAACCGGGTGAACCGGCCCGGTCGGATTTCCTGCCGGATACAGGAAGGTAATGGCTGCCGCGCCGATGATGATGAGAAGTACGATGGCAACCGCTGCGAAAACCATGACCGGGATTTTTTCAGGTTGCGGCGCGGGGGGCTGCCCGGCAGGAGTCTGAACTACCGGGGGAGTCTCTGGTATCGTGTCGGGAATGGCAGGGAAGAGTACCGGGAAAACGACCCGGTCAGGTAACCCGACCTGTTCCCCGCGCCCGGGAGGGGACATCCCCGGAACGTCGGCCTGCCCCGGATTATCAACCGGCAGCCGGGCCGGGTCCTCTCGCGATACGTCTCCACGGTCATCCGGGTCTGATAATGCCGGATACGCGTATTCAGGCGAACTTTCCGGCTGTGCAGTCGTTTTGGCGGGTGCCGGGGAGGTTTTTTTCTTCTTTTTGGCCGGTTTTCTGGCACGGGCCCCCGTCCTCGCGGGTAACGGTTCTTTTTCTGTCTCCTGAAGTCCTTTCTCATCGGTGAGTTCATCCGGCAGGACCGGAACGGTGTCTTTCTGCCCCCTCCCGGTCACTACCGGCACCAGCTCTTCAGACGGCGTTGGCGGGACGGCCGCCTGATCTGTCCTTTCGTCCGTTTTTGCCAGGTCTTCGTCACGGACGGATGGCCCTGCGCTTCCCTGTCCCGGGGTGGGGGGGCTGATGGCCCCGGCACTTTCTGCGGGTGATCCGGGCCCGGTCACCGGCTCCCCGGGCACCGGGGTAGTGCCTTCTTCTTCAGCCTGCGGGAGCGGGTGGTGGTGTGGCGGTCTCAGGATACCCCACCCCTTCGGAGGAGGTCTGGCCTGCCCGGCGCTTCAGGCAGGTTTTCCTGCGTATCCCACGCGGTCTTCTGCATCGCGGAGAGGAGTTCCCCGGAGGGCCCCTGGCTTTTCCGGGCTACTTCCGAGTGGGGGCGTGGCATCTCGGGGGCTTCAAACCGGCGGACCGTAGGGTTCATCCCCCGGGATTTTACCGGGGCCGCCTGTTTTCCGGCAGGCGCAGGTTCCTGGCGGACGGATACGATGTTCTCGATCAGTTTCTGTACCCAGCGATCGCATTCCGCGGCCCGGTCTTCATAGGGCTGCTGGGAAAATATCAAATCAATGGTTCTTGAGTCCTCAAGGCCGACCGGGTCGATGACCGTAAGGGTAATAAACGGCTCGCGTGCCGGGGTGGTTCCCCCTTTTACGGACAGGATGGTGGCAAACGGGACCACCTGCGGCTCTTCGCTGGTATGGCCGCTGTCTACAAGGGCAAGGCGCTGGCTGGTGAGGATAAGGTCGTACTCGATATCGTCAATCATCACCCGATCCGTTGTCAGGACGATGGACTCACCGCTTTTCATGTACGGGCCGGCCAAACGTGAGCACACTCCGGATATAATTTTGTTGTCTGTCATGATATGCTTTTTAGGTAATCCTGCATTTTTCGCAGTATCCTGTGCGGGCATGGCAATTCCTCGTGACAGCCGGGATATCCTATGCAGAGGCAGTGATGTACCCTGTTCCGGATGCATCACCCGGTTTTTTCTTCCCCTCTGTCCGATATGCCGGCGTTCCCTTCATATAGAAATCCGGAGATACCGTTACACCGGGCGATGATACCAGCATGAAAGCGGTGCTTATTTTTTCGGGCGGGATGGACAGCACCACCCTGCTCTACGATTTGATCCACGAGGGATATGTGGTCAGTGCACTCACCTTCGATTACCACCAGAAACACGCCAAAGAGATCCGGTGCGCAGAACGGACCTGCGCCAAACTCCGCATCCCCCATAAAATTGTCGATGTTTCTGTCTTGAACGATCTGGCCCCGTCCAGCCTGACCCGGGACTCGTGGGACGTCCCCGAAGGCAATTACGCGGAAGAGACGATGAAGCAGACAGTCGTCCCGAACCGGAACATGGTTTTTTTAAGCCTTGCGGCGTCCTATGCGATCGGCCTCGGGGCCCCTCACCTGTTTTATGCGGCACACGCCGGGGACCATGCGATCTATCCGGACTGCCGACCTGTGTTCGTGAGTGCCATGGAGACGGCCCTGCACCTCTGCGACTGGAACGATATCGTGCTGCACGCGCCGTATCTCCGGCTGAGCAAAGGGGATATTGTCAAAAAAGGCATCGCGCTCGGCGTCGATTACGTGGATACCTGGTCGTGCTACAAGGGTGAGGAACTCTCCTGCGGGAAGTGCGGCGCCTGCACCGAGCGGCGCGAGGCGTTTCTGCAGGCAGGCACGGTCGACCCGCTGGAATATCGGGATTAGATCCACCGGCTCTCGTTTGAGCACCGGGAAAAAGGGATTGGCACACCGGATCAGCGGTTACGGGCTCTCAAAAGCAAAATCGACCCGGTAGTCCTGCGAGCATTCCCCGTCAAGGATCGTCTCGTAGGTTGTCGTATCTCCCGCTCCTATGTGACCGACAAAGATGGATTTTGAATCCCGGATCGTGCCGGTCGCGGTATTGACAAGGTTGAAATTCAGCCGGAGATTGTCTGCAGATACGTTCCCGGCATTGTATACGTACCCGGTTAGGTGCGAATAACAGCCATATTCAGGAGACCACGAGTCCTGGTATTCGTAATGGGCATGAAGCGGGCCGGACGAACTGTCCTGGACTGTCGTCGTACTGAGGCACCCGGCACCTGCGGTAAAGGCGATCACGAAAATACAGACAAGCGCACCGGGAAAAATTTTGGGTAAAAACATAACCGGTTTCTCCATACAAGCGAAAAAATCTCCCAAAAAGGGAGTGGTGATCACTTGAGCACGAGGATCGACTCGGGGGCACGGACGAGAAGCGCAAGGCTCTCGTAGATCTGGAATTCAAGCAGGTCCCCGACCGGCCCGTTGTACGCGGTTATCATGTCCTGGCCGATGGCAATCGATGCGTACTGGCTGCCGGATGCGAGCAGCACCCCGCCTTTCTTGAGTGCCGGGGCCTTTACGACACCTTCGGTGACGATCGATTTGATGTGGTCGAGTTCGGTTCCGTCGCCCTGGGGGTACCGGCGCAGGAGGAGGTTGAACTGGGCCGGGGCGAGTGCCAGGCTGTAGGGCCCGTGGAACCCTGCTCCATCGAGTTTTGTCACCGCGTCGATGATCTGGTCTGCTGCCGTGCCGATCTTGTCCCATTTCGTGAGGGTCATGGATCCCGCTCCTTCTGCATTGAGCAGCCCGGGGATGCCGGAGATGCCCGAAAAGATGATCCGGTCCTCCTTTGCAGCCGCGTCCATCGCTGCGCACTCGGCCGGTGTCGTGTCAAGGATGAGGTGGTCGCGTTCGTACGCGGCCAGGTCGCGCTTTGCGAGGGAGAATTCTGTCCTGATCATCGTGAGGGGGATCGCCGTACTCCCGATGATCCCGTCCTCGACTGCATAGTCTCCCATCGGTATTAACTTGAGCCCGAACCCGTACGGCCCCTCGATGGGGAGTACGCGTCGGCCGGCGATCTGGCTCTTTGCCGCCCGGACCATCGCGTCGTCCAGGAGTTTCCAGGTCGCTGCCTCGATCGGTGCATCTTCCCGTCCAAAATATACATTTGCCATGATTACGCCTCCTTTAAAGGTTTGAGTGATCCGATGGTTGCCTCTTCTTTTGCCGCCGGTGCACTGGCGGCGCCGAGCGTACCTGCAAGGGTGTCCACTTCGAGCGTTCCTTTCTTATAATACTCATCCTCGTCACCGGTCAGGATGGAAAGGAGCCGGAGGAGCTCCCCGACATGCACGCGCTCTTCATTGGCGATATCGGTCAGGACGCCCTTTGCAAGTTCGTTGTCAGTCGCATCCACATGGGCCATATAGCCGTGGATCGCTTCAAGTTCCCCGGCAATGTCGAGCCGGATAACCCGGATGAGTTCCTCTTTTGTCAGTTTGCGGGCCGGAACGGTGCCACTAAATGGATTGAAAAAGTCTGGCATTACTGTCACCTTATATGTACGTCAGAGTTGTATATCGCCCGGTTTAAATACTTTTGACTTCGGGCAGATTTTTCATCCTACATTGCATGGGGTGGATGGTCAGGTGAGTACTTTCTTTTTCCTGAGCAGCCGGTGGTAGACAATCGCGAACCGGTGTGCCTCGTCCCGGATCTCTTCGATGTACCGGAGCGCGATGCTTTTCTTGTCGAGCAGGAGCGGCAGGTCGGTATCAGGTACATAGACTTCTTCTTCCCGTTTTGCAATCGCGATGACCGGCTGGCTGGTAACCCCCAGACCGGCAAGCGCCCCGCGTGCCGAGGAAAGCTGCCCCTTGCCTCCGTCGATTATCACCAGATCCGGGAACGGGGCATGCTCATCGAGGAGCCGTTGGTACCGCCGTTTCACGACCTCCGCGATGGACGCAAAGTCATCGATCCCTTCAACAGTCCTGATCTTAAACCGCCGGTAGTTGCTTTTGTCAGGTTTCCCGTCACGGAACTGCACCATCGACCCGACCATTGCGGTACCGGAGAGGTGCGAGATATCGAAACACTCGATCACGGAGGGAGGCCGTGCCATGTGGAGGGCGGTGCCGAGCTCGGCTCCTTTCAGCGTGTCGCGGAAGAATGCGATCTCGAGGTTCTTTTGTGCGAGGTCGAGCAGCTGCCTTTTCTCTCCCCGCTGCGGGACGATGATCCCGACGTGTTTCCCTTTTTTAAGCGAAAGAAAATCTGCGATTGCAGGGTCTGTTTCGCGTCCGAGAATCAGTTCCTGCGGGGGTTCCCGATCCGAATAATACTGGACGAGGAATTCCTCAAAAAAGTCTTCCCCGGCCTCGAATATGAACTCCTCCTTGTTCGCGAGCGATCCGCGTTCGACGTTAAACGCGGTGAGGTAGACCTTCCCGTCCGTCACCTGGTACGCGATCACGTCCTGGTCGTACTCGCGCCGGCGCTCCACGTGCTGCCGGTCGGCAAGGTGCCCGATGGCTGCAATCTCGTTTCGGAGCACGAGCGCCCGCTCGAAATCCTCTGCTGACGAGCGTGCCGCCATCTCCTCCTTTAGTTCATCGAGCAGTTCGTGGGATTTGCCCCCCAGAAGGAGGGCGGCTTTTTTCACGTTCTTTTCGTACTCTTCCGGGCTCACGGTACCGGTGCAGGGGGCGCAGCAGGACTGCATATGGCGCCGGAGGCAGGGGCGCTTCGGGAGTTTTTTGCAGGTCCGGAGGTGAAACGCTTTTTTTGCCACGTTGAGCACATAGTCGCGCTCCGCGGCCGAGACGAACGGCCCGAAGAAGGTCCCGTCACCCGCAGCCCGGCGGGCGATCACGAGCCTCGGGTACTCCTCGCGGGTCAGCTCGATCCACGCGTAGCGTTTTGCGTCTTTTAAGTCGATATTGTACTTCGGCTGGTGTTTTTTTATGAGCGTGTTTTCGAGGAGGAAGGCCTCGGTCTCGGTATCCGTGACGACAACGTCGACCGAGGCGATACGGGTGACCAGGCTTCGGGTCTTCGCGTCTTGGTCCTTTTTGGTAAAATAGCTCGACACCCTTTTTTTCAGGTTCTTTGCTTTCCCGACGTAGATGATCGTCCCGGCGTCGTCGGAATAGAGGTAGCAGCCGGGGTATTCGGGGAGGCGTGCGGTATCGATCATGGATCTGGAAAGAGTATCGGGGTACAGGCTCATAAGCACTGGGGATGGGGTAAGGAGGTTGCCCTGCACCGTTGTACCACCGGGCTTTTGGCCGGGTGCCGGATCTTCTTTGGACCCTGCGTGCGGGCCGGAGGATCCGGCTCGTGAGTGCAGTTATCGCACGAGGTGCAGGTCTCTTTCCCGGACGTCTCGCCAAAATACTCAAGAAGGAATGTTCTCCGGCACCGGGTGGTCTCGCAGAAACCAACCATGTCCCGGAGTTTTTTCTGTGCGATCCGGATGGAGCGCTCGCTTGCGCGGTCATGATCGAGCAGCAATTTTACCCTGGTTACGTCCGCCCCGCTGTAAAGGAGGAGGCATTCCCCGGGTTTCCCGTCACGGCCGGCCCTTCCGGTCTCCTGGTAATAGGACTCGACCGACTTCGGGAGATCGTAGTGGATGACAAAGCGCACGTCCGGCTTGTCGATCCCCATCCCGAATGCGACGGTGGCGCAGATGATCCGGGCACTGTTTTTGAGGAACGCGTCCTGCACGTCCGCTCCCGTGCACGGGCCCGAAAGCCCGGCATGGTAGGCGAGCGCCTAAAACCCCTTCTTCCGGAGCATCGCTGCGATCTCCTCGGTCTCCTTCCTGCTCATGCAGTAGATGATCCCTGCCTCGTTTTTGTGCCGGCAGAGGAAATCGGCGATCTGGACACAGCGGGTTCTTCTTTGCGATCACCCGGTACGACAGGTTCTCCCGGTCGAAAACTCCCGACAAACTCGCGGGCCCGGACGAGCCCGAGCTGCTGGCAGATATCCCTGCGGACTTCCGGGACGCCGTCGCCGTGAGGGCGATGATCGGGAGCGGCGGGAAACTAGTTTCCTGATCCGGGCCAGTTCCCGGTACTCGGGCCGGAAATGGTGGCCCCATTCCGAGATGCAGTGCGCCTCGTCGATTGCAATCAGCCGGACCGGGGCCGCAGCAAGGGTTTCGAGAAACCCGGCCTGCATGCATTTCTCCGGTGAGACAAACAGGAGATGGAGCCTGCCCTCCCTCATCTCCACCTCGATCCGGCTGCGCTCCGTCGGGAGTCGAGCGTGCTGTTCAAGGCAGCAGCCGGGAATTCCCCGGGCATTCAGGGCATCCACCTGGTCTTTCATGAGCGCGATGAGCGGCGAGATGACCACGGTGAGGCCGCCGAGGTACAGGGCCGGCAGCTGGTAGCAGAGCGACTTCCCGCCCCCGGTTGCCATGATCGCGAGCGTATCGTGCCCCGGAAGGACCGACCGATGATCGCTTCCTGGTGCGGGAGGAATGCAGGATAGCCCCAGTATTTTTTGAGCAGGCTGACGGGTGTCTGGTGCTGTTCGGAACATTGTTGCTGGGTGGCACTCTGCGGTGTATTCATGGATGTCCTCGTGAATCATGCATGCGACGATGCGTGAGGAGAGATGTACCGGAACTGCATATGAACCCCCGGGTGCGGGGGGTGAAACTGTTGGTGTTGTGCATGGGGTACTGAAAGAAAAGGATGCGGGGGAATGGGTGAGGTATTCGCTTTTTTTAGGAAAGTCTGATAGAAATACACAATTAATGATGAATAGTGGAGAACATTATGTGTTAAAGGAGACAGGGTGAATGTACGTTGGGATTTGAAACGGGATTATCTAAATAACCTTGTCGGGAAAATGACTAAACTGGTTACGGGTAATTCAACGTAAGGTGAGTGGACATGGATGTCTCTTCGGATATTGAGAAATTTAACCGCTGGTCCGGCACCTATGAGGATTCATGGTTCCAGTACCTGTATTTCGACCGGATCCATACCGGTGTCCTTCGTTTCGTTACGGTGAAATCTGCTCCCGGAGACATCGTGGATGTCGGGTGCGGAACGGGCAGGCTCTTACGAAAAATCAGGGAACGCTGGCCTCATGCACGGCTGACGGGTATCGATCCGGCCGAAGGCATGGTGAAAAAAGCCCGGCACCTGATGCCGGATGCTGCGTTTATGGTGAGCCCTGCCGAATGCATCCCACTCCCTGATGCGTCTGCCGATCTCGTTTTCAGTACCGACTTCCTTTCATCACTGGTCAGACCAGGTACAGGGTATCCGCGAGATACGGCGTGTCTTACGTCCCGGGGGTCAGTTTTTTCTCTCTGATATTGCATCTCTCCCGTTCTTTTTACGATTTGTGAATCGCGGCCACGGCCACCTCCGCGCCTGGCATGAGGTACGAACCATGTTTGAACAGGCAGGTCTGGAAGTCCAGGCACAGCGACGGCTCATGTTAGGACATATCCTTGTAACCTCTGGTATCCGACTCGAATGACCGGATGCATTCCTGATGCTGTTGCCGGACATTTTTTAGAAAGTCCGATAATGTTGGCGAACGATTTTTTAAAAAATCCGGTAACTTCAGCAAACTTTTTAGAAAATGTTCAGCAACCGTGCCCGGCTTTTTCGGGAAAACCGGAAAATCTTTGTTAGTGTTTAGAGTGGGCAACGGGAGGAAAGGGACGCCTCCCCACCTTGTCTGCGTGCAGGCATGGTACATACTCACCCTAATCCGAGCCCAATCTGGCCTCCGATTACCCATTTCCAGATCAAAAAGAAGCCCGTATCGGGCTCCGTTTCAAAACAAGCCCAAATAAGCCGTATTTTGGCAATCGGACGAAATAAAACGTCCTCATAAACGCGTTTTGAGGCCCGTTTCCGGGGCCGGATGGGTTTTCTGTTGAGGAGGAAAATGACCGCTGCCAGAACGCGAATATGACCTGCTAATGGGCATTATATGGGGCTCAATTCGGGCTTATTTTTGAAAATAGTGACATATTTGAGCACGGAATTATGGGCAGGGAAATCGGGCAGGATTTCGGGCCCGGATTTACCAATGGACAGGTAATCGGGGAGATTATTCTACGATGGAGAAAATGCAGGATGGGGTCCGGCTATATTTTTTGCGGAGCGTGAAGCGGGATGCAGGGGGTGGGAACGATCTTTTTTGAAAATTACCGGGGCCTTCTTTTTCCGGAATCATCAGCAAGCGGCCCGATCATTTTTAGAAATCCTCAGCAGCGTGATCGATCTTTTTTGGAATTGCCAGCTCGCAACCCGAAGTTTCTAGAAAAAAGTGCCGGGTGGCCGTACGGATCTGCATGGCTCTGGAAATGGATCCAGAGGATGGGGGCTGTCGCCCCCATACCCCCACGAGCGAGGAGTTCCGCCGCCCCCGACGGGGCGCCCCAGCGGCGGATCGGTGAGGAGAAAACCGCACTCGCCCCGCCATGCCCCGTGAGGGGCCCTGAAGCGGGGAGGCATCACTCAGTATTCTACAAAAGCGATCTGCTTAATTCTGAAAAAAAGATACAGAAGGATCTTACACCTTCCTCTCAAGCACCGGCTTCAAAAACTGTCCCGTATAACTCTCCGGGACAGCAGCCACCTTCTCCGGTGTCCCGGTCGCCACGATCTCCCCGCCGGCATCCCCGCCCTCGGGCCCGATATCGATGAGGTAATCCGCCGACTTGATCACGTCCAGGTTGTGCTCGATCACGACCACGGTGTTGCCCTTCTCCACGAGATCGTCGAGCACCTTGATCAGTTTCTTCGTGTCGTCGAAGTGGAGCCCGGTGGTCGGCTCGTCGAGGAGGTAGAGGGTCTTTCCCGTTGCCCTCTTTGCAAGTTCCCGGGTGAGCTTGATCCGCTGGGCCTCCCCGCCCGAGAGCGTGGTCGCGCTCTGGCCGAGCTTGACATAATCGAGGCCGACCCGTGAGAGCATCTCGAGCTTGCTCCGGATAGAGGGGATGTTCTCGAAGAGCGCCATCGCTTCCTCGACGCTCATGTCCAGCACGTCCGCGATCGACTTCCCCTTGTACTTCACTTCGAGCGTCTCGCGGTTGTAGCGCTTCCCCTTGCACTCCTCGCACTCGATGTAGACATCGGGCAGGAAGTTCATCTCGATCTTGATGAGGCCGTCGCCTTCGCACGCCTCGCACCGCCCGCCTTTGATGTTGAATGAGAAGCGCCCGGGCTTGTAGCCCCGCATCTTTGCCTCTTTTGTCCCGGCAAAGACCGTGCGGATCTCGTCGAAGACCTTGGTGTACGTCGCCGGGTTCGAGCGCGGTGTCCTGCCAATCGGGCTCTGGTCGATCACGATCACCTTGTCGATCTCGGTATCGAACACGATCTCCTTGTGCGCCCCGGCCTGCTCCCGCGAGCCGTGCAGTTTCTGCATCATTCCCTTGTAGAGCGTGTCGTAGACGAGCGTGGACTTGCCCGAGCCCGAGACCCCGGTCACGACCGTAAAGAGGCCGATCGGTATCTTCACATCGATATTCTTGAGGTTGTTCTCCCGGCAGCCTTTGACCGTGATGTATTTCGCCGCTTTCCGGCGCCCGGATGGCACATCGATCTTCTTTTTCCCGGCGAGGTACTGGCCGGTGAGGGACTTCCTGTTCTTCTCGATCTGCTGCGGCGTGCCTTCCGCCACGATCACTCCCCCGTGGAGCCCGGCGCCGGGCCCGATATCGATCACGTGGTCGGCGGAACGGATCATGTCCTCGTCGTGCTCCACCACAATCAGCGTGTTCCCGATATCGCGGAGCGTCCGCAGGGTCCCGATCAGCTTCCGGTTGTCCCGCTGGTGGAGCCCGATGGAGGGCTCGTCGAGCACGTAAAGCACCCCCATCAGGTTCGAGCCGATCTGGGTGGCAAGCCGGATCCGCTGCGCCTCCCCTCCCGAGAGCGTCCCGGCATTCCGGGAGAGCGTGAGGTACCCGAGGCCGACCTTTTCCAGGAATTCGAGCCGGGACCGGATCTCTTTTATGATCTGCCGGGCGATCCCCTCCTCTTTCCCGGTGAGCCGGAGACCGGAGAAGAATCCAAGACAGGCCGTGACCGAGAGATCGGTCACATCG
Organism: uncultured Methanoregulaceae archaeon; assembly: GCA_963805035.1. GTDB lineage: Archaea > Halobacteriota > Methanomicrobia > Methanomicrobiales > Methanospirillaceae > Methanoregula. The sequence continues at coordinate 20,106 of CAWDSU010000005.1, read as the reverse complement.
ATGATCGATTTGCCGTTGATCCGGACGGCGAGCACCTTCTCCTTGAGCCGTTTTCCTTTGCAGGCCGGGCAGGGAAAGACCCGCATGTAGTTCTCCAGTTCCCGTTTCCTCCACTCGGACTGGGTCTGCGAATAGAGCCGGGCGGTCTGGGGGAGGAGCCCTTCCCACTCGCCGTTGTGCGACCACTGGGCGTCGCCGTTTTTCATGCTCATCGAGAAGTGCATCCTCTCGCTTGAACCGTACATCAGCGCATTGAACTGCCGCTCGTCCAGGTCCTTTATCGGGGTAAGGGCAGAAAAGCCGAAGTGCTTTGCGACCGTTGCCAGGTACTGGCCCCGGAAGCCGTCCATCGGGTTCCGGTACGGCGCCACTGCACCGTCCGCGATGCACCGGTCCTTGTCCGGGATGATGAGGTCGGCGTCGAACTCCATCTTGACCCCGAGGCCGTGGCACTCCTCGCAGGCGCCGAACGGGCTGTTGAACGAGAACATCCTCGGCTGGAGTTCCTCGAATGCGAGGCCGCAGACCGGGCAGGCCAAAAGCGAGGAGTAGGTCGATTCTTTCCCCTCCTCGTCGGCCACGAGCACGAGCCCTTCGGACTTTTTGAGCGTGTTCTCGACCGCCTCGGCCAGCCGGGACCGGTCGGTGGTTTCGAGCCGGTCGATCACGACCTCGATGTCGTGTTTCTTGTACCGGTCAAGCGTGATCTCCTCATCGGTCCGGATGATCTTCCCGTTCAACCGGACCCTGGCGTAGCCTTCCTTGTTCAAATCCTTGAGGAGCTGCTGGTACGTCCCTTTCTTCTGCCGGACAATCGGGGCAAGGACCGTGACCATGCCCGGGTGCTCGGCGGCGATCTGGTCGGCGATCCGGTCCGGGCTCTGGGCGGCGATCGGGATATTGTGCTCGGGACAGTACGGCGTCCCGATCCGGGCAAAGAGGAGCCGGAGGTAATCGTAGATCTCGGTCGTCGTCCCTACGGTCGAGCGGGGGTTCTTGGACGTGGTCTTCTGCTCGATCGAAATGGCGGGCGAGAGCCCTTCGATGGAATCCACGTCGGGCTTCTGCATCATGCCAAGGAACTGGCGGGCATAGGAGGAGAGCGACTCGACGTACCGCCGCTGGCCTTCGGCATAGAGCGTATCGAACGCGAGCGTCGATTTGCCGGAGCCGGAGACCCCGGTGATCACGACAAGCTTGTCGCGCGGGATCTCGACATTGATATTTTTCAGGTTGTGCTGGCGGGCACCCTTGATGATGATGTTCTTCATGGATACGTACTCAGAGACTTCAGCTCCGGGATATAAAGCGGTTCAGTTCGGGGCATGAAAGTGAACAGAAGATGTATTTGATTGTTGCCTATAATGCGGAAAAACCAATTAGAAATGGATAAATATTTACTTACTAACAGTCTGCCTATGCCACAAATTGAAACAATTGTTTCAACGGTAAGACCAATAAAAAAATTGTCTATTATTGATAATGATCCCCCATTATTTTTTAAAATCATACAAAATTATACCGAAGAACTCGGTGGTTTCTATAATTTAATTCTTTTAAATGATGAATCATTGTTCTCTGAAAATACAATCAATTTTGTAAATGAACACGATCCAGATCTAATTATAAATTATTCAAAATGTGAAAATATACAGTTAGAGAAAATTTTTAAAACAAAGGTGCTCGACGGGAAAAATCCTAATTTTCGATATATCTCAATAGCAACCCCCTTGGGAATTTTTGATAATATCCCTGATAACATTTTATCATTTTTTAATGAAATAAAAGAAATCGAAGTAAATTTTACTATAAGTGATGACGCCGTTCATCATTTTTTAGCATTAAATTTTGGAATTCTGGGCGAGAAATTCCAAACGGATTGGGAGGAAAACGATTTCTTTAAAACTCGAACAATAAAGCAGATTAATCCCGGAATCGGAAATCTTCATTTGTTTGATCCATTATTAAAATATGGAAATACCCTAGTTAAGATTTCTAATGCTTTGTCAAGGGTCTCAATTTCAACAAGTGTTTACACAAAAAATAACAATAAGGAAAATTATTTTCATTCAGATCCCACCCTAATAATAGGTTCCAATAAAATAAGCAATTACGTTTACTTTTGGAACATTCGAGCAACATATCCATTTTCGACTAATATTTGGCTACCTATTGAAATGTTTGATGATTTTTTCCAGACATATTGCTTAAAGGATTTTAAATATTACTGTTTGTTGGATAAAGAAAAATCAGATGAGATTCGATCGATAATTAAAGCAAAAAATTGTTTATGTTCAGAGATTGATGGGACAAGATATTATTTTCATACAATTGAAAATGGTTGGAAATCATTTGATTTCATTCAGAACTGTATAAATGATTCAGGAAAAGTAAGAATCATTCATCCTCAAACAAAATTGTTTTCAAAGGTAGGGTATAATGTTAATTTAGCAATTGAAATAAGAGGACTGGGGGAATCGTATTTACCTAAAAGTTTGAAATTAGGAAAATTGTTTGATCAACGTCCTGAATTTGAACCTCAACATTTTACCAGGATGAGTTCGAGAGGATTAATTAGTTATTTTTCTGAATTTAGTTATTTAGACGACTCTTCATTATTAGCAGAAATTACTATCCCACGACCGGATGAGATATTTCGAACCCTTTTTAATGAACGAGATATTGTGATAAAAGAGACAAAAAATACTCAAGTCATTAATCAAGTTATCTCTTTGTTCAACAGTCCAGAAAATATTGATCTATTAACTGATCCCTTAATTTTTGAGTTGGTTGTAAAATTTTCTCCGAAAAGAATTGAAAGATTAGTTAAGGAAATTATGAAAGAAATAAATTTTGATCTTGATGATGATGAGATCCGACATTTACTAATAAAAAATATGGATAAAGTTACGACAATTTACTCTCAAATGTTTATTCAAGTAAGTCAAATTGAATCAAAGTTAGGAATTCATATTAAAAAAAGCGAGATATTCTATGAGAAAATTCAAAAACTATATGATTTAAATATTTTACTAAGGGGAAAGAAAATAATCTGTCCCTTGTGTAACCAAATCCTCTGGTATCCCTTATCAAAACTTGATGATCACATATCTTGTTATTGTTGCAATACGTCATTATCAATGCCCATTTGTGATATAAATAAAGTTGAAGAAGATTCATTGAAGTTAAATGAATTGTTGATCAATGCTACTGATCAAGGAGTTTTACCCGTTTTATTAACTTTAAATGTTCTAAATCGGCAGAGATTTGGCGGTAAAAAATTCATTTTTGATTATGAATTGTTTGACGATAAAGAAACTTTAATTGGGGAAATAGATATTATCTTTAATTTTGGTCGAAAAATAGGATTGGCAGAGGTAAAAGCAGATCGTGGATTCGACGAAAAACAAGTTTTAAATCTGTTAAAAATTTCAGAGAAAATACATGTTGATTTATTGGTTTTTTCGACATTAAAAGATAAAAATTCTGATGAAGTGAGGTCACTCGTTGAGATCCTGAATCAAAATCACTTGACTGTGCCAGCGTTCATTTTAACGAATGAAGTATTATTCAAGCAAATATCTTGTGATTTTACAAGGTACTTTGAAATCCGTTACGATGACAATTTTCCTAAAGGACCAATCGTTATTTAAGATATTTGTGCCAAGGAGGAGCTTTAATTTTATGAAACTAGGATGGCCTCTTAATATGGGGGGATCCTGTTTTCATTGAATCGATTCAAACCCCCTTCCCAAAACCCCTATTCCTCTCACGTTGACCCTCCTATCCCATACCATCCTCCTACTTTTGCCTCCCAATAGTGTACATTAGCGTTTTACAGCGCCACGTAAAATGCCCGGTTTTGCCAGACTCTCGCGGAAATTGCATATCCGGAAAAAGTGTGTAAAAGTGTACCCATTTTTGCAGGGAATTGATTGAAAAGAGGGTAATCGGAGCCCGTACAGGGTCCGGATCCCCCCTCTGGAGATACCCTTTCATGAGGGGGCTATCAACCATGTCCGGGAGGACTCAATAGTTGCTATGAGGACGCTCCGGGGGCTCCGCCCCGCCGCTGTGGCGCCCGGTTGCGATGATGCCGTATTACCCATACGCAAAAGGCGGGTTCCCGTACAGTAAATACCAGGGAATCGCTCAGAGCGCCCCCGCTCCCATGGGGGGGAGGGTTGGCGCAAGGGGGTGATCGTGGTGTGGATAGGATTTTTCTCCCGGACAAAAAAGGGGAGTTACTCTCCGCTTTCCGATGGGGATGCCGGATCGTTGGTCTTGTCAGCAGAAGTACCGGACAGGTCCACCGTCTCGATGGGGAGTGCTTCACGGGGGATGTACATCCCGTCGGCTTGTACTTCGATCACTGAATCGTGCCGGATGAGGAAATACTGCCACTCCCCGGCCGGGGACCGGACCCAGAATTCCCGGGCCGTTACCAGAGTCAGGGCCACGCGGTGAAGGCTTGCGATCTCCCGCTCGTATCTGAAGAGGGCCTCACGGGGGTACGTGAACAAAGTCTGCGAACGCTTCACTTTCACGAACACGACCCTGAAGTTTTCGATGATAATGAAATCAAAGGCATGGCCCCGCCGGCCGGTAACGTTCTCCACGCTGCCGCGCCGGCCGGCGATCTCCACCGCCTCAGTAAGCGCCCTTAACGGGCGCCGTCCCCGGGTCATTCCCCGCCCCCGTTTCCCTGCCGGTCTTCTTCGAGATCTTCGAGCCGGTAGCCAAGGTCGTTGATCCGGTAAAAGATCTCCTCGTTCATCCGGTCCTGCCGCTCCATGAGCGAGCAGACCAGGTCGCGGGCTGCAGCCTCGAACTTCACGTACGGGATCTCGGGGTCCTTCCCGAATATATCTCCCTGCGTCTGGCGCCGGACTACACTCTTTGGTGCCGGTGGCCGCCCGATGCCCTGCCCCCGGAGGGCCGTAGCCCGTTCGGTGAGACGCGGTGCGGGACTTTTCCGTATTACTGCCCGTTGTTCTTCTGCCACCGGGATTGCCGGGCCGGTTCCCGGTTCACCGGACCCGGCAGGGCCCGGTGTTGTCTTTTCAGTCTTCTGTTTGGATTTTTCACTCATGGTTCATTCCTCCTTTTTGTTTTTTTACGGTCACTAGAGGCCCCTTTGACATCCTGAACATTGGTCTGGGGAGATAATCTGCTTTGATTATGAACCGGTTTTTGGAGGAAACGGGAATCGATTCAGGATTCTTCTACCAATCCGGGCTGCAGATTCGCGTTTTCTCAAGGTACAAAAAATGTACCTTTACCGTTGCTTTCTCATGGTGTCCTTCTGCTCTCCCGTTCCCCGGCGCCCGGCTGGTTCATCCGGGCCGGGAAGACGTCTTTTTAACCTCTCCGGTTTTTTGGGGTGAGGTGGACAGATCAGCATAGTATGCATAAGGGGAAGGGCCTGGCTGAATAAATCCCGGAAGAGAAAACCGGGAGTTTATATTGAGTTAAGCAGCAATCGGAGCGCAATTAATAAAGATCCGCGTGCGCAAAAATGGGTACAGCCCGCGTTATGCAGCCGGATCCGATACGAGGGAGTAAATAGCATCCTGTTGGATATTCTAATCCAAGGTGCTCCAATGCCCGTCGTTATTCTCAAAGTTCGCAAAGGCTGGACAACAGAACAGAAACGCAAAATTGTCAAAGAGTTCACGAACACCCTTGTCTCGACGCTGAAGATCGACCCTGACCTTGTCACGATCATGATCGACGAGCACAGTCTCGAAGACATCGGTCATGCCGGTGTGCTCCGGTGCGATGAGCACTAAAAAAGGGAAAATACAGTTTTTGATCTGTAAACACCATCAGGAATCATGTGACGCTCCAAGGGCTTCGCCCCGCCGCTGTGGCGCCCCGGTTGCGATGGTGCTGTATTACCCTTACGTAAAAATGTCAGGATTTCCGTACAGGTGTAATACCGGGGAACCGCTCAGAGCGCCCCCGCCCCAATGCACGCGGTCAGTAGGGAGAGAGACACGGCCTAAACCGTTGATCCCAGCGGAAAAACTGTATGTTCGTTCATGGATAATGGATACATATGAAATATACGGTCACTACCGATCCCTTTTGTCATCCCCGCACGAACATGGCTCATTTTTTGTCTCGCCACCGCAGCAGGAACTCTCCGGTCCCCCGCAGCTGCATTCGGCGCTGTCCATGTCCTTTCCCCTGAGTGCTGCCTCAATCATCGCCCATGCGCACCCGACACCGCTCTGCACCTCAATTGCCTGTACCGGGCAGTTCTTCGCGCACGCTCCGCACTCCATGCAGGCCCGGGGATGAACGAGCACCGCACGTTCAGCGCCTTCGGCAAAAACCCCGTGGGGGCAGACCTGCGTGCAGCGCCGGCAGTTGATGCACCGGTCCGGGAAATACCGGAGCGTGTTCTCTGCGTAGGAGTCAGGCATCAGGCCACCCCCATGACCCGGAGGATTCCCAGCGCGATCCCGAGGATCGTCCCGGCACCGGCCATCAGCGCCATCACCGGCGCGTACCGGAAGATCTCTTTTTTCACTCCTGTCCGGGAGGTAAACGTAGTCGAGCCCGTGAAGTTGAGGGCGAGGTACGCGGTTACGGCCGGCATGAGAAGGAACGGTACAAGCACCGCGATGACCTGCGCGATACCGGACATTCCGGGTGCCAGGGCAAAGCTTGCCGCAAACGGGATCGCGACGACTGCCCCGAGGAAGAATCCTTTCGTACTGAAATCCCGTGTCGGGATGGCAGGCAGCAGGGCCGGGAAGAGAACGGTTCCCGCGAGAACTGCGGCGACCGCTGCAAGAGCCGCCACCGGGCCGGCAAGGATGAAGAGGATGACCGCCGCTGCAAGTGCGGGCAGGGCGATATGCACCAGTTCCACGGGAGCAAGGATGAGCCGGTCGGCCAGGGTGAACCGGACGGTGCGCATCTCCCGCGTTGCCGTGTGCGTGGCGAGGTAGGCCGGCAGATCCCGGGCCCGGACCGGGCCGTACTCGACCGAGAACCCGGACCGGCGCGATACTTCATGCGCAGAGATACCCGGCGCCCCGACTGCGGGAGGATGATCCTGCGGTGCGAGACGATTGCACAAAGCCCTGCCATTTCGATACGCCGGACCAGTTCTTCCGTCCCGAACGTGCCTTTGCCCGCAGCACACCAGACGTTGATGCCCTTCGTGTCCAGCACGAGGATATATGCGTCAGTACCGGCAAGAGCCGAGCGGAGCGCATCAAAGCTGAGCGTATAGTTCGCGGACGCAAAGACCGGGGAATCTGCTTTCGGGTGGCCGAGCCGGTACAGGCCCGGAGCAACAGTGTGCCCCATACGGTTGATCCCCCACCGGGCAGCGAAGTGATCCCACCGGCTGGCAGGTGTGATTATGGATGTCGCGGTACGGATTTCCGGTGCCGGGCCGGTATTTCCGGTGCAGCACCCTGCGGATGCGGGCTCTTTTTGGACACCCCCAGAGGAGCATTGCAGGGAGTTTTCCCCGGGCGGTTCGCTCATCGGGGTTCCCTTGGGGTTGAGGCCGGGTGGTATGTTCGTCATAGTACGTCACGGCATTTCAAATTTTGTTGAAATATTCTCTGCGGGTGAAGCGTATATACGTTGGCATTTCATATTATCTTGAAATGAAATTGTCAAAAAGTTCCTGGTGCAGCCCGCAAAAACCCGGACCCCAAAAGAGAGCGGCCACGAATCCCGATGTGGGCCTTGAGACCATTGAACGTCTGGGAGGAGTTGAAATTCTCTCCCGGCATATCCCGGAAGAAAAGGATCTCATTGAGCAGAGCAGGAGATACCACGCGCTCTCTGATCCTCTGCGCCTCACGATCCTCTACCTTCTCAAAGACCAGCCGCTCTGTGTCTGCGTCATCAACCGGTTCATGCACCTTGCCGGCCCCAGACTCTCCTACCACCTGAATATTTTGAAAGAAAGCGGCCTGATTGAAGGCGAATATCATGGCAACTGGATCATCTACTCGCTGACGGACGCCGGGCGGGAATATATCCCGTGATCGACCTTTTTCCCATCCAGTCCGGGGAGATGCCCGCAGGAACGCAATGAGGGGCCTGTGGTTTATGTACGGAATGAGCCGGGCGGCACCGTGATCTCAAACATTGCCCCCTTGCCCGGCGAGCCGGACTCATGGATGGTGATGCCGGTGATACCAAGAATTTCCCGGGAAAGGGCTAAGCCAAGCCCGGTGTTCTTCCCAAAGCCCCACTCGAAAATCCGCTCCTTATCCTCAGGCAGGGATACCCTCGCCATCGTCTTCACATACAATGATACACGAGCCATCGCATTCCTCCAGTGAGAACCGGATGGTGGTAATCTTCCCGCCATACCGCACCGAATTCTCTATCAGGTTATAAAAAACCCTGACGGCCAGCGGGTCAGCATGCACTTCTCTTCCGGGGGGGAGATCGTTTATCACGATGACCGTCCTGAGGGGAACCTGCGTTGCTGCAGTTTCCACAAGAGCGCGTATGTCCTGCCATTGGGGATCTGTTCCCCCGACTGTACTATACGCTTTGGTGAACTGGATCGTAGAGGAAATACGGGCAATTGCCTGCGTAATCCATGTGAAATAATTTTCAAGAGCCGGATCAGGCACTTTCTCGTGAAGTAACGCGATAAAACCGTTCAAAGCCAGAACCTGGTTGTTGATGTCATGCCGCGTGATGGTGGTGAGGAGGGCGAGCTTCCTGTTCGCCTCCCGCACGGTTTCATCGGCCTTTTTCCGTTCGGTAATATCGCGTGCAATCCCCAGGATTGCCGGAGCTCCCTGGTACATGATAGTGTCCACAAAAAATTCGCAGGACCGCGAAATGCCATCCCGGGTCAGGAGCCTGGCCGTATACTCTGACGGGACCTCTTCTCCGGAAAAACTTTTCCGGTAACTTTCTATAAGCCTGTCCCGGTCATCCGGGTGCACAAGGTCCCAGAGCCGGATTTCCATAAGTTCTTTGTGCGGGTAACCGGTGAGATCCGAGGCCCGGCTGTTTGCGAAGAGTATCTGATCGGACCGGAAGATATAGATCGCGTCATGGATATTTTCAACCACGAGCCGGTACTTCTCCTCGCTCTCCCTCAGCGCCTCCTCCACCCTCTTGCGCCCGGTAATGTCCCGGATTGATTCGATCGCACCGGTGACATTCCCCCCTCTGTTGTAAAGCGGACTTGCCTTGACGAGCGCATCGATGCGATTTCCCTTCGGATGAATGAGGTTGGTCTCCGCGGAGAGGGAATTGCCCTCCCGGAAGATACTGCTATAATAACCGGCAATTTTTTCATCCGGTTCAAATACCAGGTCGATCAGGATCGGACGGCGGTTCCCGTAGAAGGGGATTGCATATTCATACTCTCCTTTGCCAAGGATGTCTGCAGCCGGAATGCCGGTCATCTCCTCGATTGACCGGTTCCATGCGATCACGATCCCGTCAGTATCGATGGCAAAGGTGGCATCCGGCAGGAAGTTGATGATGTCTGCCAGGCGCCGTTCCGAATTCGACAGGGCGATCTCCGTCTCCTTCTGGATGACAGCCTGGCGGATCTTATGGGAGAGCTCGGTGAACTGCGAGACCGGCTCCCCCCCTTTCTGGAGATAAAAGTCTGCCCCTTCGTTTAACGCCTGGATGACAACTTCTTCGCGTCCTCTCCCGGTGAAGAGGATAAATGGTATGGAATTACCGGATAACCTGACCAGTTTCAAGAATTCGATACCATTCATCTCCGGCATCTGGTAATCAGAGACAATGGCATCGTAGGTCTTTATTTTCAGGAGAGTAAGTGCAGCCGGGGCTGAGGTAATGGTGTCTACGCTGAACTGCCCGCTCCGCTCAAGGAAGAGTTTGCCGATCTCAAGCATGCCGGATTCATCATCGACGTAGAGAATGCGGTACAAGGTGGCCTCGATCTGACTGTCCGGTGTTGTTCGGTACTCATAGTATATCTCGTCCCGTTATTATGAAATACACCGAAATGCACTGTGGCCCGGGCGTTATTTTCCTGTGCCGGGTACCGGGAGTGCCGGCTGACCTGTCTGCTGCCTTTTGCTGACCGTCATTTTCATCGCTGTATCCGGTGCAGGTGTCATCAGCCCGGCGGCTCACGTGCACGGTATACCCGGGGTCAGGGCACGCCCGAGGGGGAAACATGTTCCTTCCTTGAAAAACCGGGATATAAACCGTCCGGAGATCCCGGTTTTCGGCAAAGAAAAATGCCCTCTTTCTGGGAAAGGTCGTGGCACGCAGCCTGCATTCCGGTCCGCGCCGGTCAGATCGATCCGCCGGAACCAAGCAGCTGGTTGAAACTGCCGGTGTCGAGCGTGCCCATCTGTGACATCAGGGGATCGATAACCAGGTAGATGAGGACCAGGAGTGTGACAGCGATCACGGCAACAGCGAACACGATAAACAGGACCACGTGGAGCATCCGGGTCTCGCGGAACGGGATCTCCCCGGTGTTCATCTTCCCCGCTGTCGTGTACGCATTGTATATCCCATAGAGCCACGCGATAAGGCCGGGGATCAGCAGAAGAGCCAGTCCCGCGAGAGTAAGGATAAAGATGGCAAACCCTTTTGCGGTTTCCCCGTTGTATACCTGCCCGAGGCCGGGAAGAACGGACGAGCAGGCGCCTGCGATCAACCGGTTCTTCTGCTCCCGCACCGGGGCGGAATATCCCGGTACCCGGCCGGGGTTTTCCCGTCCATACGGGCCCCGCATCCGCTGCAAAACCGCGGGGCATCCTCGTTTGATTCCTTACCGCAGTGCGGACAGATCTCATGCATGCCGGTGTTCTTCAAAGGAGATTGATCCATGCAGGGTAAAAGACTTGTCAGGCACAGGTATGCAGACGCGGGAGCAAATCCCCTGCACGATCAGGCCCTTTTCGTTTACCGGGTGGTGCATAACGCCCGATGACGGGAATAACGGGTGGCAGATCTAAATAATGCCCGGGAAGAGACCTGACAATTAAAAAAGGCCGTCGCTCGGGAAAGCGGATATACCGGGAACGATCCTTCCCGGATATACGGGAATGTTTTGGAAAAAAAGAGTTGATCAGTTGGACTTTGATGCGAGATCAACGTCTTCTTTCTTGATCGTCTTTCTTCCCGCGTGCTCTGCGAGCTTGTTTGCTTCCTTCGTGAGCTGGGAGATATACTTCTCAGCTTTTACCACGAGTGCCTCGGCTGCATCGCTGCCTACTCTTTCGGCTCCGTTCTTCTTTGCAATGCGTACAACTGCTGCGATTGGTAAATCTGCCATTTTTCTTACCTCAACAAGAAAGTATATTGGTATGTATAAAAACTTTTTGGGAAAATCCCCCATTTTGATTAGTAAAACGATATCGGAAGGCGTGCCGAACCTTTCTGGCAAAACGCGCTCCAGAATGTCGCAGAATATTTTTTATTGGCATAATTCGGTTTAATTTTTAAAAAAAGGCGTTTTAAACGATTAAAATTTATTCCAGCAATGATGCTGCGAGCAATAGCGCATTCGTGTAATCCGGTGAGGCGCGCGAGGTATCCACAAAAATTTTATCGATATTTACGACCGGCGCCCCATGTGCGTGCCCGGCTCCGAGAAAGGCGAGCGTACGGAAGACCAGGTTACCGGATATCCCGTCCGGCGCGATGATCAGGCCGCAGGATTCGATCGCATCTTCGATCAGGATCTCGTAGTGTACTGCATCGCCGAGCCGTGCGACGAGCTCGGCATCGGCCATGCTCCGGTCCACCCGTGCATCCCGGCCGACATCCCCGAACCGCCCTCCCGAGAGGATGCCCACTTTCTCTGACAGGCCGAACCGGCGGGCAACCAGCCTGCCTTTCCGGACGAGCGCGAGCTTGTCGGCGACTGTCCACCCTTCATCGATACCCACGGGAGCAAACAGGAATTTTTTCCCGCCCGCCGTCTCCAGGAGTGCAATCCGCTCCAGGTGATCGACCCCTGCGGCCGCCTTGAGTGCCTGCAGGGTGGCGTTTGCCGGAAGCGAGCCCCGGACCGCCGCATCGATACCACCCGTCATCAGGTCGGAAACGAGCATCGCCTCGGGTGTTTCGCTCTCCGCTATACGCACGCGGGAACAGCCGGGAGACACCTTTACGGTACCCGGACGCGTGTAACAGATAATATCGCACGAAACGCCGGCGCGGCACGCGCTTTCGACGACCTTTTCCGCATCGGAACCGATACCAATACCGATTTTCTTTACTGCGGCCTGCATGGCATCTCACCGGGGGGGAGGCAGGTGATCCCGTTTTTGATAAAATCAAAGACCTGCGCCTCGTCCCCGTCATACCGGATCCTGAGCTCGCGCGTGGCATCCACGGTACCGAGCACCTGTGCGGTCATGCCGACGGCCGCAAAACGCCTGACAAGCTCATCGACGTGTTCTTCCCGTGCAGTCAGGACAAAACCCATCCCGGGGTACATCTTCACCCACTGTTCGAAGGTCATCTGGTTTGCCGCAAGGTCCGGCTTCGGGACGCGGCCGAGGTCGAGCTCGGCCCCTTTCCCGCTCACTTCCAGAAGCATCCCGATCGTCCCGATAAGGCCGGGGTTACTGATATCTTTTCCTGCGGTGACCAGGTGCTCACGGCCGATCTCTTCAAGGAGCGCAATCTGCGCACGCACCTGTGCAGCCGTCTTCATGGTCACCGAGTCCCAGTTGAGTGCACAGGACGGGTGGACACGCCCCGAGAGATCGATGGCAGCGATGATGCGATCGCCCACCTGTGCGGTGTTGGAAAAGATGATCGCGTCGAGCCGAGCGGACCCTAGGATCGAGACATCGATCACGCTGTACGGTGCATCGGGATGGAGATGCCCGCCGACGATCGGGACGCCGAACTGCGCGGACGCGTCATGCATCCCCCTGACCACCTGCTCGTGGGTATGGGTGTCCTTTGGCATCGAGAAGACATCCACCATCGCGATCGGCTTTCCGCCCATGGCGGCGATATCATGGATGTTGACGAGGACCGAGCAGTAACCGGCCCAGTACGGGTCTGCCTCCATGAGCCGGCTCCAGATGCCATCGGCCGCGAGGAGCAGCGCCTCGCCGTTGTGCTCGATGACTGCCGCATCCTCGCCAAATGAGGCGACGACATGGGGTGCATCGATCCTGAGGGCCTTGACCATCTCTCCGATGGCATGCTTCCGCTTTACGCCTTCATATTCCCTGACGACGTGCGCGATCTTTGTTGTGGAACAGTCAGAAACCACTCTTTTCACCCGGGTCTGCACCGCTGGATAGATTGCTGTACGCTATGTGTGGCCTCATCAGAGATAATTTATTTGATAGGGGGTCGACTCCTCTGGTATGGAGTGGGCAGAGAAATACCGGCCGGAACACCTCGCGGATATCGTCGGCAATACGACCGCAGTCCGCCTGATGGCCGACTGGGCCCGGTCGTGGACGTCCCGGTCAAAACCCCTTATCCTGTACGGCAAGCCCGGTATCGGCAAGACGTCAAGCGTCTACGCGCTTGCCCGGGATATGAGCTGGGATCTGATCGAGCTCAACGCGAGCGACCAGAGGACGGCCGCCGTGATAGAGAGGATCGCCGGCACCGGCAGCACCACGGCGAGCCTGACGGGTTCTTCGAGAAAACTCATCGTGATGGACGAGGCCGACAACCTGCAGGGGACCGCCGACCGGGGCGGGGCGAGGGCGATCATCGAGTGCATAAAAAACGCCCGGCAGCCCATGATCCTGATCGCGAACGATCTCTACGGGCTTGCCCCGGAGCTCCGGCTGCGCTGCGAACCGGTCCAGTTCAGGGCAATCCCGGCCCGGTCGATCGCACCAAGGCTCAAATATATCTGTGCAAACGAGAAGATCGCCTGTTCGGATGCGGCGGTCCATGAGATCGCCGAAAGTGCCAGCGGGGACATGAGGTCGGCCGTGAACATGCTGTATGCGTCAGCCATCGGCCGCGAATCGCTTGGCGGAGAACAGGTGCATACCTCCCAGAAAGATGACCGGGTCTCGATCTTCTCGCTTGTTTCGGCGGTGTTTTCAAAGACTTCTGATGAGGAGCTGATGAAATTATCATGGGATGTCGATGATACACCGGAAACTATCGAGCAGTGGGTGGAGGGAAATGCGCATACTATTGCCGATCCCGGCGCCGTGGAACGGGCCTACCGCTCCCTTGCCCGTGCCGACGAGTACATCGGATATACCTACCGGCGCCAGTACCACACGCTCTGGCGGTATGCGACGGCGGTGATGCTCCTCGGGGTCGCCGATGCGGCCGGGGGAAAAGGCATCCATGCCCGTATCCTCCCGCCCGAGCGCTGGCAGAAGATGTCCACGGCAAAAAAACAGAAGGCGATCCGCTTCTCCGTACTCTCGCGCCTTGCGGCCGCCATGCAGCTCCCGCAGGCCACCCTGCGCGAGAACTATCTGGGCACCATCGCCCTTCTCGTGGAGCTCGACCCCGGGACCTTCACCCGCGAGCTGATGCTGGACGCGGACGGTCTCAACTTTTTCTTAAACGACCGGGCCCGGGCGCAGGAGATCGTCAGGGCAGTAACAAAAACGGAACGCGATAAGGAACTGGAGCAGAAGAAAAAGGGCAGGAAAACCAGAACGAATGCTTCCGCCGGGGACCGGGATCCGGCCATGGCCTCGGGGCCCGAACCGACAGAGACCCGGCCGGTGAAACAACCGGAAGAGCAGGCGCCCGTGCCCCCGCCGGTACCGGATCCGTCCGACAGGAAACCGGGATCCCATAATCAGTCCACGCTCTTTGACGGGTTCTGACCCCGCCGGTAATAACGGTGGAGCGGCACGCCGCAGTCGATGACCGTCCCGCCGGTCCCGTAGGACTCAAACCCGAGATGGTAAACCACGAGATCGCAGTCGAGCCTTTGGGCGAGCGCGATCAGAGGGGGGATCATCTCTTCTGCCGGGCGCACGGCATACAGGACGTCGGCACCTGCGTAGCAGGACAGGTCGGGCGAAAAGATATCGTCGCAGGCAAAGGGAAGCCAGGGCGGCAGCTGGCACGCGCGGATATCGGTGGCCCGCACGCGGATCCCCGCTTCATGCACGCACCGCGCGGCCTCAGGGTTGTTCCCTATCCCGATCTCGATGGGGTTGCGGTAGTGGGATGCGATATATGAGCCGCAGCAGTGCTCAATATGTTTATAGCCGTCCATCCAATAGAATTGAGCGATGCGGCTCCATATTTTTTGGGATCAGCTCTCTCCGGAAGGCCTGCAGCTGCCGGTCGAACGGATGATCTCGGCAGTCACCGGGTTGCATGCCCTCGTTGTTGCGAACCCGGTGCGGATCATGGGTTTTGTGAACGCGCGAAAGCAGATCGATGCCCAGGCTCAGCTGGACCACCTCGAGGTATACAAACACCAGCACCGTATGTCCGATCCCATCCTTCTTGTGGTCAGCCAGGATCTCTTCAACTGCGGCCATTGTGCCCTTTTCGGCCTTGCAAGGGAATCCACAGGGATTGCAGTTGTCTCCACGGCCCGGCTTGCAAACGAATATTACGGGCTTGACGCATGCGACGACGACCTGATCGACCGGATCGTCAAGGAAGGGGCGCACGAGGTCGGCCACCTGATGGGGCTTGTCCACTGCCCCGACCGCGAGTGCATCATGTTCTGCCCGGACACGCTTGATGAGCTGAACGGGAAAAAGAAGAGTTTCTGCGATGCCTGCCGGAAGCAGATTGAGCAGCGCCTCATGCCGCAGATCGACCAGATCTGATACATTTTTATTTATCCCTGCAGATGGGCAGAAGTACGGCCCCCCGGCACCTCACAACAATTATGAGCGGGGAGCTGCAAACGGTTCCGCGTACACTCATCCCGGTGGTCCGGGTACAGCCATGCGGAGCGGCCATGTTCAGGCGGGTTCTTATTGCGACGGATTTTTCACGCCACGCTGACCGGGTGCTGGAGTGCATCGGCGATATTCCTGGCATGGAGGAGATCCTACTCCTGCATGTTATCACCGGGGGATTCGAGACGCAGGAGGCGGCGGCAGCCCGGCTGCTCGAAACAAAAAAACGCATTCTTGCGCCGCCCGGTATCCCCCTCCGCACACTGGTGGTGCAGAGCGAATACGGGGATATCGTGCGCAGCATCACCGTGACCGCCACCCGTGAACGGGCGTCGCTCATCGTGATGGGCGCCCGGGGGAGGAACCTGCTCCGCACGCTGGTCCTCGGGACCGTCTCACAAGGGGTGATCGAGTCGGGCACGACCGATGTGCTCGTCCTGCATTTCCGGGGAGAGGACGCACCCGACCCCGGGAACCTGGAGAAATACTGCCAGAATATTTTTTACCGGATCCTCTGCCCGGTCGACTTCTCAAAACCCACTGCCGATGTTCTCGCATTCCTGTCCCACCTGCCCCTTGTACGGGAGGTCATCCTCATGCACGTGCTGCCTGCACCAGCCCCGGGCGAGAGGATCGGGAACCGGGAAGCGCAGGCCGCCGCACACCTGGAAGAGGCAAAAACTGCGCTGAACCTGCCCCAGAGAAGAGTGCGGACCATGATCCGGTCCGGCGACCCGGCAGCAGAGATTGCAGCATGTGCAGAGAAAGAAGACGTCTCCCTTGTCCTGATACCCCGGTTCGGGAGCGGGGATTATGCGACAAGCATCCCGATCGGCAGGACTGCGGCCGCTGTGGCAGGCAGGGTGCAACGCCCCCTCCTCGTCCGGTACCCCCTGCTCCACCTGGACGTGGAGGCACACGAGCTCCCTCCAGGTGAATTCGGCCGGGCTGAAGAGGTATGGCGGGCATACCACCGTCAGAAAGCCGACCGGAACGCCGACCGCATCTTCGGGGTTTTTGTCGAGGGCGAGCTTGCCTCGGTCGCCCGGTGCCGGCGGCACCCGGATGGCCTCGAAGTTGACGGCGTCTTTACCGGCGAACGGTTCCGGAACCGGGGTTATGCACATAAGGCGGTACAGGCTCTCGTTTCAGCGTGCGGCGGCACGACGCTCTATATGCACTCAACCGTGCCGCTGGTCACCTTTTATTCCTCGTTTGGTTTCACACCCATCAGCGAACGGGAACTGCCGGAGAGCATACGGGCACGGTTCGATTTTGCCGGCGGCAATCTCGAGGGTGCAAACGCGGTACCCATGCGGCGCCTGCCACCGGCCTGACGGGAGAAATGGATCATCCGGGCAGGGGCAGGATATCGATCTCCATCGTGCTGATTTTCTCATAGATCTTTTTCGTCCGGAGGATCGGCCAAAGCTCATAGAGGAGCACGGTGATCGGCTCCCACATCGCCGCCCACCCGATGATCAAAAGCGAATCGGACAGGAGCTCGGCCAGGAAATGGTTGGCCATGGTTGCTACGAGCTGCCGGGAGACAAGGGCGACTGCCAGGAACGAGAGCCCGATCGCGAGCGTGATCCGGCCAAACCGGAATCTCGCCCGGAACTTACGGTCGGCAACTAGCATCTTGTACTGGAAATGGTTATGGATGGCAGGAATAATCTTTTGGGCCTCTTCACTAAGAACGAGGGCGGGGGGCAGGTAAATGTGGATCTTGAATTTTGTCTTTGCCGGGAAATCCCGGACCGTATCCACGATATAGTGTTCGGCTTCCGTATCGATCTCCTTCTCGTAGAACGGGGCCGGATCAAAGGAGTTGAAGAGCTGGATCACCGTGGTCAGTTTGATCTCGATCAGTACCTGGCCATCCTTACGGTGGTACATCGATGCGATGTCCCTGACCGGCTCTGATGCGAGGGGCATGTTGTTTTTGTACAGCGGCTGAACCAATAAATCATACGAATCCGATCGAATATTCCCGTGGATACGGCCTGACAGGGTGTATGTGGCGCAGGACCCTGCGTTCCTGCTGTTTTATCGGGAGAGCGATAATTCAATGCTATGCAGAGCACCGTATGGCGCAAGGGTGTATCCCGGGACGATGGGCACACTCCCCTTCCTCACTCCTCGGTTGTTCTTCCGGTGAAAGGACATAGATTCGGGCAGACCGCCGGGACAGGCGCAAAAAAAGTCTGCTACCGGAAACCCCCGGATTATTCCTTTTCCCTGACGTACAGGATGCCTTCTGGCTCCCGGTAATCGGTTTTTATGACAATCGTATTGGAGATCCGGTTGAAGACCCGGAGTTTGGTCTGCGGCATCGCAAGCCACCCGATCAGGCAGTCGAGGGCGAGGACAGGGATAAACGCCTTTCCCAGGCTCTCGATCGCGGCAGTTCCCCAGTGAATCCGCGTCCCATCGCGGTTCACGACCCGGATGTTCATCACCATCTTTCCGATCGACTGTCCCTTGTAACTCTCAAAAATGGTCCAGTACAGGAAGAAGAAGAGCGAATGGACACCGAGATCCACTACACTCCCCTTCATGATCTCCCAAAAAGGATGGATTACTCCAAAGATAAGCGAGTCGACAATATTCAGGAGAAGGAGAACAAGAATGATATCGATGAGCCATGCCCAGAACCGGGTGGACCACTTTGCAAGATGCAGAGTCTTGGCATGCTCGAACGGGGGGAGTTCCGGCTCCGCCACCGGAAGGGGTTCCGACGCCGGTACGGGTGTCGGTACCGGTTCCGGTAAGGGGGAAGTTCCCGGGAATGCATCTGCCATAATACCGTTAATATACGCAGCAGGAACGAATGAAGGTTGCGAAACCTGCACCTGTGCTTATACCGGTTCACCTGCCTTATGAGAACAATCCTTTTATGCGCAAAAGAAGTAACGTTAAAAAATCAGGCAGACCGTGAGGTAGAGGGGAATGACAGAATCAGTCATCACTGAATTTACCGGGGGCCAGCGGGATTCAATCAGCCGGGTATACCATTATGGTGTAAGTGGTGTACGGGTTCTGGACAGCCACGATGTCACCCGCAGGCTTTACCGGTTCGATCCGTCCTCCAACACGATGACGGAGAACGATCCTGCGCAACCGGGAAAGATACTCCGGCGGTTCGTGTTCGACAATTACGGGATGCTCGAAGAGACGTTCTCCTTCGGGCAGCAGCCCCGGACATTCCGGTACGAGGCCGGCGGCCGGCAGATCGTGATGCGGGAAGGCGGAGACTACGGTGCGGTCGGGAAGACATTTTCGTTTGAAGGCAGCGGCGTTGCCGAGACCGCGTTCGGGCGCGATGGCAGCGTGGAGCGGGTCTATGTCTTTGAGCCCGGGGGTGAGGCGATCACCATCCGCTCCGGCGGGTGGTACGGCGACGTTGAACGGAAGCTGGTATGCGAGAGGATCAACGCATCAGTCTTCCGCGAACCCGAGGCCTTCCTCCAGTTCCTGATGTTTACGGAAAAGAGCGCCTGCGAAACAGAAGCGGAGATTGACGAACAGGTAGCAAAGATCCGGGGCGGGTCAGCAGGAGAACCCGGCCGGAGCAGGTTCGCGTACACCGGGCCACGGCACACGTCCGATGACAATGCCGGGCCTCAGGGAATGCCGGCGGCACGCGCTCAGGGGCGCCCGGATATGAATGTACAGAACCCGCCCGGCCGCCGCCCGGCGGCACGAGCGGAAAAACGGGACGATACAGGTATCGATTTTATCCCGGATGCGGATTCGCCGCGGGACTTCCCCCGGGGCTTTCCCGGCGCACGCGTACAGAGCACGGCAATCCCGCTTGAGGAACGGTTCCGGAGTTCCCGGGATGAAGACCGGACCCTCGCGGCAGGAAGGAGTGCAAGTATCCCGCTCGACGAACGGTTCCGGAGTTCCCGGGAAGAGGAGCGGACACTCACCAAAGGGAGGAGTTCCAGCATCCCCCTCGATGAACGGTTCCAGAACGCGGAGGATGATCGGGAGCAACTCACGCCCGGGAGGAGCACCCAGATCTCCTACGAGGAGCGTAAGACCGGGAAAAGGACGCAGTAATATACCGGATCTGCTTCCCCGTACCTGGTGCAGAACCCGGGTATTTTTTTAACGAAAAACAGGGAGGGTCAGTGCTCGTCACAGCGGAGCACGCCGCCATGGCCGATGTCCTCGAGGCTGTGCTCATCGATCATGATCGTGACGAGATCCGGGTTGATCGCGAGCGTCGAGACAAGGGTGTTCGTGAACTCTTTGACAATTTTGCGTTTCTGTT
>CAWDSU010000004.1:0-173042 GCA_963805035.1 uncultured Methanoregulaceae archaeon | reverse complement strand
TGTTCAGGAGATTGAGGCAGGGTTTAGGAACGGTCAAAAAGCAACCCTGGCACAATACGCGGGCCTCAAATACTACAAAGACGACGACCCGGAACTTCGCGGTATTCCACAGGGGGCGCGGAACATGGAACGGGCAAAGTTGAATAAGGGTGTCCGTGAGGTCCTGCGAGCAATCCGGTGGTATCGTAAGCATCCCAACGCCAGCGAACGAGATCTAATCCAGCTCCGGCAGATACTGCGGGATTTCCCGTCGACTCTGGATATCCGGGCGATTCCGACACTGGTGTTGTGGGGTGATGTACTCACGATGCTATCACGGGCCCAGACCGATGCAAAATTCGATCTCGATATGGAGGAGGACGCAGCTGATGAGAATATTCTCAAACCCCGGCATCCGGGTTCAAACCCGGAGGACGACGTGATGATTCGCAAGACTGATTTCCCGGAGTTAGACCGGTAAATGCCCGCAAAACCGATTCGGTGCAGGCACTGTGGCAGGAGATTCCCGAACCGGATAGACTTCCGGAACCATCTCCCTTGCACCGGCAAGCCAGCGAAACAGTAACCGGGGGCGAGCGGGCCGGTACCTTCCCGCGATGAACCCCTGCATCGCCACCGTTACTGCATTTTTTACACTCCCTGGGGGGAAATTACAACCCCCCGGGGATCGTGCCGTTTTGTAACCGCAATTATCCGTCAATAAAGCCCCGCCAAGGCACTTCTTTTGGCAAAAGTCCCTGCCGATGGGTAAAAGTATGGGTCAAACGAAAAGAAGGCCGGTTTTAAGACAAAGTTACTAAAAAAGGGTCTTCGAATTAATATTCTATGTACCCATTCTACACCACAGATTAATTCCTTTATATACTCATGCTCTTTCAATTAATACTCTACGTGTAATAAAAGCGATTTTCGTAATAATCGCCCGATCCCATGGATGCTCACTCGTCTTTGACTTTGTAATCTGCATTGACGACGTTATCGTCCTGTTTCTTTTCCGTTTCAGAAGACGCTGGGCCGGCACCGGTTCCTGCACTGCCGTCAGGTTGCGAGCCCTGCTGCTTTGCCGCATTCTCCGCCTGCATCTTCTGGTAGATCTTCGTGGTCGCGGCGTAGACCGATTCAGTGAGTGTCTCCATAGCCTTCTTGATCTCGTCCGGGTTGTCGGTGGAAAGAGTGGTCTTTACAGCTGCTACACCTTCTTCGACTTTCTGTTTGTCGGCCGCCTCAAGTTTGTCGCCACTCTCCTTGAGCATCTTTTCTGCAGTAAAGACTGCCGTGTCTGCCTGATTCCTTACCTCAATCTCTTCCCGCTTTTTCTTGTCGTCGGCCTCGAACTGCTTTGCCGCATTCATCATCTTCTTGATCTCTTCTTCCGAGAGATTCTTGTCTCCTTTAATGGAGATCGCCTGCTCGTTGCCGGTGCCGAGATCCTTTGCGGACACGTGGATAATGCCATTTGAATCGATATCGAATGTAACCTCGATCTGCGGGATGCCTCTAGGGGCCGGCGGGATACCGGTCAGCTGGAACTTACCCAAGGTGAAGTTATCCTTTGCGAGGGCGCGTTCTCCCTGAACGACATGGATCTCGACGCTGGTCTGGCCATCGGCTGCGGTCGAGAAGATCTGGCTTTTCCGGGTGGGGATCGTGGTGTTGCGCTCGATAAGTTTTGTTGCAATCCCGCCCAGTGTCTCGATTCCAAGCGTGAGCGGCGTCACATCGAGGAGCACGATGTCCTTGGTCTCACCGGTCAGCACGGCTCCCTGGATGGCGGCACCCAGCGCTACACACTCATCAGGGTTAATTCCCTTGTCTGGTTCCTTGCCCAGTAGTTTTTTCACCGTCTCTACAACGAGCGGAATACGGGTCGAGCCGCCGACAAGGAGCACGTGGTCGATGTTCTTTGCGGTCAGTTTTGCATCGCTCAGTGCCTGATTGACCGGCCCTACGGTGGATTCCACGAGATCGCCGATCAGCTGCTCAAGTTTTGAACGGGTAAGATCGATGTTGAGGAACTTGGGGCCCGCTGAATCAGTCGTGATATAGGGGAGGTTGATGTTGGTCGACTGGCGCTGGGAGAGTTCGATCTTTGCGTTCTCCGATGCATCGCGCAGGCGCTGCATGGCATACATGTCGTTTTTGAGATCGATACCCTCTTTCTTCCTGAACTCATCCACGAGGTAGTCCGTGATGAGCTTGTCGAAATCGTCACCACCAAGATGGTTGTTGCCTGCGGTGGATTTGACCTCGAACACGCCATCGCCAAGCGTGAGGGTGGATACATCAAACGTGCCCCCGCCAAGATCATAGACAAGAACGGTGACATCCTGCTCCTTGTCGATACCGTACGCGAGTGCACTTGCCGTCGGCTCGTTAATGATACGCAGGACCTCGAGGCCGGCGATCTTCCCGGCATCTTTTGTAGCCTGCCGCTGGGCATCGTTGAAATAAGCAGGGACAGTGATGACGGCCTTTGAGATCTTTTCACCAAGATACGCCTCCGCGTCAACCTTCATCTTCTGGAGGATCATCGCGGAAATTTCCTGCGGCGTATACTCTTTATCACCAATTTTTACTTTCTCTGATGTTCCCATCTTACGCTTGATAGACTGGATCGTACGCTGGGGGTTGGTGACAGCCTGACGTTTTGCAAGGCTCCCGACAAGTCGCTCCCCGTCTTTAGTAAATGCGACAACGGACGGGGTTGTTCGTGCTCCTTCACTATTCGGGATGACAATAGGTTTTCCCGCCTCCATGATTGACATGCAGGAGAAGGTTGTCCCAAGGTCGATACCCAGTATTTTCTCGTTTGCCATAAAATCAGTCCTCTTTTATTTTTTGTTTTTTTCAAGGTTTTTCAACAGCCACTTCGTCGTGAGAGTTATTTCCTTTTGATACTGCAACTTTTGCATACCGGATCAATTTCTTGTGCATCCGGTACCCGGGAGATACGACATCGACCACGGTTCCTTCTGCTTCATTGGAGGGAATGTGCGCGACCGCCTCGTGCTCTTCAGGATCAAATGATTTTTTCAAGGCATCTATGGGCGTGATGCCCTGCCGTGCGAGAATCCCGCACAGCAGCTGGTGGATCTGTTCAACACCGGTGCGAAGATGAGCATCATCACTTTTGAGTGCCCGCTCAAGGTTATCTGCGATTTCCAGGATATCAATAGCAAAACGCTCGTTTGCATGCTGCACCATGGTCTCGTGGTCCCGGGCGGTCCGCTTCCGGTAATTGTCGAAATCCGCTGCAAGCCTGAGATACCGGTCGTTTAATTCCTCATACTGCTTTTTCTGTTCCGCGAGTTCATCGGGTGTCTGAAGTGGTGAGGATCCCGGTGTTTCCGGCATTGCTGCTTTGTCATCAGGCACAGGGGTGGTATCGTGATCTTCCATAATTCATCCCATTCGATGTTCCATTATCTATTGAATTGTGGTTCTATATAAAATTTAAGTAATGCCCAACGACTGTATCTGCAGAATTTGAAGGTTTTTAAAGAGCCGGGATCTGAACCGTGGTATTTCTTCTCATTCGGTTCATATTAATCTATGATGTAGAAAAAGGGCGTACGGGTATTTTTATCTGCAGGATCGTTTTCCCCCGACTTGGGGAAATAACTTAGTGTCCTGTCGTATAGGCTTGCCGGGCATTCAGGAGTGATCTTCAGCACTACATACCTTTTTTGGTCTTTATCTGTATACACTAGTCCATGAAATGGGCACTTCTTTCGGTATGGGAAAAATCCGGGATCGTGGAACTGGCACAGGCACTGGTTAAAAACAAGTACAATATCCTGAGTTCAGGTGGGACTGGCAAAGCGCTTGCCGAGGCCGGCGTCCCGTTTACCGAAGTGTCGAGTTACACGGGATTTCCCGAAATGATGGACGGCAGGGTCAAGACGCTCCATCCCAAGGTACACGGGGGTCTCCTAGGACGGCGCCAGATTGACGATGCAGTGATGGCGAGGTACGGGATCAACCGGATAGACCTGCTTGTCGTTAACCTGTACCCGTTCGAAAAGATGTCAGGGCGGGTGATGGCACTCGACAAACTGATCGAATATATCGATGTGGGCGGGCCTGCAATGATCCGGGCGGCGGCAAAGAATTTCAAGGATGTGGCCGTCGTTGTCGATCCAAGCGATTATCCTCTTGTCATCAAAACCATTGGAGAAGCCGGATTTATCCCTGAACAACGGCTGATGCTTGCCAAAAAGGCGTTTGCCCGGACCGCGGCCTACGATGCGGCCATCAGCAATTACCTGTCCAATTTGGATATGGCATTTCCGCCTATCCTCTCACTCCAGTTTACCCATGGGAGAATGCTCCGGTACGGCGAGAACCCGCACCAGCAGGCAGCCGTGTACGGCACTGCCGGAATCGCCGGTGCAGAACCGTTGCAGGGTAAGCAGATGTCGTACAACAATTACCTCGACGTCAATGCGGGCACCGCCCTTTTGCTGGAATTCGCGGAACCTGCGGCCGTGATTGTCAAGCACAACAACCCCTGCGGTGTCTCGATTGGTACGGATATACTCGATGCTTACCTGACCGCCCGCGAGGTCGACCCGGCATCGGCCTATGGTTCTGTTGTATCGCTCAACCGGGAAGTAGACAAAAAACTTGCAGAAGCGATTGACTCCACCTTTGTCGAAGTCGTTGTCGCACCGTCATTTACCAAAGAAGCATTTGATACGATGAAAAAGAAAGAGAATATGCGGGTGCTCATCCTCCCGGAACGTATGAATACGGACGAAGTGCGCACCATAGACGGGGGTATCCTTGTCCAGCGGACCCCTCCCTACACAGAAAACTGGACAGTGATTACTGACCGCGACCCGACCACCGACGAGATGCAGGCGCTCCGGATCGCCTGGAAAGTCTGCAAGCACGCCAAGAGCAACACGATCATATTTGCAGACCAGAAACATACCCTTGGTATCGGTGCCGGACAGATGAGCCGGGTCGACTCGGCAAAGATCGCGATTGAGAAAGCCTGCGCCCCGCTCGCAGGATCTGCCGTTGCATCCGATGCATTTCTTCCCTTCCCTGATACTCTTGAGGTTGCGGCAAAGGCCGGTGCCACAGCACTTGTCCAGCCCGGCGGATCCATACGCGACAAGGAAGTTATTGAAGCGGCAAACAGGCTGAATATGGCCATGATCTTTACGGGTGTAAGATACTTCAGGCACTGATTTTTTAGTATTTTCCTGTTTTAAGCCAAATTTTCAGATAAATATTTATTCTGCGAAGTTATCATACCGGATATAAATCGTTTATGGCTGATGACAGTCATGGATGATGAGAGACTGCATCGTTGTGGTGAATGAAATGGATTACGGAACCATGATCGGGGACTCTTTTACCTATGTAAAAGAGGGTATAATCGACAAGGTGAACAAGTGGCTGCTCCTGATGATCGCTACGCTTATCCTGACAATCCCCCTGATGGGATATATCATGAATGTATACCGGGGAACCAAACCTGCGCCTGAAGTAGAAGGCTGGGGCAAGCTCTTCGTTGATGGTATCCTTCTCTTTATTGTCGGGATCATCTACGCAATCCCCATCATTATATTAGAGTTCCTTATGATTGGCGCAACCTTTGCAACAACGATGGAGAGTAACCCGACGGCAATGATGACCAGCCTTGCCAGTGCCGGTATCCTTGCGGTTATCCTGATCATCGTCGCGATCATCATCGCTATCGTCTCGCCTATCGGGATCATCCGGTTTGCACGCACCGGGAACTTTGGCGATGCTTTTAATTTCGGAGAAATTATTACCACAATAAAAAAGATCGGCTGGCTTTCCTATATCCTTGCACTCATTGTGGTTGCTGTCGTTGTCGGGATCCCGTTCCTCATTCTCTGGTTCATCCTTATAGCACTGGTCATTGCCCTCTCGCTTGTCGGCATGGTTATTGCAGGGATCATCCTGCTCATTGTCCTTCCCGTTATCGCGGTTTTCGAGGCACGGTATCTCACTCAGGTTTATGAGAGTGCCGGTAGTACCGCATAATTTTTTTTTTTTGATTGTTTACAGGATTTCAACGGGATTTGTTTCCCGCATACTTCCTTTTAAAAGATATTCTTTTATCATTCACGTTCCAACGGTAGAAGATTACATGGTGACTGGTATGAGTTTTGGTAGAATGCTTGATGACTCGTTCTCCTATGCAAAAGAGGGTGTCTGGGGGAAATGGAAGCACTGGCTGCTCCTGATGGTCAGCCTGATTATTTTCCCCCTGATCCTTGGGTACATCGTACGGATATTCCGTGGTGAAAAACCGGCTCCCCGGCTCGAACGATGGGGGGGCATGTTTATTGACGGGCTCAAATTGCTTGCTGTAAGCCTGATCTATGCGTTGCCGGTAATCCTGCTTGTCGTTGCTGCGTTCATGCCGCTCCTCTCGACTTTTGTCTTTTCCGGTGCACTCTCCGTGGACTTTGCTGCAATGTCGGAAGCCCAGATGGATCAATGGATGACGTCCCACCCCCAGATACTGTCCGCAATCGGGACGATGTTTATCGTCCTGCTCGTGGCTGTCATCGTCACAATCATTATCTCAATCTTCTCGTTTATCGGGACGGTCCGATTTGCCCGGACCGGGAAGATTGGCGAGGGGTTCAACTTCCCGGAAATCCTCGCGCAGATCGGCAGGATCGGCTGGCTCACCTATATAGCGGCCCTCATTATCATCGGGGTTATCGATGTTGTTTTCTGGCTGCTGCTCCACGTCTTCTCATTTATTCCGGTTGTCGGTGAGTACGTATTCCTGATTGTTGCCATCATGGTGTACCCTCCGTTTGTCCTGTTTGTGAGCCGGTATGCAGTGCTGGTTTATGAGTGTGACGAACCTGTTTCGGCCCCGGCAGGACAGCCCCCGACTCCGGGCACTTCCTGAAACTCTCCCTTTTCTGTATTAATGGATAAAACGCCAGCAGAATATGGCTATTTGTATCACAAGAAAAAGGAGTGGTCTTTTTTAACGGATCTTGGTTATCTTTGCACTGCCCCAAGGTTTGCCTGTTCCACGCTTTTGGCATAGCGTGCAAGAATACCCGTGAGCGGCTTTGCCACCGGTTTCCATGAGGCTTTCCGGGTTTCAAGCGTTTCGGTGTCGACCAGCAGATCGATCGTTTTTGTGAAGAGATCAACCGCAATTTTATCGCCATCCAATACAAAGGCGATCGGCCCACCGACAGCAGCCTCCGGTGAAACATGCCCAATGCAGGGGCCCCGGGTCCCTCCCGAGAACCGTCCGTCAGTTATAAGCACCACAGTTCTGTACCCAAATCCCATCAGGGCCGATGTCGCAGAGAGCATTTCCGGCATGCCCGGGGCACCCCGTGGCCCTTCGTTCCTGATAATCACGACATCACCTTCTTTGATCTGCCGTGAGAGGATCGCGTCCATCGCCATTTCCTCACCATCAAAGACCCGGGCAGGACCGGTATGTTTCCACATCGCTTTTGGCACGGCTGCGGACTTGATAACTGCGCCGTCCGGTGCGAGGGACCCAAAGAGGATCCGCAGACCACCTGCAGGGCCCACAGGTGCCTTAAGGCTTCTGATAACCTCCTCGTTTTGTATCACCGCATCGTGTGCAATCCGGTAGATGGATATACCGGAAACCGTCGGGCAGTCATCCAGATGTTTTTCCAGGCGTTTGAGCACTGCGGGAATCCCCCCGGCCCGGTACAGGGACTGCATCGAATGGGGACCGGCAGGGAGCATATGGCAGATATGCGGGATCTCTTCTCCGATGCGGTTGAAATCCGCAAGCGAGAGCGGGACGCCGGCCTCGGTTGCAATCGCCATGAGATGAAGCACGGTGTTGGTCGAACCACCAAGCGCCATATCCACCCGGATCGCATTTTCAAGGCTTTTATTAGTGACAATGTCACGGGGTGTGACATTCTTTTTTACCAGAGAAACCACTGCCTCGCCGCTTTCCCGGGCTATCCGCAGCTTTGCCGCGTCAACGGCAGGAATTGCGGCACAGCCAGTCAGGGACATCCCCATAGTCTCGGTCATACAGGCCATCGTATTTGCGGTATAGAGCCCCTGACAGCTCCCGCAACCGGGCATGGCGCAGCACTCCAGGTCTTTTAGGGAGTCCTCGCTCATATTCCCGGCGGCAACCTTCCCTACTCCCTCAAATACATCGATTAACGAGAGATCTTTACCTTCCCTCATTCCGGAGAGCATTGCCCCGCCGGTCACTACGACCGTCGGAATGTTGGTCCTGACTGCAGCCATGAGCATGCCGGGTACGATCTTGTCACAGGTACCGACGCACACAAGACCATCAAAACGATGTGCCTGCACCATGAGTTCGATAGAATCAGCGATATTCTCCCGCGAGGGAAGTGAGTATCTCATCCCCTCATGACCCATTGCAATCCCGTCGCAGATGCCGATAACGCCGAATTCAAAAGGCACGCCCCCGGCAGCAGCGATACCTTCACGTACCTTGTCCGAGAGCTGGCGCAGATGGGTATGGCCGGGCACGATGGTATTGTACGCATTGGCAATACCGATAAACGGGAGTGCCATTTCCCGGTCGGTCACCCCGAGCGATCGCAGAAGCGAACGGTTTGGTGCCCGTTCGTACCCCTTCTTGACACTGTCACTTCGCAGATCCGTCATTAGCTGATGATTACTCCGCATGATTCATGAATCTGTTGCCGGCTGCGCACAATGTGGATGATGAAATCAGAAAAATCCCGATCATGGTTTTAGTCTATGGACACAGGAACAGGAGTACGGTTCTGGGAATGGACACCATACCATTAGACCCTGTATGTTTTGTAATTTTGAAAAAACTAAAGCCCTCTGCAAAGTCATCTTCACTTCTTTCTCCGGAGGTGATACACCGCATAGATTAAACCGATGAGCACCGCAACCAAGACAGAAATGTAGAGCGGGTTGGATACAATTCCTGCGAAACCGGTCAGATTTTTTACATCGATAGAGACTTTCATTGGGTCGGAGATGTAGGTATCGTCAAGAGCATCGCGGTACCTGATCTCAGAATCGAGTCCGTATTCCTTGAGGGTGGCATCGCTCGCCACGCTGAGCTGGAATGACGCTACAGCGGACTGCCCGGGCTTGAGGTCGCCAAGGTAAGCAACATCGGAAGTACTGGTGAACGGGTCAACAATACTGATCCGTGCCTCTGCGCTTTCAATCGTGGAATTCCCGGTATTCTGGTATTCAACAAGTATCGTCTGCTTGCTGCCCGGACTCATCTCTGCGGGGGGGGAAAGAATGGTAAAATCCACTTTATTCCCCACGTCGACGCCCACGGTTTCTGTCTGTGAAGTAACAAAATCCCCTTCGTCATTCTGGTATATCACAATCACGTCAACAGGATATGTTTTGTTTTCTGCATCCTTTGCGACATTTACTTTATATTGACAGGATACGACACCGCCCGCGGGAAAGGCTCCGATAAACACGCTGCTGTCAACGGGAGTGACCGGGCTGTCGTCGTCCTGGAGGATTTT
Source organism: uncultured Methanoregulaceae archaeon (assembly GCA_963805035.1). GTDB lineage: Archaea > Halobacteriota > Methanomicrobia > Methanomicrobiales > Methanospirillaceae > Methanoregula. The sequence goes on along the minus strand of CAWDSU010000004.1, from coordinate 163,524 downwards.
TACGGTAGCCTTGGCCCCATCCAACGACCCGATATTTTTAATCGTCAGGTTCACGTATCCATCTGCCCCTGCAATCAGCTGATCTGATGTAGCTGATACGATCTCCGGAATTACCTCCGGTTTAATAACCAGGGGAATGGTGACCGTCACGTTGTCCTGCACGTAGTAATAACGGAATGTGTCAACCCCAAATTGATCAACGTAAGAGAACTGGGTGTAGCTGATGTTCAGGGGAACGGAATAGGTGCCGGCCGGAGCATCTGCGTTCACCTTTGCATCAAAGGTCACGGTATCCCGCGTCTGACTGGCGAGATCGCCGATCATCTGGGGATCTGATTTTATGACGATAGGAGCATCTCCGGCAGACATGGCTACCGTGACAAACTTCGCCGTGGTCGGGAGGTCAGCGCGATCGATAATATCAGGCGCCACCTGAACATTCGTACTCATCCCGTCATTCTCAATCACAACCGGGATCTGGATATCACCACCTGCTGAATATTCGTTGATTCCGGCAATATAGGCGTTCAGGTTCGGGGTACCATCAAGGTATTTTGTCCCGGCAAGAGCCGGCGCCACGAAAAAGGCGGCTATTATTATCAGGATGGTTGCTTGGGCTTGTATCGATGCCATCTGAGGGTCTCCAGTACGTACATTAAAAATGTCTTTCTTTATTGTACGTTATTTGGTTATGTATTTTCTCCGGGTCTCATATGAAATTATTGAGAAATAATCCTGAACCGATTAAAATCCGAATAAATAATTATTCACAATTTATTAAAAATATTGTAAATCTGTCCCGACCCGGGAGAAAGATACCTTTCAGATATGGTACTTATTGAGTTGGTGCAGGTGTATTACAATTGCTTGCTGTAATCTTGGTTCTGTGAAAGTGGGTTTCTGGATTTTTTTTAAACATGCATAAATAACAGAAAAAACTGTACTCATCAGTAATGACAAAACAGATATGTTTGACGGCTCTGGCGTTGAGCGCTATCCTGATGCTCCTGGTGGCCGGGTGTGTTACCCCCCCCAAGGGAACGACAACTTCAACCACGTCAGGGAATTATTATGCCACCAAAACCTCCTCATCGGAAACACCCACACCCCCTGCTTATGTGTCTGAGGCAACCCCCTTTATGACAAGTAATCCGGGTGCCCAGACGAATAATCCGGGATATAACCCGTATGCGACACCTACGCCAATTGCTGCAGACCTGTCCTGCCTTATCTATGATCACACGCAGTTTTATTCCTATAACACAACTGCGGTCTCGTTCGATCTCAAAAATCCCCCGATGTATATAAGTTACTCGGTTGTTCCCTTCAATATTACCGTGAATAAGGTTGTTCGGTCACCTCAGGGTGGCGATAGTTGGATAACATTGCAGTATTCGGATTATGCCCCTTATTCGTGGTTTGAGATTACCGTCCGGGACAATGCAACTGGAGAGGTCTATCTTGACAACGGGTTCGGACCGTACAAGACCCCCAATCCTCTCAGTATCTACACCAATGCGACTCTCGGCCCTATTCTCAATTCAGGCAATCTCCATATAGAGATGACCGGGGAGAATATCACGGCAACGACCAGTATCTGGGTAAAACCGGTAGGTAATATTAACGATCCCCAGAATCAGACATTCTCCCAATGTCAATACTGGGGAAGCCATCCACAGAATTACCTTATGCTTCCGACAGCAACTGCAACTCCTACATGGACGCCGGGAGCTGTGCAAACGTAATGATAATATAGACAACTTTTCTTTTTGACTGAACATGTATACACCGAAATCCAGCCACAGTATGCAGATCCCTTTTTCGGTGAGATATTTAAGCGATGAAAACGATGTAAGTAAGGCAGGCACTCACAAAAACGCAAGTCCCGGTGGGGTAGTGGACATCCTAGAAGCCTGCGGAGCTTTTGACCCGGGTTCAAGTCCCGGCCGGGGCGTATCATATTGAGGTTGGAGTCCCGAAGGGACATGTTCAGCTTTTTGAATATGCACGGGAACACCTCTGGCATGACCCAGCAGGAAAAGCGTGCACCAACCACTCAGGACCGTGCTTTTCACATTCTGAAACCTGGCACGGCAGAACATTTACTCAGTATCGCTTTTAACAATCTAAAGATCACTGAAGAAGATTCGAAGTACATCTCCCAATTTGTCAACGAACTTCGGGCTTCGAATAATATCGGCAAAGGTCGTGTTGTCAAGATTGTCTCTGTTCTGATAAACTGGCGGCGAGTTATTGACGACTATGATTTTAATAAAATCGAAGATCTGTATAACGGAATTGAGGATCTCAAAGATCCGAATAAGTGGGGACGGAGCCTGCGTCAAAACACCCTCCGGGATTACATTATGTTCCTTAAGAGATTTTACAAGTGGTTGATCGAGAACAAACATTCATCGATTCCGCTTGAAAAGATTGAGAAGATTAAGGCACCGGGCTGTGATTTGATGACAAAAACCGCCGGGGATCTTCTCGACGAGATGGAGATCCTTGCCATGATCAACGCCTCCCAGAACAGCCGCGACCGGGCCCTCATCAGTATGCTCTATGAAGGAGCATTCCGAATTATGGAAGTTGCTACATTACAATGGAGCCAAGTGAAATTTGACGAGTACGGTGCCGTTATCAACGTTGACTTGAAGACAGAACGGCCACGCTACATACGACTCGTCGAGCTCGGTACCCCATCTGGCAACCTGGATGAAGGATTATCCCTATAAACCTGAAGGCAACGCCCTGGTGTTTATCACGGCTAAACACCATCCCCTCCAGTACGAGGGCGTGAATGTGCAATTGAAGAAGATCGCACGCCGTGCGGGGATTAAAAAACGCGTGACACCGCATCTTTTCCGGCATTCCCGGATCACCCATTTACACCGGCAGGGGTGCAGTGAAGCTGTCCTGAAGATGATGGCCTGGGGCCATCAGGGAACCCGGATGATGTCCGTCTATTCTCACCTGACCGGCGGTGACGTCGATGCAGAGATTTTACGTTTGCACGGAATTCAACAACCTGCCAATCCCCGGAAATCTGGTAATGAAGGTAATGCAATGTAAACATTGTATGGCCTTCAACGAACCCGGTTCAAAATTTTGCGGCCGGTGCGGCCTGCCGCTGGGTGAAAAAGAGCGGCGGTCGATGAACCAGATCGTCGGGGAGGTCGAGCGCAATCCCCTGTTTATTACGTTAATGCAAGAGATGAAGAAGAAGATCGGCGAGATGGAGGGGCAGCCAGGATGACCCGCCATCCCTGCGCGTGCGTGGACTTGGGAGAGAATTGAATTTTAATTTTATATTTTATAATTATACGTAAATTTACTAAAAATTCACTTAATCTATATATATGGTTCTTAACTTTATTATATATAATTTTCTTAACTCCCGTTCATTTTCCCATAAATTTCCTTTTACTAAAATAAAAGGAAAAACGAGAGTTTAGCTCAAAAGGAGCGTATTATTGGCTCCTAATCAAAAACTAATTTTCTGTAGTTTTGAGAAATAATTATATAGAACTTAATTTCGTACTATTAACTGTGGGGAAATCACATGGTTATGACAATTACAGACGAGCAATACCGGCACCTTCCGAGCGGAGTTCACCAGCTTGTTGTCGATGCACTTGTCGAGAGAGGGGAATGGAGACGAGTGAAAACGCCGGTAGAAAAAGGGAAAAAGAGGGGAAATGATGGTTCACTTCGGTTGTCTTCATGTAAATAGTCCAGGTGGTATGTAATGGGCACCTCGCTGAAAGGAATGGGCGCATTCCGTAGAGAACTGCTACTTCAGCTTATCACGAGGTTTCGCCGGGCATCTTTTACCTTCAGAGAAGCATCCACGATACCGGGATTCTCTCGTGCAGTATTCATGACTCTCTACAAAGACGGCATGCTCAAGAAGGCATCAAAGGGTCTGCCGCTCCGGTACAGTATTGCATCAACACCGAATAACGAGCGAAATTCACCGTCAATGAAGGTTAAATCTGAGATCGCGTCCGCCGTGTCGCGGGATGGTGGGTGTCTATGTAGCGGTATTGTGGATAAGTGAAAACTGCAATTGCTTTGGGTTGTGATGCATGGCATCTGCCCATCACAACGGTACAGCCTATGAACACCATGCTAGTTGGAGGAACTAAGTATGATAGACACAAATAGTGGGGAGCCCCGTTCAAGCCTCAACACCGAACAGAGTGCTCCCAGTGGAATTTCTTCTCTTCCCGAAGAGAAGAAGGTATCGAACGAGAACAATTCGGCGAATCCTCGACGGAAACGGTATATCCTGGATTGTGTCGAATATACGGATGGGTCATTATCGGGCTGCAACCTCATTCCGCTCACCGAAATGAGGCAACCGGACCATTCTGCCAACCGGCAAGAAGACGACGTTACGACTCCGGCTGATCAGCAGCCGGAGAAGGCACCTGAAACACCGTGCACACCTCGTAAGTGCAATATTCCGTCGTCGATCAGAAAACGGATGACACGGGAGACTGCGGTTCCGACAGAAGTTGATAAAGATAAAAAATAATTTCTTCATTTTTCTTGAATTGAGAGTCTATGCGGTTTCAATCCTTGTTCTCGTGGATGTTTCGCCCGAAGCCCAGCTTCCGGCGTGTTTGCCGGGATGGAAACCTGTTTCAATCCTTGTTCTCGTGGATGTTTCGCCCGAAGCCGCGCTTGGATCCAGTTCCAATTCAGCACGAGATGTTTCAATCCTTGTTCTCGTGGATGTTTCGCCCGAAGTTAGGATATAGCGCGATAAGGCATTCACCGAGAAGTTTCAATCCTTGTTCTCGTGGATGTTTCGCCCGAAGATCCTCATCCATCAGGTTCCGTACCATGCACCACAGGTTTCAATCCTTGTTCTCGTGGATGTTTCGCCCGAAGGGAATATATCCTCGACTATGACACGAAGGTCGACAGTTTCAATCCTTGTTCTCGTGGATGTTTCGCCCGAAGGTTTTACCCGACTGTTGAAACCAGAATTATCCCGAGTTTCAATCCTTGTTCTCGTGGATGTTTCGCCCGAAGACATGATCGGGGCGGTCCTGGGAGTATCGAACACGGGTTTCAATCCTTGTTCTCGTGGATGTTTCGCCCGAAGCGTCTGTGCTCTATCGATCCCCCGGCCCCGATCCGAGGTTTCAATCCTTGTTCTCGTGGATGTTTCGCCCGAAGATGACAGAATTAAACGACGCATCATTGGCTGCACAGTTTCAATCCTTGTTCTCGTGGATGTTTCGCCCGAAGTAATACTAATGGTACATTTGAGTACAAACAGTGTTGTTTCAATCCTTGTTCTCGTGGATGTTTCGCCCGAAGCAGGACTACGCCGATCAGCCGGTACCCGCGTACCAGTTTCAATCCTTGTTCTCGTGGATGTTTCGCCCGAAGTGGTTCGACACCCCCGACGGAAACGACGTGGTTCCGTGTTTCAATCCTTGTTCTCGTGGATGTTTCGCCCGAAGAACCCCCCTACTGCACCCAGAACGACGGCGACTGGTTTCAATCCTTGTTCTCGTGGATGTTTCGCCCGAAGATGTTCTGCCCCATCATTATGTTTATGATCGATAGTTTCAATCCTTGTTCTCGTGGATGTTTCGCCCGAAGAAGCGAACTAGCTGTGATCAACACCGACGGTTGGGTTTCAATCCTTGTTCTCGTGGATGTTTCGCCCGAAGTTTCGGCGTAACAGCAGTACTAGCTCAAGACCACGATGTTTCAATCCTTGTTCTCGTGGATGTTTCGCCCGAAGACCACGATCACACTCATCCCTGTAATTCTGCTTATCGTTTCAATCCTTGTTCTCGTGGATGTTTCGCCCGAAGAATGGCAGCAAATAGATTTCCTAGCGTGAGCCCTGGTTTCAATCCTTGTTCTCGTGGATGTTTCGCCCGAAGAATAGAGTGTGATTTTCACGTTATCACGACCTTAAGTTTCAATCCTTGTTCTCGTGGATGTTTCGCCCGAAGGCAACATTAGGACTGTGATATCATGGGATTGCTTGTTTCAATCCTTGTTCTCGTGGATGTTTCGCCCGAAGAATGAGTGTCTAGTAGGCTCATATTAGCGATTGTGGTTTCAATCCTTGTTCTCGTGGATGTTTCGCCCGAAGAGGGTATTTGTGTTGCCTTTGGATCGTGAGCGAGATAAGTTTCAATCCTTGTTCTCGTGGATGTTTCGCCCGAAGAACTCGCAGCCGAGACAGCGAACCCTCCGGTAATAGGTTTCAATCCTTGTTCTCGTGGATGTTTCGCCCGAAGAGTCCATTCCCTCCCCGCCACGACGTTCCTACGAGGTTTCAATCCTTGTTCTCGTGGATGTTTCGCCCGAAGTACAGGCTATGACCCGTCAAGCAAGCCATACGCAGAGATGTTTCAATCCTTGTTCTCGTGGATGTTTCGCCCGAAGACCGTCCCATCCGAGCAGCAGACCGGCCGGGTATTGTTTCAATCCTTGTTCTCGTGGATGTTTCGCCCGAAGATTTCATAATCTTCATACCGAGAAGATCGTATCTCTCCGTTTCAATCCTTGTTCTCGTGGATGTTTCGCCCGAAGAATATATTGTGCGACCCAAGCACAGGATAGGAATGTTTCAATCCTTGTTCTCGTGGATGTTTCGCCCGAAGGCCCGGTTACGGACTCGTACACGCCCAGCTCCAGACGGTTTCAATCCTTGTTCTCGTGGATGTTTCGCCCGAAGGCCCGGTTACGGACTCGTACGACGCCCAGCCTCAACGGTTTCAATCCTTGTTCTCGTGGATGTTTCGCCCGAAGACTGCGGCAGTCCTGAGGTACCGTCTCCGCTCCATTGTTTCAATCCTTGTTCTCGTGGATGTTTCGCCCGAAGACCATTTTCTGTACATTTAAGATGTTTTCATTTGTATGTTTCAATCCTTGTTCTCGTGGATGTTTCGCCCGAAGATGACGGCCACAAATAGTTACGGCGCAAGCACAGTGTTTCAATCCTTGTTCTCGTGGATGTTTCGCCCGAAGATGCATATCGTGATCTGGTACAGGTTCTCGACAGGAGTTTCAATCCTTGTTCTCGTGGATGTTTCGCCCGAAGCCGCTTGAATACGTGACATAATAGTCAACATTGGGTTTCAATCCTTGTTCTCGTGGATGTTTCGCCCGAAGAACTGGATCCGCGACATAAAGTATCAGTCAGGGCTGTTTCAATCCTTGTTCTCGTGGATGTTTCGCCCGAAGTCCAGAAATGACGGAAAAGACCCAAGAGACAATCATTGGTTTCAATCCTTGTTCTCGTGGATGTTTCGCCCGAAGTTCCATCATGGAAATACTAGCACGTACCCCGTTTTGTTTCAATCCTTGTTCTCGTGGATGTTTCGCCCGAAGTGCTTACAATACTGATCATCTCGATCTGACAGCAGGTTTCAATCCTTGTTCTCGTGGATGTTTCGCCCGAAGCGCTGCCAGGATTAGCATACGTACCATTAGGACGAAGTTTCAATCCTTGTTCTCGTGGATGTTTCGCCCGAAGACCCGTGACGGAATGTATCCGCTGCCGAAAACTGGTTTCAATCCTTGTTCTCGTGGATGTTTCGCCCGAAGTCCGGTCGGCAGAGCTCAATAGCGGGCTTCTGTGGGGTTTCAATCCTTGTTCTCGTGGATGTTTCGCCCGAAGATTGTTAACCCCGAAGAATGCGCCGTGATCGTCGAAGTTTCAATCCTTGTTCTCGTGGATGTTTCGCCCGAAGCCCCGCACCTTTGCCGAGCAGAGAGACCAGCGATGGTTTCAATCCTTGTTCTCGTGGATGTTTCGCCCGAAGCCCGCACCTTTGCCGAGCAGAGAGACCAGCGATGGTTTCAATCCTTGTTCTCGTGGATGTTTCGCCCGAAGTCCGGCGGCAGAGCTCAATCGCGGGCTTCTGTGGGGTTTCAATCCTTGTTCTCGTGGATGTTTCGCCCGAAGTTTGCGGGTAGTAGTGATTCCAGATCACGATACCCAGTTTCAATCCTTGTTCTCGTGGATGTTTCGCCCGAAGTATCCTCGGATTGCGATTTCGTGCCTATTCTGCGGTTTCAATCCTTGTTCTCGTGGATGTTTCGCCCGAAGACAAGTGTCTTGTCGTTCCCTGGGACACCTACATGTTTCAATCCTTGTTCTCGTGGATGTTTCGCCCGAAGCATGCCAGATGACGTGGCCCGGTTCCTTCCCTGGTGTTTCAATCCTTGTTCTCGTGGATGTTTCGCCCGAAGAGGGGTCTTCCTGGCTGAAGGACCTCGATCCCGGTTGGTTTCAATCCTTGTTCTCGTGGATGTTTCGCCCGAAGCATTTGGCATCGCATCTCAACGGCTGTTACATCGATAGTTTCAATCCTTGTTCTCGTGGATGTTTCGCCCGAAGAGATTACCGCATGCTTGCAACTGCATGATTGAGTTTCAATCCTTGTTCTCGTGGATGTTTCGCCCGAAGATCGCCCGATTTTGGCCCTTTTCGGCTGTATTTTAATTAAAATGCTCGAAATTCCTGCATGAAATTCTTCATGCAGAAGTATTGATTCCTATTTAAAGATAAGAATCAGGTGCAGATTGTGCCGTAACAGCAGTCAATGCACTTAGTTTTGTATTTGCTCTTTGTCGGATAAAATCCTTTGTCGATGATCTCCAGGACCTCGTTGACGATCTCAATGCCCCGTTCGAAATCGTTTTTGGTAAACTCAAGCGTTTCGACGTGGTTGTTGCTCCGGGTAAAACAGATGAAACCCCGGTTCACATCAAGATGATAATTCTCCCTGATCATGATCGCATGGAGCACCAGCTGGTACTTGTAGGTCTGGAAGACCGTGTCTTTGAACTCCGCATACTTGTACTCAAACGGGGCAGCCGTACCGTCATCGAGAATGAGAACCTCGTCAATGATGCCCTTGATGTGGTGCTGCTTTGACGCAACAAAGACGTTCATCTCCTTCTTTACGACACCCAGTTTCTTGCGTAGATACTCCGGGTTCGTGATCAGTTTCTTCTCATGCACTTCCCGGCCTTTCATCACCTTGAACCGTAACTCCTGATGCTGCGGGATATCGAGGCAGTGCATGTAGTAGATGAATCGCGGACAGAACAAATACTCAAGCACATCGGAGATCGTGATGATCGTTTCGCTGTCTGTCATGAGCAATCAGAAAAATTTCGTGAGCAGTTCGTCGCTCACCAGTTTCCGGTCGAATGCCTGCCCAAGAAGTTTTACCTTCTTAAATGAGTCGTCATCCATCGGGAACACGTAGACCGAATCGACCTTGGGATCGATCTCCTGCTCGCATTCCAGCGCAAGAGAATCCCGCTCGTTCGCATTCAGGTTCCCCAGAAACACGCTCTTCTGCACGCGGTACAATCCTTTGTCCTGGCAGATCCGCGACACATGGCTCCTCGCCCGGTTCTTTGCGATATCGTACACAACCCAGACCATTGTCATTTCTCTCTCCCCTACCCGGATTTGATCAGCCCGTTTGCGATACGGTGGCACTCCATCTGGATCGTGTTCCGGATCTTCACGTTGCGGCCATGGTAATCGATCTCGCGGTCGAGCATCTCGTTGAGCGCCCCAATGAGGAGTGCCTTACCCTCCTTGTTCATGTACAGCCCGCCCGGCACCGGGTCAAAGAGCGCCGGCGTCACCTGCTTTTTTGAGAAGAGGTTTACTACAGTCCGGTCAGCGTGCACCCGGAACAGTTCGATGAGATCGAACACGAACGAACGCTTGTTGTAATTGTCGGTGTGCAGGAACCCCACGTACGGATCGAGTCCCGCGATGATGCACGCGCGCTCGACCTGCGAATAGAGCACGCCGTACCCGTAGTTGAGCAGGCAGTTGAAGGCGTCCTTTGCCGGGTCCCGGCTCCGGCCTTTGAATTTCCACTGCTCGGGCATGACACCGGCAATCGCATCGAAGTATGTTGCTGAGGCCATACCTTCGACGCCCATGATCGAGCCGCGTTTGATATCGAGCGAGCCTTTCATGGCAAGGAGCGTCTCCCGCAGTCCTTCGATCTTTGCTATCGAGATATCAATCTGGTCTTTCTGGTCGGACCGGTTCTTCTTGAGGTCTTTTAGGAGATCGATCTGGTTCTGGATCTTTTCTGCGATCCAGCCCCGGGCCAGGTAGAACCCGGTATCGGCGGCTTCGGCTTCGAGCTGGCGGCGCCGGATCAGCGTGGTGCTCCCGAGTTTTGAATGCCAGACACGCCCGTACGGGTTGCCATGATAATCCAGAAAAATAATGTCGATATTGTTCTCGACCGCAAATTCGATAGCATCGGTCGTTATGGTCGCGGATGTCGTGATGAGGATGCTGTCGATCTTATCGGCAGAGACCTCCACGATCTTTTCCTCGTTTTTGACCAGAAAACAGTTTTTTTCCTTTTTGAGAAACGCGCCCCGGGTATTGATGACCAGCTGCATAATTCAGTCCTTTTCGTTCTCCCATGTTCGTTGTTTTACCGCGCCAAACCCGCGCGAGACGGATTTTCCGAGCCCGAGGTAATCGGGGATCAGGAAATTCACGAGGAATTTTCCGGTGAATGTCATGACGCTGACATCCTTGAGCCGGTCTTTCTGGAAATGGAGGTCCGTGTCACATTTGATCTGCGCGAGGATCTCGTATCCCAGCGATTTTGACATGGAGATGATGTTCCCGATCAGGATCTTACGGACAAATTCGTCCCGCTCCTCTTTTCCCTTGAGCGTGTAGAACCTCTTGTAATTTTCCTGGCTGAGCGCGAGCCACGGTGTCGCGAACTCGTACGACCGGATCTTATCCGAGATCCCGAACTCCTCATCTTTGAGCGCGATACCGCGTTCGACTATCTGGTAAGTGTTCGCACCCAGCCGGATTTCCTGGTACTCATCGTAGATCTTTTTGAGTACCTCTGCGCCTTCGTTAATGCCGATGACGGTGGGGACGTTGTTGATCATCTTGTACTGGACGACCGGGTACCGGTAGATGAATGTGTCCGCGTCGTGCTGGTGGAGTTCGGCGTACTCGGTAAACTTGGTAGCGAAGAATCCCCGGAGTTCCGGGGCGGTGCCGTGGATCGGGCGGGTCGAGCCGAGGGTCAGGGTGAAGGTGTGGAGGATCATAGATCAACAGAGAATTGTACTACTTTTTGAACTCATCAAATCAATATCAAATCCAACGCCATCTTTGTCGTATAACAGCTCATCCAAAATGCGGAATGGTTCACTAGTATTATTTATCTGTAAATCTTCCGGCCGTATTTTCATCCATGGCCCAAATCTAATATTAACTGAGCAATTTGCGATACGTTTACTAAGTCGTTTCAGTTCATACCTCCGCGTCCATCTGTCTTTAATGGCTAATGCATTTCGGATATCCGAGGGTAATGTATCATCCAGAGATGAAACTATAAATTGTTCCTGATGCTCGTCATCCCTTAATAATTTTTTAATATTAACAATTTGTTCATTCTTGGTATTCCGGTCAATGCAATGTGTATAATTAGCATATGCAGATACCACTTTCATTGATTGATTTAATTTCTGCTGAACTAATGAGAAATAGAGAGTCCCGAGTTTGTAAAAATCGTTCTCGGGAATTTCCGGTTGTGAGGCCAGACTCCGATTCGTCTGTTCAAGGAGAATATTATCATAAATCATTGGAGAGAATTCCCGTCCTTTTTCATTAATCAGGGAGACTATTTCGATAATACCCTCGTTCTTTTCACCGTTGCGGTTACAACGACCACAAACCTGAAAAATGGAATCTAATGGTGCACGATCACGAATGATAAAATCCACATCAATATCCACGCCGGCTTCGATACATTGTGTAGTAACAATAACGGGGTTTTGATATTTTTCAATACACTTCTTTATCCTACAAACCCGCTTGCTTCGTTCAGAGGGTGTAACGTAGGATGAGAGATATATCAGCGGCCGTGACTCAATGATGTACTCTTTTATTAGGCTCTGAATTTTTTTGTGAATTAATTTACTTGAATCCCTCGTATTCATTACCAACATGACTGAGTTATTTGAGTATTTCTTGAGTAATTCCGGGAGGTTATCACAAAACAAATCAAGTGCTATTTTTTCCGGTTTTATCTGAAGTTTAACTCTCTTGCGATTTTCAAAATAACTTGTATGATCAGGAACTCGTTCTATAACACCCGGGAAAAAACCTGGCTGGGTTGCAGACATCAGAACAAGATGTGTTTCACCTACTTCAGAGAGCGTCCTGAAGAAAAATTCAAATGGCTTCCAGAGTTCGGAAGGCAACGCTTGGATCTCGTCAAACACTATAATTGCATTAAAAAGATTATGAAATCTCATCAGGGGTTTAGATTTTAATGAAAAGATTGAGTAGAGCACTTGATCAAAGGTTGATACGATAATTTCAGAATTCCATATATTCAAGAAAAAGTCAATCGAATTATCGCTGCGTTCATTGTCATCAATACCGTCTTTGTATTCGAAATCTGCAATGGAATACCGGGGCATGTACAATCGGTCTTTATGAATTTTATAAAGTCCGGATAAAAACTTCTTATATTCTGTATTCGTCTGCTCAATGATCGAAAGGAATGGCAGGGCAACAATAATTTTTGGAGTGAATTTTTTTTCCTGTTGAATTCTCTCTCGCAGCTTCAACGCCCACGATGCAGAGAGTAATGTTTTCCCAAGGCCGGTCGGTAATGTGATGGAATGAAGATGTTCATTTAAGGGGAATGAGAGAATATTACCAACCATTTGTTGGTATGCCCGTATTCTTTCTTCGTTGATTACACCGGTTTTATTGAAATTTTTCAGATGATTGTCAACAAGATCAGCGGGAATGTCTATTGCATTCCGTTCATATTGATCAGGATTATCAGAGGCCAGATAAGCTTTGTCTGCTTCCAGAAGAATGGAATACAGCAGCAATGCTAAAATTCTCTGCTCAACATATTTTGATAATTCCGCAGGATTATGATCATCAAAATCAGGGTATTTTCTATGTAGTTTTCGAATTTTACTTTGGATGGAATTAATAGACTCTTCATTGAATTCTTTTCCCTGCTGAAGATTTACTCCGGATATGGTATAATTAAAAAATTCTGGGTTAATATTTTGGAGTTGCAAAATCAACAACTCGGATTTTATATCACATTCTTTCCGGATCTCCTCAATACTCTTGTACCTGCCATGATGGCCCTCTATTGCCAGAAATACTGCAAGGGGCAAAAAGGTTCTCCAGCGTGGTTCAATATGGGCATTTTTCTCTTTAGAGAGCCAAAGGTCCACCATATACCACCCAAAAAAAGCGGACAGGAACGCATGGGATTTTTCATCATCGCATCCTTCGTAACGAGTATTATTCACCTTGCTCATAATGTACTTTTGAAAAAAAGAGGAACTTTTTGCAAAATCATGACATACGGCTGTAATTTCACATAATTCACAAATTTCTTTCTTGGAAAGTCCATGAAAATTCAGGTGTTTCTGGCTGATCAGATAATGAGAGACCGCACTTACCTGTGAAAGATGCTCAAAGAGTTTTAAGGGAGGATCAAGTGGATGAGATATTAGTGAATATTCCACACGGATCACCGTTATAGGAATGTGATGTTCTTTTTTTCGAACTGATATGAATTCCCACGCATATTTACCGGAATTGGAGATACAGCCATATTGATGACATAGCTTTTGTATGAAAATTTCCGCTCTTTATCGCCGATATGTGGTACTTTCAACTCCTGAATATTATACCTTTTATCAGAGGTAATTTTTTTAAACACTAATGAGCAATCATCTTTCGCTATGACAGTTGAGATTTCCCTTTCTCCGGGATCCAAAAATGTCGCTACATCTTCAGAAATATATTCTAACTTGGCAAGGAACTCAGATAGTCCCATACAAGGGGTGTAGACCGATCTTTCATTTTTTAATCGCGATTTTAATTCGTCCATCCTGTCAGTCAAATTTACGTAAAGGATATAACTGGGATCTCGCAATAGTTCCATCGGGATCTGAGTTGCAGTATTCGAAGCCGGAATTCTTTTCAATGGCTTGGGGAGTTTTTCTTTTTTTGAAATTTTGATCGAATAATCAACATCGCCGGAACTATCCTGCCTGAAATTAGTTACATGTGTGATTGTTTTAATTTCTTTTTCAATTTCAACACCCACTTTCATATTTTTTTCTTGGGAAAATTCAGAAACATCATCTTTTTTTATTCCAAGAATTGCCCCAAGCAATCCTGCAATTGCCGGTCTTGGCGGGAAGGGGTACGTTAAGGAGGACACATTGCTGTACGGCTTTCTGAAGTGTCCATATTTTGCCTTATACCTGATCGCAATTACTGGAACGGATTCCATACAATTCTCACGGTACAGAGATTCTGTCAATATTCAAATTTATGACTCGTTTTTCTCCATCGGGGAAAATGGCTTTTAGTTCCGCGATGAGGGTTTTACCGTAATAATCGTGGAATTCCGGAGACTGACAGTATTCTATCCTTTCAATTTTGTCGTTGACCCTTCTGATGGCGGTGATTAATTTGGTGAAATCAAGAGAATAATCGCCGATCTTCCGAATGTTGATCTCATCAGCCACATCTTTATTTGGCGTCAATTTGATTTTTTCTTCAAGAGAGCCTATATGATATTCCGTAGGGACTTCTTCATCTTTCCCGTTTTCTTTAATTTTTATTCTTTCTTTGTAGACAATATTTATGAGCAACCGGGGTTGTTGTTCCCGCTTTGTACGAGTGTTAGCTGAAGACGTTTCCCGGATTCCTTTCCATAACGCTACTTTAAACTTGGTAAGATCAGCTTCCGACAGATCGGTTGTCTTTGCAGCATTTTCATTTGCCACACCATGAAAGGCAATTAATCCATAAGGAATTCCGTAGTACGTTGTGGGTGTTGCGCCTTCTTGTCCGGGTTCGAATGGCATGCTTGCCCAACCATGGAAAGTTACTTCTTCAATTGAATGAAGTGTTTCCCCGAAATTGATCTGAACCGGTCCAGTTAAACTGCTCCGATCCCCCCATTCCTCCGGAGCGTCTTTAAAGGCTAATGGACTTCCAAAAAGTCGTAAATCAATGAATCGATCCAACAAGGTTTTTAGTAAATCTTCACCCTCAATTTTAGGGTTGCTCACTAAACTCTGCCTGACTCTTTCAGTAAGATTTGCCTTTTTTGAACCTAATTTAGTAACAAGAATTTTTTCTTCCCCATCAGTCTGAATCAGATAATCCCTCACAAACCGTTTCAATCGGACATCTGTAACGTAACAGTGTTTTGTGACTTCATCGATTCGGGGTCGGTTCTCATCGGGATCGCCATTGGGATTCCCGTTCTTGATGTCATACACAAACAGGAATTCATTCCTGTTTTTTATGCTATTCACTTTTTTTTCAGGAACTGGTGTCATTTTTTATCTCCTCCTTTATCCTTCGGGGCATTTCCGGAACTCTTCGATGGCAGATAGAAATCTGAAAGGCTTTGACCCAAACAGAGGTAATAAGGAATTTCTTTTCTGCTAATCTCCCAATTTGTAATAGTTGTACCAAGTGCAGCAACCGCTTCCGCAACACCACGCATTTCATCAGACCATGCACTTTTTGGAGTGGAGTAATCATCCAGTTTACTCCGTGTTTTTTGAAAAATTTCTTTTAATTCGTCTGGGCTGAGCTGGAGTCCTTTTAGCCATTTTAGTGCATTTGTCGAAACTCCTCGCGCCAGCTGGATGCGAACCAGTTTTCCAAAGAGGAGTCCCGCGAGAAAAGCATACTGTTTTTCCTTGGTATCAAGTCCCCTTGCTTCACTGTTGAGAAACTCATTCAAAGACTTCAAACCCTCATGTTGCTCAAGGTATTTATCAACATAATTTTGTCCAGGATTCATTTTGATAACCTCTAATTCATGTAAGAATAATTGCAGATGCATCATATTGGCGATGTCATTCTGGATTACATTGATCGGGGAGTAGTGATTTTCATTTGATATGGCCCCCAGATAATCATACGATAATTTCGCCGAGAATTCTGCTAATAATGATTTGTGAGAATATTGATTTTTTAGAAAAATTGCAGTTACTAAATCAAGAGTATCGACAGAAGAAGCAACAAATGGTTTTCTTCCCATCCCCGTTTTTTGTTTGGCATATTTCGGATTTCCAAGAACCCATTTGACAATCGACAATTTTCCATCAAGAGGCTTAAATTTTTTTGATTTCCAGGGATGCCCCTCCGGGTATTTATCATGAATCCCATTTACACTATCAATCGCCCGAGATATTTCTGATAATCGGGAGGGGAGGATACTCGGAATAACTTTATGAATATTTTGAACGCTTTGACCACCCACTTCACCCATGATAAATGTTAGATTGGCAATTGATTTGTTGTCCGCTAACTCGATTAACAGATTCGTTTCGGTTTTTTCTGCACCACTAACATTATTCTTCACAATCATCAGTGCAGAGGTAATAAGGTCCATTCCTTCAGATTTATCATCGGTCTCAATAATAGAGGGAATGATCAATGTTTGGTGCCCCGAGATATTTTGGATCAATGAGGGGAGCACATGGAATTTGGCAGCATATAATGCCTCAGCGCATGGTTCGCATATTGGAAATGCTTTCGTGGAGTTTTTACTGTCTACCCCGGGGAAAAATCCGGGTTTATCCACGTTGCCTATGTTTAATCCAACCCCGGACAAGACATTTGGATAAAGAACAGCTTCAACATTACATAAACTGCATTTCTCCGGCAAATTTGTACTCTGTGCCATATTTGTCTGATACATCGCCTCACGCTTGGTTAACAGAGCTTCGTTTAATAATTCCGGGATTTCTGCACAATATTTTCCGTTGAGTTTTACAGAAAAAATACGAATACCCTCACTTTTTGCCCAGATAATGGTATCAATAAATGATTTCTGTTGCAGTTTTCCATCAGAATTTAATTCCCCAATTTCCACATTTGAGGCAGTGAAAATTTTGAGTACATCTAAAAGCCATGAAGCATGCAATGAGTTAGATTTTCTTTTAAATTCTTCAATAGTTTTTGTAATTTTTTTACCGACAGTGCCTTTTTTGTCTTTAGTGAGATCTTCTTTCCAAGTGGGGGTTGCATAAGTTCCCTGCGATGCAGTTTTTAAAAATAGATATTTCCAACTATCAGTTATCTCAATAATTTCAATTTCAAATGAGACTTGTTCATGATCGAGAACAAAAATCCCTATTTTATCCTCATTGATTGTCTCGAACTGTAACTTCCCATAATTTCCATGGGCTATTGCTTTCTTCCGTTGTTCAAGAAAAGAATCAGTTGAAGTTAATGCAGTTGCGTCAAAGTCGTCTTTGAGGGTATCTACCATTTTTAGAATACCAATCTCCCGTATCGCTTCAATCATGCAATCTGCCCGAGCCCCTCAAAAAAATCCTTCAGACCTAATATCGTACAGAATCATTCTCCGGATTTTTATTCAACACTCCCCTATACACATCCCCTTACTATAAACCTAGCGAATCGCACCGTGAAAGTGATAACATATTAGGGTTCTTATATGTTAACGGTGGATCACCAATTTTTTATCTAGAGAAAAATCCTCTGTCAAACGTCAAATATCAGAACCGTCAACAATATTTGGTTCCGATGATATCAGTTTTCATTAAGTCCCGTCAACGCGACAGTACCGGCAATAAACCTTCTTAAATACCGGAACCAAATATCTGTATACGATTCGAGGAGAAGCTGGGATGGACTTCAAAATTGCGGTTGAACAGGATGAAGATGGCTGGTACATCGTCACCGTACCGGCACTCCCGGGTTGCGTCTCTCAGGGAAAGACTGAGGCAGAGGCGAAGAAAAACATTGCCGAAGCCATCGAACTACATCTCAGCGCACTCGCTCGGGATGGAATTCCCCTATATCAGCGACCCGGTACAAAAGAAATGTTTGTCGCTGTTGACATATGACAGACAAACTCCCCATCCTTTCCGGCCGGGATGTTATCAGGGCACTGAATAAACTGGGATATGTCGTGAATGACCAGAAAGGAAGTTATATCCATATCAGGCATCCGGTCCGGCGCCCGCTAACCGTACCCAACCATCCGGAAATTGCCCGTGGAACTTTGCGGGTCATCATAAAGGATGCTGATCTTACTGTCGAAAACTTTCTTGAACTGTTATGATGTCAGTTCCTTCTTTTCATGCAGGAGGGAAGTTTCTTCCCCTCTGAACAATTAACTATTCAGATCCGACAGACAAAGCCCGCCACGATTGTGAGATGATGGGTACAGTCACATCGGCAAGACCCTCGTTCCTATTGAAACTTATTAAAAAGATCGATAGTGTTTAACCTGTTTTCAAAGAATCTTCCGCATTTGACTAGGGCTTATATATCACGGTTTTTCATCAAATCTGCTCTCAAATGTACTCTCAAAAAGGCGTGACAACCCACCAACACGTGATAGCCTAGACATGCAGGGAAAGATACGGAGAACCTAGGCAAAAGCTGGATAGCCTGCGTGTGGGTACATATAAAAGAAAAATGCATTCAAAAATTGATTCGTGTCTCAGCAAGAACGTAAGTCCACTGCCCTGTGGGCTTGGAACATATGTTAGATGTGTATATTATGTCATTGCGTTCTCACTGCCGAGCAGATTGTAGATTGATTGTTGGATGACCCCAACCTGGGCGGGGTCAAAGAACCGGTCCCGCTTTTCCCCGTGGTAAATACAAAACCTTTTTTTATTTATCCGGTGATCTCTCTCAGAACCCATGGAGGTTCCGGATTTATGGAAAAAAGTTGGAATGGCATAAATTCCAACCCCGAAGCTATGCCCTCGGCCGGGGCGTACCTCTTTTTATCTAAACTATTTATCCATAAGATCCGGTTACGGTGATTTCTCTTATGGTGGTAATTGCTGGTGGTCAAAATTTTATTCCGACCAGAACATAGTTAATAATATCCCCGTAAACCCGGTAGTCTGATTTTTTTAATTCGCTTTTACAGTCTGGAAAACAAGGTCTGCGAGAAAAGACCTCCCCAAAAAATATATTCTTCAAATAACGGAGTGCCTTCTTTTATCGGTCTTCGAAAAAACAGGTAATAATCCCCATAAAGGGAGGGATAAAAAGACCAACCGTGGAAAAAAGAAGACAGCAGGATAAAATTACAGTACGGGTTTTGTTTTAAGAGCAGCAACCAGTAGATTCACACCGCCTTCAATATCCTTGATGTCCAGCACCTCGACCGGTGAGTGAATGTACCGGGTCGGTGGGCTGATTGTGGTGCTCGGAACACCGCCACGGGTCAGGTGAATGGATGTCGCATCGGTTGTCCCCCCGGAACCGACCTCGAACTGCACCGGGATATCGTGGGACTCGGCAGTGTTTTTCAGCCACTGGACAACCTTGCGGTTTGCAATCAGGCCTCTCCCGCTGCTGTCAACAATCGTAATGACCGGCCCTTTTCCCATCTCGACTGCCGCGTCTTTCATATCGATGCCCGGGTGATCGCCGGGAATGGTAACGTCGGTGGCGATGGCCCAGTCAGGATCGATGGTAAAGGCACTGGTCTTTGCCCCTTTAAGGCCGACTTCTTCCTGGACGGTGAAGACCGCATAGACGGTAAAGGGGGATTTCATCTTCTGCATGCTTTTAATCAGCATTGCAACACCAGCCCGGTTATCAAATGCTTTCCCGGTTACCCGGTTGTTGGTGAGCTCGCTAAATTCGCGATCGATAGTTATGGGCGTTCCGATCTCAATGCCAAGTTCCGCGACATCGTCCCTGTTCTGTGCCCCGACATCAATAAACATGTCGTCAGCCTTAACGCCTTTCTTGCGCTCCTCCTCATCCATCATATGGGGGGGCTTGCCACCAATGACACCAATACGGTCACCTTTTGTCCCATGGACAACCACGCGCTGGTTATAAAGGGTCGGCGCATACCAGCCGCCCAGCGTGATGAACCGGAGAAAACCCTTGTCATCGATGTACTTTACCATGAGACCGATCTCATCCATATGAGCTGCAAGCATCACCTTGGACTTGTTGCCGTGCTTTACGGCGATAAGGTTCCCCATGGGATCCTCGATTATCTCATCGACATACCCTTTGAGTTCCTTTTTTATTATGGCAAACACGCTGCCTTCACTACCCGATACTCCGTGGGCATTAGACAATTTCCGTAAAAGTTCCTTGACCATATTAATCTCCTGTTGCCTTTCTGATCCTATCAAGAGCTTGCATGAGGTTTTCACGAGATGCAGCATAGCTCATACGGGCGTAGTCCGGGGCATTAGCCCCGAACGCCGAACCCGGCGTGAGAATTACACCAGCATCGATAATCCTTTGTATGAGATTGGATTTCATCGGCACAAACGCGTAAAACGCCCCCTCTGGCACCGGGAATGAGAAGCCAAGCGCAGAAAGACCTTTGCAGAACAGGTCGCGGCGTGCACGATATTCATCCCTCATTTGCCGTACCGGCGCCTGATCCCCGGTATAGGCTGCGAGCGCAGCGTACTGGGAGATAGATGTGGCACAGGCCTGGCAGTACTGGTGAACCTTGAGGCACTGGCCGACAATTTCTGGAGATGCTGCAAGATACCCAAGTCTCCAGCCGGTCATTGCGTAAGTCTTGCTTGCGGCGTTTATCGTGATCACATTGTCGCCAAACCGGGCGGCACTCACGTGCTTTTTCCCGTAGATGAAATGTTCGTAAACTTCATCGCTTACGATAGTAACACCTTTATCAGTTGCATATTCGACAAGCGCTTTGATCGATTCCCCACTTTCCACAGCACCGGTCGGGTTTGCCGGGGAATTGAGAACCAAGAGCCGGGAACGGTCCATGAGTGTTTGTACCTGATCGATATCGATATGAAATGTTTTATCCAACGGAACGCCGACCGGTCGCCCGCCGGCAAGCGTTGCGAGCGCGGCATAGGAGACAAAGCCCGGGTCGGCACAAAGTACGCGATCACCTTCACTCACCAGCGCCTGCATGACAATGTGCAACGCCTCACTTGCGCCGGCCGTAACAAGGATTTGATCGGGAGTATAGGACACCTCGTTTTCTTTCCTGAATTTGGCGCTTATCGCATCCCGGAGTTCGGGAATCCCCGTGTTGGGGGTATAGCCGGTCTTTCCTGCCCGGATCGCGGCAATGGCTGCGTCTTTGATGTGCTGCGGGGTGTCAAAATCCGGCTGTCCGAGCCCTAGGTTTATCGAGTCGGGACCTGCCGCTTCAAAGATCTTTCGTATCCCGGAGATCTCCAACCCTTTCACTCGGGACGAGAACTGTTCTGTCACTTTTTCCCTCCATTCGAGATATTATTCAATATTTGCATGCCGGTCCTTGAGCGCGGATTCATCGGTTTTGGTGATCTCCATGAGCCGGGAGATCACAGCATCCGAGAAGATCATCGAGGCCGTTTCAAAGAGCGTCCCGAGCGGTGCAAAAGATTTATGATCGCCTAGCATCTGGCGGATCTCAAACTCCGCCGCGTCATCATCGCTATCGTCGCGCTGGTGTTCTATGATAACTTTACAATCGGCAATTTTTCCGATACGGGAATCGGCATTCGACGTGATCAGGCAGATATGCGCTCCTATATCCTTTCCAGTTTCCGCGAGATCCGCGATCGTCTTTGTCTTACCCGATCCCGAAAAGATCACAATAAGATCGCCGTCCTGAATCGCCGGAGTGATTGTCTCACCGACAACGTACGACTGGAGGCCAAGGTGCATCAGGCGCATCGCAAAGCCTTTTGCGACAAGTCCAGAGCGTCCTGCTCCCATGACATAAATACGCCGGGCATGCAGGATCTCGGCAATAAATTTATCAACATCATTATCAGATAGCGAAGATGCGATCCCCCGGATCTTTGATGCCATCAACTGCATCATTTCCTGAACTCTGTGGTTTTCCATCCTTCTCGCACAATGATGCTATCCCATAGTAGATGAGAATTTCGTACCTGCCCGGTTGCTGGAACCATATGGGTTAAACCGGCGAGTGAACCGGAAAACAATCTATACCGGAAGTATTTTTTGCATTTAGAGAGTTTATGAGAGATTCTTCTGACACTAACAGAGGTAATCGAGACTATTTTTTATTTGCCCCGGCACCTTTGTGGCATCTCTTACAGTGCAATGGTTTCTAGGGAAAATTCTAAAAAATTCCTAGGAAGCAACGTATTCCGATAAATTCCAGATAGCAAATAATAGCGGAGTCAAGAGGATGCTTTTCTTGGGTTGTCTCCCTCTTTGGGGGGGGAAGAATGATGTCACACGCATAACACATCTAAAAGATTTTTTAAATTGCATGCATGCAGATTTTCTCCAGAGCCATTTCTTTTATTTTTTAGGGATTCGTCACGCTGTACCGTGTTATCTCACCAAAGGGCACCAGTTTCCCGTTTTCCAGCACTGATACGGCACCGTGCCCGCCGCAGATCCAACAGCGTTTCTTCCGCGGTGCAAGGTTTTGATCTGTTTCTACCGCAAGTTCGAGGAGTGCCCTGCGCTCTTTGCGTGCGAGATCACTGTCGACATTCACTGAAGTGACAAGGAAATCAGCCAAGGAATTATAGGCCGCCCGCTCCGGTGTAAGACTGGAAAAATTAATAACCGCATCAGCGGTAAAGAGCAGACCGTCCGACCGCGCATACAGGTAGATCTGACCAAAAGTATGTCCCCCCAGTCCTTCGAGCACTTCGAGTTCAAGATCGCCGATCCTTACTGCCCCGAGAATTGGAAAGATACTGCGTGTTGCTGTACCAGCTGGTGGCAGACAGGTGATATCCTTCGAAGGACTGAACTGGGAGAAGAGATTGATCATTTTGGTGTAGAACGCTTCGAGAACAGAGTGCTCGCTCCGCGAGCCGTATGCACGGTTGTTTGTTTTTATTATATCCATGGTCCCTGTATGCATGAGCGCTCCTGTAGGGAAAAATCCCCCGGCGCCGCAATGATCCGCATCTGCATGGGAGATAATCAGCTGACCGAAACGCCGCTCGTCTCCAAGACCGTACTGTGAGAGCATCCTCATGACATCCTTATGGTAGATGCCATATCCGGTGTCGATCATCATAGTTTCTTTACCAGTCGTCAGGATATAGATACTCCCCCCGCAGGGCATCTGGAAGCAGAAAAGGGTGACCTTGTCGGTGACCGGGATCTGCTGGATGTCAGCATAGAAATTCACACCAGTTGTGGCTCGCATCGTCCGCCCTGTCAAGAGCACGCTGTCAAAGACCTGCCGGGGATTGTTCCCCCGGTTCATCAGTTCCTGTGCAATATGGTTGGTGTCGGCAAGAAACGAGAGCAGGAACGTATTTTCAGATTCACCGATCAGCTCACGGATCTCTTGGGCAAATCGCACATAGAAGATTGTATCATCGAGATGTTTCCCCATCGTATCGTATTCGAGGATCTCGAGCTGATAACGTGATTTCAGCTTATCGAGGAGTTGTTCAACTGACGCCGGATCTTCAAGGTTTAGGCTGACCGTCAGCCGGTCTGGGTGCCGTCCGGCATCATCAAAATCGATAAAACCGATATTTGCACCGGAATCTGTTGTATATTTCAGGAACCGGCTGAGTGAACCGGCCGTATGGGGAAGGTGAACGGAAAACTTAAGAAAACTCTGCGGGTTTAAGGATGTCTGGAGGTACCCGATAGATGCAAGATCGCTTGTGATCCTTGCATAAGAATCTAAAGATGCGGTAACCTCATAAAAGACTGTACATGGATCAATCCTCCGATCATACTGGATACGGTTAATATTACCTTCATATTTCTTGATAATACCAGCCGCCCGCTCAAGAGAGCCGGGTTCATCTGGCATATGTGCAATAAAACCAAATTTCTTCACCATTACCGGCCTCATGCGCAGGATTAAAATTTGTCCTTGTTTTCATTATAGATTACGGTGATAAAAAAAGAACATAAAAAAATCCGGTGCGGGTCTCTGGCCGGCGCCCGGCGGATTATGGTTGTTGTTTTCTCCGCCGTTCGGCTAGGACCAATACCATCGCACCGAGACAGCCTGCGATAACGGTCAGCGGTGAAAGCGGAAGGCCAAACGGTGCCTTCACAAGTTCCGGTGCAATTTCTGTCGGCTTATCTTCGGAAACGACAATATCGATCGAAACAGGCAGGTACCCGGAAGACTTGATCTCCACCGTGTGCGACCCGGGTTTCACCGTATTCAGCGTTAAAGGTGTTTTTCCCACCACCACTGAATCGAGATATACGGATGCACCTGCTGGTATGGATGAAACGACAAGGGTACCATTATATGGTGAAACGTTAGGTGTCACCTGAGGGGTGACTGAGATCCCGGTCGTATTTGCTCCAGGGACAGTGATCGTTGTTGTACTGGCAGTTTCTGCGATAGTAGCATTTGGATTGGCCGCAGAAACCGTCAGAGTCTTAGTGAGCCCTTCCGGAATTGACGGGCTGTTGATGGTGACTGTATAGAGGCCCGGTGGCATGTCTACATGGAACCCATACTGGAAGTAACCCCCGGCACTCACCGGCGAGTTGTACGTATGCACCTTGTTACCGGATATGTCCATAACGTTGATCTCCATGGTATCTGACGCGGTTTCCACCTTCCCCACCAGTTGGACATAATCGTTAAGGGCTGCAGGATTTGGTGACATCGTGACATAAAATTCCGGTCCCCTGAGATAAACTGAAGAAGAGGCGGTATCCTGCGGATTACTCATATCGAATACCGTAAACGTGTACCGCGCAGTATCCAGGTTTTCAGTTCCCACTGCCCGGGAGGAATCCCAATAAAATGACCATGTTCCCGATGCGTCCGTAACCACAGTGTTCCCGGTCCCCGGTGCATCGGTCAGGTTATACGGCGGGACACCTTCAGCCGGCAGGCCAGGACCGGTAATCTTTATCACAGTCGTGTTCCCGATTGTGTTCTTCCCGTCAAATATGATGCTGTCACCAACGTAGTAGCCACCTGCACCCCGGTATTCAATGGATACGGTGCCATTCTGGGCATACGCTGGTACGATACATAGTGCCAGAATGATCAAAATAAGGACAACAGGAAAAATTTCCGGGATTTTTTCGGAATGCATTTTTTTCTCTCACCTTAAAGAGAATATATTCATGAGGGAATAAATATTGTTGTTAATTTTTAAAAAAATCTCTGATAATTGCCCACGTATGCGCATAATGAAGGTTACTGGCCGAGAATTGCACCAATAACGAAACTATATGTATGGCTGCGCAGTAACCCATAATTGGAGGGGATATTCCTGACCGACGTTACGCTGGCCAAAAAAAACGGATATGAGCAACTGAAAAATAAAATGGCCTCTATATCTCGCGAATTTTCTTATGAGGATACCGCTTACCATCTTCCCGTGTCTTATGCCCTGACGGGGATCGCGGTGCATGACCGCAGTACCGCGTCAGATGTTTTTACAAAGACCGGCAGCAACCCGCTTGTTGCAGCCGAGTGCCTCCTTGCGGAAGCGACTGCTGCTCTAGGAAAAGAACCTGCACCGTACACGGGATTTATCAGCGATACAGTGATACGAAAAATGGGATATTCCCTCGTAGATGGGAGCATTCTTGGCCTTGCCCTTCTTGTCGGCACCCCAAAAAGTGCTGAAAGCGCCGCTGCGATCTGCCGCGAACTCCAGGAAAAATACATGCTCACGTTCCTTTCCGGCGGAGTCATCCCATCACTCTCTTCTGCCGGCGTGAAACTTGGTCTCGACTACCGGCTTATCCCCCTTGGTTCGAAACCCCTGCACAGCGTCCATTTTGTCGATATCGTTGCACGGGTCGCGATGATGTTCGGGGGAGTCTCCCCGGGCGACACTCACCGGCTGCTTACGTATGCAACAGAACGGGCAAAAGCGATCGTGATTGTATTTCCCGGCCTCTCTGATGAGGATATCGCTTTTGTCGACGGGATGCGAGTGCTGGGATTCCCGATCCTTTCTCTTGGCGAGTACGAAGGTGGGGACTGGACTCTTGCAACACCCGCGGATGTCGTACACACCGGCATGGATATGAAAGGGATCCGGGTCACGGTGACTGCAATTCCCATCCCGATGGCCTGCTCCCCGGCGTTTGAAGGAAAGAGCATAAGAAAAGAGGAGATGCAGGTCGAGTTCGGCGGTGGCCGCTCACCCGCATTTGAACTTTTGCGGATGCGAATCCCCGGTGAAATCGAGGACGGAAAGGTAACTGTGATCGGTCCGGAGATTGAATCCATGAAGGAAGGCGCTGCCTACCCTCTGGGGATCGTCATCGAGGTTGCCGGTAAAACGATGAAAAAGGATTATGAGCCGGTACTCGAACGCAGGATTCACAACTTCATCAACTACGGCGAGGGGTCATGGCATGTCGCCCAGCGGGATCTTATCTGGGTGCGGATCTCAAAGGAAGCCTTTACCAAAGGGGTCAAGATTGAACACCTGGGAAAACTCCTTGCCAGCAAGTTCCGGATGGATTTTCCCCAGCTCCTCGATGCGGTCGCGGTGACACTTATTACCGATCAGGATAAGGTGCTCGCGGGAAAAAAGGAAGCAGAGAAGATTTACGTGGAACGCGATGCCCGGATCAAGGGGATGCGTGACAACGATGTCAATACCTATTATTCCTGCACGCTCTGCCAGACGTTTGCCCCCAACCACGTCTGCGTGATCACGCCGGAGCGACCGGCTCTCTGCGGGGCGATCAGCTGGCTTGACGGGAAAATTGCCTACGAGATATCGCCATCCGGCGCGAACCAGCCGGTCGAGAAAGGGGCGCTCGTCAACGCCCAGAACGGTGAGTTCGAAGGGGTGAACAGGTTCGTGAAAAAAGCGAGCCACGGCGAAATCGAACGGTGCTCGCTCTACAGCGTGAT
Organism: uncultured Methanoregulaceae archaeon; assembly: GCA_963805035.1. GTDB lineage: Archaea > Halobacteriota > Methanomicrobia > Methanomicrobiales > Methanospirillaceae > Methanoregula. Next base: position 136,630 of record CAWDSU010000004.1, on the reverse strand, counting down.
GGAATTTCCCATGACATGCTGCGGGTGTTTCGAGGCAATCGCCCTGATGCTCCCCGAGGTCAACGGGATCATGGTCGTCAACCGGGAATACAAGGGCATGACCCCCTCGGGCATGACGTTTTCGACCCTTGCCGGTACCATCGGCGGGGGCGCCCAGACCCCGGGTTTTGCCGGGATCTCGAAAAATTATATCCTTTCAGACAGGTTCCTGCAGGGCGAAGGGGGAATCGAGCGTCTTGTCTGGATGCCGGCACAGTTAAAAGAGGAACTCAAACCCCGGCTTGTACCGCTGCTCGCGACAAAGGGGCATCCTGACCTTTTCGAAAAAATTGCCGATGAGAATAGTGCAGCAACCATCGAGGACCTGACCGCTTTCCTCGCACGGGTCGGCCACCCGGCACTTACCATGAAACCCCTGATGTGAGGTGAGAGATGATACCTGACCTGAACTTTGGCTGGACAAGCACGGTTGGAGAAGTTGTTCTTGGCGCAACCCGTGCAGAGGGTGGCACCCGGTCACGCACGTACCGGATTGGCGGGGGAACTACCCTGCCGTTCATGGAAAAGGACACCCCATCACTCTCACCCCTGATTGCCTTTGAGATCTGCGATGACTCCCGGTTTTGGTCGCCGATTGTTAACGAGTTCTGCGGGGATCTCGTCCACGATCCCGGCGCGTGGGCAAAAGCGGCGGAAACAACTTATGGCGCGGATCTTGTCCGACTCTGCCTGACCAGTACCAAACAGCGGGATTTTTCTGATATCCCGACACTCGGAAAAACAGTCGAGACTGTTCTTGCATCGACCTCCCTGCCGCTCATCATCGAAGGGAGCAACGAACCGAAGATCGACAGCGAGGTATTTTTAAAATGCGGGGAGACCGGTCAGGGCGAACGCCTGCTGCTCGGAACTGCAGAGGCCGGCCGGTACCGGAGCATTGCCGCCGCCGCCCTCGCATACAACCATGCGATCATTGCGCAGTCCCCTATCGACATCAACCTCGCAAAGCAGCTCAATATCCTCTTAAAAGAGATTGGCGTCCAGAAAGATCACATCGTTATAGATCCCTACACCGGCGCGCTCGGCTACGGGTTCGAGTACTCCTATTCTGCGATGGAACGGATCCGGTTCTCTGCTCTCAAGGGAGATGCAGATCTCGCGATGCCGATGATCTGTGCGCCTTCGGATTCGCTGACGATAAAAGAGGTACGTGAAGCTGATAACGAAGTCAGGAACGCTATCGCGGTGGAATGGGAATTTGCGACAAGTCTCGCAGCAGCCGTTGCAGGGGCGGAGATCGTCTGCGTCCGGCACCCGGACACGGTAAAACGGCTGAAGGCGGCATTTGCCGGGCTTAAAACCCGGTCGGGGGCGTGAATATGGCACTCAAGGCCCTTGATATCTACAAGCTCCTGCCAAAGAAGAACTGTAAGGAATGCGGCGACCCGACCTGCCTGACCTTTGCGATGAAACTTGCCGCAGGCAAAGCCGATATCGATCTCTGCCCGTACCTGGACGAGAATGCAAAGGCTGTTCTCGGGGCAACGACACGGCCCCCGATAAAACTCGTGAAACTCGGGGTCGGCGAGCGCTCGTTTGCAGTGGGCGAGGAATTTGTCCTGTACCGTCACGACAAGACCTTCTACCATCCCCCGGGGATTATGTTTAAGATCGAGGACACAGAGAGCGAAGAAGAGATCAGGGCAGTCACTGCCCGGGTGCGCGATGAGACACTGACCCGGGTCGGGGCCGATTTAAAATTCAACGGGACTGCCATTGTCAATACGAGCGGAACAGCTGAAGCGTATGCAAAGGCTGTTGCCGCCGTGGAAAAAACCGCCGGCCTTCCTGAAGTACTTGTCTCGGATAACCCGGCCGCCCTTGCCGCTGCGCTTGTCCTGTGCGGGAGTTACCGCCCCCTTATCTGTGCGGCAACGCCGGAACACTACAAACCGGTGTGCGCCCTTGCAAAACAGCACGGGTGCCGTCTTGTGGTGCGGGCCCCCTCCCTTGAAGCACTCGCCCAGCTGACAAAAGACTGCGTCGCGGAAGGTGTAACAAACCTCCTTATCGATCCCGCCCCGCAGACGCTTGGGGATTTTGTTACCCGGTCGACCGCGATCCGGCAGCTTGCCATTACCCGGACCGTCCCGGATCTCGGGTACCCGGTGTACCTGGATGCAACAGCATTCGATGATGAAGACGCGGCGATCGCTCTCGGGATTGTCAAGTACGCATCCGTCATCGTTACCTCTCCGCTTTCCCCGGCATCCGCAAAGGCCGCCCTCACGCTCCGCCAGAATATCTATACCGATCCGCAGAAGCCCATCCAGATGAACCCCGGGCTGTACCGTGTCGGCACGCCGGGCAAGGATGCCCCGGTGCTCATGACGGTAAACTTCTCCCTCACGTATTTCACGCTCCAGGGATACCTCGAATCCAGCCGGGTTCCCTGCTTCATGCTGATTGTGGATACCGAGGGCCTCTCGGTGCTTACCTCAGTTGCCGCCGGCAAGCTCAACGAGACGCTGGTGCGGGACGCGATAAAGAAATTCGGCGTGGAAAACGAGGTCACGCACCGGAAACTGATCATTCCCGGATACTCCGCCCCCCTCTCGGGACGGATTGAAGAGGCAACCGGCTGGAAAGTGCTTGTCGGGCCCCGCGACGCAGCGGAGATCGGCGAATTCCTCCACCAGGAATGGAAATCCTAAATGCGCACCGTTACCTTTCTCCCCGGGTATAACAAGATCGTTGCACCCCGCGGGACGACCATCCTTGATGCGGCCCAGCGCGCCGGCATCAACATGAACGTTGTCTGCGGCGGGCAGGGCAAGTGCGGCAAATGCGTAGTTTATGTCCAGTCCGGCAAGGCCGAGTTCGACCGGCAGAAATACGGGCGGTTCTTTACTGAAGAGGAACTCAAAAAAGGCGCCTGTCTGGCCTGTGTGACTACCATTCAGGGCGATCTCCATGTCATTATCCCCGAAAGTACGTTGATCCAGGAACAGAAGATCCTCGTGAACGGTATTGACACCGAGATCGAGTTCCACCCGTCCGTAAAAAAATATTATGTCGAGCTCCAGCCGCCGACCCTTGCCGACCCGTCGCCGGATCTTTCGCGGCTGCTCTGGGGGATCCAGAAGCGGGGGGGGCCGGTTGCGGAGAAGATGTATGCACCGCTCGAAGTGATGCGCGAGATCCCCGCACTGCTCCGGCACAGCGACTGGAAGGTGACCGGCACCATTGCCCTCGTGCCCGGCGGCTACCGGCTTATCGATCTCCAGGAGAACGACACCTCCCACCGGCTCTATGGGGCGGCAGTCGATCTCGGCTCCACCACGGTCGTCGCGTACCTCTGGGACCTTATTACGGGCAAGGTCGCTGCGGTTGCCTCCAACTACAACCGGCAGATCGAGCTGCGGGGAAGATATCCTTGCCCGCGTCAATTATGCCCAGAAGAACGGGATCGGGAAACTCCAGGCGCTTGCCGTTGAAAGCATCAACGCATCCCTGACCTCGGCGTCCAATACTGCCGGGATCGACCGTGAGGATATCTACGAGGTCGTTGTTGCAGGAAACACCGTGATGACCCACATGCTGCTCGGGATCGATCCGGCGTATATCATCAAGGAACCCTATGTCCCGGTGGTCCAGCGGGCGCTCTCGGTCGCTGCCGCACGGATCGGGCTGACCTGCAACAAGAACTGCGGGCTCTTTGCCTTCCCGGCCGTGAGCGACTTTATCGGGGGCGATATTATTGCTGACATCCTTGCCTGCGGCATGGGCGAGAAGGAGGAGATCTCGCTCCTTGTTGATATCGGGACAAACTTCGAAGTGGTACTTGGGAACAAAGAATGGATGTTCTCCTGCGCGGGGGCCGCCGGGCCGGCGCTTGAAGGCGGCGAGGTGCTCTTTGGCATGCGGGCAAACCCCGGTGCCATCGAGAAGATCACGATCGATCCGGTCACCCTTACCCCCACATTCTCCACTATCAACGGGACAAAACCCCGGGGCATCACCGGCTCCGGCCTCATCGATATCCTTGCCGAACTGCTCGTAGCAGGGGTCATCGACCGGACCGGGCGGATCAACATGGAGATCAAAAATCCCCGGATCCGCGCCGGCGCACACTTCCCGGAGTACGTGATCGCGTGGTCGCGTGAGACCGATATTGCAAAAGATATCGTGATCACGGAAAACGACATCAAGAACCTTATTATGAGCAAGGCATCCATCCACGCCGCCTGCGTGACCCTCATGAAGGAGGCCGGCGTGACCCGGCTCGATATCGCTACCATCTACTTTGCCGGTGCCTTCGGGAACTACATCAATAAGAAAAACGCGACGATTGCCGGGCTGATCCCGGAGATCGATCTCGAACGGATCAAAAACATCGGTAATGGCGCCGTGGCAGGCGCCAACCTCGCGCTCATCAACCGCAGGAAACGGAAACTTCTCGACGGGATCGCGGGCCAGATCGCCTATATCGAGCTCAACGCAGAGCCATCCTTCATGGACGAGTACACGTCAAGCGCGTTCCTCCCTCACACCGATCTCTCCCTCTTTCCCCGGGTCCAGGCGCTCCTTGAATCCATCCGGGAGAAAAAGGAGGTCACCTGATGTCGCGGATGATCCCACCTCCGAATTCCCGCGCAACCGGTGTCGGCGCCCTCCCCCATACCGACCCGGTGCTCGCGTGCAGCGATGTGCTTGACATATTCCCTGAAATTCCCTATGCCCCCACACTCCCGGACCGCGGCCTCCTTGAAAGCATTGTCTTCAACGACTCTGCCCAGCTCCCGGGCCAGCTCATCCGTGAGGACCGGCTGCTGTACGACAGCACCCGGGACAATACGGCCGCGATGGAGCAGGTGTACCTGGACTTTGTTGAGGAAAACTTCTCGCCGTACGGCCTTGATCGTTCGCATGCATCTGCATTTACCGAGATGATGACCCGGCCGTTCCCGCATGCGCAGATGCTCAAATGCCAGGTGACCGGGCCGGTCACCTTTGGGATGCAGGTTGTCGATGCAGACAAACGCCCGATCTACTACGATTCCCAGCTTGCCGATGTCCTCTCGAAAATGATCGCGCTCAAGGCGCGCTGGTGCGAGAATGAGATGCAGACCCGGACCGGTGTCAAAGAGACGCTGGTCGTCTTAAACGAACCCTATTTTGCCTCGCTTGGCTCATCGGTCGTGCCGCTTGATAAGGAGTCGGTTCGTTCAGGCTGGCACGATATCGCGTCGCTCGTGAAAGGCGGGCTTGGCGTCCACTGCTGCTCGAATACGGACTGGGGCTTTGTCATCGGCCTCGACCCTTCGGTGATCTCACTCGATGCATATGCGACCGCGAAAGAATTCCTTCTCTATGCAGATGCAATCCGTGAGTACATGGAAAGGGGCGGCGTTGTCGCGTGGGGGATCGTCCCTGCCGAGTACAAACTCTTTATCGGTGAGACGGTCGACTCGCTGTACGCACGGTACTGCGCGATACGCACCCAGCTTACAAGGCAGTTACCGGCAGAACTCTTCGATGCACAGTCGCTGATCACCCCGAGCTGCGGGATCCGGTTTGCGGACCGGAACGGTGCTCTGGAGATCCAGCGGGCCGCAGCCGGGATATCCCGGAGGATCCGGGCTGAAGCGAAGATTCCCTGATTGTTTTTTTACTTGAGAACTGTTACCATGACCCGACGCCCGTTTACGATTGCACTTTCAGGAAAAGGCGGCACCGGCAAGACCACCATCAGCTCGCTCCTTGTGCGTGCATTCATCGCTGCCGGTGAGAGCCCGGTGCTTGCCGTGGATGCCGACCCGAACGCGAACTTCCACGAAGCCCTCGGGGTCGAGGTCAGAGAGACGCTGGGGAGCATGCGTGAGGAAGCCTTCACGAGGAATATTCCCCCGGGCATGAACCGGCACGATTACGTGCGGTTCCGGTTCCGGCAGGCGCTCGTGGAATCACAGGGATTCGATCTCGTCGCAATGGGCCGGCCCGAGGGCACCGGCTGTTACTGTTTTGCAAACGATCTCCTCTCGGAATGCATGCAGCAGCTCGAGCGCGATTACCGGTTCCTCGTGATCGACACCGAGGCCGGCATGGAGCACATCAGCCGGGGCACGATCGGAAAACCGGACGTGCTGTTGATCGTGAGCGATCCCGGGGCCCGGGGCCTGCGGACAATCGCACGGATACGGGAGATTGCCACCCAACTCGGGCTTGAACCTTCACGGATCCATGTGGTCTTCAACCGGTACAAATCCGGTGCGGCACCTGTGGATATCGGTGATGAGAAACCGATCGCCACAATCCCGGAAGATCCCGCAGTCGAAGCCGCCGATCTTGCGGCGACCCCGGTCTCCGGTATCCCGGATACCAGCCCGGCATGGCAGGCAGTCCGCGGGCTTGCGGGAAAACTTATTGAAATGGCGCACGAAAGGGCGAGGGAGTAAGTTTCGTGCAGGGAACTTCAGGAATAAAAATTGCGGGATATCTGTACCTCACGGAGACCGGGGAATTTTTTCCGATGAAATCCTGAAACGATTTGGATCTTTTTTTTCTAAACCCCTCGAATTCGATGGGATTAAAATTTCGGGTTGTCAAGGTTAACCCCCCGATCCGGGGTCACTCCCAAAGCAACCTTTCTTTTCTTTGCCACGTGCAGGACCCCATCGTGGACGAAAAATCTGTGAAATTATTGTACGGACTGTTTTAGAAATTATTCTATATATTTCTCCCATTCGTACCTGCGGTTGTTTCAAGCAATATTGCGAGAATTTGATTTGTAAAGATGACGATTTATTCTCTAAGTCAGGATACGAATATGATTTATAATACATCGAACAACAGATCAAATTAGAGAGATACTTGGATTTGAGGAAATAATGGCCCAAGAAAATGAAGTGTTTTTCGAGGTTGATTCTCGACTTCTTTTTGAGATTGGAGAAAAACTAGTAACTAATAGAGCTATCGCACTTGCAGAACTAATAAAAAATTCTTATGATGCAGATGCTACTGAAGTAACAATAACCTTACATAAAATTTTAAATCCCGGCGGAAAAATCACAATTCAAGATAATGGAATTGGGATGGATGAGGAATCTTTCAAAAAAGGCTGGATGCGAATTGCAACAATTTTTTCCGAAGAAAAACCAGAGTCTCCCAAATACAAAAGGAAAAAATCTGGGAGGAAAGGTATTGGTCGTTTTGCTTGCAGAAAACTTGCAAAAAAATTGATTTTAAGTTCAATTTCTGAAGCCGGTAATGGAATTAAGAATGAATTAACCGCAAAATTTGATTGGCCAAGTTTTATTCCGGGATCTGATGTTGATAAGATTCCTACAAAATATGATATAAAGAAAGTAGATCCGTCTACCCCAACCGGAACAAAATTAATTTTAGAAAATACTACTGAATCTTGGACTGAAGGAAATATTACTAGATTAAAAAATGAGATTAGCGAACTATTCACCCCCCTTATCTTTTTAGATGACGAAAACAAGAAGGAAGAAAACACAAGTAAGAAAAGACTCACTAATAGTGATTCGGGTTTTCACTACCAAATTATTAGTGACGACTTCAAAATAGGGCCGGATTCTTTGGATAAATCTTTTTTCCAAAATGCGTGGGCGATACTTTCTGGAGAAGTTGATGAAAATGGTTGGGCCACTTATGACTGCTCCATTCAGAATAGGATTATCCACAAATTTTCGAAGCCCCTTAAACGAGAACTTCCTTTCAACGAGTTAAGAGCCGCTAAATTTAAAATTTTTATTTTTTCATATCGTGCAGATTTATTTAAAAATGCCGATTGGTCTGCTGCAAGATCGCAAGAGATCGGGAGAAAACGAGGTGGAGTAAAAGTATATGCAGATAATTTTAGAATTTTTGGATATGGCGAAACGGGAAATGATTGGCTTTGCGTTGATTATGATCGTGCAAGATCCCGTTCTGCAGTAGATGAAGAGTTGGCAAATTTTTGGCTCTGTAGAATTCCTCAATGAGAATCAGAAACGAGAATGTTAAGATCATTCTTGAGAGGTTATAGAGGATCACTTTGATTTTGATCTCCTTGACCTGGAGCCGGTATTTTCGTGCCTTGAGGGATTCCCCGAACTTTCTTTTCAGGACGGAGAATACGGTTTCGACTTTATTTCTCTGATGATATTTTTCCTCGATCGAATGATTGAGCGATTCGTCTTCGATAATACCCGGAGATTCGTTTACGTTTTCTGTTTCCGAACCGGGATAAGAGAACAGGAGTTGAGCGTATCCCGGATCAATTCATGGATCTCTTCAGAATCGTATCCTTTGTCCATGACATAGAGGTCAGAATGTCTGACCCTGTGGCATTGTTTCAGGAGTTTTTCAGCATGAGGGATATCATGGACCGGATGTTGGGAGATCTTCAGACCGGTGATGATCTGTTGATCAGTATCAACAGAGATCGAGGTTTTCAGGAATCGTTTTCTCGTTTTACCGGTTCTCCAGGAATAGTAGTGGCTGGCATAAGAACTGGTGAACCCGGATGAATCGATAGCGGTACAGGGAATCTTCTCACCCCAGTCGTAAAACATTTTCATGAGCCTGTTGAGTAACCGGGTGAATGTCGAGGATCGGATCCGTTGACAGAACTTCTGGATCGTCGTGAAATGGGGTACTTCATCGAGATGGATCTTCTCCCGAGAGAATCCATGATCTCGGTGAGTTCTACCGTGTCCCGGTAATCTTCAGCCAGGTATTCTTTCAGGAGAAGGAGAATGAGTAACTGGTGCTGGGTATAGGTTTTTTTTGAGAATTTTGATGAGAAGAGGGGAATTCGGGAATCTTTGATCAATCCGGAGGATAATTCAACAAACCTGATATACCGGTTTGTTGATTTTTTAATGTCTCCTTACAATTTGAGCATACAATAGGTAAGGAGACAATGTACCTTAGATCTTTCGGTCGTCGGTACAACTCGGTTTTAGATTAGGATTTCTACAGAGCCAAATTTTTATAATCCAGAATTACGACCCGGTTGGTGGCTATATTCGGAAACGCCGCGTTATTCGGCTATGTAACATTTAACCAAGAAAATAATCGGAATCTAGAAATTTTAATAAATCGCGATAGATTGGATAGTGAAAGTTCGGCTTTCAAAGAGTTACGAAAATTTCTTCGATTGGGTATCGATTTTGCCACAGTTATTTACAGTTCAGAGATTGAGACTGAAAAAGAAGGAAAAGAAAATCTACAGAAAGCCAAACTAGAGGAGATAAAAAAGCAAGATGCAGAACGACAAAGAATTGCCGAGAAGAAAGAAAAAAAGCAATTGAATCTGCGTCTCGCATTGAAGAAGAAAAGAAAAAGAGCTCAAGAAGAAGAATCTCTTGCAAGAGTTGAGCGACAAAAAGCTGAACGCGAGCGAATAAAGGCAGAAGAAGAACGAAGACAAGCCGAATTACTAAGGCGAACTGCAGAAGAGAATGCACGAAAAAAACAAGTTCGAGAAGAATGGGAAAAAGCAGAACAAGCGCACAGACTAGAACTTGAAAAAATTAAACTTGAGAATAATTTGCGAAAAATTGAGGATGAGAGGCGCAACCAGGAAATCGAAGCGATAAAAAAAGCCGAAGAAAAGCGCGAACTTGCATCAGCTGCCGCTGTCACATCCTTTGAGACATACAAAAAAGTGGAAGAAGAGAATATCTCTATTCAAAAAGCGGAATTAACTAGAGAGGCCGATAAATATCGTCAGGAATTTTCAAGATTACGTGTTCTTGCTTCCACGGGGACACTTATTTTTATTTTTACGCATGAAATTCAGGCCCTTATTGATGATATGAAATTATTGGCCCATCGTCTGACCGAAATTATTCAAAAATCACCCCTTCCAGAGCAACAAAAATATCTTGAGACTTTGAAAATTTTTAACAAAGAATTGAAATGATTAAAGACTTCGTCATTTAGGATTATCCATCGGGCAAGAAAGTTTATCTGAAATGAAAAAATGGTTGATTAAACCTATCATAGATGAGATTGAATCACCATTCAAGTTACGGTTACGGGCCGGGGAATTCAATTTACAAATTCCATTCCAGAAATGATTCGAACTCCCTCTATGTATAAATCGGAATTATTGCAATTATTCATAATTTATTATCAAATTCAATCAAGGCTGTAACGAATACTAATGACCGACAGATAAGAGTAACCGCATTTGAAATTAATGAAGTGTTAATTATCAGGGTTTTAGGTACCGGGCGAGGTTTAAAAAACGAATTATGGGACAAAGTGTTTGAGCCTTTCATTAGTTATAGTGAACCGAATCTTGTTTATGGGGCTGGGACAGGATTAGGATTAAAAATTGTTAAGGACATTATCAAAGCATATGAAGGGGATATGTCAGTTTATTCCCCCGCCCGTTGGCTGGAGCACTTGTGTAGAAATTAAATTACCCTTGGTGAGAAATGATAATTAAGATTCTGTTCATTGACAATAAGAAATCCGAGCTTGCTCTTTATGGTGGTCTCATTGAGGAATTCAAAGAGTCGGGTCATTCATTAATAGTTGAGCAAAAGGTGGGGACACAATTTTTAAAAAATCCTCGCGTTTTTGACGAAGATAAACCCGATTTAATTCTTGTTGACTTTGTTTTTTCCGATGTGGATGAACAGGGTCATGTTTTAGGGATGAATGGAGTTACATTATCGAATCAATTAAGACAAAAATTTCCTGATGTACCAATTATCTTATTCACACGTGAGGAGTATGAAAGAGGAGAAGGTTTTCCACATAGTGAGGCGATTTTAGCTTGCCTTGATAAAACCGTATTAAAGGAAAAAATAATTCCCCCCGGCAATTCTTCAACAATTTACTTTTTAATAAGTATGACTGTTGGATATCAACAAATGAGAAACTGTACCCCTAAGGATTGGGCAAACTTAATGAGACTACTTAATGCTCCTTCGGAGAGTATCGAACTATTAAAAAAGGCAAATCCTCCGGAGTTATCCCTGCAAAAAAAATGGAGTACCTTTGAAGCTGCGACTTGGATAAGAAAAACACTAATGGAATTTCCAGGAATCTTCTATGACAATATTTTTTCAGCAACATATCTTGGCATATCTATTGAATCCTTTCAGAAGCCAAATGTAAAGAATTTTTTTATTGAAGGAAAATATACTGGACCCTTTTCTGATCAAAAGGATCTTTGGTGGAAAGCACGACTTCATTCAATTGCCACTGCTGAAATGAACGAATCAGAACTTAAATTTCCACTCCGCAAGGGGTTCGTAAAATTTTGGGAGAGGAAGTTCTCTGAAAAATTGACTCTTTCTGTGTGTAATTATAAAAATGATAGTCCGGCAGATACGGTCTGTTATCTCTCAAGGCTTCCTGTAATGATGAAGTATTCACTTCGCTATAATGCAGATAACCGGCCTGAGTGTATGGATGAAGCACGCGTTTCCTTTAGATCTATTAAAACACGAGATGACGTGAATTTTGATTTGTTTGATGAAATTGCTACGGGGATAATTGAAGACCGCAAATTAAAACCCTAAAAAATGACACTCATCTCTCAATATAACACGAATATACGATGGCTCTTCATTCAAAAGGAGATCCGAAAAAAAATTCGTGACGAGAGTCAAGTCTGATATCCCATATTGTTCAATGGAAACTATCAACGGAAAAAATATTTGGCAGATGGATTTATTAGAAACGCCCCTAATTTTTAAAATTCCCTCACACGACGTGCTTTTGAGATTGAAATATTACTTAAATTTGAAGCTGAAGAGATTAATGGAAAATTGCAGATTAACCAATATGGGGCAAATATCCGATTGTGGTCCGATAAATCGCATTATTGTTATAGAGAACCCTTCGATTCCTTAAGTATAAAATCCCTCGTAGATGATGGAGATTGGAGGCGTGTTATGATACGTTTTCATCTCGAACAAAAAGAAAAAAACGTTACCCTCCCAGAACCACTTTATCATCTGAATTTCGGAGGGAAACAATCCTCTGATGAATATTGTCGGATCCCAACAACAATTCGAGAACCACGATTCCCACATCCCCCGATGGACATTGTCTTGTTATTGGAGTACATTTTAATGAATTATTATCCGAATGAAACTCGCGATTTTCGAGAAAAACGTGAGTGGATTGATATCGTCCGGTTTAGTCAAAAGTTATTCCAAGAAAAATATTTCGAGGCGTGCCGATCTTGGTTAGAAAACGACGACAATACCTACCTTGGTCACCAGTGTTCTATTTGTTAAATTTGTTTAATAATTTTTAAAATGGATTCATCAAAATCTAATATTTTCCCTATTCTCATTTCAAGATCTTTACTTGGGGGGCGGTTTTCTTTTTTTACAAGTTTGCCGATTGCTGTGATAGTTTTACTATTCGGGAGAGAGATTTTACGCATTTCATTTGCATTAACTTGGGTATTTCCGCTAAATGCGCGATAATACGCATCATAGAATGAAGTGTTCAAAAGGGCAGTAATACCGTATAAATCAATAACTGGATCGGCTTTTCAATGCCATAGATATAATTCAAATGATTTTCTTGACCAACAAATAAAAAATCCTGAAAATTTGTTTTTAATAATGGAGTTGCATAGATTCTTCTCTTTTGGTTTTTAGAAGTAAACCTCTTTAATAACACATAATTATCGATAGGGATTACCTGATTTTTTGTAGTTTTATTCAACAAAATCCCTTGGGGTTTTGAATATTTATTTGAAGGCCATTCAATAATACCGTCCTTTAGATTATGCATCCATAGTAATGGAACCCAATTTTTCTCTTCCAGGTTAAACACTAAATTTTCTTCCACCTAAAATCTACAACTTTGCCCGTGGAGATATTCATTCCGATATCACTAAGATAGTTTTCCCAAGAATCAAGTTCTTGAATTATTTTTAAATCGCTTTGTGAATGGGGGATGCGGATAAAGGATTCAGATGTTTTTGTCTCAAAAACGATCTTTTGGGCACTAAAAAATTATAACTATTCTTAAAAGATTTATCGTCAGAAATACTTATGTTTACTTTTTGTTTTTCATTAGGTTTACTTTTTATTCCATAAAGGATTACAGTCTCTTGAGTCACATTGTCTTCAAAGATTTTCAACCGTGATTCGAAGCAATGAATAAAATTAATTTGGGTATTCTTTACAAACCAATCTCTGATTTTTTTATAATATAGCCCTGAACAAAAACTTCTCGGAATGATGAAGATAAATTTTCCATTATCTTTTAGTAATTGCATCGCAGAAATCATAAAAAGCGGATAAATGTTCGGCTGACCGTTAACATATTCTTTCAATTTTTGGGATTCTGGAGACTGAATGTTTATTTTATAATAGGGTGGATTGGAGATAACCAAATCATACTTGACAGATCTTTCATTTGTTGAACCAGTGGGTTCTTGATTTTTTCCTAGCCCCTCTTTGAGAATAAAATTTGAATTAATAACTTGTAACGAGCATTTGTGTCCTTTTTCTGACAAGTTTCTTTTACAAAGGTCAAGTGTGTTTTGTAATAATGGAACTAGACTCTCATCATTTTCATACGCATCAATAAAAATGTTGCAGGGGGTTTCTTTCCGATCAATTATTCTATCGCAAACCGCTGCGATAAGAATTCCCGTGCCCGCACCAGGATCTAATATCTGGATGGCATCATCATTTATCTCATAGAGATCTGCCATAAAATTTGCAATTTTTTTGGGAGTGAAAAATTGACCTTTCGTTTTACGAAATTTTACGTTAAATTCGTTGCAATGTGTTCGAGCGAAGGATATAGAATCATCAATAATTTTACTTGAAGCGATTTGAGTATCCTTCATTATCGTCAACATATGGTATGTGGGACAAAGAATTAACAATTCCCTTCTTTACTCCCATCACCCCCAGTCTTCCGTTCGAGGAGCATTCGTGAATGTTCGGTTACATATCCCCGACCGGCGCCAAAAAGCGGTTATATCATGACAGGAAAATAATCACGTAAGAAGGAACACCCATGAGCGCCGCTAAGCAATACATCACCGATGAGAAGGGGAACAAGGTCGCCGTCATCCTCCCGCTCACCGAGTACCAGCACCTCAAAGAAGATCTCCACGATCTTGCGATGGTGGCTGAACGGCGGGACGAAGGCACCATAAGCCTTGCCGAATTAATAAGCGGGTGATGTGAGCGGGACAGATGAGTTCCTACACGATCTCTTTTAAAAACAACGTGGAGAAAGATTGCCGGAAAATCTAAAAAAAAACCCGTCGAAAAATGGCCCCGGGTCGTCCAGCTCGCATGGTCCTTATACGACCGTGAGGGGACGCGTAAAAGCCGGAACCGTTTCATCATTTACTCGGACGGACTTTTCCATCCCGGCAGACTCTGGCCGGTTCCCAAAAAAAATAATCCCGGAAAAAATAACCCCTGCGTCGGAGTAATGGAGCACGGACGAAAAAAATTTACGTCCGGGATCTCTTTTTCCGGTGTTCCATGATCCCGTTAACAACCGTATCAAAATCCTTTTCGAGCGAGTTTTTGCGCTCTTTTGTATAATCCCCGCTCCCGTGGGTATAACTTTCGATAAACCGGATCGCATCCGCAGGCCCAAGGTTTTTCACCAGCACATCAAACCCCTGGATCCTGATCTCATTGAGCGTTTTCGCTTCCATCGGTTGTCACCTCCATAAACCATTGCACGGGATTTCCCGTTTCAATAGAAATCTTATCCGCTTGCTTCTTAATATGTTTGATGAGGGTATCATCGGTCGTGAGAAAAACCGCCCCGGCCCGTTCAGCACAGGCAAGATGCAGAGAATCAAACGTCTCCATCCCGTTTGCATGGAATGACCGGGCCCGGTCCACCAGTTCCTTATCAAGTACGATGTGTTCGTGCGCGAACCGGATGAGGCTTCCCACCTGTTTCCTTCGTTCATCATCGGAAATCCCGGCCACTTCATAATCGATCACCTCGCTTTCCACAAGATCCCAGTCTTCCGTACAGCGCTTAAGGATCGCGATCACGGCCTCGGTTTCCATCCGGATCCGGTGTGAGGACTGGTCGTCAAAGGGCCGGCACAAACAACAGACATCCAGATAAATTCGCATGAGGATTCCTTGATCTTGGTATTCTTCCCGGGGCAGTAATAAATGATCGGTTGAACATGATCCTTGTAACGAGATTTAGTGAAGAGAAGACGATAATTTTCTGTGCTTTGTAAAACTGCAAAACCTGATAGGATCTTTCATTGTGCACTCGGTGCGTGCACAATCTTTCGATGCTCCCTGGCCGGTTCTCATACCTCAAAAAAATACAGTGTCGGGAATTTTTCACAACTTTGCAAGCCCTTTTCTGGGATACGCAGGATTAATATTTTCCGGCGCGTATATCTCCACAAATACCATGAGCACGAAAGCACGAGTCGCAGAAGCACCCGGGACCCCGGTCGCAGTACCACGCACGAAGGCCCGGTCGTTGTCCGGCCGTGGCGATGAGATGCCCCTCTCCCCGGTCCAGCGGATGCGGCAGAAGATTGCTCTTGCGGACCCGGAACTTGTCCGCCGCATTATTTCCGATCCTGCCCTGGAGCAGTGACTTTAATGGCGCCGGTCTTGAGGAAGACGAGCTCTCTGCCGATCTCGTCCGCACTCCTGTTGTAAAACTCCTTTGTCCACAGCACGCAAGGCCGCCCTCTGGTGTTCGGTCTCGTACAACGTATCCCATATGTGCGAGTTCTGCGATTGCATCCCCGCCCTCAGGGCCCCTCGCGGGGCACGGCGGGACAAGTGCATCTCCGGGCGCGTCTCCTCCTCTTACTGTGCCATCCCATCCACCAGATTTTATCACAGGTTGGGATCCCGGTAAGTGCGTAGCGCAAAACCCGACAAGGCGTTTTGCGCGTTGGGCATCGCTCATGTTTGGGGATTTGGAAAAATTCCAGTGGGGAGATTTCTGTTTCCTTTCGAAGTTGTTTGTTTCTCCAGTTGGTGTAGCGGATCTTTTCCTGACTCCAGCGAAAGCACTCTCCTGTCGAAAGGGTATATGTGATTACCCCCCTCTCCCGAGATCCGGGGAGGGTTGTGACCTACACTAATCCGGGCCCATATTGAGCCCGGACTCACCTTTTTGGGATCTAATCGGAGCCCAATTTGGGCCCCGTTTAAAAATAAGCCCAAATGTGCCGTATTTTGGCAATCGGACGAATTAAAACGTTCACATAAACGCGTTTTTGAGGCCGATCTCATGCCCGAATGGGTTTTCTGTTGAGGAAGAAAATGATCGCTGCCAGAACGCGAATATGGGGCGGCAAAGGGCATTATATGGGGCTCAATTTTGGCGTATTTTTGTAAATAACACGATATAATCGACCCGATTTTCATCTTGTGGAATCGGACGGTTTTACGGGCGTATTTTTTGGAGGAATCTGTGCATATCATATCGCGATTCCTCCCCCCATCACCGATGCTCGGAGTCGCTCGTCCCTCTCGCCGGGAGTCGGTCTTCCGGATGATCCGCCGCGGGCGCGACAACTCCCACGGTATCCCCACAGTATAATCCGGATCAAACTGAACCGACCCGAAGATTTCCGGTAAAGTCCGTGTCGCGAGCTGCGGATTTTTTAAAAAAGATCGATCCGGCATCTGAAGATTTCAAAAAATGTCCGACTCGCAAGTGGAAAATTCCGGAAAAAGTGTCACTTGATTGCTTGAGGATTTTCAAAAAAGACCTCTACTCCAACACCAGTTACTCACTTTTCTCCTCTTGAAAGAGTACCTGTCTGAAGATTACCGGGATACCGTGGAACTCACAGAGATCATGAATTCCATTCGAGAGAAAATCCAGCTTGACGAAGTACCCGATTTCACCACGATCCAGAAGTTTTGTCAGCGGATCCGATCCTCGACATTCCCCCGGTTACTCAACCGGCTCATGAAAATGTTCTATGACCGGGGTGAGAGAATTCCCTGTACCGCTGTCGATTCATCCGGTTCACGAGCTGGTACTCCAGCCACTACTAATCCTGGAGAAAGAGATCAAAATCAAGGTGATCCTCTATAACCTCTCAAGATTGATGATTTCTTTTGCTATTCTGAGTATTGTTGAGGAATTCTACAGAGCCGGAAAAACAGTGTCTCATGCATTATTTACCATAGTCCTTGCGGGTGTTTCCCTAAGGTTGCTATTCTGGAAAAATAATGTGTAGATAAACTGTCTAGAAGATTTATGAGCACAACGCCCGAAAGATTCATTGCAGGATGGGCAGGAGATGTCCCAGTACGGCACTATCCATCAAATGCCAGACACACAATACTACGTGAAGTGAGAGAATGCAAACCCTCGTAACACAACAATTGAAATCTGTATTGATCGTCGTGGTCATGTCAGGTTTCCTTTCGCTTATGATGCCGGTGGCAGGTGCCGGTGAGTTATCGTTGCCTGTCGATCAAGTATATTCCGTTAATCAACCAATCCGGTTCATCCCAAACGAAGGGCAGTTCGATGCCAATATTTCATTTGCTGATTTAGGGCCTGGCAGTTCTCTTCTCTTCACCCCGGACGCGCTGTTGGTATACACCCGTTCACCGGATGCGGAAAACTCCTCGGCGGTTGATCTTATCCAGACGTACCGTGGCGCGAGCGTGAATCCCCCGGTTATCGGTACCGACCGGTTGCCCGGGACCGTAAATTTTCTTACCGGAAGCGATCCTTCACGGTGGCGCACGAACATCACAGCCTTTGGCAGTATCACGTACACGGATCTCTATCCCGGAATCAATCTCACCTACCGTGGCGCTGAAGGAAAACTCAAGCGGGAATTCTCGGTGTCGCCATCTGCCGATCCCTCTGCAATAGTGTCCCACTATGACGGCGTCGAAAATCTCTCCATCGACACCTCCGGTTCCCTGATTATCACTACCCCGACAGGAATCCTGACCGAATCACCTCCCGTCTGTTACCAGATCATCAATGGCAGCCAGGTTGCGGTGCCTGCACGATACCAGATAAGCAATGATCATGAAGTCAGCTTCCTTGTGGGAGCGTATAACCGGACGTATGCACTTATCATCGATCCGCAGCTCGTTTATTCGAGTTACCTTGGGGGATCCGACCGTACCGAAGGTGACAGTATCGCGGTTGACAGCACCGGCAATACCTATATCGCCGGATCAACCGGTTCTTCTGGTTTCCCGGTGACACCTGGAGCCTACCACAAGGAGAATAAAACCGGTAGTAACGGCTACGACAGCGGCGATGTCTTTGTGACAAAGATCAACGCCGATGGTTCAGGGAGGATCTATTCAATCTATTTCGGGGGCTCCGATTTGGACTGGAATCCTCATATCGCGGTAGATAAAGACGGGAATGCCTATGTGGCCGGAAGTACCAATTCCGCAGATTTCCCGACGACGGATCACGCATTTTCCCGGCACTACGCGGGGTATACTGATGTCTTTGTCACCAAACTCAATCCTTCCGGCTCTGCATTTGTCTACTCGACCCTGATCGGCGGGGCGATAGGTGATGATGCTACCGGTATCGCGATCGATGACTCGGGATGTGCGTACGTTACCGGGTCAACGTGGTCGTCGGACTTCCCGACAACATCGGGTGCATTCAGGACAAAATCTGCCGGAAGGCCGGATGCGTTTGTCCTCAAACTGAACCCGGAAGGATCAGGACTTCTCTATTCTACCTATATCGGTGGATCCGGTGATGACCAGAGCAGTGGCATTGCCATCGACCGGAATGGCAGTGCATACATTACCGGTACCACATCATCATCCGATTTTCCGGTAACTGCCGGCACCTTCATGCAAAACCTCTCCGGGACCGGAAATGCATTCGTGACCAAACTTGACCCATCAGGTTCCCGTTTGCTCTATTCCACGTATGTCGGAGGATCCGGAAGTGACGCCGGAAAAGGTATCGTGATCGATCGGAATAACCAGGTGTACATCACCGGGACCACAGCATCACCCGATTTCCCAACGACACCCGGTGCAATCCAAGGAAACCTGACCGGGAAAAAGAATGCCTTTGTTGCCGGACTGGATTCCTCCGGCTCGCACCTCACCTGGTCAACCTACCTTGGCGGATCCGGTGACGATGAGAACAATGCTCTCGGGATCGATCCGCAGGGTGATCTGTACCTGACAGGAACCACAACTTCTGCGGATTTCCCGGTCACGAATGGTTCGTACCTGCGGACCTTTGTTAAAAGTTCCGATGCGTTCATCGCACGACTGGATCCGGCAAACAACCGTCTTATCTATTCAACGTTCCTTCCCGGCCCGGAGTACATCTATGCGAATGCCATTGCTGTTGACGATAAACAGACAGCCTATGTGACCGGTATGACCGGCTCCGGTCTCCCGACAACACCTGGTGCGTTATCGAAAGCACCCGGAATAGAAGCCGATGCATATCTTGTAAAAATGCTCTGTGTGGACCGCCCTGCAGTGGATTTTGCTGCCACTCCGGTGGATGCACGGTCATTCCCGGTGTCTGTACAGTTCAACACCACGTCAACCGGGGGACCGGTGAGTTCATGGTCATGGGATTTCGGGGACGGGGAGGTATCCAGTGAGGAAAATCCCCTTCATATCTACAAGAGCCCGGGCACGTACGCCGTAATTCTGATTGCCGGGAATGATGCGGGTTCATACCCGAAGATCAGGACATATACGCTGGCAGTCCCCATGCTGTTCTCCGATAACAGCACGATGTCCGAAGTGCAGTATACCGCAACCGGGAATTCATCGCCCGTGGTTCTCGGCGATCCCCTCCATATTCACGGGGTGGCACAGAACCCCGGGACAACATCCCTCCGCCTCTGGGTCATTGGCAGGAATTATGTGAATGTTACCAGTTGTACCGTAAATCCGGATCATTCGTTTGACTTTGAAATTCCCGGAAACGCGACAAAGCAGTTGTCCCCGGGAACCTACACGATAATTGCCCAGGAGCCGGGTACGGTCGTCCGCCCGGGATCGACCTGGACACCACCTCGGGAGAGATCGTGGACAAAGGACGTAACATTTCGCTGTTTACCGTACAGGATGCCCGATCCATACCGGAGACCGATGCCGCCCAGGCACTTATCCAGGCAATCCGCGATCCTGCATCGGGAGACCTCTCCACGGTCTATGAAATCCCGGTGATCGATCTCTGGATTACGATCGATCCTCTGGACTCCGTGTATAAAGATACGATTACCGTCACCGGTTCAACCAACGTGCCTGTCGGGCAGGTCCTTGATATCAGTGTGGAGACCACCTCTATGCACCCTACTCCACAGGTTTATGACTGGTCGCACGAGGAGGCAGGGGGAAATGCGACGGTTTTCGCGGGAAATGCGACTGCGAATGCATTCTCCGCATTGATCGATGGATCGAAACTAAACCCGGGAGAGTATTTGGTCTCGGTGCAGCCGGATAGCGGGCAGTATCCCGTCGAGCAGAGCCAGATATTCGACCTGCTTCCGGCACCTTCACGGACTCCCGAGCCAACAAATGTCATCGACTGGCCAAACCTGACGCTCCCGAAATTTCAGGTCAATGCTTCGATAACACCGGTTATCATCAGCCAGGGGATCGTACTGGTTCAACCGGGTGAACAAAAAGAGCCATACCAGATTCCTTACGGGGCTATAATGCTCTACTCCCCGGAGGGGATTGTCAGGGTTTTTGACGCGGGCGGAACCCAGATTTCAGCGCTCTATGACTCGAACCAGCTGCGGATGATGGAGGTACCAAATGGTGCGATGGTCAGCGATGCAGGGAATGTGACCCGGATCACGCTCAACGGGCAGGTTATCCTCACCGGGATTCATGAGGCCGGCTCCCGATAAACGGGTACGGACTTGCCTATGCCATCGTGAACATTGACAACATGAGTATACTGCCAGAAGGATTTGTTGATCGGTATAATGGTAGAGGTGAAAAATGGCAAAATCAGAAAAAATAATATTTCTTACCCTGTTTGCCATAGTCCTCGCGGCGATACTCATTGTCCCGATAGTAAGCGCTGATGATGGAAATGTAACCGCTGTCACAACGCCATTTATCACCATCGATCCCATCGGGAACCATACGGCTGGCGATGTTTTCTTTATTACCGGGACGACGAATTTACCTGTTTCAGAAGAACTGTTCTTATCAGCGTACCCGACTGATCTGCCAGTTATGCAAGCAAAAACCCGATCAACGAATCCTATCTGGACTTGGGGTATAAATGGAGATCTGCATATTATATCAGGAATAAACGGGACGAATACTTGGTCATTTAATGCAACAAATGGAAACTGGGTCCCTGATGAATACATCGCCACTGTTTCAACTACAAATTATACTGTTTTCTCGGCAGATCAGGTATTCACTATAGCATCAACAACCCCGTTTATCACGATAGATCCCATCGGGAACCATTCCATCAACGATGTGCTCTTAATTAATGGAACCACAAATCTCCCGGTCTCGAATGATTCTATTCACTTTTCGACATTTAGTGCATCTTTTAATCCTGGTGGCTTTGGATCATCTTTCAGGTCGAATATTTCGATACAATCTGGAGAAAATGGGGTCAATTTCTGGTCCGTTAATGCTACCACAGATCGATGGATCACTCAGTTTGGAAGGTCGCAAGTTCCGGGAAATGTTTCAACGGGCGAATTTGCTGCATCGGTCTGGTTCAACCAGGATTCCAATGTTTCAGCCAGCCAATTATTTTTCTTGTTGCCACCAGAAAGTAAAATCAATCCAAGTCTTACTTCACAAAATCAAACAATGCCCGTAGCATCATTTTCTGTGACCATACCCCCCATAATTACAATCCAAACGATACCCTCGCAGGTTGACGGTCCCGTTGGTACAGGTTCAATAGGGATCACCGCCTCGCCAACTCGGCAGACTGCTCTGCACTCTGTAATATTATCTACCATTGCAATATTTTCCGTTATTTTGATCTTGAAAACGGGTGAAAAAAGAAGATGAGGCCGAAAATATTGTATCCCACATTGTTTGCCATGTTCCTTATGGCAATTATGATTGTCCCGTTAGCGAATGCTGATAATGGAAATGTGACACTAAACACAACACCGTTTATTACAATTGATCCTATTGGGAACCACGCCGTTGGCGAAGTTTTCGTTATTAAAGGCACGACGAATTTGCCTCCTGTGGTTGATACTCTTCATATCTTAATTGATCCAACAACTTTTAATCCCGCCGGAGTTGGTTGCAGCTTCCAGTCAACCGTTCCCATCCAGAGGGGAGACAAAGACATTAATTTCTGGTCGTGCACTGTTCCGACAACAACAGGATGGTTGAATTTCCATGAGCCCGGGATGAATCCGACTCAAGATGCAAGACCCGACCATTATTTTGTCACAGTTGAATTGTCAACGGACGGTAATATAAGCCAGTTCCAGTTATTTAATATTTTAACAGCAGGTCCGGATACTAATTCAACAATTTCACCAACCCCAACCCCGTTTATCACGATCGACCCTATCGGGAACCATACGATTGATGAAGTATTCTTTATCAACGGGACAACGAATCTGGCAGATTTCAACGAATCTCTTAAACTGATAATTTTCGAACCCAACCCGAGCGGAGTTGGATCATCGTACTCATCAAACGTCTCGATACAACCCGGAGAAAACGGGGTCAATACCTGGTCTGATTACGTGATACCCTCTCAATGGACGACGTCCACGCTGCACGGTTCGAGCATTCCTGGTTTGGTTACACCGGGTGAGTATACGGTGGTTGCCGAAGCTCCCGGTGCCGACGTTGTTCAATTTATTTCTCTCTTGCCGTCAGAAAGCAAAAGCACTCCCACTCAAACATCCACTACCCCCACAATGCGAACGACTCCTTTGCTCATTACAAGACCGTAGGTACAAGCACAGTAATCGCAACCTCACCAACCCGGCAGGACACCCTGCTCCCCATGACGGTTTGGCTCCTCCCAAAAAAAGAATTGTTAACAAAAGGTTCAACGGTTCATTTCGTGCCCTCAAAAAACTTCACGGATTACATAAACGCACCGCCACTGACAGGAATACAAAAAATTGATGCACTCATGATAGCGTCAAATTCAACGCTGAATACACCCCCATCATCGAAAGTCAGTGTCGGGGCAACAAACAAAAATTTTGGCGATTATCTGAGCAGTCAACATGGACAAATTACTATTATGTGGGCCTATCCCTACAACGGAGATGTCTATCTTTCGATGCCCGTCGGCTCCCTGTCATCAAACGAGTACGGACTTGCCTATGCCATCGTGAACATTGACCACATGAGTATACTGTCAGAAGGATTTGTTGATTGGCATAAATACTGGTAGGTGTGAAGAATGTTAAAAAAATCAGGAAAAATAGTATTTCTTACATCGTTTACCCTGTTCCTTGTGGGGGTAATAATTGTCCCGTTAGTTAGTGCTGAAAATGTAACCCCTAATACAACTCCGTTTATCACAATCGATCCAATCGGAAACCACACGATTGACGAGGTATTCTTTATTAACGGAACTACGAGTTTGCCGGCCAATAATGAACTTCTTCTTGATATCTTTACTTCCAATATTAACCTGGTGGCTGGGGATCGGCGTTCAGTTCAAACGTCTCAATACAAACCGGTGAGAATGGAGTTAATCTCTGGTCTTGCAATGCTACAACAGATCGATGGGTAACGTTCCCGGAACAACACCGTATGCTGTTCCAGGTCAATATATTGTGGAAGTTGCTTCTTTCACTGAACCTGTTGTTGCAACACAATTATTTTCATTACTTCCATCTGAAAGCACAATCGCTCCAAGTTACAAGAAACCGGTTGCGGCATTTGCATTCTCCGGGGAACATAACAATTGAACCCTATGATATGGCCCCGTTGGCAGTCCAGTTTACGGAGATTTCCGCAAACTCCCCGACCTCGTGGCTCTGGTCATTCGGTGACGGCGGGACATCGAGCTCCCAGAATCCGTCACATACCTATACGAATGCCGGTACCTACTCGGTAATGCTTACGGTAACAAATGTGGCAGGCAGCAACACGTATATCATGAAGTCCGGGATCACTATTACGGCGAGCAGTGTATCTGCACCTACCTCAACCACAAACCAGGAAATATCTTCGCCTCTTGCCAGTACGGTTGCATCTTTCAAAATAACGAATCCCTCCGGAACGCCACCGCTGACCGTCCAGATTACGGACACATCTACAAACTCCCCGACCTCGTGGTACTGGTCGTTTGGCGACGGGAGTACATCGAGCTCCCGGAACCCGTCACATACCTATGCGAGTGCCGGTACCTACACAGTAGTGCTTTCGGCAGCCAATGCGGCAGGAAGCAACACGACCTCTGAAACATGGCTGATCACGGCAACCAATGTATCTGAATCTGTTTCAACCTACAACCAGCGAAGCACCCCTTACTCTGACCCAGTCTTCTCCTTTGCCGCCAGTACGGTTACATCACAAACCCAACAGGCCACCCCACTCCCCATGATATTATCGGTTATTGCGATTTTTGCAGGAATTTTGATTCTGGAATTGAGGGCTAATTGACGGTGGAGTACCAATGGATCGAAAAACAATTATCCTTTTTTCTCTAGCAATCTTCATTGGCATTGTCGTTTTCTTTTCCGGATTAGTATTACATGGATTTTTCTCTCAAGAACCATTAACTGAAGTAAATATATCCGTAACCTCACTTTCTCCGGCCCCTTCGTCAGTAACGCTCTTAACTCCTGATACGACGCCAACCCCCCCTTCTTGACACCGTACTCCATTCATGAGGATATCAATGGCTGCCCGGTGACTCTCACAAATCCACAGGAAAAATTCACATGTCCCCGGGATTTACAGCCTGCCCCAGAAACATATCATATCGCAGATCCTTTACATCCAACCCAAAAAGACATTGATGCAATTCCTGTTAATTTTCCCGGGGTTGACAGGACGTTACTTGTTGCAATCGCCTTAAAAGATCCCTGCGTAATCGAATTTCTCAAGTCCGGAGGAAATATCGAAGGAATAACCGATCAGCCGCGTCCTTTTTTGAATAGTACGGAAACCGTACGATGGCCCCCGGCATTGTTGGCCTATCGTCGTATCAATTGGACCGACATGCTCGTCCTTTTCGATATCGATCCAAAAGCGGGGAATATCAGTGATTTCAGAATTGAGTTGCAATAGTGACTTCTGTAAAAATTTAACTGGTGAAACATGATTAAACAAAAATCAGGATTATTAATGATCGGGACGGTCATTCTCATTGTTTTCGTGGCCGGGTGCCTTGGGCCAACCGGGAGACTCCAACCGTGGAGAATGCATCAGTGCAGCCTTCGCCATCGCTGTTCCCAACGGAAACGGCGACGGTTCAGCAAAACCTAACTGTGGCCCATGTTGTGGTGCCCTGTTCGGCAACGTTAGTACCGGGACAAAACATGACGATAAATGAAACGCAGGACAATGCCGAAATCTGTGCAAAACCGGGTAGTTCTCTCACCCTCGAACTGACAGATTATTCCCTGTTAGGACAACAGTGGATCATGAACGCGAGTCCCGGATCTCCAGATCACTGATGAGGGGATGACTTATTATTGGTATGATATGAATGGGACATTTCTCTCAACCTCAAACGTGCCATCTAGTGGTGGTCCGGGGCCGGCTCAGGGGCATGGTATAGATCGTTGGAATGTGATTATGACACAGACGGGAATACAGACAATGACAGGTATTTTTCAATTTTATATAACAAATCCACCGCGCAATCTAAAGACACTTAACTGGACCATCGTGGTCAGTTAGATGTGTTCTCTTTTTTCGGGCATTTCAAAGGTAAAAAGCGTTGAAAAAAGGATCCCGTGGATGTGCGCGTTCTTCAGTGATTGCCATTATTACCTTTCCAGTAGACTTCAGGCCTCACCATTTTGCTCATACCGTTGTCATACCGGAAGATGAGCTTGCGGTCTTCGAGGTTCTGTAAGGTCCGGGAGAGTGTGGATTTTGGGATGCCGGTCGGTGCCGAAAGGGCCGCCTGGTTCATCTCACCGTAGTTCATGAGCGCCTCCATGACGGTTCTTTCGCTGCCTTTCAATAAATTCAGAAGATTATCAGGTTCGTCGGTGAATACATGTTCCGTGGATGAATCAGAACCATTGTTTTGGACACCATGGTGCATTTCCGGTAACGACCCTGTCTCGTGAGTGCCTGCCTCGTTCACCGGGGATCGCTCGTAGGTCTGGAAGAGAACAACGCCGCTGACGCCGAGCAGGCATGCCGCAATGGCAAGTATCGCGCAATCCAGTATGGTGTAGACGCCGGGAATAGCTGTTGCGACCGGGCCATCACCTTCAAACATCACGTTGATCGTGACAGGACGCAGGAACGTTAAGGCAAGAACGAAAACTGCCGCGACGAATACGCCCATGATGAAGGCGGTCTTTCTGTCTAGGTTCATTATATCGACGATCCGGTTGTACAGATCATCTCGCTGTGAGGTGAAATATTTTCAGGTACACACCTTTACGAAAGGGAAAATTCAGGGCTTATTCCTGCGACTTTTCCTGTACCGAGATCGACGTGGACAAAAAAGGTCATCTCGTTTTTTGCCGTGGTCGTATTGATGGTCGTGAAGGCGACGGAAGCGCCGGTCCCACCCTTGGTAGCCCCGCCGGTGCCCTCCACGGCGACACTCCTGAGCGGCTGGATATCCACAGTGTACATGCTGGTGCCAAGGAGGTCCTGGACTCGCAAATCCGCAAGGGCGACCTGCTCCGCGAGGTCCTTTTGTTCTGCAGTTAAGGTCTCGGGTCCTGTTCCGGGATTATCCAGGGTAATGGTTGCCGGCCCCGGCTTCCCGTCAATCGAAAGCAGGAAAGCACTTTGGTTCTGGCCTATGATTTTTCCGGTTAATTTACTGACATTTGAAGAGTTTGCTGTTCCAGCGGGATGAAGTGATGTGTTGTTTCCCGCTGTACTGTTGAGAAGGGTTTCCGATCCGTTTCCTGATGGGAGAGGAGCTGTTTTTGTTAAGGGTGGGTTCTGGACCAGCCATATATCCTCGGTTCGGCCCGAATCCCCGCCGACGAGAAAAGCAACGGCGAATGCCAGTGCCAGTCCGGTCAGGACAAGCACTCCTATCACGGCAATGAATCGTTGGTCCATCAGAATTCTCTTCATTTGCATTCCCCTTAAACGTTCACCCATGAAAAAAGGATTTGCATCATTTCACTTCTTTTCAAGAGGGTTTGCCGGGCGTTCAACTGAGGGTGTAATACACGGTCGCGGTATTGGTGGTCGGGTTGATGATTAATTTTCCCCACTCGTCGCTTGTCCAGGGGACCGATGTAGAGTACGTCCTGATCCGCCAGAGAAGAGGGATGCATATCCTTCATCGCTGACCAGATCGACAATGCCGAGATACACATCTTCGTTTGTTGGTGTCCAGGTAGCGGACACGCTTACCTGTGTTCCCTCAGTCCATGAGTAGGGTCCGTAGGCATCAGAATTTCCGGGCGCTACCGATCCGGAAACTGTCATTGGGGACACTTCCTGCTGCGAAGCATACCGGAGGTTATAGGTGTCCGAGCCGATCTTGATGAGACCCGTTCCTGCAGGTTCGATTTTTACCACATTTGCCGTGGGTTGGTTTACAGATCCGACAGATGATGCATTGGTTAGAGTATGATATATGATATGGACAACCTGTCCGTCACTTGTCATCGCCGTATCAGGGCCGATGCCCTTGATCGTTATGGTCTTTTCCAGTGTCCCGCTTGCGTCAGGGCACTTACGGTGCAAATCGTCAGCAGCGCAACAACTAGTATCGCTGCTGTTAGTCCAACTGTTTTCATGTTTTCACTCCACGGTGTCTGGCTTTTTATGCCGGACACCACATGTGCTATTCGGATGAAACGTCATGAGAATCCGATGTGGAATAGATTGTTCCGAAAAATGGAACGGGTGTTCCGGATAGGTGAACAGGAATTAAAGGACGGTGAGTTGTGCGTCACGTTTTGATTAACTGGAGATAGAAATAATAGCCGCACCACCACCAGATCGAAAATTACTCGGAATATTAATCGGATTAACATTCGCGGTTGCCTGGACATTTTTTGCAACGTTTATTGAATCTACGAGGATATCATATCACTAGAATGTTTACCAGAACCTGCTCCTTGCCGGAATTAATCGCCCATCCCTCAAATCCGATCTTGCACTGGGATCCCGGTAAGTGCGTAGCGTAAACTCCAACGATGCGTTTTGCGCGTCGGGCATCATTCAATTTTCAAATCTCCTAAAAACTTCCGTTATGATTCCTCCCCCTCCCTGCTTCGCAGAGAGTCACTCGGGCGCCTCATCGAGCCCTCGTTGGGCAAGTAAGTGTCTGAACATACACTATTTGATCCGCTCCAGAGGCGTCCCTCATCGAAGGGATATGGATAGTCACTCCCCACTAACCTGATCTGACCCACACTAATCCGGGCCCGATTTGAGCCCGGATTCACCATTTTCGGATCCAATCGGAGCCCAATTTGGGCCCCGTTCCAAAATAAGCCCAAATATGCCGTATTTTGGCAATCGGGCGAATTAAAACGTTCACATAAACGCGTTTTTCAGGCCGATCTCGTGCCCGTATAGGTTTCCTGTTGAGGAAGAAAATGATCGCTGCCAGAACGCGAATATGAGGCAGCAAAGGGCATTATATGGGGCTCAATTTTGGCGTATTTTTGCAAATAAAGCGATATAATCGACCCGATTTTCTTCCTGTGGAATCGGACGGTTTTACGGGCGTATTTTTTTGGAGAAAACTGTGAATATCGTATCGCGATTCCTTCCCTTCATTGTCTGTACCCAAAGTCACACGGGCGCTTCATCGTGCCTTTCGCTGGGCGCCGGTTCGGATTCTTGATCCGCCGCGGGAGCGCCCCTTTTTGGTGCGGCGGCAGTCCTCGTTCGTGGGGGTGTGGGGGCGACAAACCTCGCGATATCCTCTCCACACAACCCGGATCTTCCGGCCCGACCCGAAGATTTCCGGAAAAGTCCGCATCACGAACCGGAGATTCCGGAAAATATCCGGCTCAGCTGTTGAAGATTCTCAAGAAAAGGCCGGCTCGCGACCCGGCATTTTCCCCAAAAGATCGACCCCACCCCCCTACCTCCAAAAAAATTGGTCGCCCCCTACCCCCCACCGTACGGTTCGCAAAAAAATTGATCGGTCCGATCGATTTCAAAACCGGTCGGGGCGACCTCTTTTATTCCAGTATTATAACGTGTGCTTCCACTGGAACTTCAGACGAGACGGGATGGTCGGTCCGATCATTCTCAAAACCGATCGGTCCGGCCAATTTCAGAAATGATCGGGGCGACCCTCAGCACACGCGGATCAGGGGCAGCCCCCCTCCCCCCTGCCTCACGCTCCGCAAAAAAAATGATCGGACCGATCAATCTCAGAATCGATCGCCCCGACCACCCTTGTCCGCAAAAACTGGGGGTCCCCCCATGCTCGTTTCCGTTTGAAATACCCCAGCTCAGCCGCTTGAGGTTTTTTAAAAAACGATCGGGTCACGAGCTTCGACGATTCCGGGAAATAACCGGCTCATCTGATAAGGATTCAAAAAAAATGCGGGACGGGTTCCCAAGAGGGTGAAGATTACAGGAAAACCGCTGCGGCAATCACGGTCGTCCACAAACCGTTCTTGTCGCCCTGTGCGGACTGGCAGACGTGTTTTGTCCTGATGATCTTGCCGCTTGCCTTGTAGATCTGTTCGCGCTCCTGCCACGCGGCATTGGCATCGAACTCGATGCCG
This sequence comes from uncultured Methanoregulaceae archaeon, assembly GCA_963805035.1. Lineage (GTDB taxonomy): Archaea > Halobacteriota > Methanomicrobia > Methanomicrobiales > Methanospirillaceae > Methanoregula. The sequence goes on along the minus strand of CAWDSU010000004.1, from coordinate 106,794 downwards.
AGCGTCGTCGCAAGCATCGTTGCCGCAAGATCTTCTGCATATTCCCCGGTCTTGTCCTGTGTCTCGCCATAGGCGTGGTGCTCGGAAAGGTACCCGTATTCCTCCACATCTTTGGGGAGTGCAAGCCCAACTGCGGCAGAGACCAGACGGTTTGGCTCGTTTGTCTCATTTCTTGCCATCACGCAGAACGTGATGCCGCCGGACTGGAGTTCCCTGAGGCCGGTGCGGGAGGGGATCTGTTTGCATTTCGGCGGAAAAATGCTCGATACGTACACGAGGTTGCATTTTTCAATACCGGCCTTTCGCAGCGCCAGTTCGAACGATGCAAGACGATCTTTATGGATTCCCACCCCCTTGGTGAAAAAGATCCTCGTTGGAACAAACATACGTTTTATGCAACGTGTGGCTTTTTTTAATTTTTGGTCAGAATTTCGTTTGAGAAATGATCCGGATACCCGGTTTCCGGCCGACCCGGACCGCCACGGTGTAGAGTGTCATACTGAAAGGAAGCCTTTAAAAGCCGAGTCAGGTGCGGGCAGCAGGCAGATCCTTTACGATGTCCAGAAGATCCTCCATGCGGTCGATAACAAAATCTGCCCCGGAATAATCCCGGGTCTTCGAAAACCGGTCCCCGTACCGTGCGTACACTGTGCGGATACCAAGTTTTTTGCAGGGTTCAATATCCCTCCGCGGACTGTCACCGATGAAGAGCACCTCATCTGGGCGGGCGCGAATCTCGTTAAGGGCCAAAAGAAAGGAGTCGGGGGCCGGCTTTTTTATCCTGACCCTGTCAAAGGTCACCACGCAGTCAAAGAACGGGGACAACCCGCATTTGCCGAGACGCAGGGAGGCATCTGCTTTTTCTGCATCGGTCACAATACCTGTTGCAAATCCCATTTCCCGGATCTCCCGTACAGTCTTTGTAACCCCGGGATACGGGGTGATATGCCGGAGTTTTTCTGTTGCATAGATCCGGCAGGCATCATCGTACATTCCGTTTGTCGGGATCCTGCGCTCCTGCATATACTGCCGGATATTTTCCGTGGACTCAAAGCCGTGAGACGTGTTGAGGAAATAGGTGAACAGTTCGTCGCCATCGTCATGCCCGAGGTGACGCACCACGCAGTCGCATGCGGCAACCTGCGCCCCGACAAGGTCAAAGAGCGTGTTGTCCATGTCGAATAAAATCGCATTGACCGATCTTTTGAGAGTTTCCCTGGAGGGAAAATCCTGATTCACAGAAATACATCTATCCCCGATTGACTAAAATCTAATCGATTGAGGTAATGAATCGCGTGTCCGGCCCAGTCTATAAGAGAGGATACGTGAACCAGGCCGGCATCTTCCATGAATAAACGAAACTGGCATTGCCCCGTGATAGTGCCGGAACCCAGGGGGTCTGCCTGACAACAGACTTCGCTACTTAGTTGAGACAAGATATACCGGTGCCTGATTTACCCGGCCCTATCATTTATCCGGGTTTAATCCCGGTCTGCGGATTATTTTTTTGAGACAAGCGTATGTGCATCTTTATCGACTTTATAGGATTTCGGGCGCTCGAGAAGATCAAGCGCATTAATCTTCATGTCAACGAGCTCGGAATAATTGAACGACTCGTATGTTTTCTCGCCATGCTCGTCCCAGAAAACGACGATCCCGTTCTCCATCTTTTTACTGCTGACAATATCGTGCATATTTATCGATCGGGAAAGGGAGGTAATGAAGGTTACTGCACATTTTTTGCTTTGGAAAGACTCCTTAAATATCACTCCTGACTCTCTTGTTTGAAGAACTGCCTTAGAAATTCATCGCCCCTGTCAGGATCATCAGGGGAATATCAAGACTAACCGGTTGTGGATTGATGAATTTTGAGAATTAAAAACAAAAAAGTATACGAATGGGTGCCCAAGGTACACCGGCCCACGAGATTTCACACGAGGATACGTGGGGGCATCATTCAGAGTTTCAGTCCATTTTCCACACTTTTCGTAATCACTGCGGAGGTTGTTCACGATCTGCTGGCTTTTTCTGTTCTTTTGCTATTATTTTCGCAAGCGCGATGGTGCCGGTCGTGTCCCCGAGCGTCATTGTCTGGAGAGCGGTTGACGGAACTATAACGATTGTTGACTGTCCTCCTTTTAACCCTTCATACAGCATGTTCATCGCCCGCAGGTGAAGTGCAGTAGGATTGTTTTCGTAACTCTTCGCAGCCTGCTCGAACTTCTCGGCGATCTGCCGTTCGGAATCCCCGAGGATGACACGGGCCTGCCTTTCACGTTCGGCCTGTGCCTGCATGGACATTGCATCCTGGAGTGCGCCCGGGATAACCACGTCGCGGATCTCAACAGAAAGGATCTTGATGCCCCATCCGCTTACGCGGTTCCCGATCAATCTCTGGAGTTCAGCGTCAATTGCTTCTCTCCCGGTAAGCATATCCGAAAGGATCGTCTTGCCAATAACATCCCGAAGTGCAGTCTGCGATGCCAGAGAAATAGAATCCTTGTAATCCTTGACTTCGAGCGCGGCTTTCTCAACGTCAACAACCTGCCAGAACAATACTGCATCAACATTGACCGGCACGGTATCCTTTGTCAGGGTCTGCTCGGCATTGAACGATGTGGTGATAACCCGGAGATCGATCCAGTACGCAACACGACTCAGGAACGGCACGATGAGAAAAATTCCCGGCCCTTTGATCCCGACAAACCGCCCAAGAAACAGGACGACTGCCCGCTCCCACTGGTTGGCAATCTTGATCGCCATCGCAAGAAGCGTAACAACCATGATCAGAATTACTGCTTCAATCATGAGGGTGAATGTATCCATTTTTGTTTCCTTCCGAAACTGTCCATCCGATGGCTATCATTCGACAGTCAAAAGAGGATATCTGCCAGAGTATATATGTGTGGTGATAGTTCCATGCGATTTTGGTTCTGATACGTCAGCGGGCTGAGAACCAGGATTTTTGGTTATTAAAATATCCTGCCCAAATTAAATACATACGAACCGAACAGTTTTTGCTCACCGGGTACATTGACAGAGGGGAATTCCCTTGGTAATCGGAGTCGTATGTCATTCGCGAGGAGAGTATACAGAAAAGATTGCAGCCGCCTTTTCAAAACTGCTGGATGCTGATATGGTCCGGATAGTGCGCTGGAAGCATGAAATCCATTTTCCCTATTAAAAGCGACCGGGGAGTTAGTAACGAAAGATAGTATAAGCCGCCACAGACATGAGTATATCCGGAGCTGTACTCATGGGAAATGAGGTAACTTTCGAGGAGATTTTCTCGAAAACCCGGGCCCTGATGCCCGGTGTCGTGGAACAACTCAAACGCCTTATCCGGCTTCCTTCGGTGGCCTTTCCCGGCTATCCCCCCGAACCTGTAAATGCAATGGCGGATGCAACGGCTGCGCTGCTCAGAGAGTACGGGCTGCAGTCCGTCCGGCTCATCGATATCCCCGGGGGATACCCGGCGGTGTACGGTGAGATCCCGGCCCCTCCCGGTGCGCCGACCGTCATGATGTATGCCCATTACGATGTCCAGCCGGCACAAAGAGAGGACGGGTGGGAGACGGATCCCTGGACACCGGTGGAGAAGGGAGGGCGTGTCTACGGGCGGGGGGCAACCGATGATAAATCGGGCATCGTGATCACCGCAGCCTCCGTCATGGTCTTTGAAGGAAAAACACCCGTGGGCGTGAAGGTGCTCATCGAGGGGGAGGAGGAAACGACCAGCCATCTCGATGCGTTTGTCGCCGCTCACCCGGAGCTCTTCCGGTGTGACGTGTTTATCGTGGCCGATAATGGCAACCTCACCGTGGGAGACCCGGCACTCACGACATCCCTGCGGGGAGAGGTTTCCTGTATTGTCGAGGTCTGTACTCTTGAGAGTCCGGTCCACTCGGGGACGTTCGGGGGAGCGGCACCCGACGCCCTGATCGCCCTGATTCGGATGCTTGCCACGCTCCATGATGCGCAGGGTGACGTGGCAGTGCAGGGCCTTGCGTCCGGTTCCCCTGCGACCATGGAGTACCCGGAGGAGATGTACCGGGAGAGTGCAGGGCTGCTTCGCGGGGTTGACCTCATCGGCACCGGAACGCTCGGCGCACGCATCTGGTCGAAACCCTCCGTCACCGTGATCGGGATTGATGCCCCCTCCATCGGCGCTTCCGCAAATATCCTGATTCCCCGGGCCGCCGCAAAGATCAGCATGCGTATCGCCCCGGATGCGGATCCCGGTCGCGAACTGCATATCCTGACGGGCCACCTCCGTGCCGTCGCACCCTGGAACGTCCGTGTCGAAGTGCAGGAAGTGAGCGCTTCTTTTGGGTTCGTCTGCCCGGCCGGGGGTCCCGGCCTCGCGGCAGCCCGCCGTTCACTGGAAATTGCCTTCGAAAAACCGGTCCGGGAAAAGGGGACCGGGGGCTCGATCCCCCTCCTGCACGAGCTCCACGCCGCCGTACCCCACGCCGAGTTCATCCTCTGGGGGGCCGAGGACGCTTCCTGTTCGCGCATCCACGGCACCAATGAGAGCGTGGATACCGGTGAGTTGGAGCGGTCCATTGTGGCGCAGAGCCTGTTCCTTTCGCTGCTGGGAAACGGGCGGCACAAAGCATAGCGGAAAAACCGGGAACCGGTAGTATAGATTTTCTTTCCGGATCCAATAAAACCGGGACTATTATAGTAGTACAATTCTATTACTGTTGGAGGAATCCGGGTGTTCGAATATGTCGTCGCATGCGTGGTCGCCCTGGGCATCGGCATCGTTGCTGCGGTCATCGGCCTGGGCGGCGGTTTCTTTTACGTACCGACCCTCACCACCCTCTTCAACCTCGACGTCAGGACGGCGATGGGTACAAGTCTTGCCGTGATGATCTTCTCGTCGTTCTCTGCCTCATTCTGGTACCGTCGGCAGGGTAAAATACTGTATAAAGTTGCCCTGATCCTGATGCCGCCTGCGATTCTCTTCTCGGTCATCGGCTCAATTATCACCCGTTATGTCGACGCCCGCATTCTCGTCGTGATCTTCTCGTGCGTCCTGATCCTGGTCTCGCTTGAGATGCTGGTCCCGTCGTTCCGGTTCCTCACGGAGATCCGGTATGGCCCCTCCTTTGTGCTCTCGGCAACGGTCCCGTCACAGCAAACCCAGCCGGTCACCCGCATCCCGTACTCGCATCTCCTCTTCTGGGGAGCGGTCGGCGGCCTCGTGAGTGGCATCACCGGCACAAGCGGGGGGGCTATTTTCGTACCTGCGCTTGCCACCATCGGGGTGCCGGTGCATTACGCTGTTGCCACCTCCATGTTCACCATCATCGCCACCTCCATCGCCGGCACGATCTCCCATGCTGCGCTGGGCCAGATCTCACTGCCATTCGTGATAGTGTACGGCATCGGTGCTGCACTCGGTGCATCTCTCGGTGCTGTCGTGGCGACCCGGACCAACGATATACAGGTCCGGCGCATCTTCGGGGTGCTGCTCTTCATCATGGCCCTGCTGATGATCTGGGAGCAGGTGTTGTGAGGGGTCGGTTCCACCGGGCCACGGGATGAGCCGGATACAGACAACCTCGCCGGGTTGATGAGCGGGTCACCGGAAAAAAGAGGCCCTGCCTGCATATGCTGGGCAGGATGAAGTACAGGCCGGGAACCGGGCCGTACTTTCCAGATGGTTGCCTGCCATGATCCGGTTCATTGTCAGCAGGTGAAAGCATATAAAGTGACGTAACTTATACTTTACAATGCCACCGTACATGATGTATCATATGCACTCCTTCGCAGGGCTGATCCTGATGATCGTTCTCTGGGCAGTGCAGCTGCTCATCGCGTTCCTTATCTACCGTGACGCAAAAGAACAGAAAATGCTTGCACCGGTCTGGGTCATTCTCGCGATCCTGCCCATGTTCGGGTATCTTGTCGATGTGCTCTACCTGATCCTCCGGGAGATCCGGCCATCGCGGAAGACAGAAAATCCCCCTGCGTCCTTGTAAGAGAAAACCAGAAAGATTCGGTCGTACTTATTCCGAAAAAACAGAATGATGTCGCGATACGCGTGATGCGTAACCGCATGTATTCCTCTTTACAAGGGATCGGGTGCCCGGGGTACGGATGTTCAGGATATAATGAAGGGATCCGGGAGTTATGAAGAAGAATACCCTCATCATTTTACTGATTTCTCTTATAGCGATTATCTTCGTGGCGATTTATTTCGGAATGCCCGGTTCCACTGCACCATTATCATCCCATCCCATTCCTGTTTCAGCACAAACGGGACCGGTCGTCGAGATTGTTGATACGGCGGTGAGATACTCATCGCTGGGTACCCCCTATTTTTACGGGACCGTGAAGTCCAACACCGCGGTGCCGGTCACTGCCGTTATCGGTGCGGGTATTTATGATGAATCGGGCAGGATGCAGCTGGCAGGCGGGTACAGCAACGTCAGTATAACCCCGTATGGGCAGGCCCAGTACACCGTACCTGTCTTCAACCTCCATAACCTCCCGGAGAACTGGGAATACCGGGTCTATGTCGAGGATGTCTATTGATCTCACCCTTTTCTCTTTTATCATTACGGGCCGTCAATCGTGAAGGAGAAAAACAAAAAATACGTTGCCCCTCCCTGGCCGGAGCCCTGTTATGGGAACCTCAAAGAGACAATTCCCGGATATCTCTCTGATAAAGGAATTCTTTTCTGGTGAGCCGGATGATGACCCTGCAGGAAATCTTTTTTTTTTGACAAAAGGACCGGCCGTATAGGCAAAAACGCACATGAACGTATACCGCAACGGGCTGATCAGGGGCAATTGTACCGGACGATAAAAAAACCGCGTTCCTGTGCCGGCTGCCACAAACGCCTTCCACTTTTTTTCAAGCGAGTGCTTTCCCTATCCTCATCTGTCAGCGTGAGAGGGGGGCACCCATGGTTCATTATGAGGAGAAAAAGAGTTTTTCGCTTCCTGTCCCGGAAAGGAAGGCCTTATGCAGGACGGGTACAGATATCAGCATGCACACAAAAACACTGTGCAGGAACCTGTTATGACCGATACCGGACGTGAAGATCTCAGGGAAAAAGTCCTCGGGGTAAACGACCTCGTCGCGTACCAGCCTGGCACGGTGGCAAGCCGGATGATCGTCTTTAAAAAAGCCGGCTCGATCACGATCTTCTCCTTTGATGCGGGAGAAGGGCTCTCCGAGCATACCGCCCCTTATGACGCCGGTACTCATGGTGACCGACGGCAAAGCGGAGGTCCGGATCGCGGGAACGTCCTTTGTGATCGGCACCGGCGAAATGATCATCCTGCCGGCGAACAAGCCGCATGCGGTCTTTGCGCACGAGCGGTTCCGGATGATCCTTACGATGATCCGCGAGTGAACCCGGCCGGTCTTTTTCTCCGGGTGCCTGCCGGTCACTCCACGATGGTGATGATCGCCGCCGGGCAGAGGTCAGCGGCATCACGGGCGCAGTCGATGGTATCGGGAAGCGTGATACTTCTTGCGGGATCTCCGTTCTCACGGGTACTCGGGAACGATCTGCGAAAACGAGTCATCCGCATTCTGGACAAAGAGCACCGGGCACGTATCCCAGCACGAACCGCAGCTCACGCACTGCATCCGATCGATGGTCACCTTCATAGGATCCCTCAAACGTACTCATTTCTGCATGTCAGCGTGCAGCGCAATAAATATTCCACCCGTGCCAAACTGCTCCCTTCAGAAACGTTATAAGCACGAAAAAAGAGAGATGCCGGACAAAGAAACCCTGTTGTTACAGGAGGGATAGCTTGTGCCGGAACCGGAGAAGAGAAAAGCCGAACTCAAGATTGCCGGAATGCACTGCGCAACGTGTGCAGCTGCCGTGGAAGAAGCGCTTGCAAACGTCAGGAATGTCGCTGGTGCGCAGGTAAATTTCGGGACCGATACCGCCCGGGTGGAGTTCGATCCCCTGAAGGTTTCCCTTGGCGATCTCGAAAAAGCGGTGCGTGACGCCGGTTACGACGTGACCAACCGGGAGGTCGTGATCAGGGTCGGCGGCATGATGTGCGCCACCTGCGTCCAGACCATCGAGGCGGCACTCCGGGCGTTGCCCGGGGTCGTCACCGCAAACGTGAACCTCGGCAGCGAGCGGGCGTATGTCACCTACAACCCGTCCCTCTCATCAGTCGAAGACATGAAAAAGGCAATCGAGGATGCCGGCTACCAGTACCTCGGAATTGCCGGCGAGGTGAGCGACGAGGTGGAAAAGGCGGTGCGGGACGCCGACCTCCACGACAAGCTGATGCGGTTTTCGATCGGGTTTGCAGTCAGCATCCCCCTTATGGTACTCATGTGGGTGCCGATCGGTATCTCCATGCAGGCGCTCGGGTATATCATGCTCGTGGTCTCGGCGCCGGTCTTTGTCTACGTCGCCTACCCCATATTCAGGGCCGCGTGGACGGCACTCAGGAACAAAACCCTCTCCATGGATGTCATGTACGCGATGGGCACGGGCGTCGCGTATGCCGCAAGTGTGCTTGGTACGTTCTCGATCGTGCTCACCCGCGAGTTCATGTTCTACGATACGGCGATCATGCTCGCTGCGTTTTTAATGCTCGGGAGGTATCTCGAAGCCCAGGCAAAAGGCCGGACTTCCGATGCGATCAAGAAACTGGCCGGGCTCCAGGCAAAGACCGCGACGGTCATCCTCAACGGGAAAGAGACCGAGGTCGCCATCGAGGATCTGGTGGTCGGCGACATCGTGGTCGTTAAACCTGGCAGCAGGATCCCGGTAGACGGTGAGGTTGTGGCCGGCGAGAGTTACGTGGACGAGTCGATGGTCACCGGCGAGCCTGTCCCCCCCTTAAAGGCAAAAGGGAGCCGGGTGGTCGGCGGCACGATCAGTACGAATGGCGTCCTCTCGGTGAAAGCCGCAAAGATCGGGAAGGAGACGGTTCTTGCACAGATCATACAGCTCGTCGGGGACGCACAGGGTTCAAAACCGCCCGTCCAGAGGATCGCGGATGTGGCGGTCACGTACTTCATCCCGGCCGTCCTTCTCATCGCCGCGTCGGCATTTATCGTGTGGTACTTCGTCCTCGGTGCAACGCTGCTCTTTGCCCTCACGGCACTCATATCGGTGCTCGTGATCGCCTGTCCGTGTGCGCTCGGCCTCGCAACGCCGACGGCAGTGACTGTAGGGATCGGGAGAGGCGCAGAGCTGGGGATCCTGATAAAAAACGGCGAGACGCTCGAAGTTGCCGAGAAGGTCACGACCGTTATCTTCGACAAAACCGGAACGCTCACCAGGGGAAAACCGGAGGTGATCGATATCGTAGCAGACGGTATCACGGAAGAGACGCTCCTCTCCCTCGCTGCCACCGTCGAGAAAAACTCCGTCCACCCGCTCGCGCAGGCGGTTGTCCGTGCTGCACAGGCAAAAGGAGTGACGACCGGCACGGCAGAGAAGTTTGACACTGCCGGCGGCAAAGGGGTCCGTGCGCTGGTGCTTGGCGAAGAAGTGCTGGTGGGCAACCGGACGCTCATGCAGGAGAACGGCATCGCGTTCCCGGACAGCATGGATGCGAAGATCCGCACCTTCGAGCAGGACGGCAAAACCGTGGTTCTCGTCGCTTCCGGCCACGAGGCCGCGGGGATCATCGCGATCGCGGATACGCTCAAGGAAACCAGCGCGGATGCAGTCCGGCGGCTCAGGGCACACGGTATTGCCGTTGTGATGGTAACCGGGGACAACCGGCGCACGGCAGAAGCCATCGCCCGCATGCTCGGGATCGACCGGGTGACAGCCGAAGTCCTCCCGGGAGGAAAAGCCGCGGAGGTCAAAGCCCTGCAGGACCAGGGGGAGCGCATCGCGTTCGTCGGCGACGGGATCAACGACGCCCCGGCGCTTGCACAGGCGGACGTGGGGATCGCGATCGGCAGCGGGACGGATATCGCCATCGAGAGCGGGGAGATCGTCCTCGTGCGGGACGACCTGCTCGATGCGGTGGCAGCGCTCGAACTCTCGAAGAAAGTGATGGGCAGGATCAGGGGGAACATCTTCTGGGCGTTTGCCTACAATGCGGCGCTGATCCCGGTGGGCGCCGGGATCCTCTACCCGTTCTCCGGCTTCGTGTTCCGGCCCGAACTTGCCGCCCTCGCGATGGCCGCGAGTTCGGTGACCGTCGTGACCCTCTCGCTCCTCCTCAAAGGGTATATACCGGAAGCAAAAAAGGGATCAACTGGTGACGAAAAGATGGCTATCGACCCGATCTGCAAGATGACCGTCGACGAGAAGACGGCAAAGTTCACGAGCGAGTACAAGGGGAAGAAATACTACTTCTGCGGCCCGGGCTGCAAGAAGAAGTTCGATGCCGATCCGGCAAAGTACGCGTGAGGGGGCCCGTATTACAAACCGGGCACGCTCATCCGCGAGATTACCCGGATCCTCTCGTTTTTCCCGTATTTTGGCCGGATTGTGAATAACCTTGATATACAAACGACGGCAACTTTTCTTGGAGCGTGCGGGTATCCGTGCATTCCGCGGGATCACATGACCTGAGGTGTATGTATGGCGTTTTTTATCATCAGTCCTGAAATCTATGCCTGGGTCATCCTGCCGGCGCTGATCTTCCTTGCGCAGGTCGCAAACGTCTGCATGGAAACGCTCCGGATCGTCTTTCTCTCCAAGGGGATCAAGTACCTCGCTCCCATCATCGCGTTCTTTGAGATCATCATCTGGCTGCTCGCTATCGTGGGCGTGATGAGCAACCTCGGCAATGTCGCCAACTTTCTCGCGTATGCATTCGGGTTTGCGCTGGGCACGTACGTGGGTCTCGTGATCGAAGAGAGGCTCTCGATCGGCATGGTGATCATGCGCATCATCACCACCGATGAAACGAGCGAGGAGATCGCGGGGTTTTTGCAGGCCGAACAGTACGGTACCACCTGCCTCGATGCAAAAGGGGCACGGGGCGGCGTCAGGATGATCATCTCCCTTGTTAACCGTGACGATGTCCCGCGGATCACCCGGCACATCGAGGAGACGAACCCGGATGCGTTCTTCTCCATCGAGGATGTCAGGTACGTCAACCAGGGGGTTTTCCGGCCTAAGACACAGAACCCTTTTACCGGGTTTGTCCATGCTCTTGCAAAACCGCGAAAGAAAACATAAAACAACGTCCCGGCCCGTCGTTTCGCATGCCGGCATTGCATCCTTGCTTTTGTCCTTTTCAGGGTAAAGACTACCGGTCTTGAGGGATATGAGGGGTGCCGCCGTTTTGCAGAAATACGGCCGGGTGAGGGACCATGAGGATGAATATGCCCCTCACAAGACCAGTCCCCAGGGTTACCAGCGGGACCGGGTGCTGCCGGATACCAGGGTTACACCGCTCCGGAGAAGGGTTTTTCTCTTTTTTCTCCTGCACCGTAAAAACAAAGCCGGCGATCCCTTGTCACCTGCGAAACCATTATTAAAAAACAAACCAATCTCATCGCATATCAGAGGTTTTCTGTATGTTATCCAAAACCATGGAAGAAGCATTGAACCGGCAGGTCAACCGGGAGCTCTACTCATCGTATCTCTACCTTGGCATGTCGGCCTATTTCGAGACGCTCAATCTCAAGGGGTTTGCCAGCTGGATGATGATCCAGGCCAAAGAGGAGCGGGCCCATGCGATGAAGTTCTACGATTATATCATCGCACGGCAGGGAAAGGTCGTCCTCGACGCGATCGAGGCACCCAAAGCAAAGTGGTCGTCGGCCGGCAAGGTCTTTGAGGAGGTCTACGCCCACGAGCAGAAAGTGACCGGCATGATCAACAACCTTGTCGACCTTGCCACCAGGGAAAAAGACCATGCAACCTTCGAAGTCCTCCAGTGGTTTGTGAAAGAACAGGTCGAGGAAGAGGCCAATGCGGTCCTCATCGCCGATAAGATAAAAACCGTCGGCGATACGCCCGGGCACCTCTTCTGTCTCGATCACGAACTTTCAAAGCGAAAATAACGATACATTCTTTTTTATCTTTTGCTGTCCTATGAACGGGTAGCGGTCAGAAATGCTATCAGTGCTTATCATCGACGACGAGGAGGAAGTGCTCGGAGTCATACGGTTGTTCCTGGAGCGGTTCGGCGATATGACGGTCCGGACCACCGGGTCCGCCAAGGAATCGCTGGCCCTCTTAAATGATCAGACATTCGACGCGATCATTGTCGATTACGATATGCCGGAGATCAACGGCATTGAATTTTTGAAGATCCTCCGCTCAAAAGGCGACACGACACCGGTCATCATTTTTACCGGGATAGGAAGAGAAAACGCCGCCATCGAGGCGCTCAACAACGGCGCAAACTTTTACTTAAAAAAAGGCGAGGAGATCCAGCCGCAGCTCCGCGAGATGGTGCATATGATCCGGCAGGCGGTCGAAGGAAAAATGCTCGGGAGGGGCATCGGGACTTCGCAGAAACTCTTAAGCGATGCCATCTACTTCTTCGAAGAGCCGGCATTTGCGATCGACCGGGACGGCAGGGTGATCGCGTGGAACGACGGGATGGCGGCCTTATCCGGCGTGGGGGCCGAAAAGATGGTCGGGAAAAAAGACCATGAGTATGCCGTCCCCTTCTTCGGGCGCAGAATGCCGATACTTATAGACATGGTCTTTGAAGATCCCGCCGTGATCCGGAAAAACAATTATTCGATCATTTCCCAGGAACAGGGTACCATCATCGCGAGGACAAAAGCGCCCGGCACGGATGGCGGGGAGCACATTTTGTGGATGAAGGCAACCCCCCTCTTTGACGGGCGCGGGATCTTTATCGGCATCATCGGGGCAATCCGGGACATTACCCGTTCTGTCGATACAGACCACGTAACCCCGAAGGCGCCTGTTGCGCCGGAAGTGACTGCAAGGGTGGAAAAAGCCGAGGTTTCCCCCGGTAAGGGGAAGATGTTTGACCGCATCATGGGCCGGTCAAAGGCAAACTACCTCGAAGGTCTCCGGCTCTATTACCGGGAATCGCGGTATGCGGACGCCATTGCCGCCTTTGACCGGGCGCTTGAGATCGATCCTTCGCATGCCTTTGCATGGCATGACCGAGCCGTGTGCCTGCGGGCCCTTGAGCGGAACGAGGAAGCGCTTGCGTCTGTCACAAAAGCACTGGAGCTGGCGCCGGCCGACGAGGAGATCCTCTTTACCTGTGCCGAGACGCTCCAGAAACTCGGGATCCTCAGGAATGATACCGAAATCCTCTCGGCGGCATTGGATACATACAGCCGGCTGCTGGAGAAGAATCCGGCGAATGCCGATGCATGGAACAACATGGGTATCTGCGCCCAGAAGATGAACCGGGAAGAACTGTCACGCCAGTACTTCGAGAGGGCGGGGGATCTCAAACGGTACAACAAGAACCTGGTCCGGAAGCGCAATCTCGGTGCCCTTGTCTGACCGGACACGAATGTTAGATAGGTATGCATGACCATGATCTCCCGGGGATGATCCGGAAATGAAAAGCACGGTCTGGTTTGCCAGCCTCCGGGCACGGTCGGGGGAGGAGAGTACCGAGGCAAAGGTCCGGCGGCTCTTTGAGGCTGCCGGTTTTCCGTCCTGCATCCGCGCACGGGATCGCACGGCGATCAAGCTGCATTTCGGGGAGCGGGGCAACGATTCGTTTATCAGCCCGGTCTATGTCCGGCAGGTGGTTGAGAAGATAAAAGAGGCGGGAGCCCTGCCGTTTGTGACGGATACGAACACGCTCTACCTCGGGAGCCGTTCCAACGCGGTCGACCATATCACGACCGCGGTGCTCCACGGGTTCGATTACGCGGTGATCGGCGCACCGGTGATTATCGCGGACGGGCTCTGCGGGAAAAACGTCACCCCTGTCGCCATCAACAAGAAGCACTTTAAGGCCGTCACCATCGCCGGCGACATTGTTGCGGCGGACAGTATGATCGTGATGACCCATTTCAAGGGGCACGAGGTGGCCGGTTTTGGCGGGGCACTCAAGAACCTCGCGATGGGCTGCGCACCGCCGCAGGGGAAACGGGCCCAGCACCAGGCAAAGCCGTTTTCTATCCGCGACCGCTGTACCGGCTGCGGAAAGTGCGTTGAGACCTGCCCGAAATCCGCCATCACGCTTGTCGATGAAAAATCCGGAATCGATTTTGATCTCTGCATTGGCTGCTTCGAGTGCATGACGGTCTGCCCGTCGCATGCAATCGATATCGACTGGGTGACCGAGATCCCGCTCTTCACCGAGCGGCTGATCGAGTACGCGTACGGGGCGGTGCAGGGCAAAGAGGGGAGGGTTGGCTACCTCAGTTTCCTCACCCGGATCACGCCGGACTGCGACTGCGTCCCGTGGAGCGATGCATCGATCGTCCCGGACATCGGTATCCTTGCCTCAAAAGACCCGGTGGCGATTGACGCGGCGGCCTGCGACCTCGTAAACCAGCAGGAGGGGTATGCGGAGTCGTTCCTTTCCACTCACCGTCATACGGGGGAGGACAAGTTCTCCAGGATGCGGCCGAACACGGACGGCAAGCGCCAGTCTGAGGTACGCGGAAGAGCTGGGGATGGGCAGCCGCGAGTACCAGCTGGTCCGGCTCTGATCCCTTTTTCGCGATCGTTTTTGTTTGTTCCCGGGGACTGCTCTTTCAGATCCCTGTCATACGGGATCGCTTCCTGCCCCGGCCTGAGGGGAGGGAGGCCCTTACCGGAAATCTTTTTAAAACGGGGCGGTTGTTGCCTGGTGTCCCGGGGAAATCGTGGTTCCCGCGAGCAGGACCGGGGGGCACTTAAGGGCAAGCCTTTTCCGGAATTATCAGCCCGCGATCTGAACAATTTCCGGGATCTTCAGCTCGTGAAGGGTTCTTTTTTAAAATGTTCAACAACCTTCCCGGACGTTTTCGTAAAAAGTCCGGCAAAGTTCGAGAAGATTCCGGAAAAAGTTCAACACAGCAGCGAAAAATTTTCGAAAAAAAAACGGGCCCCGACCAGGTAATTCCGGAAAATAATGTTCCGAGAAAGGAACCCCATAATGAATGGGTAGGAGCCGGTACCCGGAAATCCCCCGGATTATTTCCCGGGCAAATAATTCCGCACGATTAATCATCGCTTTTACCAATCCGGGTCTTTCTACCGCAAGATATAAAGGAACGGGGTGCATAATCACGAACTAAGACAGGAGGAACACAAACACCGGAGAAACAGTTACCGTGTAAAGGCAGTTTGTACCGCAGGCGAACTTGGGTAGGAAAAGGTGATCAAAGTTCATCCATCCGCATGTATACCTGCCCGCTGGATCGGTGTTGACCTCAACACGACCGGCCACGCGGCAGTCGCCGCCGACCCGGACAGCGGGAAAATCCTGAAACTAGGGAAAAACGCACACTATGTCCGCAGCAACTCCATTAAAAACTGCACGAAACTCTACAAGGAGGGAAAACTCTGGAAACTAAAAAAAGTAAAGAGTCGTGAGCGCAGGGCGTTCAAGGCAGCATTGAATAAAATCTCCCGGCAGATCGTATCCTTCGCGGAATCGCTCGGTTCGGGTATCAAGTTTGAAAAGCTCTTCTCCAGCCGTTACTCGCACTCCCACGATGCTGCGGGTTTTATCGAGTTCTCGTTTGGGAACGGATCATTCTTTTCGCTCCAGCGGCTGGTGGAAAAGAGGGCATTAAAGCGGGGTATCCCTGTCATCTACGTGAACCCGGCCTATACGTCAAAACGATGCAGCCGGTGCGGGAATATCGGGCGGCGGAGCAGGAAACGGTTCGAGTGCCCGCACTGCGGGTTTGTCGCACATGCGGATGTGAATGCCGCCTTCAACATAGCGCTTTCCTCCCGCAGGTCTGCCATGATGAATAGCTGCGAGGAAGTGCAGGAGGAACAGGTCCGGCTTACCAGAAAAGAGGTGCGCCGGCAGGCACGGGAAGAAATCTTTACGGTGCATCCCGGCATCATGGGAATTGCAGATACGGCTCCTTGCGAAAACCTGCTTGCGGTGCTGGAATAACGTTCCCCCACATCGTCCTTTTTTTCCCGCGACACTAACGACGGAAAACTCCGGACAAACAGGGGAAATGGAGAAAAGATTTCCCCCTCCAGATGAAAAGATCTCCCTATGACAGAACATAAGGGACTGCTCTACAATTTCGCGCTATTCAAGCAGCGGTACACGCGGGGGACCTCGTGGACCCAGATTCTGCTCAACTTTGGGATTATCACGGCAAATGCCAAGCTCTTCGAAGATTTCTTCTATATCCACCTGGGGCTCACCCTGCCCATGGTCATTGCCCTTGCCGTACCCTGCTATATCCTCATCTGTTATATCATCGGCCACTACGATGAGAAGATCGGGTTCTGGCAGATCGAGAACAATATGAGCTACCGCTACACGCCGTATTCCGAGGAGATGCTCACCAGTATCCGGGAAATAAAAAAGAAACTGGACAAAGAATCCTGAGCTCCCCAAATACGTTCTCCGGCCTGTACACCAGATTCGGCCGGGAAAATTCTTTCACCACAGGACATCCTTTTTCAAGGACTTTTTCGGGCCCAATCCCGCCCGAGGCTTTTTTAGTGATGGCCTTTCATGGTCCGGGAATCAGGGGGGAAGAGGGAACCTGCCGATTTGCTTATAGTCC
The DNA here is from genome assembly GCA_963805035.1 of uncultured Methanoregulaceae archaeon. Taxonomy (GTDB): domain Archaea; phylum Halobacteriota; class Methanomicrobia; order Methanomicrobiales; family Methanospirillaceae; genus Methanoregula. The sequence continues at coordinate 90,176 of CAWDSU010000004.1, read as the reverse complement.
ACCTCCTTCATACAATTCTGGAAGATATCTGTGGTACGGTGCGGGCATAGCTGAGGCAGCAAAACATTTTGGGTGGTGCTGCCGGCTATCGGAGCATAGTGCCTTTAACAACGTCTGTATGGCAGGATCTGACGACTGCCTGAGAGGTAGGGAATGCAGCTGATCGGAGAATCCCTCAGAAAAATTACCGCGCTCCAGAGAAATGAGATCACCGAACATCTCATCTATGAAAGAATCGCACAGGTGACCCCGGACACCCGCAACCGCGAGGTTCTGACCCGGATTGCCGGGGAAGAGGTCCAGCACTACACCATCTGGAAACAGTATACGGGACGGGATTTCGCCCCCAATCATATCCGGGTCTGGTACTACTATCTCATCGCCCGCCTGCTCGGGATGACCTTTGCAATCAAGCTGATGGAGGGCGTGGAGCAGGGAGCACAGATCGGTGATCCGGTGCTCCTTGCCGCTATCCCTGAGCTGCCGTCTATGCTTGCAAACGAAGCCCGGCATGAGCGCGAGCTTATTGCCCTGATTGATGAAGAACGGTTGAAGTATGTCGGCTCCGTCGTGCTTGGCCTTAACGATGCACTCGTAGAATTCACCGGCACGCTCGCAGGCCTGACGTTTGCAATACAGGATTCCCGCATCATCGCGGTGGCCGGCCTGATCACCGGGGTTGCCGCGTCGCTCTCTATGGCAGCCTCCGAGTATCTCTCGCAGCGATCTGACGAAACGACCGGCACGAGCCCGAAAAAGGCTGCATTCTACACCGGTATGACTTATATCGTGACCGTTGCCCTGCTTATCCTGCCGTTCCTTCTCCTTACAAGCCCGTATGTCGCGCTTGTCTTTACCCTTGTGGGAGCAGTCCTCGTCATCTTTGTCTTTACCTTCTACATTGCCGTTGCAAAGGACCTCCCGTTCTGGCGGCGTTTTGCCGAGATGGCTGCCATCAGCCTCGGGATCGCGGCAGTCTCCTTTGTCATCGGTATTCTGATACGTGTCCTGCTTAACGTGAACGTTTAAGGGAAGATCACCTTCCCCATACGCTTTTTCACTCGATTGCTGCCTTATTTTAACGAAATTTCCGCGTGTATATCCCTGGCAACATATATGGAGCGGATGACTGAAGGAAAAGAGATGGCCTTTTTACCGATCACAACATTTATGAAATCATACCGTCTCCCGCACCCGCCGTATCCCTATGAAACATCCTGCATTCCCTCACATTGTGCTCACTATCAGGGTAAAGATCCTGATCCTCTTCCTGGCGCTCTCCCTCATAGCTCTCGCCCTCACCGGCTATTTTGCGTTCTCGGCAATCACCAATGTCGGGTCATATGCCCAGGGCAGCAGCGAGGCACTGGGTAAAGGTGTCGTCAACGACAGTTCCACTGCCCTTCTCTCCCTGGGAGAGGCGTACCTTGTCCGCATATCCGCTGACCAGGCAAATTTCACGGATGCTCTTTTTGAAGACACTGATGCCGAGATGGAGATATTTGATGCACAGACTGCCGAGCTCCAGCGCAACTCCCCGGTCGTCCCCCTGACCCCGGTCTACCCTGCGACTGCCCCTCCCTCCAACCCTAAAGCCGGAGCTGTGCTTTACTTTGCGCCCGGGGCAACAGCGACCCCGGGATCGGATGAAGCCCGCACCCTTGCAGGACTTGCTGATGGGATCAAAGCTATATATACTTCCGATGGGGATCTGACCAGTGTTTACGTTGCCACTGATTCGGGAATGATGCTCTTCTATCCTGGAGAAGGAAACTTCCCCTCAAAATATGATCCGAGGGTCCGCCAGTGGTTTATGGAGGCAGAATCTGAAAAGAATATTGTCTGGTCAGATGCCCCATATGTCGATGCGGATAACCATGGCCTGGTCATGACCTGTTCAGAGGCTGTGCCCGGCCCCGAGTATGGTACCTGGGTTATCGCCACCGATGTTTCAACAACAACCATCAACGAGAATTTTATCGGTAAGTCTCTTGGTGAAAATGCGTACGCCGTGCTTATCAATAAGGATGGGGATGTTATCAGCCGTCCCGGCCAATCGGTCGGCAATGTAACCTGGGATGAGCCGTTTAACAAGGAGAATGCTTTTTCGAGCAATGCCTCCGATCTCCGTGCTGTTGCCACGAATATGACTGCCGGAATGACCGGTATAGGGAAAGTCCTGTTCAACGGTACGGAGATGTACGTTGCCTATGCACCGGTCAGATCGATGAACTGGAGCCTTGCGATCTCTCTGCCGGTCAGCCAGATCACGCAGCCGGTCCAGGAGTTCACCGGGAAGATCGAAGGCGCAACCCAGGATACCAGGATGCACATTACGGCCCAGACAGACTGGCTCAAGGAGGTCTTTGCAATCCTGTTCGTGGCAATTCTGCTTTTTGTGCTCCTTGTATCGGTCGTGCTGAGCCGGGTGATCACCCGCCCGGTTCAGCAGCTTAAAGAAGGAGCTGAAGCACTCGGAGAGGGGGACCTGGATTTCCGGGTGGAGATACGGTCCGGGGACGAGTTTGAGGACCTTGGCAGTTCGTTCAATGCAATGGCCGAAGCGCTCAGAGTGAATATTGACAATCTCAGAAGGACGACCGCAGAAAAGGAGCGGTACTCTAAGGAACTGGAGATTGCACGGTCAATCCAGACAAGCTTCCTTCCTGAACGAATGCCGGAAATCCCGGGTTATGATATCTCTGCCGTGATGATCCCGGCCATGGAAGTGGGCGGGGACTTTTATGATATTATCCCGACCGCAGAGGGAAAATGTGTTTTTGTGATCGCCGATGTCTCCGGCAAGGGCGTAAGCGCGGCACTCTTCATGGCGATGTCCCGGACGCTTCTCCGTGCCGGTCTTGAGGGAGCATCCGATCTTGCAAAAGCTCTCAGTACCGCGAACCGCATGATCACCCAGAATGCACCGTCAAGCATGTTTGTCACGGTGTTTTCTGCGGTTCTTGACCCCGTAAGGCTGACGCTTGCCTGTACAAATGCCGGTCACAACCCCCCCCTCGTGGTTAAGGGGGATAGCGGAGAAGCGGTATTTTTGCAGGAACGCGGGGTCGCGATGGGCGTCCTCCCGGACATGGAGGGTACCCCGGAACACGTATATCTCAAGCCCGGGGATCTGTTTATCATGTATACGGACGGGGTAACGGAGGCCTTCGATGCCCGGTATGCCGCGTTCGGGGAAGACCGGCTGGTCCGCGTCGCTCAAGAATACCGCACCCTCTCCGCCGGGGAGGTCCGGGATCGGATTATTGCAGCGATCCGGGAGTTTACCGGCTCTGTTCCCCAGTCGGATGATATTACACTCGTGGTGATCCGGGTACTGCCCCAGACCGGATCCGGATAGACGTGGGCATCCCGTGTCGTATTATTACAGATATGTCCTTCAGGGATGTATATTGTTATCAGGGTTTGCAGAGGAGTTCGGTGACCTTCAATTTTGGTACAAAAAAATTTGATTCCCACGTCTTCCTGTGCGCCAGAGCCAAGGGAAAAATTCCCCGCTGCTGTTTGCACAAGGCCGTGAGACAGTTCTGCTTACTCTTCTGGCGCGGAGGATTCGTCTTCCTCTTCAGTGGCCGGCGTGGTCCAGACCTTCCAGCAGAACCCGGCAATACATCCCCCGACAAAGATAACCAGCAGAATGGCACTGATAATATTTTCAGCAAAATCCACCCCGACCGGTATATTCATGCCCATCATGTTGTTAAACATCCCGATAAACAGAGCCACTATTAAAAACAGGATAAATCCTACAATGAGACCCAGGAATACTGCAGCTGCAAGCCGTAAAATACTGGGCGCGGTGGTTTTTTCGTTCATAAAATGCATGGTAAATGTGTCGATATAAATCCTTGTAATAATTCCCCCCGCCCGGCGGAAATATATCCTGATTGGAATACCGCCCGGGAAGGCTCATATTTATATCACGGTATGTGTAAAATCCTTATCACAGGGACGCCATGAAAAAAAATATCTTTTATCTGACGATCGGATTTGTCGCGCTTGCCCTTTTTGCAATCTTCTGGTATTCAGTTGAAAACTTTACTCCGGTTCTCTTTATGATTGCATTTGTGATCGGCGTTGTGCTTCTTTACCTGATATATCGCAGGGTTGACGATTTTATCGAGGATGAACGGAGTGCAAGGATCACCGAAAAGGCGGCAACAAGGACACTTCAGGTTTTCTGGGTGTGCTTCTGTGCGTTTTCAATAATGGCAGTGATGAACCTGCTCTATATGCCCCGCTTTTCCCGCGACTTCTGGTTGGATCGCAGATTCCTGCCTGTGCCCCAGGAACTTATGTCGCTGAAAACGATTGGATATGTTCAGTTGGGGCTTCTCTGTCTGATGATCTTCCTGTATGTCGGGTTCAGGTTCTATTATGCCAGAAAATTCGGGGAATGGGAGTCCGATGAAGAATAAGATTAAGGTATACCGGGCGATGCAGGATCTCACTCAGGAAGATCTTGCAAAGGCGATTGGTGTGACCCGTCAGACTATTCTTGCAATAGAGAAAGGGAAGTATGTTCCCTCTCTGGATCTTGCCTTCAGGATTTCGCGACATTTTAAGGTGAACATCGAAGAAGTGTTCTCCTACGAAGAGGGAGTGCGGACCGTAGATATAGACTGATAATACAAAAGATTGATGGATTTCCGCCCGCACCTCTTTTTTCGTCTCAGGAACAGGGCTGTTTTTTGTAGGGTCATGAAGGATGATATTAGTTGATAACCTGCAAATCGTCCATTCCCGCTAACGCGTTATCAGTCGCTTCTTTTTCTGATCCCATGTGAAGGATGAGATTAACATGCCCGGGCTTTTCTGTGCATATGACCGGTTTGTAATTATCTTTATGACAGATACTTCCGGTGTCAGGAAGGAGAGATCACATTAACTGACTAATACTAAAGTATATATTACAAAATATCTAATTTAGATTACATTATTAGTTTTGCTGGGGGTACGATTTCCCCTACAGAATTATCTTCGCTGGTTTGATCATGAAGGCCCCGGTAATTTACTATGTTGCGCTTGTCGTATTCTGCATCCTGACGCTGTCAGTCGGCACCGTCAACCATCTGATATAATCAATTACTTTTGCGCGTCTTCGTGTAAGATCTTCGGGTATTTGACTTGCCGGGTATTTTGTTATCACCTGATTTTGATTCCGGCCATTTGTTCTTTGAGAAATCTATTTATATCGTGCAGTATTAATTAAATAACAATAAGTAAAACATAAGTTACATCCGGTTTCGTCTATATCAGGAAATGGCACAATCTTAATTGTACGAATGGTATAATTTTGAGTGAGCCTTTTTGCGATCACGTATGTTTCTGTTATGAGGAAAAAATGGAGTAATTATGAAGATTTATACTGCCCTTATTGGAATACTGATGATTTGTCTGATGGTGGGCGCTGCAAGTGCGTTAACCAATTCAACAAGTGGTGCTGCTACATCAGGAGAGCAAGCGCTGTCACAGGTCTTTGTGAGTTCTGTGACTGTCGATCCGCAGGAATTCTATCCTTATGAACATGGAACGATTACCGTTCAGCTCCACAAACACCGGGTATCAGGATGTTGCATTTGATCATGCAGACATTCTCGACTCCCAAAACATCTATATCCCGGATGAAACTCTCAACCCCTATCAGGTTATGACCTACCTCGGGCCCGGGAATACGATGACCTATACCTTCCAGGTTGTTGCAAAACCTCCTGAGGGAATATACTACCCTGTCTTTAGTGTGGCGTCCCGTGATGCCGGAAGCATCATCTACCCCATCGAAGTCCAAGTTGCTTCAACCCCGATTCAGGAAGTGATTTCCCAGAGACCGGATAATTTTGCTCTCGACAACACGGATAATGTCAACCTGACGATCACCAATCCCCGGGTGGGTGCCATCAACAATGTCATTGTCACGCCGTCAGGCACAGGTGTTGGGATCAGCCCGCTCCAGTCTTTTATTGCTTCGATACCCGGAGGCAGTTCTGTGGATATCCCGTTTGCTATTACTCCTTACCAGGCGGGAACAGTTAATTTCAGTATCCAGTACAGCAACGGCCAGAACACCCAGAACCCGCATTCAGATACGGTTGTACTTCCCCTCAATATCGGTACAAGCAAAACTGCGGCATCCACCGTCGTCAACGATCTGGCGCTTACCGTGTCGGACGGGGTATACCAGCTAACCGGCGATGTAACCAACACGGGGATCACGGATGCAAACGGGATGGTAGTGTCTGTTGGAGCACCGGCAACACCTGTTGAACCCTATTCCAGTTATGCCGTTGGTTCCCTTACATCCAATGACTTCTCCAGTTTCACGCTCACCTTTACCAGTGCGGACCTTTCGGCAATCCCGATACAAACCACATGGAAGGATGACAATGGTAATACGTTGAGTTCCGTGCAGACATTCGATCTGCGGTCTCTTGCAAGTGCGCTGGAAGCCGGCACGCGAAGCGGTGGTTATGGAGGATCCAGTTCTGGTACCACAGGAGCGACTGGAGTGACTGCCGGTTCAGCAGGAGGTTACGCAGGAGCGCCGCGTGGCGGAGGGCTCCTTGGCTTTGGAGGCGGACGTGGCGGTGGCCTCTCTGCATTCTACCCGGTCATTATCGGGATGATTGTTGTCATCGCGGCAATTGTGCTCTATGTAAAGAGGAAATGGATCCTTGCAAAATTCAGGAAACAGTGATCTGGTGATCATCCATGAGCGATATGCCACTTATCCGGCTTACTGATGTCACAAAGACGTACCATCTGGAGAGTGGTGACTTTACCGCGCTCGATCACGTATCTCTTGATATTGCAGAGAATGAATTCGTGGCAATCATGGGACCGTCCGGTTCGGGCAAATCAACAATGATGAACCAGCTGGGCATTCTCGATGTCCCGACATCAGGGGAACTCTATATCGCCGGCGAAAATGTGGCAAAGATGTCAAGCCTCGAACGGACCCATATGCGCCGGGATATCATCGGGTACGTCTTCCAGAAATTTTACCTGATCCCCCTCCTTTCCGCATACGAGAACGTCGAGTACCCGCTCATCCTCAAGTACAAAAAAGCGGGACACGACAGGACGGGCTGCCGAGTATCTCCGTGCAGTGGGCATCGATCCCGATATGGGAGCCCACCGGCCTAACCAGCTTTCCGGGGGGCAGCAGCAGCGCGTAGCCATTGCACGGGCACTGGTCAACGATCCAAAAATCCTTCTCTGCGATGAGCCTACCGGGAATCTCGACAGCAAGACCGGTCTCCAGATCATGGAGATCCTCTGCGACCTGCACCGAAAGGGAAAGACAGTCATCATCGTGACGCATGACCCGAAGATCGCGGAGTACGCCCAGCGGACGATCCGGCTTGCAGACGGGAGGGTGGTGGAATCATGAGGGATATCTTCTTTGATCTCTCGGTCAGGAGTGTCAGGCTGAATTTCCTGCGCTCGCTTCTCGCTTCTATAGGGATTGTGATTGGGGTTGTTGCCATCTCATCAATGGGGATGCTGGGAACCAACATGCAGCTCTCGGTAAAGGACCAGCTCTCAGCAAATGTTAATACGGTAATGCTCACCTCCGATGTGGTGAAAATTGGCACCGGTCTGGGAGCCGTTTCTTCGAATACTATTGATTCGAGCACACTCAACGATATCAAAGGGTCTGCAGGGCAGAATGACGTGGTACCGATCCACCGTACAAGTACGCAGTTTTCTATCGGAGACCAGAATGGTCGTGGATCGATCTACGGGCTTAATCCCACTGACGTCCCCAAATTCCTCACGATAGCGGAGGGATCAAATATCCGTGGCAGTGATGTGCTTGTCGGCGCAACCATCGCCAGCAACTTTAACCTTGTTCCCGGAGATACGATAAAAATCGGGCAAAACTGTGCAACCATCACGCGACCGGTTGTAAGGGTTGCCGGTATTCTTGCGGCACGGGGAATTGCGGCCGACGGTGTCAATGTGGATAATGGAATGGTTGTTGACGATACCTGGTATACGGATCACTTCGGTGGTCTGGACCAGTATGATCAGGTCAACGTGATCGTGCAGGATGTCGATACCATCAACCAGACAGAAGCCGCACTCAACGCGAAGGTCAACCGGAACTCGGATGTGGTGCGGATATCCGATGCCAGTTCCCGATTGTCCACCATCACGAGCACGCTCGGTACGATCACTACATTTATCATGGCGATCGGCGGTATATCGCTTGTCGTTGCTGCCGTGAGCATCTTCAACGTTATGATGATGTCGGTGAAGGAACGGGTGCAGGAGATCGGTATTTTGCTCTCGATCGGGACGGAGAAAGGCGAAGTGCGCCGGATGTTCCTGTACGAGGCGCTCATACTGGGCCTCATCGGTGCAGTGGTGGGCGGAATCATGAGTTTTGTCATCGGGTACTCGGTCGTGAACGCTATGATCGGCAGCACGCAGTACTTCTTCCAGCCGGCAAGCCTGATTTACATCCCGTATGGCATGGTCATTGGCGTCGTGGTCTGCGTGGCATCCGGGATGTATCCCGCGTGGGCGGCCTCGAACATGGACCCGATCGATGCACTGCGGAGTGAGTGAAACCCCCGCATCATTTTTTCGGGGTTTGCGGGTGAATTGGTCTCACATCAAGTTTTTTTTATTTTTGAGATCATTTATTCAAGTGTTCACTGACAAGGCGACATTCCCGCACTAGTAATGTTTATCCTCTATAGTGTCAAAATGGTGTTCTCTTAATCTGATGGACAAAATCCGGGTACGCACAAGGCAAATAAAATTTCCTTGAAGGTATCTGGCTTTCCCATCTCAAGGGAAATTGGGATATACACAGATGCCTGCTGTTTTCCGGACGCATAGAGATAGGATCAGTTTTATCTCATGATCCACTCTACCGGGAAGAACACATATGGTCCCCAGTTATCTGTGGGGCATCTCGGGGCCCTCATATGAACAAGCCAAAATCTGATCCCTTTCCCGGTTTTTCTGTTCAGCCTGTTGTTACCTGTGACCAGATAAAGTTCCAGGTGATCGATGCGCCGTACCGGCAGATCACAGAGGTTCCCGAGTACCTGTTTAGTGACATACGGCCGGATGACCTCGTTCTCGATGTCGGGGCAAATATCGGTGCATTTTGCCTTCGGGCTGCCCGGTTTTCACCGCATGTAACCGCTGTTGAACCGGTGACTGCTGATCTTCTGGAAGAAAATGTCCGGCTCAACCACGCAGACGTGAGGATCATCCGGGGGCTCTTGGGACCGGTAAGCCGGCAGAAATATCCTGGGATGGGTACCGGCTTTTATCCCCTACCTACACGCTTGGTAAACTGATCGGAATGGCCGGGGGCTGCGATTTCCTGAAATCCGACTGTGAAGGTGCAGAATGGCTGATTCAGCCCCGCGATCTCGAGGGGATCCGGAGGATCGAAATGGAACTGCACATTCCTCCCATAAGCGCACCTCCCAACCCTGCGTTGCTGGATTATATCTGGGATAAGTACACGTTCTCTCTCGATCGTTCACCGGTATATTCCCCCTTTGGCGTGATGGGAATCCTGCACGCGACACTGAAGTGATACGACAGGATTGACCATGTTTATCGATAAAAAATGGGTTATACTCAAGAGAGATCTCCCGAGATAAGCGATGGATCCTTGCTTGGATGCAGCCAGCTGCGTTCGAGGTCTTCTTGACCGGTTGTACAGGATTTTGTCCGCGAGAGAGCTGCCGGTATAATGAGAATTGCCCCGGGATACTCGGGACAAGTTAAAAAAAGCAGGAAATGACCCGTACTCTCAATCTTCAATCTGGATCGTGGTGAGTTTCACCGATTCGACCCCTTTCTGGGACATCAGCCGTTCGGCAAGTGCCTTGAGCTGTGTACCGTCTCCGTGCACAAGGATCACTTCAAGACACCTGTTATGGGTTACATGGGAGTGGAGGGATGCCTTGATGATCTCGTGGTAGTCGTGCTGGACATCGGTGATAGTGGTGAGAAGTCCGCGCTGGTCGTGATCGTAGACCATTGTAATGACACCTTCGCGTTCCCCTTTGACATCGGCCATCCATTTGTAATAGGTGATATAGGTACGGATGGCGTCACGGATGCCCTCCGACCGGGAGGAATATCCTCTGGCATTGATAATTTCATCAAACCGGTCGAGCAGATTTTTGGGAAGCGAGATCCCGATGCGGGAGAGATCGTTTTCGAGGGTCATAACATCAGTCATGAGAATATCATAGCTGCTTGCTTTTTAAGGTTTTGAAAAATCCCATGATTTGGTAATACTTCGTAACATCTAAAAGACAGCACGATCCGTGATCTCTCCCCGTAACCCGCATGGGGTCAGATCATCAGATCCGGGGTATTTCATAGATATACATCACTGCAAGTTTGTCCTTTTTAATTAAAATTTTTAAAAAAATTACCGCCGGACTGTGCTTTTCCCGGCATATACTGACACCGGGCCGCAATGGAGGATGATGCGACGATGCTCATGGGTTGATGCGTGGTCGTACGCGCGGTTGGCCGGTGTCGTGGTTTATTCCTGATAAAACAAATCTGCCATTTCAAGCAAGATTTTTGATGTTTCTTCCTTTTATCTGTGTTTGTGTGCATGTGTCCAATTGGTGCGTGCTTTTCCCCAAAGGGACAATATTCAAATTGGTTACTTGGTATTATAATTCTTTTCTTTTAACTTTCAATTTAGATTAAATAAAAATAGTTAATAAATGTGCCAAAACACTCGAAAAGAGGTGGAGGACAGACAGATCTGACCAGTATGATAACCGATGCGGGAGTGCTTTCAGCTGTTGTGGGCGTAAAAGTGTATGATGATTGGATACGGTAACGCCTGTGATAGCAATCGTATCTTCCCACCCTTTGACGAATACCCGGTTCCCAAGCACTCGCACGATGAATCCGTTCCCCGGGTATTTTCAGTACCCAAAGAACGGCATGCATTAAACCGGATACGTATGTCCAGGGTTCTGAAATCCTTGTTTTAAAAAAGGAGTTTAATCAACAGCGATCATCACTTCGCTTGACTTGATCACTGCATATGCCTGCTTACCGACAGCAAGCCCGAGCGATGCAACTGATTTCTTCGTGATAATGGACGTGATCTCCTGCCCTCCCGGAAGCTCGATGATAACTTCTGAGTTGACGCTTCCGGGTGTGATCGCTTTTACCGTGCCTTTCAGAATATTCCTTGCACTGATCTTCATGGTTCTCACCACAGGGAACTGGTGTTGTTCTGTATAAGTACTTTACGTTAGTTCACATGAACTCATCTGGATATGTGCACATCACCCAACCCCCAAACACATTATCGGAAACATCTTCATGAAAAGGGTAGATCCATCGTTTTTGAATCGAAGGCACATTCATCCATAAAGCACGACAATAATCTGGCTCTTCTTCCCCGCGATGCCGACGGAATAATCAGGAAGCGAAAATAGCAGGAACTTATTTTTACCAATCTTCTTACCAATGCACTTTTTTCGTTACCATTATAACTATTGATCAAATAGAATCGCAAATACCAATACTTTTTAACTACTAGATATCACTATACATTATAATCGTAACAACCGCTGGTGTTCAGGCGCCCTGATAAGTTCCTATTTTTTGGGGAGAGATTTGGGCGCTGTCGGACAGGAAATCCTATGATACCCGAGTGGATGCAGAAGATCGAAGCCGCCCCCTGTGCCTGCTGCACGGCCAGCATCGGCAAGAAAAGGGGTTTTGTCCAGAAGGCGATCTCTGACATCTTTACGTTCTTTGAGGAGTGCCTGGTAAATGACAGCATTGCCAAACGCAAAGGGCTGCTCCAGAGCCTGGACCCCCGCGTAAAACTGGTCTCGATGATTTTCCTCATCTTTGCCGTGGCAATGACCCACGACATCCGGCTCCTTGCAATCGTGTATGGCCTGACACTCGTCTTTGCATACCTGAGTAAGGTCGAAATTGTTTTCTTCCTCAAGCGCGTCTGGGTGTTTATCCCGATATTTGCGGGCATCATCATGATCCCTATCCTTTTCAACGTTTTTACGCCCGGCGATGCGTTGGTCACCATTGCAAACCTAGGCCCGAACCCACACCTTGGCCCGTTTGCGCTGCCGCCGGTCGTCACCATTACCGTTCAGGGAACGATGCTTGCACTGACGTTCGTGTTGCGGGTGGCTACCTGCGTCTCAGCGGCAGTTCTCCTGTTCCTCACGACACCCCGGGACCTGCTCTTCAAATCCCTTCGCTCGCTCAAAGTACCAAAAGTCTATGTCCTGACGATGGACATGTGCTACCGGTATATTTTTCTCTTTGCCGATACGGTCAGGAATTTTTACACGGCCAAGAAAAGCAGATCCATCAAATCTTTGCCTATGATCGAGGAACAGAAATGGGTGGGAAATCGTATCGGCTATACCCTTGATAAAAGCACTCAGCATGAGCGAGAAAGTGCATCGGGGCCATGATCTCGCGGGGATTCAACGGGGATATCAAGATCCTGCAACGGTATTCAGTACACCGGCGGGATTACGTGGCGTGCGTAAGTGTGTTTGCGCTCAGCATATTCCTGATACTTGTATCACAGAACCTGGTAAAAATTTAGAAGAGTATATCCGAGGCACCCCATGGAGACAATATTCGATCTGCGCGATGTATCCTATACGTACATAAAACGCTTTGATGCACTCAAGAATGTGACGCTTTCATTCAAAGCCGGGGAGCAGACCGCGATCCTCGGTGCCAACGGGAGCGGCAAATCTACGCTCCTTTCGATCCTGAATGCATTGACATACCCGACGTCAGGTGAATTTTCTGCGTTCGAGACCCCGATAAAAGAAGAAGTATTCGATACGCTCGAAGATAACGAATTTGCCCGGTTCTTCCGAAAAAAAGTGGGTTTCCTGTTCCAGAACCCGGACATCCAGCTCTTCTCTTCAACCGTTTTTGACGAGATTGCCTTTGGTCCGCTCCAGCTCGATTTCCCTCCCGAGGAAGTACAGAAGCGTACAGAAGAGGTTATCGCGATGCTGGGGATCGAAAACCTGCGCGACCGGGCGCCGCACATGTTAAGCGGCGGCGAGAAGAAGAAGGTCTGCATCGCTTCGATCCTCTCTACAAATCCCGATGTGCTACTCCTTGACGAACCCAGCGGGGGTCTTGATCCACGCAGCCAAGACCTGGCTGATTGAGACTCATTCAGGATCTTGCAAAGTGTCGGCAAAACCATCATTACGGCAACCCATGACCTTGATATTGTCGAACAGATCAGTACCCGCGCCATTGTTGTCGGTGAAGATCATACAATAAAAGCAGATTCTGACTGTGCAAGTGTCATGTCCAATCTGGATTTACTGATGGCTGCCAACCTCATCCACCGGCACATGCACCGTCACGGCAAACTTCTCCATGAGCATCTTCACGCCCACACGCAGGAACATGATCATGTGCACGGGCCGGGTGTTGTGTAGGTCAGTACTGGCATCATAATCATATTTAATGCCGGGTTTCCTGCTGCCGCAACAAAACCCCTGCTGTCCCTACCATCTTCCTTATGCCCCCTCACCACTCTACCCCCAATTCGGGCCCAATCCAGCCTCCGATTATCCTTTACTCACCCAAAAAGAAGCCCGTATCGGGCTCCGTTTACAAATAACCCCAAATCGGCCTTATTTTTGAAATCGGACAAATTAAAACGGACTCTATAATGCGGTTCTTTTGGCAGATCTCATGGGGAATTGCTCATTGGACGATCCGGAAAACAAAGGCCGCCAGAACGCGAATATGAGGCTGTGAAGGGCATTATATGGGGCTCAATTTGGGCTTATTTTGATAAACAGAAGCAGATAATTCGCTAAATTTTCACTCCTCCAAATCAGAGTGTTTTACGGGCTTTTTAGAGAGGGTAAAAGAGTGGGATATCCGGCGCCGGATTCTGGGACAAAAATATCTCCTCTTACTTCCTCACCACATACCCCCGCATCATGAATTCCCGGATCACCCTCTCGTCCCATCGTGAACCATCCGGTTCCAGGACCGGGTCGATGCACTCCTCAAAAATCCGGGGTCCCCAGCGGATCTTGAGAGCAGAAACATCGCGAGAACATGATCCGGCCCACAATCTTACCGGATAACAAGCGGATCAGGGTGCTTCCTTGATTAAAATAATAATTTAAATTTTACATATCTTTTGCTACAAAAATAAAAATACTTATTAACAGGGCCGCCCCATCTTGTCTGTGGAGATGATCTTGAACCATCAAGGCTCTCTCCTCACACTTCGACAAGGTATCGCCATGGGCTTATTGCTGTTTGTCAGCCCTAAAAAACCGGGACCATTGGGGAATGATCCCGGAAAACAGCAGTCAGGTGATTAAAATGAAACAGACACTGTATGATGGCAGCCGGAGAACAACGGTGAATACAAGATACGATGAATGTCTCTATCTCGCACCACGGCCAGTCTCTGACCAGCCGGATGTTAAGGTAACCGGAAAAGATCTCTACATGCATGTAGCAGCCAGTCAGGAAAAGAGCATCACGTACTATCTCCATCTCTGGTCCACCAGCCGGACCGTTAAAGAAAAAATTCTGCCGCTGTCGCCATCTATGGCGGACCGGTTTTTAAAAAGCAGGGGCCTTAACTGCAACCTCTTCACGAAAAACGATCCCGTGGCCAGGCTCTATGCATGGGGGTACGGGATCGCAGAAGAGTTCTGACAATCAATCTTTGCACCTCCCCCTTCCGTCTCTTTTTAGAGATCTCTCTCGTTAAACCAGGGAACGATCTGGAATCTGCCATTCGGTTTTCGGGTGAAATGACGGATATTATGACGCGCCGTATCCCTGCGAGATCTTGTAGAGGATCGTTACCGAGAGACAGAACCCGATAATGGCAATGTAAACCCAGTTCTGGTTCTCATGCACCCACCCGATGATCCGACTGGATCCGGGCCAAAAAATTCCCGGTGCATGTTACTGCTGACTGTTTTTTTTCTTTGACATTGCAGATTTTCCGATCGTAGATGTGTGGGATATCTGATCTGAGTATACTCTCATTAAAAAGATCCTGCTTTGCATAAGGGATGCCCTCTGTGTTCCGGGTTTTATCCTGATAGAGCAGGTATGCAAAAAAGAGAGGTAATCTTTCGGGGAATCAGTCATTCCTCTTGATGATGACCTTGCCGATGCCATATGCAATCAGGCCAACAACGATAACACCGAGATTCGCTGACGCATAATATCCAGGTGCCTGGGTTCCGGGAGGGTATCGCCCCCGCTTGGGAAATCATAATCGGGCAGCGCAGGCGTCCAGATGACCGGTCAGTTGCTGAAGCCCGGCCGGCACATAGCCTACCGCCTGCTGGAGTTCGTCAGGGCCCCATTCGCCAAAGGCTGTCCCGGTTGCGATTAGTCCGATAGGCACAAGTACCATAAGACCAATCAGGGCAATGACGAGAACTTTAAAGGTCTTGTCCAGTTTGTTGAATGCATTCATAACATCCATTCCCATCACCTCACGCCGTTGCCCCTCCCGGGCTGGCCTCCGTGTTTGAATTCTTTTCAATTTCTTTGTAATTGAAGATGACCTCCGGACTGTTTTTTGCAATGTATGCAAACGCAAGGCCGGTAACGATCAGTTCTACCCAGCTGAAGAAAACCATATGTTCAATCAGCATTGCCGGCACGGTCACGTTAAGCCCATACGGCATGTAGAGGGGAACACCAGCGGCCGTGTGTTCGAGGATCGGCTGGATGCCCATCTCAAATCCGGCAACACCGGCAGCAACGGCTAATCCAAATACCCGCCAATCGCAGCAGCGGCAATGCGGAGGTTCGAAGTAATCGCTGAGTTTCCCTGCGATCAGTTTATAGGTGATAGTATCCCACGAACGGGATAACCGTGGCCATGTTGAAACAGTTTGCCCCGAATGCGGTGACGCCGCCGTCACCAAAGACGAGGCACTGGATGAGAAGTGCGACTGATGTGCACACCACTGCCGCCCAGGGGCCAAGGATGATCGCGATCAGTGCACTGCCAACCGCGTGCCCCGAACTGCCGCCGGGAACCGGCACATTGAACATCATGATCACAAACGAGAATGCAGCTCCCAGGGCCAGGTACGGCACCTGCCGGGACCGGAGATTTTTCTGTACCCAGTATCCGGCATACAGCCAGATGGGGATCATAATAATATACATCGTGATGAAGGTCGTTGGACCCAAGTATCCATCAGGTATATGCATTGTTCATAACACCAAGAAGATATACTATCACAGAGTTATAAAAAACTGTCTATTTGTGTTACTCACTATTACGAAATATCGCAAAATTGAGATTTAATTATACAATAGAAAAAACCGGTATACTACTATCTTGCTGTTTATTATCCAATGTTTTACACTGTCGGGCACGTATTTGCAAAAGGCCATGAACCAGAAAAAGAACGGCTGTTCTGCAATTTATCCCTTGTGTAAATACTGGCAGCCCTTGCAATTCCCCACGCCTGATTTCATGACAAACAGGATTTTAATGTCACAGAACCAATAATTATTGTGATAATCTCAGGGAATTTTTTTATTGAGTTTACAAGGGAGGTTTTCCTTGACTGAAACTTACGATGCATCCCACATCACGGTACTCTGAAGGGCTCCAGCCGGTACGTGAACGCCCTGCCATGTATATCGGGAGTACTGATACCCGTGGGCTCCACCACCTTGTGTATGAAGTCGTGGATAATTCCATCGATGAGGCGTTGGCCGGGTTCTGCAACCGTATCAGCGTCGTCATCAATAAAGACGGGTCGCTCTTGGTCGAGGATAACGGCCGGGGGATCCCCGTCGACACGATGGAGAAGAACCACAAGAGTGCCCTCGAAGTCGTTCTGACCGTGCTCCATGCAGGGGGAAAATTCGACAAGGAGACCTACCAGGTCTCGGGCGGCCTCCATGGCGTCGGCGTCTCCGTGGTGAACGCCCTCTCGAACTGGCTCTCCGCCCAGGTGTACCGGGACGGCAACATCTACGAGATGCGGTTCTCGAAAGGAAAAACCACGTCGCCCCTCACGACCCGGGAAGAGACGCTTGTCGAACTTCTCGCACGGTACCAGCAGTGGTATGGCGAGCCGGCACCGTTTAGCAGAGCATCACCGGCATTGGCAGCCTCTTCTCCTGGCGCTATCCCTGGTGGAATTCCCGTCACGCCTCCCGGCCCTCTTACCGGCCAGCCTCGATCTCACGACAGCCACCCACTATCCCACCGGCAACGAACAGGAAGACCGGGCATCGCTCCTTGCAACCCTCGGCAACAAGCTGACCGGCACCCGGATCCACTTCGTCCCTGATGCTTCGATCTTCGAGACCACCACCTTCGATTATGACGTTCTTTCCCACCGGCTCCGGGAACTTGCGTTCCTCAACGCCGGCCTCATCATTATCATCACCGATGAGCGGACCGGGGACTCGGCCACGTACTGTTACGCGGGCGGGCTTTCTGAGTTCGTGAAATACTTAAACGAGGGCAACGAAGTCCTTCACCCGAATCCCATCGACATCACCAAAAAAGACGCCGAAAACAAGCTCGAACTCGAAGTCGCGATGCAGTACACGACCGGGTACGACGAGAAACTCTATACCTATGTCAACTCGGTCAATACCCGTGAGGGTGGCACCCATCTCGAAGGGTTCCGGAGCGCTATTACACGGGCCATCAACGTCGTCGCGAAGAGGAACGGCATCATCAAGGAGAATGCCCAAGTTACGCTCAGGGGCGAGGATGTCCGCGAAGGCTTAACCTCGGTCGTCTCGGTCAAGATGGCCAACCCCCAGTTTGAGGGCCAGACCAAGATGCGCCTCGGGAACAGCAGCGTGAAAGGCATTGTCGACTCGCTTGTCTACGCTGCACTCACCGAGTACTTCGATGAGAACCCGAACGTGCTGAAGATCATCATCGAAAAGGCACTCTCGGCAGCAAAGGCCCGTGAAGCCGCAAGGAACGCCCGCGAACTCGCACGGCGCAAGAGCTCGCTCGAATCCGCTGGTCTGCCCGGGAAGCTCTCGGACTGTTCCGAGCGCGACCCCGCAAAGAGCGAGATCTATATCGTAGAAGGGGACTCTGCCGGAGGCAGCGCAAAGCAGGGCCGGGACCGGAAGTTCCAGGCAATCCTCCCCCTCAGGGGAAAGATCCTCAACGTAGAAAAGGCCGGCGAGCACCAGATCCTGAAAAACGCCGAGATCCAGACGCTGATTAACGCTATCGGCACCGGTATCGGGGAGAAGTTCGATCCCGAGCGGGCCCGGTACCACCGCATCGTCATCATGACCGATGCCGATGTCGACGGGGCGCACATCCGGACTCTCCTCCTCACGTTCTTCTACCGGTACATGAAGAGACTCATCGAGCTCGGGTACGTGTACATCGCCCAGCCACCTCTCTTCCGGATCGCGAAAGGAAAGGAGGAAAAATACGTGTACAGGGAGAGCGAGATGCAGAAGGTCTCCGCCGCCATGGGAGAAAAGGGTGTCTCCATCCAGCGGTACAAGGGTCTCGGCGAGATGAACGCCCAGCAGCTCTGGGACACGACCATGGACCCCGAGAACCGGATCTTCCTCAAGGTCTCGATCGAGGACGCCTACGGAGCGGACGAGATGTTCAAGACCCTGATGGGCAAAGACGTGGAGATACGGAAGAATTTCATCATGCGCCATGCAAAGGAGGTGACGAACCTTGACATCTGAAGTCCCGCCCGCAGGCAGCCCCGAAACCCACCGCACTGAGCCGGTTAGCATAGAGCAGGAAATGAAGACATCGTTCATCAACTACGCGATGTCGGTCATTATCCAGCGTGCCATTCCCGATGTCCGTGACGGCCTCAAGCCGGTCCACCGCCGCTCGCTCTATGCGATGTGGGACATGGGCAACACGAGCGACAAGCCCACGAAGAAGAGCGCGAGGGTCGTTGGTGACGTGATGGGTAAGTACCACCCGCATGGCGACGCGTCCATCTACGACACCATCGTCAAGATGGCCCAGCCGTTTTCGTACCGGCACCCGCTCGTGCAGGGGCAGGGCAACTTCGGCTCAGTGGACGGGGATGCAGCTGCAGCGAGCAGGTACACCGAAGTAAGGCTCTTCCCGTATGCCGAGGCGCTCCTCGCAGACCTCGATAAGGAGACGGTGGAATTTGTCCCCAACTACGATGAGTCGTTGAAAGAGCCGACTGTACTCCCCTCGAAGATCCCGAACCTCCTCGTCAACGGGACAGATGGGATTGCGGTTGGGATGGCGACGAAGATGCCACCGCACAACCTCCGCGAGGTCTGCGCAGCGGTTAACCGGTTCCTCGATGAACCGACCGTCCCGGTCGAAGAACTCCAGAAGATCATGCCGGGCCCGGACTTCCCGACCGGCGGCATCCTGATGGGTGTCGAGGGCGTGAAAAATATTTACGCCACCGGCCAGGGCCGGGTCGTCGTCCGCGGGGTTGCCGAGATCGAGGAGTCCGATGGCGGGAACCGGGGCGACCGGATCATCGTCACCGAGCTACCGTACCAGGTCAACAAGGCCCAGTGGATCACGGCCATCGCCGATATGGTCAAGGATAAAAAGCTCGACGGGATCAGCGACATCCGCGACGAGTCAGACAAGGATGGAATCCGTGTCGTCTTCGAGCTCCGCAAGGGCACGATCTCGGCGGTCATCCTCAACAACCTGTACCGGTTCACCGCGCTTGAATCCAGTTTCTCGGCATCCAACCTCGCGATTGTAGACGGCACCCCGAAGATCCTCAGCCTGCCGGCCCTCCTTGGGAACTTCGTGCACCACCGTATCGAAGTCATCCGGCGCAGGTCGGAGTTCGATCTCAACAAGTGCCAGGAGCGGGTCCACATCTTAAATGGCCTCCTTGCCGCGCTCGCAAGCATCGATAAGATCATCGCGGCGATCCGCGGTTCTGATACCGTGGACAACGCACGTATTGCGCTCATCTCCGGGTTCGGACTCGATGAACTCCAGGCAAACGCAATCCTCCAGATGCAGCTCCGCAGGCTCGCGGCGCTTGAGCAGCAGAAGATCACGGACGAGAAAGCCGGGCTCGAGGCAGAGATCCTCAGGCTCGAAACGATCCTCGCGAGCGAGGCACACATCAAGGACGAGATCCGGCGCGAGACCTCCGAGATCGCGGCCAAGTTCGGCGATGCGAGGAGAACGGAGATCGCGCTCGATACGAGCGATCTCTCCACCGAGGATTTAATCGAGGACAAGACGGTGCTTGTCTCGATCACTACCGCCAACTACATCAAGCGCATGGACCTCGACACCTACCGCAAGCAGCGCCGGGGAGGCCATGGCATCACCGGGATGACCACAAAAGAAGATGATGTCGTGAGCTCGGTCTTTGCGGCGGGGATGAAGGATTACCTCCTCTGTTTCACGAACCTCGGCCGGGTCTACTGGCTCAAGGTCTACCAGATCCCCGAAAGCTCCCGCATCGCGAAGGGCAAACCGATCGTCAACCTCCTCAACTTAAAGGACGAAGTCGTTACGACCGTCATCCCGATCCGGGAGTTCAGGAAGGACCGCTACCTGCTGTTCGCAACGCAGCTCGGGCAGGTCATCAAGATCCCGCAGGACGAGTTCTCGTTCCCGCGTTCGACCGGGACCAACGCGATCCGGCTGAAAGACAACGACAAGCTTGTCGATGTTATCACGACCGACAACACCAGAGAAGTCGTGCTTTCGACCCGGTTCGGGTACGGCCTCCGGTTCCACGAGGAATCCGTGAGAGTCGTCGGGCGTGGGGCCTCTGGTGTTATCGGCATAAGGCTGCGGGGCGACGATACCATTGTCGCGCTGACGCTCGTGGAGAAAGACCACCTGCTCACCATTTCCGATGCCGGGTTTGGCAAGCGGACCGAATTCGACGACTTCCGCGGTCACGGCAGGGCAACAATGGGTGTCAAGAACATGCAGGTCGAGCGGGATGTCGTGATACACTCGCGTGCGGTCTCGGATACCGATGAGATCTTTGTCATGACCGCATCGGGAGTCGTTATCCGGACGCCGGTCAGCGAGATCCGGATCACCGGCCGTGGCGCCAAGGGGGTCAAGATCATGCGCCTTGACGAAAACGACAAGGTTGTTGGTGTCGCGATTGTGAACCCGGAGTCTGACGTTGGGGAGGGTTCTGAACCCGAGCCTGACATCCCGGCCGCACCGTAACTTCTCTTTTTTTCTTTCCCGGATTACCCGATAAACTTCCCATTTAAGGATCCGTACCGGGGTGGGTGCCTGCTCACTGGACGATTGATGCGTCTCCCGTTTTCCATGAGTCATGCCCTAACCCCTGCAAAAATGGAACGCGACCACGGAAGTGCCGACGGCAACCTGCAAACTCCCAATCTCCGATTGGAGATCGATTATCAGGGTAAACCCGCTGAGGGGGAGGATCGCAAAAGAACTATCAGCATACAGAAGGAAACGGGGAAATGTGATGCCGATGTTCCGGAAGATCATCCACCTGTCCACCCGGCGCGAAGGAGATATCATCAACCTGACTCCCCAGGTGGCAGCGGCGGTCCGCGAGAGTGCCGTACTGGAGGGACTTGTTCATCTCTTCGTCATGCACTCAACCGCTGCGCTTACCACGATTGAGTTCGAGCCCGGGGTGCTTGCGGATCTCGCGCGGGCGCTTTCGGTGCTCGCGCCCGATGATGCCGAGTATGCCCATAACACAAAGTGGGGTGACGGCAACGGGCGTTCGCATGTCAAAGCGGCGCTTGTGGGGCCCGCCCTCACGATCCCTGTCGCGGGCGGTGGACTCTGCTGCGGGACATGGCAGCAGATCGTTTTTCTCGAACTTGATGCAAACGCAGGCCGGGAACGCACGGTGATCTGCACCATTACCGGAGAATAGCATTGAGACTTCGACATATCTGAAATCTGCAAATATTCTGCAATACATACAGGACGGCATGTTTCAGTATGTCCTTTATTATCTCCGGTACGATGTAACGAGGTTAGGGACATACCCTTTAAGGAGATTTGACTGGACAAGGATGATCTCCGGTGTGTGGACAAACACTCTTATCCTTATCCATGCAACCGTTGATCCATGAGCACGATCCTCCGGCGTCAGATCCTCAGAAAATGCGGTGGCATGGATATACCTCTGGTAGGGTTTGCGCCGGCAGATCGGTGGAACGATCCCCCGTTTGAACCGTGGGTGCCGGAGGCATTCCGGCCTGCATCCCTTTTTCCCGGAACAAAAACCGTGATCGTGATCGGGTTTCCGGTCAGCCTGCCGATCGTGGATACTGCCCCCTCCATCTGGTACCACGAGCTGTACCGGACGGTTAATGCCGAGCTGGACTCCAGCGGCTATCGCATCGCCACATTCCTTACCGGGAAAGGCTATCCTTCGGTCTGGATACCCAGGGACGGGTACGGGTCTATTGGTGTCCTCAAAGAGAATCCAATCGCGTTCTTCTCGCATCGTCATGCGGCATTCTGTGCCGGCCTTGGGAACTTCGGTCTCAACAATATGCTTCTCTCCCCGCAGTACGGCCCCCGGGTCAGGTTTACCTCTATCCTGACGACCGCCGAACTCCCTGCCGACCCGGTTCTCAAAGAACCGCTCTGCATACAGTGCCGGCGGTGCATCAGGGTCTGCCCGGTGGCTGCCATTCCCGAAGGCGGATATCCGCAGGAATCTACCGACAAGATTGCATGCGCCACCCGCTCGGAAGAGCTGCACCAGCGGTACCTTTCCCCGTGCGGGTGCTGTATCAAGGTCTGCCCGGTCGGGAAGGACCGGGAACAGTACGGCCGGGAGGACATGCGGATGTACGATGAAAAGAGCCCCGTCTCCGATCCGTACCGCCGCGCCCGCGACCATGTCCGGTCCTACGGGTCGCGGTGAATGTTTATCATCCCCGGCAGGGGTCGGCAATGTCTCCCGGTTTTATGCAGTACCTGAGGGTGGCCCGGCCCGGATGGACCTGAACAGGAAGAACCCGACAACCCCGAATGTGATAACGGGAGAGACAAAACCGGGGATCTCAAAGCCGAAACTGTCGAGGATCATGATAATGCCGAGACAGAAGATCGAGTACATCGCACCGTTTTTCAGGAACCGGTAGTTCCTGATCGAGTCCACGTTCCTGACCGTGATCTCCCGGACGATTAACGCCCCGATGCCGTTTCCGATGATGATGAGCGGGACTGCCATCGTGAAGGCAAAGGCGCCCAGCACCCCGTCGATGGAGAAAGTGGCGTCGATGATCTCGAGGTAGAAGATCTTGCTGATGTCAGAAAGTTCGCCCGAGACCATCTTTCTCTCCTGCACCTCGGCGTTCTGCCGGAAACCGTGGACGATGAAAAACGCGGTCGACCCTAGTACGGCCCCGAAGGCCATCATCGGATTTTTCCCGAGCGCCACCCAGACAAGAGCGGCAAGGAGAATCGAGACAATGGCAAAGAACCAGACGCCTTTTGTCGCAATGTAGCGTTCGCCCCCGATGCCGAATTCCTTCTCTTCTAAAAAGAGCCAGTGGAAGAAGAGGAAGACGAGAAACGTGCCGCCACCGATCAGGAGGATGGGGGCGGATTTCCCGATCGCTGAGACAACGAGCGGGTCGCTTGAGAACGTCGCGGTAAGCGCCCCGACCGGCCCGAGGGCCGGTGTGGACATCCAGACAATCAGCCACGGCAGTACGCCCCGGACCACAAAGACGGCAAACAACAGTCCCCAGACCAAAAACCAGTGCCGCGCCTTTTCCGACATTGTCGAGAGAACCTCGGCATTGATAATGGCATTGTCAATGCTTGTGATGGTCTCAAACAGGCAGAGCCCGGCAACGGTCAGGATGATGGAAAGAATATCCATGAAACATAATCAGTTTGGCAACGGGCCGGTATAAATCTTGGTAAAACCCAGCGGTCTTGCCGGCCTTCTGGGAATCATACCCGTTTCCTCAAAAGAGAGGAAAGGGATCCGGGAAGTGTTTAAAAAACGGGCTGGATGGGAATTGAACATTCCTGTGCCTTTCATCAGAGGTATACCTGCCCTGTTTACACGGATCCTGTGTCGATCGTTCGTACGTGCATTATCATCATCGCGGCTCAGGATGACCGGCACCGGTGCTCTACGGTGCTATTAAGACGGCGAACTGCACACTCCGGAGTACGGAAGGCCGGTATGCATGGTTTTTGATTGCCAGCAGTGCGGGGAGTGCTGCAGCCACCTGGGGCTGGTGCACAGCATCACCGAAGTACACGGGAACTACGAGTTCGTGGTCTTCAACCGGTACACGAATGAGTCGGACGTTGTGACCGTGGATGCTGACAAGCACGCACTCTTTGACGATAAAAGCATCTTCGCAAAACTCCCTGAAGCCTGCCCGTTCTTCCGTCACCAGCCGGGTTCGGAGAAGGCGTTCTGCACGGTGCACCTGACCCGGCCCGACATCTGCCGGGACTATGGATGCTGGAGGATGCTTATTGTCAACAGGAACGGCCGGCGGGTGGGCCGGATTATGTTCTCCCGGTACCTCTGCTCGGAAGATCCACTGGTAACCCGGATTTTTGCAGAGTGCATCGACCCTGTCCAGGAACCGGATGATGCCCAGTGGGATGAAATGGTGATCCGGGCGCTCACAAAACGGGGGTATGTGGTGAGGAAGTGAGGGGATACCCCTTCTCCTGTCTCATGGAGGGGTGTGTCTCTTCCGTACGAAAGAGGAGTTTTTTTGGGATTACCGCTGTTCCACGTCAGGAAGACGGGATCCCGTCGTCAAACACCGGCACGTCCCGGAATGCGACACTGTCGAAGAGACCGCGATCCGTGATCCGTAGCGCCGGGACCACGGTAAGCGCGAGGAACGAAAGGTACATGAATGGTTCTGCGATGCCCCCCATGTTCCCGGTTACCTCACGCAGGGCATCCAGCGATGCTACGACATCACGGGCGGGCAGAGTGGACATAAGCCCGGCACAGCCCAGAGGGAGAATCGTAACCTCCGGCCCGTTTACTGCTGCCATCCCACCCTGCGCCAGGATTACCGCATCAATGGCAGACAGGATCTCCGCGTCTCCCGCTCCGGTAGCGATGATATTGTGTGTATCGTGGGAGACACTCGCTGCAATAGCCCCTCGCTTAAAACCAAAACCGTGCACGATACCGGTACCGATCCGTCGGTTGCCATACCGGTTGCAGACCACGATCTTGAGGAGGTCCCGTTCCCGGTCGGGAAGTGAGGCCGCATCCAGCGCGAAGCGCAGCGATTCAGTGGTGATCTGGCCCGGTACAAGGCCGATGACCCGCGCCGGACCGTTTCCGTAAAGCCGGATCTGTTCCGGGGTTGGCGTTGTGCACCGGATCGTGGCAGGCAGAAAAACACCGGTGGCCTGCCCGGGAAATGCCGTAACCGGCTGTCCGCAGCGGAATGTTTCCTTTACGATAAAGGAAACAGGGTCATCGACAATACAGAGATCTGCCAGCCGGCCCGGTGCGAGCGCCCCGCGATCAGAAAGCCCGAAGCGTTCCGCAGCTGAAAGCGTCGCCATCCGGATCGCAAGCTCCGGTTCCAGCCCACAAGCCACGGAGATCCGGATGCACCGGTCAATGTGGCCTTCCCGGGCGAGAAGATCGGCATGGCAGTCGTCAGTGGCAAAACAGCACCGGGGCACATTCTCTGGCGTGATCATGGGGATGAGGGCCGCGATGTTCTTCTCGGTTGACCCTTCCCGGATAAAAATATACATCCCGCGCCGGAGTTTCTCTTCTGCCTCCTCCCGCGTCGTACACTCGTGGTCACTCTGGAGGCCGGCAAGGATATAGGCGTTCAGTTCCATCCCGGTGAGGAGCGGTGCGTGGCCGTCGCGGATATGCGAGAGCGCAAGTTTTCGCTGGATTGCCGGGTCTCCCGCGAGTACCCCCGGGACGTTCATCATCTCGCCAAGTCCGAGGATACCTTCGCGCCCGCCAAACACGGCAAGCGCTTCGGCATCGAGTGCCGTACTCCCTATATCCAGCGGGGTTGCCGGCACGCAGGACGGCAACATGTACAGGATGTCCACCGGGGCACCAGTACGGCCGGCCAGCATGTATTCAATCCCCTCTGCCCCGGCGACATTTGCGATCTCGTGGGGGTCGGCAACCACGGTGGTTGTCCCGTGCGATGCGACCATCCGGGTATATTCCTGCGGGACAAGCAGCGAGCTCTCGATGTGGACGTGGGCATCAATCAGGCCCGGGACAAGGTAAGCCCCGTGGAGATTTCTCTCGCGGATGCCCCGGTACGACGGGCCGATCCCGACAATAACGCCGGATTTTATCGCAAGATCGTTATGTTCCCAGGTACAGGAAAAAGCATCGAAAATCTCAGCATTCCGCAACACCACGTCAGCCGGCTCCATGCCGCGTGCTGACGGGATCAGGTCTGCATATGACCGTGTCATTGCCTTCACACGGTTATGTCCCGGATTACAGCGGCCTCGCGCTGTCCGTTCGTCGTAAGGTACACATATATTTTGTACCTGCCCGGGTCGAGGCGCAACGGGATCTCAACGGTGTTCTCTGTGCCTTTAAGCGTGGAGGTTATACCGGTGGTGAGAAGTTCGTGCTGCTCGAATTCATCCAGCTTGTAGACCCGCACCTGGACCCCGGTATTGACCGGGGTCCCGGAACCTGCGATCGGAATGGAAAGATTTCCGGCGCTGTACGAGACGTCCCCAATCGAGAGGGTAGTACAACCGCTTGCTATAAGGAGCAGGGCCAGTAAAAAACCAATAAGCAGGTACAAGCGTCCGGTCATACTTCTGTAGTCTGACTATATCCATAAAAACCTATACCCTTAATAAAATCAACCAACCCTTATTTTCCTGAAGGTATATCTGCGCTTGAGAGCCCGTTCCTTTATCTTACCCGAAAACCAGATCGCGGCCGGGAACCACAAGGCAATGCAACACCTGCAGGATCTGATCCGGTTCCTCCCCTCACGATCTCATAAGCGTCCAGCCTGTCTGTCGTTTCCTTGATTTGATCAGCTGCCGGAATGTGACCATTTACTTTAGCGAGAAACAGAAAGACGAGATCACCAGGATGTATCATCGATCACTCATGCCCGGTGGGTAGTATGTGATGGGCAAAACCGAATATCCCGGCCGGGAGGCAGAAGAGTCTGGCTGCCCCGGCTAATTCCATCCTGAAGATCTCCAGAGAAAAGATTAAATCATCATTTCCGGCATTAGTGCCGCCGGCGGTCGTCCGGCGCATTTTTAGAATCTTTTCCAATGTCTTTCGTCAGCTTTCTCTGAAATGCTTTCCGTGATGCCTGGAGTTTTATCTGGTTATAGATAGTGACAAAGTTGACCCCGACAATGATTATGACAAGCATCAGGCTTACCCAGAGCATTGTGCCGTTTACGGTAAGAAACGCGGCCCAGAGGAGGACAACAAAGGAGATCAGGTAAAAAATTATCCATGTCCGCAGGCCGGGAACTTCCATATCCCTCAATATGCACCAAGGTGATACTAAAGTATTCCCGCCGCCCCTGGTGCCACAATCCCTCGCAGGATTCGGGAAGGATAAACGCGGCTATACCGGTGCACCCGGTTATTTACTCGATCTTTTCAACGATCACCCGGACGCGGTCACCGGCTCTGAACGGATGCCCTTTGAGAATGTCGATATTGAACCAGAGAGCCCCGGGGTTATCCTGTGTCGGATCCTGGGACATCAGGCAATCCTTCTCATCATTAATATCCGCGACAAATTCAATAGACGATTCAAATTCAATTTTGTGCATAATAAAAGAAGGAGGGGATGATTAAAAAGTTTACAGGGCACGGGGGGTGACCATCCACGTCGTGCTGTTCGAATAGCTCCACCGGATGATGGACAACTCCTTGCACATATCGGCAAGGATTGCCATATTTGTTCCCACTTCCTTAGGGGATAAGCCCAGATCTTTTGCAATGTATTTGGACTTGAAGTAGTGTTTGCCTTTGGTAATCCCCGAATGGAGATAGGAAACGATTTTGTGCTGGGTTTCATTGTACTTATCACGTATCTTTTTGCCTGTAGACATGTTTCGCCTCAGCATTAGGAATGCATATAGATCAGGATCTATATAAAAATATCTGATAGCACCGGTAAGATTTATGCTTTTTTTGACAATAGTGACACAAATCTGACAAGGAACTATTTATATCGGCTGGATTTTTGGTAGATTTCTATCCGGTTGAAATCTTCATTATTTTTTTTGATTCCGGCAACGTGATCGTGTTCGACCGGGAAAAAAGGGCAACGCCCCTTCACTGCTGCACTGGTGCCTCGCCGATCTTTTTGATCAGGGCCTCAAGTACCTGTGTCCCGCATCCCCTCAACAAACTTGATGCTGCCAACCACCAGATGTCCGCCACCGGAAATGCCACCGCCGGGGATCTCGTTGTGGAGGTCGCGAACCATGCGGGGGATATTCATATGAACTCCCCGGGACCGCAACACGGCAAAGTCCGGGCCAAACCCGATCGTGACGACCGGTTTTCCCACATTCTGTTTGCAGAGCCGGTCGTGTACTTCACCGGAGGTTTTGCCGGGCGGCGGGAAGGTGAATTTATGGGCATGGATCTCCACATCGATCAAAAAGAGCCGCGCATCGTTTGGCAGTACGCGGTTGACGACATGCGGCATACAGGCGCTCATCTGGTCCTCGATCATCATATTTGCACCTTCGACCAGCAGATTCACAAGTTTTGTATGGCGCTCATGGTTCCCGACCAGATCAAGCACGTCCTTGATGAGCTCCCGCCCATCGTTGAACCGGAGCCAGAACTGCTCGTAGTCAAGAGCAAGTGCGATGTCCTTGCAAGCCTGTTCGGAGTAGTGGTCGCTTACGAGCGCGAGATAGAGGGAGCGCTCGGTCGCTTCACTCCGGTCACCGACACCGGCAACCGCCGGAAGGTGCCGGATGACGGGTTCGACGCGGGGGTTGATGAGCCGGGCGACTTCGGTCCCGAGCATCCCTGCCGTGACCCCGAAATCCCCCCCGACATGGTACGGGTTGACGTGCCCGACCAGGTACTTGTCGATGGTCGCGTCAGGGTGGTGGTGATCGATAACGACAAACGGGATATCGTAGACGCTTGCGATCTTGTAGGACGCTTCGTCCTCCTCGGTGGAGCCGTTATCGGTGAGTATCACAAGAGGCATCTTCTGGCCGAACCGGGCATGATCCTTGAGTGCGAAATCCAGATCCCGGGTGATGTCTTCGATCTCGTAGAACGGTGCCTTTGACGGAGCGCGCTTGAAGAGATAATAATCGGCGTCAAAGTCACCGCCGGACTCCCTGATGAGCGCAACGACTGCCTGCTCGATGGCGACCGCGGAGCAGATACCGTCAGCATCCGCATGGTGCCGGAGGATGATAGGCTGTGCGGTAAAGACCGCTTTCCTGATGATCTTTGCGACCTTGCGCATCTCGGGCATCAGGCTGTCGATGACATCGCTTTTCACCAGCGGCTTTATGTTCTCGGGTTCGGCACGGGCATCGAGCGCCTTTTCGATTCGCTCCCGGACGGTTGTCTCCTCATCGCCAGTGAGCGCGGCAACCGCATCGGCTTCTATCTGGAGCTGGTTGTTGCGCATCATGACCTCGCCTATGACTTTCACGATCGTGGAGAGTTCGACCTCCGGGTAGGCCCGCACGCCGGCTTCTACGAATGCGGCGACGTTCTGGGTGCCGGATTCGTCGACAATGGTAAAGATCGTAGGCCCGCTCGTCTGCTTGATCTGGGCGACCTCTCCCTCGATGGCGACCGTCTTTCCCTGCTTTGTAGCCAGGTCGGCAATCCTGACGGTTGTTGACGTGCGCTCGACCTGCTGGACCTGGTAGATCTGGATCAGCTGTTCTTCAAGATCGATG
This sequence comes from uncultured Methanoregulaceae archaeon, assembly GCA_963805035.1. Lineage (GTDB taxonomy): Archaea > Halobacteriota > Methanomicrobia > Methanomicrobiales > Methanospirillaceae > Methanoregula. Next base: position 60,235 of record CAWDSU010000004.1, on the reverse strand, counting down.
TTCCCGTTGGGGCGGATCTGCCTGACCCGCACAAGAACGCTGTCCTTTTCCTTGTGATCCGCTTTCACGCTGGTCTTGTGCACAAGACCTTTGATCCGGTCGTTGAGCTGGACAAACATCCCGAACGTCGCAAAACCCTGAACTTTCCCAAGATAGGTTTTTCCTTCTTCGACATCGGACAGGTCACAGCCTGCGGCAAGCCGGTAAACGATTATATCAGTATCAGTCTGCATTTTCTTTCTCCTCACGCAAGCGAACGGACGATATAGTTGGCGGCTTATTTGGTATATCTGCTATCGTTCAACGTTGTCAAGCACGCGGCAGTGCTGCGTGTACCATGAATGGTTACCTGAAGGTTATGTTAGTTGTGATGGGGTCAGGTAGGTAATGAGGGCAATTTGAATTTTTTAAAATCTTCAGCTGCCGAGTCGCTCTTTTTTTAGGATTCTTCGGCTCGTGACCCGGCCTTTTCCGGAAAAAACTCACCAAAGTTACCGGACTTTCTCAAAAAAAGTTCAGCAAGGTTACCGGACTTTTTTAAAATTGCCCGGCAAAGTCATCGGACTTTTTGAAAAGAGTTCGCCAGAGTTGCCGGACTTTCCGGAAAAAAAGAGCGGCTAAAACACACCTTTCTACGTCTGATCGTGTCAGGGACTTTACCGGACGTTCCGGAAAAAAGCCGGCAAAGTTACCGGACTTTTTTAAAATTGTCCAGCAAAGTCATCGGACTTTTTGAAAAGAGTTCGCCAGGGTTGCCGGTCTTTTCAAAAAAAGTCCGGCAAGGTTATCGATCTTTCCGGAAAATGGCTGGCAACGTCATCAGACTTTTCCGGAAAGTCTATGGCCCGGCCATATGTTCATGATTGTGTTGCGAGGATATCATGGGGGCTGTCGCCCCCACACCCCCACGTGCGAGGAGTGCCGATGCACCCGAAGGGACGCCCCCGCGGCGGAGCAAGTGAGGGATCCGGACAAGGACTTACCCTATTCCCGTGGAGATCAAACGGGGCTCAATTTGCCCGTTTTTTAAGACTTCCCCCCGAAAAAAGGATCCTCATATTCGCGTTTCTACAGCCTTTCCGAGTACCGAACGGGGTAAACAGGGTGGCAAAAATATCGTCGATTCCCGGGCCGTTAAAGGCCGTTCTTTGACATCGAAACAGGGCGAATTTCGGCAAATGGGGCGATTTAAAGGCTTATTTTCCACGCGAACTGAAAAGAAGCATTTTACTGGCGTTTCCACGAGGGGCCAGAACAGGAATCAGACAATCCGGGCTCAATACGGGCCCGGATTAGTGCAGCCCAGATTCAGGTATGGCAGGGGTGTCGGATCCCTGGCTAAGTGTATTTTTTAAAGGTTTAGCAGCGATACAGGCTGATAAACAGGCAAAATTTATCAAGCGAACTCACGATAAAATCAGAGGAACCATTCAGCTTCACTCATTATGCGAAGCCACTCCCGATTCTCTTTCTCAAGGTGATTTTCACACTCCCATATGATATACAGGATCTTTGACCAAGATCGTTCAGTTTTCTTCATCTCATTAATTAACCGGATCTCAAATTCTTTGAGAGAATTTCTTTTTGAACGGAAGAGTGAAGCACTCCGTGCCATCTCATTCGAAGATCGTAGTGTACGGAACGTAAGCGCAAGAATTGGCAAGAGCAGGGTGAATAGGAGGAAAATCGAACTGATTATATAAAGAGGGAATAACGCATGTAAAAAGGAAAAATCAATAATAAAGTGTACTAAAAGGAAAATTACACTCGAAATGAAACAGATACTCACTGCGATCCGCGGGAGTTCATCCAGGGACTCCAATTCTGTCGCCCGGGTTTCAAAGTAATCGATCTGGGTCTTCAACCTTTTGTCCTGGTAGTACCTGATAAATTCGGCCAGATATATTTCATCGAATGTACATCCGGATATATCTGGGGGTGGCTGGGATACAGGATCATATTCAACACAGTCCTGCAATTCCTTATAATTTTCTTTTTCCACAAGATCTTTTTCTGCATTTAACCAGTCTTTCCATCGGGCCAGTTGTTCGTCTTTTGGCTTTTTCGATTTGCAGTAAAGGTCTGGTTGGAGAAAAGCCCTGAACTTTAACAAACGGTATTTTTCAGCCATAAATCGTTTTTTCAACCATCCTTTATGACAATGGCTTATTACTGCTATAACGACAGCGAGTGAAGCAAAACAGAATGAAATTACTTCAATTACTTTCAGGTACTCATCAAATGATGCTATTCCCTGTGCAATAAGGAATACCTGAATAATGGCAACCTCAATTGCAATCGAACCACAGAGGACAGCAAAAAACGAATAATGGTTATGCCGGTTATGGAGTCTGATGGAATCGGTATCGTATCCGGAATAATTTTCGAAAAGAGTTGTATGGATATGGGAGATGATTTGCCCGAGAGGTTCTTTCCATTGCTGGATGTCCTTGCCATCCCGCATGTCATCTATAGGTTGCCGATCCGGTTTTGAGAAATAATTCCCGTTTTTTTCCGTATTACCAGACATACTTTCCCATATTTCATATCTCTTTTTTAATCTGGAACCCGAGAAGCAGAATGGTCTTAAATACCTGTCTCACAACGTGGCGGTCATGTTCCTTCTCAGACTCTGGAAGTCTCTCATAGGGAACGATACATGGATGCTCCTTTTTTGCATCATTTCTCTCCGGCCCGTATTTCCAGCCCTGATTTATCCGTACAGCTGCCCAGTTCTCGTGAGTATTTTTCGCCAAATAATCTACCAGACCTTCAAGATCTTTATCCAGATAAATTTGAGAAGTATCGACAGGTTTTGGTACATATGTCACAAAATCTCACCTGGTCATGGCTCAGTTCTGTGAGTGATAATCAAATTCGATTTTATAATAAGGTATTGACGCTCGGGCTCTATAGAAAACCAGTCCCACAATTAGAAAATTTCATATGAATATATTGCCAATTCAGTCAAAAGAGCGAAATCATATTTTTCTAATTCATTTCGTGAGATTTTTATATACGCAAATTAATTAAACCTGTGTGACCCTTCATGGGTAACGATTCCCGAAAATATCTGTCGTTGATTATCCTTGCAGGTATGTTACTCCTATTAATTCCCCCGGTTATAGGAGAAACTTTTTCCGACGGTTTTAACAATAATGCTATCAATTCATCGTTCTGGATAGTAAAAACCACTGGAGAAGGTCCAACGCTTTCAGAGACTAACCAACAATTAGAGATTAACTTTCCTTCAAATTCTGTAGAAAGTGGGGAGGGATCATTTGGTGCGGGTCTGGTCACAGCTTTTAAGCTAACTGGAGATTTTGATGTCCAAGTTGATTTCAATCTTCTTGACTGGCCCTCAAACAATGGTGTCAGGACCGGGTTAACAGTTATGTCAAATCCAGGGGACAGTCACTCGAGCGCGATGGAACGGGTCAGCGGCAACCCGGAAGTCTACACAACAGATTTTACAATTCAAGGCGGATCTTTTGAAACAACCGTAACACACGATAATTCAGGTAAACTACGTATTGTAAGAACCGGTTCACAGTGGTCAAGTTACTATTTTTCTGGAGGAACATGGAAACTCAGCGAAAAATATACCAATGGTAATACCGGAGATGTTTGCATCTATGTTGGCGCATGGAGCCACAACAACTATTTTAATCATCAAAACGTCAGACTTGCCTTTAGCAATTTTATTGTAAATAATGGGCAGATCATCTGGCCAAATCAGGGTTCTGTATCTCACGGAAGTGTCGGAACTACTCAGTCAACATCGTCAGTAATCGTTACTGCTCAACCGACATTATCAGTAACAAGCCAGAACACGATTTCACCCGTAAATCCTGCTCAAGGAAATCTGGCATTATTCAACTGGTTGATTCCGATTCTCATCTGTATAGTGATTATTTGCGGGGTCTTTGGATTTATCCTGTTAAAGAAAAAATCCCCTAAGATACGGGATCCCCCAGGGAGAAAAGAATATTCAGGGGCAGGATATCAGGAACCTGATCAATTTGCACAGACCGTTGGTGCTTCTCGATCACCCTCACCCCAACAAGGTGTCAAGGATACTACTGGTTCCTCCATAACGGATCATCCGGTTTTACGGGTAACTGGCAATACTGTATTTATCAGCTATTCATCTGAGGATAAACCCGTCGCGGATGCGATATGTAATTATCTTGAATCCCGGCAAATCCGGTGCTGGGTGGCACCAAGGGACATTCTTCCCGGAATGAATTATCAGGAATCGATCATTGATGCAATTGATTCCAGTTCAATTATGGTTTTGATATTTTCATCTCATTCAAACAAGTCACCGCATGTTCTCTCCGAGGTCAATGAAGCAATGTCAAATGAGGTTATTATTATCCCATTCAGAATTGAAGATATCCTACCTTCAAAAGCAATGAAATATCTTATCAGCACACCTCACTGGCTTGACGCGATGACTCCGCCCCTTGAGCAACACATTCGGGAACTGGAGGAAACCATAAGGATATTAATTGAAAAAAAGAAACATGAGTCAAAGCGCCAATGACTCACATTTTTTAAATTTGTCCGTGGTTATCGTCATAGCGTGGATAATTAATATGGCGTTTCAGCCGCAGGGCGTAATTTTGGTATGGCTTGAAAGTGGCCTCCGGTGTCCAGCGTGTGCCATGCGAAATAGAGCGTTTAAATCCACCCAAATAGATGCCCTTATTAAAAAATAATACCCCCTGCTTGGAGGCATTATTTTAGGATCTATTTTGAAGATCTATCCTGTTTGGGTTTTCTAATTTTTTGCATGGACAAGGCTGCTGCAAGATCCGGTTGTTCGTGATTATTTGCGGCACTAACAATATTTCACAAATTATTTATAATGTGGGAATGGTGTATTTATTCGGTAATTCTTAAAAATGGGCCACCTCATGACATTTTTCCGTGGAACGTTTACCCCTAACCTTTCTTGTACCTTAAGCAGGACGTGATATTATCGAGTATTGCGATAAAAAAAATACGCAATCTACTGTGTAGTATTCAACTAATCCTCCTATTATTGATCTCTGGGATTCTGATGCGTCTACGGTTGAGGGGTAGTATTTCCTCTCGTAAAAATCTTAAATCAACCGCGAACGCATCAGCACTCATAATCATATTATGCGAATCGAATTGTCTACGGAACCCCCCGCCGACAAAGGACGGGTGGAGCAGTGCCACCCGTCCGACTCGGTGGGGGGACTGGGGGGCGTTGGTTCGTTTAACGACTTGTAATACCGTTGAAAAAATCGGTCAGTCCCGGAACGTGATTTCCAGCATGAACAGATCGTCAGGGACAATGACGGTACCGGAAAATGCTGCTTTTGCTTCATTTGCGTGGATGGCAGTATCTGTGTACCGGGAACTGATATGAGTCAGGGCAAGGATCCGGGCATTTGCTGCCGCTGCAGCCTGACCTGCCTGTGAGGCGGTCGCGTGGTAGAACTCCGCGGCACGTTTTATCTCGCTCTCATCGTAGGTCGCATCGTGGATAAGGAGATCTGCGTCCCTGCCATGCTCGACCAGTATCGGGATAACCGGTTTCGTGTCCCCTGTATAGACAATCTTCCGGCCCGGGCGCGGGGCACCCATTACCTCAGAGGGTTGTACTTCCCGTTCCACCCCGTCTTTGGCAACTAATATCGTCTCCCCCCGCTGGAGCCTGCCAAAGAGCGGGCCCGGAGGAACGCCGAGTTCAATTGCATGATCCCGGTCGAACCGGCCCGGCCGTGGGTCTTCTTCGAGAACATACCCGAGCGCAGGCAACCCGTGGCTGACGGCAAACCCGGTCACCGTGTACCCGTTGAAGCGTACCCATGACCCGTCCCTGAGTTCGATGGAATCAAGGGGAAATTTCAGGTTGAACCGGGTGATCTTTTTCAAGTTCTCAACAAACTCGTGGACCCAGTTCGGGCCGTAGATGGTCAGCGGCTCGGTACGCCCGTTAAACGACAGGGTCTGGACAAGACCGAAGATCCCGAGAAAGTGATCCGCATGCCAGTGGGTTACAAAGATCGCATTGACGGTAAAACCGCACCGCGCCCGCATCATCTGCTGCTGGGCTCCCTCCCCACAGTCAAAGAGGAGCATGTCGGTACCGCGCCGGACCATAATACAGGAAGGGTTGCGCATCGGGGTAGGGAGTGCTCCGGCTGTCCCAAGAAAATAGACCTGAAGGGTCTCGCCGCTCATAAAAAGCACTCCAAAAATACTGCGCGGCTCTTTTTTGCTTCTTCGACAGAACGGCCCTCGATTACAACCACACCACTGTACCGGGCAGCGATAGTCTTTCCCACGGTTTTCCAGTCAATGGTGCCTGCACCAAGCGGAAGGTGTTCGTCCAGGACACCGTGGTTGTCGTGGATATGAATATGGTCCGCGTAACCGACCTTGTCGAGAAATTCGGGCACTTTCCCCACCGTGTTCGCGTGCCCGAAATCGAACGTGAGGCCGATGCCCTCGATGCCCTCTGCCATACCCATGAGTTCACCACAGTCCCGGCAGAGAAACTCCTTCTGGCTTATCATATTCTCAAGACATGCGAGCACCGAGTGCTCAGTGGCATATCTGCCAATTTGGCGCAGGGCCTCTTTCTGGAGTTCCCAGACCTTCTGGGGCAGAAGTTTACCTGCGGGGGACAGGTAACCGGGATGGATGGTAACCCGGTCGGTGAGTTCCGACGCACAGGCAATACAGATCTCGATCTGCCGGATGGACTCTCGCCAGATAGGATCGTTGAGGGTCGCAAGGTTAAGATCGCCATAGGGTGCGTGTACCTGTAACCCCGAGGCGGGTGCTTGCAATTATTTCTTTGATCTTTTCAAGAACCTCCGGTTTTTCCAGCCGGTAGTTACCATCTGCAACGATCTCCCAGCCATCATAACCGGCCTCCTCGATACCATACACCCACTGTATGTCATCCCACACTTTTGCCGAGGAGGAAAAATACAAGCGCGGGATCATGCGTCACACTCCATCCGCCCGATCAGTTCAGTGACGTTTGCGGTAAATTCTTCGAGACTGCCATCGTTATTGATCCGTATATCCGCCAGTTTCAGGGCATTACCCAGACCCCAGCCCAGCTCGCGCTCGTCCCGCATCATCAGGCCCTCTGCGGATCCCACATCGTCGCTGCGCTTGCGTTCGCAGAGACGCTCCAGCCGTTTTGCAAACGACGTCTCGATGGCAATGAGACGAAAGCCCGGGAAATTCTGCCGGAATACTTTTACTTCCGCATCGCCCCTGATACCATCGACAAGGACAAGCGGGACGGCCTGCTCTTTGATCGTATCAACACAGAGACTGGCAATCGCGTCCATGCCCCGTTCGGCGCGGAGCCGGTTTGCCATCGCCCCGAGGTTTGCATCGGTGGGAGGGAGGCCGGCCTTTTTTACCGCGTTCCGGATCACATCACCCATGACGACGACCGGGATTCCCAGCCTCTCCGCTATCTTTGAAAATTCACCTTTACCACTTGCGGGAAGCCCGACGACTCCGATCACTTTCACAGAAGATACCTCCGGGAATAGGTTATCTCGCCGATATCGCGGGTCCGGATCCGGACATCCCGTTTCAGCCCGTCAGCAATTTTTTTGATCTCCGCAAGCGTCATGGGTGTGTACTGCTCAATGGTGTCCCATTTCCTGGCGATATATGCAGTAATGTTTGCAACCCCGTTCGGGACCATCGGGACTTTGTGCTCCCCCTGCTGGAGGACGAGCGGGATGTCACCTGCCGTTTTTGAAATCTCCTGTAAGTATTTTACATTCTCATAAAATACGGTTACTACGATTTCGAGTTCGGCAAGGGTCTTCTCCCGGAATGCATCTCCAGCGATTTTTATCGATCGCCTGACGTTCTTCCGGTAATCCGGGCAGGACGGCTCGCCGCCATCCCCCGCGCAGGAGAAGCCCTCCCACCGGGTCTTGTAATCGATCGCGATCTTGTCTACGAGCCGCTCTTTTAAGAGCGCTTCGATGGTAGCGGGAAAGATTCCGTTTGTCTGGACACCGGTGGCAAGGCCGAGCCCTTTTACCGCACGGGCAAGCGTAAGGAGCGCGTCCTTCTGCATCGTGGGTTCTCCCCCGGAAAAAACGACGCCGCTCACCGCGAGTTTCGAGCCGTTGATAAGCGCAACAATCTCGTCTGTGTCCCGCTCGTCCTCGCCGTCGAATATCGCGGCGTTCTGGCAGTACGAGCACCGAAGCGGGCAGCCCCGGAAAAAGACCGTGCAGACCGCCCGGCCACGCCAGTCTACCGTTGAGAGCGGGACAAAACCCCCGTAATTCAGCTGGATAGCATCACCGTTACGGATCATTTGAGATGGCATTATTTAGCGTACTCGGATGGCGGAACCTGTGCCCGGGAAGTATAACGCCGCTCATTTTTTTAAAAGGAAAAACCGGGTGGTCAGTAAAAAAGGAAAACGGGATCAGAACTTGAAATACCGGTTCACTATCTTGATGGCGCAGAAGTCCCCGCACATCGTGCAGCCATCGGTGTCGGCCGGCATCCGCTCCGCCCGGATCTGCTTGGCCCGGGCCGGGTTCATGGCGACAGCGAACTGGCGGTCCCAGTCGAGGTCGCGGCGGGCGTGGCCCATCTCAAGGTCTGCTGCCCGGGTCTTCCTGAGTTTTACCATGTCGCCGACATGGGCGGCGATCCGCGAGCTCATGACGCCCTCGTACACTTCTGCGGGGGTCGGGAGTGCGAGGTGCTCGGCGGGAGTTACGTAGCAGATGAAATCTGCACCAAGGGATGATGAGATCGCTGCACCGATCGCGGCGACACGGTCATCGTAGCCCGGCGCAATATCGGTCACGATGGGCCCGAGCATGTAGAACGGCTTGTTGTTGGTGACCCGCTTCATCAGCTGGACGTTCGTGGCGATCTCATCGATCGGCACGTGGCCCGGGCCCTCGACAATGACCTGCACGTCCTGCGCGTGGGCCTTGTCCGCGAGCTCCGCGTTGATGAGGAGTTCCTGGATACCGGCCCGGTCGGTTGCATCGTGGATTGCCCCGGCCCGCATCCCGTTCCCCATCGAGAGGGTGACCTCGTGCTCCTTCATGATCTCCAGGAGGTAGTCAAACTCCGAGTAGAGCGGGTTCTCCTTTTCGTTGTGGAGCATCCACGCGGTCATGAACGCACCGCCCCGGGATACGAGCCCGGCGTGCCGACCCTGGTTACGGAGACGCTTGACCGTCTCCCAGTTGATGCCGGTGTGGATCGCCATGAAGTTTGTGCCCAGTTTTGCCTGCTCGGCCGTGATCCGGAAGAGGTCGTCCTCTTTCATGTCGACGACGGCGCCATCCTTCTTGACCGCTTCGATAAATGCCTGGTACAGGGGGACGCTCCCTACTGAAAGGGTGGTATTGGCGATAATCTGTTTCCTGATCTCGGCAAAATCCCCACCCGTCGAGAGTTCCATGAGCGTGTCGGCACCGGCCAGTTCTGCCTGTTTTGCTTTCTCTATTTCCTCAGGAATATTGACAATATCGGTGGAGGTCCCGATCGAGGCGTTGACCTTGGTACGCAGGCCCTCACCGATACCGCAGATCTTCACCTTGCGGTAGGGCGAGACCGGGATTACAATGTGTCCATCGGCAACGCTGCGCCGGACAAAGTCCTCGGTGACTCCTTCCTGGTGTGCGACCTTCTTCATTTCTTCTGTTACGATGCCGCGTTTGGCATCTGCAATGATACTCATACCTTACCAGTACCACAAAAGAACAAAATAAAGGCTCGGTTTTGCATTTCCGGGCGAAATCTGGCTTGTCATGGAAACAAGTAAAGTTGCTTTTAGAAAAATTAGTTATGGTTATCGTATCGGATCCTACCGGTTGCTGCGCATCGTGCTGCCCTGACTGGTATTTTTATAGGTCTCCGCGCCAAACGAGAGATGAGAATCATTGCAGGACACCGATGGCGGATTCAGATTTTTTCGAGGTAACGGTCAAGGAGGCAGCGCATAACGACGCAAGCCGTGGCATTGCCCGGCTCAGCGTCGATGTGATGAAGAAACTGAACCTTGTATCAGGAGATGTCATCGAGATTGTCGGAAAGCGGAACGCGGCTGCGATTGTCTGGCCGGGTTTTGCCGAGGATATCGGGTTTGCCATCCTGCGTATCGACGGGAGCATCCGGGCGAATGCGAATACCGGTATCGATGAAAAAGTAAAAATCCGCAAATCGGAAGCCGTGTATGCCACCAAGGTAGTGATCCAGCCGGCCCAGGCAACACGGCTCGTGGGCGGCGAGCAGTACCTCTCGAGGGTCCTGCGGGGCCGGTCGGTGGTCGAGGGCCAGACGCTGCGCGTCGATATTATCGGCAACTCGGTCACATTTGTCATCGTAAGGGTCTCCCCGAGGGCCATTGCTATCGTCTCCGATGATACGGAGATTGAACTCAAAGAAGAACCCTTCAACCCCGAAGAGGGTAAACGGGAGATTTCCAATATCCAGTACGAGGATATCGGGGGGCTCGAACGCGAGCTCCAGCTCGTCAGGGAAATGATCGAGCTCCCGCTGCGTCACCCGGAGATCTTCGAAAAACTGGGGATCAAACCCCCGAAGGGCGTCCTGTTCTACGGTCCCCCGGGCACCGGTAAAACCCTGATCGCAAAAGCAGTCGCAAACGAGGTCGATGCCCACTTCCTTTCGCTCTCCGGTCCCGAGATCATGAGCAAGTTCTACGGGGACAGCGAGAAGGCCCTGCGCGACAGGTTCCATGACGCGGAGGAGAATGCACCGTCCATTATCTTTATCGACGAGATCGATGCCATCGCCCCGAAGCGCGAGGATGTGCAGGGCGAGGTTGAACGCCGTGTCGTCGCGCAGCTGCTCGCCCTGATGGACGGCCTTGCCGGCCGGGGGCAGGTGATCGTGATTGCGGCCACAAACCTCCCCAATTCCATTGACCCGGCACTCCGCCGGGGCGGGCGGTTCGACCGGGAGATCGAGATCGGTATCCCGGACAAGAAGGGCCGGCTCGAGATCTTCCAGGTACATACCCGGGGAGTCCCCCTTGCACAGGATGTCGATATCGCGGCCTTTGCTGAAACCACCTTCGGGTTCGTCGGGGCGGACATTGCGCTTCTCGTGAAAGAAGCGGCGATGAACGCGATTCGGAAGATCATCCCCCTCATCGATATCAACAAGGAGATCCCCAACGAGGTGATCGACCAGCTTAAACTTACGAAGAATGATTTTGATGCTGCACGAAAGATTGTCCAGCCCAGCGCCCTGCGGGAAGTCCTCATCGAAGTTCCGGATGTCTCGTGGGAAGATATCGCAGGTCTTGACGAGACAAAGGATGCCCTCATCAAAATTATCGAGGGCCGGTTGCGCTATCCCAAAATTTTCGAAAAATTAAACTACAAACCCCCCCGGGGCATCCTCCTCTTTGGCCCGCCGGGGACCGGAAAAACCCTGCTCGCAAAAGGCATCGCAAGCAAACGCCAGCTCAATTTTATCTCGGTAAAAGGTCCCGAACTGCTCTCAAAAGGGGTTGGAGATTCCGAAAAGCATGTGCGGGAGGCGTTCCGGAAGGCCCGGCAGTCAGCGCCCTGCATCATCTTCTTTGACGAGATCGATGCGCTGTTCCCGAAGAGGGGCACGGTCAATGATTCCACGCATGTCACGGAGAGTGTCCTCTCCCAGTTCCTGACCGAACTGGATGGCGTCGAGGAACTCAAGGAGGTGTTTGTCATCGGCGCGACCAACCGCCCCGACCTGCTCGACCCGGCCCTGCTCCGCCCCGGCCGGCTCGAAAAGCACCTGTACATTCCCCCGCCCGACGAGGCAGCACGGAAGGCGATCCTTGCCACGTACCTCAGGGATCTGGAGGATGTTCTCGATCCTGATATACAGATCGATGAACTGGCCGCAAAGACCCGGTTCTTTGTCGGGGCAGATATCGAGGCACTGGTGCGTGAGGTAAAGGCGCTTGTCATCGACGAACTGACCCGGAACGATATCGCCGGTGAAAATGGCAGAACACAGGAATATGCCATCAGAATCACCCGGCATCATTTCGATGCCGTGCTTGAAAATATCAAAGGCACACTCGATGGGGCAGATTTCGAGCGGTTCGAGCAGAAGTCCTGGGATCTTCTCTATGCAAAAGGGAAGCGTGATATCCTGTACCAGGCTGTCAATCTCGTCAACCAGATCGAGTACCTGAAAGGAAAGCACGCACTCGGCGTTAAGATTGTCCGGCAGGCCGACGAGCTCAGGGATCTGGTCTACAGGCAGAGAAAACCCTTCGACGCGATCCAGAAGCGCACTGCTGAACTCAGGAAGGTGCTTGAGGCAGCGGCGGGTGCGGGCAAGTAAGTACAGTACCCTTTTTTGTTCCAGTCCCGGGCCGGGTGGATTTTTTTAATGACCGGCCCGGCATTTCCGGGCATGGGGGGGAGGGGGGTGCCCCCCACCCGTGGTTGCGGTTGGGGGGGATGAGGGGGCCGAATGAATGTGTCACCTATTGAAAGTCAGGTAAATCTTTTTTAACCGGGTTGCAGATCAGATCGATTGGCAGCTTGTTCCCTGACAACTACACTATGAAATGATCACTTTCTAAAACGATTCCGGGCTGCTAAAAATTTGAGAGGTAGAAGGAAAATGAGTAAAATGGTAATGGTCGCATTGTGGATTTTGATCGGGCTTCTCCTGCTCATCGCCGGAATTACGGCTATGGGGACGCTCTACGTAACAGGTATCTGCCTGATCCTTGCAGGACTTTTGATCATTGTCGTGGCAATCAAGAAGGCACTGATGAAGAAACCGGAAATGACAGCGCCGGCCAAATAATCTTCTTTTGTTTTTTGCTCCCAAAGTTCCGGTACTCTGTCCGGTGTCCGCGGGGCGCCTTGCCGGGGGACGGCAGACATACCCCCTCCGGGAGCGTATGGTCCGACCACCCATCCTACCCTGATCAGACCTGCGCCAATCCGGGCCCGTATTGGGCTCCGATTCCTGTTTTCCAGTTTTGCCCCCTGCACAAAACGCCTGTAAACCGCTTTTTTTCAGTTCGCGTGGAAAATAAGCCTAATAATCGCCCCGTTTGCCGAAATTCACCCGATTTCGATGTCAGTTATTGGCCTTTAACGGCCCAGGAATCGAGAATAATTTTGACCGGGGCTTTTACCCATCCGGTACCCGGAAAGGCCGAAAAAACGCGAATATGAGGATCTTTTTTCCGGGGAGAGGTCCTAAAAATGAGATTTTGTGGTAGTTTAACAACGTAAGCCGGTCCCCGCGGAGATCACCCTTGCATTCATCGGTGTTGCGGTTCTCTTCCTGCCGCTCTTTGTGTTCCTGCCTAAGCTGATCCAGCGGGCGATGATGGCAGACGTGGATGCCGCGATCAAGACATTCGGGAAGAACGAGCAGGTGAAAAAAGTCTTCTGGACCATGTTCGTCTCAATGGCCGGGCTGGTTCTGGCCCGGGTCCTGGACCCGGCGACAGCGCAGCAGGTGGTAGGGGTGATTACGGGAATGGAGGTGTAATTAAAAGAGAAAATTCCTTTATAGGAGTGAATTTAGTGTATAATCTGAAATCCATCCCATCTTTAACCTATTTTCGTTCCGCGTGCTCTGTGCACTGCAACAACCGCTGCCCGCGGCCCGTGACGGAATAAATGATCCAGTTGCCCCTGTACTCGCCTTCGATGAGACCGCACTCTTTCAGGATATTTAAGTGATAAGACAGTTTCGAGCTTGAAAGGCACATGAACCGGTTGATGACGCAGACGCAGAGCGGCTGATCCCTGATGATATAGAGGATAGAAAGACGGTGCGGATCAGAAAGTGCCTGATAGATTCTGCCTCTCTCACCGAGGACTTTTTTCGAGGGAATGCGCTTCGACAGGGCCGGAAACCCCCCCATCGCGTCGAGCTCTATCTGGATCTGTTCCGGAATCTCCGTTGGCAGGTCCCCATCCTTTGACGATTCCCCGCAGCAGGTTGCGGCCTTTCGTTTCATCTCAAGATAATTTGAGATGCAAAGATATATAGCATTGCTTTGTCCATAGTAATTCAACAAAATTTGAGATGCCAATGAACATCAGACTTCGGGAGAAGGGAGATGGGAAACGACAATAAACCGTGCTGCGCTGCCGAGGCTCTCCGGCGTATTCGCCGAATCCCGATCAATGGTGTTCCGACCGGGATCTGTATGTGCGACGAATGCATCGTAGAAGTAAAAAAACAGGATCTGAAGAACGAGCTGGAGATCCGGGCGGCTCTCCTCAGGCAACTAAAGGTGTATAATTACGTTCCCCAAAATGTCGAGGACGAGTATGCCCGGGCTCTCTTTGAAGAATATCACAAAATGTCGGGGAAACTATGACACAAATTCGGGAAACTTTTGGGTGATATCATGACCAGAATCGAAGTACTCGGGACCGGTTGTGCAAAGTGCAAGCGGCTCTTTGCCAATGCCGAGCAGGCAGTAAAGGACCTGAAGATTACGGCAGAAATCGTCAAAGTGGAAGACCTTGCCGAAATTGTCGGCCGTGGTGTCATGCTCCCGCCGGCGCTCTTCATCAACGGTGAAGTGCGGGCGGAAGGCAGGATACCGGATGTGAATGAGATCAAGAAAATGCTAACGGAGTAAAACCATGACTGAAAAATCAACGTGCTCATGCGGATCAAACGAAGCGAAACGGATCATCTTTCCCTGTGCAGGACAGGCGAATGTCGGGCAGCTGACCAATTTTGCGGCGCTCCAACTGACCGAGGAAGGATACGGGAGTATCGCGTGCGCTGCGCTGCTTGCCACCGGGGCAGAGAACCTTATCGCGAACGCGATGAATGCCGATGAAGTTGTCATCCTTGACGGCTGCCCGATGCTCTGCGCACAGAAGATTGCAAATGCACAGGGTATCCCGGTGGGACAGCATCTGATCGTTACCGACCTTGGTATCACCAAGGGGCCGTCAAAATCCTACACAGCCGAAGATATCGAGAAGATTGTCTCAGCCTGCTGGAAGGGCGAAGGCCGGAAGAAAGAGGCTGCGAAATCTGGCAAAAAGACCGGCGGGAAGAACAACGGATGCGGGTGCGGCGGAACCTGCTGATGCACAAGGGGCGACCGGAAACGACCGATGAAGACGAGATTCGTGAGTGGGCTCAGGAGTATGCCCGGAAGAACGGCTGGGTGCTGAACCCGGACAAAAAGGTACTGGATGCCGTCATCAGGGGCCTGGCACGCAACGAGAAAAAATTTGGCGAACGGTACTGCCCGTGCCGGATCCGATCGGGCGAAAAGGAAAAAGACACGGCGATCATCTGCCCGTGCATCTACCATAAGGATGAGATCGCAAAGGACGGGCACTGCCACTGCCAGCTCTACTACCGGAAGGATGCCACAGAACCGGTGACGGGAACAGACAAATGACCATCGCGCTTGTCACCTGCTCGGGCATCTCGAATACCGGCAAACTCACCACGCAGGCCGCCCAAGTCCTGCTCCAGAGAAAACCGGGCCATTACGTATGGATGCATGCCAAACAATCTGCCGCGATGCTCAAAGCTGAGATCGGGGATGCCGAACAGGTTATCGTGATCGACGGCTGCACGGACTGCTGCGCAAAAAAGAAACTTTCCAAATCCTGCCTCACCTCCCATCGCCATATCATCGCTACCGAACTCGGTATCGAGAAGAACGGGATGGGCGAAGTGCAGTACCGATGAGATCGAAAAAGTGGTTGCTGCTGTCATGAACAACGGGAGCAAAATGCCATGATCCTCCCCCGTTACAAGCGCCTTGAGATTGAATGGAAACACTTCGCAGTCGGAGATGCCACCTGCGACCGGTGCAATAAGACTGGCGATGCACTTCATGCAATCGTGGAAAAACTCCGGTGCGAGTTTGCCTCTGCCAGTGTGAAGATCAACCTGACTGAGACCTGTCTTGACAAGACACGAATTGCGGAATCGAACGAGATCCGCATGAACGGAACGCCCCTTGAAGATCTGCTCGCTGCCGCGGTGGTGTCTACCGACTGCCCCTCCTGCAGGACACTGGCCGGTGGGAATGCCTGCTGCCGGGCGATTGAGATCGGCAATGAACGCTACGAGGAGATTCCGGCAGAAATGATCAAAAAAGCAGCGTACCGGGCGCTTGGTGCAGACCTATGAAGATTGGTATTGTCAGTGACGGAAAATTCGGTGACCGTGCGTTTGAGATCATCCGGGAAAAGTTCCCGACAGAATGGATCATGGCCCCGTTCCCGCAGAGCATGATCGCGGACGACCTCGAACTGGCTCTCCCGGAATGCGACCTCTACATCTCCTATGTCCGGCATCCTGACGTTGCACTGGCCATCATCGAGAAACAGAAGCCTGTGATCCTCGGGGTCAGTTTCGGCCCCGGGTTCCTCCGGCAGGCAAAGGCCATCAATGAAAACATTGTTGCCCCCCTGACGATGTGCTCGCTGGAGGACAATATCTGGGTGCCGGAGATCAACGAGTATGCGAAAGTGTTCGGGCGCCCCTCGTTTGAAGTGAAGGTGCAGGATAATGGCACCATCGAGAGCGTAAAGGTGATCCGTGGTTCCCCGTGTGGTTCGACCGTTGCAGCAACTGCGGAGCTGCACGGGACACGCTTGAGCCCGGAACAGCTCCAGCACTACGGCCTCCGGATCTGCCACTTCTGCCGGGCTCCCCGTTTCGGCAAGACCTGCGACAAGGAATTGTCCGGGCTTCTTCACATCAGGGAACTGATGCGCGCGATCAATGGAGTGTCACCCGAAGCAGGTGCACGGTTGAAGTCGTTCACTGACGAGATGGAGAAAATGATCGACCAGAAAATAAACGGAGGATAACACTATGCTGGACTATTTACAGGTGTTCGCAGACTGGGTGACCTATTCCATCCTCGGACTGATGCAGGGGGGCCCTCTCGCATCGTCCGTGAATTTCTTCGTGTACGATACCATCAAGGTCACGGTCATGCTCGCCGTTATCGTCTTCGGTGTCGCGATTGTCCGGACGTACATCACCCCCCAGCGGGTGAAAAAGTGGGTAGGAGGACGTACGGAAGGGGTGGGTAACGTAGTGGCTGCCCTGCTCGGGGTTCCTACACCATTCTGCTCCTGTTCGGCCGTGCCGCTCTTTATAGGATTTGTTGAGAGTGGCGTGCCGCTCGGGATCACGTTCTCGTTTTTGATCGCATCGCCGCTCATCAACGAGATCGCTGCTGCCATGCTGTTTGCGATGTTCGGCTGGCAGATCGCGCTCATCTACATTGTCTCCGGCCTCATCATCGCGATAATCGCCGGCATCATCATCGGGCGCCTCCATCTCGAAAGCGAGGTCGAGGATTTTGTCTGGAAGTGCAAGATGTACGATCAGGCCGAGAAAACGATGAGCTGGAAAGAACGGCTCACGTTTGCAAAAGGCGAATCCCGGGATATCACGCTGAAAGTGCTGCCCTACATCATCATCGGTATCGCTATCGGTTCGGTCATTCACGGGTACGCCCCGGCGGATTTCCTTGTCAACATTGCAGGTCCGAATAACCCGCTGGCGGTTCCGATTGCTGTGCTGATCGGCATCCCGCTGTATTCGAATGCGGCAGGCATGATACCGATCATGCAGGTGCTCACGGCAAAGGGCATGGCGATGGGGACGGCGCTCGCGTTCATGATGTCGGTCATCGGCCTCTCGCTGCCGGAGATGGTCATCCTCCGGAAAGTGATAAAGGTCAAACTGATCCTGATCTTTGCAGTCATCCTGTTCGTCTCCTTCACCATGACGGGGTATTTGTTTAATGCGATCCTGGGATAATGAAAAAGTGATATGGTGCACATGATATGACGGCGACGAAAAAACTCTCATTTCTCGATCGTTACCTCACGCTCTGGATCTTCCTTGCCATGGCAGCGGGGATTGCCATCGGGTACTTTTCACCCGCTGTACCGGCACTCATCACCGGGCTCTCGGTCGGGACAACCTCGATCCCGATCGCGATCGGGCTCATCCTGATGATGTACCCACCGCTTGCAAAAGTGCGGTACGAGGAACTGCACACCGTATTCCGGAATACAAAAGTGCTCGGCCTGTCGCTTGTCCAGAACTGGATTGTCGGACCGGTCCTGATGTTTGTCCTTGCCGTTGTTTTCCTCCGCGACCAGCCGTTTCTCATGTACGGCCTGATCCTTGTCGGGATCGCCCGGTGTATCGCCATGGTGATCGTCTGGAACGATCTCGCGCTCGGGGACTGCGAGTACTGCGCCGCGATCGTGGGCCTGAACTCGATCTTCCAGGTCTTCTTTTACTCCGTATACGCATGGTTCTTCATCACGTACCTGCCGCCCCTGCTCGGCATCGGGGCCGGTTCTGCGGTCTCGATCACGATAACCCAGATTGCCGGGAGTGTCTTTGTCTATCTCGGCGTCCCGTTCATTGCCGGGATGGTCACCCGGTACGCCCTGCTCCGCATAAAGTCAAAGGCATGGTACGAGCAGGTCTTTATCCCGAAAATTTCGCCAATCACGCTCGTTGCCCTGCTCTTCACGATCATCGTGATGTTCTCCCTGAAGGGCAGTTATATCGTTAATGTCCCGTTCGATGTTGTGCGGGTTGCAATCCCGCTGCTCTGCTACTTTGTGATCATGTTCTTTACGAGCTTCTGGATGGCCCACCGTCTCGGGGTCGATTACCAGAAGTCCGCTACGCTCTCATTCACCGCTACATCCAATAACTTCGAGCTCGCGATTGCGGTTGCCGTTGCTGTCTTTGGCATTGAATCACTTGCGGCATTTGCCACCGTGATCGGGCCGCTCGTGGAAGTGCCGGTGCTGATCAGCCTTGTGAACGTCGCGCTGTGGCTGAAGACGAAATGGTACAGTGGAAATGGTGACAACGCATGCAGCCCGTCGTTGCGATGAAATGATACTGGTGCCACTATGAAAAAGAAAATCCTGTTTATCTGCACCCATAACGCCATCCGTTCCCAGATGGCGGAGGGTTACATGAAGGCAAAGTACGGTGACCGATACGAGGTATTCAGCGGCGGGGTAGAGAAAGGCCAGGTCCATCCCCTTGCAATCGCCGTGATGAAAGAGATCGGGATCGATATCTCCGGCCAGCGGTCGAAACTCATCGATGAGTTCTACGGGACAGGAATTGATACGGTCGTCACCGTCTGCGATTCTGCAAAGGCTGCCTGCCCGTTCTTCCCGGGATCAAAAGAAGAGATCCACCAGGGTTTTTCAGACCCCGCTGCATTCACGGGAACGGATGAAGAAATCTGGGCCGGGTTCCGCCGCGTGAGAGATGAGATCATCCGGTGGATCGATGCGACATTCGGCAATGCCCCGGAATCACAGGAAGCAGAGCCGGCACATCAGGTGAGCGCGACCATCCCGCCAGAGCAGGGCCTCCTGGTTGAACTGACAGAAGCCACATGGGAAGAAACCGTTGAAAAACAAACGACAAAACCCGTTGCAGTAATGTTCTATTCTCCAACGTGTCCTTTCTGTCGGCAGATTGAGCCATATGTTGTGAATTATGCAAAAGAATTTCACAAGACGATACTTTTCGGTCACATCAATGTTTTAGCAAACATGGCCCTCATCGAGCGCTATGGGATCCGGCAGACACCGACGTTTAAAATTTTTTGCGGGGGAAAACCCGTCTTCGAAATGGTCGGTGCCATCTATCCTGCCATGCTTAAGAAAATGCTGGAAGTAGTACGGGATCATGGGAAGGAATGCACCTCGGGTTCTACGGCAATAGATTTCGAGAAACTGGTTACAGATAAAAACACGTATGCTTAAACTCCCACCACATCCGGAATATCCTCCTGAAGAGGGGCGATACATAAGAGGGAATGATTATTCCCCGGCTGCGATTGTCATCATCCTTACCACAGATGCCGAAGAGATACCGCCCGAGATCGAGAAACTCGTGCGGACCGGTGTGGAGACCGGTGCGGCACTCTCCGGGACGTTGCAGACCGCCAATATCGGTATCGAGAAGATCATCTGCAATATCGTTGCAAACCCGAATATCCGCTACCTGATTCTTGGTGGTCCCGAGTCCGAGGGGCACAAGACCGGTGATGCGATAAAAGCGCTGTTCAGGAATGGCGTTGACGAGAAAAAGCGCATCATCGGGACGACCGGTCTTTCGGCATATCTCTACAATGTTCCGGTTGATTTTATCAAGAGGTTTAGGGAGCAGCTGACGCTCGTCGATTGCCAGTTCCAGGACGAGGCTGTGATTCGCAAAGCGGTCTGGTCCTGTTTCCAGGAAAATCCCGTGGAGTTCCGGGGGCAATCGCTCTTCGATCCCGGTGCATTCCCGGAGCCGCCGCTCAGCGGGAAACTTACATGGAATGTCACGCAGCCTTGGGCCGAGCCGGGCGACGACGGCGAACGGGCAGCAAAACAGAAGGCGCTGGAGATGATCGACCGGCTGAAGAAGAAGCAGGGAACATCGGGATCTCCCGATCTGAAAGAGTGACCATACCGGGAATATCGTCTATTTCCTGTTTTGAGATCGTCTACTTCCCTGAGGCTCAAAAATACGCCCAAATTGGGCTCCTTTTCCGGATTTTGGATTACGGGCTCTTCTGGGAACGCCTGTAAATTGCTTCTTTTCAGTTCGCGTGGAAAATAAGCCTTTTAATCGCCCCGTTTGCCGAAATTCGCCCGATTTCGATGTCAGCTATGGGCCTTTAACGGCCCGGGAATCGAGGATAATTTTGACCGGGGCTTTTACCCATCCGGTACCCAAAAAGGCCGAAAAAACGCGAATATGAGGATCTTTTTTCCGGGGGATGGGTGCCGCAGGTAAAAGGTGCCCCAGCCGCCTGATCCCATTCTCCGTCGTAAAACCGCTCCCCCTCATCAAAACGTCACCAAACCCTTACAATCGGTGAAATCCTCCGGGACAGGCAAATACCCGATCCATATCGGTTTTTGCCCTCCAAATGCTGCTATTTGTTACCTCACGGTCTCCGACGGAAAAACACCCTAAATTACCTGAATTATTACCGTTTTTTCGGGAATTATTACCTCCCGATCCGGAAAAACAGGGAATCGGAGCCCGTACAGGGCGTATTTTCGAAGTACTGATCCATCCAAAAAAACCGGTGTCTGGTAAAATCCTGCCGGAGTGACTTTTGTTCCCGATGGGAACACGAATATTCAGCCGGGGGAAATTGCTCCGTAATTGTATCGCATATTCAGGATGACGAACACAGGGCACCATTATGGATATCGACGGGAGAAAAGATAAAATTTGGAAAACATTTGTACCAAATTTTCATACGTGTAATTTTCCTTGTTCCCTTAATGTATAATCTCGTGAGTTTTGTAACACGGGGGAGCGTGAGAAGAAAAGTTATCAAGGGTCTTCTCCGGCCAAATTCCCCGACAGAACTTGCGAAGGATCTGGGTTTCGCACGAGCAGCGGTAAGCCGGACAATCCAGGCAATGGAAAAAGTCGGGCTCGTGGAATGCCTGACACCGGAAGAAAACCGGGACCGGTATTACCGGGTAACCGAGACCGGGAAAAAAGTTGCCGGGATTATTGAGGGGAGGGAAAAGTAATTTTCCGGGCTTTCCTTTTGCTCTTTTAGGGTCTCGCCAGGTCCTCTGCTCGGGCAGATTACCTTTTCTGGCTGACAGGTAATTGCCCTGCCTGAGGGGGCGCCCCTTCGGGGGCGGCGGGGGGAATCGCAAGTTTCACTTCAGGTATGCGGGTCTGTCATAACTTCGTTAAGCTGCACGAGGGGTTAGAGGGTAAATCCCCAACAGAGGTGTATGATCTCATGAAACACTTAATGGGAAAACCTCGATTGATGCGTAAGGAATTGTGATTGATGGCGAAAAAAGTGGATAACAATGATACAGAATGCGGCGCAGGCGAAATAAAATTATAAATTTAGATCACGCTTTTGAGACACAGTGTTATTACCGCAATTCCGATGAGTAGACAAATTACTCCGAGTTGGGGGTTTGTTGGCATAATCCCAATGCCTATGAACAGTAAAACTCCTGCGAGAAGGATAACTGTTATCACACCGCACATATCAGCAACCATACCGGGCATATGGATTACCTTCTATTACTGAAACATAATTTTTGTGGATGTCACCAAGTCCAAATTTTATTATTATCCCACTCTGGTTAACACATGTTTCCACCCCTCATCAAGTTAACAGAACCCCTTACACAACATTTTATATACTGAACCATACTAACTTATGGTTAATCCTCGAAAAGGAGGCTTGACGATTATGACAGATTCCAAGACCGTAAAACTGACCGTAACGGGAAGCATTAACGAAGCCGACAACGGGAGGACAATGCTCCTGGCCTGCAAGAGTCGCCATCCTGCCCGGCGGGGACACGACCGGGATCGATGCGGACGCCCTCGCACAGTTCGCCTGATGGGCACAGGATCGCCCCGGTGCTTACCGGACCGGCTTCCGCATTGCCAAACTATTTGACAGGAAGAAGCGCTATTACGAATAACGGGTAGCGGATTACGAACAACGAAAAAAAACCACAACCATGAACTTCAATAATTTCACCATAAAATCGCAGGAAGCCGTTTCGAAGGCGATCGAACTGGCAACTGCAAAAAAGAACCCGTCTATCGAGACGTCGCACCTCCTCAAAGGAATGCTCCTGGTTGACGAGAATGTCATCCCGTACCTCCTGAAAAAACTGAATGTGGACCTCGATAGATTCATTCCTGCCCTCGACCAGATTATCGATGCGTATCCCGAGGTGACGGGCGGGGATCAGAACCTCTCCGGTGATGCCACAAAAGCCCTGCAGAAAGCCACCGCACTTTCCCAGGAGTCCGGGGATGAATTCGTCTCGCTCGAACAGATCCTCCTTGGGATCCTTTCGGTCAACAACAGCACCTCACGGCTGCTCAAGGAGAACGGGGTAACGGAAAAAGACCTCAGGACTGCCATCAGCCAGTTGCGGAAAGGTGAGACCGTGAACAGCCAGAACGCCGAAGAGACCTATAATGCCCTGGAAAAATATGCCCGGAACCTCAACGATCTTGCCCGTAAGGGAAAGCTCGATCCGGTGATCGGACGTGACGAAGAGATCCGCAGGGTGCTGCAGATCCTTTCACGGAGAACGAAGAACAACCCGATCCTCATCGGGGAGCCCGGTGTGGGAAAAACCGCGATAGCCGAAGGTCTTGCCCACCGGATCATTGACGGGGATGTCCCGGATAACCTGAAGACCAAGCAGATATTTTCCCTCGATATGGGTGCCCTGATCGCCGGGGCCAAGTTCAAGGGAGAATTCGAGGAACGGTTGAAAAGCGTGGTCAAGGAAGTGATATCCGCTGAAGGGGAGATCATCCTTTTCATCGACGAGATTCACACCCTGGTCGGGGCCGGCGGTGGCGAAGGTGCCATGGACGCGGCAAATATCCTCAAACCCGCACTTTCACGGGGAGAACTGCATGTCATCGGTGCAACGACCTTGAAGGAATACCAGAAGTATTTCGAGAAGGACAAAGCGCTCGAACGGCGTTTCCAGCCGGTGATGGTAAACGAACCGGATTCACAGGATGCCATTTCCATCCTCCGGGGAATCAAGGAGAAATACGAGACCCATCACCACGTACGGATCAAGGACGAGGCGATCATTGCCGCCGTCGAACTTTCGCAGCGCTATATCTCCGACCGGTTCCTCCCCGACAAGGCGATCGACTTAATCGATGAGGCTGCATCAAAACTCCGGCTCGAAATCAACTCAAAACCGGAAGAACTCGAAAAGATTGAACGCAGGATCCGCCAGCTGGAGATTGAACGGGAAGCGATCAAACGCGAGAAGGACAAGGAAAAACTCAAGGCCTTAAATGAAGAGATCGGGAACCTGACCGAGGAACGAAACCGGCTGAATGCAAAGTGGCAGTCGGAAAAAGAGCTTGTCGAGCAGATCCAGTCGCGGAAAACCGAGATCGAGACCTTAAAGTTCGAAGCCGAAAGTGCCGAACGCAGCGGCGACCTCGGGAAAGTTGCAGAGATCCGCTATGGCCGTATCCCTGAGCTCGAAAAGACCATGGTGGAGTTAAAGGAAAAACTCACCGTGCTGCAGAAGGATTCCGCACTGGTAAACGAAGAGGTGGATGCCGAAGAGATCGCCGAAGTCGTTTCGCGCTGGACCGGGATCCCCGTGAGCAGGATGCTGCAGAGCGAGAGGGAAAAACTGCTCAGCCTCGAAGCCGAACTCCACAAGCGTGTGGTCGGCCAGGACGAGGCTATAGCGGCAGTTTCCAATGCAATCCGCCGGAGCCGTGCCGGGCTGCAGGACACGAAACGTCCGATCGGCTCGTTTATCTTCCTCGGGACGACCGGTGTAGGAAAGACGGAACTGGCAAAGGCGCTCGCAGAATTCCTGTTCAACAACGAGAACAGCATGGTGCGGATCGATATGTCGGAATACCAGGAACGGCATACTGTTTCGCGACTGATTGGCGCACCGCCGGGCTATGTGGGGTACGAAGAGAGCGGGCAGCTGACAGAGGCTGTCCGGAGAAAGCCCTATTCCGTGGTCCTGCTGGATGAGATAGAAAAAGCCCACCCGGATGTCTTCAACATCCTGCTGCAGGTCCTTGACGACGGCCGCCTGACCGACAACAAGGGCCGCACGGTGGATTTCAAGAACACCATCATCATCATGACCTCGAACATCGGGTCGCACCTCATCCAGGAGAACATGGAAAAGGCTACCGACAAGGACCGGGACGAGCTCTTCGACCGCACCCGGGAACAGGTCTTTGACCTGCTCAAGAAGACCATCCGTCCCGAATTCCTCAACCGGATCGACGAGATCATCATGTTCCGGCCGCTCACGGAAGACGAGATCCGGACGGTCGTCGAGATCCAGC
Source organism: uncultured Methanoregulaceae archaeon (assembly GCA_963805035.1). Classification (GTDB taxonomy): domain Archaea; phylum Halobacteriota; class Methanomicrobia; order Methanomicrobiales; family Methanospirillaceae; genus Methanoregula. The sequence goes on along the minus strand of CAWDSU010000004.1, from coordinate 35,323 downwards.
TGGGAGGCGTGCAGAAGATGCTTGAAAAGAGCGACATCCGGCTTACGGCCACAAAGAAAGCCATCCGGTTTATCGCCACCCTGGGCTTTGACCCGCAGTTCGGTGCACGGCCGATCAAACGCGTGATCCAGAAAAACCTGCTCAATGAATTGTCAAAGATGATCCTTGAGGGGAAAGTCCAGAAGGACAAGGAGATCGTGGTCGATGAGAAAGGAGGAAAACTGGTGTTCGGGAATGCCTGATCCCGAACCTCTAGTCTGCTCAAAAAAGCATCAGGGTGAGGGGGTACGACAATGGAAGATATCGAAGAGCTGAAAAAAGAACTCGCAGAACAGACCCGGCTCGCTGAGGAACGTCTCAATCAGCTGCAATACCTCCAGGCAGATTTCGACAATTTCCGCAGGTGGAGTGCAAAGGAAAAGGACATGATAACAGCCCTTGCAAACGAGAAACTGATCCATGATCTCCTCGTTATCCTGGACGATTTCGAACTGGCCCTGCCTTCCTTAGAGCAGGAGAAGAACCGGGAAGGAATGGAAATGATCTATAAAAAATTTACAAAAATCCTGTCCGACTATGGATTGCAGCCGATAGACTGCGTGGGAAAAAAATTCGATCCCCGTTTTCACGAGGTGTTGTGTACAGAGAAATGCCCGCAGGAGCCAAATACGATCCTGGAAGACTTCGGGAAAGGGTACCAGTTGAAATCCAAAGTCATCAGGCCCTCGAAGGTAAAGATCGCAGAACATGTAGCAGAGAAAGTTGGTGAGAACAATGGCTAAAGAGAAAATTATCGGAATTGACCTGGGTACATCGAACAGCGAAGCTTCCGTCATGGTCGGCGGTAAACCGACTATCATCCCGTCCGCAGAAGGGGCAACTGTTGCCGGCAAAATGTTTCCCTCCTATGTGGCCTTTACACCGGATGGCCAGCTCCTCGTCGGGGAGCCGGCGCGGCGGCAGGCCGTGAGCAACCCTGAGGGTACCGTTACCGCGGCAAAGAGAAAGATGGGGACAAACCACGTCTATAAAATATACGGTAAGGAATACACCCCCCAGCAGATCTCAGCGTTCATCCTCCAGAAAATCAAACGCGATGCCGAAGCGTTTTTGGGAGAAAAGATAACGAAAACCGTCATCACCGTCCCCGCCTATTTCAACGACAACCAGCGGACAGCAACCAAGGATGCAGGAAAGATCGCCGGCCTCGATGTGGTCAGGCTGGTAAATGAACCCACCGCAGCGTCCATGGCATATGGCCTCGACAAGGGTGGCGAGTTCAAGATCCTGGTCTTTGATCTCGGTGGCGGCACGCTCGATGTCACCATCATGGAATTCGGCGGCGGTACGTTTACCGTTCTTGCGACCTCCGGCGATACCCAGCTGGGTGGCACGGACATGGACAATGCCATCTACGAATGGATCGCAGACGAGTTTAAAAAACAGGAAGGCATCGATCTCAGGAATGACAAGATGGCCATCAACCGGGTAAAAGAAGCCGCCGAAAAAGCCAAGATCGAACTTTCAACGGTCATGGAGACGGAGATCAACCTTCCCTATGTATCCGCGACCCAGTCAGGCCCCAAGCACCTCAACATCAAACTGTCGCGGTCAAAACTCGAGCAGCTGATCGACCCGATCATCAGACGGTGTATCAAACCCTTCGAGCAGGCACTCAGGGATGCAAAACTCACCAAGGACGATATCCAGAAAGTGATCCTCGTCGGGGGACCCACCCGGATGCCGGTCGTCCAGAAATTTATCGAGGATAACGTCGGGAAGAAGATGGAACGCGGCATAGACCCGATGGAATGCGTGGCCATGGGTGCCGCGATCCAGGGAGGAATCCTTGGCGGCGAGATCAGCGACATGGTGCTGCTCGATGTAACTCCCTTAACTCTCGGCCTTGAGACCCTCGGCGGGGTCCGGACCGCCCTCATCGACAGGAATACCACAATCCCGACAAAGAAGAGCCAGATATTCTCAACTGCGGCAGATATGCAGACCGAGGTCACGATCCATGTCCTCCAGGGCGAGCGGCCCATGGCATCCGATAACGTGAGCCTTGGCCAGTTCAACCTTGTCGGCCTGCCCCCGCGCCCGGGGATCCCGCAGGTCGAGGTCACCTTCGATATCGACGCATCAGGTATCCTCAATGTATCCGCAAAGGATCTCGGCACCGGGAAAGTGCAGAAGATGACCATCACCGCTTCGACAAAACTGCCGGATGCCGATGTCCGCAAGATGGTCGACGAGGCAAAACAGTTCGAAGAGCAGGATCGGCAGAGAAAGGAAGAGGTCGAGGCCAGAAACATCGCGGATTCCCTTGTCTACACGGCGGAGAAAACCAAAATGGATCTGGCGGATAAACTGAACCCGGACATGGTTGAACGGCTGAATGCTGCGATCACCGGGGTCAAAGCGGCACTGGAGGGTAAGGATACTTCCGGAATTAAGACCGAAACCGAAAAACTCCAGAAAGTTCTCAGCGAGGCAGGTTCTGCCGCGTACCAGGCGGCCGCCCGGCAGCAGGCAGAACAGCAGGGCGCGGAACAGCCTTCGCAGGATGCTGGTGGTTCGGGCAATGCCGGTGGCCCCGGCGGCGAGAACGTTGTAGACGCCGATTTCAAAGTAAAGGATGAAAAATAATTTTTTTTTACAAAGACCCATGGCAACGCGCGACTATTATGAGATCCTTGGCGTAAAACGGGATGCTTCAGCAGATGAACTCAAAAAGGCATTCAGGCAACTTGCACGGAAATATCACCCGGACCTGAATAAAGGGAGCAAGGAAGCGGAAGAAAAATTCAAGGAGATCAACGAGGCGTACCAGGTGTTAAGCGACCCCCAGAAGAAAGCCCAGTACCGACCAGGGGGGTCATATCGAGTTCGGACCCGGGGACACATCAGGGTACCGGCCACCCAGTTACGAGGACCTGTTCCGGGACTATGGTCTCGGGGATATTTTCAATGCTTTTTCCGGGGGATCCCGGACGACACGGCAACGGGCAGGGGCAGATCTCCGCTATGACATTGAAGTAACACTTGCCGATGCATTCTCCGGCACGAAAAATACCGTTGCGGTCCCGCATGATTCCGTGTGCAGTACCTGCCATGGGACCGGTGCAGAGCCGGGTACCTCAGGGACTGCCCAACCTGCCGGGGAACCGGCGAGATCAGGAGCCCGCAGAAGGTAGGTAACCGCAAGGTGATGAGCATTGCCCAGTGCCCGGATTGCGGCGGGAGCGGCAAGATCATTGAAAAGCCCTGCAGGACCTGCCACGGGGCAGGGTCGCTCCAGAAAACGCGGCGGATCGAGGTGACGATCCCGAGGGGCGTGGAGGACGGGCAGTTTTTGCGCATTGCCGGGGAAGGCGAACCGGGGGAGAACCGGGGGCCTCCCGGCGACCTCTACGTGGTTGTCCACATAAAAAAACACGAGGTCTTCGAGCGGCAGGGTGCTGACCTGACGACCACCGCGGTTGTCGGGCTCGCAACTGCGCTTCTGGGGGGAGAGATCACCGTGCCGACGATTACCGGGAGTGCGTCCTTAAAAATCCACCGCGGCACACAGAGCCACACCCTCTTCCGGCTCCGGGGGCAGGGGTTGCCGTTTTTAAACGCCGACAAAAGAGGAGATCTTCTGGTAAAGGTCATCGTGAAGATTCCTGCAACCCTGACAAAAAAGCAGGAGGAACTGATGAAGGAAGCGTTCGTGGGCGGACCTGCGGGATGAGCCATGATGCGGACCGCTGACCCGGACCCGAAGGATCATGACCTGCGATTGGCCTGGCGGGCTCTTTTCCCAAAAGGCCTGAAAGGAACAATGAAACACGGATGAAAAACATGTCAGCAGGTCCAGATCAGCAAAAAGGATCTGAAGGGGATCTGGATACTGTTGATTACCAACCACGTGCGGGGTGAACCAGATGGTAAAATGGTATTACCGGTCTGTCTTTGATGAACTTGAAGACATGCGGGAATACCTGGAGTCGTTGAACCGGCAGATATACGGGACCAACCCTGCAGCGTTATTACCCGCTCCCGGCGGGTCTCCAAGAAAGATGCTGCCTGCCCAACAGACAACTCTCCCTGTGGATGTTTCTGAGAACGATGACGAAGTGGTAATCACCGCAGGTATGAGTGCCGGTATCACAAAAAAAGACATCGCACTTGACCTGATCGATCCCCGGACGCTGGAAATTACCTGTGAACGAAAGGATGAGACAACAGATGAGAATGAGAGGTATTACCTGCGTGAGCGTTCGTTTGTGTCGATGACGCGGGTTGTCTCCCTCAAAAAACCGGTGACCGATGATGGATCCTCTGCAACGTTCAGGGACGGCGTGCTGGAAGTTCATCTCAAAAAGATCACGAAAGAATCACGGGGAAAAATACCCGTTGACTAAATGATTGTAAAAAGGATCATGAGGGAATGATACGGCCGGGACGTGTCTTTGACCTGCCTCGCGGCAGGGGGACGGATTCCGGGTACTGATCGAACGGCGTGCCGGAAGTCACGTGAGAGGAACCTTCCGGATCCTCCGGGCGCACCTGAACCCGGGACAACCCCCACTCTCCTTTTTTATTGCTTGTAAATACGGTGGAAACCGCCAGCCTTTGACAGGCACACGGCATCCGGTGTGCGTATCTTCCGGCATACGACCGCATCCGTTTTTTAATCCATACCCCGTATTAGGGCAGAAAACACGTTACGGCTGGATAATAATCCTCATAAACCTCCGGGTCAAACGACTACCCACAGACCCGGACGCTTGTCCGGGCTAATCGGGGGAAAAACGCCGTTCGCGGCGTGATCCGGTGGTACTGATGATTCTTGAAGATTTCCTTATACAATCCGGGACGGAAAAAAACCTCGCTGAACTCATCCTCTTTTTGAGCGAACAGGCCGGCCCCGTCAGGCAGGGTTTCCTTACCCACTGCATGAATACCTCGGCCTGCGGCACCCAAAACATGTTCGGGGAGGACCAGAAGCCCTTGGACAAGTATGCCGACGATGTCTTTATCGATGCGCTCAAGAAATCCCGTCTTGTCCGGTACATCGCAACTGAGGAGCAGGACCGGATAATCGAAGTAAAAGACGCAAAGAACAATTTCGGCGTTGTCATCGATCCCCTTGACGGCTCCTCGCTCATTGACGTGAATCTCTGTGTCGGCTCCATCATCGGCATCTATCCCGGTCACGTCCTTGAAAAAGGGACGAAGATGATTGCCGCCCTGTACATACTGTACGGGCCCCTGACCCTCCTGACCTATACCGCCGGAAACGGTGTCCACGAATTTGTGAAGACTGAGACCGGCGAATTCGTGCTGCGCCATAAGGATATACGGATTCCCGAAGGGAAGATCCACTCCCCCGGCGCGCTGCGCAGGGACTACCTTGCGGCCCATGCACGATGGATCGGGTACCTTGAAAGCGAAGGCTACAAACTCAGGTTTTCCGGCTGTTTTGTCGCCGATGTCCACCAGATCCTCCACAAGGGAGGGGTGTTTACCTACCCCGGCTACAAGGGAAAAGAGGCAGGAAAACTGCGCCTCCTCTACGAGGCAAACCCCATGGGCATGATCATCTGCGAGGCCGGCGGGGCAGTCAGTGACGGGCGCATGGATTACCGGGAGATCAAGCCGAAAACAATTGATCAGGTCACACCCATCTACATCGGTGGCAAAAAGGAGATCGCAAAGATTGAAGCATGTATGAAGGAAGGATAAGTACAGGAAGCACCAGCATGAGCGCACACACTTTTGGTCCAATTCCCGGCTCGACAATCCTGTCAGGAATTGCAGGAAAGAAAGCCATCATCATGGCGGCAAACGTACGAATCGCCACGGTGGCTGAAGGCATATTCAGGGCCGCAAAAGATACCGATTCTGCGGTCTTCATGGAGCTCGCCCGGTCCGAATCAGACCTGAAAGGGGGATACACCGGCCTGACCCCGCAGGCATTCTCGGAAAAGATGCATGCGGCGGCAAAAGCGACCGGGTTTGACATCTGGGCGCTCCATGCAGATCATATCACGATCAAAAAAGGCGATGCCGCAGAGATCGACGGGACAAAGCAGCTGATCGATGCACAGGTAAAAGCCGGGTACACCTCGTTTGCCATCGATGCCTCGCACCTCTTCAACTTCGAGGGGAAAACGGTCCGGGAAGAACTGGAACAGAATATCCGGGTCACCTCTGACCTTGCCCGCTATATCAGGCAGAAGATGAACGGGAAGGAATTCGGCCTCGAAGTGGAAGTGGGCGAGATCGGGAGAAAAGACACGGAGGGGCTTATCCTGACCCGGCCGGAGGAAGCCGTCGGATTCATCAAAGCCCTCAATGAAAACGATGTCCACCCCCATGTTATTGCCATCGCAAACGGCAGTTCGCATGGCCACACGTACGATGCAAACGGGAATGTCGTCGAACAGCTCTCCATCGATATCCCCCGGACAAAGGCGATTGCACAGGCGCTGCGGGAGAACAACCTGCATGTCGGCATCGCCCAGCACGGCATCACCGGCACCCCCCGGGATCTCATCAACCTGCATTTCCCCAAGGGCGACATCATCAAGGGCAATGTCGGGACGTTCTGGCAGGATGTGGCGTTTGGTATCCTGAAAATTTACGAACCTGCCCTCTACAAGAATATCCAGGACTGGACGCTTGAAAAGTACCGGCCCACGAACCCCGGTAAAAAAGACCGGCAGATATTCGATGGCAACTGCAAGATGGCCATCAAGGAATTCTTCAAGGAAATCTATGCTGTCGATGAAGAGACCAACAAGGCCATGCAGGCAATGGCCTACGCGGAAAGCCTGGTCTTTTTCAAGGCCTTTGGTGCGTACGGCACGGCATCCGTCATACGAAAATCCCTGCCATAATCCCCACAATCTTTTAGTGTCCTTACGCTATCTCATACTGTGAAGTCTTATGCCAAAGACCACGATCTCTGTCATTAAAGCGGATGTGGGGAGTTTCCCCGGTCACTCCCGCACCCACCCCAAGATTCTGGAAAAGGCTGCCCAGATGCTCAGGGCCGAGGAAGGCAAGTTCCTCACCGATTCTCTAGTAACCCACTGCGGCGACGACCTCGAACTGATCATGACCCATACCCACGGGGTTGACAATGAGAAAGTCCACAAACTTGCGTGGAACGTCTTTCTGGAATGTACAAAAATAGCAAAAAATCTCAAACTCTACGGTGCAGGTCAGGACATGCTTGCCGACGCATTCTCGGGGAATGTCAAGGGCATGGGCCCGGGTGTCGCCGAAATGGAATTCGAAGAGCGGGGTTCCGATCCCGTCCTGGTCTTTATGGCCGACAAGACCGAGCCCGGCGCGTGGAACTTCTACCTGTACAAGATCTTTGCCGACCCGTTCAACACCCCCGGTCTGGTCATCGACCCGTCCCTGCACGAGGGCTTTGTCTTCGAGGTGCACGATCTCGTCGGGAAGCGCCGGATCAGATTCTCATGCCCTGAAGAAAGTTACAGCCTGCTTGCCTATATCGGGGCGCCGTCACGGTACGTAATCAAGCACGTCTTTAAAAAGGACGGGACCATTGCTGCATCGACAAGCACCCAGCGCCTCAACATGATGGCCGGGCGGTACGTGGGAAAGGACGACCCGGTCATGATCGTCAGGGCGCAGAGCGGCTTTCCTTCGATGGGCGAAGCGATCGAGCCGTTTACCATTCCCGTGCTCGTCGCAGGCTGGATGCGCGGATCGCACCATGGCCCGTTCATGCCGGTCGGCCTCTGCGATGCCAACTGCACCCGGTTCGACGGCCCCCCCCGGGTCGTCTGCTTCGGGTTCCAGGTAACAAACGGGACCCTGATCGGTCCGGCTGACCTGTTCGATGACCCCGGGTTTGACCGGGTCAGGACGCGGTGCAACGAGCTTGCGGATACGATCCGTGCGCAGGGCCCCTTCGAACCCCACCGGCTCTCATCAGAAGAGATGGAGTACACCACGCTTCCGGCCGTCGAAAAGAAACTGGCAACACGGTGGGAACCTCTCGGGGAATGACTTTTTTTTCGCGTTGCCCCGGACATGGGGAGGGCCCGGGGGACCCACGGCCATAAAACCGCTGTTGGAAAACAGCCAGGTACCCCCCTTTCGTCGCCCTCTAGCAAACTTTAATTATCTTCCGACCCAAATCAGGACAGATGGTTAACGGAATTGTTTTGCCCATAAAGAAAGTGTTTGCCCTTGTGGATTCCAAAATTACCGTTGAAATAAAGGACGAGAGGCGCAAACTGCAGGGCCGGCTTGTCGCGGTGGACGAATACCTGAATATCCACATGGACGAGACGATCGAGTTTGTCAACAACGTGCGCGGGAGAAGCCTGGGTACGGTCGTTATCCGGGGCAATAATATTCTTACCATTGCCCCCGTTCTCTGAAGATAAGGGAGAAATAACCGCAATGCCTGAACCAGAAGACGAAGCATTTACCCTGATCCAGTCACGACCAGAGGGAATCCTCCAGAGCGAACTCTGGAAGGAACTGGGCATGGACAGCCGGAAATGTTCGAGGATCGTAATGAAACTCGAAGAGAGCGGGCTCATTGATCGTGTAAAATTCAAGAAAGAAGGGATCAAGACCTATCTCCTCCGTGCCAGACGACAACCGGTCCATCCCGAAAACCTGTTGGCCGGGGACGAACTGATCCCGTGCATCGCCTGCGACCTGGAATGTATCGTCGACGAGTGCCACCCCCTGATGGACTGGATGTACCAGCTCTGCAATTGTCGGGAACACCAACCGGTGACCGGTTCCCTTTCACCCCCGGTATCGCCCGTTTTAAAAAACGCTTTTTGACTCTCATGACCCGAATCAGCCTGCCGCTCCTCTGCGAATGCCTGCTCTTTTTTGTCCCTCTCAATATCTATGGCATCGGAAACAACCTTGCTACCGGCGTGCAGTGGGCACTCTTCCGGTACCAGCAGAGTCTATCTTGGAAACAGCCTGTTCCTCATCCAAAGGGATCTCGACTATGTTTTTAGTGGTATGCTGAAAGGTTCAAGCGCTTATTCTGCCCTCATCTGGGCGCTCGGGGCGCTTCTTCTCGTCGCAGCATTAATCGTGCTCGCTTTTGCTGCTGCGGGGCGTAAAGCATGGCTGGTAAAACCTGCAGGTCTGCTCACCGTTGCCTGTGCGGTGCTCTTTCTGGCCGCGATGCTGGTCCAGTACGGACTTACCCTTCATAGCGATCACGGTTTTTCCCTTCCCCTTGGTATCCCCCTCGTGCTTGTCACCGGCCTCTGGCTCGTGTACGGGGAATTTGATGACGGTAAAAACGGCGCCGGGGACAACGGGAAGGATACAAAAGACCATGACGTGGACTGCTCCTGATGAAGATTCAGGATGACCCCGTGCCCCGGTATGCGCTCCACGGGAATACTATGACCATTCCGGCCATAAATTGCGCCAAATCTTCAATTTCCACCGCATCCAGTCAACTATTTATTGCAAAAATATCCAGATTATATGCATACACCGCAGGCGAATAGCCCACGCCCCGGGAGTTCCTGATGATATCCGTTCTGTTCGTGGAGGACAATACCGATTTTCTCGCGCAGTTCCGCCCGTTTCTCGAAAAGACGGGTGAGGTGCGGCTGGAGGTAGTGCCATCCACCAAACAGGCAATCGAGAAGCTCAAGAGCCGGGCCTATGATGTTATCGTCTGCTACGAGGAAGTTTCCCCGGTCAACGGGATCGAGTTTGTCTCTGACATGAATGGCATCGGGTTCCTGCGCTACCTTCGCTCCGTGGGAAACCCCACGCCGGTCATCATATTCCACCGGCGGGGTGAGAGCCGTGTCGCCTTTGAGGAGGTCAGTAACGGTACCGAGATCATCCTTCCCCGCACCGCGGACCTGCGTTCACCTGCAGCAGACCTTGTCACGCTGATCAAGCAGACAGCACTGCGCAAAAAGTCAGAGCGCGACGTCAAGCTGCAGAACGATCAGCTGACCGCTATCCTCTCGGCGACGCCGCTCGGGATATTTCAGATGCGCAACGCCACGGTAGAATGGATAAACCGCCCGCTTGCGGCGCTCCTTGAAACATCAGAGTCTGCTATCGTGGGAAAACCGGTACGCTCGCTCTTCAGGACCGATGAGGAGTTCGGGCAGGTCTGCCGGGATCTCCAGATCCACCGGGATGCACTCGGCAATGGCTGTGCGGAATGCGAGCTCGTGCGGACCGGCGGGGGAATCGTCTCATGTACGCTCCAGGCCCGGCTCCTCGACCCGCTTGACGCAAAAAAAGGCGGCACCGTTGTCGTGACTGATATCTCCGAGAGGAAGAAGATGCGGGATGCCCTCAAGGAGAGCGAGGTGAAGTACCGGGAGATGATGCAGAATGCCCAGAGCATTATCCTGCGGATGGATATGCAGGGCGTCATCACCTATGTCAATACCTACGCCGCGGCATTCTTCGATTATCCCGAGAGCGGACTGGTCGGGAAGAATGTTGTCGGGACGATCGTGCCGGAGAAGAACCGGGGCGGCCACGATCTCTCGATGATGGCAAACGATCTCGGTTTTAACGCCGAGGGATATGCCATCAATGTGAGCGAAAACATCCGCCGGAGCGGGGATATTGTCTGGATCGCATGGATCAATAAGGCAATCCGCGACCAGCAGGGCCATATTGTTGAAGTACTCTGTATCGGCCACGACATCACCGACCGGAAACGGACCGGCGAGGTGCGGATCAGCACCGATACGTGGAAAGACCAGGTTGTCGCCGATACGGATGTGCGGGAAGAGGTCTTCGATTCCGTCTTCCATATCTGCACCGAGATCTCTATCGAGGGCAGGGAAGGAAAAGCGGTCGGCACGACCTTTCTTATCGGAGATACCAATAACGTGCTTGCCAAGTCCCGGCAGATCATGCTCAACGCATTCGAGGGCCATTTGCCCGAGATGCGCATGGTGACGAACCCCGATCTCAGGGAAAATATCAAGGAGTTCGCACAGCTTGACGGGGCATTCGTGATCTCCGGCGACGGGTTTATCGAGGCCTCGGGCCGGTACATCACGGTGGACTCAAGCAAGGTGACGCTCCCCCGGGGCATGGGCACCCGGCACAACTCGGTCGCGGCGATCACGAGCGTGACCCGGGCCGTGGGCATTGTCGTCTCGCAGAGCGGCGGCGGGATCACGATCTTCAAGGGTGGACAGATTTTGAAGAAGATCACGCTGTGAGTCTGTTTTTAGAAAGAGTACATAATTAACGGTTAAATTTTTAAAAAGAACACAATTTTATAGAGCATTCAAGAATAATTTCATTCATGACCCAATTTTCTAACTTGCCGAGAGGTTACTTACATGTCGAACAATACAAGAGAGTTTTACGATGGTATAAACGTTTTAAGGAAATTAACGACGGAAAGCGATTAGATGACGATTTTAATTGCCAAGATGATGATATGTTAGCTTTTTTTATGAATTGCCATCATCTGAAAGATTGGGTCATTCAGGATTTCTTCGTTGAAGCTTCAGATCCCGACATTGCAAAATATTGCAGATTAAGAGATGAGGTTGTCAGATTCGTCGATAGTAATGAATGCTTGATGATTTGTTCCAATATTTGTAATGGGGCAAAGCATCTTCGTCGTCAAGAGTCCCCGCATTTTAAGGAATCATTGAGAGTACGAACCGAAATTCATATTGATGAAACAATAAAGAATCCCCCAGTAAAGCGAGTATGGAAGATAACATCCGAATCAAGAAAAGAATGGGATGCCTTCGAATTAGCTTCCGAATGTGTAAAAAAATGGCATGAATTCCTCAACAATCATGCAAATTTGATTCGTGAGTTATCGAGACATTCCTTTCCTGCCCAAGGGAGGGATGGAGTGGATGACACGTACCTTGCAAAATTAAGAAATGGCGATGTGATTGGAACAAAAGGGACAACAATCTATCATGTAACTCGAAAAAGTAAACCGGATCAATAAACTAAATTTTCCGTGACTTATTCTATACTCTTGAAGAGACCCACGCGGTGGGTCGCCATTGAGCGAGCATTCGCCCCCTCCGCCCCCCTCGCGCTCGACGGGTGGCACAGCCACACCCGTCTTGCTAGGGGGAACAACCGGGAGAGTTTGATCTCTTTTTGCGGCCGACTATTGTTTGATGAAAAAGGACGTATCAGGAGCAGCTGAATTCCGGAAAACAATCGCTCCAACCCTTCATTACGATCAGTCACACCCAGTCAAGTGCCTTGATCAAAATCCGGATCCCGGTAAGTGCGTAGCGCAAAACCCGGCGAGGCGTTTTGCGCGTCGGGCATCGCTCCGCATCAATGCCCGGAAAATATTGCAAAGAGATTTCGTATCCTGGTATCTTCGAAATTTTTGCCGCATGCATTCGAGTATGTTTCGCGCTGCCACAGAGGAGGCCTCCCCTCAGGGGTTGCGGCTCTCCTCGTATGGAGATACAGGGGCATCAGCCCCCCCATCCATCCGATCTTAGCTACACTAATCCGGGCCCGTATTGAGCCCGGATTTACCTTTCCGGGATCCAATCGGAGCCCGAAACGGGCCCCGTTTGAAAATAAACCCATATCAGCCTTATTTTGGCAAACGGACGAAATAAAACGTTCACGTAAACGCGATTTGCGGGCCGATCACAGGGCCGGATGGGTATTTGCATGATCCCGGAAAAAGAGGTTGCCGGAACGCGTCTATGGGCCGTTTACGGGCATTATATAAGCCTTAATTTGGGCTTATTTTCGCGAATAACGTATTATACGGGCCACGATATACTTCCACTGGAATCGGACGGTTTTACGGGCGTATTTTGGGAGATTGCATATCGGGAGATTGCACATCATAAGATTTTGCGCTCTTCGAGTAGTTTCAGATACTCCTCACCAGAAAGCGGGCATCGTATGAGATCGTCAAGTTCTTTTCCGGAAAGATGGAGTCTGATTTCGCATCTTTGCCAGAAGATCTGCGTTGTAATCCCGAAGTCCATGACTCAAAAAAGTGTGCACTCCGGTAATTTTTCCATGAATGGCGAGATAGAAAATCTTGTGATGAGATTCTTTTTCCCTGAACCCTTTTTGAGTAAGGCTGCCTCAATATCCCTGGCTTTACAGGGTTTCACAGGATGACTCCGGCCGGAACAAGAGAGGTCAGGTTATTACGGAGGCAAATAGCATCCGGGGTGAGGTTTGCCGGATCCTCATCAACATATACTTCCCAGAGCATTGAAAGTTCATCAGATATTCCGGCGATACCTTCTTCAAGAGTTGTAGCGGAAACAACCAGACCAAATTCTTCATCGGAAAGAATTAACCGGTCGTCTTCGTGTTCCACGGTAATTGTCAATCGCCGGGCTAACCGGTGAACACGACCATTGATTTTCAATCGATCAAGGCTGATTACCTGATCTGCTATCTTGAACATAGATATAATTAGGTCTTCTTTCTACCGTATTAGGGTTTCCGGCAGTGCGTATTCATGTAGTCACAAGGATATTCTTTACTTCTTCAGTTGTATAACCCGACCTTGCCGGATATCCCGCAGCCCTGTTTACGGTAATGGTGCCGCCACGGGGGCTTCCTGCCGGGGGCGGCGGCTCTCCTCGCGTGGGGGTGTGGGGGCGGTAGCCCCCGCGACAACCCCATTATACAATCATGAACCCGCTGCCCGGCCAAAAGTTTTCCGGGAAAGTCCGGGTCAAGATCTGTCAATTCCAAAAAAAGATCGATCGGGCAGCGGAACATTTTGAAAAATGGATTTATGGTCCCCCGGTTTTCCTTCCCGGAACCGTTATCCGGTATTATACGACCGGAACGGCACATACTGGTCAAGGATCTTGACCGCATCCCCCTGCGGCGTGATCGCCCATGCTTCGGCCCGGTCCTGGTACCCGGTTGTCGCGGCAAAAGTGACGCTCCGGCCTATGGAGAACGGCTGGTCCATCTCCCCGGTCTCAACAACGCCGTCCGACCGGGTGACCTTGAGCAGGATCCGGGGGATGAGACTCGTGCCCTGACCGCCCCGGAAGGTGATGATGATCTGTGGATTTATCGCCTGGCCGTTGCTCTGGGCCTGCACGTTCACGCTCCAGTAGGAGGGAAGTGTCCCGGTTGGTTCAGGAGTCACCGAGTCCGCCGGCAGGGTCGTCGGAACCGGGGTCGGAGAGGATGTCGCGGGCAGCACCGGCGGGAGGGGGATTACCTGGGTACAGCCGGCGACTGCAAGGAGCAGCGCCAGTAGGAAGGCGGTGCCGAGTATCAGTCGTAGAGTCATACGTGAACGTTTTACGAGCCGGTATTTATGATGATACGATGGGAGGAGTCCGGGGGTTCCCGGCCATTCCGCCACCCTCCTAGGGTGCACGGGGTTCCCGGCGGCATCCGGGAGGGCAGTCCGGGTTTTGGCAGGTGTACCGGCAGATGTTTCCCACGGCCCGGAACGCGTCCTCAAGGTCCGGGAAGTTGGGAATTTTTGCCTCCCGCAGGATCCGCTGTGGCGTCTTCATTGAGTCCCCGCCGATCATGCAGCCCACGATCATCTTTTTTGTGTGCGCGGAGAAACGGACCAGTTCGTTTGCGACCCGGATAGGATTGGAGATCGCTGTCGGGACAGCGATGACAAACGCAATATCCCAGAGGTCCTGGTGCCGGATCATCACATCGAACGTCTTTGCGTACCGGTCGGGGTGGGAATCGCCCACCATGTCGATCGGGTTTGCCCGGCTCCAGTTTGCGGGAAGCACGGCGTCCAGTTCCTGAACGAGCGCCTCCGGGAATTCCACCAGTCTTATGCCGAAGCGTTCGGCATAATCGGAAGAGAGGACCGCAAACCCGCCGGCATTGGAAATCACCACGGCACGGGTGCCGTGGGGGTATCCTTCGGACGCGAGGAGTTCGGCAGCCTGGAATGCCTCCCGGATCGACCGGACCGGTATCATCCCGGCCTGCCGGAACGCTGCCTGGTAGACTGCAAAACTCCCGGCAAGGGACCCCGTGTGCGATGAGGCAGCCTTCTGCCCGATTTCCGATGAGCCGGATTTTATGACGATCACGGGTTTTGTCAGGGTAATCCTGCTCACTGCATCCATGAAGCGCCGGCCGTTCCGGATCTCCTCCACATACAGGATGATGGCGTTTGTTGCAGGATCGGTACCGGTCCACCCGATGAAGTCTTCAAACGTGAGATCCAGCTGGTTACCCACCGATATCACGGCAGAGAACCCGATCTCCTCGGGCAGGCTCCAGTCCACAATCGTGGTGATGATCGCCCCGCTCTGGGAGATAAATGCGATGGAGCCGGGCGGGGGGAGACCGGGTCAAACGTGGTGTTGATTCCCAAAGTCGGGAGCATGAACCCGAGGCAGTTGGGGCCCATGACCCGGCACCCGTATTTCCGTGCAGTGGCAAGCACCTGGTCTTCGAGCGCTTTCCCGGCCGGGCCTGTCTCCCGGAAACCTGACGAGACGATGATAACGAGCGGGATCTTCTGTTTTCCTGCCTCCTCAACGATGGCAGGGACTCCTGCCGCGGGTATCGCAATCACCGCTGCATCCACCGGCCCGGGGATTGCGGCAAGCGACGGGTACGCGGTCCTTCCGAGGATCGCTGCATTTTTTGGATTGACCGGGTAGAGGGTGCCGGGAAAGCCGAGCATGTTCCGGCAGATCGCGTACCCGACCTTGTCAGGATCCTGCGATGCCCCGACAACAGCGACCGACCGGAACGTGAAGAAGGCGCCCGGCAGCGTGGCACCCGGTTCCTCCCCGGAGGCCGGTGCAGCGGGATCACCGGTATAAATACGTGCATCTACCGCACAGCCGCCCGTTCCGTACAGGATGACCGGGTTGATATCGAACTCCTGGATCTCGGGATGCTCAAGGAACATGCGCACCAGCGCCCCGGCGATTGAGACGAGCGCTGCCTCGTCGCGGGGAGCTGCGTGCCGGAACCCGGCGATCAGGGGGTATCCCCTGAGGCTGTGGATCATGGTACGGATCCCGTCATCGCTGATCGGAAGGAGACGGATCGCTACGTCCCTGATCAGCTCGACGAGCGTACCCCCCATGCCGATCGTGATCACTTTTCCGAACGCCGGATCGGTCCTGCCCCCGACAATCAGTTCGAGGCCTTCGTCCTGCTGCCCTTCGAGGATGACACCCTGGATCACGGCATCGGGATACGCCGTCCGCACGGTCGCGGTAATTGCGGCAAACGCCTTTTCTGCGGCAGCTGCCGACACGATGCCGGTTATGACGCCGCCCGAGTCGCTCTTGTGGATGACCTGTGGCGAGACGATCTTTGCCACCAGCGGGAACCCGATCCCTTCTGCGGCCTGCCCCGCCTCTTCGGCAGTGTGGACCACCGCATAGCGGGGAACCGGGATCCCGTAGGTTTTCAGCAGTTCGTAGCCGTCCGCTTCGGAAAGCAGGGTGCGTGACATGGTGGCAGGTTGCTCCTGTAGTGATATTGCCGGTGCGGGGTTAATGAGGATTGCTGCATTTTTAAAACCGGGAATGCCAGCCTGCCGGCATCCTTTTTCATGGTGTGGAATACGGCGCAACCGGTTTCTTTTCCATTTCCAACAAAATCATGACACCTGCCTGCTTTGCGGTCACGGGAAATGCAGCGACGATTCCGGGTGCCGGAGCCCACGACAAAATACGTGGAACCGGCCGCCGTTATTCCCTGTTTCTGCCCACTGCAAGAAACACGGTTCCTGCTGCTGCGATGGCAATGACAGCAGAAAGCGGGGTCTCCCTGGGGGGTGTTTTCACCGGTCCGCCGACAGGGGATATTGTCGGTGTCATATTAACAACCGGCACCGGTGTGGTTATTATTGTTGTCGTCGGCAGCGAAGTCGGGAGGACGCTGGGCCGGGGGAGCATCGCCACCGGTGTCGGAATCTGAGTCGGTACGCCCAGTGCAACACTGACTTCCTGGCCGGGCGCTGCCGGGTTCTGGGCCACAACAGAGAATGACCGTGCCGCCGTGGCATGCGATGTCCGGAAAGCGACGATGCCAATACCGTTCGCATCCGTGGTCACCTGGGCATAGTAACTGGTATTTGAGACCGTTGATGACGATGGGGCGACATCGTCGAGGATTGTGCGGCCGCCGCCACCGTAATACCGGTAGGAGCCGATAGCATAGGGGCCGTCAGGAGGATCCTGCACGATATTTAACTGGCTGGATTCAATAACCGGCGGCTGGTCTCCCGGTTCCCCGCTGAGGGAATATGTCCCTTTCAGCCAGACATAATAGGCCGTGTTCGGTATCCCAACGATTGTGACCGTGAATGTCTGGCTCCGGGTAACAACGTCACTGCTTTGGGCACCTGCCGGCGGCATGAAAACGGGAAGAAGAAGGGAGATGAGGAGAATCAATCCTGCACATGCACATTTTCCTGACATACGAAACCCCCGCAGTAAGCTGTTCTCAGGGGAGAGTAAAGCCGGTTTCGGATAAAAGCATATGCCCTGTTGCATCGTGCGATGAGTGCCGTCGCCCCGAAGGGACACCCCCGTGGTGGATCAATAACAAAAATGCTCAAACGTTCTCTGCTCCGCCGTGTCCCGGAGGGAAGACCCTCACATTTTTTGCCGGTTTTCATGGATTATGTATGAACCTGCCAGATCCCTGCCCGCTTATTCTGATATTTTAAATAAACTGCTCTGGAGATATCATTAAGAATTACTTGACGCTCCAGGGGCTCCGCCCCGCCGCTCATGGCGCCCCGGTTCGCGATAGTGTCGTATTACCTGTACACAAAAAACACAGGAAATTTTTGTACAGGTAATACTGAGGCATCACATGCGCCATGCGCCCTCGAACGGGGGCAGGGTGGCGCGAAGGGGGGCAATAGTATCTCATGAAATAGGATTTCTACAGAGCAAATAAACCTCATTTCATCCCGTACGGCTGGTTTGCCCGCAGGCAGTGCGCCATATCGGCAAGGATCGGCCCGATTGCATTCTCTGAACGGAACCGTTCCGTTATCTGCTCGGCGAGGGATCCGTTCGCGATCCGGCTTTCTATGACCGGCAGGTACTGGCGCTCTTCAGCGGTCGCCTCCTGCCATGCACGGCGGTAGAGCGCCTCAAGTTCCGGCCCGAGGCCGGCCGTGCCTTTTTCTATCGCCACTTCCGTGAGTGCGAGCAGCGCTTCCTGGTCGCTCTCCACCGGCAGCGTCGGGCAGCGCAGGAGCGCCGTTACCAGCGCAGCGACCGCCATATCGGAGCGGATGCACTCCTGTTCGTCCGGCGCCTTGATCTCGAGGCAGCTCCGCGAGAACCGGATAATGAGCCCGCTTGAATTGAGCCATTCCTCGCAGAGGATCCCTGCGTCCCGCGCCCGGAGCGCCGAGAAGATCTGCTCCTGCGCATCCCGGTACTCCGCGATCGACCTGATCCGCGCCGGGATGATGCCGTTGCAGATCTGCGGGATCACGTCCTGGTTCCTGCGGTAATAGATGAGCCGGTTGTCCATGTTTCCCGTCAGGTGGCCTTCCACGAGGGGCGAGGACGCCGTGAGCGCGATGAGGTACGGGAGGAGGGTGCGGATCCGGTTGTACTGCATGAGCAGGTCTTTTTCCCCGGCGTACGAAAGGTTGATCTGGAGCGCCTGGATGTTGAGCCAGCCGTGCTGCCGGATATTGAAAAGCCGGTCGTAGGCCTCGTAGTACTCCCCCTCGTCGTGATCCCAGACCGCTGTCCGGTCGAGCGTCAGGGCGGGATGCATGCCGAGGCCGAGCAGGTGGTACTGGGAGGGGAAGATGTGGTAGAACTTCCTGATCCCCTGCATGAGCATGGCCTCCAGCGCCGCAGGGCCGGACGCCGGGACACGCGGGATGAATTCGAGCACGGTCTTCTGGAGTTCCTTCCCCAGCTTGACCTCCCCAAAGAGGATCTCGCTCTGGTAGCTCCCGCAGATGGCCCGGAGGATCTGGTCGGATACAGGAAGCGCCGTAAAATGCGCGTCGTTTATTGAATATTCGTGTTCTGTCCCGATGGTCATGCGTACCCGCGCCCCCCGCATGCCCTGCTGAAAGGTTCGGCACGAAGCAGCTGGTTTTCCGTCAAAGATGATCACGCAGCAAAAAGGTACCTGACGATACGTTCGTAGATATGGGGGTAGCAGGCATCCTCGCCGCTCTCGAGCGACGGGTTGTCGTTGACCTCAATCACGCAGGCATCGCCGTTGTTGTTCTTGATATCCACGCCGTACAGCCCTCTTCCTATCGCGTTCGCTGCATCGATCCCGAGCTGGACGACATGGGGCGGGACCGCACTCTCGGGCATGCTCTCCACCCCGCAATACACGATATGGCCGTTGACAGAAGCCTGGATCTTGAAGGTCACCGAGGGGATCGTGTACTTGCAGGCATACAGGAGTTGCCCGTCAAGGACGCCGACCCGCCAGTCGTACGTACTCTCCACGAACTGCTGGACGACGATCCAGTCCGACATCTTGATGAACCTTCTCGCGACCCGGAAGAAACCCGCGATGTCCATGACTTTTTCGACCCGGAGCGAAAACGAGGTTGACGGTTCCTTGATGATCAGCGGCGTACCCAGGGTATCGAAGAGCTGCGAGACACGCTCGACACAGAGATCGTTTTTCGAGAGAAAGACGGTCTTCGGCAGTGCGACGTTCTTTTTCTGGAGATGGGAGTACATGTTGATCTTGTCGCCGCAGATCTGGATGGAATCCGCGTCGTCGATGACCGGTATGCCATGGAAATCCGCCATCCGGGCTGCGACGTACGTGATGTTCATCGGGTCGGTCCGGGCCCGGATGAAAAGCGCGTCCATCTTCGGGATCTTGCTGATATCGACCGGGAAGAGAAATTCCGCGTTGTGCCCCAGGCTCTCGGCCACGTCCCGGCAGTGGATCAGGGCATTGAGCTGATCGGAGTTGGAGAGGGTTTTCCTGTCGACGAAAATTCCCAGCCGGCTCATAGGAACTCCTGGTGATCCCGGTACGCGGCGAGGAGCTCCCGCTCCCCGTCGGAGAGGTGGGTGTAGCGTGTGGGGGCAAGGGACGAGAGGGCAAACTCTTTTCCCGTCTTTACAAAGACCATGCTCACGAGCGGGATGGAAAAGAGTCCGTAGATCCTCTCCGCGTGCCCGGCAATCGCCGTGCAGCCCCTGGTGGTCCGGCCAAAGACCGCCGTGCACGTGTGGATAGTTGCCCCGTCATCGAGTTTCTGGTAGCAGAAGGGGTACTTGCCCTTGTTGGTGATGTGCTTGATGACGTCCTTTGCCTGCTCGTTGTCCTGAACGACAAAGAAGTCGGACGCGGTGGCAAAGTAGTTGAGCCCGTAGAGGATCGCCGGAAGCGGGACGTAGGCCTGCGAGATGCCCCACCCGACGACCGGGATGCCGGCGAGTTTTGCCCGCTCAAGGCAGACCGGTACCACGAATGCATCGAGAACGGCCCGGCTGGACGGGTGAATGTCATCACCGGCCAGTTCGTGCGCGAGAATGGTATAGTAGGCCTCCGTCTTGTACGAGTAATCCTCAGCGATGACATGGTATGCATCATCGCGCCTTACAATAGCGAGCGAATCCCGGGCCATCACCGGCTCCCTTTTTGGCACGGGATGCACATGGGTCCCGTGGCTGCTTCCTGACTCCGCCCGTACCGTCACCCTCCGGCTCATGCCGGGCCGGGCAAACGGGTGTACCGGATCGGACGTGACCGCTGCGCTCTGCCTGAGGCCCGTCACCGGGCTCAAGGGGGGCACCCCACCTATCGTTCATCGGCAGATCAGCTCGCTTTTCATCCCCGCGGATATCGCCCGGGGCCGGGGGTTTCCGGTACAGGCCCGTCCGGGGAACGGGAGTCCCGGTCAGACAGCATGAACAGGGTAAAAGCCAGATCCATAAACTCATGCACTGCATCCGGATAACGGGTGCTGTGCTTCAATACAAAAGAGAGGGAAAACGCAAACCGTTTATCCTCATCATCATCGTCATCGTTGCTGACACCGACGGTCATGTTCAACACTAATCCAACACGCGGTTTGGATTTATTCTATCTTCCACTATAGGTGCCGGGCTTTAAAAGAATGTTGCCCGTAACCGGATCCGGGGATGGCCGTGGTGCATACGCAGGGCCGGATACGGGCAGATACCCGCCCGGGAGCCATACCGCGCATGGCCTTTTCCGCGTGTCCGGGCATCACCCGGCAGCTGCAGGGGCCAGCAAAGGCCCGCGGGCCATTGTTACCACAATCCTAAAGTTGATATTGCAATATAACCATCAGTAATTGCATATGCATATACCGAGCCCGGAAGAGCTCCGATCCCGCCGCGAAGCGCTGGGGCTCAGGCAGACCGAGACCGCAAAAAGAGCCGGGATCAGCCAGTCCATGGTGGCCCGTATCGAAGCGGGCAGCGTCGACCCCCGGGTCAGCACCTTAAACAAGATCATCGCGGTGCTCAATAACGCCGAACCCCGGAAAATTACCGCCGGCCAGATCATGCACACGCCGGTGCTTTCCGTCCAGCCGCAGGCAAGCATCTCGCAGGCCGTGGAGATCTTCGAGAAGAACAATATCTCCCAGCTGCCGGTGATTGAACGGGGTGCGCCGGTCGGGTGCATCTCCGAATCGGTGATCGTAAAAGCGATCGAACAGCAGCGCCTCCACCACACGCACCAGTTTATGGTCAAAGACTTCATGGAGCCCGGTTTTCCCACGGTCCCCCCGGATATGGATATCGAGACGGTGGTCAACATCCTCCAGCAGAACCATGCGGTGCTGGTAACGGAAGGAAGAATCGTCCGGGGCGTGATCACCAAGCACGACCTGATCACCCTCATCGTCTGAGTCCGAAGTAACGGATCCTGCATGGAGACGTGGGGGCCAGGTAAGTTCCCGTTTTGTACCATCTGTGGGTCACCTTGCCGGCCTGACCGAAATATTTATTAATATTTATAGAGAGGGATTCCTGTTGTGGCCGATGCCACACCAGGGGTATGTTCCATGGCAGATGAAAAAACACCAAACGAGATCAGCGGTGCAAAGGTTATCGGGATCGGTGTGGTGCTTTTTATTGTTACTGTTGTTATCTGGTACCTTTTCCTTAAATGAATCCTGTACCGGAAACTGGTTTTCTTTTTTTTAGAGTTTTGAAACGAGATCCCGGAATACTGCAACCGGATCCGGGGCTTTGACCACGCTTGAGGCAAGGAGTACTCCGTCTGTCCCGAGATCCACGGCGATCTTCACGCAATCGCCGCTCTGGATACCGGCGCCCGTGAGAACTTTCGCCTTCGGGTTTACTGCATGAACCGCCGCGACTGACCGCCGGATAATATCAGGATTTGCCTTTGAGACCGAGATGCCGCTTCCGATCAGTTCGGGAGGTTCTATGGCCACGTACTCCGGGCCAAGCGCTGCAGCACCTGCGCTGGTGATTTCGTTGTTGGAACAGACCACCGCGGTGAGCTTATGCGACTGGAGCGCCCGTACCGATGATTCGATCTCCGCAAGGGTCAGGCGCCTCTCTGAATGGTTGACAAGCGACCCCGCCGCCCCGGCCAGTTTGAGCGTATCGGCAGTGATCTGGCCGGTATGGGCTCCGGGCTCGGATCCGTCCACGTGCTGTGCGTAGACCGGGATCGCAAAGTGGTGGCAGAGCGGGTGGATGTCGATGTACCCGGGCGCGATGCCGATTACGACACCGCTCTCGCGTGCGACCAGCTGTGCGGCAGTGGCGATCTGGTGGGCACGGTTGCCCATGCCCTCCCTGTACGTCTTGAGATTCACCAGGATCAGGGGCGATGTCATCTTACCTCATTCCTCGTGCTTGAGGTGTTGCACCCCGGCTCCATTCAACCTTTCGCTCCCTTATTAGTCCTCTTTTAACCCCCTCGTATAGTGGCCGGCAGTAATTCCCCCGAGTGCAATCGCTTTTATCCGGTCCTTGAGTGCAGCATAATCATGGTTTGTACTACCGGGATTTTGGGAGGCAATGCCAATCGCATCGCGGTAGATCCGGACCATCTCACCGGCATAGGCTGCCGTGCGCCACCGGGCATCGATCGCGATCATATCCATGCCGTTTTGGACAAGGTCGGGAACAGCATCGACAAGGCAGGTCTCGGTGGCGTTGAAGATATGACTCCGGCAGGCGCCGTCAACCCGTACCGGGAAGAGCTGCCCGGTCTCGTCCCGGATCCCGATCCAGCGGGTATTCCGGCAGGGACCTGACGTACGCCGGCACTTGTTGATGACGGCACGCAGGCAGTCCTCGGTTACCATCGTCTCGAGGCTTCCCTGCACGAAGACGGCGAGCTCCGGCCCGTCTCCCTGCCGGCGGACCTCACGGGCAAGTACGGCGATCTCATTCCCGGATAATTCCGGGGAGCACTGGAGCAGCTTAAAATGCTCCCGGGCGAAAACCCGGGCGGTTTCCGCGTTGAAGACGTTCAAACCCCACGACCCTGCAAGGGCAAGACCCGGTGCAGCGTCTGCGACGGCAAGGGCGGTTCCCGGGTTTTCCACCATGCACGCACGGAGGCCCGCTGCATGCAGCCGGGGCAGGAGCGCCCGGATCGCATCGATCTCGCCCTGCCGGGTGATCCGGGGCAGTTTCCAGATGAGCCGTGCGTCGTGCACCCGGCAGGTGTCAAGTGCGATGCGGATAGCGGCCTCGATGCGGGCGTTTTCAGATTCTGCATCAATTCCTGACGGGTACGGGAACCCGGCAGGTTCAAAGCAGATCGTTTTTGCCCCGGCACGGGTACCGGCTTCCACGGATCCAATGCTGTCCGTGTACAGGATGATGCCCATGGGCCTTTTTTGGGATTCCGGGGTTTTTGGGGCCGCGGGAGAGACGGCTGACGGATGTCCCACGATAAACGTTGCGAGACGTTTTTTTGCTGCCTCCACCTCTTTTGGCAGGGGACGGTACGATGCGACCAGGTCCTCCCCGGCCCGGATGAAAAATTCCCTCCGTACCTGGTTAATCTCGCTGACCGGGGTAAACAGGGTGCCGTCATAGGAGAGTTCGAGGTCTGCGATACCAAATGACGTTCCCCCGGTCTTTGTGAGCTGTGCGGCAAGCTGTCTCCTCCGAGAGCGGGCGGGACCGGGCTGGTACCAGGTGGAGATCTGAAGTATTTTCCACAAAGAACCGGTCCTTTTCCCGGTGGATGGATCGTGCCTGCAAGGGACAGGTGCCCGTCTGCGGCCACCGATGCGACCATATCGACCGGCACCGGGTGGCGCAGGTCCGATGTTGCCTGTGTCCCGATCTGCCGGGCTCGGGCTGCCAGCACCTGTGACGAGGTAAGAAAGACCCGCGAGCCTTCGAGCGCCGGGCGGGAAACGGCAAGCACAATCGTCCCGTCTTTTTGCACATCAGGTTCGCTGTTGAGGGCATAGCCCCATGCTGCTGCCGGATGGTTCGGGAGGGTAAAGAGGAGCCCGTCCCCGGGGTGCAGGGAGACGGGATGGTCCGGGGTGATGGTAACGGTTCTGCTGGTGCGATCGTACCGGCTGACGGTCCCGATGCGCAGGCCCCGGTTGTCCGGCCGGTCCCTGCCCATGAGTTTTTCGTTTCTCTCGCCGAAAAGGTGGCCCCGGGTGAATTCCCGGTTGAACGCGAGCAGCAGGTCGTTTTCAGCGGTTTTGTCCGGGGTAAAATTGCCCGCTGCCGCCGCATCGAGTGCACGCCGGTACGTGGAAACAACAATGGCCACGTACTCCGGGGACTTCATCCGCCCCTCGATCTTCAGCGATGCAACCGGGGCGTTTGCGAGCCGGGGGATCTCGCGGTAGGTACAGAGGTCCTTTGGCGAGAGGAGGTATTTTTCCTGTAACGGCACCTCGCTTGCGCCGGTCGGCCGGCCGTATTTGTCGATATCGGCCGTGGCAAGCGAATATTTCATCCGGCATGGCTGGGCGCACATGCCCCGGTTTCCGCTCCGGCCGCCAATCACGGATGAGAGCAGGCACTGGCCCGAGTAACTGTAGCAGAGGGCACCGTGGAGAAAGACTTCAAGGCCGGTACCGGTATCCGCTGTGGCCCGTGCGATCGCCTCCACTTCTGCAAGGGAGAACTCCCGGGCAAGCACCACCCGGGAAAAACCCTGTTCGTGGGCCCACCGCACACCCTCCGCGTTGTGGATGGTGAGCTGGGTCGAGGCATGGAGCGCAAGGCCGGGCACAATCTCCCGGGCGAGCGCCGCGACGCCGGGGTCCTGCACGAGCACGGCATCGACTCCCATTGCGTACAGCCAGACGAGGTACCCAGCGACACGGGGAAGTTCCCGGTCATGGACCAGCGTGTTGACCGTCACGTAGACCCGCACGCCCCGGGCATGGGCATATGCGACTGCTTCTGCGATCTCGTCTTCGGAAAAATTCTGTGCAAACTTCCGTGCGCCAAACTGTTTTCCGCTCAGGTAGACTGCATCGGCCCCGGCGGCGACCGCGGCAAAGAACGCCTCCATGGAGCCGGCCGGCGCGAGCAGTTCGGGGCACTTCTTTTTTGCGGGGGAAACGTGTGCTGCTGTCCATAAGTCTCCGTATTTCAGGGAGATGAAATAGTGAATGAACCCGAGGGTGGCAAGGGTGGTGACCGCAGCGGCGACGCAGAACCCGGCCATGGTGATCGCAAACGACCGCCCTTCCGCCAGCCCAAAAGCCACGAGGCCGGGGCGCAGAGGTAGACGCCGATCAGGATCTCGCAGGGAAAAAGGCCGAAAATCCCGTACCGGTCAAACATCCGCGAGCGCGTTACCATGCCTTGGATCCATGCAAGGAAACGGGCGACGCGTCCCGACGCCGTCCCTATCGTATCAAGGAGGCCGAAAAGGCCAAGGAAGATCGCGGCCTCAATGCAGGTGGCTGCCAGTACCACATACTGCACGGGGAGGCCGAGCCCTATCCCGATCGGGATGGATCCGTACTCGATCACAAAGGCGCTCGCGACAAGGCCGCAGGCTGCAGCAGGTGAGAGCCCCAGCACGTATGCACTGCTGAGCGGCAGGATGAGAGCGAGGAGAGCACACCACCCGATCGCCCCGAAGGCGGGCCGGAGCGTTGTCAAGACTGCCGCAGGTTCCATATCCAGCGGAGAGTTTCAACCCGGAAGGGGATAAACCGGTATCCTCCATGAAAAACCGGTACATAATCCCCGGCCGGGCGCATCTTTTTGTGGCCTCGCGGCAAACTGTCAGGTACATGCAGATCATTGCCTGTCTCACCGATCCCGCACAGGCTGCCGCCGCACAGGCACAGGGTGCGGATATCATCGAACTCCGTTTCGACCTGGCGGACAGCGATCCGGCGGAGATGGTACGGCAGTGCAAAAAAGTGTGTCCGCTGCCGGTCATTGCCACCTTCCGCTCTGCACGGGAAGGCGGCCGGTATTTCGGGAGCCCGGCGGAGTGGGCACAAAAGATCGCGCCGGTCATCCCACTCGTGGATTATGTCGATGTCGAGCAGCAGTTTGCCCGCGAGGCCGGACCGGTAAAAGCCGCAGGAAAAACGATCATCGCATCGCACCACGCTTCCGAGATGCTCCCGCTTCACGTCCTCTTCGTGCTGGAGCAGGAACTCCGGGCGTACGGCGACATCCCCAAGATCATCGTAACCCCAAAAAACGAGGACGATCTCATCGACCTGATTGCCTTTACCCGTGCGGCAAAAAAACCGGTCTGCACCGGCGTCATGGGAGCATCATTCCGGTACGCCCGCGCCATCCTCCCGCTCTTTGGCTCGGAGCTCGTATACTGCCATACCGGCGTGCCGACCGCGGAAGGGCAGTACTCGGTCAAAGAGTTCGTGGCACTGAGGAAACTGCTCTTTTAAAAAGTGCAAAAGCGATCCGGCAGCAGGATGGTAAAAAGGGCTCTTTTTGCTCTTGGAGAAATCCACGAGCAGATTGTATGAACGCTCTTCTTTTAGGTCTCCGGCAATTTTTGCCTTCGCCCCCGCACGCTTGAGGCATCCCCGGGTTGCGATAGCGCTGTCTTACCCGTACTCAGGCATGCCCCCGACACAGGTAATACGGAAGCATCGCATGTGCGCCCCGCCCCCCTCGGGGGACTGGTGGCGCAAGGGGGGCTGCACAAATTTAAAAACAGGTTTTCTCCAGAGCAGTTCTTTTTAGTCAACGGGTGGAAAAGGGATGTACGACGGGAGAAGAGCGGTGATCCTCCGTTAGTTTATCAGCACAAAAAAAAGTTACCGGTATTTTTCCTGCTCCAGCACCGCATCGATAAGCACGAGCGCGAGCATCGCTTCTGCCACCGGGAGGATCCGGGGCACGATGCAGGGGTCGTGCCGGCCCCCGACCATGATCTCCACCGCGTTCCCGTGGACGTCCCGGGTCTGCTGGACCTTTGCGATGGAGGGGGTCGGTTTTACCGCGATCCTCACCACAATCTCCTGCCCGGACGAGATGCCACCGAGGATGCCACCCGCATGGTTGCTTAAGAATCCGGTCGCGGTCATGGGATCGTTGTTTTCGCTCCCGAACCTTCCGGCCACAAGAAACCCGTCGCCAATCTCCACGCCCTTGACCGCACCGATCCCCATCATCGCGCCGGCGATTGCCCCGTCAAGCTTCCCGAAGACCGGGTCACCGAGGCCGGCCGGGCAGCCGGTCGCCGTGATCTCTGCGATCCCGCCCACGGAGTCTCCCGCCTTTTTTGCCGCGAGGATCTCGGCTTCGATCTCCTGCGGGGCGGTTTTGCCGTAAATGGAGACGATCCGGCCGGTAACCGCGATCCTTTTTGTGGCAAGGTACTTCAGCGCCACGGCACCGGCGGCGACCCGGCCGACCGTCTCCCTCCCCGAACTCCGGCCGCCGCCCCGGTGATCACGGATACGGTACTTCTCCTGGTACGTGAAATCCGCGTGGCCGGGCCGGAACTTTTCCCTGAGCTCCTCGTAGTCTTCGGAGTGCACGTCCCGGTTTCTCACCAGGAGCGCTATGGGCGCGCCGGTCGTTGTTCCCTCGAATACGCCCGAGAGGATCTCGACCGTGTCGCTCTCGCTCCGGGCCGACGTGAGCGGGGATTGCCCGGCCGGCGCCGGTCGAGCAGCGGCTGGATGTCGACGGTCGTTAGTGCGAGACGGGCCGGGCATCCGTCGATAACGGCACCGACTGCCGGGCCATGGCTCTCGCCAAATGTCGTGATTGCAAAGTTCCTGCCAAAAGTGTTCATGCCAGTATCTCCCGTATGACGGTTTCAGGGACGTCGATCCCAAAGAAGAGCCGGAACTGCTCCCGTGCCTGGTAGATAAAGACCTCGGTACCGGTGATGGTTGTGCAGCCGGCTTTTCGTGCAGCCGCAATCAGGGGGGTTACCGGAGGTGTGTACACAAGATCAAATACGGTCATCTCCTTTTTGAGCTGATCGTCACGCAGCGGGCTTCTCGTATCCGGCTGCATGCCAAGAGAGGTTGCGTTCACGACCAGATCCGGGTTCATCCCGTCAAAGCCGTTCCACGCACGCCACCGGCAGCCGAACTGTTCCGCAAGCGTCCGCGCTTTCTCCGTCGTCCGGTTCAGGATCGTGACCTCCATTCCCAGGTTCGTGAGCGCGTAGGCAGCCGCTGCTGCGACGCCCCCGGCACCGAGCAGCACCGCACGGGTGCCTGAAAAGCCGGTAAGGGGTTTTTGTATGCCCAGCCAGTCCGTGTTCCATCCGTGCGCCGCCCCGCAGGAAAAGACTACCGTGTTGACCGCGCCGATCTGCTGTGCCGCATCATCATCGATCTCGTCGAGGTATGCCATCACGGCCCGTTTGAAGGGGATGGTGACCGAGAGCCCTTTTGCATCGATGTCCCGGGCCACCTGCAGGATCGTCGCGACTGACGGGTCCTCAAACCGCGTGTAATGGCAGTTCAGGTGGTACCGCTCGAAGAGCCGGTTGAAGAGCAGGGGGCTTTTGCTGTGGGAACAGGGGTAGCCGGCGATGCCGAGGAACCGGGTCTGCACATCGCGATCGGGATCGGTCAGCAGGGATTCCAGCCGGTGGAGTTCGGTTGCTCCGGGAGCATCGGCCACAAACCACCGGAACGCCGCCTCCTGCACCTGCGGGGGGACGGTGCCCTCTTTAAGAAGGGAGAGGATCCGGCCTGCTGCTTCTTCTGTTGATGTCGTGCTCGTGTCCACGCAGAAGTCTGCCGCTGCGGCATACTGCCAGCGCCGGCGGGACATTACCTGCGCAATCTCTTCATCCGGGGGCAGGCTGGTAAGCGGCGGGCGGGGGCTCTTTGCGAGCCGGCGCCCGATGGTCGCGGGGTCTGCGGCGAGCAGCACGCAGACGCTATCTCTCCGCAGGCGCTCCATGTTTTCCGGGTCCATGACTACGCCGCCCCCGGTGCCAACAACGACATCATGTGTGGGGAGCCCGGCGATAGCCTCGCGTTCCAGCGCCCGGAACCGCTCCTCCCCGTCATTTTTGAAGATATCGGGGATCGTGCGGCCGCTTTTCTGTTCGATGAGGGCGTCGGTGTCAAGGAACGGCACGCCCAGCCGTCGGGAAAGCACCGTCCCGATGGCAGTCTTGCCGGTCCCCCGGTACCCGAAGAGCACGACCCGCCTCATTCCATCACCCCGGAGAGGGCGTCCCAGAACCCGGGGAACGACTTGTTCACGCATTCCGCGCCGGTGATCGAGATCCCGCCGGTACCAAGGCCGAGGACGGCAAAGCTCATCGCGGTGCGGTGGTCGTCGGCCGGATCGATCATCCCTCCATGAAGGGGGGCAGGCCGGATAACGATCCGGTCGCTTCCTGCAGTTACCCTGCCACCCAGCTGATTCAACCGGTCCGCGGTAACGGCCATGCGGTCGCTCTCCTTGAACTTCAGGTGGCCGATGCCGGTGATCACGGTTGGCGTCGTTGCCACCGCTGCCACCATGCAGAGGGTCTGGACGGTGTCAGGGGCCGAGGACATGTCGATGGTGATCCCGGTAAGTTGGTCGTCGTGCCCGACTGCGACACCATCGTTCGCAAAGGTCACGTCGCAGCCCATCTGCCGGAGTGCTTCAAGAAAGAACCGGTCGCCCTGCACGGATGCCGGGTTCAGGCCGGTCACCGTCACCCTGCCACCGCAGATCGCGGCAAGGGCAAAGAAGTACGAGGCCGACGAGTAGTCCCCTTCGATGACGTACGTGCGGCCGGCGTAACGGTTGCAGTTGCTGACATCGAACCTCCGGTATCCTTCGCGCCGGATGACAGCGCCAAAGTCCGTCATGACACCGGCCGTGATGTCGAGGTACGACTGCGAGGCGGGGGTACCGGTGATCGTGAGATCCACCGGTTTTTTCGCGCAGGGAGCAGCCATGAGAACCGAGGAGGCAAACTGGCTGCTCGCGGATCCGTCGATCGTGGCGCTGCCTCCGAGAAGACTGCCACCGATGGTGACCGGAGGAAACCCGGGTTTTTCTGCAAAAGCGATCTTCCCGCCGAGAGCGGCGAGCGTATCGGCCAGCGGCCCAACCGGCCGTTCCTTCATTCTTCCGCTGCCGGTGAGCGTGACCGGGTGATCGGCGAGCAGTGCAACTGAGGCAAGCAGGCGCAGGGAGGTACCGGAGTTGTCCAGGTCGAGCACCGTGCCCGGCGGGCAGGTAAATGCCCCGTCGCAGCCTTCGATTATGATGCTCTGCCCGCCTGCCCGGACCACAACCCCGAGTTTTTCCAGCGCTGCGATGGTGAGCTTCGTGTCGTCGGCCATGAGCGGGTGGACGATCGTGCTCGTACCCCGCGCGAGCGCCGCCGCGATCAGGGCCCGGTGGGTGTAGCTCTTGGATGGCGGGGCAGCAACGGTAAGGTCGATACCGTGCCGCCGGGGAAGGGTAACGATCATGGGGGCACCCCGATCTCCGGGTAGCACCCGAGGTTACGGACCGTGGTGATCGCGCTCAGTTCCCCGAGCGCCTCGTCCGTCGATCCGCTGACCGCATAGTCGAGGAAGAAGACATACTTCCCCATGCCCCTCTTTGACGGCCGGGACTCGATCCGGGTGAGGTTGATCTTCCGCCGGGCAAAGACCCCGAGAAGGTCGTAGAGCAGCCCGGCCCGGTCGGTGTCGGGGTCGATCAGGATGCTGCACTTGCCGGTCCGGCATCCCGGCCCGGGATTTTTTGAGATCCTGTACAAACCGGGTCGTG
This sequence comes from uncultured Methanoregulaceae archaeon, assembly GCA_963805035.1. GTDB lineage: Archaea > Halobacteriota > Methanomicrobia > Methanomicrobiales > Methanospirillaceae > Methanoregula. Next base: position 4,172 of record CAWDSU010000004.1, on the reverse strand, counting down.
TTCTCCGGGTTGTTCTCGATATGTTCCACGATCACCGGGATGTGGTAGATAGCGGCTGCCGAGACCGAGAGGATTGCCCCGGCATTGGGGGTCTTTTTGGCCTCGATCGCGCTTGACGCGTTGCTGCTCGTGTGGATCACCGGCACCTGCCGCCACCGTTCGATCCACCCGCTGCACTGCTCGTGGGTCTGCGGGTGGGAGTAAATAACCCGGATCTTTTCGAGCGGCACCAGGGATGCAAGGTTGTGGTGGACAGGCATGTACATCTCCACGGTGATCGAGAGGGGATACTTCGTCAGGCCGTCAAGGGTCTCGCCCACCCCTCCTGCCTCCGAGTTCTCGATAGGGACGATACCATCGCCCCGGCCGGCCGCTACGGCTGCAAAGATGGAATGGATGGTCGGTTCGAGGATGATGGGCTCGCATTTCAGCCGGAGCGCGAGCTCGTGGGAGAAGGTGCCTTCAGGGCCGAGGGTGATAACAGTCATTTCTTCACCATGCACTCGATCAAAGCGTCGGTGAGTTCCTGCCCCCTGCCGCAGTACGTCCCGAGGTGCCGGGTGTCGCGCGAGAAGAACGTGGTAAACGCCCCGGGATCGCCGTCCTGTATTATTCCCGAGAGTTCCCCGGCCGCCTCCCTGCATGCGGCAAGCACCTCCGGCACAAACGGGTTGAGCCCAAGGATATCGGCATAGAGTGCCGGGTCCTGCGAGAGGAGCCGGCCCACAAGCGAGAGCTCGATCTGGTACACCGGGCTCATGAACGGTTCGGTCTTCCCGATGTCCACATCCAGCCTTCGTATGGAGTCTGCCATGCAGATCGTGACAAAGTGGGTGAGCCCCTGGACGATCGCCATCATCCGGTCGTGCTCCTCCGGGTCGCGATGGTGCAGACCGCTCCTTCGCGCAGGAAAATGTGCCGGAAATCGGAAAGCGTTGTCCCGGTAACACGCGCCGGGCACATCACAATGGTCTGGCGTATAATGGAGGAGACCGTCGGCCCGAACATCGGGTGCAGCCCGATGACCTGCGCCTTTGATTCAAGCATCGCTGCCACCGGCGCTACCTTGAGCGAGGTGAAATCGCAGAGCAGCTGCTCTTTTGTGAGGAGCGGCGCGATCTCTCGTATCACCTGCACGGTATCCCGGATGGGGACCGAGACGAGCACGAGATCGCAGGTCTGTGCGATCTCGGCACTGGTCACATCGGTTGTGCGTCCCGAGACGATTACCTGGTAGCCTGCCCGCTCAAAGACCGGGGAAAAGAGCATTCCCATTTTTCCGGTGCCGCCGATAATGCCTGCCTTCATGCTCACTTCTCGCGGATCGTCTCTTTGACGGCCATGCCAAAATGCCTGCCGCCTTCGAGCGCACAGCCGAGGATTTTATTCCCGGGTGCAAGGTTCACGACCGAGATTGCGCTCCCGTCGGGGGCCACGAGCCGGATCGTCTCCGCGTTCTGGAGGATGAGGCTTGCCTTTGCCCCCCGATCGTCCTGCGCTTCTACGAGAAGCAGCGGCCGGCGCTCGATCTTTGTCCTGCCCACGATCGCGGACCGGCCGGCGCCCTTGTGGTCGGAAACAAGTACCTGGCCCCCGATGGCAAGATCCGAAAGGTACGCGGTCTTCCCGTCAGGGAGCAGGATATAGGCGTGCACCGCGCCGGCGTTCACCCGGAACGGACGGGGCGCAACGTACGGGTTTTCGAGCGTCTCGGCATGCACGAGGAGCATGGCCGATGAGGTGTTCCCCATCAGCATGCCGTCGCCATCGGCAAGCATCGAGCAGGTGTCCACACAGACCCGGTCGCCCATGCCCACCGGCTGGATCTTTGTGACCGTGAAGGGCACGAGCTGCACGCTGCCGGAGGCGTTTTTTATGAGCGCCGCGACCGCTTTCACAACCGCGGGGTCGGTGGTTTTGAGGAGGATCCCGTACACGCCTTTCTCCAGGACATGCAGGGCGAGCTCTGCCTCGTGGACGTTTTTTACCGCCGCGATGATCCGGTCCGACTGGGCGACCAGGTTCTCGAGCGGGATGACCGTCCAGTCGCTCGTCGTGACGATGACGATCCGGTCCTTCCCTTTCTGTGCCGCCTCGTTCTCGCTCGCCTTGTCGGTGATCGTGCATTCGATCACGTCTTTGCCGTAAACGAGGTCGCCGTCAGGTGCGACGGTGGTGATCCGGCCGAGCCTTTTGACATCGCCAGCCCTTTCCGCCACGATCGCGTCCGCGCCGCTCTCGATGGCGGTCGTCGCGCATTCCTTGTTCCACGGGCGGCAGTCCACCCAGAACTGTTTCATGTTATGGCTGCTCCAGCGCCTTCTTCGGGTCGACCTTGTGGTGCACGACACGGCAGACGGACTGGACAAACGCCCGGGTGTTGTCGCGCTGGAACGCGTTTCTCCCCATGCAGACGCCTGCACCCCCGGCTGCAACCGACTCGCGGATCATCTCGAGCGATTCAAGGTCGCTGCACTTCTCGCCGCCGGCGACAAAGACCGGTACCGAGCAGGCTTTCGTGATCTTTGCAAACGCCCCGGGGTCCCCCGGGTAACTGGTCTTGATCATGTCGGCGCCGAGCTCTTCGGCGACCCGGACGCACTGGCCGATGGTCTGCGGCGAGGCCGGGTCGATGCCCTTTCCCCGCGGGTAGATCATGACGAGGAGCGGCATCCCCCAGCGGTTGCAGTCCCGGACGATCTTCGCCCCGGACTCAAGCATCTTCGACTCGTTGGGGGCCCCGAGGTTGATGTGGATGGAGACCGCGTCTGCCCCAAGCGCTATCGCCTCTTCCACGGTGCAGACGAGGACTTTATCATTGGGGTCCGGGTTGAGCGAGGTGCTGCCCGAGAGGTGCACGAAGAGCCCGATGTCCCGGCCGTGCCGCCGGTGTCCTCTCTTGACCATGCCCTTGTGGAGGACGATGGCATTTGCCCCGCCCTCGCTGACGTCCGTGATGACCTTGGTCATGTCTAAGAGGCCGTCGATCTGGCCCATGGAAAACCCGTGGTCCATCGGGATGATTACGGCCCGTCCCGTGTTCCTGTCAATGATCCGTTCGATCCGTATTTCCTTTCCAATCATGATTGCCACCTTACCTGAGAATCTTCAGCGCCTCATCGACGCTCTTGTTCTGGTGCACGATACAGGCCGCCGCACGGACGAACTTGTCCGGCGTCCGGTGCTGGAAGGCGTTCCTGCCGATCGAGATCCCGGCCGCGCCGCCCGCCATCGCGCCTTCAATCAGTTCCAATGTTGTGCGGTCATCAGTCTTTGAACCTCCGGCGACCACGACCGGCACCGGGCAGCCCCGGGTCACTTCGCGGAAGGACTCCGGGTCGCCGGTGTACACGGTTTTTACGATATCGGCGCCGAGCTCGGCTGCCACCCGTGCGGCAAGCTTCACCTGCTCGACATCGTTCTCTTTTTTTATGTTCTTCCCCCGCGGGTACATCATCGCGAGGAGCGGCATCCCCCACTCCATGCACTCGATGGCGACATTCCCGAGGTCCTGGAGCATCCGGGCCTCGGACTCGGCCCCGATGTTGACATGCATCGAGACCGCATCGGCACCCATCTTCAGGGCGTTTGTCACCGAGTTCACGAGCACCTTCTCGTTCGGGTCCGGCCCGAGCGACGTGGAGGCCGACAGGTGCAGGATGAGCCCGATGTCCCGCCCGCCCTGCCGGTGGCCGTAGAGTGCGAGCCCCACATGGCCGATCACGGCATTGGCCCCGCCGTCCGCGACCAGGTTCACGGTCTGGCCCATGTCAATCAGGCCGGCAATCGGCCCGTTTGACACCCCATGATCCATCGGTACGATGACGGTCTTTTTCGTATTCCGGTTCATGATTCTTTCCAGACGAATTTCCTTTCCTCTCATAATCAACAACTCCCCCTTCAAGGCCTGAAACAATTGAGATCAGTTGTGAAGGGAATTACCGGTACCAGGGATAATACCCGAAACCGAACCAGCCAAAGAAGCTAAAATAGCCAGAAACGCGATAGCCGATGCTGCCTGCGTTTACGTTTTCAGAAATGACTGTACTGATGCTACGGACGGGTGCAACGCTCTCAGAGATAAAGACATTCACGAGGGAAAAGACCCTCACGGGCGCTGTGGCACTCTTCCTGCATACTTACTGGTTGGAGCCGGGGGTATTTAATTGTGT
>CAWDSU010000003.1:0-29887 GCA_963805035.1 uncultured Methanoregulaceae archaeon | reverse complement strand
ACAAGTCAGCCGCTCTGCCAGCTAAGCCACTGAGGCGCCATATACAATAAGCAGTTACTGGTAAAAAATGTGGTGCTCTTCCGGAAATCTCCTTGTATAATAGGAGATAAGGTAGCGGCTCACCATATTTTTTACAAATCTGCACTCCTTTGGGATGTCTCCACCAATACAAAACAATAATTTTTCCCAGATCCACACCGTTCAATTCCAAATACATTATACGCACAAAAACGGAGTAATCTAACAACGAATGGCTCAGCTGACCGTGGACATCGGGGGACGGGCAGGCATAGACTGCCGGGGTTTCTGCGAGTACTGTTACTTCAAGCATGTGAAAACCGCCCGGGCATTTGGCTGCAGGTACTGCCTTCCCTTCAAAATAGGCTGCGACTATTGTACCAAAGGCATCCGGGAGGAGTATGCGGGTTTCAAGAACCTGCGGACCATCGCGCAGGAAACCCTTGCCGCCCTCCAGACAAAATCCGGGGATCTCGATCGCGTCACCATCAGCGGTGGCGGCGATCCCAGCTGCTACCCGCAGTTTACCGATCTCATCGAACTGCTCGGCTCCACGGAAGCACCGCTCCACATCGGGTACACCAGCGGCAAAGGCTGGGATGACCCCAAGGTTGCGGATCTCCTCATCGACAACGGTTTGGCCGAATGCTCGTTTACGGTATTTGCGACAGATCCCGGCCTGCGGAAACGCTGGATGCACGACCCGACACCGGACGCTTCGCTTGCGATCCTGGAACGGCTCTGCGATGCTGCCGATGTCTACGCCGCAGCGGTTGTGCTGCCCGGGGTAAACGACAGCGAGGTAATCGAACATACCTGCGCATGGCTCGAAGAACGCGGCGCAAAAGGGCTCATTCTCATGAGGTTTGCGAATTCAACGGAACAGGGGCTGATCCTCGAAAATGCCCCGGTCATCAAAGGACAGGCCACACAAACGGTGGATGCGTTCCGGGACATGGTGACCGATCTCAGCAGCCGCTTCAAAATGAAGATATCCGGTACGCCGCTCTGGGACCCGGAGATCGGTTCGCCGTTTGCTATCCTGCATGAACCGACACTCCTTAAAAAACTCCCGCGGATCCGGCGCCGGGCATCGGTCATCACCGGTTCCGTCGCCGCACCATATATCAGCGAGGTCTTATCAGCACGCGGTGCAACGTTCCCGGTCATTTCGGTACAAAAGGAGATCGCCTGCCTGATCACGATCGATGATCTCAAAGAACTCGACCTATCAAATCTCGAACAGGTGGTCATCATCCCGGGCCGGGCCTTTGTCCATGATGCAGAAGCCCAAAAAGTGATGAGCCGTGACGGAACGCACCGCGAGGTAATCCGGGGCCGGATCAGCTCACTGCCGATGCCGAGACAAGCATGGGTATGACCCGGAACGAGGTGCTTGCGCTGGAGATGGAGGGCTTCTTAAATCTCATCCAAAAAATCAACCTTCACGGGAAGTAATACGATATCTTCTATAAAGCGTATAATAATCAGTTTGGGAGAAATAGATCTATAGAAAACCATGCTTTTCAACAACGGATAAAATACAAAATTGTTTAGATGTGAGGAGTGTGTCCCTCCCCCATTCATTTACGATGGGTGCCGCCCCCACCGGCATACCTGTCATCCCCATGGAGGATTCCTTACACGTGTATGGGAGTCACAGGTACTACCTACTCCTTCCTGAGGCAGGTGTAAAAGATTTTATTTCGGCATTTTTTGTTGAAATCAAAAAAGAGAAACTTCTTGAGATTCTTCAGGCTAGGGCAGTCGTGATACCGACAATACCTGACTGGATGATCAGGGCAACTGCAATGATGACGCCGGCCATTTCAAGCGCGACTGCCACGTTGCCCTTTTTAAGTTCCTCGAACTCCTGGACACCCGTGGTGAGCTTGTCGAGGATGTTTAAGGCAAGATAGATCGCACCGATCGCAAGGAGAACCCCCAGCACCAGCTGGATGATTGCAACGCTGATCGCAATAAGGCCGTCGACGGACAGTAAACCATATGCCGAAGCCTTGCTAATGCCCACCGAGATACCCGAAACACCGGACTGGACGACAACCGCGATCGCGATGAAAATTGCGGCAACGACAATCCCGAATGCAACATTACCTTTCGCAAGTTCCTTCTGCTCGTCAACGTCTTTAGTGATCTTGCCAAAGACAGAGAAGCCGATATACAAAGCCACAACGGCAAGGATAACCGCGATAATCAATTGGATAATGCCGACAGCTGCATTTAAAAGAATCATATACTCACCTCATTTTAATATTCTGTGGGTGGACGGTGCACATAAATATATCCCCGGCAGGAGGTTAAAATCCTCTGAATCCATGCCCAGACAGCCATTCCGGGTAACAATACCTCTTTAACTGCGGTACGCAAAATTAAAAAAATCCGGGAGTGCCAGAAAAATAAACAATGCTGCGGGTGGGTTACGATCCCACGATCTCCAGATGTCCCAAAGTTTTCACGCAATAATATTTGTGTATCAAACCCTATGAGTCTGGCGCCCTAACCAGTTAGGCCACCGCAGCACAAAAGTGCATAATTACAACACCGTAAAAACTCTTAAAGGTTCTGATACGGGAGATGCGTGAGTATCAGCCTTTTTTCTGCTGGAGATATACGTTTACCGCGGCCGTGATCGCGGCTACCTTGTTGCCCTGCGAGAACGAACCAGCAAGCGTCTGCATCCGCGCCTCTTCGTCGGTCTTGTACCGTTCAAGGGTCTTGATAATATGCTCCTCCTGCAGGAAATGAGTGTGAGTATTGCCCTCGATAAACTGCTGGTTGTTCATGATTGCATAATGGAGCGGGAGCGTGGTCTTAATCCCAAGAATGATGTACTCCGAGATCGCACGACGCATTCTCATGATCACCTCGGGACGAGTGCTGTCCCATGCGCAGAGCTTTGCGATCATCGAGTCATAGTTGGGCGGGATCATGTATCCCATGTGGATACCGCTGTCCACCCGGATACCGGGACCGCCCGGTGAACGGTACCGGAGGATCTTCCCGGGTCAGCGGCAAAATTGTTGAGCGGGTCTTCCGCATTGATCCGGCACTCGATCGCGTGACCCCGGATCGAGATGTCCTGCTGCTCAAACGGCAGGGATTCCCCTGCGGCAACGGCGATCTGCTGCTTGACAATGTCGATCCCCGTGATAAACTCGGTGATAGTGTGCTCGACCTGTAGCCGGGTATTCATCTCCATGAAGTAAAAGTTCCCGTTGCTGTACAGGAACTCGACCGAGCCGGGCATTAGTGTAGTCGGAAACGTCGGCAACTTTAAGCGCTGCAGCAGACATCCGCGCCCGGAGCTCATCGGTCATGATCGCCGAAGGGGCCTCCTCGACCAGCTTCTGGTGCCGCCGCTGGATGGAGCATTCGCGATCAAAAAGGTGGACCGCGTGCCCATGCTCGTCGGCAAGCACCTGGAACTCGATATGCCGGGGCTTGACCAGGTACTTCTCGATAAAGACAGTGGGATCACCGAACGCTGACTGGGCAATCCGCATGCTCCCGGTGATCGCCTCTTCGAGCGCCGCCTCGTCGTTGACAATCTGCATGCCAATGCCGCCGCCGCCCGCGCTCGCCTTGACGATTACGGGATAGCCAATCTCCGCTGCCACCTTTTTGGCGGTGTCGATGTCGCGGATACCGTCATCGGTTCCCGGAAGCACCGGGACCCCGGCCTTCTTCATCATCTGCTTGCTTCCGATCTTGGAGCCCATGGCCTGGATGGTCTTTGACTTGGGCCCAATGAAGATCACACCTTCGTCGGCGCAGAGCTTCGCAAAACGGTAGTTTTCTGCAAGGAACCCGTAGCCCGGGTGGATCGCCTCGGCACCGCTCTTTTTGGCGATGTCGACAATCCGGTCCATGTTGAGGTAGCTTTTGGACGGGTGCGCCTCGCCGACCGGGAAGGCCTCGTCGGCATATTTCACGTGGAGGGCGTTTTTGTCCACCTCGGAATAGATCGCCACCGTATCGATGTCGAGCTCCCGGCAGGCACGCATGACCCGGATCGCGATCTCGCCCCGGTTGGCGATCAGGATCTTCTCAAAAAATTTCATTGCACCACCAGCAGGACATCGCCGTTCTGGACGACATCGCCGGTATCGACGAAAATCTCGGTGACCTTGCCGTCCACCGGGCTGTGGATGGGGTTCTCCATTTTCATGGCTTCAAGGACAAGAAGGGTGTCGCCTTTCTTCACGGTCGCACCCCGGTTGACCATGACCTGGAGCACCATGCCCTGCATGTTGCTCCGGATCCCGCCGGCGATCTCGCCCCGCGGCGCTTTCTGGTGGACAGCGGATGCTACCTGTACCTGGGTGCCACCGACCGAGACGATGCGCACGGAGAAAACCTCCCCGTCCACTTCAACCTCCATCTGGTCCGGTATGCCACCGGCTGCGGCAGCAGGCTGGGCGGCCGGCATCCGCCCGGGGATCGGTTCGGGCTGGCGGTCGCCTTTCAAAAACGCCGGGGCGATTGCCGGGTACATAATATAGGTGAGCACGTCCTCCTCTTTTTTCACGAGACCCGCTTTTTCCGCTTCCGCTTTCATGCGCTCGTAGGAGGGTTCAAGCATATCCGCAGGACGGCAATCGATCGGCGTTTCGTCGCCAATGATCTGGTGGCGGATTTCGGCACTGACCGGTGCCGGCGAACGGCCATAGAGTCCCCGCACGTAGTCCTTGACTTCTTTGGTCACGTTCGCGTACCGCTTGCCGTTCACGAGAACATTCAGGACCGCCTGCGTCCCCACGATCTGGCTCGTGGGCGTCACCAGCGGAGGGTAACCGAGATCTTTTCTCACCCGGGGGATCTCGGCGAACACCTCGTCAAGCCGGTTGAGTGCGTCCTGCTCCACCAGCTGCGAGACGAGGTTGCTGATCATGCCGCCGGGCAGCTGGTAAATAAGCACGTTGCTGTCCACGCGCTCGGAGATCGGGCTTACGAGCCCCGCGTACTTCTCGCGGATCTGCATGCAGGTGTTCCGGACCGTCCTGAGCTTGAGCATGTCTATGCCGGTGTCCCGGGGCGTCCCGGCAAGGGAGGCAACGACGCTCTCGGTCGGAGGCTGCGAGGTCCCCATCGCAAACGGCGACATGGCGGTATCGAGAATATCCACGCCTGCCTCGATCGCCGCCTGGTAGCTCATGGGCGCGATCCCGCTCGTGGAATGGGAATGGAGACAGACCGGGATATCGACCGCCTTTTTGATCCCGCCGATCAGTTCACGGGCGGCTTCGGGCATGATAAGCCCTGCCATGTCCTTGATGCAGATGGAGTCGCAGTCGAGCGCTGCCAGTTCCTTTGCCATCTCGATAAACATTGCGGTGCTGTGGACCGGGCTTGTCGTGTAGGATATGGTGCCTTGGAGGTGCGCCCCGGCCTTTTTCACCTGCTCCATCGAGCGCCTCATGTTCCGGATATCGTTGAGGGCGTCAAAGACCCGGAAGATATCCACGCCGTTTTTATAGGAAGCATCGACAAAACGGTCGACCACATCGTCAGAATAGTGGCGGTACCCGACTAGGTTCTGGCCGCGGAGCAGCATCTGGATCGGGGTGTGTTTCAGTTCTGCCTTGAGCACCCGGAGCCGGTCCCACGGATCATCGTTGAGGAACCGTATGCTGGTATCAAAGGTGGCCCCGCCCCAGGCCTCCGCGGAAAAAAAACCGCACGCGTCAATCTCGCGTGCAAGCGGGATCATATCTTCGGTGCGGAGCCGGGTGGCAATGAGTGACTGGTGAGCGTCACGAAGCGTGGTATCAGTGATGAGAAGTTTGCTGGAAACGGCAGCACACATGGGAAACCTCGGATGGGCTCCGGTTATATAATTAGCCTCTCAAAACTTCGTCAGTAAAGTATAAAAAATTCACTAGCGGAGAAAAAACGCGAAAACGAGCGCAGCCGCTGCGCAGGCACCGGCCATGATCTCAAGGGGAGACGGGGAAAAGCGCATGCAGACCGTTCCCCCGCCACGGTACCCCCTCATGGCAAGGATTTCGGCGGTCTCTTCCGCCCGCCGGAGCGCATCGCAGATAAGAATCCTGCCCGGCGGGCAGGATTCTGGACATCCCCCAAGGCCGCCCTTTCTGCATCATCGCAAGCCGTATCCGGGAAAAATCCTCTGATAGATCCTGTGCCATCCCCATGGCCATCTCGGCGATCATCCCCGGTTCAAACCCGATCCGTGGACCTAAAAGCCAGGTCCCCGTAGCAAGGAAATCACCGGGACGGGAATCGGCATACACCCAGGTACCGACCAGCAGGATCGCACTCATCCGGGCAAGGTAGGAGAATCCGTCTGTCCCGGTTAGGGCCATGGCGGCAGCGATGAGAACAAACAGCAGGAGAGTCGCAGCCACGGCCCGGATATGCCGGATGCTCTTTAAGCGCGGGGTAAAGAGCAGCCACCAGAGAAATGTCGCAACAGCCCCGGCAAGGCAGATGAAAGCCGCAAGGGAGAGCAGGAATGCACAGGCAAACCTTACCCGCGGGTCCTGCATGCTGCCTCCCGGAGCCCTTCCGGCGTGATAGAGTCTGGAATCCTCCCGGCCCCGACCAGCCTCTTTACCAGCGGCGGCGCATGCTGCCAGTGCGTGAGCGCCCCCGGCATTGCGCCGCAACCGATCAACGTTCCTTCGGAAATCTCCCAGATATAATCGATTGCAGGAAAGATGCTCTGCTCGTGGGTGAAGATCACGGTGATACCTTTGGATCTTCTGCTGATCTGCCGGCAGACCTGCTCTTTTCCCGGGCAGTCCAGTGACGAGAACGGTTCATCGAGCAGCAGCAGGTCATAATCACGGGAGAGGACACAAGACACGTGAAGGCGCTTGAGCTCCCCCGGGAGAGAGCAAGAGCCGGGGTTTCCGGCGAAATGTCAATGCCCGCCTGGTCAATTGCATTCTCCGGGGAAAGGTTCCAGGATGCACATTCCTCGGCCACCGATAAGCCGGTCACATGGAACTCGGGGAACTGGAACGAGAGCATCGTTCTGGAGATCTCTTCCCGGCGCGCAGCACCGCTTTCCGGCGCATAAAGGCCGGCCATCATGAGGGCGAGCGTGGACTTCCCGCTGCCGACATCACCGCTCACGAGATGAATGCCCGGAGAAAAAACCCCGTTTGCTGCAAGCGACCAGGACTTCCGGTGCACACTGGCATGATCAAGGACAAGTCTCAGGCCGGCCACCTCCACGAGAGAGGGTAAAATGACGTCTCAGATAACCGGGAAAAAACCCCGGCCGGTGTCCCTTCGTGCAGTACCCGGCCCTTTTCAAGGTAGAGCAGGTGATCGCCTGCTGCAGCAGTCTCCATCTGCTGCGTGCACCGGATCACGTATGCGGCGCCTGACGCACGGAGCGCTTCCTCCAGCCACACGCACCGGCCGCCGTCAAGGTGCGAATCGCATTCATCGAGGACGAGGACCCGGGGCCGGGTGATGACCGCCGCGGCAAACGCGACAAGCACCTTCTCCCCTCCGCTCAGGTCCTGCATGCGCCGGTCCAGCAGGTGACCGATCCCAAGAGTCTCCGCACAGCCATGGACTGCACGGTCAGTCTCTCTGCAGGGAGTAAACCGGAAGCGCAATGGCGATGCAAGTTCGTCTTTTACGGTCGCGAACAGGATGTTCCGGTCCGGGAACTCGTTCACGTACCCGGTTCCGGTCTGACGGGGGGACTCGTTATCCACGAGCAGGATGCCGCTCTCCGGTTCTGCAATACCGGCGCAGATCTTTAACAGTGTGCTCTTGCCACTGCCGTTAGGGCCGATTATGGAGGTGATGCCCGGGGCAATTTCCAGTGCATCAATGGCAAGGCAGCGGTACCGGAGCCCGCGGATCGCGATCATGGCAGTTGTCGCCCGACCAAGTACACGGCCCCGACCTTCACTGCTTCCCCGGGAAGGAAGACCGCCATCCCGAGGATAAATGCAGCAGCCGGGGCCATTCCCGTGGAAACCATCAGCCATGCCATGCCACACAGGAGAATGAGCACGGCAGCACACGCTAGCCCCGCGATCCGGAGCTCCGCAACACCGGACTCATACGCGAGACCTGCGAGCAGTGCAGCAGGAATAAAACCGAGCAGGTACCCTCCGGTGGGTCCGAGCAGAACGCCAAATCCGGCGATACCGTTGTGAAAGACCGGCAGGCCGAGTGCTCCCAGCGCCACGTACAGCGTGACCGGGATAACAGCGTCGCGCTTCATAACAGCAGCCGCGAGTAAAACAAAAAACGTCTGCAGGGTGAACGGGACGGGAACAAACGGGACGGAGATCCACCCGCCCAGCGTGATGAGGCCAATGAATGCTGCGGTATACGCAACACGGCGTGAGCGCCGGAGATCGCCAAACATCGTCAACCACTAAAAAAATGGCGGTTGACGATAAAAAAGCAGCGCTTACTGGTGGAAACAGTCGCCGGCGATCACGCGCTCGAGCTTGCCGTTATCTTTTCTGATGATAAGCGCACCGAACTCGTCGATATCAACCGCCTCTCCGGAGAAACTGTTCTTGAGGGTCCGTATATCCACCCGGTGTTCGAGCGTGCAGGAGAGGCTCTTCCATTCCCGGATGATGGTGTCATACTCCCCGCTCTCGACAAGGAGATACTGGCTCTCGAATTCTTTTAAGATCCGTGCCAGAAACGAAGCCCGGTCTACCTCGTGGCCAAGCTCTGCGGATATCGACGTGATATTGTTCTGCAGTTCGGGTGAGAACTGACTGAGCGGGACGTTTGCGTCGATGCCCATCCCGAGCAGGCAGTAGTGCACGGTATCGGCTTCAGCCGCAAGCTCGAGGAGCAGCCCGGCAACTTTCTTGTTCCCGATGAAAATATCGTTTGGCCACTTGATCAGGGCACCAAGGGAGAACTCCTTCCTGATCGCCCGTGCCACGGCAACGGAACCGGCCATGGTGATCATGAAAAGGTGATCGATCGGGATATGGGGCTTCAACACGATCGTGATCCAGATCCCGCCGCTGGGAGAGACCCATGCCCGGCCCATCCGGCCAATGCCCCCGGTCTGTTCCTCGGCGATGATCACCATCCCATGCATCTTCTCCACATCGCCCTCAGCGCAGAGCTGTTTTCCGGCCCATATGGTTGAAGGGGTATTCTCCAGGTACCGCATCTTCTTGCCGATAAACTTCGTATGCAGTTTCTTGTGGATCTCATAAGGGAGCAGCTTGTTGCTCATGCGGGTAAGCCGGTACCCCTCCTTCTGGGATGACGAAATATCGTACCCCATCATGCGCAGTTCGTTGATATGCTTCCAGACCGCAGAACGGGTGATGCCCAGCTCGTTGCTGATGGCCTCTCCGGAAACAGGGCCATCCGCCTTTTCGAGAACTGCCATGACCCTGAATGCAGAATCGGGCAAAATATCATCTCCGGGAACCGCTGGCCTCTTCCGGCAGCGGGCAGGGGTCCTTCCCGCAGACCTGCTTGAGGATTGCGGACTGGTGCTCCATCAGCGTAGCGAGATCGAAGATCCCGGTGACATCGACAACCCCGATGGCCCCGATCACCTTCCCTTCGTGGTCATGGATCGGGGCGACCGTTACCGGCACTCCTTTATATGCACCCTTCTCCGGTGTGGTCTTGATCACCTTGTTCGATGCGATGGCCTGTTCGAGCACCGGGCCGGTATAATTGCGGTCGATCACCCGGCCGTCCTCGATCCGGATGCCGGGCTTCTGCAACGATTTCGCCGTCACCGGCAGGCGGTGGATGATCTCATGGATGGCAAGGACCACCGGTTCAAGATCTGCTGCCTCCGCAGTTTCGCAAAACGTGTAACGGTCCATCGGATATACCTCTTATCAATCTGGTATTATTCCTGCTAGAATAAGGTTTGCGTGCCCTGACAACAGAATTTTTTGACAAACGCACGCGAGGGATACTCGTGGACGCTGGTCACGATCACGGTGCCTTTCCCTACCGTTTTCTCGATAATCACCGGCGAATCCCCGCAGGACCCGGCAATAATCCCGCCGTGCGATGGAAACGAGCCGTCGCATTCGATGCAGGAGAGATCATAATCCTCCACGAGAGCTGCACCGAGCTCCGATGGTCCGCACGTGACCTGCCGGGGAAACACATCATGCCGGTAGGTGACCGGGAACGGCAGCCAGTCGTACGCATACGGCCGATCGATGGCAGCCCCGAAAACGAGGAGGTTGCCGCCATTCTCCACGAATTTTTGTATGCGGCCTGAAGACGCCCGGAGGGCCGGGAGCAGCCGGCAGTAAGCCGGGTTTGCAAACCCGGTAGGGATGATAAGGCAGGAAAACGATCCGTGGAAATACGGGGCGGCGAGCATGTATGGGGTGACCAGTTCGCAGGGGATACCACAGTCTTCGATATACCGTACAAAATGCTGGGATGTCTCCCAGACAAATCCCGCCCGGCAGCTCACCCTTTGATCACCCCGATCGGGGAGAGCCGGGCGATCAGGGTGGAGAGGCCGGCATCGTGGACAATCTGCACCACCTCGCTGCTGGGCTTGTAGACCTCCGGCGCTTCATCGGCTATCGCCGCTTCATTGGGCGCCCGCACGATAATCCCCTGGCTGAGAAGATGGTCGGCCACCTCTTTTCCGGTCAGCTTCTTCTTTGCCTGCGAACGGCTCATCACCCGCCCCGAGCCGTGGCAGGTGCTGCCAAAGGTCCGCTCCATCGCTGTCGCAGTTCCCTTGAGGATGTACGAGGACGTCCCCATGCTGCCGGGAATGATCACCGGCTGGCCGATCGCGGCAAGATCTCCCGGTAAACCCGGAGTTCCCGGCCCGTACGAGCGTGTGGCACCCTTGCGGTGGACGCAGAGCCTGACCTTCTGCCCGTCAACCGTGTGCTCCTCAATTTTTGCCACGTTATGCGTGACATCGTAGACAAGCGGCATGCTTTCATACTCAATACCAAACATTCGTTCAAACTCCCGGCGTGCCGCGTGCATGATCAGCTGCCCGGTTGGCCCACGCATAATTCGCCGCCGCAGCCATCGCGCCAAAATAAGCGGTCCCTTCCGGGGACTGAATCGGGGCGCAGGCAAGTTGGCGATCCGGGAGCGTGATATGGTATTTTTTTGTCGCCGATTCGAGGATCTTGAGATGGTCAGTGCAGACCTGATGGCCAAGGCCCCGCGAGCCGCAATGGATCATGCAGCAGATCTGGCCCGGTGAAAGACCGAACGCTGCCGCTGCCGTCTGATCGTAGATCTCGCTGACAACCTGAAGCTCAAGGAAGTGGTTGCCCGAGCCGAGCGTTCCCCCCTGGGGGGTCCCCCGTGCCCGGGCCTTTGCCGAGACCGCACGGATGTCAGCCTGCTTCATTGCGCCGCTCTCCTCGCACCGGGCAAGATCCCGTTCAACCCCGTACCCGGCATCCACCGCCCAGCCAGCCCCCTTTTCCATCATGGCCATAAGCGCAGCGGGAGAAACTTTCAGGGAGCTCTTTGCGCCCACACCGGTTGGTACGGCGTGGAACAGGGACTCAATGAAATCGCGGGCCTTTTTTATATCTTCCCTTCTGAGCGGCGTGGTAAAGAGCCGGACCCCGCAGTTGATGTCAAAACCGACGCCCCCGGGGGAGATGACACCCTCTTCAAGAGAAAACGCGGCAACGCCGCCGATGGGAAACCCGTATCCCCAGTGGATATCCGGCATGCCAAGCGAATACCGGACAATGCCGGGCAGGGTGGCGACATTTGCCAGCTGCTGAACTGCACCCGGTTCAAGAATTGCCGCAAGTGCGTCAGAAAGAAAAAACCTCCCCGGCACCCGCATGCCGGGCACATATCCGACCGGGATCTCCCATTCATCTGCACCGACCCGTATCACACCGTCAAGCATCTCCTCACCCCCGCTATACATCAAATAAGATGTCCAGCATATATCCTTTGGTACTTTCTGTTATGGACATACCCGAGTACGAGATGCCCTTTACCTCCGTTCCCATATTATGCCGCGCCTGATCAAACGGTTCGCCGTCAAGTACCGCATGGAGGTGCATCCCGTCGAGGCGTACGTCAGCATACCTGAAGACCAGCCCGTCCACTTCCGAGACATACAGCACTTCCGACAGGAAATCACAGAGAAGCGATTCCCGGTCTGATGCACTGATATCGATAACCCGCCGTGTCCCGCCATGCCGGTCTCCCCCGTACATCACCTGCATCAGCGCCTGGCAAGCTTCGGAAAACAGGGCATCCTGCGTGGCGGCACAGGCCCGGATCTTCACATCTGCGGTATGGGTCAGCTCTTCGTAACTCATCTCTGGTCGTGCCCTTCCGGCTCTTCTTCAAAGAAAGGAATCATGTCGGTCCGAATTTCATCGAGGAAACGGACCTGATGTATGGAGATATAGATGATATGGCGGGCGGCCTGGAGAAGCACATCACTTTTTTTCGGGGGCTTTATGCGTACCGGGAGGAGGATCGGGCCACCGCAGGAAGTACAGATGCGAAAATCGCAGTCCCTCTTCTCGATATAGTCCATGACATCGGGAGAAATGGCGATCCGGGAAACTCCGGACGAATCAGAAGGATACCAAGGCATTATGCCAGTAGTATTGTAAGGCCGAATTAAAAAACGGTTATGGTTATAGTGAGGGCCCGATGTTCATGCGCCTACGAGCCGGACAACCATGGAGGCATACTTCTCCTTGAGTTCATAGGTCGTTACTCCCACGGCGCTCCGGCTGACTCTCAGGATGCCGATGCGGGAGGCAATGATGCCGACCATCGATGCGATCGTGTGGAATGAAACCGAGAACTGTTCTTTAAGTTCGGCAAGAATGTCTGCAATGGTCGTCTGCCTGATCCGGAGGAGGAGCCGGAGCACCTCGCGGCGGATGCCGGTCTTATCCCGTGAGAGATACGACCTCAGACGGCCCTCAATCATCTGTTCGATCTCAAACTGAGATCTCATGAGGTAGTGTCACGGCTTTCTGCATATATAATTTTTGCTTTTTCCCGTTTTAAAAACCCCGTTCGGAAATCCCGCTGTTCCGGGAGGGTACAGAGATATTCTGCGAAATTAACCCGGGTGCCGGGACCTGTACCGGCACTAAAAAAAGTGTGCGGGCATCACCTGTTATCTGGTAATTATTTAATCGTAGATGAACAGATGAATATACCATGGGATTATTCCATTACAATATCGAAAAATATTCACCAAAACAACTGGTGATAATCCCGATGGTGCTGCTGGCCATATCGCTGGTGGTGCTTGCGTACGTTACGGTGACGATGGGGATGCCGGTCACACCGGGGATAGATTTCTCCGGGGGGACTGCCGTGACGGTGATCACTTCTGATACTGCCGCTCAGATCCAGTCAGAATTTGCCGGCTATCCGCTCGTGAGTATCAGTCAGGGTTTAAACAACGGGAAGTTCATCACATTCGGGACGATGAGTGATGCGCAGTACCAGAGCCTGACTGCACTGGTCGCAAGCAAATACCCTGATGCACAGATCAACCAGATCGGTGAATCATTTGGAAAAACCCTGCAGGACCAGGCCTTTATCGCCCTCATCATTGCCTTTATCGGCATGGCAATCGTGGTCTTTGTCTCGTTCCGGACCTTTGTCCCGTCCTGTGCTGTCGTCCTCTCAGCCTTTGCCGACATGGTCATGACCGCTGCCATGATGAATGTCGTGGGCATCCAGCTTTCGCTTGGGACTACCGCGGCACTGCTCATGCTGATCGGTTATTCCGTGGACAGCGATATCCTGCTCACCACGAGGGTGCTCAAACGGCAGGGAAAACTCAATGACAAGCTGACCGGAGCGTTCCGTACCGGTATTATCATGACCTCGACAACAATTGCCGCGGTCACCGTGCTGCTCATTGTATCCTGGGTTGGGCAGGTTGAGGTGGTCGAAGAGATCTCAGCAGTCCTTCTGATGGGGCTTATTTTTGATATCCTCAACACCTGGCTCACGAACGTAGGCATACTGAAATGGTATGTCCTCAAAGGAGGCGGGAAATGAAGCAGGAAAGGATGAAGGATCTCTTTAGTGACTGGCGGGTACTCACGCTGATCATCCTGTTGATCCTTTCGGTCGTTGCCATTTACCCGCACTTTGACAGCACCGGAAATTTAACGACGAACCTCCAGTACGGTCTCGATTTCCAGCAGGGATCCTGGATCCAGCTCGAATTCAAGGCAGAAGTGGTCGGGTTCACAACAACAGAACCAGTCGATACTTTTGTTGCCAACCTCTCCAAGAGCCTCGATACTGATGTAGTACAGGTCGATGCCAATCACCTCGAGATCCGTAAATCCTATACGCAGGCAGAGCTCGAGCCCTACTTTGAGGCTGAAGGCGGGGCCGTAGTCTCTTACCAGCCCGGCATATCATCGACTACGGCTGATCTCGCAAAGCAGATCCTTGAAGATAAGATCAACTCGATGGGCACTAAGGATGCAAAAGTCAATACTATCACGGGTTTGAACGGCGTCGCCCAGTACGTGCGGGTGGAGATGGCTGGCGTCGATATGAACCAGGCCCAGCAGATCATCGGGAAGCAGGGCAAATTCGAGATCCGTATCCAGACAACGGGTAACTCAACCGAACACGTCCTCTACGGGGATTCCATAACGAGTGTCGAGGTACCCAGCCAGTCACCGGCCGGCAGCGGGAACTGGGGCGTCGGATTCACCTTAAGTGAGGATGGAGCTTCCACATTCCAGAATGCAGCCATCAATTACGGCGCAACAACCGACCCGAGCAACCACAAACTCACCATGCTCCTCGACAACAAGAGCGTGTACTCGGCGCCGCTGTCTGCGGGACTGGCGGGATCGCTCCAGAGCGGACCCGTCCGTCAACTGTTTGCTTCCACGGGAACCGGAACGAACGGAATGCAGGAGGCAACAGACCTTGAGATTCAGCTCCGTGCGGGTGCGCTACCGGTAGACGTATCAGTCGCCGGTTCCGGCTCGACATCCGCGTCCCTCGGCCAGCATTACATGGAAATGTGCCTGATCGCAGGCATCCTTGCGCTCATCATGGTTGCATTTGTGATCTTCTACCGCTACCGCGAACCGCGGATCGTGCTCCCCATGGTGCTGATCAACGCATCCGAAATCGTGATCCTGCTCGGGTTTATCAGTGTAATCCAGTTCCAGATGGATCTCCCGACCGTCGCCGGGCTTATCGCCGTGCTGGGTACTGGTATCGACCAGCTGGTTGTGATCACCGATGAGATCCTGCACGAAGGGATTGTCCCGTCGCCAAATGTCTACTTAAAGAGGCTTGCCCGGGCGCTCACCATCATCGTGATCGCCGCAGCAACAGTGCTGATTGCGATGCTGCCGCTCGCACTCATGGACCTCTCCACACTCAAGGGATTTGCCATCATCACTATGATGGGTGTTATCATCGGTGTGCTGGTGACCCGGCCGGCTTACGGCAGGATTATCATGGATATCCTCTCCGAATAACAAAACCATAGATTTATCTTTTTTTTAACCGACTACTCTACAGGGTATGATTACATGACGAGACCTGTTCTGTACGACTTTTTTGCCACATGGTGCGGCCCCTGCCGGATGCAGACACCGATCATCGAGGAGCTGGCAAAGAAACTGGGCGACGCCGTCGAGATACAAAAAGTGGACGTTGACGAACACATGGATCTTGCGGAAAAATACGGGATCCGCGTGGTTCCAACCCTGATCATCGAGAAGGACGGGAAGGTTGTCCAGACGATGGAAGGCGTCACCGATGCCGTAACGCTCGAAAAACTGCTCCAACCGCTGGTGGGATAAGTGAAGATCGGCATTGTCGGCGGCACCGGGGATATCGGGGAAGGCATGGCCATGCGCCTCTCCCCGATCTTTGACCTGGTGGTCGGTTCGCGGGAGCAGGACAAAGCCGAAGAAAGCTGCACGATCACCCGGGAGACCCTCAAAAACCGGGGGCAGAACTGTTCACTCTGCGGCGTTACCAATCAGGACGCGGTGGACAGGGCAGAGGTGGTCATACTTGCAATCCCGTTCCGGCATGTCGTTCCGACACTCTCGACCCTGCACGGGTTTGAGGACAAGATTGTCATAAGCCCGGTCAACCCGATGGAGAAGCAGGATCACTTCGTTTTTCTTCCTCCGCCGGAAGGATCGGCAGCGCTCTTGATAAAAAAACTCCTGCCAAAAGAGACACGACTCTGCTGTGCGTTCAATACTATCGCCGCCAACCGGTGGAAGGCGCTGGACGAGGACCTGGCCTACTCGGTGCCGGTCTGCAGTGACGATGAGGACGCCAAGCAGCAGGTGATGGAGATAGTGAACCGTATTTCAAAACTTCAGGCATTCAACGCCGGTCCGCTTGCCGTTTCACCACTCATCGAATCGCTCACACCGCTGGTGCTTAATATTGCACGGTATAACAAGATGCGGGATGTCGGCATCCTATTCAGGTAACAATGCCGCGAAGGCCGGAAAGATTGTCAATATCCTCAAGGCCCGGTTCGGGGAGATCCCCTGGTGGCCGGGAGATACCGAAGAGGTTATGATCGGCGCGATCCTGACCCAGCAGACCCGGTGGGAGAATGTGGAACGGGCACTTCAGCTGCTCAAAGAGCGGAACTTGTGTACGATGGCTGCCCTGAATACGGCAGATATACCAGCAATCGAGGCGGCCGTGCGGTGCACCGGGTTTTACCGGATAAAGACGCGCCGGCTCAAGGCGCTTGCGGCCTTTGTTGTGGGAACTTGCCAAGGGACAGCCGGCATGGATACCCTACCGACAGCAACCCTCCGTGAAGGGTTACTCGGTGTGAAGGGCATCGGTGAAGAGACTGCGGACAGCATTCTCTGCTATGGGTTTGGGCGCCCGAGTTTTGTCATTGATGCTTACACCGAACGCATCGCCCGGTGTGCCGGGATTACCACTCCCCGCGCCGGCCTCAAGGCCCTTTTTGAGAGCGTGCTTGAAGAGGAAACCCATGTGTACCACCAGACCCATGCCCATATAGTTGAATACGCCAAAAGTTGGTGTACCAAAAAGAGGTGCGACGGATGCAGGATTATGGCTTTGAACGGATAGGAAAACGGTTGTTTGCCGAACACCTTGTCGGCGGAAACTTCGGGAACATAAGCGTACGGGACAGGGATGACGGTTTTTTTATAAAAAAAACCGGGGCCTTCCTCGATACCCCGGGAGAACCGGTCTTTGTGCCGTTTAACGGTGAGGTCCCGGAAGATGCATCAAGTGAGTACCGCGTCCATCTCGCGGTATACCAAAAAACCCCGTACCGGGCGATTGTGCACGCCCACCCGCCATATGCGGTCGCTGCATCTCTTGTGACAGATGAGATCCGCCCGCTGGACAGCGAGGGCCTCATGTTCTGTTCCCTCATTCCGGTGACATCGGGGACCCCGGGAACTCAGGACCTTGCGGATGCAGTTGCATACCTGATGCAGCACCACAAGCTGGTCATTGCACGGGGACACGGGACATTTGCCGCCGGCACAACGCTTGATGAGGCGTTCCTGCTCACGTCGCTTGCTGAACATGCATGCAAGGTCATCGCATTCAAAAAGATGTTTCTTTAAAAATACTACAAATTCTGCTCTGTAGAAATCATTAAGAATTACTTGACGCTCCAAGGGCTCCGCCCCGCCGCTCATGGCGCCCCGGTTGCGATAGTATCGTATTACCTGTACACAAAAAACACAGAAAATTTTTGTACAGGTAATACCCGAGGCATCACATGCGCCCCCCGCCCCCAATGGGGCAGGGTTGGCGCAAGGGGGGCCTTAAGATCTCATAAAATGGGTTTTCTACAGGGCAACAAATTCGTTTCAAAATAACCAAAAAATATCGAATCCCATTTTTTATTGTATATTATTTCGGTTGTCGTGGCGGCTGGTTTAACTGGATCTCCCGTATGATCTCCCGGTGGAAGACTAGCAGCATATCCGAGATCATCCCGAACATAAAGATCTCGATACCGACGACGATGAGAAGTACCGTGAGAATTGTCAGCGGGATATGTTCGACATGATGAAACCATTCTAAAGTGACGTAGACTCCGGTAAGACCCCCAAGCAGTGACGTGAACAGGCCCATGATACCAAAGTAGAAGAGCGGGTTATTTACCCGGGCCAGGCGGTAGATCGTGGTGACGATCCGAATGCCGTCATGGAATGGGGAAAGTTTTGTCGGCGTTCCCGGACGGCGCGAGTACCGTATAGGCACCACCATGATCCGCTGGCCGTTCCGTACCGCTTCTACCGACATCTCAGTCTCGATCTCAAATCCGGTCTCCTTGAGATTCATCTGCTGGATAGACAGTTTTGTGAACGCCCGGTACCCGGAGAGGATGTCATGGAGATCCCGGCTGTGGGCAAGCTTGAAAAAGAGGTTGAGCATGTGGTTGCCAAAGAGGTTGAGGCGTGAGAACGATCCCTCCTCGGCGTTGATGAGCCGGTCGCCGATCACCTGGTCGAATCCAAGGAACAGCGGGGTGAGCATCTTCTCCGCATCCTTTGCGGAGTATGTGCCATCACCGTCAAGCATCAGGATATACGGCTGCTCGATCACCTCGAACGCTTCGATGATTGCATTACCCTTTCCTTTGCCGGACTGCGTCCTTACCAGTGCACCGGCCTCCCGGGCATTTTTTACGGTGTTGTCCGAACTCTTGCCATCGATGACAAGGATGTGGGTATACCCAAGACTGCGGAACTCTTTTATCACCGGGCCGACGGTCAGGCTCTCGTTGAGCGTGGGGAGAAGGATACAGACCTCATCTTTGTTGAATTTCATTGGTATAGTATTTTTAACCGGTTGTCATAAGTGCTTCTATGCATATCCCCAAAAAGGGCCTCCGTGCACTCGGCATCGCGGAGAGTTATGCCGGGCGGGAGCATTCGACCCTTGCCGGAATCGTGATGCGCAAGGACCTTATAATTGACGGGTGTGCAGTTTCCCGGGTGACGGTCGGTGGCATGGATGCGACCGACGGCGTCCTTGCGATCGTACATGCCCTCGACCGCCGGGACATCAACATGATCCTCCTTTCGGGCTGCGTAATCGCCTTTTTCAATATTATCGACCCCGGTCGGGTGCACGATCGTACGGGGCTGCCGGTCATCTGCGTGACCTATGAGGAGTCCGCGGGACTTGAGGGAGATATCTGTCACCATTTTCCCGGGGATACCGCACGGCTGGACGCGTACCGCCACTTGGGCAAACGCACCCCCCATATCCTGCCGGACGGGCAGAAGATGTACCTCCGCAGCTGGGGGCTTGATCCTGCGGATGCCGGCCGTCTCTGCACATCATTTA
Source organism: uncultured Methanoregulaceae archaeon (assembly GCA_963805035.1). Lineage (GTDB taxonomy): Archaea > Halobacteriota > Methanomicrobia > Methanomicrobiales > Methanospirillaceae > Methanoregula. The sequence continues at coordinate 10,543 of CAWDSU010000003.1, read as the reverse complement.
CCTGTGAGGGGAAGATCCCGGAACCCCTCCGGGTCGCCCGGCTCACTGCCCGGGCCATTCACAGTTTTATCACGTAACTGCTCACGATTCCAGCAGGAGAGGAGATACCCCCGTGCTGCCCCTACAGGAGATTTCATATCTGGCAAGGTAGATGGATGAAAAAGAAATGTCAAGGTAACCTGATGACGCAACAGACAGTAAAACCCGCCCGCTGGATATGTCTTGAATGCCACTATATCTATGATCCGGCAAAAGGCGATAAAACCCAGGGGATTCCCCCGGGAGTCCTGTTCGAGGATCTGCCGGACACGTGGCGCTGTCCGGAATGCAAAATTCTTAAATGCAAAAAAGGCGTGTTTAAAAGGCTCGATGAATAAATATCAAGGCCAATCCGTGCCCATTTTTTCATAATCTTTTATGCAGTATACGTGTGGCGTGAGATGATCTGCTGGGTGACCACATCGTAGACCTCGAAGGTCACAACATCGCCCGGGTGAAAGGTCCCGTCCTTGTAATTAATTGAGATAAGTTCGTTCGAATCCCATATCCGACCCTGCGATCCCGGGCCCCCAAGTGTTTGGATCTGGTAGTGATGCGTGGGGATGTATGCATACCCGTTCATGGTAGTGATGGAACACTCCAGAAGTTTCCCGTTCCGGTATGTTAGCGCATAAAGATTCAGGTTCACATAGCCGGTTGTTCCCGTATTCTTGACAACCATGTAACTGTCAAATTTCATGACTCCATTTTCGTTAACATGCCGGATCTTGGTGATCTTGAAGATCGCAGGAATGGATTCATCGTACTGGTAGGGAAGATGAACCATCATGAGCAGGACAAGCGCCGCAAGAATAAAGGTGACCACGAGCATCAGGATTACGCCGATCACCGGTGATGAGGCTTCGTGGGTTCTGCGAGGAAATGACAATATATTCAGTTTTTTATTATCGGCAATAAACGTGTCCGGAAAGCGCATGTAACATTATGTCACGTTTATGAAAGATTTTTTAATCCGGGTAATGCGGCCGGTGAAGAGATCCACCTGCAGATCCGGTTCGGGACAGGATCGCGGGCACCACCCTCCCCCACCACTTTGCAAAAGGGGGGTGGGGTTCCCTCAGATCCGGATGACCCGGGGGTACCCCACCCTTAGTACGATCGGCAGGCCCCCTCCCTTCTCAGAGTAAGGAGGGGGACCCCCCCTCTTCCGGCAGAGGCTCCACGCGAACAGCAGGTCCCGGTGCTGGAATGCCGGGGGTAGTCCCCCCTTTCACTGAGGGAGGTGGGGGTACCCCCCGGGCCTAAAGGAAAAGGTGGAAGGGGGATGCCTCATGGTACACAAGGGGGGACTACATCCCTGACTTGTGGGTGCGAAAACGGAGCTTCCCGTCGGAAGACCACAGGAAGCGGGGGTCTCTCCGAAGGAGTTGAGGGGGGATCCCCCTGCTCATGCTGAGGGAGGATGGGGTGGGGGTCCGGTGCTGAGGGGAGGGGGTACCCCCCAAGGAGATGATCCTTTCAGATTCCAGAAACGGATTAAGAAGATGGGGGCTGTCACCCCCCTACCCCCATGAACGAGGAACGCCGCCCTTACCGACGGGGCGGCCCCTGCATATTCAAAAAACTGGGAGGTGCAGCCGGACTTTTTAGATCCATCGGGCTTCCTGCCCGAGAACGAGACGCCCAGGTCGGAATTCGAATCCGAGTCGATTGCGTGACAGGCTCGACAATTCAGACTCAAATTCGGTTTATTTTACCAAAGAAGAATTAGACAGTTTTGTTAAATATCGTTCACGCGCGATTAACAGGAACACTGTGAACATCATCAAAAAAGTAGGTGTGGAGATATGGACAACTCTTAACGGAGTAATCAATACAACTACCCTTGGACAACTATCAGACTTCTTCCTCACAAAATGCAAGAGCACTTCAGCCCTAGAGAAGTGTTTCAATTACACGCGCGCGTTTTTTAATTATCTCTATAAACTCACAATGAACCCCAAGATTCTGTCCTACCATTCCATCTTTGAAAGACCCAAGAACAGACAGATAATCAAGTTAATGACATCGCGCATTATCATTCAAGAGGACATTGAAAAGGCACTAAATGCAATAGCCAATGATCCAGAGCCAACGGATACACGAAAATTAAACTTCCAAACTGCGATACTCTTCCTTTCTTATTCAGGACAAAGAGCCATAACAACATCCCGATTAACAGTAGGCCAGTTTAAAACAGCCCTTGCTCAAAATCCACCTGTTCTTAAAGTAGAGGCATTACAGGACAAGATCAGAATGGAACATTATGTGCCGTTACATCCTGTCCTCATTCCACTCATTAAAAAGATCATTGAAGCGAAAACCGATAAGGATTTAGTATTTGATTACCTTGGCTTACAGAGATGGTTTAAGTATCATCCAATCCCCATGAAACACACGGCAGGGAATCTTCAACAAAGAGACTTAAGAAAATTTTTCGAACAAAAGAGTGATGAAATTGGGTTCAACGATGCTAATAAGAACTTCATAATGAGCCACGGATGCAGTTCAATCAATTGGACTTCATACAAAAATTTCCTTCCTGAAACGGTCTATGCGCGTTACATGGCATGTTGGGGCGATGTGAAGATTTGTCCGTCATTATCTCTTTAATTTATCATTGAAATTCTAATCAAAATGATGGATTCACTTTCATATGCAGACTTATACCAAAACTACCCGCACTTGTTCTAAACAATGTAAATTCTCATTGATTGGAACCTACAAATCGATTCTAGCGCACCATGCACAAAAATAAAAAGATGGCTACCAGCCAGTTATTTCTTTCACTTTGAAACTAGCCGCATCTTTGTCAATGACAACTGCCTTGAACTTCCAAGTCCCATAAGGCTCTAGGTTGTTCACATTAGCGAGTGTGCTCCCTATTTGCGCTCCATCCTTATCATATTCGTTCACTGTCACTTGCACGTAGGTAAACTGCTTATTCACGTTGCTCTTAACCGTCCCTGCTACATACTGCACTCCATAATCACCAGTCATCACATGCGATTCCACTAGAGTAAAATCATTTCCTGTTGTCGCCGTTGCCTTAACCATTGGCGTCAATGTCTGTGCAGGAGCAACATTAGCGGTCGTAGTGCTTGCACAACCAGCACAAAGGATCATCAGGAACACGATACCTATTCCAAAAAACAAATGGCGTTGCATGAAGATTGTATTAGGTATGCACACAGGATAAAATTATCCAAATGTATGATAATTACATACTTACCCATACCTCCACAGAATAAAATGACATGTCTCTGACTACAATTAAGATCCAGACTGAAACAAGGGAAAAATTGGCGGATCTAGGTAAGAAGTCAGAAAGTTATGACACTATTATTAATCGATTAATAGGTTTTTATTTAGAACATAAAGAGGAAAAGTAAATTTTTAATGTAGATGTGGCGGAACGTTCCCACGTCCTTATCTCCATTTTAATCAATTGAAATAGCATTAATTAGCCATCCCAAAAATGCAACAGGGACAATCACACCACTTTGGATTGCATGTGCTCTAAACAATATAATTTTGTATTGTGTGGAGCAGCCAAATCGATTTTGGAGCATGGGCTTATCCACTTCTTTTTACAGCCTAGCCCCTTGAGATATTTAGTTTCATCTATCATCGTGACTTCATATAAGCAGTTATTACCAGAAAATGTAAAAAATATATGGATCTTTGGGGGAGTGATACTATAGATCCAAAATTTTTTGCCTTGTGTTTTCTCTAGTCTCGGAAATATACGGATTGATAATCGTTTTAAAAAGAAATGCCATAATAAAAATACTACAAATTAATGCCAACTCAACGATTAATGGCCAAAGTGCAGAAGGTAAATGGAGGAATACGAAACCTACGATTAATAGCATTGCACAGTATGTAGGCCACAACGTGACCAGTGCAACAACTCGATACCATGAAGGTTTTATTTGGGCTTTAGCGATCAACTTGTTTTTTAAAGATCTAATTTCTTCATTATTGTAGAAGCGATCATAATAATTAATAAAATCTTCATTAGTTGATTCTTTATTTGTTAACGAATGACTATCAATTTGAGTGGTGAAGATTAATTTAACAATTTGTCTATCATTCTTGTATTTTGTATAGAGATTATCTAGATTATCTGACGATAATTGGTTTTGATATTTAATTAATAAATTAATTATTAGATCTCTCGGTAGTTCATACGAATGAATTATTTTTGAGAAAATTGTATTGATATTTTCTGGGGACAGAGAACTGTATGTAAGAATTTCATCCACGACATAAGACGGTATTTTCTTTTTATCTAACATAATAATTTCAAGAAGAAGTTGAACATTTTTTGGAGAGAAATTTAAATTTCGAAGATCCTTTTCAATGTCAGTTGTTTTGTAGGTTGTAAAATTACGAAGGAAATAATTTGCTTTCTCTTCACTGAAAAATAGACCCTTGAAAAATGAAGTGTTAGCACCAACAAATTCAGTCATGAGGAAGAGAAGAAGAATTTCTAGAATTAACATAGGCGGCGACAGAAGATCCCATGTGATAAGTTTGGAAACATAGAACGTATAGAATAAGAATATGAATAGAATCAGTGCATCGTTAAATTGCCACGTAATTTTCCAAGAGGTCTTATCACCAATATTTTTGAAAATGTGAGTTATTCCAAATTGATCAAATAGATATTTTATAACTGAATTTGGTTCATTCTCTTCTCTCTCTGCTTTTCGTCTTGAATTATCAATTGATTCTAATTCCGTTTTATATGCAATTAGGTGATATTTTATTATTTCAAGGTCGTTTTCAAAGTTTTTTTGTCTTATCACTGCGTCATCCTGATCAGAGGAGTGTTTTGTTGAATATGAACTGCGATCTTTTTCGAGATCTTGAAGTTTTTTATCGGCATCATTAAAGTTAGTGCGAAGCAAACCCCTAATATCTATCAATAATTTGGTTATCTCTCTCTCGTTATCAGGATTTTCACAATCTATTTGTTGAAGATCACCAAGTTCACTTAAGAAAGAGTTGATTTGATCTATTGCATATGCAGGATCAGTGTCATGTTCCACCCGTTATCACAGAGAGGTATTATTTTTCCAAGTATATACTCGTTGCTTGATATGGATTTTGTAGCCTTTTGAGGGAGAAGAAGAGGTTTTACTTATAATTATTTACGTCTGAAAAATGGAATTTTATCATCGCATTAACATTAGCGCAGTAAAAAAAAGTTATGTGTATAGAATTTTAGAGCATTTTACAAAGAATTCATCTCTAAAATTCTTAAGTTACTAATCAAATTAGTGATTTTAAAAGAGCAAGTTATTGAATTTGGGCAATTGTATGGATTCTCGCTTTGCTAGGAGTATGCAAGTAATAGAGCGGATAAGGCCACCAAATCGGCTAATAAATTGTTTAGGGTTTCTATTCCTAATGAGGAACTTTTATACTTTCTTAACCATTTCGAACTTAAGAACCGGAAGGGCGTGAATTCTCGCATTTATCCCATAAAGAGCCAACCCTACTACGAGTCCGATTGGATAATACCAGAAATCGGTTTTATCCGCGAGTTGAATGAAATTTAAGACTGCCCCTGCAAATAGAATGGTAATAATTGATAAAAGTATTGTAACCGTGTAACTCGTAAATCGGGAAATAAAATAGAACGTCAGCCACATTACGATAATGCCAACACACAAGACTCCAATCGCTTCAATGAGTGCCATGAAATGTATTATAAATATCAAATATATATTATTATACCAAAAGGCCTTTGAGTTTATTTCTGATTTTACGCAGAGGGCTTTGGAGTGATGGGGTCTGGGGGAGGAAGGATTTTAACGGTAAATGGGCCTTGATCGATAACCCAAACAACCGTTGGGCCCTGATCAGCAAACATTTTCACAAGTTTAAAGAAAATATCGTAATCTGCGTTGATTTTTCTGAATTCATTTAAGTTTGGCCATGGCCAATAAACCCTGTTATTGGAGTCTAACTTCATACTTGTAAGGGTGTAAGGTTTAATAGATGATTGATTTGAGTGGCACCGGATCATACCTGTAACAAAGATATGTTCGGAATCACCTTCCATGTTCGCTTCACAAACGAGGGTATGTTTGATGGAGGATGCATAATTTACCTCACAATGAGTAATGCAAGGGACGGTGGTTCCATCGATTCCCGAAGGAATTGTTCCCCAAGGCAAGATTGCAAGTGCGTTGGGATAAAGTCGTATACCCATTATCGTAGGTGCCATAATTCAAGTGTGTTTTTAGTATATATAATTATATTAAAATAAATAAAAATAATTCCAAACACACAATTTGTTGGGTCGTAATGATTTGACCATATAGATTCAAATAAGATATGCCAATTATTTTATCGTAAGAAATGATTTCATAGGTCTTTTTCGCCATCTTCAAACATTCGTAAAATTTACATCTCGTAGTCATCCCTGTTGGAGTTTTACATCTCGGATACGAGATACCTCTATAATCAGATGTGTTTTTAACATTGCACCACTAAAAAAAGATATGTGTATAAGAATTTTATAACGGTAAGTGTCCATTTTACAATAGAATTAGTGATTTTAAAAGAACACATGATTGCATTAGGGTGATTGTATGGTTTTTCACCCATAGAAACCTCTTTAGAGATACATATCCTTTGAGAAATTATGAATCAAAATATTCAGAAGAGGCCTCGATTACCAAAAAATCACCCTTATCTTAAAAGTGAAATTTCCTTGATGAAAGGTTATGTAATTGGTATAATGCTAGGTCTTTTGGGAAATGTATTTGTCAATGCTTCATTTGAATTGCTGAAAAATCCATATACAGGATTAATATCAAACAGCACGGTGATAACAATTCTAATAATTTGTGTTTTCACGATGCTTATTCCGATTTATATTATTGGTAGAGATTTATTATTAATTAAAAATGGAATGAAATATGCACCCACTATTGTTGCAATTGGAAATCAAGAGTATACCCTCGGGGATAAAATTGTTTTTGAAGGCACATGTATAAGCGATGATAAAACTGTTGCAATAAAATTGTTTAATGAAAAATATACGATAAATCCACGTGCTGAAATTACTTTTCCAATAGCAGACGATTTTACATATAGATGTTCTTTCGACACTTCAGGACTTGAACCTGAACTGTATAAAGCAGTTGCTGAAAATAATTATGGTCTCTCTGCCAGTGTATCTTTGTATTTAGTTGATAAGGGGACTTAATTTCATTTGAATGAGCGTTTGATGATTTTTCATAAATTTTGTATAAATGGTCGCTGAAGGAGAAAGGGGATCAACTTCAAAACTTTTTTCGCCCATTTCACGGATGAAACACATGATTCACAGGATAATCCAACAAACTTCTTTGATATATAATATTTTAACTTACATATAGTTATATAAAAAATCCTGTGAATGTTGTGATTTATGACGTAAAAAAAGGAGAGATCCTTTTAGGATAGTTATGCATCTTTCAACTTTACACCAAGATGGCATTGCCTCTTGTGACCTTTTGAAGTCCTCTGACCTTTCTCTATCCCATAAGCCTTCATTTTTCTTCCGAAATCCTCTATCGTAAGATAGGGCATCTCCTCTGAAGTCTCTCTATGTTTATTATAATGGGCATAGAGATCAGCAGTGACCGTGAATGCCTCATCATCACGCACAAGAGAAGTGCAGAAGTAACGATAGAATGGATCGCTGCTGTGAAGCCATTTCTCTCGCACGAGTTTCCAAGAGTCGTATTTTATACCGCTTTTCTTGATGGCAATGATCCTCTCAATGACAAGGTTGAGAAATGCCGACATAAACTCTTCGGTAAATACCTTCTCCTCAAATGTAGGATCAATCTTGAAGGCCTCGTTGAAGTCTACGAGGATCCATCTCTCCCAAAATGCAGGATCATTTGGGACATCAGGGTAGTAGTTGGCCGCAAAGATGAACGTGGTATCACAATCCCATTCAAAAGGATCGCAATACTTACGGTTGATAGAGGCAACTCCTCCACCAGTTAATCTCTTGAACAAGGCCAGATCATAGAGTTTCATTCGCGGCAATTCATCACAGATATTCACTAATTTTCCTACAAGCCCAAATGAGGCATGTGTGTTATTGGCGAGTTCATCAAGAGCAAGGCTAGAGCAATTATCTTTTCCGAACAGCCTCTTGGCTAAAAGGTTAAGATAGACCGTCTTACCCGAATTCTTTTCACCCTTTAAGAGGTAACACTTTTTAAAATTCATTCCTCTCTTCGAAAGCATGGCGTGTGCTGGAATCTGTAAAAGGATTTCTACATCACAACCCGTTGACGTAAGATATTCGATTACTGCGCTCTTATCCACCTTGGAATCGAAGTTAATCGGCAATTGATATGTGAAACGATACTCTGGAGAGTGATCCATCAATTCAATTTTGCCGTTGCTATCAATCTTTATGACACCATTCCTAACAGGGAGCAGATCATTCCGTTTATTGAATGGATTTTCATCTACAACTGTCGATGTTGAGATGATACACCTTATCTGCTGTGATGGTGACGTGAACGATGCAGTTCCTTTCAAACCGCAATTAAGAAGCAATTGCGTGATCGCACTATTGATCGTGCCCTTATCCTCTCGATATACGCCATTCTTATATACGTAATTCTTTCCCTCGAAAGTAAGGATTGAATATTCAGAGATCAATGCCTGTGCATTCTTGGGATAGTTAATTGTGCTATACTGTGCTCCGCCACAGGGTGACGAGGCCTCTATACCTGCTGTTTTATTGAAAATAGTCTTCAACTCCTTTTATCCGTCGCAGTCATGTGCTAGTATTTTGAAAAGAAGGGAGTCATCTCGCGGAATGATTTCTCCTGCCTGTTATTTTTAGGCGTTGGTATTGTAGCACAGTTTTCCGTTACGGAGTCTCACTTTATAGTGTTACTACTATATAAAAGATTTGACACGGTTTTTGTAACAAATAGATACTGTTAGATAACATTAGTTGTATAACATTACACAGTTCAATGGTGATACCAGTGCGAGTTATTGGAAGATCAAAAATTGGCAAAGTAACACCAAAACCGAATATCACATATCCCCTTATTCGTTTGCCTCAATCCTGTGAAGATGCGATAGGTCAGACGGTTGGAATCTATGAAACAGAGCACGAGGGTAAGCGCGCATTTCTGCTTGTTCCTTATGATGATGCAACAAGTGAACCAAAAGTTGAACGTCCTAATTCAAAGAGTAGTATTGATCAACGTCTGGCATCCATTGAAACCGATATTAGAGAGATAAAAGAGACACTGAAGGTGAAGTAAATGGAATTGATTACAAATACGACTGTTAAGAGGATGGCACCTAAACAGGGATTCATCGCTCCTTACATCAGATTCCCTTGGAATAGTGAACGCGCATTGATTGGAAAACCTGTATCCATTTACAAAGTCGATGGCGGATTTTTTATTGCAATGGAAAACAAGCAGTTTACACCATCCGATTCAGAACAAAATATTCACGTCAAAAATCTCTCGTCAGTAGTAGAGTTTAAACCAACGGAAAGAGAAAACGCACAAGAATCTACTGAAGAATTCTTAAAAGTTGACGCCCAGGTCGGAATTCGAATCCGAGTCGATTGCGTGACAGGCAATCATGATAGGCCGCTACACTACCGGGCATTTTGATACAGTATATCCCGCCTCCCGGATTCGGACCGGGGACATCGCGGTAGCCGCGCAGTTGCCTCAATCGGCAAACCATACTACAGCCGCGCACTCTACCAGGCTGAGTTAAAGGCGGGGCACTGCCTAGTAATGTAGGGACAATTTCCGATTAAACATATCGTACCATTGCCACGGTTACCTGGGTGGGAACGGCGAAAACGGGGCGGTGCAGGGTTTCTTTAAATAATCCGCGGACGTATGATCTGGTATGGCTCGCAAGGATTTTGCGGGGGATCGTCTTCTTCACGGACAGCCGTGCGCATGAAGACGTGACCGTTTTTGATACCACGCTCCGGGATGGTGAACAGACCCCGGGGATAGCATTCACCTTTGAACAGAAAATTGAGATTGCCCATCAGCTCTCCGCTATCGGCGTCCATACCATTGAGGCAGGCTTCCCTGCGTCATCGGCCGCTGAAAGAGACCGTAGCCGCCATCAAGAATCTCGGCCTCGAGGCCAATGTCTGCGGTCTTGCCCGGTCGGTGAAAAACGATGTGGATGCCTGCATCGACTGCGATGTCGACATGATCCACGTGTTTGTCCCGACATCGGACATCCAGCGGGAGAACACCATCAACAAGAGCCGGGAGCAGGTGCTCGCGATTACAAGCGAGATTATCCGGTACATCCGGGGGCACGTGGATAAGTGCATGTTCTCACCGATGGACGCGACGCGGACGGACGCCGACTATCTTGTCGAGGTCTGCCGCACCGCAGTCGCGGGGGCCACGATCATCAACATCCCGGACACCGTCGGGGTCATCTCGCCGTCTGGCATGAAGACCCTGATGAG
>CAWDSU010000002.1:0-49270 GCA_963805035.1 uncultured Methanoregulaceae archaeon | reverse complement strand
CGGTATTTCTCCTGCTCCAGCACCGCATCGGCGAGCACGAGCGCAAGCATCGCCTCTGCCACCGGGAGGATCCGGGGCACGATACAGGGGTCGTGCCGGCCGCCGACGGTGATTGCCACCGCATTCCCATGGATATCCCGGGTCTGCTGGACTTTTGCAATCGACGGCGTGGGTTTTACTGCGATGCGGACAACGATCTCCTGCCCGGACGAGATCCCGCCGAGGATGCCGCCCGCATGGTTGCTGGAAAACCCGGTCGCGGTCATCGGGTCGTTGTTCTCGCTCCCGAACCGGCCCGCAACGAGAAACCCATCGCCGATCTCGACCCCCTTCACCGCGCCGATCCCCATCATGGCGCCGGCGATCGCCGCGTCCAGTTTCCCGAAGACCGGGTCGCCGAGCCCGGCCGGGCAGCCGGTGGCCACGATCTCCGCAATCCCGCCCACCGAGTCCCCGGCCGCCTTTGCCGCGAGGATCTCATGCTTCGATCTCCTGCGGGGCGGTTTTGCCATGCACGGACACGATCCGGCCGGTAACCGCGATCCCTTTTGTCGCGAGGTACTTCAGCGCCACGGCCCCGGCAGCGACCCGGCCGACCGTCTCCCTGCCCGAGCTCCGGCCGCCGCCCCGGTGGTCCCGGATACCGTACTTCTCCTGGTACGTGAAATCCGCATGGCCGGGCCGGAACTTCTCCCGGAGCGCCTCGTAGTCCTCGGAGTGCACGTCCCGGTTTCTCACCAGGAGCGCGATGGGCGCGCCGGTGGTCTGTCCTTCAAACACTCCCGAGAGGATCTCGACCGTGTCGCTCTCGCTCCGGGCCGACATGAGCGGGGACGTGCCCGGCCGGCGCCGGTCGAGCAGCGGCTGGATGTCGGCCGGTCGATAGTGCGAGACGGGCCGGGCACCCGTCGATAACGGCGCCGACTGCCGGTCCATGGCTCTCGCCAAACGTCGTGACTGCAAATTCCTGCCAAAGGTGTTCATGCCAGTATCTCCCTGATGACCGTTTCAGGACGTCGATCCCAAAGAAGAGCCGGAACTGCTCCTGTGCCTGGTGGATAAAGACCTCGGTACCGGTGATGGTTGTGCAGCCGGCTTTTCGTGCAGCCGCAATCAGGGGGGTTACCGGAGGTGTGTACACAAGATCAAATACGGTCATCTCCTTTTTGAGCTGATCGTCACGCAGCGGGCTTCTCGTATCCGGCTGCATGCCAAGAGAGGTCGCGTTCACGACCAGATCCGGGTTCATCCCGTCAAAGCCGTTCCACGCACGCCACCGGCAGCCGAACTGTTCCGCAAGCGTCCGCGCTTTCTCCGTCGTCCGGTTCAGGATCGTGACCTCCATGTCCAGGTTCGTAAGCGCGTAGGCAGCCGCTGCTGCGACGCCCCCGGCACCGAGCAGCACCGCACGGGTGCCTGAAAAGCCGGTAAGGGGTTTTTGTATGCCCAGCCAGTCCGTGTTCCATCCGTGCGCCGCCCCGCAGGAAAAGACTACCGTGTTGACCGCGCCGATCTGCTGTGCCGCATCATCATCGATCTCGTCGAGGTATGCCATCACGGCCCGTTTGAAGGGGATGGTGACCGAGAGCCCTTTTGCATCGATGTCCCGGGCCACCTGCAGGATCGTCGCGACTGACGGGTCCTCAAACCGCGTGTAATGGCAGTTCAGGTGGTACCGCTCGAAGAGCCGGTTGAAGAGCAGGGGGCTTTTGCTGTGGGAACAGGGGTAGCCGGCGATGCCGAGGAACCGGGTCTGCACATCGCGGTCGGGACCGGTCAGCAGGGATTCCAGCCGCTGGAGTTCGGGTGCTCCGGGAGCGTCGGCCACAAACCACCGGAACGCCGCCTCCTGCACCTGCGGGGGGACGGTGCCCTCTTTAAGAAGGGAGAGGATCCGGCCTGCTGCTTCTTCTGTTGATGTCGTGCTCGTGTCCACGCAGAAGTCTGCTGATGCGGCGTACTGCCAGCGCCGGCGGGACATCACCTGCGCAATCTCTTCATCCGGGGTCAGGCTGGTAAGCGGCGGGCGGGGGCTCTTTGCGAGCCGGCGCCCGATGGTCGCGGGGTCTGCGGCGAGCAGCACGCAGACGCTATCTCTCCGCAGGCGCTCCATGTTTTCCGGGTCCATGACTACGCCGCCCCCGGTGCCAACAACGACATCATGTGTGGGGAGCCCGGCGATAGCCTCGCGTTCCAGCGCCCGGAACCGCTCCTCCCCGTCATTTTTGAAGATATCGGGGATCGTGCGGCCGCTTTTCTGTTCGATGAGGGCGTCGGTGTCAAGGAACGGCACGCCCAGCCGTCGGGAAAGCACCGTCCCGATGGCAGTCTTGCCGGTCCCCCGGTACCCGAAGAGCACGACCCGCCTCATTCCATCACCCCGGAGAGGGCGTCCCAGAACCCGGGGAACGACTTGTTCACGCATTCCGCGCCGGTGATCGAGATCCCGCCGGTACCAAGGCCGAGGACGGCAAAGCTCATCGCGGTGCGGTGGTCGTCGGCCGGATCGATCATCCCTCCATGAAGGGGGGCAGGCCGGATAACGATCCGGTCGCTTCCTGCAGTTACCCTGCCACCCAGCTGATTCAACCGGTCCGCGGTAACGGCGATACGGTCGCTCTCCTTGAACTTCAGGTGGCCGATGCCGGTGATCACGGTTGGCGTCGTTGCCACCGCTGCCACCATGCAGAGGGTCTGGACGGTGTCGGGGGCCGAGGACATGTCGATGGTGATCCCGGTAAGTTGGCCGTCGTGCCCGACTGCGACACCATCGTTCGCAAAGGTCACGTCGCAGCCCATCTGCCGGAGTGCTTCAAGAAAGAACCGGTCGCCCTGCACGGATGCCGGGTTCAGGCCGGTCACCGTCACCCTGCCACCGCAGATCGCGGCAAGCGCAAAGAAGTACGAGGCCGACGAGTAGTCCCCTTCGATGACGTACGTGCGGCCGGCGTAACGGTTGCAGTTGCTGACATCGAACCTCCGGTATCCTTCGCGCCGGATGACAGCGCCAAAGTCCGTCATGACGCCGGCCGTGATGTCGAGGTACGACTGCGAGGCGGGGGTACCGGTGATCGTGAGATCCACCGGTTTTTTCGCGCAGGGAGCGGCCATGAGGACCGAGGAGGCAAACTGGCTGCTCGCGGATCCGTCGATCGTGGCGCTGCCTCCGAGAAGACTGCCACCGATGGTGACCGGAGGAAACCCGGGTTTTTCTGCAAAAGCGATCTTCCCGCCGAGAGCGGCGAGCGTATCGGCCAGCGGCCCGACCGGCCGTTCCTTCATTCTTCCGCTACCGGTGAGCGTGACCGGGTGATCGGCGAGCAGTGCAACTGAGGCAAGCAGGCGCAGGGAGGTACCGGAGTTGTCCAGGTCGAGCACCGTGCCCGGCGGGCAGGTAAATGCCCCGTCGCAGCCTTCGATTATGATGCTCTGCCCGCCTGCCCGGACCACAACCCCGAGTTTTTCCAGCGCTGCGATGGTGAGCTTCGTGTCGTCGGCCATGAGCGGGTGGACGATCGTGCTCGTACCCCGCGCGAGCGCCGCCGCGATCAGGGCCCGGTGGGTGTAGCTCTTGGATGGCGGGGCAGCAACGGTAAGGTCGATACCGTGCCGCCGGGGAAGGGTAACGATCATGGGGGCACCCCGATCTCCGGGTAGCACCCGAGGTTACGGACCGTGGTGATCGCGCTCAGTTCCCCGAGCGCCTCGTCCGTCGATCCGCTGACCGCATAGTCGAGGAAGAAGACATACTTCCCCATGCCCCTCTTTGACGGCCGGGACTCGATCCGGGTGAGGTTGATCTTCCGCCGGGCAAAGACCCCGAGAAGGTCGTAGAGCAGCCCGGCCCGGTCGGTGTCGGGGTCGATCAGGATGCTGCACTTGCCGGTCCGGCATCCCGGCCCGGGATTTTTTGAGATCCGTACAAACCGGGTCGTGTTCTCCGGGTTGTTCTCGATATGTTCCACGATCACCGGGATGTGGTAGATAGCGGCTGCCGAGACCGAGAGGATTGCCCCGGCATTGGGGGTCTTTTTGGCCTCGATCGCGCTTGACGCGTTGCTGCTCGTGTGGATCACCGGCACCTGCCGCCACCGTTCGATCCACCCGCTGCACTGCTCGTGGGTCTGCGGGTGGGAGTAAATAACCCGGATCTTTTCGAGCGGCACCAGGGATGCAAGGTTGTGGTGGACAGGCATGTACATCTCCACGGTGATCGAGAGGGGATACTTCGTCAGGCCGTCAAGGGTCTCGCCCACCCCTCCTGCCTCCGAGTTCTCGATAGGGACGATACCATCGCCCCGGCCGGCCGCTACGGCTGCAAAGATGGAATGGATGGTCGGTTCGAGGATGATGGGCTCGCATTTCAGCCGGAGCGCGAGCTCGTGGGAGAAGGTGCCTTCAGGGCCGAGGGTGATAACAGTCATTTCTTCACCATGCACTCGATCAAAGCGTCGGTGAGTTCCTGCCCCCTGCCGCAGTACGTCCCGAGGTGCCGGGTGTCGCGCGAGAAGAACGTGGTAAACGCCCCGGGATCGCCGTCCTGTATTATTCCCGAGAGTTCCCCGGCCGCCTCCCTGCATGCGGCAAGCACCTCCGGCACAAACGGGTTGAGCTCAAGGATATCGGCATAGAGTGCCGGGTCCTGCGAGAGGAGCCGGCCCACAAGCGAGAGCTCGATCTGGTACACCGGGCTCATGAACGGTTCGGTCTTCCCGATGTCCACATCCAGCCTTCGTATGGAGTCTGCCATGCAGATCGTGACAAAGTGGGTGAGCCCCTGGACGATCGCCATCATCCGGTCGTGCTCCTCCGGGGTCGCGATGGTGCAGACCGCTCCTTCGCGCAGGAAAATGTGCCGGAAATCGGAAAGCGTTGTCCCGGTAACACGCGCCGGGCACATCACAATGGTCTGGCGTATAATGGAGGAGACCGTCGGCCCGAACATCGGGTGCAGCCCGATGACCTGCGCCTTTGATTCAAGCATCGCTGCCACCGGCGCTACCTTGAGCGAGGTGAAATCGCAGAGCAGCTGCTCTTTTGTGAGGAGCGGCGCGATCTCTCGTATCACCTGCACGGTATCCCGGATGGGGACCGAGACGAGCACGAGATCGCAGGTCTGTGCGATCTCGGCACTGGTCACATCGGTTGTGCGTCCCGAGACGATTACCTGGTAGCCTGCCCGCTCAAAGACCGGGGAAAAGAGCATTCCCATTTTTCCGGTGCCGCCGATAATGCCTGCCTTCATGCTCACTTCTCGCGGATCGTCTCTTTGACGGCCATGCCAAAATGCCTGCCGCCTTCGAGCGCACAGCCGAGGATTTTATTCCCGGGTGCAAGGTTCACGACCGAGATTGCGCTCCCGTCGGGGGCCACGAGCCGGATCGTCTCCGCGTTCTGGAGGATGAGGCTTGCCTTTGCCCCCCGATCGTCCTGCGCTTCTACGAGAAGCAGCGGCCGGCGCTCGATCTTTGTCCTGCCCACGATCGCGGACCGGCCGGCGCCCTTGTGGTCGGAAACAAGTACCTGGCCCCCGATGGCAAGATCCGAAAGGTACGCGGTCTTCCCGTCAGGGAGCAGGATATAGGCGTGCACCGCGCCGGCGTTCACCCGGAACGGACGGGGCGCAACGTACGGGTTTTCGAGCGTCTCGGCATGCACGAGGAGCATGGCCGATGAGGTGTTCCCCATCAGCATGCCGTCGCCATCGGCAAGCATCGAGCAGGTGTCCACACAGACCCGGTCGCCCATGCCCACCGGCTGGATCTTTGTGACCGTGAAGGGCACGAGCTGCACGCTGCCGGAGGCGTTTTTTATGAGCGCCGCGACCGCTTTCACAACCGCGGGGTCGGTGGTTTTGAGGAGGATCCCGTACACGCCTTTCTCCAGGACATGCAGGGCGAGCTCTGCCTCGTGGACGTTTTTTACCGCCGCGATGATCCGGTCCGACTGGGCGACCAGGTTCTCGAGCGGGATGACCGTCCAGTCGCTCGTCGTGACGATGACGATCCGGTCCTTCCCTTTCTGTGCCGCCTCGTTCTCGCTCGCCTTGTCGGTGATCGTGCATTCGATCACGTCTTTGCCGTAAACGAGGTCGCCGTCAGGTGCGACGGTGGTGATCCGGCCGAGCCTTTTGACATCGCCAGCCCTTTCCGCCACGATCGCGTCCGCGCCGCTCTCGATGGCGGTCGTCGCGCATTCCTTGTTCCACGGGCGGCAGTCCACCCAGAACTGTTTCATGTTATGGCTGCTCCAGCGCCTTCTTCGGGTCGACCTTGTGGTGCACGACACGGCAGACGGACTGGACAAACGCCCGGGTGTTGTCGCGCTGGAACGCGTTTCTCCCCATGCAGACGCCTGCACCCCCGGCTGCAACCGACTCGCGGATCATCTCGAGCGATTCAAGGTCGCTGCACTTCTCGCCGCCGGCGACAAAGACCGGTACCGAGCAGGCTTTCGTGATCTTTGCAAACGCCCCGGGGTCCCCCGGGTAACTGGTCTTGATCATGTCGGCGCCGAGCTCTTCGGCGACCCGGACGCACTGGCCGATGGTCTGCGGCGAGGCCGGGTCGATGCCCTTGCCCCGCGGGTAGATCATGACGAGGAGCGGCATCCCCCAGCGGTTGCAGTCCCGGACGATCTTCGCCCCGGACTCAAGCATCTTCGACTCGTTGGGGGCCCCGAGGTTGATGTGGATGGAGACCGCGTCTGCCCCAAGCGCTATCGCCTCTTCCACGGTGCAGACGAGGACTTTATCATTGGGGTCCGGGTTGAGCGAGGTGCTGCCCGAGAGGTGCACGAAGAGCCCGATGTCCCGGCCGTGCCGCCGGTGTCCTCTCTTGACCATGCCCTTGTGGAGGACGATGGCATTTGCCCCGCCCTCGCTGACGTCCGTGATGACCTTGGTCATGTCTAAGAGGCCGTCGATCTGGCCCATGGAAAACCCGTGGTCCATCGGGATGATTACGGCCCGTCCCGTGTTCCTGTCAATGATCCGTTCGATCCGTATTTCCTTTCCAATCATGATTGCCACCTTACCTGAGAATCTTCAGCGCTTCCTCGACGCTCTTGTTCTGGTGCACGATACAGGCCGCCGCACGGACGAACTTGTCCGGCGTACGGTGCTGGAAGGCGTTCCTGCCGATCGAGATCCCGGCCGCACCGCCCGCCATCGCGCCTTCAATCAGTTCCAATGTTGTGCGGTCATCCGTCTTTGAACCTCCGGCGACCACTACCGGTACCGGGCAGCCCCGGGTCACTTCGCGGAAGGACTCCGGGTCGCCGGTGTACACGGTTTTTACGATATCGGCGCCGAGCTCGGCTGCCACCCGTGCGGCAAGCTTCACCTGCTCGACATCGTTCTCCTTTTTTATGTTCTTCCCCCGCGGGTACATCATCGCGAGGAGCGGCATCCCCCACTCCATGCACTCGATGGCGACATTCCCGAGGTCCTGGAGCATCCGGGCCTCGGACTCGGCCCCGATATTGACATGCATCGAGACCGCATCGGCGCCCATCTTCAGGGCGTTTGTCACCGAGTTCACGAGCACCTTCTCGTTCGGGTCCGGCCCGAGCGACGTGGAGGCCGACAGGTGCAGGATGAGCCCGATGTCCCGCCCTCCCTGCCGGTGGCCGTAGAGTGCGAGCCCCACGTGCCCGATCACTGCGTTCGCCCCGCCGTCCGCGACCAGGTTCACGGTCTGGCCCATGTCAATCAGGCCGGCAATCGGCCCGTTCGTCACCCCGTGATCCATCGGTACGATGACGGTTTTTTTCGTATTACGGTTCATGATTCTTTCCAGACGAATTTCCTTACCTCTCATAATCAACAACTCCCCCTTCAAGGCCTGAAACAATTGAGATCAGTTGTGAAGGGAATTACCGGTACCAGGGATAATACCTGAAACCGAACTAGCCAAAGAAGCTAAAATAGCCAGAAACGCGATAGCCGATGCTGCCTGGCGTTTACGATTTCAGAAATGACATGTACTGATGCTACGGATGGGTGCAACGCTTTCAGAGATAAAGACATTCACGAGGGAAAAAACCCTCACGGGCGCTGTTGCACTCTTCCTGCATACTTACTGGTTAGAGTTGGGGGTATTTAATTGTGTGTGCTAAGGTGTAGCATGGTGGGGGGAGAGGAGGATTTTTGATTATCTAAAAGGTAATTTTCCTTCAACAAGGACTAATAGAATAATCAAATAAATTAGCTATTTTTGAGCATAATCTAGTATTTTAGAGATTTTCCCTTTTGGTTTTTATTCTGCAGAGCCATTTAATTACGTGCACTGATGCAATCAGGAATATTCCAAGTATTATGAGAATGCAAATCAATGTGGGGATGTCGATAGACCCCTCGTTTGGATTCATGTGAATTGATACATTTGTCGTACTATTAGGGAAAAATTCTTTTTCCAGATACATTGGTATCGGGATCTCTCCACTTCCATAATTTGATGCCCGAATCTTGTAACGGTTTGATTCTCCAAGCTGAATCTCTTCGACCGTTATATTATTTGTTGGTGAGATTTCCCGGGAAAACAGAAAAATCCAATTTTTCGTCCCAGGGTTATATTTGGAAATGCTGATTTGAGATGAAGAGGTCAAGAAGACAGATATATTGACAACCTGTGTATATTGTGATGTAAGATCGTCATCCGTCGCTTCTACTGTGACCCTTGACATATTCCATCCCCATGGGCTTTCAAAGTCCTTCGGTTCACCAAACCATTTACTCTGATATTTAGAATTTCCCTGAAATATTTCTACTAATGTGGGATCAAAATACAACCATGTGTCATTTATTTTAACTTCATCCCATGCATGATCTTCACCTATTGTTGTCACTATTCTGGATTCGATTCCCGACCGATTCGCAATAAAATTGAATAGACTCGATAACTCTCCACATGCTCCATTATGGTAATAGGTAATCCAATAGGGATCGTTGGTAAATGGGGAAAATGTTGCACGAATTTTAATGGGTTGTGGATCCGATTCGTTTATGTAAATTGGGTAACGACCATTCCCGCAAATTAAAAAAAATCCAAAATCGAGTGATAAGTTTGGTTTTATACCATAGATATTAGTAAAATTTTGTTGTTCCCAATTTGATATGGCTTCAATTTTTTCGCCAGTGCCATTGATTGATTGAACTTGGTTCAATACCTGATCAATCCCAATCTCTGCCGCAGGTCTCACTACAACAAAGTAATATGGAACGAGGTAAATTTCTGGAATGAAAGCAATAATAAGAAAAATTATAACCCCGTATTTGATTATTTTTCGGGAACGTTGAGTAAGTTTGTTGTTAATCAGTTCATTTATAGCAGATTTTGAATCTCGAATTTTTTGAACTATTGGATACATGTCATCTTCGAGGATCCATTTCATAATTCATATAATAAAGAAAAGTTGAGTGGTGTGAAAGTGATCATGGATTCAATTGTAAGTGGTCTTTGTGGGTTTTTCAACGAAACGTGAAATATGGGTTGGGGGCGTTGGAACCATGAAGGGTTTTTGTCCCTTACCCCCCCTATTAATCCGGGCCTGTATAGGGCTTCGATTTCATTTTTCCAGTTTTAACCCCCTTTCTGAAAAGCTTTTAAAATACAGATTTTCGGTTCGTGTGGAAAATACGCCTTTTAATCGCTCTGTTTGTCGAAATTCGCTGATTTCGATGTCAACTATGGGCACATAACGGCCCTAGAATTGAGGATAATTTTGACCTATGCTTTTACCCATCCGGTACCCGGAAAGGCCGTAAAAAAGCGGATATGTGAATCCTTTTTCCGGGGGTGACAGACTAAAACGACTATGTCGAGAAGGGGATTGAGAAACGTCAAATCTGGTGAAACGAGTGGGATTGTCGCTATCATCTGTGATTTTTTCAGATATGCTGTTTAAATTGAAGATTTTATTATTGATGCGTTAAGTTACGAATCCACGTCATAGCAATATTTGGAAGATCGATGCTCGGCAAGGGTGTCAAGTTGGCACGGTATGCATCTATTGTGACTCTTAGATAAATCCAAAGTAAATGTAATCAAAAATTAAAGCGATAATAACCATCGCAATTACTCCGAAGATCAAGTATTCCATTACAAACTCTCTTTGTTTTCGATCACTGGCGTTTTCAATTCTATCAAGAAACGCAATAAGGAAAAAACCGACAATTAAAAAACTGAATGATATGAGTAAAATTCCGAAATATACTAGCCAGATTACAGAATCGTGCAGACCGAAGGCAATGAGATGTTTCCCATAATAGATGGGGCGATATCCCAGCGAGGCAGGACATAAGGGAAATTTATTAAGGGGATGTCGATATTAAAACGATAATGATTACGGTTATCATTGAAACTCCCACTCCACCACTAATGGGTCATATGTGTCAGCATGATTTACTAATTATTATAAAATCCCGGGTGGGAAAAATGAACAAGGTAAAGCACAGCACAAAGAGAAGCATAATAAGGACGAACGTGAAGAGGAAATATATGAAGAGATGATTTATCTCGAAAATCTTACCTGGCAAAGGAACACCATGCAAGGCAAAAATATCGTATTAAGTTCACAAAAGAAGTTTACATCGAAAAGCATTTGATGACCGGGAAAGAAATACTGGCCTTGTTGTAAAACAACGGATAATTCCTATCTCTACATGAAAATTGCAAATGGCAAACGGGAACAAACCAACCGGATATATAGTTGAGTTCCATCACTATGAAGTCGAACGATTCGAGACCTTACCAAAAGAACAGCGGGAAGGCAATGGCCGCTGATTTAGACTTTCCCAAGATGAGGAGAAGTTATCTCCTATATGGGTATGGAATGGAAATCGATTATCTAAAAGTATTATGAAATGGCTAATATTTCCAGAATGTCCATTCCTGAAGGGTACTTTCATCATATGGTGAAAGCAACTCTCGAAATTCCTTCAGCATATCCAGATTACTAAATTGATATGGTTTTTTTCTATCCTCTCTTGCGCTAACAAAAGGAAACAAATCTCATGAATCTCATTTGGGCCTATGATGGAAACCAGTACCGCAATGGTCAAGGCACGTGATAACGGCGAATGGCGACCGCACCTGACAATGTTTGTATTCATCTGCTTATGGTGGAAAACTAACTAAAAAAAATTAATGAAATGACAATAATTCCGAGAATGCAATTAAATTGAAATTAATCAGAAAGATCATGCCTCCTGCAACAGCATCTTTTTTCCGGGGATGGCTTCAAATCAGTTTCGATTGCCCTTTGTCATCAGAGAAGAATTCATTCCAGCATTGTATCGCAATACATTCGGTTTTTCCAATTCCAAATGGAGAGTGCAAGATTTGCACTGTGGATAGTGTTATTGGCCGACGGAGCACCTGATCCCATTTTTCAGAAAGAGCTCCCCGTGATGATATTGCAGTTCTAAAAATCCACAGTCATCCTCAGGGTTATACGCACTTCTCCTCAATTGATGACGAATCAGATGCCGAATCATTCAAATGCATATTTATTTGGACAGATAGTGAGTTTCCACACGCAAGTCATAATGTCCGGGAGGTGGAATTTTTGGACGAGCCATATTCCCAGATGGGACTTTTCAACCCATCGATTCGATCCTAATATACGGGGATAATATTGAATATTGGATTCATGAACGCGGGAACTCCCGTCATTCACCCGGCGGAACGCTCAACTTTTCGGTCCAGGAACCACGCAAAAGTTACAAAAAATGTCGGCTGCTGTAGTGGGTTCTCTGATTCGGGTGGTCCTGTTATGGGACGGCTCACACCTTGGCATGGACGATTAATATTCGTTGATCCTTATAAGGTGAAAAGAAAAATTTGAATCGTATTTAAATTCAACACAGGAAATAGAATAGGACGATTAAAAGTCGAAATAATGTCCCATCCAAATACTTAAATGGATTTGAACAAAAGTTGATGTCATTCCGGAAAATCTTGCCACTCCCGAACAATCAAATCTGACACTGAATCAGATATTTTGTTTGAATATATGGATCGACACTGAGTAGGTATCTCTGAGCCGTATCACAGCATTTTACGTTTTACCTATTTCGATGTCGGTATCATTTTTAATGCTGATGAAAAAAGATGAATATCTCAAGCAATTGGAGCTATCCATTACTTCGACCAAACAGCTGGACCCTTCTCAATAGCGGGGTCTATCCTGCTGAAGAAATACAGGCAGAAGGTTTAATGCGTGCCGCCTTGCCGATGCTTACCGAGATCGTGTTAAGCAATATATATTCACAGAATCAATATACAACTACCCGCTGTTATCAGTTCAATCCCAGGCAACGACATTGGCGGTGAATCAATTTTTGGCTAGTCTCCATCCGTACCGGATTGACCACAACAGTAAATTTGTACTATCAGATTCGGGTTTGTTCATGAATACATGCTATTAAAAAAGGAGACAGATCTTTAGGGAGGTTATATCCATTTATCGGAAGAGGAGACATAGAAATCCCTTATCCCCTGTTATCAATACCTGACCTGAGTGAGGTGGAGGGTACAAAATCAAACGTCGATATTTCAATAAGAATCAACCGTCAAATCCTCATCAGGAATTTACAAAGGAACTCCAGCAGAAGCGCCAATTATTTCGAATTGTACGACTTGATGAATTTCCTGCTATTTTTGAATCCTATAATGTCTATCTTCCCTGTGACAATGGCCACACTTGGACGGCGGGCTTACTTTGTCCTTGTGGTTGTAAGCAGGAAATATACCTCAATCTTTTACCCGGGATTCGCCCATGTTGGAAAATCAAAGAACATCTTGATGGTACTGCGACAATACAACCTTCTATTCTCCAGATGAAAGGATGTCGAAGCCATTTTTTTATTCGTAAGGGAAATGTCGAGTGGGTCATTAAAAGAGAAAAACGATCTGTACATTAATATGACTTATAAGAAGGCCAATATGGGTCCTTTATTGCCAAACGTGTGTCAATAAAATTATAACATCAATTCGTTTAGTTTCTTTTTCTCTTCTGTATTTTGCTCTTTCATAATCAAGATATTATATGGATAGTTTGCAAACCAAACAAATGAACCCCATGCGATTTTTTCCAGATTCTTTTTACTATAGGCTCTGCTTGCCCTGTCAAGAAATGCAGTGACAAATGCAACCTTCGATGTATCATATCCTCTCTCACAAAGAAGGTTCAGTATCGTATCCTTCCTCTCTTGGATCATTGATCCGCTTGTAGCTACAACCTCAATAAAAATTAATAGCGTCGTATCTTGATCCTCTTTTTGATAGATGTCAAGTAATACAACATCAGGAAATATTTTTGATATCTCCTCCTTTGAAAAGTTGAGACCGTGAACTAACCGCGGGTTTGGATTCGTGTATTTCTCTTCCGATGTACTGTAGGATATCACATGGGGATCTGTGAGGAAATTTTTTGAAAACGATTCGATGACATGCTTCATAATGATTGAGTTTTCATTGTTAGGTAAGGATCTACGTGTTCCATCCGGGAATTCTACAGAAATCCTGTCCACCGTATTCGTTGTTTTTCGGAAACCAATAGCCAGTTGTGTCTCCTTTGTCAGGTTCTGTTTTTGCCAATGGGAGATTTGATCCAATAACTTTTCCCCACTCGTATCATTATCAAACAAATCTGTAAAAGATTTTGACAGGAAATACCGAGGTTTATTCGCTTGTCCTTTAACCCCCGGCCGAATTCTGACTGCATTCCGGTCTTTGAAACCCTCCTTTATAACATCATCGCGAATGGATTCCCTATTATTTTGCCCTATATACCAAGTATTCGAAATTTTATTATTAGCCCAACGAGATCTATTCGCCCAATGAATTCTTGATTCATCATCCTGGATCTGACTGCCTATCTGACATATAATAGATATGCCCCGGCTGCAGGAGTTGATCATATCCTTCGATCGCGCCGATATAAAAGAAGACAGAGATTGTATTGACTGCCATATCTCCAACCAGATTGTTCCGGCCCTCAATTCCTTCCGGAAAAATCATCTGTAATCTCTGACGAATCGTTTCACGTGATGGAATCTTTGGAAGCAAAGGCATAGTTTCACTCATACATTTTCCTAATTTCTTCCTCAATAACATCGGTTGGGGTGCTATTCAGAATAAGTTTTTCAAGGTTCTTCATATCATTCAGCCGGGGTAATGGAAGTGCGTTCAATTCGAAAGCCGATACTGCAACACTTCCACTAATCAAACGGAATACTTTGTCCATGGTTTTCGAATTCAGTAAAGCAGGTAAGTCTCCGGTGATGCAAGGGAGGGGTTTCTCCTTTGTCTGATGATGTTGACGTGATTTTCTACGACCGCACCTCCATAATTGGAGAGAAACTCCATCGGTAGTGTTGCGGCGATAATCCGTCTTTTTTGTTCCTTTGCCGTGGTTCGTTGGACGAGGACGCATGGTTTTTTCGTTACGAGAAATTCCTGATTTTTTGCAGGGACTAGGAACGGCAGATGATTTCTTCTCTTCGCGCTGAAATTGAATCGCCCATCCGGAAGAATAGATTCAGCCCAGATCAGCGGATAACTCCCGTCACTTTTTTCCGATCTCATCTGTTTTTTATGTCGATTCCATACCAGCTGACCGGTGTTGATTTCAAATCCGAAATGGGCGATCCTATTCCTCATTCGCCGGAGATTTTCAATAAGTTTAATCTGATCTGGTGCTTTTGGTATAACCCACGGCTCCTCTCGACCTCTCGGTAGGATGAATGAGCCGATTTTCTCACAGACTACAGGTCTTTCCGGTCCATTCGATTTTAGGTCATGAACCGTAACCTTATGGTCAGAGGAGGTATCCTGTGTTCTACCTGTCCGCTTATATACGACAAGCATCGTCTCCTGCAGGACATCTTCGAAGACACCTTTTCGCTCTGAAATGAAATCCATCGTTACAGGCGGGGCTTGTTGGGATATGAGAGCCCGGAGAGATTTGAAGTACCTGTCCGCCAAGGAATGACGTTGGGGTCACATATGCGATAAATCCTTCAGGTTTCGTCCATCGGATTCCTATATCGGTGAAAATTCCATACAGGTTCGCATGGCCGTAGAGTGAACGCGAAAAAATTTTTCTCTGATGGGGCGGAAGGGTGATTTTCTTGTAAGGTGGGTTCCCGATTATAAGATCGACTTCATTTCCCTTTGTGGGTAATTCTTCAAGAGTATCACATACCTTAACAATAACCGGAAGACGGGTTTTGGCAGCGATGCAGGTTTGTAACAGTGCAATCTCTACGAGGACCTGAGACATCCATGCTGCAAAAGGATCGATTTCAAATCCCCGCAATCTATGAGAAATTAATTCGACGATCTGCTTGGGGTTTTCTCGATCTTGAGTCGAATATGATACCAGCATCTGAAGTGCAACAGGGGATAAAAAAGCACCTCCCCCGCAGGATAAGTCCATGACTTCACTCTTTTTCCAGTCGAATCCTTCATCGCTCACCATTTCGATGAGGCGGTCAACCAGCGCAGGAGGTGTATAGTATGCACCAAAATTTGCCTGAGTTTCGTGAGGTAATAATGCCGTATATAATGTGCCAATCAGATAACTGCTCTCGGAAAAAGGAAGCTTCGCCAGAATCGATCCGAGTTCGTGGGCCTCTGATTTGAGAGAGAAAGAAGAATCCTCAAATGGAGTGAATGGATCAAATATTTTCCAAGAGCAACCGTTTTTTCTGCAGATTTCAGACCAAAATTCGGTTAAGGCAATTTTACATATAGATCGTGCGAATTTATTTCGTAGTTCTGGCTGTTCAATTTTTTCAGTTTCCGCTGTTAATTCTATCTTTTTTATGTTAAATTTAGATTTCAGCGGATCTGTTCGCATTATCTCTCCTGCAGGGAGTTATGAAATTTATGATACTGAATAATCAATATGTTTCGATTTAACTTTGTTTGAGGATCTGATATATAACAGTGATATACGAAGGGTGAAAATGATTGGCGAATGAAAATCGGAGTGAGTGGATTGTGCTCTTCATTCCAGTAAAAAGGGGACTCGCTTTAAGAGACTTTATATTTAGCAGGAGGCCCGGTTTTCCTGATGAGGATTTTCCGGCGACTTACAAATGATGCGACCCCCTCCCCCCGCCTCAGGGCCCCTCTCCTGATCCGCCGCGGGGGCTTTCTGCCGGGAGCGGCGGCACTCGTCGCTCATGGAAGCATCAGCCCCCAGCATCATAACCGGGCCCGGACAACCCCCAAAACCAGACAAGGGGGGAGGGGGTGATCCCCCTACCCCCCCACCTCTTTTTTTCTCAGAGGGGGTCACCCCCCCATCCATGTGCCGGGCCCGGAGGGGGGTACCCCTCCCCTCAGCGCCCGGTTTTCGCGAACCGCCATGATCGCGAAAAATACCGAAAAACCCGGTTCCCCACCGGAGGCTCCACGCGAAGCGATGGCTGAAGCCGTGCAGGAAAAGAGCCGTTCGCGGACAAGGGGGGGAGGGGGGTGATCCCCCTACCCCCCTTCCTTCTTTTTTCAAAGAGGGGATCACCCCCCCATCCATGTGCCGGGCCCGGAGGAGGTAATCCCCCTCCCTGGTTGTAATGGAAAGTTACATCACGACCCGGTCACTGTCACCCCGACTGGCCCAACAGTATGTGCGGGCAGTTGTTTACGGCTGATGTATTTTTAAAAAGTCATCATCATGGTGTTCGTCAGGAAAATTGTATGCCACGAACTCTGGTCGCATACCATACCCCGAATCCGCTTGCGATGGCAAAAATAATGACTATGACTACGGTCAGTGCAGGCTGGCGGTCCGGGTGCGCTATCATATTGATGTATATAGCCAGTCCCTCGATAAGGGTAAGGAGGACAAACATCATTGGTAAGTTATACTTCTTTTGCGTCATGCTCTCTTCACACTTCGGTATATACGCTGATTTTAAAGAATTAGATATCTGTTCCTGTCCAAAGGGTTACGATGTTAATTTATTTCACTGTCAGGCAGGAGAGAAGGGTATTCCCTCCCCACTATTACGACGATTGCGGAATACTGCCACCTCCTGATTGCATCTGCGAAAGTCATATGAGGACTCATATCATTATGCACATGTAGTGACAGGACGGGAATCAACGGAGTGGTCTGGATGATAGAGGAACTGTTAAAGGGAAATGTGCAATTCAGTGAGACCGTTTTTAAAGAGAATATTGGTCAGTACCGTGACCTGGTAACGGGTGAAAAGCCAAAAGTCCTATGGATCGGCTGTTCTGACGCAAGAATCCAGACCGGGCACATCACCAATGCACCCCCCGGATCACTGTATATTCACCGGAATATGGGAAACCTGGCACCAAACCACGACTGGAATTTTGCGTCAATACTGGAGAATGCGGTTGTTCATCTGAAAGTGGAGGAGATTGTTGTCTGTGGTCATTCAGATTGCAGTGCGATCAGGGCTCTCGATGAGGATCTCCAGGATGCATATATCCCGCTCTGGCTCAGTGATGCCCGCGAGGCGAAGAAACGTGTGGATTCCTGCATTGCACCGCCGAGGACACCGAATGAACGACAGGAGAGGTGGAAACAGATCGAAATAGAAAATGTCCGCCTTCAGGTAGAAAATCTGTTAACTTTCCCCCTCGTTAAAAAGGCCATAAATAATGGGGAAATCAAAATTTACGGGCTTTACTATAACCTGAGTACCGGTCTCCTGTCCCGGATCGTGTGAAGGGATTTGATTCAGTGATACCGGTGGATCTCATCCTTTTTGGATAAGGGACATCTGCTACGGCTCTTCTCTTTATGGAAACGTGGCGGATAAACAGAATTTTCCATGAAAAAGTCCGGTAACGTTATCGGCTTTTTGTAAAAAAGTCCGGTAAGGTTCGTGAAGATTTCTAAAAAAGAGCGGCTCGCGAGCTGAAGATTCCAAAAAAACAGGGGGGAGTCTTCTTGTGGTATGCATACCTGCCTATTCCATGGTAAAATAGGCGTATCCTACATGCGTGCCCATCTCAAAATCATACCCGTTACCTATCCCGTTACCCACCACGGCGACCCACTTCCCCTGATATACTCCATTTTGTCCTCCGGGTGTGATGCTGCCCTCAAATACTATCCGGTTCACTGTGCCGTTGCCTGCCCTTATCTGTGCAGTGCCCTCGTCACTCCCGCCAGCTTCCTTATCGTAGCCGGTCGGGGTTGTTCCGTCATCAGGCCTGAGCTGTAAAATAAGATCTGTACCTACGGGAAGGCTCGTAGTTCCGGTTATCACGTAATCTTCCCCAGCGTATATAACACCGATCGGGTCGAGTTGTATGACTCCGTCGGACGAGCCTGTTGTCGGCCGCGCCAAGGTTTTCTGCGGCGTTGGTGCAGGTGTTGTCCTTATCGTAACTGTCGTAGTAACAACAGGTGTTTCACTCTGCTGAGTACCTGTGGGTGACACCAGGCTCTGCTGGTTGTGCGTCGAGTCCACACAGCCGGCGATCGCAATGATCGCGATGGCGATGAGTATGACGAGGCAGATGAGACCTGGTCCTGATCTCTGCTGGGTTCTCATGATTTCTCCTGAACTGGTTTTGTGCGTCTCTCTCCTTTTCCCCGCCTCATTTCCCTCATTCCAGATCTTATCCATTTTGATGGCTGTTCTTTAAGCCGGTCAGATCAGTTATCAACAATATACTCGCGTTCTGTATAAGCCCCGGCGTTACCGGACTGGTCGCTTGTCCCCTCCGGGTTTTCCAGGCTGAATGCGGCTATGAGCGCCTGGTATGCATCCTCCTGCTGAAGGGAGCCCGGGCCGCTGATCGCAAAGAGCATCATTGCGTTATTCGCTGAACCCGGGGATTGGAGTTCCACATTCGCCCCATCCAGCATCAGCAGGAAGCTGCCGTCTTTGAGCGGGTGTTCTATTATCAGCGAGTATGTTCCCGGTTGCAGGGCCGGTGTGGCTGCACCTGCCGTGGAAAACGTCAGTTTACCCGTGGCATCTTCTGTTGCCGGCAGCCGCCCGACAAAGTGTTTCACACCGTTATCATCCAGCCGGAACGCCCAGACCGCGACATTCTGGGATGCAGGAGAGGTCAGCAGCAGCACTGCCGGTATGGCCAGCACACAGATGAGTGCAATGATATAAATCCCGGGCCCTATTTTCATCTTCACCGGTGGTGCGGCAGTAACTCCATGGTTCGGGCACCAGCCCAGCCATTCATGAATAGTATCCGATAAGCGTGTAAATGTCATACAAGCACCTTCACTTTTTCAAAGAGTTCTTCTGCCATTGTTGTCGGATCGGCAGTTTTCCCAATTTTT
Organism: uncultured Methanoregulaceae archaeon; assembly: GCA_963805035.1. Lineage (GTDB taxonomy): Archaea > Halobacteriota > Methanomicrobia > Methanomicrobiales > Methanospirillaceae > Methanoregula. The sequence continues at coordinate 29,968 of CAWDSU010000002.1, read as the reverse complement.
AAGCCAAGTTCATTTGCATAATCCCAGAGCAGCTCGATACACTCGGTATACCTCTGGCACGAACAGCAGTCGCCGTCATGCTCGTACCAGACCTGAATCCCGTGCTTTTCCGATACGAAGATAATTGCCGCAGTCTGGAAGGGGATTGACCGGCCGAGCAGGATCCCCCGCTCTTCATCGATCTTTTCTATTGCGATCTGGTTAGCCTGCGCCATCTCACGGAGTGCCAATTCGATCTTCTCGTCCATGACAAGAAGGGCTTTGGACACAGCCTGCCGGGAGATCCCCAGCAGGTTGGCAATCGTGATATTCGGAGTTCCGCTGCGCCGCATCTTCCAGAACGCGAACTGTTTGTCGTTCATGGGCAGAAGCATGCGTCAACGTATGCATGTTGACTATATAAAAGTTGCAGATGCGGGTGCTGCCGCATCTACGGTTGGTGGCGGAGTTTTCACTTCGGAAGAATTTGCATATCAACCGCAGACGCAATAGAACCGATGCGGGCATTCCTGGAAGAGGGCTCGCGGTGGAACGCATCTGTCCCGCCATTTTTCATCTCATCGTTTCACACGGACGGTTGATTCAGTCTCATGCCATCACGACCGTGTGGAAACCTTTTGTAGTTTCATTGTCTAAAAATGATAAATCAATAGTGTAGTGATCACCATGACCGAAAAGAAAGGGCACTATGATAAGGGGCTCTGGGTGGAAGACCCCGTTGCAGCCCCCGCAAAAGAAGAGCACCCGATCGATGTCCGCCTCGCAGCCGCAACCAAATCGGTTCTCTCCGCGATGGACGATCTCGCAAAAGTCACCCACGATCTCGTGGCAACGGACGAGGGCAAGAAGCATATCGAGAATACCGTAAAAGAGACGACGGCCCATGTCCGGAAGTCTTTTGACGATATACTCGCCCGGGCCAAAGCCGAAGTGGAGAAGGCGAAGGCCGATGTGGAAAAGGCAAAGGCTGAGATGAATAAAGCAAAACCTGAAGCGGACAAGACAAAGGCCGACACGGGCAAACCCGCCGGGCCAAAAAAGTAAGCGCCAGTGGGGAGATTCCCGCAGGGGATCTCAAGTCTCTTTTTCCTGTCGCCTTTCCTCACCCCTCGTGTTTTTTATCCATGCACCATAATGGCCCGTCCGGTTCTGCAGGCAGGCCCTGCTCCCGGCCCCGATGTTTCCTTCAGGTCCCGTTCGTTCACGATAACAGGACGGGGATGCGTATTAATCGATTCCAGGATGCGTTGCTCCCGCACATTCGCACATGATGTTATACGCTGGGACAACCTATTCTTATATACATAAACGGTTTTGGGCATACATTCGATCGCGCCCGATCCTGATGATCGATGAACGGCGATCCATGACCTTCCCGGTGAAACCTTTTTGAAGTAGTGATCGATTAAAAACCAGGATCTGGTATCTTTTACTCCCTGGTCGAAGCAGCATATCGAAGAGTAAACAATGGCTAAACAATTATTAAAATCGGTAGTTGTGGGAACACACTCCGGATATATCATCCGGTGGACCTGTCCCGCGTGTTATGCAGAAAATGTAATTATCAACAGAACCGCCGGGGAGTTTTTCAAGGAATCCCGGGATTCCACATGCCGGCAGTGCAGGGAGCGCTCAACCATATCAACACCCCGCTTTCATACGTAACCGGCCTGTCCCTCACGCCGCGTTCTTTTTTATCCATGTGCAATAGTGGTCCATCCAGTTCTGCAGGTGGGCCCTGCTCCCGGCCCCGATGTTTCCTTCGCCGTCAAACATGCCCTCCCGCATCTGGAGATAGGCCTCGGGCTGGCGCATCACCGCGACATCCAGGTAGGAGAGGACGTTTCGTAAGTGCTGCTGGGCCATGGCCGTGCCGATAGCCCCGGTGGAGACCCCGATGATCCCTGCCGGTTTTCCCCCCCACACACTCTGGCCGGGCGGGCGGGAACCGTGGTCGAGCGCGTTCTTGAGCACACCCGGGATCGAACGGTTATATTCCGGGGATACGAAAAGGATGCCGTCGGCGGCCCGGATCCCGCTTTTCATCCGCACCACCGCCGGGGCCGGGTGCTCGTCGTCGTCCTGGTTATACAACGGCAGGTCGCCGATCTGTACCTGGCGGAAGGAAAATTCCGGCGGCGCAAGCTTCACGATGGCATCGGCAAGTTTCCGGTTGAACGAATCCTTCCGGAGGCTTCCGACGATAACGGCAATCTGGTACTGGCTCATACTTTTATTTTCGGTGGGGTACGGTATCTGTATTTCCCTGCCCCCAAAAAAAGGCATCCGCCCATCCGGCATCGCCCGGCTTTTGAGAGAAATTTCCCCCTGCGATGCCACCCCATCCCCGCTTGCGCGGGGAGTCGCCCGGCCGCCCCACCGTGGTCTCACCGGGCATATGGGCTGAAAATACGACAAAAGAGATCCCGAACTGCCGCATGCTGTCCGAAATCGCGTGTTTCCCCATTGCCCGGCCTCGCTTTCCCGGGAAAACTAATCCCCCTCCCCGCAGGGTAAAAACGATATTCCTCTCAGGCCGGTCTTTTTTTCGGGATGTTTATGATAAAGACGGTTCCAACGTTCACCGTGCTGTCAACATTGATATAACCACCATGCATCTGGATATAATTCTTGGAAACCGGAAGCGATAGTCCAACCGATCCATATTTCTGGTTCGTTTTTACAGGGTTATCAATTTCAAGGGGAGTAAAAATCTCATCGAGTTTCGCTGCGGTTATTCCGATGCCATTATCCCTGATGGATATATGATGAAGGGGATCGCCCTCTCCGGAGGAATATGAAATCCATATTTTCCGGGGGGAGTGCGAAAATTTCACGGCATTTGAAAGCAGGGTATCAATAACGAATGCGATCTTCTTTTCATCCGCATCGAACGTGATATCCGGGGGGATTTCAAGAGAGATATCCGCTTTTGCTGTAAAATCTCCCTCATCGATGATGGTTTTTATCAGTTCAGGAACGGAAAAGATCGAATAATTCACTTTGGTAATGTTCACCAGGTGGATAAGCAAGGCCGGTTTTCCCTTTTGCTCGATCGGAGTGAAAAATACATTGGCACGTTTTATTTCATCGGATTGTGAAAAGAACCTGAATTCACCCATTTCAGGAAGCGGTATCCTTGTCTGCAGCCTGGTGGCGAATTCCATGAATTTTTCCCGGTCATCCGGGTAGATGAGGGTGATAAACTTCTTCCCGACAATAAAATCTGCATTATATTCGGAGAATGCACAGAATGCACGATTCGCATAGGTGATGACATTATTCTGGAGTATGACTATGCCCAGCGGTGAGATCTCGGTGATCTGTTCGTATTGAACCAGCCGATCATCTGCTGCGGCGATGGTATGTTTACGGGAGTCGATATCAATAACGAGGCAGCTGATAATATGGGGGTCAACCCGGTTCCATGAAAGACTTACCCAGAGGGGTTCATGGTTTTTCGTCACGAACCGTGTCTCAAAATCGACCGTATCCTCGCCGGAACCCAACCGCTCAAAAAACCGGTTTTGTTCTTCCCGGCTCTGGAAGAGCTGGGTATAGGTCATATTCACCAGCTCGGTTGAAGAATATCCCAGCATATATTCCATTTGTTTGTTGGCAAGACTGATTTTGAAAGTGTACGGGTCGAACAGCACAACGCCGAACCGGGAATCCCCGAAAATACTTTTGTACCGCTGTTCAATGGTATCCATCATATCCAGGAAATAAGCGACAATAACGGAGACACAGACAAACAGGATAGCCTGTGCGGTTGCAAAACCCAGACTGGTGATATCAGGGTACAGGTAATAATAAGCAATTGTCTGGAATGCAACTGCGCAGGTCCCTCCGATCAGAATCCCGCTTTTACGATAATAATAGGTCCCGTACAGGATAGGGAAATAAAAAAGCTGGGGGAATATCGTGTTGATATTCCTGGAAAACGCAAGTAACGTGATTAAAGTGCTCGAAAAAACAAGCGAAACGATAATCCAGAACCGGATCAGATTGGTTTTTGAGAATGAATACCTCCCGAGAGCAACATAACGGTTCATTCTTATTCAACCCTCGCTCGTATCTGACTTAAATCTATTGAATCGACAACCTGCCAATTTCGGTCCTGTTTTTCTCCTGTAGTAGAATGATTCTTCGGGTTCTGTTACGTTTGCGCGGGATGAAAAATGCGAGATTCGGGAATTGATTTTAAACATTTAATTACCCGTTTTGACCGTTATGCCTGCAGCAGGATGAAAATAATGGCCGCCGGAATGCTTCCATGGGGCGATAATGGGCGTTATAAGGGGTTCAATCTGTGTTTATTCTGGAGAACTGATTGACCATATGGCCTCTGCCTGAAGTGAAAACGGGACGTGTCGCAATCCTTGCCAGGAACGGATTAAACGCACACAATTTTTATCCCCGGCCCACCGACACACTCTTATGAAACTCCTTGCATTCAACGGGAGCCCGAGAAAAAAGTGGAACACCGCGACGCTCCTTGAACACGCGCTCAAAGGCGCCAAATCCGAAGGGGCAAAGACCGAACTCATCCACCTCTACGACCTGGACTACAAGGGCTGCACCAGCTGCTTTGCCTGCAAGCGGATCGGGAGCAAGAGCTACGGGCACTGCGCCGTAAAGGACGATCTCCTGCCGGTCTTTAAAAAAGTCGAGGCAGCGGATGCGATCCTGGTCGGCTCGCCCATCTACTATTCGATCACGACCGGTGAGACCCGGTGCTTTCTCGAACGGCTGATGTACCAGTACTCGGTCTACGACAAGGAGCGTTCAACGCTCTTTGGCCGGAAGATCCGGACCGGGTTTATCTACACGGCCGGGGCAAAGGAAGAGATGGTAAAGGAGATGGGCTTTGACCGGAATGTCCAACTGACGGAGATGGCGATGGCCCGGATCTTCGGGTCCTGCGAGTCGGTGTTTGTCACCGATACGCTCCAGTTCGATGATTATTCGAAGTATGTCTCCACGCTCTTTGATGCGGAAGAGAAGAAGAAACACCGGGAGGCGCAGTTCCCGGAGGACTGCAAAAAAGCATACGAGCTCGGGGCACGGCTGGTCAGGAAGGGAGCGTGAGATTTTCCGCTCATGGTGCCGCCACGCGTTATGACGAGGGATCAGCTGGACGGGTATCTGACCGGCGCCGGCTTTAAATCCTGCAAGATTGCCGGGCGTCATCACGTGCACCATCATTCTGCCCACCGTAAGAACAGATGCGTCTTTGAATTCTGCGCGAAAAAACCGGCATAAACCGGGATGGGCCGGAAGGTCCTGTGTCTGGCATCCGGCACCGCATTCACCGGTTTAGTTTTTATGGTTTATTGCTGGAGATCGGTACAGGTAGTTCTATGGAAATTACACCACACATTCATGCTCTCAGGACCCCGCTGGGCCCGACACCGGACCGGTTTGTGAATGTCTACCTTGTATTCGGGGACGGCATTACCGTGATCGATACCGGGTTCAACGGGTCTGAGAAGCTGATTTACGAAGATATCCGCTCGACCGGCCGGGATCCCTCCGATATCGAACTCATCGTCCTGACCCATTCGCATCCGGACCATACCGGGTCTGCAAAGGCGATTCATGACCTGACAGGCTGCACGGTCGCTGCGCACCTGCTGGACATCCCCGCCATAGAGAACGTTGACCCGATCCTGCTCAAAAGCCCGGCACCCGGGGTTCCGCCGATAGTGGGCGGACCCGTGACGATCAGCAGGATCCTTCCGGAGGGGGCCACCATCAGCCTGGGAAGAGGCATCACGTTGGAGGTGCTCCATACTCCGGGGCACTCCCCGGGATCTATCTCCCTGCTCCTCCGGGAGGAAATGGCCCTCTTTACCGGGGACACGGTGCAGGCACCCGGGCGCGCACCCATCTACACGGACCCGGTCGCATTGGTACGATCGATCCGGAGGCTCGCAAAAATTCAGGGTGTCAGGCACTACCTCCCCTCGCATGACATGCCCACCGGAGGAGACGTAACGTACTCGCGTCTTGAAGATTCCCTCGACTATATCCGGCGCGTCCATGCTGCAGTAAAGAAAGCAGAGTCAGAACTCCCCGGGACTCATGACCCGCAGGCTCTCGCAGGGCGGGTTCTCGCCGAGCTCGGGATTCCCTCCGGTGCCGCTTTGCCGTTTATTGCAAGGACCATCCACGCAGACCTGACAGCAGACGGTCTGGATGAGGTACTGGACGAGGAATGACCGGTTTTTGGGGGCGCCGGGGACCGGTTCTCCTGCGCCTGCGTTTGGTGACCACGGGACCGCCTCATGAAAATTCATATCAACCGACAATGCACCGGTACCCTTAAGGGATCCATTTATCAATAATTCGAAGGTGAGTACAAACCTATGAGAAAACTCGTTGCCTTTACCAATGTCTCGGTGGACGGGTATTTTGCCGGGCCGGACGGTGAGATCGACTGGTTCAAAAGTAATGACGAGGAGGACCGGCAGTTTATGATCGAGCAGGCGAACCCCTCCGCCACGCTGGTTTTCGGCCGTGCGACCTACGAGATGATGGCAGGGTACTGGCCGACCCCGGCAGCGATCAGGGATAACCCGGTCGTGGCAGGAGTGATGAACAGTGCCCCGAAGATTGTTTTCTCGAAAACCATGAAACCCGTGGAGGACGGCCCTGCCTGGAAGAATGTCAGGGTGTTCCGGGGAATCGTGCCGGAAGAGATCGTTGCCTTAAAAAAGCAGGCGGGCGGGGACATCGCGATTCTCGGGAGCGGCAATCTCGTGCAGCAGTTTGCAAACCTCGGCCTCATCGATGAATACGGGCTCATGGTGAACCCGGTTATCCTGGGTGCGGGTAAACGTCTCTTTAACGATGTCAAAAGGATGAAACTGCACCTTCTCGCGATACGTACATTCAGGAACGGGAAGGTTTTTCTCAGGTACCGGCCGGTCTGAACGCGGCTGGCGGAGGGACTACCCCTCGTACCTTTTTCTTTTTAATGGGGGGATTGACATGCTGGTGCCGGAGCCGGTCTTTTCCATAAAAAAAATCCGGAAAGGCTGGTAAAGACTTCAAAAAAGCTCAGCCTGGTAGATTGTCTTTTTAAAAAATGTTATTGTCCCTCTTTTCTGACCCTTCTGCATGTGAAAAAGGGGGGATGGGATATTTTTGGTTATATTACTTTGAAGGTGTTTGCTTTACTGGCACTGCCGCCTTTTATCGTCGTAACATTGACCTCCCATAGGTCCAGAGTGGCATTGTACGGGACCTGGACACTGCCGACAATCTGCGTGGACGTGACACTGAATATTGTCGGGTCCATCTCAGTGACGGCAGGCGGTTGTCCGGCAACGCTCTGGTTCGCACTCTGGTTCAGGAAGGTCACGGCGGTTGCACCGGGCTCGAAGTTGGTGCCGGTAAGGGTGAAGGCAACGGTTGTGCTCCGGTACCCGGATGCCGGCGAGATGGTGGTTATCACGGGAGGGGTCTTGACCGTGAACATGTTTGGTTTACTGTTAAACCCCCCGCCGGTCGTGATGACATACAGCGAGTAGGATCCGGTCCTGGCAGTGCCGGGGATGACAAAGCTGCCCTGAACGGTGGTTGTGTTAACGCTGGTCAGCGTGGCAGGTATTGTTGTCCCCACAGTCCTGAGCATCACGGTCGTTCCCCCGTTCAGGAAGTAGTTCCCGGTTAAGGTGAATGGAACCATTATGTTCAGGTATCCGCTCGCCGGGGTGAGGGTATTCATGACCGGGAGCGGCAGGGGGGTGATCGTGAATGCCTGGAGCTTGGAAACGGTGCCCCCGTCTTTCGTGGTCACCTGGAGCCGGTAGAGGCTGGCCGGCACGTTCGCCGGGATCGTGACGTTGCCGACAATCGTTCCCGGTATAACGCTGATGAGCGTTGCATTCAGGACGGTGCCGGATGTATCCTCAACGATCGTTACCGATGTGCCCGCCGGCTCGAAATTGGTCCCGGCGAGGGTGAGTAAAACGGTACTATTCTTAGTTCCCGCAGCCGGTGTTATGGACGTGATGGCCGGTGCCGGGAATTGTGCAACCGTCATCGCGCTGGTCCTGACCAGTGACGTCTTGCCGTCATTCGTTGTCACAATCATGTTCCATCTGCCCGGCGGCGCATCGGGACCGATACCCATCGTACCGTTCATACTGGTCGCAGTCACGGAATTGATCGTGATATTATTCCCGTTATCGAACGATCCTGACGTGAAGTTCACCCATGTCATTCCACTGCCAGTCTCGAAGTTTTGCCCGTTCACCGTGAAATAAATCGTGCTGTTCAGGTATGCCGAGGCGGGTACAACCGTGGTTATCGCTGGTGCCGGGAACACATTCACCGTGAACGCGTTGGGCTTGTTCACGACCCCACCATCAGCCGTGGTGATGTCAAGCCGGTAGGCACCCGTCGGTGCGTTAAAGGGTATGGAAACGTTCCCCGTTATCTGGATGGGGCTGGTCACATTGTAATACATTGGAGTCAGGTTCAGGGGCACACCGGTAGTCTGGTTCGTGAATGCGACCATGGTCTTGCCCACGCCCTGCTCAAAGTTGGTGCCGGTCACAGTGAAGTTGACCGTAGTATTCTGGTACCCGGAGACCGGTGTGAGGGACTCGATGGTCGGTATTCCCACGAAACCGACCGCAAATGAACCGGACTTGGGGGCGGTGCCTCCGTCAACGGTGGTCACATTGACGTTATAGGCACCGGCCGGTGCCGAACCGGGAATCTGGACACTGCCGATAATGGTCGTTGGTGTAATGCTAATAAAGGTAGTGGGCAGCACGGTATTCGTGATATCGTTATAGATTGTCACGCTGGTTTTACTGGCAGCCTGGAAATTCGTCCCGGTGATGGTGAAGAGAACCGTGGTGCCAATGTTCCCCGGCGGGTAGGTGACCGAGGTGATGGTCGGTGCCGGGAATTGTGCAACCGTCATTGCACTGGTCTTGACCAGTGAAGTCCCGCCGTTTACTGTTGTCACCATAAGGTTCCAGTTGCCCTTCGGGGCATCGAAACCGATAACCATCGTACCGTTGATGCTGGTCGGGGTTACGGAATTGATCGTGATATTCTTCCCGTTATCGAACGTGCCGTACGTGAAGTTCACCCATGTTATACCACTGCCAGTCTGGAAGTTTTGCCCGGTCATCGTGAAGTAGATCGTGCTGTTCAGGAATGCCGATAAAGGTGCAACTGTGAAAATTTTCGGTTGAGTGGCGGATACGTTAATATATCTGGTCTTCTGCGTGCTGTTGTATCCGCCGGTATTGTATGCCTGCAGATTTACCGGGTAGATCCCCGATACGGTATAGGTATGCGAGGGGTTCTGGAGGGATGATCCGGCGGTGGTGAACCTCCAGACGTCATGCAGGGGATTAGCGTTTTTGTCATAACCGCCCATTATTACCACACTGCCATCCGGCAACGCAACACTGCTGAAATCACTTCTTACAGCCCACCCGGCACTTGCGTTCACCTCCGTCCATGTCTTACCCTCATCGGTTGACCGCCAGACATCATTCTTGAAATGACCGCCGAGAAGGGAGTTCGTCGTACCCGCCCATCAGGACGATGCTCCCATCCGGTAGTACCACGCTGGAATGAACATCCCTTGCCGACCAGCCGGCACTCGCGCTCACCTCTGTCCACGTCGTGCCCTCATCGGTCGACCGCCAGATGTCATTCTTTACGTTGTTGGTGCTGTCATACCCACCCATGAGGACGATGCTCCCGTCCGGATCGCTTCACCACTGAAGTATTGACGTGGCGTCCAGCCGGCACTTGCGTTCACCTCGGTCCATGTCGACCCTTCATCGGTCGACCGCCAGACATCATTGAGGTATGCCTCATGGTTGTTCTGGCCTCCCATAAGAATGAGGTTTCCATCCGGCAGCGCCACGCTGGAATGATACGCTCGGCCAGTCCACCCGGCACTTGCGTTCACCTCCGTCCATGTCGTACCTTCATCGGTCGATCGCCAAACGTCATTCTCCATGTAATTGCCATTATATCCACCTGTCAGGACGATGCTCTTATCCGGCATCACGACGGTGCTCTGACCGCTCCTCGCGTCCCACCCCGGACTTGTGTTCACCTCGCTCCATGACGTCCCGTTATCTGCCGACCGCCAGACTTCGTCCCGGGGATAGCCGCCGTAACCGCCCGTGAGAACGATGTGGCCATCCGGCAGCACCACGCTGCTCGCGTCAGCCCTTGCAGTCCACGCAGCATTCGCGTTCACGAGAGTCCAGGGTGCCAAATACCCTTCATCGCCGAAATACCATGCCCACCCGGTCGGGGTATTTGTCGAGAGATCGGCAAACGAGACCGACAGCGGGGGTGAGCCGGATCTCGGGGTGCCGGAGAACGCCGCGACCGGTGCAACTGCCCCCGATGTCACCGTAATATAACCGGTCTTCTGGGTTGTATTATACCCCCCCACATTGGATGCCTGGAGGGTGACCGTGTAGGTCCCGGGCGTTGTATAGACGTGTGTCGGGTTCTGTGCCGATGAGCCCGTGAGAGCGAGCCGCCAGACATCGTTCACGGCGTTATAGCCGGTAATTTCCCCTCCCGTCATCACGATACTGCCGTCCGGCAGCACCACACTGCTCGCCGCCTGTCGTGCCGGCCAGTCGGCTCCGGTGTTTACTTCTGTCCAGGTTGCGCCGTCATCGGTTGACCGCCAGGTATCGTTCCTGAACGGGTTGCCATAGTTGTTATCAAGGCCGCCCATCAGCACAACGCTCCCATCCGGCATCGCAACGGCGTTGAGGTTGACCCTCGGGCTCCAGCCGGGCGTCGTGTTCACTTCGATCCATGTCGTGCCCTTGTCCGTTGACCGCCAGACGTCATTGGAATACACCGCCCCGTTGGCGACATCCCCGCCCATCAGCACGATATTCCCGTCCGGGAGCGCAACGCTTGCCTGTCCGAACCTCCCCGCCCACAGCGCGTTCGCGTTCACTTCTGTCCATGTTGCGCCATTGTCCGCTGACCTCCAGACATCATGCATCCTTGTACCGGAGGCATCCCCGCCCATCAGCACAATGCTCCCATCCGGCAGCACCACGCTGCTCATGGATTGCCGTGCAAACCACCCTGAGCTCGCGTTCACATCAGTCCATGTTGCACCCTTGTCCATTGACCGCCAGGTCTCGTTGTTGTAACTGTAGCCGTCATAACCCCCCATCATTACGATGCTCCCGTCAGGAAGCACCACGTTACCCATAGACCGGAGCCGCGTCCAATTTGCACCAAAATAAACTTGTTGCCAGGTCGCACCCTTGTCCGTTGACCGCCAGACATCCCCCAGCGACTGGGTGTTGTCGGGAATACCCCCGATCAGGACGATGCTACCGTCCGGTAACGCGACACTGCCGTGGTCATATCGTGCCTGCCAGTTGGCATTCGCGGCAGGTTCACTCCACGACCCCCCGTAATTCTCGTCACCGAAGAACCAGGCCCAGACATTGGGATAGCCGGTCGAAATATCAGTGAAGTTTACCGTGAGCGGGGCCCTTCCTGAGAGCGGTGAAGCGGTGAATCCCGCGACGGGAGGTACCGCCTCGCTGAGTTTGAGCGCGTAGAGGTTCCCGTCCACGCTCGAGATGTAGAGAACCCCGTTCACTATCGCCGGTGAATCCTCAACAGCCCCCCCAGTTGAGTATGTCCAGACCAACGCCCCCGTATTCGCATCAAGGGCATACACGTTGTTGTCATCGCTTCCCACATAGACAACGCCATTTGCAACTGATGGGGAGGATGACACTCCTCCACCGGTCGTGTAACTCCAGACCCGGGCGCCGGACACTGCATCCAATGCATAAACTACCCCAGAAAATACCTCGCCAATATAGACCTTACCGTTCACAACGGCAGGAGAGGATGAAAATATTGCATGATTACTGCCATTGTATAATGTTGGATCGTACATATTCCAGATGAAGAGCTCCTGTGGTCGCATTCAATGCATACACATAAGGTCCGGCGCCGAAATAGACGGTGCCGTTCACAATAGCCGGGGAGGAGAAGATATAACCTCCAGCCGGATACACTCCAGATCTGTGTCCCGTTGGTCGCACCGATGGCATACATGGTACTGCTGCCCCCGCTATAGTAGAGGACATCGTTCGCGATGGCAGGGATGGAATTGCCTCCTCCGATGTTTTTACTCCAGCGTTGCACACCGGTCGTTGCGTCCAGCGCATGGAGATAGGTATCATCCGCGAAATACACGGTATTGTTGGCAACGGTCGGCGAGGAATAGATATAATGCGAGCCGGTATTATTCGTCCATATCTCTGCGCCGGTGGTTGCGTTCAGGGCATATAGGTTACTGAGTACACTCGTGAAATAGACGGTGCCGTTTGCAACCACCGGCGTAGATTGTATGTCATAATTGGATGTATTTGTCCAGACCACCGCCCCGGTCATTGTATTCAGGGCATAGAAATTGTAGTCTGCGCTCCCGATATAGACAATCCCGTTCGCGACCACCGGGGAAGAATCACCAGAGTTGTCCCCGGTCGCATAACTCCAGAGCTTTGTTACGACCGGGCCGGTGGTGCCGGCGACCGGCGTGTAATTGCCGGAATGGGTGGCATCGTAATGGAACATTACATCCGGTGCTGCTCCAGAGTTCCCGACAATCATTACCGAGAACAGGAGAGCTGCGGCGATACAGAAGATTACGGGAGAGAAGGGTGACCGGGTCATCGTGCCGGCCGTATCATGATCTGAGGCGGTACCATGCATAAGAATCACTCTGACAGATAAGGGTTGATAAATTCATTATAATCTATATAATTTGCGATCTTAATTTGGCACATTTTGACAGGAATTGACTGCCAAATTATGGAGGCCCCGATCCGGATTTATAAGCGTAAACCGGAGATGCATCGTCGCTATGAGGGTATAAGATATGCATCACTCCTGATGATAAGGCGACAAAATAAATTTTCAAAAGATTTTCAATTCTGATTAAGTGCAGGAAGATTTTTCGACGTTCTGACCTGCTGTTCGAGAGACCGGGGAGCCGGCCGGATCGGGACCCGGGACCGGATCGACCGGCAGAGACCCACGTGGCCTTCCTGCAAAATGCGGGATCCCCTCCCGGGCAGCTCTTCAGCAGCAAATGCACTGCATGCCCGGGGGGCACGCCCCGCTTGCGGGGGGCAGGGAAACATCAGCCGCCAGCCCCTGGCAAACCATGACCTTATCGCACATGAGAAAGCCGGTATGCATCCGGGGGAAAGATAATCTCGAACCGGTACCTTTGCCCGGTTCCCCGGTTTCCCTGATGGTGATGCCGGTGATTGACAGGATCTCGCGGGCGAGAAAGAGCCCGATGCCGGTATTCTTCCCGAAGCCCCGCTCGAAAATCCGCTCCTTATCGGCATACTGGATGCCCGTGCCGTCATCCTCGCACACGAGGATACCGTTGCCGTTTTGTTCTTCCCAGAAGAACCGGATGGCAGTAATCTTCCCGCCATACCGGACAGCATTATCCATCAGGTTGTAAAAGACCCTGATAATCATCGAGTCGACGAATACTTCGGTCCCGGCGGGAAGATCGTTTTTTACCGTAACATTTCCAAGATGGATCTGCTTTGCAGCAGTGTCCACAAGAGTGCGGGTGTCCTGCCATAAGGGCGTAGTGATCCCGATTGTCGCGTATTCTTTGGTAAACTGGATCATCGCGGAAATACGGTTAACCGTTTGCGTGATCCAGGAAAAATAATATTCAAGAGCAGGATCAGGGCTTTTTTCGTAAAGTAACTCGATAAAACTGTTCAAAGCCAGGATCTGGTTGTTAATGTCGTGCCGCGTGATGTCGTAGAGGAGGTTGAGTTTTTTGTTTGCCTCACATAACGCCTCTTCAGCCATTTTGCGCTCGGTGATGTCCTCCATGTGGACCATGACCAGGTCCGGGGGGATGAAGGCAGTGGTGGTATGGATACGCCCTCCGGGAAGGAAGTGCTCCGATACGAGGTCCCTTGAGATAACGGTCCGATCAAAAAAACATTGCCGGATCTCGGATACGATTTCCGGCCGGGCTGCGTAGAGGTCGGATGCAGTCCTTCCGAGGAAGGCCTGCGATCGCCCTCTCGTGAGGGTTTCGGCTGCCTTGTTGCAGCCGACAAGGACAAAATCACCCTCCCGGTGCTGCCAGATGAAGGTGGCAAGCGGGTTGTTCTGGTACTGCTCACGGAACCGGATTTCGCTCTCCCGGAGCGCCTTTTCCGCCGATTTTCGATCCGTGATGTCAATAAATGATTCCACAAAGACTTTTTTATCACCGAGCTGTGCCGGAACCACGGTCTTGATTACGGGAACCAGCGATCCATCCATCGTAATAAGGATCCGCTCTGAAGAATTGACATCTTGGCCAAGATCGCTTACCGGGCACTTTCCCTCTTCTGACGGGCAGAGGAATGTATGGCAGACTTTGCCGGTTATTTCCGATTCTGACGCCCCGATAAGTTCCCGTGCCTTGGGATTTCCCTGAAGTATCGTATGGGTCTTTGCATCTACGATAATAATGCCGACCGGTGTGGCGTTGAAGATGGTGCGGAGCTGCTGTTCGCTCTCCCGCAATGCATTTTCAGTTGCTTTTTCCTCGGTAATATCCCGGCCTACCGACTGGTATTCGGTGATCTTTCCGGAAGGATCGAAGATCGCCCGGTCGCTCCATCGCTGCCACTGTATTCTGCCATCCGGCATAATGATCCGGTGGTCGATGGTACCGACCGGATGGGCCGGGGTCAGGGATTTAAAGAACTGTTTCACGCGCTGCTGGTCTTCGGGAGGGATATTTGGCTGGAAGCGGTGTCCGAGGATCTCATTGTGTTTCAGCCCAAAATACCTGCAATAGGCTTCATTGACAAAGATATGGGTACCGTCCGGTAAGAACCGGGAGATAAATTCGGTCTGGTCATCGATCACATTCCGGTACTTTTGCTCACTTGCCTGCAGTGCTGTCTCGATCTTTTTGCGGACGGTGATGTCCCGTACAATCCCGATCGCACCGATGATCGTCCCCTGGATATCGTAGTTGGGGGAAAAGATGCTCTTAGCCCACCCTTTTTTGCCGGTGGACGGGATGAAGAATTCGAAATCGGACGACTCCGCAGTGATGCCTTCTTAGCGCCTGCATCATCAGGTGATCGTTCCCTGTCTCTTTGTGGAAGGGAAAGAGCTCGAGCGCTTTTTTACCCTGCACTTCTGCTGCCTTCAGGCCGGTCATCTCTTCCATAAACCGGTTCCAGAGCGTGATCCGGAGTTCGCGGTCATATACGATGATCCCTTCTTTTGCCCCATTGATAACCGTGCGCAGGAACATTTCAGACGCCCGGATCTTCTCCTCGGACTCATGGAGGGCTGCCACGGCTTTTTTCCGTGCGGTGACGTCCCGGAAGGCAACCTGGACAGAGGGCATATCATGGTAGGTGACAGGCATTGCCGCAACATCCACGTCGATCGGTGTACCATCCAGCCGGAGAAACTTCTCTTCCAGGAGATTCACCTGTTGCTTTTCATCAGTCATTACCCGGATGCGTTCGGAAACGATCTCCCGGAAATCCTCGAGGACAAAATCCAGCACCGGGCGGCCTACGATATCTTCGGAACTTTTCGCACCGAGAATGCTGACGCTGGCAGGGTTGGCATACACAATCCGGCCTGCAGCATGCACAATCACTGCATCCGGCGATTGTTCTACCAGCAGGCGGTACCGCTCCTCACTCTTATTGAGCGCACTCTCTACCTCTTTCCGACTGGAAATATCCCGGATCGATTCGATAGCACCAACGATCGCCCCGCTGCTGTTGTACAGCGGTGAAGCAGTGAACCAGAGGGAGGCACCCTTCCCGTCATTCATGTGGGGGATCGTGGTCTCAGCGGTGAGTTTCTTTCCCTCCCTCGTGATATGGGCATATCTGGCCTCCGTGGCCGGATCATCCCGGAGGACGAGGTCGATGATCATAGGGCGGCGTTCGTGGTAAAACGGCTTCGCGTATTCATAATCCCCTTTTCCCAGCATCTCTGCGGACGGAATGCCGGTCATCTCTTCCATGGCATGATTCCATTCGATCACCACACCGTCCGTATTAATAGCAAACGTGGCATCCGGCAGGAAGTTGATGATATCCGCCCGCTGGCGCTCAAGGTTGCGTATGCTCGCCTCAGCCTGGTGTTTCTCCACTGCCTGACGGACCTTGTGCTCAAGCTCGGCAAACTGACTTTTAGGCTCGCCGCCTTTCTGAAGGTAAAAATCCGCACCGGAGTTGATGGCCTCGATAACAACATCTTCCCGGCCTCTTCCGGTGAACAGGATAAACGGGGTGGTATTTCCCGAAGCCCTTACCCGCTTTAAAAATTCAATACCATTCATCTCCGTCATCTGATAGTCGGAAATAACGGCATCGTAGGTCTTTGTATTCATCAGGTCAAGTGCAGCCGGGGCAGAAGAGATCGTGTCAACGCGGAACAGCCCGCTCAGCTCAAGGAACAGTTTACTGATCTCAAGCAGCGGGAGTTCGTCATCGACATAAAGGATGGTATACATGACACAATAACCCTGTAGGGCAATGGAATATTGCTCTACAGGTTGTTAAAGAGTATTTTCTTTTGGCCACCCTGATACGTTGACGACTGGCAGAGAATTTTTATGATACTTATCCGCTGCCGTTGATAAGACGGATGAGGTTTTCCCGTCCCTTTTTAATCTTCTGGATGAGTCCCCGCCGGTGGAGATCGTTGAGCGTGGAACTCACGGTGGATTTTGGCATGCCAAGGACTTTTACGATCTCCGACTGGAATTGTTCCCCGCCGTTTGCCCTGATCAACTGGACAATCCGCTCTTCGAGGCTTACCCGGTCAGCTTCGGACAACGGGTATGCGTGATCATCAGGATCTTCCGGTACATCGCCCGGTCCGGGATCAGGTCTTCTCTTCCGGTATATCATGAAGCCGGCCGCGGCGATGATGATGACGATGATCACGAGGCCTGCCGGCAGGACCGGAAATGCCGGTCCCGCGAGCACGACCTGCGGTTCCCCGGGCCCGAAGGACCGCAGGCCGTACCAGATGAGCCCGTCGCCCGACTGCTGGTCGGGGACCGGATCTGCAGATGCTACGGTATAGCCCTGCGGGTACCGGACAATGAGGGTGGAGTCCTTATCCAGGTACAGCCCGCCGGCAAACGCATCGCCGACAGTAAGGCCGCCATCAGTCACGGAAAAGTTCGTCCAGGAAAACGAGTAGGTGACAACCCCGAACTTTCCGGTCGGGGATGTCTGGACGACAGCGTTTCCGGAAAAATTGTCAGCCTCCATCGGTCGGGACGTACCAACGGCTGCCTGCGCTGCGGAACGCTGCATCAGGTCCTCCAGCTGGGGGAGGTAGACAGAGTCCAGGTCGCTGGAGTAATTTCCAAAATTATCCAGGTCCTCACCGGTGGCAAGGGGAGTGCGGTACTCCACCGTCCAGAGCGCTGAGCCGTCTTTCTGGAGAGTGATCGTATAGGTGGTGGTGTAATCGGTAGTAGCCGGGGCGGGTGCTGCCCATACTCCCGGCAGTGTGCAGAGCAGGAGCAGGATGGCTATGGCCAGAACCCGGTACCAGGTCAGCTTATCCATGGTTCACCTTGTTGTTGATCATTATCGTGTTCCTTATAAAAAATACGTAACCGGTCTTTTTATCACCGGTTACGGAATCCGGACAGCGGAATTACCTGGAGCGGGTCCTGGTATCCCAGGTGCTGTTCCCGTTACCATTGCTGTAGGTTACCTGGTTAGTCGGCTGGTACTGACGCTGGTTCTGGTTCTGGTTTTGGTTCTGACTCTGGTTCTGGTTCTGGTTTTTTCTGACTCTGGTTTTGGTTCTGGTTTTGTGTCCTTGCAACCGGAATTATTCTGTTTACGGTGGGGCCGGGCTGTTCCTGCGTATATACCGCCATGCTCCGGTTCTGTGCCGCGGTTATCAGGTACGACCGTAACCATATCCTGTTGTCCGTATCGAGGACGCGGTCGAACCGAATCCGGGTTTTTTGCTCAAACATCTGCTCCAGGTTCTGGCTGTTGTTGTATGCCCTTGCAAGGCCCGTGATGCCGGGGTGCGAGAGCGTGAGATTTTTCAGGAGGGCCTGATGGCTGAGGATCCTTTCCTGCGCATACATGAGGCCGGGGTCAACGGGGCCGGTTCCGTTGAATCCGGACATGGGCCCGGTCCAGTTGTAGGTCCCGTTATACACCGGCATGGATCCGGTCTCATTGAACAGTCCGAGAGTCTGCCCGGTCTGGTTCAGTTTCTGCCAGTACTGATCCAGTGCCTGCTCCGCGGCATCGGTCCTGTTGGCGGCCAGCGCGCCTTCCAGTTCGGCAAGGCGGAGGTCTGAGTGGTCAATCTCTTTTTCCAGCCTTTCGCTCTGGTTGAAGGTGAAGGTCTCATCGAGATTTTCAAATGCGATCTTGAGCCCGTACAATGAGCTGTCAGCCCCGACAGGTCCGTTGTACGGCTGTATCGTGTCCACGGGCTGCATTCCCTGCGTGCCGGTGGTATTGTCTGCAGCGGCGGTCCCGATGGCGCAGAGCACTCCCAGCACCACCAGCCCCAGCAGCACGCCAGATCTGGTATTCATGGTTTTTCCCTCCAAAATCCCGGCATAAGCCGTTGAATAAAAATTCCCGTTCGGGTGCCTTAAGGGTCGTTACCGTTCCGATAAATTCCGTTCGTCCATGCGGTTTCCCTGTGTCGCGCAATCGTTCCGGACGGTCCCGGTTGCAGATCGGGGCGATTTCCTGCGGGAAAAAATTCCGGTCTTTTTCCGGGGGAAATACGCGCTGAACCGGTTCCGGACCAGCCGGGCGCGCATGAGAGGGGAGAATAAACCCGGGAAACCGGCGGCCCCCGCGCCCCTCATCTGTCCTGTAATGGTCTTCAACCGGCTTTCCTCATTGAAAGGTGCATGGTGCGTACGCCGCAGATACCGAGGTTCTTTGACTGCCGGCTGATGCCAGACAGGATCCGTGAGGAGTTTTCCCCAAGGGAGAGAAACAGGACCTCCGGGAGATCCGTGTTGCTGTTGATGGCAATGTCAATCTCTTTCCCGGGTGCAATCACGGTGTTGAAGGTACCGGGTGGAGCATTACCCCCTCTTTTGGGTCTCAATCTGCAGAGCACCGGATCCCCACTGTACCATGGGGATAAAACAACGGCCCTGAACAAAGGGAACATGATCCCCCGCCGGAAGTTGTCATGATCCTTCGGGAGAAATTCTCCCGGGAGGTTTTTAATGGTTCGGGACGGTATCTGGTTTCTGGCAGGCTGTCAGATAGCTAGCCTGGACATACGTTCTCAAAATATCAGATCGTGTAAGAAAACCGGCCAGCGTATCCGGTGTTTCTGCCCGTACAACCGGAAGATGATCGAAGTTATGGCCGACCATGATCGCGAGGGCTTTCTCAAGGGTATCTTCCGGATGGACAACGAGCGGAGCGGGAGTCATGGCCTGCCGTATGGCCGGGCACAATCCCTTCCCGGTCCGGAGAGATTGTGCATCCCGGTTCGTGATAATCCCTACTAAGCGGCCGTCCTCGAGTACGGGAAAACCGGTATGCCCTGTTGACGCGGTGAAGTCGAGGACTTTCGCCAGCTCATCTGATGGGGAAAAGGTGATGACAGCCTCCCGCGGGATCATGGCGTCGCGGACCAGAATCCGTTCGAGCGTTTCCCTGTCATATTCCCCACGATGGGCACCGGACTGGGCTTTCGTGGGGACCTGCGCCCGGAAGATGGTCGTGTCACCGAGGAACAGCTTGGAAACGGCAACTGCCCCCATTGCCGGGACGAGGAGAGTAAAACTGCCGACCATCTCCACGACCATGATCAGAACAGCAATCGGTGCGTTTGCAATCGCTCCGAAAAGGGCAATCATACCGACGATAACAAATGCAGGGACAGATTCAGCGGGGACAAGAGCCGGTGTGAGCAGGTGCAGGAGGATCCCTATGGCCCCGCCGACAGACGCCCCGATGGCGAGACCCGGACCAAAGACACCCCCGCTGCCACCGGAACCAAGCGTTAAGGAGGTTGTCAGTATCTTCACGAACGGAAGGAGGATAAGAACCGCCAGGGGAACCATCGAGTAAATGATGAGCTGGGTAAAGCCGTAGCCGGCTCCCAGCCCGCCAAAGCCGAGGAGCTCCGCATCCGGCGATATGCTCGCGAGCATGAGTACAAACAACCCGAGGATGACTGCTCCGGATACCGGTTTAAGGTACGGGGGGATGTGGTACCGGCTGGACAGAGCGCTGAACTTTTCCTGTGTCCAGTAAAACGTGAAGATATAGACAAAGCCAAACGCTGCGCAGAAAAACCCGAGAATCAGGAAGAAGGGAAGTTGCTGGATAGTCCAGTTGATCGCCGTAAGCGCAAAGAGGGGGGTGTACCCCTCGAAGAACCCGAATATCCCGTACCCGATGATCGAGGCAAGAAACGCAGGGACGATAGCCTCGGATTCAAAATCCCGGGTATACAGGACCTCTGCCGCGAGCACCGCACCGCCAAGCGGGGCTTTGAACATCGTCCCGATCCCGGCGCCGATGCCGGTGGCGAGAGCGATGCGGCGCTCCCGGGGTGTCAGGCCGAGCATATCGCCAACGAGCGACCCGAATCCGGCAGAGATCTGGGCGGCCGGTCCTTCCCTGCCGGCACTTCCCCCGGTTGAAATCGTGAGGATCGACGTTACCGCTTTCAACAGCGGGATGCGTTTCCGTATCCTGCCATCTGTATGGAAAGCCTGGATTGCCGCATCGGTGCCATCTCCCTCGGCTTCCGGCGCAAACTTAGCCAAGAGGATCCCGGAGATAAGACTGCCGAAAATGAGAATGGGCAGCAGCAGAAGGAGCGATGACGGAAGTGACCATTGCGCGATCTGGGAAATGCTCTGGCCTTCTCTCGGATAGACATAGCCAAGGAGATCCCCCCAGAAGAAGGCCATCGCGAGCTTGAGTCCTTCATAAAAGATGAGCGCGCCGAACCCCGAGATGACGCCGATTATAGTGGCGATGAGAACAAGCCGCTTGTATGGCGTTATCTGTGGTGAGAGGTCTGGCATGAAACTTCCCGTATCTGTTTCCAAGATTTCTTTTGCTCCCCTACTTTACTTTTCCCTTCACAATTGGGGGTTCTTTACAAAACCAGATGCGGGATTTGAACAGATCATGAATATGGATGGATCTTCCTGAACAACAATACCTTAACCTGGTCGTTGATCACGAACCAGACCAGTGCATATCCCCAGACTATGAGCGCAAGCGACCACCCGATGGGCGTCATGAAGAGACCGAAGATAGCGATGAGCGTGGCGGCTACCTGCGTGATTTCTGCGGTACCAAATAGAACGAACGCTGGCAACGGCCGTTCCCAGAAATGCTGCTGGCCGGTGCGGGCAAGGTAAATCGTCATGTGGCCGGCGACCGCCAGCTTAAGGAAGATGAGCGTCTGGATGACGCCGGCATCAAGATGGAAATATTCCCGTGCCACCCAGAGGAGGATAAAACTTGAGACAACGCCCAGGATCCCGAGGATAGTTGCGAGTGTCAGGATCCGGTTCATCTGCCAGCGCACGGGCTTTCCTGCGACCTGTGCGTTATCAAAGGCGATCATCATGATAGGGAGGTCGTTGAGGATAGCGAGCACGACAAGCATAAGTGCGGTAACCGGGTAAAAATTAAGGAGCACAATACAAAGGGTCAGAAATATCAGGACCCTGACCGTCTCGGCGATCCGGTAGACTGCATAATTCTCCATCCGCCTAAATATTTCCCGACTCCTCTCGATCGCATCAATGATAACGGAGAGCCCGGGTCTTGTGAGGACGATATCTGCGGCAGACTTTGCCGCATCGGTCGCTCCGGCGACCGCAATGCCGGCATCTGCTATCCGTAGTGCCGGCGCATCATTCACGCCGTCCCCGGTCATCCCGACAATATGGTCGCCACGCTGGAGGATTTTCACAATCCGGAACTTGTCTTCAGGGAGAACCTGCGCAAAACCATCGGCGGATTCCATCTGTTTCCGGGATTCATCCCCGTCACCGGCAGTAAGTGCAGTCCGGGGAAGGATGTTCTGGCCAAGACCTACCTTTCCGGCGATCTCCTTTGCAATGGCGACATGATCCCCGGTCACCATTTTCACGTTCACGCCATGTTTTTTTGCCTCGGCAATCGTGGCCGCAGCATCCTCCCGGGGCGGATCGAAAAGCCCGATCAGGCCAAGGTACTGCCATGTACCGTCAGGTCTTGTCCGTCCAACACCAAGCGCCCGGTACCCTTTTTCAGCAAACGCCGTTATCCAGCCGTCCAGCGTTGAAGCAGGTACCGCTTCTGTCCCGGCAAGGGAGGCAATTGCCTGAGGAGCGCCCTTTGCCACTTCCATTACTGTTCCACCGGCGTTCCTGATCTTCGCCTTTGCATACTTTGAGTCCGGATCGAACGGCACAAAATCGATAACCTCGTATCCTTGGGTACCGGGCTCTCCGGAAGTGGTGGCAGATACGGCTTTTTCGATGATCGCCGTATCAATAGGATCATTGCTCTCTTTCTTGGAGGCCAGCGCCGCCGCGATAACGATATCCTGTTCCAAAACCCCGGGGAATGTCCTGATCTCACCGATGCTGATGGAATTCTGCGTGATTGTCCCGGTCTTATCGGAGCAGAGGATATCCATCCCTGCCATCTCTTCTATGGCAGAAAGCCGGCTGACAATCGCCTCCTTTTTTGCAAGGGCCACGGCCCCGACGGCAAGAGTTACGGTCATTACGGCGGGAAGTGCTGCGGGAATTGCTGCTACAACAAGGATGAGGGCGAACTGGAGTGTGTCAAGGAAGGATTCAGACCGTATGAGTGCGACGATAAAAATGATGGCGACAAGCACGACAGCGAGAATAATAAGATAATTCCCAATCCGTTCGATAGCGGCCTGAAAATGGCTTCGCGGAGATTTTACCTGGACCAGCCTGGCAGTCTTTCCAAAAAAGGTATTTCCTCCTATTGTGGTGACCCTTGCATCCATCTCTCCCTGGCGGACTATAGATCCGGAGTATACCGTATCGCCCGGCTTCTTTTTCGACCGGGAGGGATTCACCGGTCAGTGCCGATTCATCGAGCAGGAGGTATTTCCCGTTTCCCAGCAGGGCATCTGCCGGGACAATATCCCCAAGCCGTATGTGGACGATATCCCCGGGCACGAGTTCGCGGGCCGGGATCTCCTGCCAGGCCCCATCCCGGAGCACGCGGGCATTGGGCGCGAGCTGCTTTTTTAAGAGTTCAATGGCGTTCTCCGCTTTTCTCTCCTGGAGAAATCCGACAACCGCATTGGTGATCAGCAGGAGAAGAATCACGGCAAAGTCCTCCCAGTTTGAAATTGCTGCCGAGAGGATGGCGGCTGCCTCGATCATCCACGGGATCGGGCCCCAGAAATAGGACAGGAACTTGAGCAGCGGGTGTTTCTTTTCTTCGGGAAGATCATTGAAGCCGAACTCTTGCCGGATCTCAGTCACCTTGTCGCTGGTAAGCCCGGTCATGGATCCCTGAGCCGGTGCTGGTGCTGCTGTATCCGGGGGTATCGAATTACCTGTCACAGACTACTATCCTCCTTCTGCCCTGCCATAGCAATCCCTCAATCCGGTATGCCTTTCGATGGCAAATTTCGTCACAATTTCAAAATTTTCAGTTTTCTCGCCATTTTTTTAATTTTTTCATTAATATTGGGACTGTTCTCCATACTATGCCACTCATCGTTGCTCATCCCCATAAAAAAACCGCATGACGAACATTTAATCCAGGCTTCATAGTGATCAGGAAATTCTGCATGAAGTGTTGATTTTCCGCACTGGGGGCATGTAAGATTCTCCTGGTTGATGGAAGTAGTAACCTCGCTGTCCCTGGTCTGGGGGTAGACCCTTGAATCACCAGAAACAGGTTTGTGGTCACCGGTTTTTACCTTATCTGATACAGGATGGACGGCAATGCGGCCGTCTTTGACGCCTTTGTTGGTTTTGTCTTTTAAATTGTCAGTCATTGTGTTTTTTCACTCCTTTTTTGAGAATGATATTTTTTGAAAGTTCTCATAAAATATTTAAAATCCCTTAACTGTTTCGATGATAAAGTGCATTATCAGGAATGTATTTATAAAGTTCCTGTTATTGCAAAACCTGTAACAATTCATGTTTAGGTCAGGATTTCTCCAGGGCTTTTTATTCCTCTCCTTTATCGATTCCACGATTTAAGAACAGGTATAACGCAACGATTACCAAAATGTAGCCTGCAGTCCGGGCGGAGATCGTAGCGGCTTCCCATGGTGCTCCCAGCCCCAACAGAGTATAAAGATGGGAAATGCCAAAAAGTCCGAAGGCAAGACCGATAATCAATGCACCCAGTGCGTCCTTTTGCGTGTAGACAAGTACTCCCAGAATTACGATACTAATGCAAAGCACTAAATTAATGAGATTAACAATATCCAAGTCGAATACCATGTTTTTCCCCCCTCGATTCTATTCAATCATTCATGGTGTTATATATATGATATTTTGGCTCTGTCCATTAATCATTCATCATATATTCATGGATGGAGTGCCAGTCCCTTGCGTATCTCGATCTGCATTCTTGGCTCATAGTGAATAAGTGACCAAAAGGGGGAATGATAGTGACCAGTAGTGCAGAAGCCAGACATCCTGCTTATTCTAATTGGGTCAAATAAGCACCACCTGTGAGACCTCAGATTCTCTTCCTCAAAGAAAAACAGGAATAATTTTTAAGACTGGCCGGAATAGGTTATGGTGTATTAGAAAATCCCCGTTCCTGTTACAGGTGAAATACATGTTACCTTCCCGACGTCATAATCAATCCCAATTACCACAAATACTCGGCCACCTTGCATCGGATGTTGGCCTGGCGATAATAATTGTACTCGTCTTCCTCGCCGTCTACCTGATCGATATCATAACTCCTCTGGGCGATCCCGTCTGGCTGCTCTATTTCATTCCCCTCATTCTGGCTTACTGGTCTACCAGGTACTATGCAATTCCTGCAGTCTGTATCGTTACCCTGCTGTTTCTCATATGTGGTTTTTTCTTCTCCCCGGTCGGGATAGCGGCAAGCCTGGCTCTCGGGTACCGGTTCTCTTTTTTTATTATTTTCATCAGCGTTGCGCTTGTTCTCTGGATAAAACGCGGGTTATAATTCATTGAAGAGGAGGCGGTTCTGATGCAGCGGGAGCTCATACCGCACCGGGCAGTCCGCCGGAAAGGTATAACGGTAATGTGCATACGGGAGGTGCGGCTAAATACCCGTCCCCCCAATAGTTCCGGGTACAGGGATGATGCTATGCCCGTCGTTATACTCAAGGTGCGCAAAGGCTGGACCACGGAACAGAAACGCAAAATTGTCAAAGAGTTCACGAACACCCTTGTCTCGACGCTCGCGATCGACCCGGATCTCGTCACGATCATGATCGACGAGCACAGCCTCGAGGACATCGGCCATGGCGGCGTGCTCCGCTGCGATGAGCACTGACCCTCCCTGTTTTTCGTTAAAAAAATACCCGGGTTCTGCACCAGGTACGGGGAAGCAGATCCGGTATATTACTGCGTCCTTTTCCCGGTCTTACGCTCCTCGTAAGAGATCTGGGTGCTCCTCCCGGGCGTGAGTTGCTCCCGATCATCCTCCGCGTTCTGGAACCGTTCATCGAGGGGGATGCTGGCACTCTTCCCTTTGGTGAGTGTCCGCTCCTCTTCCCGGGAACTCCGGAACCGTTCGTCGAGCGGGATACTTGCACTCCTTCCTGCCGCGAGGGTCCGGTCTTCATCCCGGGAACTCCGGAACCGTTCCTCAAGCGGGATTGCCGTGCTCTGTACGCGTGCGCCGGGAGAGCCCCGGGGGAAGTCCCGCGGCGAATCCGCATCCGGGATAAAATCGATACCTGTATCGTCCCGTTTTTCCGCTCGTGCCGCCGGGCGGCGGCCGGGCGGGTTCTGTACATTCATATCCGGGCGCCCCTGAGCGCGTGCCGCCGGCATTCCCTGAGGCCCGGCATTGTCATCGGACGTGTGCCGTGGCCCGGTGTACGCGAACCTGCTCCGGCCGGGTTCTCCTGCTGACCCGCCCCGGATCTTTGCTACCTGTTCGTCAATCTCCGCTTCTGTTTCGCAGGCGCTCTTTTCCGTAAACATCAGGAACTGGAGGAAGGCCTCGGGTTCGCGGAAGACTGATGCGTTGATCCTCTCGCATACCAGCTTCCGTTCAATGTCGCCGTACCACCCGCCGGAGCGGATGGTGATCGCCTCACCCCCGGGCTCAAAGACATAGACCCGCTCCACGCTGCCATCGCGCCCGAACGCGGTCTCGGCAACGCCGCTGCCTTCAAACGAAAATGTCTTCCCGACCGCACCGTAGTCTCCGCCTTCCCGCATCACGATCTGCCGGCCGCCGGCCTCGTACCGGAATGTCCGGGGCGGCTGCCCGAAGGAGAACGTCTCTTCGAGCATCCCGTAATTGTCGAACACGAACCGCCGGAGTATCTTTCCCGGTTGCGCAGGATCGTTCTCCGTCATCGTGTTGGAGGACGGATCGAACCGGTAAAGCCTGCGGGTGACATCGTGGCTGTCCAGAACCCGTACACCACTTACACCATAATGGTATACCCGGCTGATCGAATCCCGCTGGCCCCCGGTAAATTCAGTGATGACTGATTCTGTCATTCCCCTCTACCTCACGGTCTGCCTGATTTTTTAACGTTACTTCTTTTGCGCATAAAAGGATTGTTCTCATGAGGCAGATGAACCGGTATAAGCACAGGTGCAGGTTTCGCAACCTTCATTCGTTCCTGCTGCGTATATTAACGGTATTATGGCAGATGCATTCCCGGGAACTTCCCCCTTACCGGAACCGGTACCGACACCCGTACCGGCGTCGGAACCCCTTCCGGTGGCGGAGCCGGAACGCCCGCCGTTCGAGCATGCCAAGACTCTGCATCTTGCAAAGTGGTCCACCCGGTTCTGGGCATGGCTCATCGATATTATCCTGATCGTCCTGTTCCTCAATATTGTCCGGGGCATTCTTGAACCGTTCTGGACCTTGCATTTTATCTGGGATTACCAGCACTGGGGCATCTTCGAGCTCGGGATCGAGACGTTTTTCTTCTTCCTGTACTGGACCATTTTTGAGAGTTACAAGGGACAGTCGATCGGAAAGATGGTGATGAACATCCGGGTCGTGAACCGCGATGGGACGCGGATTCACTGGGGAACTGCCGCGATCGAGAGCCTGGGAAAGGCGTTTATCCCTGTCCTCGCCCTCGACTGCCTGATCGGGTGGCTTGCGATGCCGCAGACCAAACTCCGGGTCTTCAACCGGATCTCCAATACGATTGTCATAAAAACCGATTACCGGGAGCCTGAAGGCGTCCTGTACGTCAGGGAAAAGGAATAATCCGGGGGTTTCCGGTAGCAGACTTTTTTTGCGCCTGTCCCGGTGGTCTGCCGGAATCCATGTCCTTTCACCGGAAGAACAACCGAGGAGTGAGGAAGGGGAGTGTGCCCATCGTCCCGGGATACACCCTTGCGCCATACGGTGCTCTGCATAGCATTGAATTATCGCTCTCCCGATAAAACAGCAGGAACGCAGGGTCCTGCGCCACATACACCCTGTCAGGCCGTATCCACGGGAATATTCGATCGGATTCGTATGATTTATTGGTTCAGCCGCTGTACAAAAACAACATGCCCCTCGCATCAGAGCCGGTCAGGGACATCGCATCGATGTACCACCGTAAGGATGGCCAGGTACTGATCGAGATCAAACTGACCACGGTGATCCAGCTCTTCAACTCCTTTGATCCTGCCCCGTTCTACGAGAAGGAGATCGATACGGAAGCCGAACACTATATCGTGGATACAGTCCGGGATTTCCCGGCAAAGACAAAATTCAAGATCCACATTTACCTGCCCCCCGCCCTCGTTCTTAGTGAAGAGGCCCAAAAGATTATTCCTGCCATCCATAACCATTTCCAGTACAAGATGCTGGTTGCCGACCGTAAGTTCCGGGCGAGATTCCGGTTTGGCCGGATCACGCTCGCGATCGGGCTCTCGTTCCTGGCAGTCGCCCTTGTCTCCCGGCAGCTCGTAGCAACCATGGCCAACCATTTCCTGGCCGAGCTCCTGTCTGATTCGCTTTTGATCATCGGGTGGGCGGCGATGTGGGAGCCGATCACCGTGCTCCTCTATGAGCTTTGGCCGATCCTCCGGACGAAAAAGATCTATGAGAAAATCAGCACGATGGAGATCGATATCCTGCCCATGCCCGGATGATCCATTTTTCCCGTCAGGCCGGTGGCAGGCGCCGCATGGGTACCGCGTTTGCACCCTCGAGATTGCCGCCGGCAAAATCGAACCGTGCCCGTATG
This sequence comes from uncultured Methanoregulaceae archaeon, assembly GCA_963805035.1. GTDB lineage: Archaea > Halobacteriota > Methanomicrobia > Methanomicrobiales > Methanospirillaceae > Methanoregula. The sequence continues at coordinate 1,495 of CAWDSU010000002.1, read as the reverse complement.
CTCTCCGGCAGTTCCCGTTCGCTGATGGGTGTGAAACCAAACGAGGAATAAAAAGCGACCAGCGGCACGGTTGAGTGCATATAGAGCGTCGTGCCGCCGCACGCTGAAACGAGAGCCTGTACCACCTTATGTGCATAACCCCGGTTCCGGAACCGTTCGCCGGTAAAGACGCCGTCAACTTCGAGGCCATCCGGGTGCCGCCGGCACCGGGCGACCGAGGCAAGCTCGCCCTCGACAAAGACCCCGAAGATGCGGTCGGCGTTCCGGTCGGCTTTCTGACGGTGGTATGCCCGCCATACCTCTTCAGCCCGGCCGAATTCACCTGGAGGGAGCTCGTGTGCCTCCACGTCCAGGTGGAGCAGGGGGTACCGGACGAGGAGGGGGCGTTGCACCCTGCCTGCCACAGCGGCCGCAGTCCTGCCGATCGGGATGCTCGTCGCATAATCCCCGCTCCCGAACCGGGGTATCAGGACAAGGGAGACGTCTTCTTTCTCTGCACATGCTGCAATCTCTGCTGCCGGGTCGCCGGACCGGATCATGGTCCGCACTCTTCTCTGGGGCAGGTTCAGCGCAGTTTTTGCCTCTTCCAGGTGTGCGGCGGCCTGCGCTTCCCGGTTCCCGATCCTCTCGCCCGGGGCTGGTGCAGGCAGCACGTGCATGAGGATGACCTCCCGTACAAGGGGCAGGTGGGACAGGAATGCGAGAACATCGGCAGTGGGTTTTGAGAAGTCGACCGGGCAGAGGATCCGGTAAAAAATATTCTGGCAGTATTTCTCCAGGTTCCCGGGGTCGGGTGCGTCCTCTCCCCGGAAATGCAGGATGAGCACATCGGTCGTGCCCGACTCGATCACCCCCTTTGAGACGCTCCCGAGAACCAGCGTGCGGAGCAGGTTTCTTCCCCGGGCGCCCATCACGATAAGCGACGCCCGTTCACGGGTGGCGGTCATGGTAATGCTGCGCACGATATCCCCGTATTCGCTCTGCACCACCAGTGTACGGAGGGGGATACCGGGCGGCGCAAGAATGCGTTTTTTTGTTTCGAGCAGCCGGGCTGCCGCCGCCTCCTGCGTTCATTCCCCCGGTGATAACATGCAGGAGTAGGATCTCCTCCATGCCAGGATATCGCCGATGCACTCCAGCACCCGGTCAGCGTGGCGTGAAAAAATCCGTCGCAATAAGAACCCGCCTGAACATGGCCGCTCCGCATGGCTGTACCCCGACCACCGGGATGAGTGTTCTGGAACCGTTTGCCGGACTGCCAGCTCATAATTGTTGTGAGGTACGGGGGGCCTGCCTTTCTTTCTGCCCATCTGCAGGGATAAATAAAAATGTATCAGATCTGGTCGATCTGCGGCATGAGGCGCTGCTCAATCTGCTTCCGGCAGGCATCGCAGAAACTCTTCTTTTTCCCGTTCAGCTCATCAAGCGTGTCCGGGCAGAACATGATGCACTCGCGGTCGGGGCAGTGGACAAGCCCCATCAGGTGGCCGACCTC
>CAWDSU010000001.1:0-108548 GCA_963805035.1 uncultured Methanoregulaceae archaeon | reverse complement strand
CCACCCGGATCGCCACCTCAAGGTCGAGAGTCGAGAGAGAAACCTTCCGGGGCGAGACCCCTTCAATGGTTACGACCGGATCGTGCAGGATCGGCATGGCATCAGCATGGGGCTTTAAAAAGAGATAATCCTGCCCACGCGTTTATCCCTGGTCTTACTTCTTTGCCAGTTTCAGGATCCGGATCGCGAGGTAGCGCCGCGTTCTCCCCGTTGTCCACGCCTACGCACGCGACCGGCACGCCCTTTGGCATCTGGGCAATCGAGAGCAGGGAGTCAAGGCCGCTCAGGGTCCCACTCACCGGAACGCCGATGACGGGCTTCTCGGTCTTTGACGCAATAACGCCGGGCAGCGCCGCAGAGAGCCCGGCGATGGCGATATAGACCCTGCATGACGAGGTCCTGACATACGCGTCCAGCTTATCCGGGTCACGGTGGGCGGAGATCACTTGGTAGTCCCAGGAGACCTTGTGCTCGTCAAGAACTTTCTTTGCCTTGTCGGCAATTGCGGCATCGGATGCAGAGCCACAGATGATACTTACGTCTGCCATATTAAGCCATCCAAACTTATATCCCGTCTTTATAAATATATTATTGGCAGATCCACATGGAAAAAGAATCACTCCTTATGCTTCCGGGCCCGGTACCGATGCCTGAACGGGTCAGGTTTGCAATGGCACGTCAGGCAATCAACCACCGGAGCGCCGAGTTTGGCGCCATATACGCTGACTGCGTGCGTGTCTTAAAGACCGCCTTTGGGACAACAAACGACGTTGTCATTATCAGCGGGTCCGGCACGGCCGGCATGGAAGCCGCAGTTGCAAACTTCGGCCGGGACAAGGATATCGCCTGTTTTGTGAACGGTAAGTTCGGCGAGCGGCTCTATAAGATCAGCCAGCGCTACGGCAAGGCCCATGAGCTTAAGTCCGAGTGGGGGACGCCCCTTGACCTTGCAGGACTCGAAAAACAGCTCGAGGCAGGCGCACAGGTCGTCACCCTGGTCCACAACGAGACCTCGGCCGGTATCAAGAACCCGGCAGCGGAAGTCGGGAGACTGGCGCACAAGCACGACGCGCTCTTTATCATGGACGGCATCACCTCCGTTGGCGGCGACCTTGTCGAAGTTGACAAGTGGGGTGTCGATGTTGCAATTGTCGGTTCGCAGAAGTGTCTTGCCGCCCCTGCCGGCCTTGCCGCAGTCGCGGTGAGCAGCCGGGCATGGGAGCGGCTCACCAAGAACCCGCCGTACTACCTCGACCTTGCCGCGTACAAAAAGAGCGCCGCGGGAAAGCCGATGGAGACCCCGTACACTCCGGCAGTCCCCCTGTTCCTCGCTCTCCGCGAGGCCTGCCTCATGATCGAAGAAGAGGGGCTCGCCAACCGGATCGCCCGGCACCAGAAGATGGCAAAGGCCGTCCGCGCTGCCGCGCAGGCATGGGGACTTTCCCTGTTCCCGAAACTCGATGCGAAGCACGAGTACGCAACTACCGTTACCGCGGTCTCGTACCCCGAGGGCGTCAAGGACGATGAGGTCAGGGCAACGATCAAGAAGATGGGCATCGTTATCGCCGGCGGCCAGGACCACCTCAAGGGGAAAATTTTCCGGATCGGGACCATGGGCGCCGTGAGCGCACCCGAGATCCTTGCGACCCTTGCCGCAACCCAGCACGGCCTGAAAAAAGCCGGCTACAAGACCAAGGGCGACGGCGTTGAGGCCGCAGCTGAGGTGCTGGGATGAAGGTTGGCGTTGCCGACACCACCTTCTCACGCGTCAACATGGGAGCGATCGCCATCGACGAGCTCAAGAAACACGCGAGCGTGGCGATCGAACGGGTGACCGTGCCGGGGATAAAGGACCTGCCGGTTGCCTGCAAGAAACTGATAGAGGACCGGCGGTGCGATATCGTGATGGCTCTTGGGATGCCGGGGGGCAAGGAGAAGGACAAGCTCTGCGCCCACGAGGCATCGCAGGGGCTCATCATGTGCCAGCTCATGACAAACCACCACATCATCGAGGTGTTTGTGCACGAGGACGAGGCAAAGGACGACGCGGAACTCGCGTGGCTTGCCGAGCAGCGCACCCGGGAGCATGCCGAGAACGCGGTAAAACTTGTTCTCCACCCGGAGGCCCTCACCAAAGAGGCCGGCACCGGCCAGCGGCAGGGATTTCCTGACGCCGGCCCTGCCCGGCGGTAGGGACCATTGACAGGTTTATGAACATTAAAACGAGATGATCAAGTATGTGCGATACCAAGCCGATAAAACTGGGATTTGTGGTCGCGGAGTTCAACCGTGACATCACCTATATGATGGAGATCGAAGCACGGGAGCATGCCGCGTTCCTCGGCGCAGAAGTGACCGACTGCATGTACGTGCCGGGTGCATTCGACATGCCGCTTGCGATCAAGAAGATGCTTGCGGCCGGCAAGGTCGACGCGGTCGTTACCGTCGGCTGCGTGATCGAAGGTGCGACCCAGCACGACGAGATTGTCGTGCAGCACGCGGCCCGCAAGATCATCGACCTCTCCCTGGAGTTCGGTAAGCCCGTGACACTGGGCATCTCCGGGCCCGGCATGAGCCGGCTTGAGGCGAACGAGCGGATCGACTATGCAAAGCGCGCCGTGGAATCTGCCGTAAAACTTGTCAAACGATTGCAATGAGGCCGCTCTCGGAGAAGGTTGCGGGGATCGCCCCCTCCGCGACGATTGAGATCTCCAACCGGGCAAAGAAGATGCAACGGGAGGGCATCGATGTCATCAGTCTCTCGATCGGTGAGCCCGACTTTGATACCCCGAAACACATCACCGATGCCTGCATCGACGCCCTGAAACGGGGCGAAACGCATTATGCCCCGAGTGATGGCATCCCCGAACTTCTCTCTGCGATCAGCGAAAAGATCACAAAAGAGAACAAATTTCCCTGTGCGCCCGACCAGGTGATCGTCACCTGCGGGGCAAAGGACGCCATCTACGAGGGCATGGAAGCGGTGTTGAACCCCGGCGATGAGATCCTCCTTCTTACGCCCGCATGGGTATCCTACGAGCCCTGCGTCCAGATGGCCGGCGGGAAGATCGTCAAGCACGCGGTGAACCAGAAGACCTTCCAGCTCGACGATTCGATTCTAGAAAAGGTCACGAAAAAGACCAAGATGATCGTAGTCAACTCGCCATCGAACCCGTCAGGCGCGGTGTTTGACAAGAAGTCCATGGAGCTTGTCGCCGATCTCTGCGTGGACCACGACCTCTACGCGATGTCGGATGAGATCTACGAGAAGCTCATCTACGGCAAGGAGCACATCTCGCTTGCATCCCTTGGGGACATGGCCCAGCGGACGATAACGATCAACGGTTTCTCCAAAGCCTACGCGATGACCGGCTGGCGGCTTGGGTACGCGGTGGCCCAGAAACCGATCATCAAAGCGATGTCCAAGGTGCAGCAGCACTCGGTCTCGCAGGCAACGACCTTTGCGATGTGGGGTGCAGTTGCGGCGCTCAAGGGTGACCAGCACTGCGTGGAGGAGATGCGCACCGAATTCGATAAGCGGCGCACGTATATCATCAAGGAACTGGGGCATATGGGCTATATCTGCGCCCCGGCCAATGGCGCCTTCTACGCGTTTGTGAAAGTTGCCGGCGACGATATGAAGATAGCAACGGACTGGCTTGAAAAGGCGCACGTGGCGGCGACCCCGGGCAGCTCGTTCGATGCGCCCGGCTGGATCCGGCTCTCGTATGCGGCATCTCAGGACCGGCTCAAAGATGCGATGGGTCGGATCAGGAAGGCTTGGCGGGAACTAATCTCCCGGTTCTGTCACACTTTTTTATTAACCGCGTTTCACGACACTTTTTCCCTGCGGTTCCCACCGGGAACCGGTCAATAACTCAGGTATGGTTCCCGCACCATGCAGGATCGGTCTGTTAAATGCAGCCGGGATCCCCTGAGATCTCTTCGACAGGTACATTAACGGGTCACGTAAACCATACATCTGAGTGCACATGGACACAAAGCAGAAGATCATCATATCCGTCCTGATGCTCGGCACGCTCATGGGGTCGCTCGACTCTACCATTGTTATTCTCGCATTTCCCACAATCTCCGATTCCCTGCATGCCAGTTTCATCGCAACGCTCTGGGTGATCCTGATCTACCTTCTTGTCGTCGCGGTCTGTACCACCCAGCTCGGCCGGCTCGGTGACATCTATGGCCGGAGCCGTATGTTCAATGCCGGGTTTGGGATCTTTACGGTGGGGTCCCTCTTCTGCGGCCTCTCCCCCGCCATAAACTGGCTGATCGCGTCCCGTATTATCCAGGGTGTCGGCGGGGCGCTGATGCAGGCAAACAGCGGTGCCATTATTGCCGACACGTTCCCGCCCAACGTGCGGGGGACCGCGTTCGGGTACATCTCCCTTGGCTGGACGAGCGGCGCGATGCTCGGCATCGTGCTTGGCGGCATCATCACGACCTATGTCGGCTGGGAATACATCTTCTTCATCAACGTTCCCATCGGTATCGTCGCGACCATCCTTGGCTTCCGGTACCTGACGGAGAATACCCGGGTACATGCAAAACTGGATCTCACGGGCATGGTTCTCCTGGGCGCAGCGCTCACCCTCCTCTCTTTTTCCGGCGTGGACTTTGCCACAGAGGGAACCGCACTCACCAACATCATCGCGTTCTGTACCGGCCTTGCCCTTATTGTTCTCTTCGTACTCTTCGAGAGACGGACGGCACACCCCATCATCGATTTTTCCGCATTGCGCAACCGGATTCTCAGGTATTCCATGATGGCGGCATTCTTTTTGAGCCTCGGTTACCTCTCTGTGGTATTCCTGATCACGATGTACCTGCAGGGCATCCGTGCCCTGTCGCCCCTTGACGCCGCGCTCCTTCTCACCCCGGGTTACGTGGTGGGCAGCCTGCTCTCTCCGTATATGGGCAGGCTCTCGGATCGTTACGGGGCACGGGTGCTTGCGACCTCCGGCACAGCGATGCTGATCCTCGCTACGCTCATTTATGTGACGTTCAGGGTCGATACCCCCCTCTGGGAGGTACTGGTCGCATCGGGGATCTCCGGCCTTGGGACGGCGATGTTCTTCCCGTCCAACAACAGTGCGGTCATGGCAAACGCTCCGCAGGGATCCTACGGCGGGATATCCGGCATCCTGCGGACCGTGCAGAATATCGGGGTTTTGGGGAGTTTTGTTATTGCCATCACGGTCTCTGCAGCTTCAATACCCCGGGATGTGGCGTTCCAGGTCTTTATCGGCACCACCAACCTCGTGGGCGGGGTTTCCGATGCATTCGTCCACGGGATCGATGCCGCCCTTCTGGCCTCGGTCGTGATCATCGGTGTCGCCGGGGCGCTGTCATGGATGCGGGGCCATGAGACGCGGGGTTCTGTACCCCGGGGAGGTTCCCGATAAAAAAGATGCCTCCGGGCAGGAGGAAGATCGCCCGCCGGGGTTTAATCCCTCTTTTTCCACCAGATCTTCGCAAATGTTGATTCTCCCGAAATGACGATATCCCCCCCATCGGTGCGTATGAGCCGTGACAGGTACTCGTCGAGCACCTGTTCCTGCTCCCGTGTCGTCACGCCAAACCTCTTTTTGAAAAACGTTGTCATCTCCCCCCGGGACGGGAACCGGTACTCCTTATCCAGCGGGAGCATCCGGACATCTGCATAGATCCCTGCCTGGTACAACACGTTCCAGAGACAGTCCGCTTTAGGTCCGGGATAATAGGGCCTTCGGTGCAGCGGCATGACAAGGTCGGCATACATCCGCTCCCAGAACGGCAGGTCCGCGAACCAGTACAGGCAGACCTCGCCGCACGAGACAGCGTCCATCTTCTGCACCGCCTCCCGGATATCGTGCATCGTGAGAGAGAGCGAAGCGATGACAAGGTCATACGGCCCGGTAAGGTCGCGGACGGGATCCACGTCCTCCCATCTCTTCTGGATACAGGTGATGCTGGTGATCCCTTCAAGTGCTGCCCGATCTTTGAGGGCCGCAATCATCCCTGCCCCGGGTTCTACCGCGGTGACACCCTTCACCTGCAACGCGAGCGGGATAGCAAGGGTTCCCGGCCCGGCACCGATGTCCAGCACCCGTGTCGTACGGCTGAGAGAAAGACCGTCAAGGGTCATCCGGATGCGTTTTTCGAATTCACCAGCGGACTGCGCCGCGTACCGGTCCGCGTTCTCCTTCCTGTCCCAGTCGTGCGAGGTGTCACCGGCTATCCGTGCGGTGTTGTACCGTTCCTGCTTGGCCTTCCAGACCTCGTTCCAGTCAATGTCGCCGTACCTGCAGGGAACACCAGACGCCGCCATACAGGAAAAGATACACCCGGCCGGTATTAGTAGTATGCACCGGTAAAAAGGAGGATTATTCGTGCCGCAGGGCGTCTATCGGGTTGAGGTTTGCCGCCTGCCAGGCCGGGTACAGCCCGCAGAGGATACAGATGACAATCCCGAAGCTGACCCCCTCAACGACCGAGAGCATGCTTGAGAGGGTGAAGAGGTACTGGGTGGTCTTGAGCATCAGGGCGCTGATCGCGTACCCGCCAAGGAGGCTGAGCGCGCCACCGATCAGGCTTCCCACGACACCGATAATTGCGGCTTCGTAGATGAACATGCTCATCACCTCCTTTTTCTGGGTGCCGATACTACGCATGATCCCGATCTCCTTGATCCGTTCGTTCACCGACATCATCATGATGTTGAAGATCGAGACGCCGGCAACGAGCATCGAGATTCCCCCGATGGCGGTGACAAACGTCGTGATTGTGCCAAACGTCTGGTAGATGGTGGCAAGTGTTGCCTTGCTGTCGATGACAGTCACGGTCTTCTGCTTGATGTTCCGGTTGAGCTGGTTTTCAATCGTGGTCTTCACATCTGCCGTATCGCCGCTGGTGACCTTCACGACCACCTCGTTGTACTGGTCCGGGTCGTTGTAGGTATTCTCGAACCAGTCCTTTGTCACGACAATGGCATTGTCGGTGCTGATATCGAAGCTCATCCCCCGCTCCTTGATAATACCGGTGACCCGGAGCGTGCCATATTGCCCGTCAGTCCCGACGGAAATACGCGAACCGACCTTGACGTTATGGTCCGTTGCAAAGGTCGCTCCCACGAGGCAACCGGAGTTCCCGTTGTTGTAATCGCCGGCCGTGAGATCGGGCAGGAGGTCTTTTGTCTGGTCGGGCGGGAGCCCGTAAATGGTCGCCACGATATCGTCGCTCCCGACCCCCATCCTCATGTGTTCGGACGTCGAGTGGACGGGGATGGCCACGTTCGGGGCCACCACCCGTTTGATCTGCTGGTAATTCTGGTCGGTGAGCATCAGGTTTGCCGAATTCGCACCTCCCCCCCCGCCAAAACCCATGCCCCCGCCGACATACGGCATCACGATGACGCTGTCTCCCACCGACGAAAGGCTCGCGGAGACTGCCTGGACCATGCTGTTTCCGAGGATGCCCATAGATGCGATCGCGACAACACCGATGATGATCCCGAGCATCGCAAGGCACGACCGGAGCATGTGGAGCCGGATGTTTCGCTTGGAGATCTCCCAGAATATGGTGCTCATAGCTCAATCCTCCCGTCCACGATCTGTATCGTCCGGCTCGTGTAGCTGGCCACCCGGGGGTCATGGGTCACGACGATGATGGTGGTACCGTTCCGGTTGAGTTCCGCCATGAGTTCCATGATGCTTGCCCCGGTCTTCGAATCGAGGTTACCCGTCGGCTCATCGCACAGGAGGATGTCGGGATCATTGATGAGCGCCCGTGCAACCGCAACTCTCTGTTGCTGGCCTCCCGAAAGTTCGAGGGGGGTATGGACATAGAGATGCTCATCGAGCTGGACAGCCCGGAGCACCGCGGTCGCTTTTTTCTCGTCGACCTTTGCCCGGGATTTGAGCATCTGGGGAAAGTTCACGTTCTCGATGACGTTTAAGAGCGGAAAGAGGTTGAAGTACTGGAAGATGAAGCCGATATGGTCACGCCTGAGGTTGGTGAGTTCCACATCGGACATGTCCCGTATCCGGGTACCTCCGATGAAGATATCGCCCGAAGTCGGGGTATCCAGGCAGCCCATCAGGTTGAGGAGGGTTGACTTTCCCGAGCCCGAGGGTCCCATGATCGAGATGAATTCGCCCCGGTTTACGGTAAAGGAGACATGGTCGAGGGCGGTAACATCCCCTGCCGGGAGGGGATAGACCTTGACCACGTCGCGGAATACAAGGACCGAGCGGTCTTCCCCGGGCAGCGCTTCCGGCATCACTCTTTGTACCTTCTCAGGTAGAAGGACCATCCGCCCAGAAAGATCCCAACGACAATGATGACCGCAATCACCGGGAGGACCGGGAAACCCGAATCCGCTGAGCCTGCAGATGCGAGTGGCACCGTCACGTTCTGCGTTGACGTGATCACATTGCCGTCGTCGTCCTTGTAGGAGAGCTGGATCGGGACCTCTGTGCCGGTGTCGGCAGAAAACGTCACCTCGAAACTCCCGAAATCATCCGGCTTGAGGGCTCCGATCACGTACGATTTGTAGGGGTCCTGCGGCACTCCCGGTGCAAGGGATGTCACCGTGACCGCATTTGCATTCGACATGCCGGCATTGGTCACATCGCCGGTCACTTGGGTGACACCTGCGGTCGTTGTAAGGACAATATTGCTCATCACCGGGTCGGCCTGCTTTTTGTCGGTGGTAAAGGTCACCGGGATCTGCAGGTCCACCGCGTGGTGGTTGTCCCCGTTGTCGTATTTCACGGTGACGTTGAGCGTTGTTTCAACATTGGGTGTTACCGTGAAATTCACGATGGTGCTGGTGCCTGAGGACAGTACCCCGATATACTGCGTGGCGGGAAGGATGTCCACGCCGCTTCCCCCGTCAATATCGACGATGACGTTTTTCACATCGTTGTTTCGGGGGTTTGCGAGCTGGAGGGAGAGGGTATTTTTGGTTGCCTGGGTAAATGCATCCGGCTTATCGAGCAGGGTCGCGACAATCGGCGTGTTGTCCACCTTCACGATCCCTTTGTAGTAGAGGCTTTTTACATCGGCGAAATTCACCGAGAACGTCGGGTAATAGCTGCCGTCAGGTGCCTGGGTAACCACCGAAAAGGTGTAGGTCCGTGTCTGGAGCGGGCCGATGTTGGAGGAGGCATCATAGCTCCCGCTCGTGAGGCTGGAAACTGTTGTCGAAACCAAATGTAGCGTGGTTGGCGACCTCGCTCAGGTTGGCATTCCCGTTGGTGACCGCAACAGTCACTGTTCCGGTATCCCCGGTAAAAAAGAACCGGGATCATAGGTCACGTTGGATATATAGACATTATCGGCAGCTGCAATTTCGTCGGGTGTAGCCATGGCTGAAGCTTCCCATACCACAGCAAGCATGGCTATGGTGAGGAATAAAACGAGGGTGAAAATCTTCATTTACACTCCTGCCAGACTGTAGACCTGGAAAATGACAAAAAGGATCACCGGGACGCACACGCAGATCGCAGCATGCTTCAGGGACAGGTCGCGGGCCTGTTTCAGTCCGAAGATCCAGATGGTTGCACTCCAGAGGAGGAAGATGATCGAGACCACCGTGGCGATCTCTGTGAACGTGACCATCGCGGGATCATGCATGAGTACCGTCGTGGCCTCCCTGATCATCTGGGGATCACCCGCGGCTGCTGAAGTGAGGCGAGGGACGGTCACTTTCGGGAGATAGATAAGTGCTGCTGACAGCGTCACCAGCGCCCCGATGACCTGTGGCACATAGCCGTAACCGACTACTTCGAGGCAATGGGAGAAACTACCCATCCCGCCAAAGATTTTGGAGAGGAGATACAACACTCCTGCCCACACCACCCATGCGATAAACGTCCCAAAGAATGTGGCGACGACGGTCACGAGCACGATAAGCGGCTCCATTCCCTGCAGGACCGGTTCCATCATACCGGCAGAAAGACTTCCCGCAAAATAACCGGATATCGCGGCTGCCACCGCGCCCGCAAGAATGATGAGGCCTGGGACCCTGAGCTGTTCTTTCTCGCCGAGAACCTGCCGGAAAAACCGTTCCGGATTGATCAGAAGATCCTTTAAGACACTACCCATATCACACGTCCATACCTGAAGTTTATCAGAAATTTTCTGCCTGTTCTGATATCATCACACATTCATCGGCAGAATTTAATAGCCTTCCCCGGATATCCCGGGGACATAAACGCGTCTGGTCATGAGTTCATTGCGGGTGATAGGGATCATATGTCGTAATGCGGTTCTTCCCCTCCCCCTCCTTCACGCGCATAACGCGTATTAAAACGTATACTTACACGCACCAAATAACAAAAATGTTCCACAATGTATATATTTGTACAAAACAGAATATCCGGGCATGCAGACCAAGATCCTCCTTGATGAGGAGCAGATCCCCCGGAGATGGTATAATGTCCAGGCAGACCTGCCCTCGCCTCTCGATCCACCCCTCCATCCCGCCACCCACAAGCCGGTCGGCCCGGATGACTTAAAAGCGATCTTCCCGATGGACCTGATCCGGCAGGAAGTGACCACCGATCGTTTTGTCGATATTCCCGAAGAAGTGCGGGACGTGCTGCGGCTCTGGAGGCCCAGTCCCCTGTACCGCGCCTACCGGCTGGAGAAATTCCTTAAAACGCCGGCGAAGATCTACTACAAGTGGGAAGGCGTGAGCCCGGCCGGGAGCCACAAGACAAACACCTCGGTTCCGCAGGCCTACTATAACCGGCAGGCCGGCATCGAGCGGATCGCGACCGAGACCGGGGCCGGGCAGTGGGGTTCTGCCCTTGCCTTTGCGACGATGCTCTACGATCTGGAGTGCACCATTTACATGGTGAGGTCCAGCTACACCCAGAAACCCTACCGGAAATCGATGATGCATGTCTGGGGTGCGGAATGTATCCCCAGCCCCAGCACAAAGACGAACTCCGGGCGGGCAGTCCTGGAGAAGGATCCTGAAACGCCGGGGGCACTTGGCATTGCCATCTCCGAAGCAGTCGAGGACGCAGCGACCCATGCCAATACCAACTACGCGCTCGGATCGGTCTTAAACCATGTCTGCCTCCACCAGACCGTGATCGGACTCGAATGCAAAGAGCAGCTCGCCATGGTCGATGATTACCCGGACGTGGTGATCGGGTGTGTGGGCGGCGGTTCCAACTTTGCCGGCATATCCTTCCCGTTTGCAGGGGACAAGCTTTCGGGGAAGCACAAGGATACCGATCTCATCGGCGCCGAACCTGCCTCCTGCCCGACGCTCACCAAAGGACTCTATACGTATGACTTCGGTGATGTGGCCGGACTTACTCCGCTCCTCAAGATGTTCACCTTGGGCCATGACTTTGTCCCGCCCTCCATGCATGCAGGTGGTCTCCGGTACCACGGGGATTCGCCGATCGTCTCGCGCCTGGTCCATGACGGTGTGATGCGGGCGGTGGCCTACCACCAGAGCGAGGTGTTCGAGGCAGCCCAGACCTTTGCCCGCACCGAGGGGATCATTGTGGCGCCGGAAACCTCCCATGCGGTGAAGTCTGCCATCGATGAGGCGCTAGCCTGCAAAAAGACCGGTGAGGACAAGACTATCCTCTTCAACTGCTCCGGCCACGGGAACTTTGACATGACGGCCTATGATGCCTTCTACAGCGGCGAGCTGGTTGACTACGAGTATCCGGACGAGCTGATTAAACAGGCAATCGGACGGATCCCGAAAATTTCCTGAAAATTCTCTCCTTTTTATGCGCCGCATCGGTTTTCTGATCAATCCTGTCGCGGGTATGGGCGGGTCTGTTGGTCTCAAGGGGACCGATGGGAATGTGGACGAAGCCCGCCGCCGCGGTGCCCTGCCCCGTGCGCAGGAACGGGCGGCGATCACCCTTCAGCTTCTTGCAAAAAACCCGGACCTTTTTTTCCTTACCTGTTCCGGGGAGATGGGAGCATCGGTGCTGCAAGCATGCGGGGTATCGCAGTTCCAGGTTGTGTACCAGTACGGGGGGACAAGCACTGCCGAAGATACTAAAAAGGCGGTGGCTGCGTTCCTGCAGGAAGGCGTCGACTTGGTCCTGTTCTGCGGCGGTGACGGTACCGCCCGGGATGTCTTTTCCGTCACGCAGCAATCGGTCCCGATCCTCGGGATCCCTGCAGGAGTAAAGATGTACTCTGCGGTGTTTGCGCTCGATCCGGCAGCTGCGGCAGCACTTCTCTCCGGACCTTACCGGATCCAGGATGCGGAGGTAATGGACGTAGACGAGGAAGCGTACCGGAAAGGGATGCTCGAGACACGCCTGTCCGGCATTGCCCGGGTGCCTGGCCGTGCCCATATGATACAGGCAGCAAAACAGGTGTTCGAGGAAGCAGATGAGGGGCGGGCAAAAGAGGAGATCGCCCGGTTCCTCCAGGAGGTGATGCTTCCCGGCGTGCTCTATATCCTTGGAGCCGGGACAACAACGGAGGCGATAGCCCGGCGGCAGGGAATTACCAAAACCCTGCTCGGGGTGGATGCGATCAGGGACGGGGGCATCGTGGTTTCAGATGCTGACGAAAAGACTCTTCTCGATCTGGCTGGCAGGTACCCTGAAACAAGGATTATCCTCAGCCCTATCGGTGCTCAGGGGTTTATTCTTGGCCGGGGGAACCAGCAGATCAGTGCAGCGGTGGTCAGGAAGGTGGGACTCCACAACCTGATCGTTGTCGCTACACCGCATAAGCTGCGGGAGACGCCCTTCCTGTACGTGGATTCGGGCGACCCGGAGCTTGACCGGGAGTTCGGGCAATCTGTCCAGGTCATCTCCGGTTACCGGATCGCCCAGCGCAGGAAGATCGGAATGTCATCATAATATGCACGGGATATCCCGGGTGCTCAGGGAAAGGAGTGAAAAAGAAAAGATGGACGGGTTTACCCGAGGGGCGCAATGGTTTTTTTGTACATCTCGTTCAAGACCTGTGCCAGCCCAGCGTAGACCGCGAGGAACCCGCAGAGGATCCCTTCGTATCCTGCAACCATGGTGATGGTCCCGTTTCCGGTGAGCTCGCCGATTGCGAGCAGGAAGAACAGGATCGCAAGCGTTGCAAAGACCAGCTGGAGGGCGCGGTTCGCTTTCAGGGTCCCGATAAACATCACCAGGGTGAAGATCCCCCACATCACGAGATAGGCAGCCATCGAGGTCGCATCCGGTGCAGTGGCAAGTCCCAGCTTCGGGAGCACCAGCAGGGCGACGAGCGTCAGCCAGAACGCCCCGTATGAGGTAAATGCGGTCGCCCCGAACGTGTTGTTCTTTTTCCACTCCTCGATACCCGCAATGATCTGGGCAAGGCCCCCGTAGAAGATCCCCATGGCAAGGATCATGGACCCGAGTGCAAAGAAACCTGCATTGTGCAGGTTTAAGAGCACGGTGGTCATGCCAAACCCGAGCAGCCCGAGAGGCGCCGGGTTTGCGGTCATATCCAGACTTTTCACGTTTGTTGCCTGCTGTGTCGTTTCATTCTGCATGATTACATCATCCTGTTTTGATTTTCCTCTCACTGTGGTTGGGGGTTCATTCGTTGTTACCAGATTTCCCGTTCATCATTCTTCGAGTGTCGAGACATCCCCGGGATCCATGCCGAGCTCTTTTGCCTTCAGCACCCGGCGCATGATCTTGCCGCTGCGGGTCTTTGGCAGTTTGTCGACGTATTCGATCTCATGCGGGACCGCGATGGGCCCAAGCGTCATGCGCACATGGTAGATCAGGTCCTGGGTAAGTTTCTCGCTTGGCTTGTTCCCTACCCGGAGGATGACAAAGGCCTTGATCGCGTTCCCTTTGATGGCGTCGGGTTTCCCGATCACGGCGGCTTCCGCAACGGCATGGTGGGATACCAGTGCGCTTTCCACTTCAGCGGTCCCGATGTTATGCCCGGAGACGATGATGATGTCGTCGGCCCTGCCGATCACCATGATGTACCCGTCCTTTCCCTTGACGGCGAGATCTCCCGCTGTATAGACCCCGGGGACGGTTTCCCAGTACTTCCGGTACCGTTCGTCGTTTTTGTACACGGTACGAAACATTGACGGCCATGGCCTTTTGATCACGAGGAAGCCCCCTGTACCCGGGGGGCCGTCTTCCCGTTCTTGTCCGTGACATCCACTTCCACGCCGGGGATCGCTTTTCCCACAAACCCGGGCCGCATCGGCTCGCCGACCATCGTTGTGATCATCTGCATGCCGGTCTCCGTCTGCCACCACGTATCCACAACCGGACACCTGTTTTTGCCGATTACCCGGTAATACCATTCGAATGCTTCGGGGTTGAGCGGTTCACCGACCGACCCGATGATGCGCAGGGAGTCGAGGTTGTACCGGTCGGGCCATTCCTCCCCCACCTTCATGAACGTCCGGATCGCCGTCGGGGCTGTGTAGAAGACCGAGATCTGCTGCTCCTGGATGAGCTTCCACCAGCTCCCGGGATCAGGGTAATCCGGGTGTTATCTCCGAGATAAATACCGTGGCTCCGACAGCAAGCGGACCATAGACGATGTAGGAGTGGCCGGTGATCCAGCCGGGATCTGCCGTGCACCAGTAGATGTCCCGCTCCTTGAGGTCAAAGACGACCCTGGTGGTGTAATACGTCCCGACCATGTAACCCCCGCAGGTATGGACAACACCTTTGGGTGTCCCGGTCGATCCGCTCGTGTAAAGGATGAACAGCGGGTCTTCCGCATCCATCGTCTCACAGGGGCATTCCACCGGCATATTCTCCATGATCCCGTAGAAATCATGCTCCCGTCCCGGGTGGATCTCGACCGGGGGCTCCTTGCGCCTCCGGTAGATGACGACATGTTCCACGGAGGGGGCATTCACGATTGCCTCTTGGGCAATCGTGATCAGGGGGATTGCCTTGCCGCGCCGGATCGAGATATCCGCGGTGATCACCACTTTTGCCTCCGCCTCTTTGATCCGCATGTTCAGGGCAGTGGTCCCGAAACCGGCAAAGACAACGCTGTGGACGGCACCGATCCGGGCGCATGCGAGCATCGCGATAAGCTGCTCGGGAACCATGGGCATATAGATACTGACCCGGTCACCCTTTTTCACGCCCAGCTTCCTGAGGCCGTTTGCAAACCGCGAAACCTCGCCGAGCAGCCGCTGGTAGGAGTATACCCGCTCCTTGCCCTCCTCGCCTCTCCAGATGAGGGCTACCTTGTTGCGGCGGTCACCGGCAACGTGGCGATCAAGGCAGTTGGCGGTGATATTGAGCTGTGCATTGACAAACCACCGGGCATAAGGATACTTCCACTCACAGACCCGGTCCCAGGGACGGATCCAGTCGAGTTCCCGTGCGATGGTCTCCCAGAACGCATCAGGATCGGCGAGGTACCGTACGTAGGCGTCCTGGTAATCTCCTATCCACGATGAACGCTTGTACTCCGCATCCGGCGTGTAGTACTTCGCGTTCTCCACGAGCTTGACATCAAAGTTCTCGCTCATCTCTCCTCCCTTAAATTTTACATAATTAATCATGTTAAATCTCTATATAAATTTTGGCGACAGAGCAACCGCTCCGAAAGGGAAATCGTTTTACCGGGTAATAAATCCAAGTTTGTCGCAGAGGGGTACAACCTGCTTTTCACTGGAATTTCTCCGGGTGCCCCTCACGAAAAATAAGAAAAATATAAGAATCATTATCTATCGGATTCTTTCAATACTGTATCAATGCTGGAACGAATCAAGGGGTGTATGCTTGGTGCGGCGGTGGGCGATGCCCTTGGTATGCCCAACGAGAGCACGATGCCCGGCCTCGCGAAGATGCGGTACGGGTTCCGCAAGGCGTACAAGGGGCACCCCAATGATTGCCTGACCCCCGGCCAGTATACTGATGATACCCAGATGATGATCCTCGTGGCGACGCTCCTTGCAGACGGGCGGTACACTGATGAACGGTACGGCCTTGCCTTAAAGGAACTCTATACCCGCGAGATCCTCCGTTTTCCCGATGGTTCGGTATCTGCAGCCTGCGATCACATGGTTGCAGGGCAGGCACTTTCCTGCGGTGTGAAGTCAACAACCGCCGGCTGCCTCCCTGCGGCACTCCCGTTTGCCTTGGCATATCCCGATGTCCATGAGGCTATCGAGCGTGCCGTGCGGGCCTGCTCGGTCACCCATACCCACCCGGCAGCCCATGCCGCCGTCTCCACGTTTGTTACCCTGTTATACTGCGCCCTCCATGAAAATAGCGATCCGGTCGGCAGGGCGCTGGTCCAGGCCCGGAATGAAGACGAGGTGCTGGGAGGCAAGATCCACAACGCGATAGAGCTCGAAAAAGAGGGTATTGAGACGGATACTGCCATTCTCAAAATCGGCAATGACGTATCCCTGTACCAGACGCTCCCCATCGCATTTTTCCTGATCAACAGGTACCAACTCCCTGCCGATCTTCTGACGGTCGCCGCCCATGTCGGGGGAAACACCGATACCATTGGCTTTCTCTGCGGGGCGTACCTCGGGGCAAGCAAGGGTGCCGGTGCAATCCCCGCCGATCTCCTGGAAGGCCTTGAGGACCGGCAGCGGATCGAGATCCTTGGTCAGCGGATCTTCGACATCTATACCCGGAAACTCGAAAGATAATGTGACGGGGATTTCCCGCTTAATTTTTCACATACCTCCGACATTCCTCCAAAGGGTTAAGATTTCAGGAAGGAAAAGATCCTAGTATGAAAGTTGCGATTGTCGGCGCATCCGGGTACGCCGGCGGCGAACTGGTCCGCCTCCTGTACCACCATTCTTCTGCGGAGGTTACCTGCGTCACGTCACGCAGTCTTGCAGGAACACCGCTCTCCGAGATACATCCTCACCTTACAGGATTTTCCGATCTCAAATTCGAGAACCCGGCGCCCGATGCTATCGATGCGGACGTTGCCTTCCTCGCGGTTCCGCATACGGCAGCCATGACGATCGCAGGAAAACTGCTCTCGCGGGGAATAAAAGTCGTCGACCTCAGCGCTGACTACCGGTTGCCAAAGGACGTCTTTGAGAGGGTTTACGGCGTTACCCATACGGATTATTTCCGTGCCCCGTACGGTATCCCCGAGCTGCACCGGAAGGACTGCATCAACGCGAAGTTTGTTGCAAACCCCGGGTGCTTCCCTACCGGCGCAACGCTCGCGGCGGCCCCGCTTGCACGCCGTGCACATACCGTCATCTTCGATTCAAAGACGGGCGTGAGCGGAGCAGGCGACAACCCATCGGCCACCACCCATTATCCCAATGTCGGGGACAACGTCAATCCCTACAAATGGACAAGCCACCGCCATCTCGCGGAGATGAAACAGGAACTGGCCTGGCTTGGCTCCCCGGCATCGTGCTACTTCACCCCCCATCTTGTTCCGGTCAACCGGGGCATTCTCACGACTGCCCATATTCTCTTGAACGAGCCGATGGAGACAAAAGAAGTCGAGAAGCTTTACCGTGAATACTACAAGGATGAATTCTTCGTCCGGTACCAGAAGCCGATGCTCTCGGCAGTCCGGGGGAGTAACTTCTGCGACATCATGGTCGAGAGTGAAGGGAAGAGGGTGGTGGTGGTCTCTGCCATCGACAACCTCGTCAAGGGTGCAAGCGGACAGGCCATCCAGAACATGAACCTCATGTGCGGGTTTAAGGAGACCGACGGTCTCGATGCAGCCGGGATGCTGCCCTGAAAAGGAGATACCTATGCTTGTTTCAGAAGCTATGACAAAAAACCCCCTGACCTGCACCGTCGACACACCACTTCGCGATGCCGTTGCGATCCTGCGTCAGCGCCATATTGGCGGACTACCGGTTCTCGACGGGGGAATGCTTGCCGGGATCATCACGGAATCCGATGTCATCGCCCAGCTGGAGACCCGGAAACTCTCTGACGATCTCTGGCTCCCGTCCCCCCTCGAGATTATCGAGGTGCCGATACGGGAGTATGTCAACTGGGAGAAGACAAAAAACGCCCTGAAAAATATCGGGGACATGCCGGTAAAAAAGGTGATGACCCACCGGGTGGTCACGGCAACCGGCGATATGGATATCGAGGATGCAGCAGCCCTTATGCTCAAAGAGGGTATTGCACGGCTGCCGGTGCTTGACGGGAAAAAGCTGGTCGGTATTCTTACCCGTGCCGACATTGTCCAGGCAGTCGGAGCGTCCCGTTCGTAAATACACCCGATTCGAATCTGACAAACCATCGGAGGAAGACAAACCATGGCCTACAAAAGTCTCTGTGCGGTCAAGGGAGTTACCGCAAACGGCGTTAAGGAAGGAAAATTCGGCCTTGCCCTGATCCGGGCAAGCGGGACCGCGGCAGGTGTGTTCACCACGAACCTCGCCAAGGCTGCACCCATAGAACTGATGCGAAAGCAGATTAAGGGAGGTAAACTGGATGCGGTCATCGCAAACAGCGGCTGCGCAAATGCCTATACCGGTCAGCGGGGGTACGAAGACGCGGTCACCATGACGGAGTACGCCGGATCCGCGCTGGGTGTTGACGACTCCGCCGTCGGTGTGGCAAGCACCGGCGTCATCGGGAGGTACCTCGACCTGCCCCTGATCCGGCGCCAGTGTGCAGATGTGGCGCTCAAACTCACCGCCACACCGGCTGCAGAGGACCGTGCGGTACGGGCGATCATGACCACCGATCTCCGCCCCAAGCACGCGCTCGTGAAGAAGGAAGGCTTCACCATCGGGGCGATCGCCAAGGGAAGCGGCATGATCGCGCCCAACATGGGCACCATGCTGGCGTTCATCTATACCGATGCCGGGATAGAGGCAAAACCCCTCCGGGAGGCACTCAAAGCCGCCGCCAAACGGACCTTCAACCGGGTCGTGGTCGATGGCGATACCAGTACCAACGATATCGCCCTCTGTGTTGCAACAGGGGAATCAGGAAAAGTCAACGCCGGGGAATTTTCTGCTGCGCTTGAAGCGTGCTGCCGATCACTGGCACAGCAGATCGCAGCGGATGGCGAAGGGGCGAGCAAGCTCCTTGAGGTCACGGTCCGGGGCGCACCCAAAGAGGAGGCCGCGGCCAAGGTTGCCCGGGTCGTCATCGAATCCCCGCTGGTGAAGACCGCGGTCTATGGTGAGGATCCCAACTGGGGCCGGGTTATTGCCGCTGCCGGGCGGGCCGGGGTCAGGTTTGATCCCAATGCCGCCTCGCTCTGGATCAGCGACGGGAACAATAAGTACCCCTTGGTGAACTCCGGCAAGATCATTGCCGATCTTTCGAAGGCAAAGGCCGCGATGCACGGAGACAAAGTCATTTTCGTCCTCGATCTCGGGGCCGGGAAGGAAGAGGCCACCGCCTGGGGCTGCGATCTCACCGAAAAGTATGTTGAGATCAACGGGAAGTATACCACATGATGAAACGCGAAGACGTGCTCATGGAAGCTCTTCCCTATATCCAGCAGTTCCACGGCAAGACGATCGTGATTAAGCTGGGAGGACATGCCATGGTCGATCCGGTCGTCCTTGAAAACGCTATAAAAGATGCGGTGCTCCTCCACTATGTCGGGATCCACGTCGTGCTTGTCCATGGAGGGGGGCCGGAGATCACCGAGAAGATGAAGGCGCTTGGGAAAGAATCGGTCTTTGTCGGGGGGCTCCGGGTCACCGACCAGGAGACGCTCGAGATCGCCCAGATGGTGCTTGTCGGGAAGATCAACAAGGGGATCGTCTCCCTCATTGCAAAGTGCGGGGCTAAAGGTGTCGGGCTCTCGGGAAGCGATGGCAACATTATCATCGCAAAGAAAATGGAGCTCCAGAAGGTCAACGTGGAGGGTGTGGAACAGGAAGTGGACCTTGGGCATGTCGGGGAGATCGAATGGATCGACCCGGCGCTCCTCAATACCCTTCTTGAGCGGGGCTATATCCCGGTCATCTCACCTATTGCCATCGACCGGTTCGGGGGCAGCCTCAACATCAACGCAGATACTGCCGCCGGGGATATTGCCGTGGCGCTCAAGGCATTCAAGCTGATCAATATGACCGATGTCGACGGCGTCATGGACGCGAAAAGGACCCATGTCTTCCGCAAACTCTCCATTGATGAAGCCCGAGACCTCCTCTCATCGGGAGCCATCGGTGAAGGGATGATCCCGAAAGTGACATCAGTCATAAAAGCGGTGGAAAACGGCGTCCGTTATTCCCATATCATCAATGGCAATATCGAGCATAATCTCATTCTCGAACTTTTTACCCATGATGGCGTGGGAACGATGATCTCCCTCCATTAGGTTTTTTTGCACGCCGCGTCAACATTCACGTACGAATTCTCCCGGGAAAGGCGGGCAGGTGTCACTGGATGGATAAACTTATAAAAATTGTTGTTACCCTTTTTGTTGTCATTGCGGCTGCCAGCGTGGCCTACGTTGTTTACATCACGCCTTCTGTTCCTGCAGTTACGCCATCGGCTGCCGCCAGTGCCAGCGACAACATTGTCTACTATTTCTATGGCCAGGGTTGCCCGCACTGCGCGAATATCTCGACCATTCATGGAAAACATCACAAAAAAATATCCTGATGTGGATATCCGGAAACTTGAAGTCTGGTATAACCAGACCAACCAGCAGGTCTATGCGCAGGTAAACGCCGAGGCCGGCATCTCCACCCCGCCGGGTGTTCCTGAAATTGTCATCGGGAAGACGGTACTTGTTGGGGATAAGGACATCCCCACCAAACTTGAAGGATATCTCCAGGCCATTGAAAAAAAAAAGTAGTGCCTGACTCCCCGCGCGACACGGCACCGAAAACCGTGTCCGCCCCTTCCACATCCACCCCCACGGTTTCGAACCGTACTGTTGTTGGGTACTTTTTCTATGGGGACGGATGCAGTCACTGTGACAATATCAAACCGGTCCTTGCCGGTGGTACAATCCAGTACCCGGATCTCGATCTTGAGCAGCTTGAGGTCTACCACAACGCCACCAATCAGGCCCTTTTTCTTGCGATGGATCAAAATCTTGGCATCACATCGGCGGGAGTTCCCACCATTATCATCGGAGACCAGGCGCTTGTCGGGGAAGACCAGATCCGGGATAACCTGGAGCGCGTGATCCAACAGGCACAGGCAGGAACTCTGGCCGCTGCCCCGGCAGGAACCGGCAACGGAAATGTGACAGCAACCAAAAACTGCCCCGGGACCTTTACGACCCTGACGGTCCCCCTAGTGATCTTCTGTGCGGGGATCGACAGCATCAACCCCTGTGCATTCTCGGTCCTGATCATTCTCCTGCTCTCGATCATCGCGCTCCAGAACTGCCGGGCAGGTCCTGATTGTCGGCGTCACCTATATCGCGGCGGTCTTTTTGTTCTACTTCCTCTCCGGCATCGGCATCTTCTCCTTTGTGCACCTGTCCGGAATATCGGGCCTGATCGCAACGGCGGCTGCCGTTATTGCAATCGTGCTTGGCCTGGTCAATATTATTGATGCTGCCTGGAAAAAGGAGGGATTCATCCTTGCCATCCCAGAGTCGAAAAAACCGGTGATCGAACGGTATATCAGCACGGCAACGCTTCCTGCCGCATTTGTGCTGGGTGTCCTTGTTGGGATCTTCGAACTGCCCTGCACCGGGGGGATCTATCTTACGATCCTCAGCCTAATGAGCAGCACCATGACGCTTTCAGAGGGGATCCCCTGGCTCCTCCTCTATAACTTCATCTTCATCCTGCCGCTGATCCTGATCCTGCTTGCAGTCGTTTTCGGTATCCCACCGGAACGGGTCAACACATGGAGACTGGAGAACCGCAGGATGCTCCGGTTTGCGATAGGTCTTGCGATGATTCTCGTGGGAATCCTCATCATTTTCGGGCCCCGGCTCCTGTAGGCGCCCGGGACTGATGCCTATTAAAAAAAGTATCAGAAGGAAAGTCTGACAAAAATTATCTGACAATCCTTTTTGGCGGGACGGATTTCCCCATTGTTGCCCGCTGTTCTTTCTCGTTCATCGAGATCAATGTTTCAAAGATGGTTTTTATCGGGACGGGATCGACATGGTTTGCCTTGGCGAGTTTCATCACGTACTCCAGCACATCCGTTTTCCGCTGGTTGTCATGGACCGGTATCCCTTCCGTCTGCTTGACTGTTGCGACTTTCTTGGCAAGGTTCTGCCGTTGTGCGATAAGGCGGATGATCTCCTCATCGATCTGGGTGATCTCTGCACGGACCTCTTCAATCGTCATACAAAAGTACAATTGCCGGAAAAAGGGATAAACGTGATGACCGCGCTTTTTGGCGTCGGACACGAAAACAGATATGACAGAAACGCCCTATCTGATCCGGTGGTTTCATGCTCGAACGAATTACCCGGCGCGAAGAAGCTGACCTCTTTGTCGCGTGGATTGCCATATCCATCTCATTTGCGATCATCTTCATCTCGCCCGGCGGGTTTCTGAACTTTAATTCCGGCCATGTCAGTGCCGTTACCGCTCTCGTCTACTTCGGGGTATCCCTCGTGGTGGTCTTTTTCGGGTTCATCCTCCATGAAATGGCGCATAAGTTTACCGCGATAAAATACGGGTACTGGGCAGAGTTCCGGAAAGACAACATGATGCTCCTTGTCGCCGTCGCCCTTGCCGCACTTGTGGGTGTCGTGTTTGCCGCCCCAGGTGCGACGATGATCTACAACATGAGGGCCGATGGCAGGATGATCAGCCGTGAGGAGAACGGGAAGATCTCGGCGGCCGGGCCGATTACAAACCTGATCCTCTGTATACCGTTTGCCGGGCTGCTCCTCTATGGCGGTATATCCTCCGGTTTCGGGGCAAATCTCTTTACCCTTGTCGGCATCGTCGGGCTTCAGGTCAACGCGATGATAGCTGCCTTCAATATGCTGCCCGTCAGCGTGCTTGATGGCAGGAAGGTGCTCGCATGGAACCCGGCGATCTTTGTCGTCTTGATTGTCGCCGCATTTGGTGTCCTTGTGGCCTCGTTCTATCTGTTCTCTTTCTAATCTTTTTTAAAGCCTGAAAAAAGCAGAAAATGTGATATTTCCATTGACCCCTCTGGTGAGATCCCCGGTTTTCACGTATTTTTGAGTTTTTCCAGATCCAGCACGACCTGCTGCCCTTTCTCGTACGCCTCTTTTAACGCGGTCGGATGGTTTTTTATCCCGTTGTACTGGTCCATGTTGTTGGCAACGATATTTTCAGAATAGTCAAACCCCGTACCATGGAAGAATGCAGTGATCGCCGGGAACGCACTGTCGAAGACGTGTGCCTGGTTCTGCCCGGCAGTCGAGATGAAGACGCCTTTGTGTTTTTTGATATGATCCTCAGAAAAGTCCAGTGTTTTAAGGATGAACTTCCGTGCCCAGAGATACTGCGCCCGGTCGATGAACCCTTTGAGCTGGGCCGTGATTCCCATGCTGTAGATGGGGGAGGCAACCGCGACGCAGTCGGCGGCAAGGATCCGGTCATACAGGCCCGGGGCATCGTCTTTTACCACGCATTCACCGGTCTTGTGGCAGGCGTTGCACCCCCGGCAGGGAGAGTAATTGATCTCCCTGAGCACCACTTTTTCCACCGTGGCCCCCGCCGCTCTCGCGCCGTCAAGGAAACTGTCAAGGAGCGTCTCGGTGTTCCCATGCCGGCGCGGGCTTCCGGATATCCCAAGGACCGTGACGGTCATTTTCCGGCTCCTGCACCCAGCCGGACTTTGATTTCGGCGATGACAGTCTTTCCCAGTTTTATGGCATCAGAGCGGGCGGTGGCATGGTGTTCGATCGCTCCTTTCTCGTCCACGCCGTTTACCATCAGGTACCGGATATCCGCGTCCTTGATGTCGATGACATGGTAAAAGCACTTGACCGAGGGCACCGCCGCGTCAAAGACATGCGGCCAGGTCTGGCCGGCCGTTGCAAGGAACACACCCATGCGTTTACCTATCCGCTCCGGTGGGACAACCGGCAGCTTGAGAACATATTTCCGGGAACGGAAGACCTGCGCCCGGTCAACAAGGGCTTTTACCTGCGAGGCAAGGCCCATGCAGAAGATGGGGGAGGAGAGGACAATGCAGTCCGCTTCGACGATCCTATCGTGATATGTATCCATCCCGTCGCGCTGGACACACTTGTTGAGTTTCTCGCACGCGTTGCAGCCCCGGCAGGGGTTGATATCTGCCTCGGTGAGCGGGACCTTCTCGACCGTGACGTCCGGTTCCTCTGCCATGGATGCGAGCGTCCAGTCAAGCAGGGTCTCCGAATTGCCGTGCCGGCGCGGGCTTCCGGCAAACGCGAGGACTTTCACGGGCATAGATGATGCTTGGCGATAGTGGCACAAAAATCATTGGATGCAGTACCCGGTCCGGTCTCGTTTCCCGGAATCCTGCACCTGATATATGGCAAGTATTAACTTAAATGTCTAAAAAATCGGGAAGCAGGAGTTTCCTGTCCTGCCAGCAGCCTTTGGTTACTTCTTCATCACTTCATCGAGCTGGGCCTTGCCATAGACATAGGCCGGCATGCCCGACAGGAGGAACGTGACCCGGAGCGCCTCTTCGACCTCGGCTTTTGTGACACCGAGATTTGCCGCCCCTATCAGCTGGGCATGGACAGCGTGCTGGTCGCGGAGTGCCGCTGCAATCGCGATTGCGATCAGCTTCTTGGTCTTCCTTGTGAGCTTGCCATCATCCCAGATGTGGTCCTCCATCTTGATGACGAGGTTGTACATCTCGGGGTCGTTGACGGTCAGCTCCTTGAAGAACTTGGGCACTTTCCCGATCTTTTTTCCAAGACTTTTGAGTTCTTTTTCGGTACCTTTCCTTACTACAATCTTCTTTACTACCATACTCATTCACTCTCCAGTTTCATGGGTTCCCCGCAGCAGATCAGTTCTCCGCCGCCGGCTTCTTTCACGATCACAACATTCCCGCAGATCTCGCATTTGAAGACCTGCCCTTCTGCGGATACATTCACCATACTGAGATTCTTCCTTTCGTTAGACGGGTTAATCCATATGCAGACGTGCATTTTTCACACGGGCCCCGAAAATCCCCTTGTAGGCGTCCCGGGCATTCACAACTGGCAGTACCGTTGCCGGAAAAATGAGAAGTTACTGGAAACTCTTGCCGCGTCTGGGCGGGTTCTTTGCATCTTCAGGAGTCTTGATGTCCGGGCGGATGTGAGTCATCGGGAAACACTGGTACTCCTCGCAGGAACAGGCCGGGCATTTCCGGAGATCCTGCTCGCTCTTGTCAAGCGTGAACTCCTTACCGCAGTCGATACAGACGTATTTTCCCGGCCCAACCTTCTGGCCTGCCGTATAGGTCTTTTGTTCGGTCAGATTTATCACCAGACTTCACTTTTATGTCAAAGATATATATCAGTTGTGTTAGTACATCCGTGTCCGTTGTCAGCGGGCAATAGATCATTTTTTCCCCGTATGCAAAACTATATTGGTTTTTTCTCCCTAATGCAGGTATGGTAAAAAAGGTTATTGGCCTCTTAGGCAGTCCTCTCCCTGAAGGCAACACCGCACAGTTGCTTGAACGGGCAGTACAGGGTGCCCGGGATGCCGGCTGCGAAGTGGAACTCATCCCGGTGACCAATCTGAATTTCCAGGGCTGTCAGGAGAAGTTTTTCTGCCGGGATCACGAGACCTGCATCCTTGACGATGATATGCAGCAGATCTACCCGAAATTTGTGGAGATGAACAGCCTGATCCTCGCAACCCCCGTGATGACGATGGGGGTTCCCGGCACCCTCAAATCGTTTATGGATCGGTTCCAGGTCTTTTTCATGGCCAAGTATTGTCGGAAGCAACCTCTGGTTTCTTCGGATACTATGGCAGGTCGCAATGGCATTTTCATCTGCATCTCCGGGATGGATATCCCGGAAGTGTTTGTCGGGCCAAAACTGACGGTCAGGGCTTTTTTTGACATCATTGACTGCCAGTACCGGGATGAGCTGTTGGTAAATGGGATGGACCGGATCAGGGATATCAGAACAAGGCCGGATCTTCTCGATGCGGCGTATAAAAAAGGATATGCTCTGGGAGCGTCGCTTGCTGCAGCCGGGCAGCCCTCTGTGAAATAATGGATTAACCCCGGATGAGCTGTCCCGGGCCCGCAGATCAGACCAGCCCTTTCTCTTTCATGCTGGAAAAACCGGTCTTTGTGATGATAATATGGTCGAGAAGCTGGATGCCAAGGAGGGTACCTGCTTCCTGAAGCTGTCGTGTGATCGCGATATCCTGGGTACTTGCGTCAAGCGATCCTGACGGGTGGTTGTGCACGCAGATGACGGATGCTGCCCGGTCGGTAATCGCCCCGGCAAATACTTCGCGGGGATGGACGAGACTGTGATTGAGGATACCGATCGTGACTACCCGGCTCCTGATCACCTCGCCGGCACCGGTGAGGCTGATGCAGATAAAATATTCCTGCGGTTTTTCCCGGTAGGTGCCCACGAGCGGCAGGACATCCTCCGGTTTCTGGATCTTTACGGCACCGGCCGGTTCATACCTGCGGCGCCCGAGTTCAAGGCAGGCCATGATCTGGGCGGCTTTTGTCGGCCCGATGCCCCCGATGGTCAGCACATCTTCATACCGGATCTCCCGGGTATGATCGCCAAACATCGCGGCGAGGTCCCTTGCGATCATCCGGACATCCCGGTTTATCACTCCTCTCCCGAGAATGGCCTCGATGAGTTCCGTATCGGTGAGTGCCGCCACACCTTTTTTTGCGATCTTTTCCCGCGGGCGGTCATGCTCGGGGACATCTTTCATCTTTTTCATGATACGACCCGGAGCCGGCAGATACACGGGGCCGGTACCTGTTCACGCATACGTATGCGTGGTTTTCCCCGGTCTATAACTGCTTTCATATTTATTCCGGCAAATACCGGGATCCGGACAATTTCATGAGCGGATCTGCCCCATGAAGAATCTTTAAGTAAAACTCAGACTATACCTTCCCGCATGACAACCCAGAAGAATGCAATGGACGCATTTGCCGGCGAATCGCAGGCAAACCGGAAGTATCTCGCGTTTTCCGAAAAAGCTGCTGCCGAGGGGTTCAAAAATATTGCGACACTGTACAAGGCGGCATCAGAGGCCGAGGCCATCCACGCAAAGAAGCTCTTAAAAGTACTGGGGGCAATCGACACAACCCAGAAGAACCTTGAAGGAAGTATTGAAGGGGAGACCCACGAGTATACTTCCATGTATCCCGCCTTTGTAAAAGAGGCTGAATCCGAGAAGAAGAGCGATGCGGTGCTTGCGTTTACCCTTGCCATGAAAGCAGAAGCGGTTCACGCAGACCTGTACAAAAAGGCGCTTGCTGCCCTCAAGGCTGGTCACGATCTCGGCAGGGAATCGATCTTCCTCTGTCCGGTCTGCGGCAATATCGAGATCGGGAAGGCTCCGGACAAGTGCCCGATCTGCGGGGTATTCGGGAAGCAGTTCCGCGAAATTACCCTTTAACTCTTTTTATTGCCTTGCAGTGCGTCCGCTGTCGCACCCTGCCCCACTATTCCCCATCCCAAAAGAAGAGAGGGTTATGGTCTGGTGCGTCGCTTATGGGCCCAGACTATGACTACGACAAGAGCAACCAGCGTCGCCCATGATGCAGAATAAATCACAATAATGGGGTATTCGAGAATTGCCTTTGGAAGTGACGATACAGGGATTTCCGGATTGGCGCAGGTGAAGGTGACACGAACACCTGCCGGGAACCGGGCCGGGCCACCGAAGTAGTGTACAAGCACGGTGGCGTTGCCCGATGCGATAGTGCCGGTAGCCGGCGCATTGTTGGCGACCGGGAAAGCGACCACCCGGGTGAGACGGGTATCCCGGTCTTTGAGTTCCACGTACCATTCATCGCGATAAATTTCGGAATATGCGTCTGTGGCACCGACCGTCAGTTGCGAGCCTGAAGGAACATAAACATGCCAGGTTCCCTCTTCGACCTGGTTCGAAAAGGTCAGCTTTTTTGTGACGGTTTCTCCTGTACCCAGTGTGAGATACCCGAGGTAAGAAAAGCGGGCGGGATGCTGGTGGGAAGTGACAGGATGCCCGTTCCGGGGGCGGCGGTGCACTGGTAATGGTCATCCATAACTTGTCCGTAGGAAAGCGCCCGGTTGTAGATCCTGACCTCATCGATCCCCCCGGTAAGGAAACGAGGGGCATCTTGGTCGGGCGACTCTGCGGCCCCTGCTTCAGCACAGATCTGGATGGAGTTATTATCGGAATAGCGGATTTCACCCGTCGCATTCACCTGGCTGCGGAGAATCCCATCGAGATAAATCTTAGATATCTGGCCATCGTAGGTACCCGTTACCTGATGCCATTGCCCGAGTGCAATATTCTCGTGCGGAATGACCACAGAAACGTCCCCCCCCGGGTTGTCAAGCCCGAGTGTCCAGAAGAGATCGTTTCCTTCATCGAACGCAAGCCGGTACCCACCTCCGTCATAGTATGTCGAGATCAGCGTCTGGGGTGTCGTGTCGTTTACATAGAACCACAGAGAAATCGTGATGGCATCGGCGGGATGGTTTGCAGGTGTATAGGGTATGGATACATAACTCGCATTACCTTCGAGCACCAGCGCTTTCACACATCCGTCATTATCAACCCGGAAGGCGTCGCCGTGGATAGTCCCGGTGTTTCCATGCCCGGATGCGTCAAGAGCCAGATTGCCGCTTCCCTCGTCGAAATTGAGGTAAACCACCGGGCCGCTGGGGACAGGAGCTGTACCGGATGATGCAGCTGCTGCGGAAATACAGAGCAGCAGCACAACGACCGTCCCCAAGACCATTCCCCAGCAGAGTTTACGTCCGGCGTTCGCGTGCATGGTACTATCCTGTTCTCTGTATAAATGGTGTATTAGGGTTCACGGGAAAAGAAATTTGCGCTTATGCTGCTGCCCCCCCAAGGCTGCTGCATAATCTTTATATTCGTCGGAAACCTCTTCGCATTGATGAGCACGGTCACCGTTTATTCCACCCAGAACTGCCCGTACTGCCGGATGGCAAAAGCGTTCCTCGACAAGCAGGCTGTTACCTATACTTCTATCGATGTTG
This sequence comes from uncultured Methanoregulaceae archaeon, assembly GCA_963805035.1. Classification (GTDB taxonomy): domain Archaea; phylum Halobacteriota; class Methanomicrobia; order Methanomicrobiales; family Methanospirillaceae; genus Methanoregula. The sequence continues at coordinate 79,511 of CAWDSU010000001.1, read as the reverse complement.
GTACAGACGCTGCTGCGGCACAGAAGATGATTGCGCTCTCGGGCCAGCGTGGGGTACCGGTGATCACGGTTGACGACGAGGTCATTGTCGGGTTTGATTCTCAGCGGTTGAATGAATTGTTCGGGACATATGCGGCAAACGAGACCTACGATGTTCTTATCGTTGGAGCAGGCCCGGCAGGGCTGACCGCCGGGGTGTACTGTGCACGCAAACTCTTAAAAACCCTCATTGTTTCGGATACGATTGGGGGTCAGGCGCTGGAATCATGGGCGATCGAGAACTACATGGGCTACCGGATGATTACCGGCGAAGATTTGATGAAGAAATTCGAGGAACAGGTGAGAACCCTCGATGTGCGACTGGAACTTGACCGGGTGAGCAGGATCGCACCCGATGAAACTTTTTTCGCGGTGACGACCGTTTCCGGGGCAATCCTGAAGGCAAAGAGCCTGATCCTGACCCAGGGAAAGCAGCCGAAGATGCTCGGGGTACCCGGAGATGAAAAGTATCTCGGGCGGGGACTTTCGATCTGCGCGACCTGCGATGGTCCGCTTTACAAAGGAAAGAAGGTGGTTGTTGTCGGCGGCGGGAACGCGGCAGTCCAGACAGCGATCGAGATGAGCGGGATTGCCTCGTCCGTGAGCCTGATCGCGAGGAGCACGATCAAGGCGGATCCGGTGTACGTGAAAAAACTCGAAACGATCAAAAATATCACGGTGCACCTGCACTCGCAGATCGCGGGGCTGTCAGGGGACCGGTTCCTTGACCGTATCACGATAAAGACGGAGGGCCAGCCCGACCAGGGCATCGGCGTCGATGGCGTATTCATTGAGACCGGCTGGACGCCGAACACGGAGATCCTTGACGGCTTGGTGGACTTAAACGAGCGGGGCGAGATCATCGTGGACGTGGACGGCCGCACGAGCCGGCCCGGCGTTTTTGCTGCGGGCGACGTGACATCGGTGAAAAGCAAGCAGATCATTATTGCCGCAGGGGAAGGGGCAAAGGCGGCGCTTGAAGCGTTCGAGTACGTGATGAAGACGGGGTGATCTTTTTTTATCCGTAAGCAGGCCGGGGCGGGGGATCCTCCCCCGCTTTTAGCCGCTGTTCTTACTTCTTTTCTTCGTTTGTCTCCATGTGGTCGAGGACCCGGTCCCACATGACGAGGAGCCCGGGGATTACCACATAGGCGAGGAGGCCGGTGCCCAGGAAGGCACCGGCCAGGATGATCTCGTTGTCCATTTTGATCGCCTCTAGGCGAGGGCGGAAACACCGTCCGCCCAGGTCTCGACGACGGTCAGGATGGCATCGTCCTCGTAGGACGAGACCGACACCTGCTCCCTGCCGAAGGTGACAAGGAAGATCTCGTTGTTTGCCGCGTGGCACTTGAGGGTCGCGGAGAACGTGTCGCTGTCGGAGTCATGGGCCGGGGTCCCCCCGTGCGCTGTGACGTTCGCCGAGTTTGCGAGGACTGCTGCGATGCCTGCCTTGTAGCCGGCGACCGTGTTGTAGCTCTCCGGGCCGCTGCCGGTACAAGTAATACAGCACTATCGCTAACTAGGGGGATGCCCACGCGGCGGGGGCGAAGCACCCAAGAGCGTCATCTAAAAAGGAATCGTTCAGTTCGGGAAGAAAATCATCGATAAAAAAAAGGATCTCACTCGTTCTTCTTTCCCGCCAACCGGTCCTTCTCCCGGTACCCTTCAAGCAAAACCGTCATGATATTTTTCACCGGCTTGTCCGAGTGGCTTGCGATGTGGAACTCGCAGAACGGGCAGGAGGTGATGACAATATCGGCCCCGGTCTTTCTGATCTCTTCGCGCCGCTTCTCCCCGAGGGCTGCCGCTTCCTCCGGCACGCCCGACTTCACCCCGCCGCCCGATCCGCAGCAGATAGATGGCATCTCGATGAGATCGACCACCTGCCGGATCAGCTGCCGGGGCTCGTCTTTCACATCCTGCCCCCGCATCAGGTGGCAGGGATCGTGGTAGGTCGCTTTGACGGGGAGCCGGGCCGGGGGCTCGATCCCGTACTTCGTGAGGATCTCGTTGATGTCCAGCACTTCAAACGGCGTCACGTAATCGTGCTTGAGAGTCGAACCGCACCCGGCGCACATCGTCATCACGGTGTCGATGCCCCGGGTACTGGAACGCATCGATGTTGCGCTTCCTGAGCGTATCGACGATAGTCCAGCTGGCCGGTCCGGATCAATGGCGAGCCGCAGCAGATCTGGTCCCGGGGGATGATCACCCGGATGCCGTTTCGCCTGAGGACTTCGATCGCGTCGAGCGCCGACTGCTGCTGGCGCAGGTTGTACATGCAGCCGACAAAGAATCCCACGGTGGCTTTGACCGGCCCGTACGGCTCGATGGTCGTGCCGACCTGCTCCATGAAACTCGGCGCACTCCGGACAACACTGCGGCCGGTCTCTTTGATGAGCGCCTCGACCTCCCGGTGCCGGGGCAGCGTGAAGCCCCGCTGGTTTGCGAGCGCCCGGAGTTTCTCGATCGCTTTTCCCGGGATTTTGATCTTCTTCGGGCAGACCTTGTAACACGCCTGGCAGCTCGTGCAGTTAAACAGGCCGTCCCGGATCGCGTCCGGCACCCGGTCGCCGGTGTCCCGCGGGTCAAGGGCAAGCCGCATCTCCTGCCGCATCGCGGTGGGCCCGAGGAATTTTGTCACGTCCATCGCCGGGCAGACCGAGACGCAGGCCAGGCACTCGATGCAGTCCCGTAACGGTTTGATCGCGTCGATCTCCTCTTTTGTCGGCAGTTTGCAGTCTGCTCCCGGTTTCAGCGATGCGATCTGCTCGATCTTCGGCAGGAGATCCACGACCAGATCCTGCCTGACCGGGAGGTTTAAGGGGGCAATCGTGATGCCGTCCTGTGCCTCTTCCATGCAGGCAAGCACCGGTTCGCCATTCACCCGGACTGCACAGCTCCCGCACTGCCCGGAGCCGCAGCAGTACCGGTACGCGAGCGTGGGATCGATCGTATCGTGGATCGCGTGCAGGACATGGAGGACCCGGGCACCGTCGTTTACGCTGACCGTGTACGGATTCAACCCGGGGCACTTTGTCCTTTTTCGGGTCAAAGCGCTGGACTTTTACATGCAGTTCCTTCATGCCGGCACCTTCCTTTTTTCGATCCCTTCGCGGTTTTTCGCGATGAACGTGTGGCCGCACGGCGAATGCGCCGCGTCCCATTCCTGCGCGATGTCGATCCGCATGTGGGCGCCCCGGGACTCGGGCCGGATCAGCGCCGAGCGGCAAATGAGCGTTGCCGTCAGGCACATGTTCTCGATAATGCAGCAGTCCGCGAGGTTCCTCTGCGAAGTGGCTTTGATCGGCGCCTGAAGGAGCCGGTTCGCGACAGCAAGCGTATTTTTAAGCCCGACCTCGTCCCGGAAGATCCCGGCACCTTTCCACATCGCGTGCTGGAGTTCTTCACGGACTTTCGCCGGGTTTTCTGTTCCCGAAAGGAACCAGTTGAGCCGTTCTTCTGTTTTCGCGATCTGGGCCGGGTCGATCTTCTTTACCCGTTTCTCTGCCCGGGCGGCAAACTCCCCGGCGCGTTTCCCGAAGACCTGCGTATCGGCAAGGGCGTTTCCGCCAAGACGGTTCGCTCCCTGGACGCCACCGGCGGATTCCCCGCAGGCAAAAAGTCCCGGCAGCGTTGTTTTGCACTCGGGCGTAATCTTCAGGCCCCCCATGATGTGGTGGGCGGTCGGGGCGACCTCCATGGGCTCGGTCCGGATGTCCACGCCGAACTTGAGGAACTGTTCGAGCATCACCGGAAGCCGTGTCTCGATCTGCTCCCGTGAAAGGTGGGTGACATCGAGATAAACCCCGCCATGGGGCGTGCCTCTTCCTGCCGCGATTTCGGTCGCTATCGCCCGGGCGACCACGTCCCGGGTCGAGAGCTCCATCCGGTCGGGATCGTATTTTTTCATGAACCGCTCGCCAAGCCGGTTTACGAGGATGCCCCCTTCGCCCCGGACCGCTTCCGTGATGAGCCGTCCCCGGGCATCGTACGGGTACACCGCGCCGGTCGGGTGGAACTGGATCATCTCCATATCGATGAGTTCTGCACCCGCCCGGTACGCCATCGCAAAGCCGTCCCCGGTCCCGCTCGATGAATTTGTCGAGACGTCGTAGACCCGGGCCCCTCCGCCGGTCGCAAGGATCGTGCTGTCGGCCGTGATGACCACAATCGAGCCGTTCTCGTCAAGCGCGATGGCGCCCGCGACCCGGTCGGCCTCTTTGAGCAGGTCGATCACCGTCACCTCTTCGAGTTTTGTGACTCCTGTGGAATCGAGCCTCTCGACAAGAGTCAGCATCATCTCATGACCGGTCCGGTCGCCCGCGTAGCAGGTACGGGGGAACCGCTGGCCGCCGAACGGGCGCTGGGCGATCTCGCATGTGTCCGTGAAATCGAAGACCGCCCCCCACCGGATCAGGTCGTCCATGCGCAGCGGTGATTCCTGCACGAGGATCTTCACAAGCTCCGGGTCGTTGAGGTATGCTCCCCCTTTGAGCGTGTCCTCGTAGTGGATCTCGCAGGAGTCCTCTTTTCTCAGCACCGCGTTGTAGCCCCCTTCGGCCATCGTGGTGCAGCCGCCTTTCCCGGCAATGGTTTTTGTGACGAGCACAGTGTCGCCTGATCCCGCAGCCTCGATTGCCGCCCGGACTCCCGCACCGCCGCTGCCGATCACCAGCACATGGCAGTCCACTACGTCGTCTGCATGCATATTATAATTCTGTGCGTCGTATAGTTACATAAATAAATGGTACATGCCAGAGTGAACCGACATGAGGCTTCTGATGAAATTTGGCGGGACTTCCGTCGCCGATGCGCAGTGTATCCGGCGCGTTGTTGACATCCTTGAAAAACACCATAAAGCCGGTGATGAACTGGTGGTCGTGGTCTCTGCACAGCGTGGCGTGACCGATCAGCTCATCGCTCTTGCAGAAAAACTTCCCACTGCACCGGACTGCACGGAGGTCGCGCCGCTCATTGCTGCGCTCCGCAAACGTCATATGACCACTCTTGAAGGGGCTGCACCGGATTATGTCGATGAAGTCGGAGCGGTTATTGAGAAACGGCTCGCAAGTCTCCAGCACATTCTTTCTGCCATTCACAACCTGCGGGAGCTCACGCCCCGGTCAAAGGATTACGTCATCTCATATGGAGAACGGCTGTTTGCACCGATACTCGGAGCAGCGCTCCGCCAGCGGGGCATCCTGTCGACCGTGTTGGACGGTTGCGAGGCCGGCATCCTCACCACCCCCCAGCATGGCGAGGCGACTGCCCTGTACGAAAGCGATGAGCGGATAAAAAAGAGGATCGGGCCTCTCCTCAAAAATGAGATACCGGTCATCATGGGGTTCATGGGCTGTACCGGGAACGGGATCATCACGACACTCGGGCGGAGCGGATCTGATTACTCGGCGTCCATTGTTGGGGCCGGGATCGATGCGGACGAGATCTGGATCTGGACGGATGTCGATGGCATCATGACGTCCGATCCGCGGGTAATTAACGACGCCCGGGTCCTCAAAAGTGTCTCGTACATAGAAGTCATGGAACTCTCGTACTTCGGCGCCAAGGTGATGCACCCGCGTTCGATCGACCCGGCGATGAGAAAGAACATCCTTGTGCGGGTGAAAAACACGTTCAATCCAGACGCCCCCGGCACCATGATCGTAAGAAACGGCCACCGGGACAGCCGGGTCGTAAAAGCGCTCACCTATATTGACAAGGTCGCCTCGATCAACATTAACGGCGCACAGATGATCGGGAGGCCTGGAGTCGCAAAGGCAATCTTCTCCGCCCTTGCTGACAAGGAAGTAAATGTGATGATGATTTCGCAGGGTTCAAGCGAGGCCAATATCTCGCTCATCGTAGACGAATCTCACATTGGTGCAGCGGTGGATGCACTGGCGTTTCTTGTTAAAAACGGGGTCGTGCGCGAGGTGACACGCAACAAGGATGTCTGTGCCGTTGCCGTTGTCGGGGCCGGTATGGCCGGCGCCGCAGGCACGGGCGGGCGGATCTTCACCGCCCTTGGCCTGGCCGGCGTGAACGTGATGATGATCTCGCAGGGTTCAAGCGAGGCGAACATCTCGTTTGTTGTCAGGCAGGAGGACGGCCCGCGTGCGGTCCGGGTGCTGCACGACGAGTTCCGGCTCTCGGAGGAATGCAATTGACTGATAATGCGTACCGTGATGCAGGTGTCGATATCGATCTTGAAGCGACCGCGATAAAGGCACTGATCAAAAACCTGAGTTTCAAACGGAAAGGCAGTTACACAATGCTCGGGAACGTCGGGCACTTTGCCGGCCTGATCGATTTCGGTCCCAAAGCCCTGGCTCTCACCACCGATGGCGTGGGGACGAAGATGCTGGTCGCCGACAAACTCCAGGACTGGAGCACGGTCGGGATCGACTGCATCGCGATGAACGTGAACGACCTCTACGTGATGCACGTGGAGCCGATCGCGTTCGTGGATTACATCGCGACCGACCGGCTCTCGGTGGAGAAGATGGCGCAGATCGGTCTTGGCCTCAACGAGGGCGCCCGGCAGGCAAACATCGACATCGTGGGCGGGGAGACCGCGTCTCTTCGGGGCCTCGTGAACGGCCTCGACCTTGCCGGCACCTGCATGGGGGTCCAGGCAAAGGACCGGATCGTGACCGGCGATAAGATCAAGCCCGGCGACAAGATCATCGGCGTCCCGTCAACCGGCGTCCACAGCAACGGGCTCTCGCTTGCACGAAATATTGTCGAGAAATACGCGGACTACGATGAGAAACTCTCCAGCGGGAAGACGCTTGGCCGGGAACTCCTCACGCCGACCCGGATCTACCACGAGACTCTGCATGTCGCCGATACCTGCACGGTGCACGGCATGTGCCACGTCACGGGCGGGGGACTTTTGAATTTCCTGCGGCTCTCCAGATTCGGGTTCCGGTTCGATAACCCGCTTCCGCCCCCGGAAATCTTCCGGTGGATACAGGAGACCGGGAAGATCTCACCGGTCGAGATGTACCGGACGTTCAACATGGGTATGGGGTATGCGTATGTAGTCCCGCCTGAATCTGTTGACGCGGTGACAAAACTCGTGGAAGGCACCCGCGTGGTCGGGGAAATTATCGAGAAACCCGGCGCGTGGCTCGGGAACGTGCAGGTTACCTGAGCCGGGATTTTTTCCACCGTGATTTTTTTAGTGCGAAAAAATATCCTCACAAAAAAATTAAAAATCCGGGTCCCTTTTAGTCCCCGCACGCATCCGGCTCGTCCGGCACAAACGCAGTTTTTTTGGCCTTGTCAGAGACAAGCACGCTGTTTCCCATTGGGTCCTGGATGATCAGGGTGACCGGCAGCCCGCCGGCTTTGATGCATTCGATCGTTTCAAGGAGCACGCGGCCGTTCTCTTTCTCGGCCTCGTCCCCGTCTTTTACCGCGATCTTGATGGCCTGTGCGATCCGGTCGAGCACGCCCTCGACATTCGTCACGAACCCCTCGCAGGCCGGGCCCGGATCGATCCGGACGCCAGCTCCGGGATCTCGAAGATACCGGTCATGCTCCGCACCACGCGCACATCGAGGTCTTCTTTTGTCGTGACCGGCATCTCGTACCGCACCGGCCCGGCATCTTTGAGCAGCTGGGTATCCACGTACCGGTACCCGCAGGCCGGGCACATGGCAGAGATAATAAGAATATCTGAAAAATAGGGAATATTTTCCGTCTGGTAGAGATATTCTATTTCAGTATTGCAGTATGGACACGGTCCCGGAACGATCGTGCGCAAAGGGTTATGCCCCGCCAATCTTGTCGCGCGAGATCTTCACGGACATCGGTGTCAGGACGACGTACCGCTGGTCGCCGAGGCCGATGATATCTCCGTTGACATCCTTTGCGACTTCCTTTAAGTCCTTTAAGACGCGCTCATAGGAGATCTTGTCCATTTTGAGGCGCGAGATATCGACGATCACGATATTCCCATTGTAGACCTCGTCTTTTACCCGTGGGGTATCCTTGAGATCCGCAATCGTTGCAATCTTTACCAGGAGCGCAGGAGAACCGCTGCCGTGTTCCTCGTAGGAGCTGAGGTCCAGATCCATGTAATCATCGTCGGAACTGGTGGCATTTTTCCCCAAAAGTGTGTCTATGATCTTAACCATAAAAAAACTGTACGAAGAAAATTATTTAATGGTATCGATGTAAAAGGCAGAAATGGCCTGATTTTCCCGCCTTTTTTTACATTTCAAAAATATTACAGTTCAAGGTTCCAGAGTTCATCGCCGACATGATGGAAATTTTTGCACATCTTTCCCTGTGCGCTCGCCCGGATTGCCGGGCCGTCCATGAGTGCCACGCCGATCGCCAGCGGTTTCTTGTGCCGCTCGTCAACGATCTGGACCGGGCCCCCGGCCACGACATCATCGCTGACCGCAACAATCCCCGGCCGCATCACGTCTGCGCCATTCACCACGTACGGGATTGCCCCGGCATCGACCGTGACCATCCGCTCGGGGAACGGAATCTGGACCGCCCCTTTGAGCGTGGGAAAGACCCAGTCGCCGGTGTCCATCAGCAGCGGTTTTTTATTCACCATGTAGAGCGCGACCGCCGCATTCGTCTCGAGGATCTCGATCATATCGGCATGGAAGAGCGCGGCTGATGGTCCGATCTGGAGCGCGAGCCGGTCAAGCAAATCTTCAGCCTGGCTCTTCCGTATGGAATGTCGTTTTTTTACGATAATTTTTTTCATTGTCCTGCTTCTACATTCTCCCGGGCAAGGGCTAAAATTTTTCCCCGGTTTCATGCAGGATTGCGATCCTCCTTCGAAATGGCCATGAGTCCCGAGTGCCGGGGTTCATTCGCGAAAGAACCAGAAGCCTTTTTGTCTCTTGCAGATCTACGCTATGTTTAAGTAGGGTGCTCACGCACATATATTACTCCAGAGCGATGGTAACACAGGGTATGAGTATGACCAAGAGACCGTTGGATATTTTGGATCTGGTGCTGAACCGCCAGCCCGTTATCGTCTCCCTCAAAGGCGGGAGAGAGATCCGGGGGGTTCTTCAGGGCTACGATGTTCACATGAACCTCGTCCTTGACAAGGCTGAGGAAACAGAGAACGGGCAGGTTGTAAAGGTAGGCACGCTTATCGTCCGCGGGGACAACGTGATCTATATCTCGCCATCGCTGGAATCATAAGGTGAAATACTATGTCAAAAGGCACACCGTCAATGGGTAAGATGAACAAGATGACCCATATCGCCTGCCGGCGCTGTGGTAAGATCTCGTTTCACGCCCAGAAGAAAGTCTGCTCTGCCTGCGGATTTGGCAGAAGCACCAAGATGCAAAGTTACAAGTGGCACAGCAAGAGACCAAAAACTCCGACACATTAGAGCTGTACCATGTGTGGTATCGTTGGCATCGTCGATGCTGGCGGTGTTTCCATCAAGCTCTACTATGCCTTGTATGCGCTCCAGCATCGTGGCCAGGAGAGCGCCGGAATATCCACATTTGACGGGACAAGTCTCTGTAAGTTCAAGGGGCAGGGGCTTGTCGCCGATGTTTTTTCCCCGTCTGTTTTAAAAGATCTCAAAGGTACTGCCGGTATCGGCCACGTTCGGTATCCGACGACCGGTGCAAACCTGCCGGAGAATATTCAGCCCCTGAACTTCCAGTTCCAGGATCATTTCATCTCGGTCGCCCACAACGGGAACCTGGTCAATACCTGCGAACTCCGGCGGAGTACGAGCAGGCAGGCCAGATGTTTACGACAACAACTGACACGGAGATCATTGCGAAGATCTTAATCGAAGAGATAACCGCCTCGGGCTGCGTTGAGGACGCGGTGCATCTCTGCATGAAGCGGATGCAGGGCTCGTACTCGGTTGTGATCATGATCGATGGTGTGATCTACGCGTTCCGCGACCCGCTCGGCATCAAGCCGTTCTGCCTCGGGAAGGTCGAGAAGGGGTACATCGTGGCCTCCGAAAGCGTGGCGATCGATGCATTGGGCGGAAAATTCCTCCGCGATGTGAAACCCGGCGAGCTGATCCGGATGGACGGCGAGGGTGTCCGGTGCACGCAGATTGCGGTCGCGGGCAGGTGTGCCCACTGTATCTTTGAGTACATCTATTTTGCACGGGCTGATGCCGTTATTGACGGGGTGCTCGTGTATGATGTGCGGAGGGCGATCGGCCAGAAACTCCACGAGGAGGCGCCGGTAAAAGCGGATTCTGTCGGCTCGGTGCCGGACTCCGGGACTGCCTACGCGATCGGGTACGCGGAACGGTCCCGGATACCGTTCGTGGAGAGCCTCATGAAGAACCGGTACATGGGCCGAACGTTCATCATGCCGACGCAGCAGGCGCGGGAGCGGGCAGTCCGGATCAAGCTTAACCCTATCCCGGCGCACCTCAGGGGCAAATCGGTTGTCCTCGTCGATGACAGTATCGTGCGGGGCACGACCTCAAAACGGATCATCGAGATGATGCGGGATGCGGGCGCACACGAGGTGCACATGCGGATCGGCTCTCCCGCCATCAAGGCCCCCTGTTATCTCGGTGTCGATATGCCGACCCGAAAGGAACTTATCGCAAGCGATAAGGCGGAAGACGAGGTCCGGCGCTGTATTACGGCGACGTCGCTCCACCACATCTCGCTCGAAGCGCTCGTAAAAGCGATCGGTTTTGATCGTGATGATCTCTGCACCGGCTGCCTTACCGGCTGCTATCCGCTTCCCATCGATGGTGAGACCGCCAACCCCCGGCAGGTGGATTTCGTGGACGGGACGTTCCAGTCAAAACTCGAATCGTTCGAAGCGGAAAGCTCGTAATAATCTCTCTTTTTTATCTCCCTGTTTTGTATCATATTTTTGTGCCTGAACGGACAATCCGGTGTAAGAGTCGGGTATCTCTTTACCGGTCACGGGTGCGGGACCATGGATCACATACGAAAAGCCTTCGATGAGATTGCAACGGGATACGATGCCCAGCGGGAGTTTATCATCCCTGACCTGCGGCAGTTTTACGGTGCTCTGGTCTGGGCTGCCGAAAGTCCCTCCGTCTCGCCTGAAATTCTCGATGTCGGTGCCGGGACCGGCCTGCTCTCTGCGCTGCTCCTTGAAAAGTACCCCGGGGCCACGATCACCCTGCTGGATATCTCTGAGAAGATGCTCGCGGTTGCCCGGGAACGGTTCTCTGGCAGCAAAAATGTCGTCTTCCGGACCGGGGATTATTCCCGGGTGGATCTTGGCGGGCCGTATGATCTCGTCTGTTCTGCCCTCTCGATCCACCATCTCGAACCGGAAGACAAGCGCCGACTCTTCGGGCGGATCTTCTCCGTGCTCGCCCCGGGCGGGGTGTTTGCGAATGCCGACCAGGCCGAGGGCGAGTCGCCGTACTTTACCGGAAAGTACCGGGAGTACTGGGACGAATTTCTTAAAAACGGACCGCTTGTCTCAACGGAGTCTGCGGAGATCTGCCGGCGCCGGGACACACTGGACAGGAACGAGAAACTCTCGGTGCAGCTTGCGTGGCTGCACGAGGCCGGTTTTTCCGATGTGGATGTCGTGTACAAAAACCGGAATTTTATCGTTACGGTTGCACGAAAAGGACGGGCTTCGTCCGATGTGCCTGCAGAAAAAGGATCCGGGACTGCCTGATGACCCCGGGCGTTTCTGGTGGTGAAAAGAAGAAGTAGCGAGGGATGGATTTGAACCATCGATCTACGGGTTATGAGCCCGTCGGGATATCCTGACTACCCTACCTCGCTTCCCATAATCAGGGTTATAATATAGACGGCAGGCGCTGATATACTTTACTCACCTGACAGTCGGGACACCCGCCCCGTTCGCTAGATTCAATTAGCAGTGCTGCCCTAATCACAGGTATGGATGATCATGAGCTCAACGAGATCCGCGAAAAGCGGATGGCGGCATTAAAAGAAAAAATGGAGCACATGAACGTTGCAGCAGGCGTGATCCCGGTCGACCAGCTGCACATCAATGATCTGCTCCAGAAGCACCCGGCCCTCGTAATTGATTTCTGGGCTGAATGGTGCGGGCCGTGCCGGAGAGTCGGGCCCGTCATCGAGGAACTCGCGCAGGAGTTTGCAGGAAAGGTCACATTCGGGAAGTGCAACACAGATGAGAACCAGCAGCTGGCACGGCAGCTCAACATATCCGCAATCCCGAATATTGTCTTCTTTTCGCACGGCAAAATGGTGGACCGGGTGATCGGGGCATACCCGAAGGAAGCGATCCGGGAAAAAATTCTCCGGAATTTCCCTTGAAAAGGAAAAATCAGGAACGTTCCTTACCGTTCCTAAAAAATATTTTAAAACGTTTATTCACAGTAGGGATCGTTTGCCCATTCTTCGTAGACTTTCTTTACCGGCCTGCCGCCGCGGCGGCCACTGCCATGCGAACGGCGCTGGGATTCTGCATGTTCTTCCTCATCCTCTGCGGCATCAAGATTTTCACCGGTCGGCTCCTGCAGCCGCTGCTCCGCTGCCGGACGGGGCAGCTGGTTGTGGTCATCCCGCACGTTCCGGTGATGGGCCCCTTCCCCATGGTGCTGGTGGGGCGGTCGCTCCTGATGCGTTTCCTCAGCCATAGATATCAGTTATCATACAGCTCAGGATACAGAAAAAACCTATCGTTCCCGGTCTGACATTCCGGTCACTCCCCGGAATACAGGGTCCCTTCCTGGATCGCGATGAGGAGAGCACCCAGTTCCTCGACAACCTTGAGCAGGCCCGGGCCGGCAGTGATTACCGATCTGGCATTTTCGAATTCGCCGATCGAAAGAACCCATGCATTTCCCCAGATCTCAAACCGGAACTGGTGCTTTTTCCAGAGAATGCCGGTAAGGATCAGGATAACACCGAGAATGCTGCACGCGATCCCGCCAACTTCAAAGAGTGCCTTCCCGCCAAGACCGATGACCGTGGTCAGGATCCCCGCGAGCAGGATAACAATCCCACAAGCGACAAGTCCGGGGCGGTATCGCCTGGACTGCACAAGGCCGACACCCTTGATGTCTGCGATGCTGACCTGCTGGTAGAGGGATTCTGTTTTTACATCAAAAAAATTCCTGACCGAAGAGTAAGCGATAAGCCGTTTGCTGGTCACAGCGAGGCCAATCTTGGCCCTCACCGGATAATACATCCGCAGGCTGTCATACTCCTTAATCAGGGTCTCATTCTGTGCAAATCCTATAAAATTACGAATATCTGCCATGTCCCCACCGATCCCTTACGGTAATTTTGGTATACAATTATTACAAAATTGTGGTCGGAAATAAAAATTGTTGTTTAGTCATCCATGACCGGATCCATAAAATGAACACGTATATACATCAACGCCCAATTCGTATCATCAGATCAGTCCGGTGGCCATGTCCAACGTTACCACGCTCCTTGACGCAAAAAGTGTTCCCGAGGCAAAGGCAGCGCTCGTCTGCCCGTCGCGGAACGAGACCTACAGTTACTTAAAACTCCGCGAGGAGATGAATCGTATTGGGAGCGGCCTTTCCCATCTTGGCATCAGAAAAGGCGACCGGGTCTGTATTTACCTTGACAGTTCTCCCGAATACCTGATCAGCTATTTTGCGATCTGGCGGATCGGTGCAGTTGCGGTTCCCACGAACATCGTTTACCGGGAAGAGGAACTGTTGCATGCGGTCAGCGATGCCGGCGCCAGTGCGATCATCACTGACGTGCGGGGTTTCTGCGTTGTCGCGGACGTACAAAAAAAGGCGCCGGCCCTTACCCATATCATCTGCGTGGGTGGAGACGGCACAGGCAGCGGCGCCGATATCATCGCATGGGAGTCGTTTCCTTCGGCGCCTGCATCCATGCGGGCGGCCAACTGCGCGATGGATGACCTCTGCCATATCCAGTACACGGCCGGCACGACCGGTAAGCCTAAGGGTGCCATGCTCACCCATGGCAACTGGATGACTGCACTCGATGCGGAGCGTGAAGCCCTCCGGCTCAGGCCGGAAGACGTGTACCTTGGGATTTACCCTATGGGGCACGTCGGGTTATCATGGGGGCTTTCTGTTCTGCGGGCCGGGGGAACTTTTGTGATGATGGAGCGTTTCGACCCGGACCAGTACCTCTCCCTTGTGGAACACTATAAGGTGACGGTTCTTGCCGGCATGCCACCGGTCATCCACACGCTCGTTCACAGCGCTCAGGGTACAGAAAACTACCTCCGCACGGCCCGGCTCATCATCTCGGGTGGTGGACAACTGCTGCCTGCAGTCTGGGAGGCATTTGACAGGAGGTATCATATCCCGGTCGCAAACTCGTACGGGCTCTCTGAGACGATCGTGATCGGTTCGGGCACGACCACCCTGCCCGAATACCCGGCACTGACCCGGAACTACCAGAGCGTAGGGGTTGCCGTAGGGTACACGGAGGTCAGGATCGTGGATGTGGACGATCCTGAAAAAGAGATGCCCCCGCAGGAGACCGGGGAGATCGCACTTCGTGGACCGTCCGTTGCCCAAGGCTACTGGAACCTGCCCGAGGCAACGGTCGCGGCCTTCCGCCATGACGGCTGGTTTTTGACCGGTGATATCGGGTACATGGACCGGGAGAGCGTCCTCTTCATTACCGACCGGAAAAAAGACATGATCATCATGTCGGGCTGGAAGATCTATCCGACCGAGGTGGAAAACGTGATTGTCCAGCATCCGGCAGTTGCGGATGTGGCAGTCTTTGGTATTCCCGATGAGCGAAAGGGAGAGGTGCCGGTAGCTGCGATCGTCTTAAAAGCCGGAACCACCCTTTCGGAAACGGAATTTGATTCGTTCTGTCGCATGCACCTTGCCGGCTACAAGGTTCCGCGAAAACTCCTGCTCGTGGAAGACCTTCCCCGGGTGCATGGCTGGAAACTCCTGCGCCGTACCCTGCGGGAAAAATTCGGATAGATCAGGTCCTGATGCAGAATTGCCGAATTATTCTGCGACAAAATGACTTAATTCCCGGAAACTTTTTAAATATCCGGCCAGTAATATTAGCCGGAGCATCCTAACGTGGATACAAAAACCCAGATAGTTGACGTCCCGATCACCGGCAAACCAAAGAAGCGGTCCACCGGTATCGTGGGCCTCAACCTTCTTCTGAATGGGGGATTTCCCGAAGGATCTGTTATTATGGTTTATGGGACGCCACTTGCTGGCGTCGACCTTGCAGCGATGCAGTTCTGGAAGGTTGAAGGAGAAGAGGGCACGTACCTGATGAATGACGGGGATGTTGAGACGGACATGCTGGACGCAGCCGAGCTCCATCCCGAGATGTACCTTTCCCAGATGATCGGTGGCAGGATAGTTGTCGATTCCCTCTCCACCATTATCATCAAGTACGGAATCGACAGTGCGCTGAAATTTTTACGGCTCGCACGCGAGGAAATGCGGAAACGTGGTGCGATCCTGATGTTTATCGTCTATACCAATGTTCACACGCCTGTCGAGATGACCAGGCTCATGCGTGCAGCAGATCTCGTGATAGAACTCAAAACAGAGATAAACCAGAGCGAGATCGAGCGGACGCTTGCGGTGCACAAGATCCGGGACGCAGCCGCTCCCCAGCGCCTGCTGCCCTTTATCATCACGGAACACGGGATCGAGGCATCGACCACGTCGAGAGTGGTGTAGGTTTCCCGGGAGATCTTTTCTTCTTTTTGTGCTATCGTTATGAGTCTGGGGGTCGAGTGACCCATGCCTGGATGTCGCTATCCTCAACTGAGCGAGCACTCGCCCCCTCCGCCCCCTCGCGCTCGACGGGTGGCACGGCCACACCCGTCTCGCTAGGGGGAACAATCGGGAGATCCCAATCTCCTGTTTTCCTTCAGCCCGCCTTTTCGGCTCATATGGAATAATTCCGAAATTATCCTGATAGCCGATGTGAATTCAACTAGGCTCATATAGATTAAGTCACAAGAAAAATTATCGGAATACCTTAATAATCTCCTCTTCAAAATTTGGTATGTAAGAAAGGCGAAGTCATGTCCACCAGAGATATTATCATTGTCATTTTTGTTGCCATTCTGATCGCTATTCTCCTTATTGGGTTTTTAATCGGAACTAGTATTCCTCATTAACGCTATCTTAATTTTTTAAAAGAGAATACTTTTCTGAAACATCAGGTTCAGAATCTGAACTTATCCCGTAAATATTTTCCATAATTTATTCTACGACCGTCCCCTGTTGTAATCCTAGCATAGAACCCTTTTGGAGTTAAGCCTCCCAATGGGGAATCACCTAAAGGAGAGTTGCCTAAAGGAGAATTATTTGTATTCTTTCTTCTTGCCATAAGGAACTTTAATGGCCAAATGTTAATATAAAACTTTCCTATAAAGAGAGGACAATCTTTGTTAATATAAATATTTGAAAAAATCAGTTTCGCGCGGTCAAAAATTCCTCCTTAAACCTTAATGAAAAAAGTTCTCGATATCTGGGCTGAAACTCCTTTTTTGTTTTAAATGAGATTGATGTTTTTCAATTCGGCAATATCATCTTACATTCCGGGCAGTACTGCCATGGGATCTCCTACCAAGATTGCTTATAGCGCCTTCAATCCCAATGCGATCCCGATGAAACCGAAACCGGCATTGAAAGTATCCATTGGAGTTGGAAGCTGCGAATGTGACAATTGGATCGCAATTCCAACGTAACCAATTACAATAAAAGCAACGCCTAGAAACACCAACATTGGAACTAGTGGATGGTCAAGAAAATCATTTAATTTCATAGTGAATCATAAACACCATTCTTTATTTATATCTGTTATGCAATCCGGCAGACACGCACGGCACTTTCTTTTTCTTAACCCAAAATTATTATCTTGATGGGGTAGAGAGTCACTAACAGATGCTTATAGAGATCCGTATAGGCCCCGGAAAATGGAAGATCAAGGATTGGATTTCACATTTTAAGGATAAATGCCAAATTCCCGACAATAAAATACATCGAGTCCCGCATATCTCATTATATGGTAGTTTTTCCGCAAACTCTGTCCAAGTTGAAAAAATAAAATCTGTATTGGCAACAGTTGGAAGAAACTATTCGTTTTTACCCTTCACGATTGACGGTCTGCAAACTATTGAAGCGGAAAAGGGAATTGTAGTCTATTTCAATATCGTCCCATCAGAAAGGCTTAAACAATTCAGGAGGGAACTTGCTGCGAACTTATTCTCTATTGTTCCAGATACGAAGCCCTATGATTTTGACAAGGATTTCCTTTTTCACTCGACGTTGTCTTATAAATTATTCGAATCTGAATATGGACGAATTTTAACTTACATTAATTCCCTTGGTCCTAGTATTGATGATTCCGTTGCACCGTATTTTTATTTACCAATGGCTGCTTTGAGAATTACTTTGCTCAACGATAAAGCAAGGATTATTTGTGAATATGATCTCCTCCAACACAGACTTTTATCGAGATTGGAGTCCCTGAGTAAACGACACTGGCAAAAAACTTCGAAATTGTTCAGAATTAAAAAGGGAATGGAAAAATATCACGAAAGTTCTGATTCTATCTATCTTATCGGTGACCTTCATTTTAGTCATGCAAATATTATCCGATATGCTGCAAGGCCGTTTCTCGTTTCAGATGTTGATGAAATGAATACAATCCTTGTGGAAAATTGGAACAACGTTATCGATGATACCAATGTTGTTTATTTCTTGGGAGATCTCGACTTCAAAGATTCGATAGGACATTGGATAAGAAACCTCAATGGAAAGAAAATATTCATTGAAGGGAATCATGATGTTGTAAAAGATAGGGGTGGCAGAATCACCCGTCACAAAATTCATGGTGCAATTCATCACGACGGTATTTCATACAAAGGGCACATTTTCTATTTGGTTCACAATCCAAGAGAGGTCGATCTGGATTGGAGAAGAAATAATCCTGAAGGATGGTTAATTCACGGTCATACACACGATAATGAAATACACAAATATCCTTTCATCAACGGGGAGAAAAGGACAATCAACGTCAGTGCTGAAGTGACAAATTACCGCCCGGTGAGTCTGGATTACATTCTTTCGTTGGACCTCGATTCTATCGAGAGAATGGATACGATAGATAGTATTCCTCAAAAGAAAGTCTCGTCCCGGAGGGGTACCTAATGGGGAGGTGTCCGATAAACTGTAGTCTTGGAGTTTGCCCATACGGGCGGGATGGTAGTCCTCATAAATTTTGTCCATATCTGCATTTTAAAGAGGAAATTCCGCATGAAAAGGGATACCTATATTTTATCGGGAGGGACGGATACATCTGGGCAACCCCGATGAAACATAACAAAACGGGTATAAAAAAGAAAGTAAGCAAAGAGAGAGTAGATAGTGGAGAGAGATGTAAATTTTTTATCGCCAAAGTTAAAACGAAGGGAGATGGGGAAAACATGACCCTCTGGAAAAAAATAACTGAATTTTTTAAAAAAACTAAAACATAGATCTTAAATTAATTCACAATCGATTGTGTGTTATTAGGAAATAACAAAACTCCATATTTTAAACCTCATTCATTTTGATACTTTTCACAGTTAACACGGTATCAGTCCGGAAAACGATCGCCCCGGCTCCTCATCATGATCGGCCACCCCGGCCTCCAAAAAAATTGATCACCCCCCTACCCCCACGCGCCGCTCCGCAAAAAAATTGATCGGACCGATCAATTTCAAAATTGGTCGGGGTGACCACTCTTGTTCCAGTATCCCGGCATATACTTCCACTGGAGTTTCAGACGAGAGATGGTGGTCGGTCCGATCGTACTTGATAAGAGGCCGGTCCGATCGATCCCAGAAATGGTCGGGGCGACCCTCCGCACACACGGATCAAAGGTAGCCCCCCACCCTTACCTTACATTCCGCAGAAAAAATGGTTGGACCGGCCGATAACAAAAACGGTCGCCCCGGCCCTGTGTTCACGAAAGGAGGGGGGCTCTGGTTTCCTGAAAAAGTCTGGCCCGGTATATGAGAATCTTAAAAAAAGTTACCACTTGACCTGAGCACCTGCACGTTGATACCTGGGAACCCAGAACGCTACGAATATGACCATGTACACAATCTCAAAGAGGGTTACAACAAGAACAGTGCTGAATGGTATTTTGTAGGTATAATAAAATACACCCATGTTCATGACGATCAAGAGTGCCAATACGAATATGACTAATCTTTTCACAAATGTAATCGGTAAGATTCTGCCAATTTTATCTTTTTTTCCGTCCATCGTACATCCTCCAGTTGTGGTAAATCCCGTAAAATCCTGATCCGGGAAAATATCCGGCCCGGCGTTACAGCGCGAGCCGCACTTCCCTGGCAGCCTCAACCATGTTCTTGAGTTTCCAGAAGGCCGATTCCCGGGACCGCATCCGCAGGCCGCAGTCGGGGTCCACGAGCATGGATTTCGCCCCGAAGATCTCGACGCCCTTCTCAATCCGCTTTTTGATCTCTGCAACCGGCTCCACCGCCTCTGCACTTGAATCCACACAACCGTAACCAATCATCCGGCCCGGCGAGGTCCCGGGAGCCAAAGAGTTCGAGGTTCGCAGGGTTCTTCGAGAACTCGAAGTCCAGCACTGTTCACGTTGATCTTTAGGATATCGTCAATAACGTTTTCGAGCTCGCCGCAGACATGCATGCAGGTCGGGATTTTTACTGCGCCTGCAATCAGTTCGACCGCCTGCTTTCCTACGGCAAGATCGGCGATCCCGGTCGAGAAGATCGGCTCATCGATCTGGATGAGCGTGGCGCCTGCCGCTTCGAGATACCGGGCCTCGGCGGCAAGGGCCGCCGCAAGATCGAGCGCAAGCTCCTCCCGGTTCCGGTACATCGGCGTGCTGATGTGGAGGCCGTGGGCGAGCGTGGACGGCCCGGTGATGATTCCCTTGACGTACGGGGATTTGGACCGGGCATATTTTGTGTCCGCTGCGGTTATGGCTCCGGAAGCAGGCTGGACCTTTCCCACCACGTTCTGCCCCTTGATACCGGGCAGCTTGCCGGAGAATGCCTGGATCATGTCGCCCCGGACCTGCCCGTCAGAGATGATGTCGATCCCGGCAGCGAGCTGGTCGGCAACCGCAGTCTCAACCGCGGGTTTTAATGGATCAAAAATGGCTTTGATTCCGGAGCCTTTGACCACCGGGTAACTCCCGACGACTGTTGTAGCAAGGACCTTGTTGATGAAATACGCCTTCATGGTACGAGCCGGTGCATGTCCCGCGGGAAGAGGACTGCTTCACGGATGTTTGACAACCCGAGCATGGTCATGATCAGCCGTTCGGCACCAAGGCCCCATCCCGCGTGGGGGGGCATCCCGTACCGGAACGGGCGCAGGTAGAACTCAAAACTTTCGGGGTTGAGGCCCTTCTTTTTGATCTGCTGCACGAGCAGATCGTACTGGTGGATACGCTCTGCGCCGCTCGAGAGCTCCATCCTCGGGTGCATGAGGTCGAATGCCTTGCAGATGGACGGATCGTCCTCGTAGGGCATCGCGTAGTAGGGCCGGATCTCGGTCGGCCAGTCGGTGATGAAGTAGTGGCTGCCCATCTCGTCGCCGATCGCGTGTTCTGCCGCAGCGCTGATATCGTCGCCGTACTTGATCGGTTCACTGCATCTTCTTCTGTGCGATCTCGATCGCCTCCCTGTAGGGTAACCGGGCAAACGGGGCCTTTGGCACGGCAAAATCGGTCAGTTCGAGGTTTGCCAGCTGGTCGCCGCAGGACCTGTTCACGTATTCGTAGGTTTTGACGATCAGGTTTTCGAGGATCTTCATCACATCGTTGTGATCCGCGTACGAGACTTCGATATCGATACTTGTTGCCTCGTTGAGGTGCTTGGTGGTGTTGTGCTCCTCGGCCCGGAATATCGGCCCGATCTCGACAACCTTCTCGAATCCGCCCGCCATCATCATCTGCTTGTAGAGCTGCGGGCTCTGGTTCAAAAACGCCTCCTTGTCGAAATATGCAATCGGGAAGAGTTCCGTTCCGCCTTCGGTCGCTGCGGCGACAATCTTCGGGGTGGTGATGCTGATGAAATCTTCCTTGTGGAAGAAGTCATTTACCGCATGCATCGCAGCGCTCCGGATCTGGAAGACCGCAGCGACGCGGGGCCTGCGCACGTCAAGGAACCGTGCATCGAGCCGGGTATCGAGTTCTGCCCCGACTTTTTCGGAGACATCAAGGGGAAGCGGGGTTTCGGCGAGGCCGATGATCTCAAAAGTATCGGGAACAATTTCCCTGCCGCCCGGCGCTTTTTCTACGGCTTTTACCGTGCCGACGATACGGACAACGGATTCACGCGAGACCTTCTTTGCAGCGGCAAGCACTGCTTCTGAAACTTTCTTTTTTGGGATGGTCACCTGGATAATACCGGTCCTGTCGCGGATCAAAAAGAATGCGAGTCCTCCGAGGTCTCTTTCCTCGTGGACCCATCCGCAGACTTCCGCATGGCCGGTTTCCGGCGTGACTGATTGTATGGGTATACGCATCAAAATCGTAGTACAATAGGAGGGGGGGATAATGGATTTTATGGGCGTTAGACGGATAAGGGTGCCTTCACCATAAAAACCGGTGAAGGCCCGGATCCCCCAGATTCGCTGTTTATTCTTCTTCGAGCTGCTTTTTTGCATCCGTCAGGTGCTGGATCTGTTCGTCGGGAAACGTTGGGTACGAAAGGCTGAGCCCTTCAATGGCTGAAGTGACTGCTTCAGCGACAAAGGTGCGGGCCATCCACTTGTGATCCGCGGGCACGATAAACCACGGGGCATACCCGGTCGATGTCGCCGAGAGCATCTCTTCGTAGGCATCCATGTAATCGTCCCAGTACTGCCGCTCTGCGACATCCGAGACCGAGAATTTCCAGTACTTTTCCTTGTGGTTGAGCCGGTCGAGCAGCCGCCGTTTCTGCTCGTCCTTTGAGATGTGGAGGAAGAACTTCAGAATGACCGTGCCGTTCCGCACCAGGTGCTTTTCAAAGGCGTTGATGTCCTTGTACCTGCCCTCCCAGAATCCTGTTGCATCGGGGCCGATCTTTTCGGGGAGCTCTTCCATGCGTTCGGGATGAACGTGGACGACAAGAACGTCCTCATAATAGGAGCGGTTGAATATGCCGATCATGCCGCGCTCGGGCATCACCTTTTCATATCTCCAGAGGAAATCATGCGCGTGATCCTCAACACCTGGTACCTTGAACGAATGCACCTCGCAACCCTGCGGGTTCACACCGGACATCACGTGCCGGATCGTGCCGTCCTTTCCCGCCGTGTCCATTCCCTGGAGCACGATCAAAATGCCGTACTTGTGGGACGCGGCAAGAAGATCCTGTGCCGCAAAAAGCGCACTCTGATCTTTTTTCAGGACTTCTTTGAGGATCTCGTTTACCTCCTCATCGCTTTTGTCTTTCAGGGACTCGTTCTGAACCTGGCCGGCATCGTAGTTTTTCAACCGGATCTTCTTTTGCGGCTCTGCAATGAATTTTTTTAGGGTACTTCCTGACTATTGGCCCGTTGACTTCCATATACTGTGCTCTGGTCAACTGTTGTCCTGATGGTTCAAGGCTTTTTGTGTAATGGATGCCCAACGCCCCTTGCAATTTTATCCTGGTTTTGGTTTACGCAAATCTGGTACAGCTTTTTTAAGAAAGCCGCAAACTGATCCGGACTTCATGAGAAACGTTCGCAAAAAGGCCCGGACATTTTTCAAGTCCGGCAGACCGGCCTGAACACAAGCGATGGAGGTTACATTCCCTCAGAACAAGGTCTTCTGGGAATGGTTCAGGTTGATGTGCTGCTGTGCGGCAGGTGTCGTCTCCCGGCCCTGCGGGGTGCGTTTCACAAACCCTATCTGGATCAGGTAGGGTTCGTAGACCTCTTCTATTGTCCGGACCTCCTCACCCACTGATATCGCGATCGTTTTGACCCCGACCGGGCCGCCGCTGAAATCATCCGCAATAACCGAGATGATGCGGCGGTCGATATCGTCAAGACCGAGTTCGTCGATCTGGAGTAGTTCAAGCCCGCTTTTTGCGATCCCGGCGGTGATTGTACCGTCGCCTTTCACTATGGCAAAGTCCCGCACCCTCCGAAGGAGGCGGTTACCGATCCGCGGCGTACCCGGCTCCGGGCGGCAATCTCTGCTGCACCTTCAGAGGTTATGGGGATCTTCAGGATCGCCGCACTTCTTGTTACAATCCTGATGAGATCTTCAGCGGAGTACAGGTTCAGTCGCACAATGATCCCGAAGCGGTCCCGGAACGGCGAACTCAGAAGACCCTGCCGGGTCGTTGCGCCGATAAGGGTAAAATGTTCAAGCGTCAGTTTGATCGAGCGGGCGCTGGGTCCCTCACCGATCATTACATCGATAAAGAAATCCTCCATCGCAGGGTAGAGGATCTCCTCGACTACCGGGTTCATGCGGTGGATCTCATCAATGAAGAGTACGTCCCCCTTTTTGAGAGCGGTCACGATGGCAGCAATGTCCCCGGGCTTTTCAAGCACCGGTCCGGTCGTGGTCCGGATAGCCGCACCCATTTCGTGTGCGATGATATGCGCGAGGGTCGTCTTCCCCAGACCCGGAGGCCCGGCAAACAGGATGTGGTCGATAGGCTCACCCCGCTGCTGGGCCGCCGCGATCGCGATCCGGAGCGCATTTTTTGCCGGCTCCTGCCCGACAAATGCATCAAGCGTTGCCGGCCGTAACGTGATCTCCTCTGGATCGTCTGCGACAGCTTCCGGGGAGATCACCCGTTCGCTCACCGCCGCTCCCCCTCCTTGAGGTGCAGAAGTGCCGCCTTTATGAGGTCCTGTATCGAAGGAGAGCTCAGTCCTTTGGCTGCAGTTTTTACCGCATCATATGATGCATTATCCGCAAACCCGAGTGAGACAAGGGCACTGGCCGCATCCCGGATGGCCTGCTCGTTTTTCCCGGTCGGGATCGGTGCCATGGCTGCCTGCACTTTTTTCATTTTATCCCTGAGTTCGAGGATCAGCCTTTTCGCCCCTTTTTGTCCGATACCTGAAATCCTTGTCAGGCTTTTTTCGTCTTCGGAAAGGATTGCAACGATAAAATCCTCGAGCGCGATCTGGGAGAGGATGTTAAGGGAGATCTGCGGGCCGATGCCGGAGACCCCCAGAAGGACGGTAAACATCTCGAGTTCGCTCTCGTACAAAAACCCGTACAGAGTGATTGCATCTTCGCGCACGGCCATGTATGTGTGGAGTCTCACGTTGCCGGGTGCATGGGCGATCTCACGGATCTCGGGCTCTGGCACGTGCACCCGGTAGCCGATACCATTGACCTCCAGCACCACCCACCGGTCACCGGTCATGACCGGCTTTCCGTCCAGATACGCGATCATTGTACTATCTCATGACATGGATATGACATAAGGCAATCGAAAGGCCGTCTGCGGCGTCATCCGGCTGCGGGATCTCGTCCAGGTGGAGGAGCCGGGTAATCATCTGCTGCACCTGGGCTTTGTCCGCACGGCCCGACCCGGTGATGGCCTGCTTGATCTGGTTTGGCGTATACTCCATTACCGGGATCTGCCGCTGCCCCGCTGCAAGGAGGACGATTCCCCGAACTTCGCTGACACCCATCGCAGAGGAAACATTTTTTGAAAAAAAGAGTTTCTCCATTGCAAGGGCATCCGGGGGATAGCGATCGAAGAGGTCCTGGAGGCCGGTGTAGATCTCCAGCAGGCGCTCTGGCGCCCGGGTCCCGGCCCGGGTCTCTATGCACCCGTAGCAGACCGGCAAGGTACTGCCCCGGTCAGCCCTGATCACCCCATACCCGAGCCTTGCGAGCCCGGGATCAATCCCTGTCACCATCATGAACCGCGTATCACCCGATAGTACCTAATGTTATGACACCCGCCCATAAAATCCTCTGTCCGTGCTCCCGTTCCGGAATGATGTATTTGTGCTTCCCCTGAGATTTCCATCCGGAGACATGAAGGATAAATTCTATCTATGGTGGAGTATAACAGGGGAATAGTGGTGATTTATGAAGAATATCAGACGTCCGACCTATTCGTTCCTCCTCCTTGTGATCGGGCTTATCCTCGTCAACACGCTGCTGGCATGGTTTTCCCTTCAGGTTTCCCATCTCATTAGTCCCTCTCTTCCCAACGGTGTCGCGGCAATCTATATTGCCGCCGCGTTCATGCTTGTCTTTGCTCTCTGGTTTGGCATGTACGGGGCTCTTGCTGCGTATGTGGGGTGCTTCTTCGGTTCCGGGCTCCTCTCCGGGATGCCGGCGAATGTCGCGATCTATTTCTCTCTTGCAAATCTCTGGCAGGTCCTTATCCCCCTTGCCGCATTCCGCATCTTTAACGTAAATGTCGGCATGGAGTCACGCCGCGATCTCTTCCATCTCGTTCTGTTCGGGGTTATCCTCAACAACGTCATCGGAGCGGCATGGGGTTCGGCAGCACTGGCTGTCGGGGGGGTTATTGATTGGTCTCAGGTTATGTCCGTATTCACATCATGGCTGGTTGGAAATGCTCTCATAACGATTATCATCGTCCCGCTGGTGCTCCACTATTATACCCCGAGGGTCGAGAAATCGAAAGTCTTTGTAAAAAATTACTGGTTTTAACCAGCCTTTTGTTTTTTAATATAACCCCCTTATGCATATTCCCCGGTTTACGCGGGCGGGGCCTTCAGGCTTCATCCGGCCCGTCAGTTCTCGTATTCCGGCTCACCGTACTCCTTTATGAGGTCCCGGGCAGACCACTACTCTGGTGACCACCTCCATGAAGATCATCGGTATAAACGGGAGCCCAAAAGGAGAAAAGAGCCAGACGCGCCGGCTTGTCATGGGCGTGCTTGAAGGGGCACGTGCAACAGGTGTGGATGTTACGTTTGTTGATATCTGCTCCCTGAGGATCCAGTACTGCACGGCGTGTACAACCTGCTATGCTAAAGGCGAGTGTGTCCACGACGACGATATGCCGGCCCTTTACGAGAAACTGCTCGATGCTGATGGTATTGTGCTTGGCTCGCCGGTCTATATTAATTCGGTTACGGCGCAGCTCAAAACCATCCTCGACCGGATGGCAGACAGCGTCCACTGCATGCATTTTACTGGGAAATACGGGTGCGCGGTTTCCACTGCAGGTGGGGCAATGGCAGACGAGACAGCAGAGTATATGAACTCGGCAATGCGGATGCTTGGAGCGACCACGGTCGGCACGGTGGGCGTAAATTTCATGGGAAATCCCGACCTGATTGTTCCGGCCGAGAAGAAGGCGAAGGATTTGGGCAGGAAACTGGCAGAAGCTATCCGGACACAGTGGAAGGATCCTGCCCAGCAGGCATATTATGCGGACAGGAAAGCCCACATGAAGCAGCTCGTGCTTGCAAACAAGGATGTGTGGACGCACGAGTTCGATCACTGGAAGGCGATGGGCTGGATCTGACTTTTTGGAAAAATACACGGTAAAATTCATTTAACCCATGAAAATTCCCTGTCTTCCCTCCCGACCTGCAACGACCTGCATGAAATATCCTTTCTTTTTCTCTCATGGGTTTTACCACAATGGAATCATTCATTTTTTTCTCTGCAGTCTGGAGACACAAGCCTAATCACCTCAATACCGTGTGCTCTTGGAAACTCCACCGCACCGAGATAAATTTCTGGTTCCGCGGCGATTCTGCAGGAAGTGCCAAAGCCGGTACGCCGGAAATGCTGGAATGTGAAACTCCCCGGCTTGGGTTGATGAGAACCACGATACATTGGAAAAAAGTGAGGATTATTGAAGATTTCTTTTCTTGATCATTTCCAGTGCTTCAAACGCTTCGCGTCTCACGGAAACATTATCGTCGGATAAGAGACCGGTCAGGTGGTCGGTAGCTTTCTGGTCACCGATTTCACCGAGGAGGAGGGCTGCCCGTTTCCGCACATCACTCTGGTCGTCCTTGAGCACCATGATGAGCGGCGTTGTAGCCGGCTGGCCAAGCATCCAGAGCGCCTCCATCGCGCCCGTTCTTGTCCGGACATCCCCTTCGCGGAAGACCTGCATAAGAGGGGCAATTGCGGGCACGCCGAGCGCTGCCAATGCCTTGACTGCCTCTATCCTGACCGCCCGCTCAGGGTCTGCAAGTGCCTCAATAATTGAGGGAATGGCCTTTGTATTCCCGATCTGGCCCAGCACCGCTGCGGCCTCTTTGCGAATCCCCGGGTTCTTGTCGGTCAGGGCAGCAATGAGTGGCTCGACCGAGGGCTCACTGATGGTGGCAAGTGCCAGTGCAGCCCGGCGGGAAATATCCTCGTTTTTGTCGACAAGGGCCTGGATGAGGGGCGGGATCGATGCCTGCCCCAGTGAGCAGAGTGTCGCCATCGCGGCCATCCGTACATGCTCCAGAGGGTCGTTAAGGCTCTCGATCAAGGGAGCCACTGCATGCGGGGTCCCTATTCTTCCCAGTGAAACGGCCGCTTCATGACGGACCCATGAGTCGGTATCCTTAAGTGCTTCGATAATATGTGGCTCAGCACGGACCTCGCCCATAACGCCGAGAGCCTGCAGGGCTCCACGACGGATGAACGGGTGATTGTGCTTGAGCGACTGGATGAGAGGGCCGACAGCCGGTTCGCCGATGAGCTGGAGTGCCCGGATGGTCTCCTGCCGGATATCCTCACCCGGATCGGAGAGCGCACCTATCAGCGGTACAACCGCAGGAGAACCGATCTTGCCCAATGTGTCAGCAGAGCCCCGCCGGATGATCCAGAACTCGTCTTTAAGTCCGTTGATAAGCGGTTCGACAAAGGGTTCCCCGAGGTCGCCGACAGAACGGACTGCGTTCCAGCGTGTGTCAAGGTCGCCGCTGGTGAGTGCCATCAGGAAATTTTCGTAGCGTTCCCGCTGGGCTCGCAGTCGAGCTTCTTCCTCCTCGCGGCTTCCAGACTTGAATATGTTAAGAATTTTTTTTATGATCGCCATGGATTATTTCCCTCGGGTTCAGTGTTTGTATAAAATCCTTCAAATAGGTATCGGATGCCCACGATAGTGTTCGATTTCCATTCAGATTAAAAATAGTGCACTGCAGCTTCCTGACTTACTCATGCATCGTGGCTTGCTATAAAAACGGAATTTTCATGCCCGCTCTCCCGGTTGTATGACCCGGCGATCAACTACTCAGTGAAATGGTCACGGAAGCTGATGCAGTATTTTGTTGATCATTGACAACCATGGTATACGATCCTACGGGTCGTGACAGGTCGAAGGTGTATTTATATGAATAGGTATTATCCGCGTTGAGAGACAGGGTTGCGACCTGCACACCCCCGGAAAACTGTCCAGGACCGTATAATGTAAGGATAACACTATTGGCCCCGGTAGTGCACAAGCCGGAATACGTGACCGTGTCTCCTTGTGTTACGACGGTTGAGCTCGAGATGATACTGACCAATCCGCCGCCGACAACGGAGAATGTCGCGGTTGCTGAGGAGATCTTCTCCTTATCAAAGGCGATCATGGTATACGTGCCAGAGATCACCCTGTTTCCAGGGTTCCACACATAACTCCATGTGTTGACCGCGCTGACCGGCACCTGGGCTATTTGCATGCCGTTTGCATAGGCCCCCGGCCCATAGAGCACCAATAAGACGGTATCACTTCCCGCGCAGGTGCCGGAAAACGTCTGCGTGCTTCCGATGGTCATAACTATCTGGCTTTCCTGGATTGTCACTATGGGCTGGGAGCCGGTCGTGGATCCCTGTATTGTGGATCCTCCCGGCATCAGAGTGGGCTGCACGGTCTGGGATGCAAGAGGCGTCAGGGCGGCATAATAGGTCGAAGTAGCCGTGTTAACGGTGATATTGGTATCCCAGCTCTGGTAACCGGTATAGCGGAATTCAAGGGTATGTGCCCCCATCGATACACCAGTGAGGGTACTCGGGGTGGTTCCCTGGTACTGGTTATCGAGATATATCTGGGCACCTTCCGGCGAGGTTGAAAACTGGAGCGTGCCTTTGCCGGATGACTGAGTCGATGTGCACCCGGAGATGAGGACACAAACAATTAACGCTGAAACAATGAGAATCCGCTTCATTCCGTCTCCCTTATAGTGGAGAGGTTATCATGATTATCAATTAAAATACTTGTGCAAATGCTCTGGAGCGGAATGACCGGAATACGCGAAAGATCATTCCCGGGAAAAAGCATGAAGGGGAACAATCAGTTCCTGTCTGCCAGCTTCAGGATTTTTTCCGCAAGCTCAATACTTTTTTCTTCCCCTGTCATCAGCGTGTCCAGCCGGATCGCGTCTTTTACCTCAACGGGATCGCGGATGTCATGGATGAAGAGATCTACGATATCCCTGTAGCACGCGGCAGTGCCTGCTGATGTCGCTTCAAATCCCGAGGCTTTCATAAGTGCAGCAGCAGGACCGCTCACCGGAGTGTTCCCGATGAAAGGACTCACGGCAATGACAAACTTGTCTTTGAGGGCGTCTTTGAGCCCCCTACATTCGAGGACAGGGATGATGCTCGTAATCGGGTTTGACGGCCCGATAATCACGGTTCTGCTTGCTTCAATTGCCTGCAATACCTCTTCTGAACTTTCCGGGGGCTCCTTTGAACAGCGGATGACACCTTGGATCGGGATCTTGCCCTTGCCCCTCACCCAGTATTCCTGGTAGTGGATAAGCCCCAGCTCAGTTTTTACCCGGGTAGTGACTTCGGTATCTGACATTGGCAGGACATTTTCCCGTACGCCGAAACGATCGCAGAGGTTTTTAGTAATGTTAGTCAGCCTCATGCCGTCCCGGAGCATATTCCCACGCGCGATATGCACTCCCCGGTCGCGGTCCCCGATCGCAATGAACTCCTCAAGGCCCATCCGGGTGATCTCATCGTGCGTGGTGAAGGTGTCGTTCCTTACCCCCCACCATGTATCGGTATTGAGCACCCCGGCAAAAAGGTACATGACGGTATCAAGGTCAGGTGATATGTGGTTGCCTGAGATCCAGATGTCCTCGGCCGTGTTAACTACAACCGAGATCTCGTGCCGGTCCATCACCTTCTGCATCCCGCGCAACAGCTTTGGGGTGCCGGTCCCGCCCGAAAGGAACGTAATCATTACTCAATACTTTTATGCGATGTATATGAAGATTCTTTTAGTGAGTCCCAAGATCATCAAGGATCCGGTCCATGGCTATGTTGAGGTGGACGAGAAGATCCTGCAGCTCCTGGATGCCCCTGCCATCCAGCGCCTGAGGTATATCCACCAGCTCGGCTTCTCGTACCTTGTCTATCCCGGGGCCAACCACACGCGTTTTGAACATTCGGTGGGGACGATGCACTTGGCCGGTGTCGCCTGCCGGCAGTTTGGTCTTGAGGAGGACGACCGCCTGCTGGTGATGATCGCTGCCCTTCTCCATGATGTGGGCCACGGCCCGTTCTCCCATGCCAGCGAGCCGCTCATGGAATCGCGCCTCGGCCGCACCCATGACGATATCGTTGGGATAACAGAAACGCAGTTCGGGGCGCTCCTTGAACCACTGTCTTTAAGCCCAACCGAAATCTGTGATGTCGTAAAGGGCAGACACCGGCTTTCGGGGATTATTCGCGGCGATCTCGATGTGGACCGGATGGACTACCTGCTCCGGGACGCATACTATACCGGCGCTCCGTACGGCACGGTGGACGCGCACCGGCTCATCAGGAATCTCCACCTGACCCCGGACGGGATTGCGCTCGACGAGAACGGCATTAACGCGGCCGAATCGCTCCTTATTGCACGAACGCTGATGCGTCCGACTGTTTACTATCATCATGTCAGCCGGATTGGGGAGTGCATGTTCCAGCTGGCCGTCCTCGCTCACATGGAAACCGGCCCTGTCGGTGGCTTTGAACGATTCTGTGGCCTCGATGACTGGGAATGCATGCATGAGCTCAAAAGTTCCCCAAGTTCCCTTACACGGGAAATTACCGCCCGGCTCTACCGGAGGCAGCTCTATAAAAGGGCAGTATATGCCGGGCAGGACCAGGTGAATGCAGCAGCATTCCAGAACGGCTGGCCGGTGGAACGGGCACGTGAGGTTGCCGGAGAGATTGCAGGAAGAGCCGGCTGCCACCCAAGCGATGTGCTGGTGGACATCCCTCCCGTTCCCGGGGAGATGTCGCTTGAGGTTCAGGTAAAAAACCGGCACACCGTCGTGGGTTTTGCCGAACTCTCTCCCCGGTTGCAGACCCTCAACCAGACCCGGCGTGAACAGTGGAGACTCGGCGTATATACCCTTCCCCAGTACCGCGATGCGGTGGCCGACGCCTCAGCAGAGATCCTGCATATAAAAAAGCCCACCCGTCAGGAAACCCTCTTCTGATCTCCTCCGTTCCGGTACTCCTTCATGCGAATAATAAACTCTAATAGTGCTCTTTTCCAACACTATCCCCAATGAAAATCTACCTGATCCCCTGCACGATTCTCGTTATTCTGGGAGTCATGGGTGCAGGATGCATGAACACCAGCCCGGCCGGGCAGAACGGGACGGTCATAACCGCAGCACTGACGGCAGCGGCGAACATTACTCCCGCGGTTACGGTGACCCAGCCCGCGATTTCCATCGGCGATCAATATCTTTATAAATCGTATTCATTCTCCAACCAGAGCGAAACGATTACAGAGCAGTTACGGATCGCCGATCCCTCATGGGCGATCGTGTATACCGTTCTCCCCCTCAGTGACAGCCCACAGGACTGCTGGTTCGAAATGACCGTGACCAACCTCGACACCCGGAAAAACCAGACGTTTACCTGGACATATCTTAATGACACATACCAGCAATATCCCATGTATACGACGGGACCCTACCAGATTATGCTGACGGGAAACCTGGTCAATGTGAAACTGGATGTAGCAAAGCGACTTCCATGAGGTGAAATGAATTGGCTGATATCACAAGCGATGTATTTGTTATTACCTGCGGTGTCATCATCGTTATTGTCGTACTTGCGGTCACGTTCCTCAGGCTCCGCTCAGCGGAGCGCAGGATGCATGAGAGCGGCTATAAGCTCCGGGCATACACGGACCTGCTCAACGCCGTGACCGAGATTAACCTCGCCGGAAATGACAGTTACAAGATGGATATCGCAAAAAAGAACCTGGCGCTCACCCTTAACCGGCTCAACCTCATTGCCAGCTCCGGTGTCCTCAAGAGCGTCAGCGACCTGCTTGATTTCCTCAACGAGCACAAGGAGAAGGACTTTGATACCCTCCGGCTCCACAACATCCTCAATACCCTCGTCATCGAAGCCCGGCGGGATCTCAACCCCTCCCATGCCCGCCGGGTGGAGGAGTCTAGGGTGAGATACCGTTTCTTTGCCCCGGTCCGGAAATAATCTCCCTTTTTGCGGCTCGTGTTCTCCGTTGGCTTTTTTGCATAAACCCTTTTTACCTTGGGACTCCGACATTGGTACCACAGGAGAGCGCGGAGGGATACCATGAAAAAGGAATACGTGGTCGGGGTAACCGGTGCGAGCGGGATATGCTATGCCCGGCGCCTGCTCGAGGTGCTGTGCCAGGATGCCCAAGTGCATCTGATCATTTCTGAGATTGCACAGGAGATCGCACGCCATGAGAGGATCGACCTGTCAGGGTTTGACGCAACCTATCATGATATCGGTGCGATCA
This sequence comes from uncultured Methanoregulaceae archaeon, assembly GCA_963805035.1. Lineage (GTDB taxonomy): Archaea > Halobacteriota > Methanomicrobia > Methanomicrobiales > Methanospirillaceae > Methanoregula. Next base: position 46,835 of record CAWDSU010000001.1, on the reverse strand, counting down.
GCGCGGAAATCGCAAGCGGGTCCCACCGGCACGACGGGATGGTTATCATCCCCTGCAGTGCAAAGACGCTCTCCGCGATTGCATCCGGCTATGCGGACAACCTGATTACCCGGACTGCCGATGTCTGCCTGAAAGAACGCCGGAGGTGCATCCTTGTCACCCGCGAGATGCCCCTCTCACAGATCCACTTAAAGAACATGCTTGCGGCGCATGAAGCCGGCGCGACCATTATGCCGGGCGAGCCCCGGGTTCTACCACCACCCGGAGAAGATCGATGATCTTGTGGACATGGTAGTGGCCCGGGTACTCGATCACCTCGGGGTCGCCCATACGCTCTCGGGACGCTGGAGTGGTTACGATGCGTGAATTTATCGAAAAAATGCGCAAAGAGGGGTTCGTTGTCGATATCACCGGACCGTGCTCACCGGATGACATGAAGGCTGCACAGCAGGCGGCTGCAACGGACAAGATCCTCTTCTTCCACCATATGGGCAGTGCACGGACTGTTATGAACGTAACCGCGGACCGGTGCACGCTCGCGTCGGCACTTGGCATGAATGAAAAAGAGATGGTAAAAAAGCTCTCGGATGCCACCTTCGACGGGAAGATCGTTAATGACGGGAAACTGGCGATGAAGAAGCCGGACCTCTCCCGCATCCCGGTCATGCACTTCTTCCCGAAAGATGCCGGTAAATACTTCACGGCCGGCATCGTCTTCTCGAAATGGGACGGCGTGGAGAACGCGTCCATTCATCGCATGCTCGTCCTTGACAACACCAGAGTCGCTGCCCGGCTCGTGGAAGGCCGGCACACCCACGTGATGCTCAAAAAGGCCCTTGCCTGCGGGGAGCGCCTGCCGCTCGCGGTGGTTGTCGGTGTGCACCCGGCCGTGATGTTTGCCAGCTGCACCCGGTACCGGCCGGGAAGGAACTGGCGTATGCAGCAGAACTGCTGGGTGGGACGATCCATGTCAGGGAGTGCAGCAACGGGGTTCTTGTTCCGGCAGATGCAGAGATCGTGCTCGAAGGGTTTATCGGTGCGGATGTCACCGATGAGGGCCCGTTTGTCGATATCACGGGCACCTACGACCCGGTCCGGCGCCAGCCGGTGATCGAGTTCACCGGCATGCACACGAAACCAGATTTTATTTACCACAGCATCCTGCCCGGGGGCGACGAGCACAAGATCCTGATGGGGTGCCCCTACGAGCCCAAGATCTACCGGGCGGTTGCGGGAGTTACCGAAGTGAAAAACGTCGTGCTCACAAAGGGCGGCTGCGGCTATCTTCATGCAGTTATCCAGATCAAAAAGAGCACGCAGGGCGACGGGAAAAACGCGATCATGGCGGCTTTTGCCGCCCATACCTCGCTCAAACATGTGGTAGTTGTTGACGAGGATATCGAACCTACCGATCCTACAGAAGTGGAGTACGCCATCGCGACCCGGGTGAGCGGTGACCGGGACGTTATGGTGATCACCGGTGCCCGGGGCTCATCGCTTGACCCCTGCCAGAAAGAGGATGGCACGAACGTGAAGATCGGGGTCGACGCGACCATGGTTCTCGGCCATGAAGACGAGTTCCGGCGCGCCACATGGTGACCGGTATGCAGCTCGACCCTGACGATGAGCGGATCCTTGCCGGCGAGCAGGGGGAGACACGGCAGAAAATGCTTGAACTGCTCGTTGCGCTCGGGAAGGTGTTCGGTGCCGAACGGCTAGTCCCGATTAAAAGTGCCCAGGTTAGCGGGGCGTCCTACAAAACGATAGGAAAATATGGTCTTGACTGGCTGGCAAGTCTCGATGCAAAGGCGGTCGTTCCTGCCGTGCTCAACCCGATCGGCATGCCCCGGACCCGGTGGCAGGAGATGGGGATCGAACCGGACTTTGCAGAGAAGCAGCAGGCTGTGGTTGCAGCATACGAACGGCTGGGTGTCCGGCTCGACTGCACCTGCACTCCCTACTATTTGTACGAAACCCGGTATGGCGATCACCTCGCATGGTCGGAATCATCTGCAGTCAGCTATGCAAACTCTGTGCTTGGCGCCCGGACCAACCGCGAGGGCGGCCCGAGCGCCCTTGCAGCCGCGATTATCGGGAAGACGCCCTGTTACGGGCTGCACCTCGAAAAAAACCGGGTTCCGCAGATGGTTATCGATGTCCACGCCGACACCTCCCGCTGGGGTGTCGCTGATTACGGGGCGCTTGGGTACCATGCTGGAAAACTCGTAGGTAACCGGATCCCGTATTTCCGGGGCATCCGGCCGGGACCTGACCAGCTCAAGGCAATCGGGGCTGCAATGGCGGCGACGGGAGCCGTGGCGCTTTACCATGTTGAAGGAGTCACCCCGGAGTCACAAAAGAACCGGTACGACCTTTCCGATATCGAAGCAATTGCGGTTGAACGAACAGAGATCTCCCGGCTTTTTTCGCAGATCCCGGTTGATGCCGTTGCTGTCGGCTGCCCGCACTGCTCTCCCGCGGAACTGGGGGAAATTGCCCGGCTCCTCACCGGGAAAGTCGTGACAAAACCCCTCTATATCTTTGCTGCTCAGGGCGTAATCGACAGGAACACAAAAATAGTGGATTCGATCGAGAAGAGCGGGGCCCGTGTTTTTGCCGATACCTGCATGGTCGTTTCTCCGGTGATGGAACAATACGCTTCAATCATGGTCAACAGCGGCAAGGCACTTGCCTATGTTCCCAACATGTGCGGTGGGCAGGCGAGGATCGGGACGATTGAAGATTGTGTGAATGTAGCGACAGAATAAACCTCACCACCCGCCATTTGTGCCATCAACCCCCCAGCACAGGGCCGGGCACATGTGAGTGTTAGATGATCATTGCATGGATCTTTAGGTAATCGCTCTCAGCACTCGTCCGAGATATTAACCTTATCGGACAAGTCCCGGTGCCGTTTCTGTATGTTCAGCGGGCACCCGGGACAGCCCGCCTCTATTCCCTCCAGTCCCCTACAGCGTTTTTCCTCATAAAAGGATACAGCACGTGCACTCTTGGATGGAATGTATCGCACCGAGAAAAAGGTAATTTCAGTTGAGCGCGAGCAGGATCTTTCTGATCTCTCCGACTGCTTCCTGCGTCGGGTTCTTACCCGGCCGTACTCCCTCACCGAACGACAGGATCTGATCAATATCACTTTTTTTGGCATGTGCAAAGGGAATTTTCTCCCAGATCTCCTGATCGATCGTGTTCCAGGTGCACTGCAGCAGGTGCCCGAGGAGGACGATCTTCTCCTCGGTAAGGGACTTCCATTCGGGCCCGAGGCCCTGCTGTATCAGCTTTATTGCCCTCTCGACCCTTTTTCCGCGCTTGACATGATACAGCCGCCTTCCGATCTCCGCCTGCGACACTTCCGGCATTTCAACCCCCCTTCCCGCTGTCCGGGAATAATGAATCAATTCTGTTCTCCCTTGATAAACTTTGTGGGGAGGTATCTTGGAGGCCTGTGCGGTGGAAAGCAGGAAATCGCTTGGGGAAAGTTCCGGACTCGGGAAATGATTATTAACTGGGGCGGGGATATCACCCATCAATGGTTCCTTATGCCCCGCAGCAATGATAGCGATCTGGGAAGAAGGGTTTTTGTGGTCCAGAAGGAAAAGGCAGTTGAGAATGCACTGGACAAGATACGACGCCGGATCGGGGCTGACTGGTGTTCGATCTCCCCGGCAGACTGTGACGTGCTCAAAGAGACCCTTGGGGAGATCTGGACGTCGATAGAACGGCCCCGGTGGAGCACCTACCGGTTCTCGAAATTAACCCTCGCGGATATCTATTCCCTGGTGGCGGCGGGAAAGGAGATCCGGGAAAAGCACTACATGACCGATGCCATGCTGCTGTCGCTCGATCAGATCCTCATCCGCTCACAATGAAACGTTTTTCTTAACTTTTTAAATTTTGAATATTTTAAGACGCATTTCTCCATCCATTGCGAAATCTATATATGGAAGTCTCATTGAGCATACTATCATTAAGGAGGTCATTCACATGGTTACCAGCTGGGAAGTCCCTATCGGGGCAGCCATTGCTTTTGCCGCAGGTGCAATTGGAACCGGATGGGCGCAGTCGCGGATTGGTGCAGCCGGGGCCGGCACGATTGCCGAGAAGCCCGAGACTGCCGGTATAATAATCGTCTTGGAAGCCATCCCGGAGACACTGGTCATCTTGGGCTTTGTCGTAGCTTCGATGATCATCCTGATGATCCAATAACCGGATCGCACAGATAGTCCGTTGATCTCAAGTACGTTCCCCTCGTTGCAACAATTTTTTCTGTCGGCTCCCGTGCCGGGAACAACCGGGTGCCATCTGTATTCAGACCGTACTGATATGCAGTTCCATGAAGTGAGCGGGTGAAACTGTGGCCTATGAGAACTTGTTAAAATCCGTCGAGGAAAGTGCAGGGGAGCGGGAGCAGGAGCTCCGCACCAGAGCACGGGTCGCGGTCCGGGCAATCCTGGAAGAAGCAGAGGCCCGGGCAAAAGACCTGCAGCAGTCCTCTCTTGACGAGGCAAAAAAAGCCGCATTGATTGAAAGGAACAAGCTGATGTACCTTACGAAGATTGAGGAGAAGAAGCAGCTGATAACGAGGAAAGAAGCGATCTTCTCGCAGGCAATCTCTACGGCAGAACAGCACCTTTTGTCGATTCGGACCGATCCGGCGTATCCGGAAATTTTCAAAAAACTGGCACGGGAAGCTTCAGGAGCGATGGGGACCGGGAAATGCCATGTTCATGTTGACAAACGGGACGAGCAGATCTCGTTGGACATGCTCGCCGGGCTGAACTTGTCCGCCGTTGTAATCCCGGATCTCACCACTGCGGGGGGGCTCGTCATCACGAATCCGGACGAAACGGTCACGATCTCGAACACGGTCGAATCGCGGCTGGAGCGGATAAAAGAACGCCGGAAACTCGAGATTTACACAATCCTGTTCGGTGGTTGAGATGGATTACGGGTATGTGAATGCACGGATTCGGGGGATGAAAAGTCGCCTGCTGGATCGTCCTGCCCTTGAAAACCTGATTTTCCAGCCGGACATGGAGTCCCTGATCGCAGACCTTGAAAAAACGCCGTACCGGGATGACATTATTACGGCCAAGGTTATGTACTCCGATGTGCTCTGCATTGATTATGCCCTTAGAACAAATTTCACCCGCACGTTTAGGAAAATCCTCAGGTTTGTTAAAGACAGTGAAGCGGAACGGTACATCAGGATCTTCCTGCACCGGTGGGATGTTCAGAACATCATGACAATCCTCCGGGGAAAAAACATCCATGTTACCAATGAGGAAATCCTCGATTGTCTGGTGCCCGCCGGGGAACTGGATGAGGCGACCCTCACCGAGATGATCAAACAGCCCGACGTGCGGGCAGTGATCGACCTGCTTGCCACGTGGGAGATCGTGTATGCGCGTCCCCTCACCAAACACTTCAGGGAGTTCTCTGAAAAGGGGGATCTTGCAATTCTCGAGTGCGCGCTGGACCGGTATTATTACGAGGATGCCCTTGAGATGGTCAGGACACCGTCCTACAACAATGCGCTCATCCGCGATATTCTCGGTACGGAGATCGATGTAGTGAACATCAGGACGATCCTGCGGATGATCCGGGATCATGTCAAGGAAGACATTGCGCTTGAGTTCCTGATCGAAGGCGGAAAGGAACTGAATGTGAAGGATCTGATGCATCTCTTAACCCTGCACTCGGTGAACGAAGCAGTCCGGGCGCTGGAATCGACTCCGTATAGGTTCCTTGCGGACATTCCCGAGACGGTTGTCATGGGGAAAATCTCCGTACTCGAAAAGCAGCTCGAGAAATACCTGATCAGAAAAGGCGTGGCTGCCTTTTTTTCGGATCCTCTGAGCGTTGCATCGGTGATCGGGTACTTCTGGGCCAAGTATAACGAGATCACCAACATCCGGATAATCTCCCGGTGCAAAACAGCAGATTTTCCGCTCGATCAACTCAAGGAGGAACTGGTATATGTTTAAATTCGTAGTCGTGACCGATAGCGACCGGGCATCGGGATTCCGGCTCGCAGGAGTCGAAGTGCTGGAAGCGAGGAATCTGGAGGAGGCAAAAAAAGTGATTCCCCCCCTGCTGTACAAGGATGATATCGGGATTGTCGCGGTGAACGAGGAATATATGTTGTCCCTTGATGAGAAGCTGATGACCCGTATTGAACGGCTGGCCCGCCCGCTTATCATCCCCATTCCCTCGAAATCCAAAGAGGTCGACCGGCAATCCTATATTGAACGACTCTTAAGAAAAGCAATCGGATACAACATCGTCCTGAGGAAGTGAGGATATGAGAGAGGGAACCATTTCGAGGATATCCGGCCCCGTTATCATTGCCCGCGGTATGAAAGGGGGGAGGATGTATGACGTGGTGAAAGTCGGGGAAGAAGCGCTCAGGGGAGAGATCATCCGGCTGGAGGGTAACGAGGCGGTTATCCAGGTCTACGAGGACACGACCGGTCTCACCATCGGTGAAAAAGTCGAGGATACGGAAACGCCCCTGTCAGTCGAGCTCGGGCCGGGCCTTCTCTCCTCCATCTACGACGGCGTCCAGCGCCCGCTGCCGGTACTTCTCGCGAAATGCGGGGATTTTATCGCCCGCGGGATCTCCGCCCCGGGCCTTGAGCGGGAGAAAAAATGGGAGTTTTCCCCCTCTGTTAAAAAGGGAGATAAGGTGGTCGGCGGTGACGTGATCGGGACAGTACGGGAGTTCCATTTTGAGCACCGGATTCTCGTCCCTCCACGAATCTCTGGTATGGTAACGGAAATCCTTAGCGGCTCTTTTACCGTTGAGGAAACAGTCTGCGTCCTTGACAATGACACCCGGCTGCCGATGATGCAGGTCTGGCCGGTCAGGATCCCCCGTCCGATCCGGAAAAAGCTCGACCCGGTTCTTCCCCTTGTCACCGGGCAGCGGGTGTTCGACTGTATCTTCCCGGTCACCAAGGGCGGGACGGCGATGATCCCGGGTGGTTTCGGGACCGGCAAGACTGTGTCAGAGCAGACCCTTGCCAAGTGGTCGGACACACAGGTTGTCGTGTATATCGGCTGCGGTGAGCGGGGCAACGAGATGACAGATGTGCTGGCTGAGTTTCCCGAACTGGTCGACCCGCGGACCGGCCTCCCGCTGATCGAACGGACCATCCTGATCGCGAACACCTCCAACATGCCGGTGGCCGCCCGTGAGGCCTCGATTTACACCGGCATCACCATTGCCGAGTACTTCCGGGACATGGGATACGATGTTGCCCTTATGGCGGATTCAACTTCGCGGTGGGGCGAAGCGCTGCGGGAAGTTTCCGGGCGTCTCGAAGAGATGCCCGGTGAGGAGGGTTATCCGGCATACCTGGCTACCCGGCTTTCCGCATTTTACGAGAGGGCGGGCAGAGTCGAGTGTGAATGTACCGGGGAGCGGATCGGGTCGGTGACTGTTGTTGGTGCTGTATCCCCCCCGGGCGGAGATTTCTCCGAGCCTATCACCCAGAACACGCTCCGGGTGGTCGGAACCTTCTGGGCACTGGACACCAACCTCGCGTACCGCCGACATTTCCCCTCGGTGAACTGGATCAAAAGTTATTCACTCTACCTCGACAGCATCGGAGATTGGTACGTGGAACACGTGGCAAGGGACTGGCGTGAGCTCCGGGAGAAGACCATGTACCTGCTCCAGAAGGAAGTCGAGCTGCAGGAAATTGTCCAGCTGGTCGGCCCGGACGCACTGCCGGAGAGTGAGAAAGCGATTCTGGAAGTGACAAGGATGATCCGGGAGGATTTCCTTCAGCAGAGTGCCTACAGCGACACGGACTCTTTCTGCCCCATGGAGAAACAGTACCTGATGCTCAAGGTGATCATGACCTTTTATGCACAGGTGAACGACGCGATGAATCGCGGCGTCACGCTCAAGCAGATCCAGAGTCTCCCGATCAGGACCGCCATCGGGCGAATGAAGGAGATCGGGAACACGGACGACCTCAAAAAGATGATCGGGGATATCAGCACCAGGCTTACTGCCTTGGAGGTGGAGAAATGAAGCAAGCACCTCTCCTCACCCGGGATTACCGGACGATCACGTATGTCTCCGGCCCCCTGATCTTTGTTAGCAACGTGAAAGGGGCATCGTTCGGGGAGATCGTGAGAATCTTCCTGAAAGACGGTGAGGAACGGACCGGAGAGGTACTGGATATCTCGGAAGACATTGCCGTGATCCAGGTTTTCGAGGGCACCCGGGGAATTGATACCCAAGTGACAAAGGTCCGGTTTACCGGTGAGCCGGCGCGGATCAATGTCTCTATCGACATGCTCGGCAGAGTGTTTTCCGGTGTTGGCAAGGCCCGCGACGGCGGCCCGGAGATCATCCCGGATGCAATCCTCGATATCGCCGGAACCCCGATCAATCCCTCGGCCCGGGACAAACCGGGCAGATTTCATCCAGACCGGTATGTCCACTATCGACGGGTTGAACACGCTCGTACGCGGCCAGAAACTGCCCATCTTCTCCGGCTCGGGGTTGCCGGCAAACAAGCTCGCTGCCCAGATTGCCCGACAGGCAAAAGTTCTTGGTGAGGGAGAACAGTTTGCCGTCGTGTTCGTTGCCATGGGGATCACACACAAAGAGGCTTCCTTTTTCATGCGAGACTTCGAGAGCACCGGGGCCCTTGAGCGCGTAGTCTTCTTCATGAACCTTGCCGATGATCCCACGGTCGAACGGCTGGCGGCACCCCGTTGCGGCCTGACCGTCGCGGAATATCTCGCGTTCACCCATAACCTCCACGTCCTTGTGATCCTGACGGACATGATTAACTACTGCGAAGCGCTCCGCGAGATCTCAACGGCACGCGAGGAGGTGCCCGGACGGCGCGGGTATCCCGGGTATATGTACACCGACCTCGCATCCATTTATGAGCGGGCCTGCCGGCTTAAGGGAAAGACCGGGTCCATTACGCAGATCCCCATTCTGACCATGCCGGACGACGATATCACTCACCCGGTCCCGGACCTGACCGGGTATATCACCGAGGGCCAGATCGTGCTCTCGCGAGATCTCTTCCGCAGGGGTGCGGACCCGCCGGTCGACGCCCTGCCCTGCCTCTCCCGGCTCATGAACCTTGGGATTGGCCCCGGGAAAACCCGTGAAGATCACCGGGGGGTGGCAGATCAGCTGTATGCCTCATATGCCTACGGGAGGGACTTGCGCAGACTGGTTGCCATTGTCGGGGAAGAGGCGCTCACGGAGCTGGATAAGAAATACCTGAAATTTGCCGATGAAATCGAAAAACGGTTTATCACGCAGGGTGACGAGGATCGGTCCATTGAAAAGACCCTCTCGACCGCATGGGATCTTTTTGCGATCCTTCCCGAAGATGAGCTGAAACGGATCAAGACGGAGTTTATTGCAAAGTACCATCCTGCTTACAGTGAACCAGGACGGTGAGCGATGGAACAGGTCAAGCCTACCCGGATGGAGCTGATGAAAAAAAAAGCGCAGATCAAGCTTGCCGAGCAGGGCCGGGATCTCCTCCGGGAAAAGATGGACGCGCTCATCCAGGAATTTTTCAAGATCCTTAGCACGGTTTCCACGTCCCGCGACGAGCTCGATGCGATATCCCGCTCGGCAGACTTGGCGCTCCTGGTAGCACAGGCAGTTGATGATCCGGTTACGATCCGGTCCGCATCGTTTGCCACACGCCGGGCAATAACGGTAGATATCGCCGGGAAAAACATCATGGGAGTACCGGTGCCGGTGATCGAGAAGAAACGGGTCTCGAAAAGCATGCTCGAACGAGGTTACGGCGTGATTGCCACCAGCGCGCGGATCGATGAGACTGCCGAGCGGTTTGAAGCGGAACTTGACCTCTTGATCGAGCTTGCGGAAACCGAGACTGCCATGAGGAGGCTGGGCGCGGAGATCCAGATGAACCGGCGGAGGGTGAATGCTCTCGAACAGGTCCTGATCCCCGAGCTGAAAAGTCAGGCAAAGTACATCAAGAACGCAATTGAGGAACGGGAGCGGGAGGACCTGTTCCGATTAAAAAAGGTAAAGCGGATTCTTGAGAGGAAGAAAAAGGCCCAGAAAGAAAAGGCAGCGCAAAAGATGCAGGGCATGAGCTGAACCCCACCGTTCGTCCTGCTGTGGATACACCTGCACGAATCAGACCCGTTTGAACGGCTTGTACACCACTCCCCCTCCCTCGTAGAACTTGGAGAAGAACTCCACAAGGTGCAGCCTCATCGAGTGGATGGACGGGCTGAACATGGCAAGGATGATATTTAAGGTATGCAGGAGCACTGCGACGATGACTCCGATGATCGCGATCCCGATCGCTCCTCCGATCCTGTTAGCCACGATGGCGAGGATCACGGATGCCATGCCGATCGCCATCAGCCTTGCGTAGGATAAAATGTTCCCTACCGAACTCATGATCTCCATCGTGCCCAGCGCCCCGCCACCGTAGATGAGCAGGAGGAGGGCAACGATTGCCATGGCCACGGAGGGATACATCATCCATGACGGGATCATCTTCACGGCCAGCGCGAGGAGGATGATGATTGCCGTGATCACGATCAGCATCCCTACTTTTTCTGCAACGTGTTTTTTGTTCTTCCGGATCATCTCGTTGCGAATGCCGATCACAAGGCCCAGGAAAACATGGATAACCCCTACGGTAATGGCAAAAAGCAAAAGAGGGATCATCGCATCCACGCGGTTCCATGTGATGCCCAAGAGGTGAATTGGCTGGATCCAGCCCAGCGTCTCCCCGAGGTCACCGAAGAACTCCCCGAACAGAAACCCGAATATGATGGTCGGAATGGACGAGATGATCAGGATCTCCGAGATGTTTTTTACAAAGGCATTGGCCCCGAGTTTTTCCCTCACGATCAGAGCAAAGGCGAGAATGACCAGCCCGTACCCGATGTCTCCTACCATGAGCCCGAAAAAAAACGGGAAGAAGATCGCAAGCACCGGAGTCGGGTCGACCTCACGGTACGCCGGAGGGGAGACCATCTGCATGATCGTTTCGAAAGGTTTGACCCAACGTGGATGGTCATAAAAGGTGGGCGCCTTCTCCATCTCTTCTGACCCCACTACGAGCTCGCTGATGATCACCCGCCCCCCGAATGTCTTTTTTACCGCTTTTTTCATCCGCCCGAGGAATTTTTTCGGGATCCAGCCCATCACGACAAACGTATATTCAGAATGGCCGAACTTGTTGAATGCGAGGAGCTCTTCACTTATATCCTCAAACATTTTTTTCAGATACTTCAGTTCGTGATACCAGCGCCGGGAAAGGGTGCTAAGTTTCTCATCAATCAGCCGGATCTCTTCTGCCGCCCGTGCCTTGTCGCTCTCGATCTGGGCGTACATTGCATAAAACGGCTTCCCCATGTACTCCTGAGGGAGGCGGACCTCGTTGACATTGACGGAGAAGACAAATGTGTGGACAGCCTGCGAATATCGCTTGTTGAATACCATGATCGTGGCGAGCGTTTCCGCATCCACCGCCATAGAGTTCATCTCGAACTGGTCGTGAGTAATGGTGGTGAGCTCCTTTCTGATCAGGTCAAGGACCTCACTAAACTCTTTCTGGATCAGCAGGATGGTCACTTCATAGTCTTCAAGAACCGGGAGCTCGTGCTCCATGGGCTGGATAAAATTGAGTATTTTTGCATACCGTTCCCCTGTCGTGATCTTTAATTTCAGGTCGCTTTTCCTTGATGCCAGCTCCCGGGTGACCGACTCCAGTTCGCGGATCATCTCGTGTGCCCGGGTGATCAGATCCTCCCTGGTTTTGTCCTGAAGCTCGCTTGCGATCTGGGCCTCTATTGCCGGATCGGCCGGGGCTTCCGGGAGTGTTGAGAGGATCCCGGCTATCCTACCCTGTATTTCAGCAACTTCCGCAGTTTTTTCCTTCTCCATCGGGATGAGGTGGATCTCTTTTTTCGGGATGCACTGGCAGGCATCTTCCAGATGGATCGTCCCCTCATGATAAAGCAGGTCGACGACTGCATCGAACTCTTTTTTTGGCCCGATGACCTGGATCCGTTTCATCTTCTGGAGCATAGGATTCCTCTTTCGGGAGCAGTGGCCTGGTCTAGCGGTTTATCACATACCCGGTGATCATGGCCACAGCGGACTGGAGATGCATCTCCCCGTTTTTCCGAACAGCCTCTGCCTTGTCGGCTGCCTCTTTTTTTATGCGGTCAACTTCAGCACCGGTTATTATCGTTTCCTTGTTCAACAGCTCCTCCGCTGCTGTTTTCCCCCGCTTTGTGGCCTCCGTAATAATCGTTTCAGCCTGCTGGTGTGCAGCCGTGATTTCAGCCTCGGTTTCCCGCTTTGCTGTTTCGACCTTTATGGCAAATTCCCGCTCCCTGTCCCGGATCTGCTGAAGCAGCGATTTTTCAGCATCCATCGTTACCCCCCTCCTTAAAGCCCGTGTTTGCGCTTCAGCACTGCGGTAACGCCGCACTGCGGTTCACAGCACAGTCCTGAGTTTTCCCCTTCCGCCGGGTTTCTGCGGATGATCTTCTTTGCTTTTTTTGCCGCATCCTCTATCCGTTTCCGACATCTTCCTAATGCCGCATCCCGTATCGTGCTGACAGTATCGAGGATGTCCTGTGCCATACTCCCGGTCCCCCCGGTATCAATTGGTCTATACCATCATAGGGGGATATATACTTTGTTCTTTTTTTAGTAGAGAGAATCCATTAATCCTGTTGCCGGCCAAATGGTACCTGATATTCTGGGGGTACTGCCATCATGGATTTACTGATCACCCTTGGCCTCTTGGCGATCTTTGCACTGGTCCTCGTGCTCCCGTTCGGGGTAAAATACATTGAGCACAACCTCGAGGTGTTCCTGTTTGCCTGCGGGGTTGTGGCCCTGACGCTCTCAGGCCTGATCACAATCCCCGGCGAGCAGACCGGCTGGAGTCTGGCCATTGTACAGGAGGCACTCATCTCCCCGTTGCATATCACGAGTCTCTTTGGGATCCCGATTGGTATCGTCCAGATCGTGCTCGTATTCGGAATCCTGATCTCATTCTTTTATCGCCGTCTGCAATCTGCAATTGTGGGCATAGTCGACCGATTCTCCCTGAAATGTATTGTCTTTTTACTTATCGTCGTGCTGGGCCTCGTTTCAAGTATTATCTCCGCAATCCTTGCCGCAATTATCCTTATCGAGATCGTCAATGCCCTTCCCGTGGTCAGAAAAGCGAAGGTGGAGATCACCGTGGTAGCCTGTTTCTCGATCGGCCTCGGGGCCGGCCTCACCCCGTTGGGCGAACCCCTCACCACGATCGTGGTCTCGAAACTCTCGGGCGCCCCGTACTATGCCGGGTTCACGTTCCTCTTCGACCGGCTTGGCATCTTTATTATTCCTGCCATTATCGTCCTCGGGGTTGTCGGTGTCTTCCTCTTTGCCCGGAGCCATAAAGGCGATGAGAAACTCGAATGCAGCGTCGAGCGCGAAACGATACAGGAGATCCTGATCCGGGCCGGGAAGATCTACCTCTTTATCATGGCGCTTGTTTTCCTCGGTGAGGGTTTCAAGCCGCTCATCCTTGGGGTTGTCGTTTCGATCCCCTCTGCCGGGCTATACTGGATCAACATCGTCTCCGCTGTGCTTGACAACGCGACCCTCGCCGCAGCGGAGATCAACCCGGTATCTCATCCCAGCAGATCACGAGTGCCCTCATGGGCCTGTTGATCGCCGGTGGCATGCTCATCCCTGGGAACATTCCCAACATCATTGCGGCAGGGAAGATGGGGATCACCAGCAGGGAATGGGCACGGCTGGGCATTCCATTAGGGCTCATCATAATGGCCTTGTTCTTCTGTATTCTCTTTATCCCGCCCTGTCTCGGGCTTGCGTGACATTGAGAACTACCGCGCAAACCCCCGGCTGCAGGGCCGATCCCGACAACAACACACATGAGCTGCCACAAACAATAGGGACTGTACTGGTGTTCCCATGTCTCCCGATAACCAGAAAGACGGTAATGAGACTATTACCCTCCTTATCAGCCAGCTTGACGACCCCGCGATTGATAACCGCCATCATGCGGTTCTCGCGCTGTCAGAGGCAGGAGAGGCGGCGGTGCAGCCCCTGATCCACGCTCTTGCCGCGGCAGGGAATGACGACGGCCGCTGGTACCGTGCGATTGCTCTCACAAAAACGGGAGTGCCCGCGATTGTGCCCCTCATTGCGGCGATGAAAGAGACCCCCGACCGCGAGTTCAGGCGCTATGCGGCAGCGGCTCTGGGTGAGATGGGGGAACCGGCGGTAGACCCCCTTATCGATGCAATGGCAAGCGAGGACAGGGAGCTGCGGGGATTTTTGTCCCGGGCCCTCTGCCGGATCGGAAAACCTGCGGTTGGCCCGCTCACCCGGAGGCTCTCCGATGCCAACGAGATCCTCCGCTCATGTGCCACGCTCACGCTCTGGCAGATGGGCGAGACCGGTCTCCCCTCCATGCTCGAAAAACTCCACGATGACAAGAAGCCATAACTCCGACACATTATTCCCCCGTTTTCTCTGATCGTTCCCCCGATACCACAGTATAAATTTTAACGCTGCCTATCTACCACTATGCTCATACTCTCCCCTGAGATGGAAGCGTACGGGAATACCCTCATGACCGGGCTTTCCCAAGCGATTGCCATCGCATCGGAGGCGCGTTCCCGCGGGCTTGACCCGAGTATGGCAGTCGAGATCCCGATTGCAAGCGACCTCGCCGACCGGGTCGAGGTGCTTGTCGGGATCAAAGGGGTGGCAGCGCGGATCCGGGAACTCGAAGCACAGATGTCCCGTGAGGAAGTGGCGCTCCGGATCGGCGACGACTTTGTCGCAAAGATGTTCGGGGAGAAGAACAATGACGAGATCCTCGATCATTCCATCAGGACTGCGATGGCCCTTCTCACGGAAGGTGTGGTCTCGGCCCCGACAGAAGGGATCGCAAAAGTGGGGCTCGGCAAGAACGATGACGGCAGCCAGTACCTGATGATCTTTTATGCCGGCCCGATCCGGAGCGCTGGCGGGACGGCACAGGCGCTCTCGGTGCTTGTCGGTGACTATGTCAGGGGAAAGCTCGGGATCGGGCGCTACCGCCCCCGGCCGGTTGAAGTCGAGCGGTACATCGAGGAGATCCGGCAGTACAATACCATCATGAACCTCCAGTACCTGCCGAGCGAAGCCGAGATCCGGCTGATCGTGGAGAACTGCCCGGTCTGCATCGATGGCGAAGCGACAGAAAAAGAGGAGGTCTCGGGGCACCGGAACCTGGATCGGGTCGAGACAAATGCCGTGCGGGGCGGGATGGCGCTTGTCCTTGCCGAAGGGATCGCGGGAAAGGCCCGCAAGCTCAAGAGCAAGGTCGAGAAGATGAACATGGCCGGCTGGGACTGGCTGGACAAGCTCATCGCCGGAGCGGGAAAGCCGAGCGCAGAGTCTGAGACCCATGCCCCAGGTATCAAGCCGCTCGACAAGTACCTCCGGGATCTCATCGGTGGCCGGCCGGTCTTCTCATACCCGATGAGGAAAGGCGGTTTCCGGCTCCGGTACGGGCGTTCGCGGAACACCGGTTTTGCGACCGCTGGCTTTAACCCGGCAACGCTGTACCTGCTCGGGGGGTTCCTTGCCGTCGGCACCCAGATGAAACTCGAACGGCCGGGCAAGGCCTGCGGGGTCGTCCCGGTTGATTCCATTGAGGGGCCGACGGTTCGGCTCAAAGGGGGCGACGTGGTCAGGGTGGACGATGAGAACACTGCACTTTCTCTCATGGGCAAAGTCGAGAGGATCCTCGATGTCGGCGAGATCCTGATCGCGTACGGCGAGTTCCTGGAAAACAACCACCCGCTGGTTCCTGCCGGGTACTGCGGGGAGTGGTGGCTGCTTGAACAAAAACCGGGAACAAAACCGCCGCAGGACGAACCTGAAGCGCTCGCGCTTGCGAGGGCCGGGGGATACCTGTTCCCCGATACACCTGGTACTGGGACGATATCAGCGTCGAACAGATCCGGCTCCTGGCGGATACTGTCGCAAACACCGGGAAAATTGAAGAGGATACGCTGGTCATTCCCCTCGACCCGAAAATAAAAGAGCCCCTCGAGATCCTGCTTCTCCCCCACAAGGTGAGCGGGGGGGACATACGGATCCGGACCTACCGGGCATTTGTCGCCGGCCTTGGCCTCGACGAGCACCTGAAAAAACGCGAGACATGGAATACGGTACCTTCCGATGCCAGTCAGCTTGACCTTGTGATGCACGTCAGCGGCCTCGCGCTCCGGTCCAGGTCCGGGATCCGGATCGGCGGTAGGATGGGCCGGCCCGGCAAGTCCAAGCCCCGTAAAATGAGCCCGCCGCCGCACGCACTTTTCCCGCTCGGGGAGTCCGGGGGGGCCCGGCGCTCGTTCCAGGAGGCGTCGAGCCATACCGAGGAATCTGACGCCCACGCGACCGAGATCGATTTCCAGAAGGAAGGCGGCGTCATCGAGATCGAAGTGGGGCGCCGGCGCTGCCCCGGCTGTGGCGGGATTACCTACCTGAACCGGTGCCAGAAGTGCCAGACACACACGGTTCCCGTCTACACCTGCCCGAAGTGCGGTCACGAGCTCGCGACGGATCGCTGCCCGAACTGCGATGTGCCGGCTGCCTGCAGCCAGCGGATCTGCCTGAACGTAAAAGCCGAGTATGCACAGGCAATGGAGCGGCTCGGGATCAAAAAGGACAGCATCGCGCTCGTGAAAGGGGTCAAAGGCGTCATCTCCCGGGAAAAGACGGTCGAGGCGATGGAAAAGGGCATCCTCCGCGCCCTCCAGGACATCTACGTCTTCAAGGACGGCACGACCCGGTTTGACATGATCGACCTCCCCCTCACCCATATCCGCCCGGACGAGGTGCGGGTGCCGGTCGAACGGATGCGGGAACTCGGGTACGTCAGGGACATCAACGGCTACGATCTCCGGAATGGCACGCAGATCATAGAACTGCACCCTCAGGACATCCTCCTCTCGGATTCCTGCGCCGATTACATGATCAAGATCGCCCGGTTCATCGACGACGAGCTCACAAAAATCTACAGCCTTCCCGCATTTTATAATGTGAAGACCCGGGACGATCTCGTCGGCCATCTCATGATCGGCCTTGCCCCCCACACGAGCGCCGGGGTGCTTGCCCGGATCGTGGGGTTCACCCGGGCAAACGTCGGGTACGCTCACCCGTTCTTCCACGCGGCAAAGCGCCGGAACTGTTTCTTTGGCGACACCGGTATAGAGGTGTCTGACGGGAAGTCCTGGGTGCACCTCCCCATCCGGAAATTCGTGATGGAGAACTTCGATATCAGCAAGCCCGGGCTCGACCGGCTGGGCACGTACTACTCCGACCCGGTCCGGCCGTATTATACCCGGACCGTGGATACTGCGGGCACGATGCACCTGCGGAAGATTACCTCAGTTTCCATTCACCGGGCGCCGGCAAACCTGATCCGGTTTACAACGACCTGTAACCGGCAGCTGACGGTCACCCCGGACCATGCGATGCTGATCTGGGACGTGCAGTATCTCAGGAAAATACGAGCGATGGAGGTAAAGGCCGGGGACGCCGTGCCTGTCTACGAAGGTGGGGCCGTGATCACCGACCGGATCGCGAACGTGGAGACCGTTACCTCCCTTGAGGACCGGGTGTACTGCCTGACCGTGGCAGACGATCACACGCTCGTTGCAAACGGCATCTTCACCGGCCAGTGCGATGGCGATGAGGACTGCGTCATGCTCCTCATGGACGGCCTTTTGAACTTCTCGCGCTCGTTTTTGCCCCAGAACCGGGGCGGGACGATGGATGCCCCCCTCGTCCTTACGAGCCGGATCGATCCGGCGGAGATCGACAAAGAGGCATTGAACGTGGATGTCGGGCGCGGCTACCCACTCGAACTCTACGAGGCCGGCCTTAAGTATGCGAAGGCGAAGGACGTCGAGCCGCTCATCGACCGGGTCGAGCGGAGGATCGGGACCCCCCGGCAGCTCGAAGGGTTCTTCTTCACGCACGACACTTCGGACATATCGGCAGGGCCCTTGGAGTCCACTTACACGCAGCTCAAGACGATGACCGAGAAACTCGAGGCCGAGCTCGATCTTGCCGAGAAGATCCGGGCCGTCGATGCGGACGATGTGGCGGAGCGTGTCCTCAACACACATTTTATCCGCGACCTTATGGGCAACCTCTCCGCGTTCTCCAAGCAGAAGTTCCGGTGTACCAAATGCAATGCGAGCTACCGGCGGATGCCGCTTGCCGGCAAGTGCACGAAATTCAAAGGCAGGGGAATCTGCAACGGGAATATTATCCCGACCGTGCACGAAGGATCGGTCAAAAAGTATCTCGAAATGTCCCGGGCGATGGTAAAAAAATACAAGGTATCAGAATATACCCGGCAGCGGGTCGAAGTGCTCGACCTTGCCATTGAATCGACGTTTGGCGAGGAGAAGCAGGAGCAGCTGGGTTTGGCGGATTTTATGTAATCCTCATCTATCAGGCACCTTTGGTAGTTCACTCACCGCTATGATCCAATACACACACGGAGCATCAGGTTTTACCTATAAAGGCAGATTTCGGAATTTATACCCTCCACCTGGCATAAGATTTTTGGCTGTCAAAGTCTTTTACTATCCTGCAAACCAATAATATTACAAGCGAGAATAACCAAGTGGTCAACGGTGATCGACTCAAGATCGATTCGCGCAGGCGTTCGCAGGTTCGACTCCTGCTTCTCGCATACGGGCGCTCGTTCATGAGCTCCTGTTTTTTCCGGTTGACGGTTTGCGCTGATACCGCGAGCAGCGGGGTTCGTACCGAATAACGGCACATCATACCCGGTTAGGTTTCGGCAGGTATTCGAAAGAATGGCGGTTCGTGGTGGACCGGTTTTTAGGTCTTTCCTGGGGAAAAACAGTAATACGTATATTTTTTCCTGAAATGACATGAAGAAGAGGCCTGATCTAAACGATGAAAAATCTCCGGGGCCAGAATCCGGCGACGAGATTGTCCGGGATCTCATTGCCATTACCACAATCGGAGCGGGGGGATTTTCCTGGTCCGGTTTTGCTTAGCACGCCCGTTGGTTACAGGGAGGTATGGGAGGGCCTCAAAAAAAGTGAAATAAAGTCTGAAAATTACAATCATAACAAAATAAACGTGTTTTTTTTAAAAACAGTGTGGAATTAGGTTTTTTTTAAAATACATATTATTATATACTAAAATGTACAATACCATAATTTGAGTGAGGGATATGCGGGGGGTTCTTGTAATTCTTAGTATCGTCGGTCTTATGTGTCTTGTCGGGGGCGTTGTTGCAAATGATCTCGCCAATTCGACAATCACCTCCACTCAGGCCTGGGTGATCGCAAACGGAACGGACCATTCAACAATAACGGTTACAGCAGTGGATTCGAATGGTAAGTATCAGGCCGGAGTACCGGTATCATTCTCTCTGGCTTCAAATTCTGTGGCATTGGGAACACTCAGTGCATCAAGCAGTTCTACCGCGTCTAATGGTGTGGCGTCAACCACGTTCACCGCCAATAAAACGAGCGGTAGCGCTACCATAAAGATAAACTTGACTTTCAATGGCCAGTTCACAAATCTCGTTTACGTCCAGCAAATTGATCATGATACCCCGTTTTACTGGATGGTTACATCGTCGTCTCAGGCATCCGTAGGAACCGAGACTTATTTTAATGTCTCCTATACGGACCAGTGGGGCAACGTCATTGACCACCGCAATCCTGCCGATCCCTACACCATCTCGCTCCAAATTGGTTCTGTCGCTGGAAACGCGGCCTTTGATACCGGAACATTTGTAATCAGTACCAGCCAGCAACTGGATGGATATGGAAATCTATCGGTGAAAGTGCGGCTCGATACTGTTGCGGGACAAAATAACATCTACATACAACCATTTGGTGCTATCCAAGGGGTATATCCAGCCATTATCGGCATTTCCAATGGAATACCTGTCTCGATGACCCAGACAGTAAGTCCAAATCCGCCGGTGGTGCCGGCAGACAATGCCCATCAGATTTCTATCCTATATACTCTGTATGACAAATATGGCAACCCTACCGTTGGCCAGAATATATCTGTTTACTCAAGTGTGGGCGATTCGTATCCGAATTTGACAACAAATGGTTTTGGTCAGGTGGGATTAACCTATGGTCCTCAGGGTATTGCCCAAAACATTACCCTTTATGCAACGGCGACCGCGAATTCGTCAGTCACCTCCAGTGAAAATGTGACATTTTACAGTACGGCACCCGTGAACTGTGCGCTATCCGCAGATCCCCAGACAATGGCAAGTCTGGATGCAAATCCCTATAGTACGGCGAATGTAACGGCACAGGTCACAGATGGGTATGGAAATCCTGTTTCGGGTCAGCAGGTGACGTTCAAGCTTGGCACTCCCTCATATGACCTGACTACTGACAATATCACCGCTCAACCAAAACTTTCAAGCCTCAGTGCCCAGACCGATAGTAACGGTAATGCCATAGTTCAGTTTATTCCGGGTGGTTTTTCAAATGCGACTTTAACGCCTTATTATAACCCATTGGCTACCGGAACCTGCCCTGTTACTGCAACGTGGAATGGCACGACGCAAAACGTCGTTTTGACATGGAAGAACTATCCCTATCTCAGTGCCTATACGAGTGTGTCTCCCCCCATGGTCGCCGTAAATGGGACGGTCAATGTGACCGTTAAACTAACCGGGGATGGATGGGCACTCCAGCCGAATCCAATCGATGCTGTCCTTCTTATGGATCGATCCGGGAGTATGAGCACTATGATGAGTAATGGAAAAACAGAGATGCAAAATGCGCAAGCCGGTGCAGAAACTTTTGGTGCCCTGCTGAATAGGACGAATGACCGGCTTGCCATTGTGTCATTTTCCGGTGTTGATGGGAGTGGTGCGAACCAGTATAATATCGATACCACGGTCGGTTCGCTCACTACCAATCATGTAACTATTAATAATACGATTTCTGGTTTGGTAGCGAATGGAGGCACGGGAACGCGGGATGGGATCTACCAGTCGATCACCCTGCTTAAAAACAATCCGAATTCAAACCCGAAAGCGGTGCGGGCGGTCATCCTTCTGACGGATGGCGATTATAACTGGCTGGGCGATTTCCTTGGCAGGGGAACCGCCTATTCTCCCGCTCCCCCCACGGGATACACCGGTTACAGCACGAATGCCCTTGAACCCCAAAAATACCTGTATTACAATGGGTTGGGGAGTGGTCTAATTCCGGCCGCTAGTTTTAGTGGGACAACTCCGACAAAAGGGTATGTGCAATTTACAGATAGTTCGATCGGTTCACCAACATCGTGGGTATGGAATTTTGGAGATAGTAATACAACAGGTAACACATTACAAAATCCATTACATTATTATCCGTATAGTTCCACCGCCAAAACGTATACAGTTACATTGAATGCAACTAATCCTTATGGTAGCAATACGGTAACAGCAACGAATTATGTTCAAGTTGCGGCAGGTTCGTCAGGCAAAACCGGCACAGTAACATTTGGCACTGCACCATCGGCTCCGACGTATACTACAGGTCCCGATGCGCAACTTACAGACCAGAATATGACCAAATTCGCTCTTGACAACAATATCCGGGTCTACGCGATATCCTATTACAATACATTTACTCCACAGGCGATTACTGATATGACGGTGATGGCGAATGCAACCGGGGGATTTTATGCAAATGCACCTAACGCGGCCACGCTTGCACTCATCTACAATGAAATTGCCGGAAATTTGCAAACTGCCGCTGGTGTGAACACCCAGATGAACCTGAACTTCCAGAATGTGAACCTCACCGGTGTAACGGTCCCGGGTGCCCAGGCCCTCAGTTACGTGCCCACGACGCAGATCACTTGGCAGGATAATGTAACGAATTACACCGATCAATCGAGCCAGTGGAATGCTAACCAGCAATTATCGTTCAACATCGGAACCATAAATCTCGGCCAGACCTGGCAGGCAACATTCGAGCTCATGGTAAAACAGGCTGGCAGCATCCAGCTGTTTGGGAACCAGTCAACGGTTACCTTCAATAATGGAACATCATCCCTGACGATTCCCCCTGTGTTTATCACCGTTAATCCCAATCTCACGGCCGGCTACGGGACGCAGCAGTCAATCCTGCTCTCCCCCCTGCTGGTGACCCAGTCCGGGATTATCACCGATTTCGTGCCGTTACAATGGACTATTACCTATCCCGGAATAACGGGCCTGTACACCGCCACGGAACGTCTCTATTACTCGACAACCTATCAGGACCCGGGAACCTGTGGCGGGCCGATGTGGGTGGGGCCGTTTAGCACGATAACGGGTATACCTGTCGGAGGTCCATGGACACAGTCCTCAACTCTTGATGTCCGCGCTCTTCCCGCGGGAACCTATTATATTTGTGTTGATGCATCAGCGCAAGATGCGTACACTGCAAACGTTGAAACCGGAACCAGTACAATGGTCAAAACTTCAGGAAAATCATATATCCAGCTGCAATAAATCGCGCTCACAAAAATTGTTGATGCGATCTCCGGGGGAACCCCCTCCCGGAAAATTCACGAAATAAAAATACCTCAATCATTTTTAACATTGTTACGATCTCAATGTGCGTACCTGTTTTAACTTTAAACCAATTTTTTCCCGGCAACGGGTGCAGGATAGAGGTGGAAATTCCCTTACGTTCACATAGCTCAATCAATCGTATCAAAACACTCTTTCCGGAAAATAGTGGTTATATGGTACGGGAGAAACGCACACGAATCCCGATTGATGTGCATAGGACGAATGACCACGGATTTTTTTATGGCAAAACCTTAAGGGACAACTCGACTTCCGGTCCTGCTCGGTGCCAGCATCCACCTTTCCCTCAGGGAAAAACCCATGTTTCGGGTCAATAACCCATGGAGATATAACGGGTTCCCGGTATAGTGGGGGGTCGAATGGTGCATCAAAATTTGGTGCATGAGGTCGCCCGGTCGATCAAGCCACTTCCCATCCTTATGAAAGGATTCCAGCAGTGCATAATTTCGTATTATGCATACGCTCCATTATTTTACACTGAATTTACAATTATGTTATACCGGTAGACAACCAGCGTAGTTGGAGTTTGTGTGTATTTGTATTGCCAATTCCCTAATGAAGTCATCCATCCCGTGTTTGTGAAGTAATTTCCCCACGCGGCAGAATAATTGGCATTCGGGTTTGGGGTATACTGCACCTTGACCGTATCCCCGGAAGGAATAGAATAGATTGTGTAGTTGGTCTGGATCTGGTTAAGTTGCATAGCCACGCCACCGACTCCGCTCTGTGCCATGATATTCGTGCTATTAAATCCAATCAGGTAAATGACGGCCTTGGAGGTTGGGCCATCGTAGAACCAGCGGGGATTAGCAAGCATCGAGGATCCGCTTTGTGCGAACATTCGCATAACCACGGCACCGTTTTCCAGAGAGATACCAGTCTGGGCGCTGGGGGATTCGTACCGCAGGTCCCCCGGCTGGAATGTGACCGGAGGATTGATACTGCCTAATGTATCCGAGATCGTGAAACTCGATGACGGGCTGTAACTCATGTTATATACGGTCAGCGTCCCCCCCTCTACATCGAGCGAGGTCTCTGAGTAAGGTACCATATTATAGGCAAGGCTCTTGAGATCGTTTTGCAGCACGATCAGGTTCTTTTCCATGATCCTCTCATTGGCACTGGACTGCTGTTGCAGGAGCATCGGATATCCGTAAAGCGTCACGAGCCCGATACCGGCAATGATGATGGTAAATATGAGGAGAAAGCCTATCACTTCAGATACTCCCCTGTCGCCCGCATTTTTGCTGTTTTCAACTGCGCACATAATTAAAACCCGTTTGAATTGTACGAAATAGTGTTTATCCCGCCGCTCGTCGTATTGCCTATGGCGACTCCCTGTTGCGTAAGATCAATCCCGGCAAGGCTGATATTGCTCGAGATCGCATCCCGCCATACCTCAATATTCTGGTTGTTCAGATTCTCGCTCGGCTGGATCTGAACAAAATAACCCTGTTCCCCAACATCCGCCGGAATATCAAAGTTTGTCGTAATCGTTCCGTTCTGCGGGGCGATACTATATACTTCGACAATCCGGGTGGAGACTCCGTTGCCAATATCGGTGAATGCATAATAACTCAGGGCATCTGCCGGTCCTTCCATGATATTGGCATTCACCAGCAGCATCATGATAACAAACAGGACCATAAGGACCCCGCTTACCATCAGGTACTCGATGAGCGTCGCCACGCCGGACTCACGGTGATGCCCAGGTCTCATTATACACCGTCACCCCGTTATTGTAGTGAATATTGATATAGGTATAGTTACCCGTGTAGTTCGAATCACTCACAATCGCGCCTTTCCTTGCCAATGCAATGGATACGATATCGTTGTTTATTATTGAGTCGTCGACTTGTTCATAATAAACCGAATTGATAATCTCTGCCCGCAGGTTCTGGATATCGTTTTTCGGGAAGTCCAGCACGCTCTCTGCGGTTGTCTGGCCGACGACCATCGACTGGTTGAGGACTATCGCCAGGAAAAAGAGGCTGAAGCTGACGATAAATCCCATGAGGACAATCCACTGCGCGTCCTCGTTCAGTCCCGCCATAAGAACACCTCCACAAGGGCTGCCCGATAGGGGTCATTAGTCCCGTAGCTTGTGTCGCCGGGAAACGGGGGATGCATCTTTGTTGTATTGACCAGCACCCATTCGGTCACCCGGACCGGATGTTCAACTCCGCTGAGATTGCGGTTTGATGCAAGCGGCAGACTCCCTGTGGTCTTGTTGTATATATCATAATAGGCAACCGATGCAGTATAGTGGAGGTTATCGGTTGCTGATCCCGTCTTGTTATTCACATAATTCAGGAACATTGTATTGAAGGCAGAGGCATTATTAGTTTCAGTTATATTCTGGAGCGGGCTCTCAGCTCCTAAGCTGCCCGGTGTGCTCATCATCAGGAGCGCATCGTTTCCCAGCTGCTCAAGTTGCATGTCGCTGATGTGGGCATCACCGGGGGTATATGTGGTGGCAGTACTCATCACAAGATACATAGTGAAAACCATGAGTATGGCAGCAGCAATCCCCTCCATGGTATATAGCTGCCCCTCACAATTCACCATACTGATATCTCCATGACACCGGGAAGTAAACCGCACTGGGTTACATACGTGGGGTTATAGTTATAATCGAATGGTCCGATATTCGTATTATCAAGGTACCAGTCTCCACTCGAGTTATCCGGGTTTTGTATCTTGAAGGTCAACCTGATATATAGCTGGGTGGTTGTATCCTCCTGGTAAATGTTATTATTTCCCATCTGATAAAAAAATCCTGGCGCGAACGTCAGGGACAGATTATTGGTGATGTTCACGGGAAGACTGGGTACGGGTGTAGAATTGCCATAAGCATATAGATAAAGGGGCGGCACACCGGAAAGGTTAACTCCACTGGAGAAATCTCTGACAACCGAAAGCGACGGGTTCGGGAACGGCTGTGATTGTTGTGCTCTGAGGATGGTGATTTCTGACAGATTGGCCGTGCTCTTTGACGTTATTCCTTTTAAGTACAGGGTATTCAGATCGGTGAGGTTGATCGTAATCTGATCCTCCCACGGATCGATCTGGTATATGGGATTTGTACTTGCAGGGTACGTGGCGTTATCCAGTAGCTCTGCGGGGTTTACCTGAATGTAAAAGAGATGGGTCGTGGCATTGGCTGTTGAGTTGAACTTCAGTGCTTTGATAGTTGAGCTGCCGATCGTCGCGTTGCTCCACTCTTTCAGCTGCACTACCCGCCGGATGTATCCGTACCCGTTGGGCGTGAGATCTCCGATTGATTGTGTGGTATTGCTTCCGACAAACTGGAGGGAAATATTGAACAGGTAAGGATAATCGCCAAAAACAGCCCGTGAACGATAATCAGCGGGATACACAAACGTAGTGCAGAAGAACCGGTTCACTTTTTGCGCAGACAGGATATTGGGGGTGTCTTTTGAGAGCGCGAGTCCAAACCGGATGTTGTTTGTCCGGATGTAATAATCAGAATATATGGCGGGGTTCTCCCAAGATAGCGGAGCGCCGGGATCTTCTACCAGAATGACCCCGGTACGGTAAGCGACTCCAGAATAATCTATGGTGCTTCCCTGAAGACCGAGCAAAAGACCGGGGATCAGGGTGGCCACATAGATAAATGCAATCATAAATATGGTAAAACCGGCTAAAAAGTCAATGGAAAGGTTCGCGGTATCATCGATCATGGGGAGAGATCAGCGCTCCTGCCGGTGCATTGAATATGAGTATCTGCGAGTCCTCCTTTGGGGATGAGGAGAAGGACCGGCTGACTGTTCCCGCCTGAGATTTGCCGGGCCATCGTGGCCATCCCGAATCCCGTCACCCCGGGGATGTGCACCAGAAGGCCCCTGAGGCCGAAAAACCGGGGGGGAAAGATGCAGCCCAGAGAGGCAGCGATTATGACAGTGACCGCCGGAACGGGAACCCTGCACCTGCGCATAAACTTCCTTAATGGTTTATAGGCAGGACAAGAGATATAAATTTGGTTTTATGGGAATAAGGCGTTCAGCATATCAGGGAGCCGCAGCAGCAGCCGGAGGAGTTTTCCCGAAAGTCGGTCGGCTCTGCCGCATCCGGGACGGGCATTCGAACTAAAGAAAGATGGTGGTTCTTAATCCACTGGCATCACATCACTATTTTTGCGATCGGGATCTCGAGGATATCTTCTGCCCCGCAGGCCTTCAGCTTCGGGATCAGCTTGTTGACCGCACTTTTCTGTACCACCGTCTGGACGCTGTAGTAATCAATGCCGTGGAGCCTGCTGACCGTGGGCTTTTTCATTGCCGGGAGTGCCGAGACGATCTTCTCCAGCGCAGCGGTCGGCACGTTCATGGAGAGGAGCACCCGGTGACGGGCGTCGAGTACCCCGAAAAGCAGGGTCTTTATCTCCTCGATCTCGCGCCGTTTTTCCGGGTCAGCCCAGGCCGCCTTGTTTGCGATGATCACCGTGTGCGACTCCATGATCTGCCCGATGATCTTGAGGCCGTTTTTCCGGAGCGTGGTGCCCGTCTCGGTCAGGTCAACGACCACATCCATGAGATCGGGCACCTTTGCCTCCGATGCCCCGTACGAGTGGAAGAGCTGGACCGGGATATTGAGGTCTGCAAAAAATTTCTTTGTGAGTTCGGGGTATTCGGTCGTCACGCGGCTGTCGGGTCGGATCTGTGCGGCATTCTCGATAGGTTCGTCGCGGTTGACGGCGATCACGATCTTCACGTTTCCCTCGCCGGTCTTGCTGTACGTGAGGGCCGCCACCTCCACAACGTTCGACCCGGTCTCGCGAACCCAGTCGAGCCCGGAGATGCCGAGATCAAAATACCCCTTGTCCACGTACGTGGGGATCTCCTGCGGGCGCAGGATCTTGATCTTACCGATACGGGGGTCGTCGATACGGGGATTGTAGTCGCGGTCGGTGCGCCTGACTTCGAGATCGGCTTCCTTGAAAAGCTGGAGGGTCTGCGCTTCGAGACTGCCCTTGGGAAGTGCGAGGGTGATCATATCATAATCCCTCACCGGCAAAAACGATAAAGGTTCAGGGTCTGATTTTCGATATTCAATCAAACGAGTGGATGACGAGCCCGCTCAGGAGTTTTGGTTCAAACCACGTGGACTTGGGCGGCATGACCCCGCCGGCATCCGCGATCGAAAGCACCGTTCCGACCCGGACCGGCTGCATCGCAAACGCGAGCCGGTACTTCCCGGCGTCCACGAGTCTTTCGAGATCGGCCACCGGCCGTGCCCCGCCGAGGTACTGGAGCCGGGCATCGCCCCGGGGGTCCGTGATGCCGAGCATCCCTTCGAGCACCTGCTTCTGGAGCACCGCGACATCGAGCACGTCAAGCGGCCCCGCAGACAGGTCGATCGGGCGGGTACACTTGTACCATTTGCCTTCAAGATAGAGGTGCATGACATGGTATTTTTCCGGGCAGGCGATGTGCGGCCGGATGTTGTACCCACGTCCGTCCACCTTCCCGTACGGGGTGACCGTGTACCGCTTCCCGAGTTCTGCAAGGAACGTCTCCGGTGTGTATGTGCCGAGGTCGGTCAGGAGCCGGCTGTACCCGTGGATTCTTACCCGCTCGTGGGCGAAAAGCACGCCCATGAACCGGCCGATCTCGCCGTCGGTCCTTTCGCCCGCCGCTTTTTTCCGGTCCGCGAGGTTGACCGCGGCCTTTGCCCGGTGGTGGCCATCGGCGATGTAGAGGTTTACCACGTCCCGGAACCTGCGTTCGATCCGGTCGAGTACCGTGGTGTCGGTGATGGCAAAGATCTGGTGGATGCCGCCCTGCGGGGTGATAACTTCCGCGTCCGGCTTTTTGTCCTCTGAAATTATCGATTCAATGCAAGAAAAAAGATGGTCTGCATCCCGGTACAGGAGTACGACCGGGCCGTTATGGGCTTTTACCGCATCGATGTGCCGGGTCCGGTCCTCCTCCTTGTCGTACCGGGTCAGTTCATGGCGCCGGATTTTGTTGGTACGGTAATCGTCGGTATCAAGGCAGCAGCAGAGGCCGATAAACGTGTCGCCTTCCTGCCGGATCCGGTACACGTACATCGCGGGCCGGGCATCCTTTTTCATCCGGCCGCTCGCGATGAGCGCACGAAAATTGTCCCGGGCCCGCTCGTAGACCCGGTCATCATGCGGGGGGAGGTCGGGAAGTTCCGCATCGGACCGGCTGACGGTAAGAAAACTGTCCGGGTTTTCCCTGATGATTGCACGCGCCTCTTCAGCGGTCACCACATCGTATGGTACTGCCGCAATGGCCTGTGCCTCACCGGGTGCAGGGCGCACCGCGGGAAAACGATAGATCGTTACCATGATACCAACCAGCACCCTGCATGAGGGCGTTCTTTCTCATAAATTAGGGCGTGGTCACATATATAATCAAAGACCCGCACGGCTCAACTTCAAAACCTGTGCAGGCCGGCCGTGGCGCAACCATTATTGTACGCTGGGGGCAACAGGTGATACTGCACAACACCAAGGACCCTTTCATGATCCGATCTCACGATGTCATCCCCCCGGCGGCCCAGCCCCTTATCCGGCGGGCGGGCCCGGCCGATGTCGACGCGATCTACGCGCTCGAACTCGAAGCGTTTGTCGACGCGTGGGACAAGGTGACGTTTGCCGAGGCACTCTCTTATTACCCGACCACCTTTTTTGTAGCGGCAAGCGACGGGCAGGTCGCGGGTTTCATTGTCGGGGCGCTCGAAGACACAGGAGAGAACATCTACGGCCACATCTGCAATTTTGCCGTTGGGTCCCGGTTCCAGCGGCGGGGGATCGGCCGGGCACTCGTGATCCGGCTCGAACACCAGTTTGCGCTGGAGATGGCAACCGGCTCCCAGCTCGAAGTCCGGGAGTCAAATGCACCTGCCCAGAGATTCTACCGGCGCCTCGGGTACGAAAACGTCTTCCAGGTCAGCGGTTATTATAAAAACGGCGAGGACGCGCTCGTGATGATGAAGTGGTTCAGGTTTTAGAGCGAGACTATATTTTTAAGGGCCCCTCCTTTTCGGCTCTCTGGAGTCTATTATCGTGATCGTCCTGACGCTTTTGGGGGATCCGGTACATCATGCCTCCGCCCCCGTACGCTATCGGCACCCCCCATTACGAAAATGCCGTATTACCTGTCAGCAGAGTGGATGCTGGCAATGAAATTTAAAAAACAGTCCTTGCCCTGCCGTGCCCTGGAAGGGCCCTGAGGCGGGGAACGCTCGTTTCGTTTATTTTTACTGAGATAGTTCTGTGCATGAACTTTTCCGGATCATGCCCGCTTTTTTCCCTACCGCTTCTGGCCCCGGCCCAGTTCCTGGTGGGCGCGGGCGAGGTGCTGGGCGGCGAGGGCGCCGATAAGCGAGAGCTCCCCGGCAAGGACACCGGCCCCGATGATCTCCGCGAGCTTCTTTGCGTTTGAGCCCGCGGGCGATCCTCCGCCGGCAACGCCGAGGATTTTGAGGCACTCGTTCTGGGTATCGACGCCGGTCCCGCCACCGACGGTACCGACCGGGAGCGAGGGGAGCGTAACCGCGACGTAGACGCCGGACTCCGTGGCATCGATGGTGGTCATGCAGGTGCTGCCGTCAATTGCATGGGCTGCATCCTGCCCGCAGGCAATAAACATCGCGGCGACAATGTTTGCCGCGTGGGCATTGAATCCCATCGCGCCGGCCCGGGCCGAGCCGACGAGATTTTTCCTGTAGTTCACTTCAATCATCGTAGCCGCATCTGTCTTTAAGACCTTCTCAACGAGCTCGTGAGAAAGCGCGATACCGGCGACCACGCTGCGACCCCGGCCCATGATACCGTTGATCGCAGCCGGTTTCTTGTCGGTGCACATGTTCCCCGAGAGCGCGATCAGCCGGGCGCCGGTCGCCTGCGCAATCTCGTCGGCAATCTTTGCGCTTGCGATGGTGACCATGTTCATGCCCATCGCATCCTTGGTATCGAACTCGAGCCGGACAAAGACGCTCGTGCCCGCGACAAAGGTGACAAGACCGGTCATCTTCCCGTGCGAGGTGGTTGTTGCGGCAATTGCGGCGAGATCCTCTTCGTGGGCCTCGGCCCAGTCTGCAATCTCCTTTGCATGCCCGACGCTCTTTGCGGCGAAGACCGGCGCCCGGGTCATGCCGTCATGCAGGATACGAACCTCTGCCCCGCCGGCTTTGGTGATCGCCCCTGCCCCCCGGTTGACCGAGGCGACTAGTGCGCCTTCGGTCGTTGCAAGCGGCAGCCAGAAGGTGCCTTTCGCGTACTCGCCGTTGATGGCAAGCGGTCCGGCAACCCCGACCGGCACCTGCACGGCGCCGATCATGTTTTCGCAGTTCCTTGTCGCCGCCCGGTCGACATCGATGGAGAAGATACCGATGTTCTCAAGCATGGTTCCTGTTTCGTGCTCGATGAACCTGCGCCGCACCCTGACCGCATCGACCGGGGCCATCTGCTTTTCGAGTTCGTAGAGCTTGAGCGAACCGGCCCTGAGTTTGGTATAGATTTGTGCCTCTTTCTCACGGTCGGGGCCGTCTCCCCCGGTTCCCGCCGCGTTCCGGTGCCCGTCATCACCAGCCATGAATAAATGTTACACGTATAATGTTATGAGTGCAGTGGTTGCGGGATGACAGTCGAACAGTGGGGGGTACGGGTGCCAGTCCGGCGGGGCGAGGAGACACGGCAGGCGCTCATCGGTGAGGGGGCACTTGATTGTACGCTTAAGGTGCTCCGTGATGGCACGGCGCTCGTCTTCCCGGTGTTGGAGGAACGCGGGGGTGCGGGACGGTTCGTGTTCGAGGAACAACCGGGCCGCGCCGATCTCCCCCGCCACGAGCTGGTGGGTGGGATCGCGATCCTGCAGGAGAACGATCCAGAGGGTGCAACCCGGATCCTCGCGTCCCGGCCATCGCTCCATACCGTGCTCTTCCCGACAAGCGAGGTTGCAGGCAAGTACCGGACCCGCACATACGCGGTGCTTGCCGGGACGGATACGACCCGGACCGAGGTCCTGGAGCACGGACACCGGTTCGCCGTCGATCTTGCCGGTGCCTACTTCTCTGCCCGGCTTTCGACCGAGCGCCAGCGTATCACTGCGAAGATTAAAAAGGATGAGCTTGTGCTCGACATGTTTGCCGGAGTCGGGCCGTTTGCGATCACGCTTGCCCCGAAATCCGCGCTTGTGGTGGCAGCAGACCTCAATCCCCGGGCAGTCATTCTCCTGATTGAAAATATGAAGAAAAACCGGGTCGTAAACGTGCTCCCCCTCCTCGCGGATGCCCGGCGGCTTAATGCGATCCTGCCGTGGACGTTCGACCGGATCATCATGAATCTCCCTCTCGCCGGGACAGAATTTTTACCGGCTGCGTTCCGTCTCATCCGTCCCGGGGGAACGATCCATTTCTACGCCCTCGTCTCAAAAGAAGGCGAGCACCTTGGCAGGATTAGCGAGCTGGGCGGCATTGAAGTGACCGAACGGGTGGTGCGGTCGTACTCGGCCGGCCAGTGGCACGCTGTCTACGATATTGTGGCCGGACGGACCTGACACTGCGCTCCGGACCCGGTTATACCTTTTCCAGGTTCTGCCGGAGTCCCCCTTTCTTGAGAAAATAATACCCGGAACAGAGCGCGAAGATGATCGCAGCGATCCCGAACATGTTCATGGGCTCCATGTTCACCGGGTCAAGGAGGATAACACTCCTTACGATCGCAATGATGGCAATCATGATCACAACCTCGACATGGATCACCTTCTCGTTGATGTATGCCGAAACCGTTGCCAGCAGCTCGACACCTATCAGGACAAGGAGGAAGTATCCGAAGATGCCAAGGAGACTCGTTATTTTCAAGAAGCAGGGGGGTACTGATGAAGAGCGCCTGGTAGAGGATATAGACCAGTTCACCGATCGAGAACGCAACGATGATCGCAAAGAGGGTGATAAGGATCATGTAAACGGCAGTCTCATATTTTTTCAGGATTGTGCTCGCGTCCATAGGAGAATGTGACAGGGCCGCGGATAAATACTCTCCGGCGAAAAATCTCTGCGAATTTATTTTAGCCAGTTACCCCTGCGGATGCAATAGTAACGTCAGTACCGATCCGCACCTTTATAATTAGGGATACCCTAACTAATCAGGATCGATCTATGGCGGACCCGCAGGAAGAGCTCTTCGAGGAGTTTGAAAAACTCGCGAGGATCAGG
The DNA here is from genome assembly GCA_963805035.1 of uncultured Methanoregulaceae archaeon. Lineage (GTDB taxonomy): Archaea > Halobacteriota > Methanomicrobia > Methanomicrobiales > Methanospirillaceae > Methanoregula. The sequence goes on along the minus strand of CAWDSU010000001.1, from coordinate 13,938 downwards.
AATGAATGCTCCTGCAGGATCTTCTCTGAATGCGGGATTTCCGATATGACGGTCAGGCAGATTGCCTACCTGCGGACGATCGATGAACAGGGGGATGTGACCTTCTCCCGGCTCGCCGAGGTCACGAATACCTCGAAGCCCACGATCACGGAAATGATCAACCGGTTTGTCCGGATGGAATGCGTGTACCGCGAACCCTGTCCCGATGACGGGAGAATCGCGTACATCCACCTGACCGAGAAGGGAAAAGCGATCGCACAGGCAGAACACGCCGCCCTGCGCCGGGTGATCGAACGAATGGCGGATGTGCTTGATGAAGATGAACTGGATCTCCTGGTCGGGATCCTGAGGAAGATCCGGTAATTTTTTTTGTCCCGGACATTAGTTAGGTAAAATCAAACTAAATAAACGGAGCAACCATGCAGACAGAGAAAAACTCAGACTCACCTGAAAAACTGGTTATACCTCTCTACGAGATCGTCGCTTATCCCGGGAGCCGGACAAAATTCCCGGTCGACCCGGAGACCGGGGCGATCCTGATTGCATCAATGGCAGACAAAGGAACCGTACACGCTGTCGGACTGACCCTTAAAAGCGGGACCCGGCTTTCCGAGGTGACCGCAGGGTCGTTCTATATGATCGGGAACCTCTTCCGGATCACGCATGTCCAGCCCGCCGATCACGGGTACCTGGTCTGCGCAGAGGCTGAGCTGAGAGTCAAAGTCGTTTCCCTTACCGGAAAAGACGGCCGGTTTGTTGCCGTATGCGAGCCGGTACCGGATGTGCTGGACCTCGAAGACGACTTAAAGGCGCGGATCCTTGCCGATGTCAAGAGCACGATTCTCGAGATCAGCCGCCGGTTCTCCGGCTCCGAACAGTTCACCCGCCCCATCGAGCGGATGGACTCTGTTGACCGGATCATGGGCTTTGTGATGCCATTCCTGCCGGCGAACCTTGCCGAGAAGCAGGCGCTCCTCGAGATCACATCGGTAAAGGAGCGGTACATCAGCTTTCTCGATCTCCTCATCCGGACCCGGGAGAACATCCGGATCCGGATCGAGATGGCAGAGAAGCTCTCCGACCGGGTGAGCAAATCGAACCGGGAGGCGATGCTCCGTGAGCAGCTCAAGGTGATCCAGGAGGAGCTGGGCGAAGGCGGGAACGGTGACGGTGAGCTTGGGTACCGGGAGCGGGTCGAGGCATCGAAGATGCCGGATGACGTGCGCAAGAAGGCACTCGTGGAGGTACGGAAACTGGAGACCGGCGGGCCGCAGAACCACGAGAGCACCGTGATCCGGAACTACCTCGACCTCATGCTCGATCTCCCGTGGGTGACCGAAGAGAAAAAGAGCATCGATATCGCAGAGGCCCGCCGCGTGCTCGAAAGCCACCACAACGGCCTTGAAAAAGTGAAGGAGCGGATCGTCCAGCACCTCGCGGTCATGAAACTCAAACAGGAGAAGCAGGGTTCGATCCTCCTCTTTGCCGGCCCGCCCGGCACCGGGAAGACGAGCCTCGGGAAAAGCATCGCAGAGGCGCTGGGCAGGAAGTACGTCCGGGTCAGCCTTGGCGGCGTACGGGACGAGGCCGAGATCCGGGGACACCGGAGGACCTACGTCGGGGCCCTGCCCGGGCGGATCATCCAGGGTATCCAGAAAGCGGGAACCAAAAACCCGGTCTTCATCCTCGACGAGATCGACAAACTCTCGACCTCGTTTGCTGGCGACCCGGCAAGCGCCCTTCTTGAAGTCCTCGACCCGGAGCAGAACAGCACGTTCTCGGATCACTATCTCGAGGTACCCTATGATCTCTCGGACGTGCTCTTCATCGCAACCGCAAACTCGCTTGCCACGATCCCGGCGCCCCTGCTCGACCGGATGGAGATGATCGAGATCTCGGGCTACACCACCAGTGAGAAATTTGCCATCGCAAAAGATCACCTCATCCCCGAGGTCCTCAAAGAGCACGGCCTCGATGCGGAGAAACTGCAGATCGGGGACGATGCCCTGCAGCTGATCATCGGGAAGTACACCCGTGAGGCCGGGGTCCGGTGGCTGAAAAAGCAGCTGGCAAAGATCGCCCGGCACGTGTCCGAGAAGATTGTCTCCGGCACCGCGGAGCTGCCCTTTGTGGTCACACCGGACAACCTCTCCCCCATCTTGGGAAAAGAACCAATCCGGCAGGAGGTGGCACGAAAAGAGCCGGTGCCCGGCGTGGTCACCGGCCTTGCATGGACGCCGGTGGGTGGGGAGATCCTCTTTATCGAGGGGACATTCATGCCCGGGACCGGCAAGCTCACCCTCACCGGCCAGCTCGGGGATGTGATGAAGGAGTCGGCGACAATATCGTCAAGTCTCATCCGTTCCCGGCTTGCAGGGAGCGGCAATACCTTCAACTTTATCACAAGCGACATCCACATCCACGTGCCATCAGGGGCAACCCCCAAGGACGGGCCGTCAGCAGGGGTCACCCTCTTTACCGCGCTCGCATCGCTGATTACGGGAAAGACGGTCGACCCGGAGCTCGCGATGACCGGCGAGATTACGCTGAGCGGCGCCGTGCTCCCGGTCGGCGGGATCAGGGAGAAGGTGCTCGCCGCACACCGGGCAGGGATCAAAAAGGTGATCCTGCCAAAAGAGAACGAGCGTGACCTCCCGGACGTGCCCGAAGAGGTCCGGGGCGAACTCGTATTTGTCCCGGTCGGGACTGTTGAGGAGGTACTCAAAGAGGCGCTGGGCCTCGATCTCCCCCGGCCCATCATCGTGCAGACCGGGAACAGTTTTGTCCCGGTACAGAACGCGTGACCTCCGGGGTCGAAAGCCGAGAGCTCCCTCGCCCGGGAGCCTGACAGAAATCCTGAAGGAGGATTGTACCGGCGAGCTGCAGAGCCGGTCGGGGCCTGCCCCGACCGCAATCTCTTTTTTCCCTGAGTGCCATACATTGGGAAGCATGGTCCACCATAAACTTCCCGTATGTCCCGTCTGCCAGCGGGAGGATACTGTCGTCATTCACGAGGATCTTGGTGAGAATGGCCATTTCTGCATGTGCTCGGGCCCGGATGGCTGCGGCTCGACATTTGTCCTGAATCCTGATGGCTCGCTGTCCGATATTTTCTAAAAACAGAAAATCCGGCAGAACAACGATTTTCAGCTCTGCCCGGGAATTTTTTTTGAAATGATTCGCTCGTCATGAACAGGTGTATGGCCGGTTTTTTTAAGAGTACCGTTTTAAAAAATAAACCGGCGGGGAATTTTCCGGAGTAAAAAAATCCGGCACGGTTGTGTTCAGCATGCTTACTGGCCTGGCATCCTCCTCTCCCTCATGAGATAAAATCACGTCGGTATCCGACGTGAAGATCCTGCGATCCGATCCCAAAACAGGCCTTCTTTTCATTTCCACGTATCTTTGCCCATCCCGGAAAAAGATCGACCGCTGGAACTCTGCTATTAGCGGCCTCACCTCTCCGACGTGAAAATACCTTCCGGACCCTGAATTAGTGCCTGTTTTTTGGGGATCAGTGCCTCACATAAGGAAAAATACCACCTTCCGGAAATGTGGCTCCGTCGGAGAGGGGGGTAATGGAGACTCCAGGACACTGGTATCTGTACAAGCTCGGGAACGATCCGGCCAATCCCCGTCAGTGGGGGCCCCGACACGAAAGTTTCGGGGAAATTTGAGAAAAAAACCTGCCGACAATGAGAAACTATTTCCCCTGATGACCCAATGAGGCATAAGAAATGCAGGGCAGGAGCCGGAAATGGGACACAGGCGGACGGATTCAGGACGGCGATATACCTGTGCTCATCTCATCTGTGCCTACCTGCTCACAAACAACATCACCCGGGCCGTAGTAACTGCACGGGACATAGCTCAATTCCATCACCTGTCATGGAAATCCTCCCGGTCCATCAGTGCAATGCTGGACTTTCTTTACACTAACCGGATCCGGGAGACCCGTTTTGGTTTTTACATCATGGGGACAGCGCCTTTTAAGAAAACCGATTATCCCCACCATTACACAATCGAGCTGATCGATCAGGCCCGGGGGATTCTCTGATGATACCCGGCCCGGTGAAAAATCCCGGAAGAATGACACGTGGCCGGGTTTTTCTTTTCTGGATGACACCGGCAGGATGCGGGATTGTACCATGACCAACACTCTGGTAGAATGGTTCAGGGGAAAAAATGCGGAGGATGGGCTCTCGTACGATTTTGCCGAATCTCACCCGGTATGGAAGATGTGGTGGTTCTGGGGCGGTATTGCGGTCGCATGCGTCGTCATCATCTGGATTTTCTGACCGGCCTCAATGAAAAATCCCGGTTTTTTATCAGGGACCGGCCTGCCCAGATAATGAAAGGCAGATAGGAGTTCCACGAAAATCGCCAGTTGTGGTGAAATACCGGATACGCGTGCAGCAAAAAAAGAATAAACCGGATCCAAAAACATCCTTTTTTTTATCCGGTGAACGTCGGTATCGGTGATCTCGTAGATGAGATCCCCATTCTCCTTTTTTAACGTTTTGAGACCGGTTATGATCTCCTGTATCTGGTACTTCCGATCCCGTGTTGCAATTGCATACGGCTTATCGGACTGGTGGTTTTCCGGGATGATCGCAAGGAGATCACAGGTATTGCGCTGCCGGGTTATCCTGAATTCAGAAATTTTACCGGGATCGATAGACAGAAAATCTCCCTATGGAACTCCCCGGAACGCCTGAATTTTACGAACACACTCATACGGATCCCCGGCTGGTACGGAAGCGGGTTCTTGTGGCCTGCAGCGAACCTAATCGTCCCCCATTCCCGGTGGCATCCCGCCACCGGGCATCCCTCCCGGGTACCGGATTGCGAGGATGCAATGACATCGTCGATGCGCAGGATCATAACCGCAGCCTCGGCAGCGCTTGACACGGCTTGGGTCTTCACCTTTAAGGGCTCGATGACGCCGGCTTTCTGCATGTCGACCGGTTTTCCATCATACACATCGAGGCCGAAGGTCTTCTTCCCCGCTTCGTGCGCCGCCCGGATTGCGACGATCATATCGATGGCGTCAAGGCCGGCGTTCTCGGCAAGAGCACGCGGTATGACCTCGAGTGCCTTTGCGAATGCCTCGATCGCGAGCTGGTTCCGGCCCCCGATGGTCGCCGCGTACCGGTGCAGCTGGAGCGAGAGCTCGATCTCGGGCGCCCCGCCACCGGCAACAACTTTCTTATCCTGCACGACAACGCCGACTACCATGAGCGCATCATGGAGGGCGCGTTCGATCTCGTCGATAATATGGTCGGACCCGCCCCGGATGATGATGGAGACCGCCTTCGGGTTTTTGCATTTCGAGATCGTGATCATCTCATCGCCGGAGAACTTCTTCTCCTCCACAAGGCCGGCAGCCCCGAGATCGGCCGGTGTGACGGCATCGATACTGTTGATGATCGCTGCCCCGGTGGTGCGGGAAAGATTCTCCATGTCGCTCTTCTTGACACGGCGGACTGCGAAGATGCCGGCTTTTGCAAGATAATGCTGGGCGACATCGTCAATGCCTTTTTGGCAGAACACCACGTTCGCCCCGCTCCGGATAACCTTCTCTGCAAGGGCGTGGACCATCTGCTCGTCCTCATCGAGAAACGCCTGCACCTGGTCGGGCCGGGAGATATTGATCTTTGCGGAGACTTCGGTCTTTTTGTATTCGAGCGCAGCGTTCAGGAGCAGGATTTTTGCGTCTTTGACTGCCTTTGGCATCCCCGGGTGTGCCCGTTCCTTGTCGATAACCATGCCCTCGATAAGCACGGTATCCTCGACAGCGCCCCCTGTCTTCTTCTGCACGTTCACGTGCTTTATATCGACCGTGCCGTCAGGATCGGTTACAGCGGTGATCGCTTTTACGACAATGGTGCAGAGCAGTTTCTTGTATGCCTCCGCCCCTTTGCCGCTGATCGCCGTCTCCGCGACTTTTTCAAGCATCGCATGATCGTCCGGCTTTACAGTAATCGCGATTTGGGAGAGAATCTCCAACGACTTTTTCGCCGCCTGCCGGTACCCTTCCGCAATCACGGTCGGGTGGACGTGCTGTTCGAGGAGATCCTCTGCGTTTTTCAAAAGTTCCCCGGCAAGGACCACGGCGGATGTTGTGCCGTCGCCGACCTCGTCGTCCTGGGTCTTTGCGATCTCGACCATCATCTTTGCGGCCGGGTGCTCGATGTCCATCTCTTTTAAGATGGTAGCGCCGTCGTTGGTGATCACCACGTCGCCCATGCCGTCGATGAGCATCTTGTCCATGCCCTTTGGCCCGAGGGTTGACCGAACCGCGGTTCCCACCGCCTTTGCGGCGGTGATGTTGCTGTTCTGGGCTTCCTGGCCCCGGTTCCGTGTCGTTCCCTGTCTTAAGATAATAATTGGCTGCCCGCCAAGCTGTTGTGACATTTTCTGCCTCGTTATTTATGGAGGATTTTCCGGTCTGGTTCCCTTTATTTACGGGAAAAACCCCGGTCCCCGCTTGTGCCGGTTATTACAACGGCCGCACCATGGATCGTTTCGATCATGACAGAAAAGTATGATATCCGGAATGATGCCGCCCCGTCATGATCAGTCGCGGGGTGTCACCAGCCTGTGACAGCTGATCCGTACGCATTCATCGCTCTGCTGTGATGAGTGGTAATTGGCCTATGGCTAAAAAGAGGTATCTGTCAGGAGCCCGGGTACCGGGCCGGCCGCCCTCCATACATACCTTCAACATGTCAGCCACCACTTGTAATGCGAACGTAGTTGGTTGAATGGCTGGTTTTCATAGAAGAGAAGATACAGGTGCAGCAGACCCGAATGCATTAAACCCGGATGGTACGCCGGTCTGCCGTGTACGTCTGCCCAAAAAATGGAACAACGAGCAGTTTGCCCGTGCCGAAACAATGATGGGGGCAAATCACATCCGTGTCCAGTGTATTGATGGCATCCCCCGCATGGGCCGGATCAAGGGAAAGATAAAGAAGCGACAGTGGATACGCGAAGGCGATACCGTCATTGTCGTTCCCTGGAGTATCCAGGATGAGAAATGCGATATCATCTACCGGTACCTCAAGCCGCAGACCGACTGGCTGCGGAAGAACCGGTACATTTAACCGGTAATTTTTTTTAACTATCCTGCATTCTCTCCTGTTGCCGGAAATGCGTATCATCCCGGCCGTGCCCGTCATTTTTAAAACAATCCGAGATTTTTTATGGAAACGTATATTGGCACAAACAACACCCGTCCCTGTATCCAAGTGGGAATATACCTGGGCAACAATCAGGAGGTGGTAGACAATGGTACGACGTTTTCACAGATCGATCTATGATGAGCTCGATGAACTCAGGGCATCCATGGACTACCTGTACCAGCTTGCTCTTGAACCAGCTGATAATCCGCTGTTGCCAGAAGATGATGACTCCGGGATCGTGTGCCAGTATGTGCACACCCAAAACGCGGAAGTCACCGAACATGATGATGAAGTGATGGTGACCATGGACACGGTCCCGGGAACCGGAATTTCAAAAATATCCGTTGCCTTACTCAACGAAAAAACCCTGAAAATCACCTGTGGCCGTAAGGAGAAAAGAATGGGGGATTTGGATGGAAACTGGCTGTGCGAACAGAGATCGCTTTCCCTCTCCCAGGTAATCCCGCTCCCCGGCCCGGTCGTGAATGATGGGGCGAAATTAACCCTGAAAAATGGCGTGCTCGACATCCATCTTAAAAAAGCACAGCCGGCCCACACAAAAAACCCATAATATTACACTCTTTTCCCGCTCTTTATTGCGGGTTATGCCGGGAAGCGTATTGGTCCGCCAGCCATCTTCCAGAATGAAAATAATTAAAGATGGTGCTGAACGCGAGGATGATGTAGCCGGCAAGGATCGCAGAGATGACGGTCCCCTCCCGCAGGCCCCGGATGCGGCAAGCGAGATACGTGCGGTACTTAAAACGAGCGTCGGATCGAAACAGACTTTCACGATCCCAAAGCGCCTGTGCGTCTTTTCTGCGATGGCCTTAACGAGCCCCTCGCCCGGGTTCATGATGACGTTCGCCGTTACCTGCAGGAAGATGCCAAGCGCGGAACTTGTCGTGTTCCCCGGTGTGGGACACGGGCTGATGTACCAGTGCCCGGACCGGTTCTGTGAGACGGTGCTCGGGTTCCTGAAGTGAGCCGGCCCCGGCCGTTCCTGGGACCTTCCCTGCCGTTGAAGCGAGTGTCCAAAAAGACACTATCCGCTGGAATTTCAGGCAAAGGCGCTGAGCCTCTGCTGTCTGGGGGAGATCCTCCGATCTTTCCCTGTCGGCATTACCGACTGTTCCGGGATTTTTGCGATTGCAGCGTAGCGTTCCCTGCTTTCGATTATCCGGCGGAGTGCGACCAGCGAGGTTGTGTACAGTCCGCCAGTGAAGAGCTCGATGTTGAGACCTTTTCCTGAGACCGATACCTGCGCAAGACCGCAGTGGGCGCCGAGATAATATTTCCATTCCCGGGAAAGTTCTTCTATCCGAACAGCCCCGTGCTCTGCTATTGCCCTGACCAGGTCTTCCAGCCGTATTGCGTAACAGGTGCCCAGGATGTAAATGTCCAGGATCTCGTATTCGAAACCCCTGCTATCAATCGCCGTGCGTCCGGTCCGTTGTGCATACCCGACCCTTTGGAGCCGGGAAAATCGCTTTTTCTCATGGGAATGAGATGATATCGAATGCAGATTATCCAACAATCCGAATGCCATCACCAATATGCCCACTGATTCTTATGGAAGCCGGGTAATATAGATTTTTCCAATATTAATAATATTTGACACCATATCTCTATAGTAACTCCATAATTGGTTATCCGGCGGTGCGACCCAGTCGGGACACGTCGGGTCCCCAAAAACAGACCTTCTTTTCATAGCCAGCGTGCCAGAGCCCATACGAGAAGGAGATCGGCCGCTGGAACTCTGCTATTAGCGGCCTCTCATCTCCGACGTGAAAATGCCTTCCGGACCCTGAATTAGTGCCTCTCCTGAGGGAAAAGGCCACCTCCAGGAACGAGGTCTCCGTCGGAGAACCGGGTATGCCGGACCGTGTGTCCCCATGCCCGTATCGCACCCCCCAAAAAACGGCCTTTATTTCATTTCCACGTGCCGGAGGCCATATGAGGAGGAGATCTGCCCTCCAAATGCTGTTAAATATTACCTCACTTTCTCCGGCGAGAAATACCGGTTTTTGGGCCGAATTATTCCCCTATTTTGGGCAATATTTCCCCTCTGGCACCGGGTGAGGGGTAATCCGGGGCCTGTACGGGCCCGGATCGGAGGTGCCGGACCCTGGCCCCCGGGCTGCATGTTTTTCCATCCCGTCGGGCAGCCTCACGACGATAGGGGCGGCCGGGGGAAGGGGGATTGGAGGCGCCGCTTGCCAGAGAGGGATTCGTAATCAGATCTCTAATTTGACGGCAATTGAATCAATTTCGAATTTATCTATTTCATCAAGGTTCATCAACGAATGAAGAACTTTTCCTGTTTCTGTTAATTCGAGCAAAGCAGGAGTTAAATTACCGGCAGCATTACCTCCCATAAGTGATTCATTTGAAGAACCCAATAAATTTAAAATTTTTAGTTCTTCAATTTCTCGAAATATTACCATCTCATTTTGAGTCAATTTTTTAAATAAAAATGAGACATTTTGACTTAATTGATAATGTGATTTGAATTTGAAGAGATCCAATATGCACAATTGGCGATATGACAATCGTTCGCCAATACGCAACAAATAGTTTGAGTGATAATGATCTATCTCAGAATGAAAAGCAATGTTCGCTACGAGATTACCATAATACTTTAATTTTTTTTCTTCGTACTCGTTTTTTGCTGCAAGTAATGTTCCCTCTAAAATTTCATCTGCAACGGAACGCTCTGTAATTTTATCCTTTATGAAAAAATTGTCAGTACGAAGTTGTAAGTTACTCTTTTGATTTATGTCAATTCTTGTAATTGCATAGGCCGCAGCAATCCCAATTCTTGCACTTTCTCGATGACTTAAATATCTTTTATCAATCTCCATCCCAGCTCTCGTAAAAAGATCTTCAACTAGTTTCCCCCCGACAGCCCCAACACCTGCGCCGATAGGGCCTGCAATACATCCTCCGATCACTGCCCCAACAACTGTGTTTGCTGATTCACTCACGTAAGGGAGACCAGGATCAACTAATTTTTTAATGTAAGTATTAGTTCCCATAATTGTCCGTAATCCCAGCAGTAAATTTTTTCAACTCTATAGCCGCCATTTCGTGTTGATAATCACAAGGCATCCGCCTCTACTAGCTGACTCGACAAGCCACATTTTTTACATTGCTCACTGGGTCACACTGTGCAATAAAGGCAATGCCGCAACACGATAAAAGAAATCTTTTAGGATACTATCTGATGGCATGAAGGAATGCCTTAAAGCCCTCGAAAAATACGTTGAGTGAAAATCAAAACAAATTAAAAAAATTGCTCATTCCACCGGCACAAACTTCGTGCCGTAGTGGATGATGCCGCTCTCGCCATCGGTGGCGATCTTGCGGAACACACTCTTGACCTTCATCCCGATCTTCGCCTTGGCCGGGTCCATGACGATCTGCGTCGTGATCTGCGGGCCTTCGTCGAGTTTCACGATCGCGAGCACGTAGGGGGTGAGCATCGAATACTGCTCGGCCGCCGTGTGGATCACGGTGAACGTGACGACTGTTCCCTCGCCCTTGAACTTGTGCTCGACAATTTTCCCGGCCCTGCGGCAGTCCGGGCAGAAGGACCGGGGCGGGAAGAAGTGCCTGCCGCACGTCTCGCATTTCGTTCCCACCATGTTGTAGCGCTGGGGCAGGTGCCGCCAGAATCGTGCAACCGTCATGATTATACCCTCCCGAGGATGTGGACGGCAACTGTTGCGCCCGTCCCGCCCACGTTGTGCGTCATGCCGACCTTTGCGCCGTCGACCTGGCGCTTGCCGGCCGTGCCCCGGAGCTGCTGGACGATCTCGCAGACCTGCTTGATGCCGGTCGCACCGACCGGGTGGCCGCAGGCCTTGAGGCCGCCGCTCGTGTTCACCGGGATCTTCCCGCCAAGAGCGGTCTCGCCATCGGCAGTGAATTTGCCGGCCGTTCCTTTCTTGCAGAAGCCGAGGTCCTCGATGGCGCAGATCTCTGCAATCGAGAAGCAGTCGTGCACCTCGACCATGTTGATATCCTTCTGGGTGAGGTGCGCCATCTTGAACGCCCGCTGGCCGGCCGCAACCGTCGCGTCCAGCGTCGAGATGTCGCGCCGGTCGTGCAGCGCGATCGAGTCGCTGGCCTGAGCGGTCGCGAGCACTTTAATCGGCGTGTCCGTGAACTCGCGGGCCCGGTCGAGCGGTGCGACAATCACTGCCGCCGCCCCGTCCGTCACCGGCGAGCAGTCAAAGAGCCGGAGGGGCTCTGCGACCATCGTCGATTTCAGCACGGTATCGAGCGTGATCTCGCTCTGGAACTGTGCGATCGGGTTCCTTGCGCCGTTGAAATGGTTCTTTACCGCGACCTGTGCCAGCTGCTCGCGGGTCATGTGGTACTTGTGCATGTAGTCCTGTGCGATCATCGCGTACAGGCCCGGGAACGTTGCGCCCATGAAGCCTTCCCACTCACGGTCGGCCGCGCCGGTCAGCGTATCGGTGCTCTCGTCCGAGCCGACATCGGTCATCTTCTCGACGCCGGCTGCGATAACAATGTCTTCCATCCCGCTTGCGACCGCGATAACGGCCTGGCGGAACGCAAGGCCTCCCGATGCGCACGCCGCCTCGACACGGGTCGAGGGGATGTGCCGGGTTGCGAGGCCGGCGTAGTCGGCGATCAAGGCGCCGATGTGTTCCTGCCCGATGAACCGGCCCGCACTCATGTTCCCGACGTACATCGCGTCGATCTTCTCGCCCGAGAGCTGGGCATCTTCGAGTGCCAGTGTCCCTGCCTCGACAAAGATGTCACGGAATGAACTCTCCCACTTCTCGCCGAACCTCGTGCACCCGATCCCGATAACTGCTACGTCTCTCATGATTGCATCACGATCTTTCCCTTGTGTTTTGCATACCGTGCATAGTCCAGGTAGATGGGGTCTTTTAAGAGCTGCATCACCGATGGCGCTGCATCGCGGTGGAATGCATCGGACGTGATCGCGTCGGTCACCGTGATGTCGAACGCGTCGCTCCCGGCACCGGACCCAAACGAGCAGACAAAGATCCGGTCGCCGGGTTTTGCGATATCGAGCGTCGCCGCAAGGCCGATGGGCGAGGCGCCCGAGTAGGTGTTCCCGAGCCAGGGAACGACAAGGCCGGGCTTGATCTGTTCGGATTTGAAGCCGAGATCCTTTGCGACTTTCTGCGGGAATTTCGCGTTGGGCTGGTGGAAGATCGCGTAGGTGTAGTCCTTGGGCGAGGTGCCATACTGCTCAAAGAGCAGGTTGCTTGCGCCCTTCACGTGCTTGAAATAACCCGGGTCGCCCGTGAACCGGCCGCCGTGCCGGGGGTACGCCTGACCCTCGCGGCGCCAGAAGTCCGGCGTGTCCGTGGTAAACGAGCAGGTGTGGTTGAGCGTCGCAATCGGGTTGTCGTTCCCGATAATGTACGCTGCCCCGCCGGCCGCTGCCGTGTATTCGAGGGCGTCGCTTGGCGCACCCTGCGAGACATCGGACCCGATCGCAAGCCCGTACGGGATCATGCCGCTTTTGACAAGCCCCATACAGGTCTGGATCGCAGCGGTTCCCGCCTTGCAGGCAAACTCGTAGTCGGCCGCCGTCATGTGGGGCGTTGCGCCGATCGCTTCCCCGACCGTGCAGGCCGTCGGCTTGACCGCGTACGGGTGGGACTCGCTGCCCACGTACACGGCGCCGATCTTCTCGGGGTCGACGTTCCTGCGTTTCAGGGCGTTTCTTGCCGCTTCGACCGCAATGGTTGCGGCATCCTCGTCGAGATCGGGGACGGACTTTTCAAAAACGCCCAGTCCCCCGGTAATATCCGAGGCATTTGCGCCCCAGACTTTGGTGATCTCCTCAACCTTGATCCGGTATCTCGGTATGTATGCACCGTAGGTAATGATGCCTACCATTCTTTCTCCCTCAGTGTACTCACAATTTTGTCAATCTCCAACTCTGTGCAGAGCACCGTGATATGGTCCCGGTCCGCCATCTTTGCAACAAACGGGTGAACGTTCTCTGCGGCAATCCCCTGAAGGATCACGCACCGCGGTTTAAACGGCGTGACCCGGATCGCGACCATGGGCGACTTGCCGGTCGAAACGTTCGTAAAGATGAGTGCCCGTTCCGTGCTCCAGCCGTAAATGCGGTTAAACTCCTCGCCGAGAGCTGGAGGATCGCATTGAGGCTGTTGACCACGGTGTAGCCAAAGATAGTCTGTTCCATCGACCCGCAGAGCAGGGTGCAGCCGATCGCATCGGTCAGTTCCTGCAACGCCACCGGGTTTGTGTTCTCGTGGATGTCGAGGATCACGTCATCAGCAACGCCAATAAAGAGCATGGAGGGAAATTTCTGAATGTGTTTACCGTCGCCTTCCTCATCGATGGAGAGGATAGTGTCGACAATCTTGCCGACCACGGCGGTCCCGGGGCTTTTTCTCCTGCCGCTCTCGTAATCGCTGATCACGGAAGGGGAGACACCCAGGCGGTCCGAGAGGACGCCCGGCGCGATCTCGAAGTTCTGGCGCCACTTTTTGAGTGCAAGCCCCGGTGAGTCCGACAGCGTAATCTCGCCCGCCATCTTCTCGGCGAGCTGGTTGCGCAACCCGGATTTCATGCTCAACTAAGTTGACCTTGCCTGTTAAATAATTAACGAACGTTCTTTCGACAACGAACGAACCACGGCGAAGCCCGCTGCCGTTGGAACGAAGGTAATCCATAAATAGTAAGCATCTCAATTTTGATAGACATGGTG